>NZ_CP107954.1:0-1212417 GCF_036067295.1 Kribbella sp. NBC_00382
AAGGGCCACCCGAGTGGGTGGCCCTTAACAGTGTGAATGTCCGGCGACGTCCTACTCTCCCACGACCTACCGGTCGCAGTACCATCGGCGCTGTCAGGCTTAACTTCCAGGTTCGGAATGGAGACTGGGTGTTTCCCTGACGCTATGGTCACCGTAACTCTATAGAAATATCAACCAACCACACACTCAGCCACTCCACCCCCGTGTGGGGTGGGTGTTGCTGGGGGTTGACCGTATTTCGGGAACCGTATAGCGGACGCGTACATCTTCGCAGCAGATTGTCTGTCGCCAACCGATGGTTGGTGTTGAGACAAGCCCTCGGCCTATTAGTACCAGTCAGCTCCACACCTTACGGTGCTTCCACTTCTGGCCTATCAACCCAGTGGTCTACTGGGGGCCTTACCCGATTAACTCGGTGGGAGACCTCATCTTGAAGCGTGCTTCCCGCTTAGATGCTTTCAGCGGTTATCACTCCCGAACGTAGCCAACCAGCCGTGCTCCTGGCGGAACAACTGGCACACCAGAGGTTCGTCCACCCCGGTCCTCTCGTACTAGGGGCAGCCCTTCTCAAGTCTCCTGCGCGCGCAGCGGATAGGGACCGAACTGTCTCACGACGTTCTAAACCCAGCTCGCGTGCCGCTTTAATGGGCGAACAGCCCAACCCTTGGGACCTACTCCAGCCCCAGGATGCGACGAGCCGACATCGAGGTGCCAAACCATCCCGTCGATATGGACTCTTGGGGAAGATCAGCCTGTTATCCCCGGGGTACCTTTTATCCGTTGAGCGACGGTGCTCCCACATGCCACCGCCGGATCACTAGTTCCGACTTTCGTCCCTGCTCGACATGTCTGTCTCACAGTCAAGCTCCCTTGTGCACTTACACTCGACACCTGATTGCCAACCAGGCTGAGGGAACCTTTGAGCGCCTCCGTTACCTTTTAGGAGGCGACCGCCCCAGTCAAACTACCCACCAGGCACTGTCCCTGATCCAGATAATGGACCTAAGTTAGACAGCCAGAACAACCAGAGTGGTATTTCAACGATGACTCCACCCGAACTGGCGTCCGAGTTTCACAGTCTCCCACCTATCCTACACAAGTTGTACCGACCACCAATACCAAGTTGTAGTAAAGGTCCCGGGGTCTTTCCGTCCTGCTGCGCGTAACGAGCATCTTTACTCGTAATGCAATTTCGCCGAGTCCATGGTTGAGACAGCGCCCAAGTCGTTACGCCATTCGTGCAGGTCGGAACTTACCCGACAAGGAATTTCGCTACCTTAGGATGGTTATAGTTACCACCGCCGTTTACTGGCGCTTAAGTTCAAAGCTTCGCCGGCCTAAACCAGCTAACCTGTCCCCTTAACGTTCCAGCACCGGGCAGGCGTCAGTCCGTATACATCGAATTACTTCTTCGCACGGACCTGTGTTTTTAGTAAACAGTCGCTTGGGCCTGGTCTCTGCGGCCATCAACGCTTCCACGGGCAAGCCGTGTAACGTATCCGGCCCCCCTTCTCCCGAAGTTACGGGGGCATTTTGCCGAGTTCCTTAACCATGGTTCACTCGATCGCCTTGGTATTCTCTACCTGATCACCTGTGTCGGTTTGGGGTACGGGCGGCTCTAACACTCACTACGAAGTTTTTCTCGGCAGCATGGGATCATCCACTTCCCCTGAACGGGTCCGCCTCGGTTCTCAGGCTATGAGAGACACGGATTTGCCTATGCCTCGCCCTACCACCTTGCCCGCGGATCAGCTTGCGCCTACCATCGCCGCGGATGGACTGCCCTCCTGCGTCACTCCTTAGTGCACCTAATACCAGTTCGGGTCAACAGCTCCGCCACTCCGTCCGAAGACATCATGGTTTCGCGGTTTTAGCATCACTAGGTTCGGTCGGGTCGTGTTAATGCCGGTACGGGAATATCAACCCGTTGTCCATCGACTACGCCTGTCGGCCTCGCCTTAGGTCCCGACTTACCCAGGGCAGATTAGCTTGACCCTGGAACCCTTGATCATTCGGCGGACGGGTTTCTCACCCGTCATTCGCTACTCATGCCTGCATTCTCACTCGTGCAGCATCCACAACTAGATCACTCTGCTGCTTCACACGCTGCACGACGCTCCCCTACCCATCCACACACCTGGACGCCCGAAGGCGCCGGGTACAAGTGTGAATGCCACAGCTTCGGCGGATTGCTTGAGCCCCGCTACATTGTCGGCGCGGAATCACTTGACCAGTGAGCTATTACGCACTCTTTCAAGGGTGGCTGCTTCTAAGCCAACCTCCTGGTTGTCTGGGCAACTCCACATCCTTTTCCACTTAGCAATCGCTTAGGGGCCTTAGCTGGTGATCTGGGCTGTTTCCCTCTCGACGACGGAGCTTATCCCCCGCCGTCTCACTGCCGCGCTCTCACTTACCGGCATTCGGAGTTTGGCTGATTTCGGTAAGCCGGTAAGCCCCCTAGACCATCCAGTGCTCTACCTCCGGTAAGAAACACGCGACGCTGCACCTATATGCATTTCGGGGAGAACCAGCTATCACGGAGTTTGATTGGCCTTTCACCCCTATCCACAGGTCATCCCCCAGGTTTTCAACCCTGGTGGGTTCGGTCCTCCACGCGGTCTTACCCGCGCTTCAACCTGCCCATGGATAGATCACTCCGCTTCGGGTCTAGAGCATGCGACTAAAGCGCCCTATTCAGACTCGCTTTCGCTACGGCTACCCCACACGGGTTAACCTCGCCACATACCACTAACTCGCAGGCTCATTCTTCAAAAGGCACGCCGTCACACCCACACAAGGTGAGCGCTCCGACGGATTGTAGGCAACCGGTTTCAGGTACTATTTCACTCCCCTCCCGGGGTACTTTTCATCTTTCCCTCACGGTACTAGTCCGCTATCGGTCACCAAGAAGTATTTAGGCTTAGCGGGTGGTCCCGCCAGATTCACACGGGATTTCAAGAGTCCCGTGCTACTTGGGAAAACACTCGGAAGTCACTGTCTTACGCCTACGGGGCTCTTACCCACTACGGCTCAACTTTCCAGAAAATTCGACTTCAACAGTGATTTATAACTCCCTGACCCCACGGCATTAAGGTCTGAATGCTCCCACAACCCCATATACGCAACGCACGCCGGCTATCACACGCACATGGTTTAGCCTCATCCGCTTTCGCTCGCCACTACTCACGGAATCACTATTGTTTTCTCTTCCTGCGGGTACTGAGATGTTTCACTTCCCCGCGTTCCCTCCAGAACCCTATGTGTTCAGGCACTGGTAACTGGCTTTAGAATGCCAGCTGGGTTTCCCCATTCGGACACCCCCGGATCACAGCTTGGTTGCCAACTCCCCGGGGCTTATCGCAGGCTCCTACGTCCTTCATCGGCTCTTGGTGCCTAGACATCCACCGATTGCCCTTAGTAGCTTGTCACAAAAACGACAAAAAATTACTACTGAAGATGCTCGCGTCCACTATACAGTTCTCAAAATACGGGCAGGAAAACCGCCTCTGAACACCACTTACATCGAATGACACTCAACCAGGGGATAAACACCCGATCGAATACCATCACCCGTAGTTTGGTGAGAGCCGGCCCCAGCCACACGACCACACCGATCAAGATCCGCAAAGATCCAACCGGTGTAGCAAGTGACCCAGAAAAACCGATCCAACCTGTTACCAGGATGGCCCGATTCCTCAGGACCCAACAGCGCGCCTCGACCTTTCACCCAACATCTTCTGTTTTCCACGCCCTCACGGGCAGTACTAACAGAGAACCGATGGGATCCCGGCCTAATGGTCAATGTTCCACATTCCGAAGCATCATCGCCCTAGAACGGACGTCTAGGAAACGACGAGTAGACAACCAGTCACTTACGTGGCCTGGCTGTCAATGCTCCTTAGAAAGGAGGTGATCCAGCCGCACCTTCCGGTACGGCTACCTTGTTACGACTTCGTCCTAATCGCCAGCCCCACCTTCGACGGCTCCCTCCACAAGGGTTAGGCCACCGGCTTCGGGTGTTGCCGACTTTCATGACGTGACGGGCGGTGTGTACAAGGCCCGGGAACGTATTCACCGCAGCGTTGCTGATCTGCGATTACTAGCGACTCCGACTTCATGGGGTCGAGTTGCAGACCCCAATCCGAACTGAGACCGGCTTTTTGGGATTCGCTCCACTTTGCAGTTTCGCAGCCCTTTGTACCGGCCATTGTAGCATGCGTGAAGCCCTGGACATAAGGGGCATGATGACTTGACGTCATCCCCACCTTCCTCCGAGTTGACCCCGGCAGTCTCCTATGAGTCCCCACCATAACGTGCTGGCAACATAGGACGAGGGTTGCGCTCGTTGCGGGACTTAACCCAACATCTCACGACACGAGCTGACGACAGCCATGCACCACCTGTATAGGACCCTTACGGACCCCCCATCTCTGGAGGATTTCCCTATATGTCAAACCCAGGTAAGGTTCTTCGCGTTGCATCGAATTAATCCGCATGCTCCGCCGCTTGTGCGGGCCCCCGTCAATTCCTTTGAGTTTTAGCCTTGCGGCCGTACTCCCCAGGCGGGGCGCTTAATGCGTTAGCTGCGGCACGGAGGACGTGGAATGTCCCCCACACCTAGCGCCCAACGTTTACGGCGTGGACTACCAGGGTATCTAATCCTGTTCGCTACCCACGCTTTCGCTCCTCAGCGTCAGGTAAGGCCCAGAGAGCCGCCTTCGCCACCGGTGTTCTTCCTGATATCTGCGCATTCCACCGCTACACCAGGAGTTCCGCTCTCCCCTGCCTACCTCTAGTCTGCCCGTATCGGAAGCAGGCTCGGAGTTGAGCTCCGAGTTTTCACTCCCGACGTGACGAACCGCCTACGAGCCCTTTACGCCCAATAATTCCGGACAACGCTCGGACCCTACGTATTACCGCGGCTGCTGGCACGTAGTTGGCCGGTCCTTCTTCTGCAGGTACCGTCACTCTCGCTTCGTCCCTGCTGAAAGAGGTTTACAACCCGAAGGCCGTCATCCCTCACGCGGCGTTGCTGCGTCAGACTTTCGTCCATTGCGCAATATTCCCCACTGCTGCCTCCCGTAGGAGTCTGGGCCGTGTCTCAGTCCCAGTGTGGCCGGTCGCCCTCTCAGGCCGGCTACCCGTCGACGCCTTGGTAGGCCATTACCCCACCAACAAGCTGATAGGCCGCGAGCCCATCCCCCACCGCCAGAACTTTCAACCCACCACCATGAAGTAGTGAGTGATATCCGGTATTAGACCCCGTTTCCGAGGCTTATCCCGAAGTGAAGGGTAGGTTGCTCACGTGTTACTCACCCGTTCGCCGCTCGTGTACCCCCGAAAGGGCCTTACCGCTCGACTTGCATGTGTTAAGCACGCCGCCAGCGTTCGTCCTGAGCCAGGATCAAACTCTCCGTTGAAATCTATATGTTGACTGACCGAAGTCAGTGAACAGACAAAACGAAAAACGATCCATTGCAATCAGAAACAAATCAAACTGACTTGAATCCAGAAAAATTACAAAGGAATCCAACACGAATCAACGATGAACCAGACCGGCCAACCTCGAAGAGGCAAGCAAGCCTACTTACACCGAGACCCGTGAAGGGGGTTAATGCTAAATTTCGGCATTGACTTTCGGCACGCTGTTGAGTTCTCAAGAATCGGGCGCACACCGCGTCCGCGACCTTTCAGCCAGGACTCCGGGGCAACCTGCGTTACTCTACCGGATCAGATCCACCGAGTCAACACCCAGTTTTTTCCGATCCGCACCCCGCATCTGAGCTACCGACCCGGATCAAAGACACGGTGCGGCTCAGCTAGCCTTGGGGGGTTCGGAGCGACCGGCCGCTTGCGCGTCCCGCACTCGCTCCAACAAGAAGAACAGTACGTGGCTGGCAGGTGGCCGGTCAAATCGGTTACCGGAGGCTTGAATCACACAGCTGTAATTTGCCTCCGGCACCGACCTCGTGCAAGGCGTCAGTCCGCGGCCGGCGAGGCCAGAACCCCTGCGAACGAACGCTTCCCGCGGCGCAGGACCAGCGCTCCCCCGGGCAGCAGATCCTCGCCGCTCGGGACGTACTCCGGGTCGCTGACCTTCTCGTTGTTCAGGTACGCGCCACCTTCGGCGATCGTCCGGCGCGCGGCGGACTTGCTGGCGACCAGCTCAGAGAGCACCAGCAGGTCGGTGATCGTCGGCATCTGTTCGTCCGGTTTGAGCTCGTAGTGCGGCGCCTCCCGCAACGCGGCGACCAGAGTCGACCCCTGCAGTGCCTGCAGCTCCGACTGGCCGAACAGCGCCTTGGCCGCGAGCTTCACCTGCTCGGTCTCCTCAGCACCGTGCACCAGGGTCGTGACGTCCTCCGCCAGCAACCGCTGCGCCTCACGCGCATGTGGGCGCTCAGTAGTCGCCAACTCGAGCGCAGCGATCTCCTCAGCCGTGCGGAACGTGTAGAACCGCACCAACTGCATCACGTCGCGGTCATCGGTGTTGAACCAGAACTGGTAGAACGCGTACGGCGACGTCAACTCCCGGTCCAGCCACACGGTCCCCGACTCGGTCTTGCCGAACTTGGTGCCGTCCGCCTTGGTCACCAGCGGAGTGGCCAGCGCATGCGCCTTCCCCGAGTCCGACCGCCGGATCAACTCGACCCCTGCGGTCAGGTTCCCCCACTGGTCGCTTCCACCGGTCTGCAGGGTGCACCCGTGGCGCCGGTACAGCTCCAGGTAGTCCAGCGACTGCAGCAGTACGTAGCTGAACTCCGTGTAGCTGATCCCCTGCTCCAGCCGGGCCTTCACCACTTCCCGGCCGAGCATCCGGTTCACCGGGAAGTGCTTGCCGATGTCCCGGAGGAAGTCGAGGGTGTTGAGGTCCTTGGTCCAGTCGTAGTTGTTGACCATTCGCGCCGGGTTCGGCAGCGACTCGTCGAAGTCGACGAACCGCTCCACCTGGCTGCGGACCTTCTCCACCCACTGCTGCACCAGGTCCTTGGGGTTCAGCACCCGCTCGGACGACTCCTTGGGGTCACCGATCAGACCGGTGGCCCCGCCGACCAGCCCGATCGGGTTGTGGCCGGCCAGTTGCAGCCGCCGCAGCGTCAGGAGCTGCAGCAGGTTGCCCATGTGCAGGCTCGGCGCGGTCGGGTCGAACCCGACGTACGAGGTGATCGGTCCGGCGGCCATCGACGCACGGAGCGCGTCCGGGTCGGTGGAGTGCGCGATCAGGCCACGGCTCTCCAGGTCGTCGAGCACCTGGGTGCGGCGTGCGGTCTCGCTGTCGGTCACTTGGTCTCTCCTCGAGTCACGTCAGATCACCACAAGTGTCCTGTACCTGCTCCAGCGGGCAGGCGTCGGGTCAGCTCGCCTCGGGGCGCGACAGTACTGCGCGCAGCTGCGCGACCAGCGCATGTCCATCGGGCCCGTGCACGGTTGCGGCCGTCGGGCGATGCGGGTCGTGAGCGCCAGGGTCAGGGTTCGGCACCGGGAGACCGTGGGACAGCACCTGCTCGGCAGGGGTCAACTGACGGATACCGATCGCCCGTACGTGATCTGGATGCGTCTGGGCGAAGTCGCCGTACAACTGCGGGTCGTGCTGGCCGTCATCCCCCACCAGCACCCACTTCACATTGGGGAACTCGACAGCCAGCCGACGCAGCGCAGTCCGCTTGTGCTCCTGCCCGCTGCGGAACCAGCCGGTGTTGGTCGGCCCCCAGTCGGTCATCAGCAGCGGTCCGGCGGGATAGCCGTGCCGGGCCAGGAACCGGGTCAGCGTGGGAGCCGTGTTCCAGGCACCCGTCGACAGGTAGAACATCGGCGCACCTGGGTGGTCTGCCAGCAGTTCGGCGTACATCTCCGCCATGCCCGGTACCACGCGCCGGGCCTGCTCCTCGCGGACGAAGGTGTTCCAGGCCGCGATCAGTGGTCGCGGCAGCATCGTCAGCATCACCGTGTCGTCGATGTCGCTGACCAGGCCGAAGGTGGAGTCCGGGTCGGGCACGTACACCTTCCCGCGCGCCTGCCGCTCGCCGTGCACGCCCAGGCCGATCTCATGCCAGCCGGGAGGCAGTGCGACGGGCACTGTCAGGTCGATGAAGCCGCCGCGGTCAGTGGTCGCCTCGAAGGTCTGGCCGGACACAGTGACGGAGACCTGTACTCCGGTGGCCGGCGCGGTGACGAATACCCGCCAACCGCGCACCACCTGGTCCTCGTCGTACCGGGGCTGGTTGCGCGGATCCCGGCTGAGCACGACGCGAGCCAGCACCCGGGTGAACTCCTGGGTGCCGTAGCCGACGTGCGGGATGATCCGCTCCCGCCAGCCGCGGCGGCGCAGGAGGACCCCGACGCCGACGTTGAACCAGTCCTCCAGACGGGAGGAGTAGTGCGGACGGGCCATGTCCGAAACCTACCCGCAGACAGGGCCCGCGCGCGCACCAGGCGGACTGTCCCCGGCGACCTTTACAGTCTCGATATGACCCAGACCTCCGCTGCTCTCGGAATGTGCTTCCCCCGGACCTTCCCAGCCGCCCTGGTGACCGACGTCGCCCGCCGTCTCGACGCCGGTGGCGCGGACGAGCTCTGGCTGATCGAGGACTGCTTCTACACCGCCGGGCCGTCCCTGGTCGCGGCCGCGCTGACGGCGACCGAGCGGCTCACCTGTGGGCTCGGCATCGTGCCGGCAGTGGCCCGTACTGCCGCCATGACCGCGATGGAGTTCGCCACGCTGGACGCTCTGGCGCCGGGGCGGTTCCTGCCTGGCATCGGGCACGGGGTGCAGGAGTGGATGGCGCAGATGGGCGTCCGGCCCAAGTCGCCGCTTACTGCGCTCGACGAGGTGACCACTGCGGTGACCCGGCTGCTGGCTGGGGAGAAGGTGACGATGGAGGGCCAGTACGTCGTACTGAAGGATGTGCAGCTGGATGCGCCGCCCACCACGCCGCCGCCGATTCTGCTCGGGGTGCGTGGGCCCAAGTCGATGGCGCTGGCTGGACGCGTCGCGGGCGGGGTAGTGCTCGCTGAGCCTGCTACGCCGTCGTATGTGCGGGCCGCTGTCGAGCAGGCCGGTTCACCTGAGGGCTTCGTGGTTGCTGTCTTCAGCGCGTTGTGTGTGCGGCCGGATCGCAAGGCGGCGTACGAGTGGACGGCGCCTTGGCTGGAGTGGCAGCTCAAGGACAAGAATCCGGCGCTCGCGACGATGCCGTTCTACGACGACCTGGTCAAGCTGCATGCCGAGAAGGGGGTCGAGGGGTTCGTCTCGATGCCGCAGGACTGGTGGGCCGAGATCGGACCGATCGGGACGCTGGACGACGCCGCCGCGCACATCGAGGCGCTGGAGGCGGCCGGCGTCCACCACATCGGGCTGTTCCCGGACCCCGAGGTCGAGCACGGGCTGCCCCAACTCGACTACGTCTTGGAGCTCGCTAACCGCTAACTGCGTTTTTTGGGAACGTGCGGCTTGTACGGCGAGACGGTGCGGTCGCCCGGGATCCAGAAGCGCCACGGCCAGTCGGCCGCCTCGCGGAGGCCGACCCGAGGACCGGTTGCGATCTCACCGTCGTAGCCGGAGCCGGGGAGCAGTTGAACGGCCGAGCCGCGGGCCAGCAGATCCACCCCGTTCTCGGCGCGGTCGATGCCGAGCGCAACGCAGAGGCGGGCCGGACCGCGAGCGAGATCGCGATCCGGGAGCACCTTGGTGGTGCCCGCCGATCGGCGGGCGCGGGCGAGGTCGATGCCTTCGATGACCTCACCCGCCCGGAACAACACCGCCGACGGCTGGCCGGGTGGGCCGACGGCAATGTTCATGCAGTAGTGCATGCCGTAGGTGAAGTAGACGTAGAGGTGGCCGGGTGGGCCGAACATCACCGCGTTGCGTGGGGTCTGGCCGCGGTAGGAGTGGGAGCCGGGGTCGTTCGGGCCGTCGTAGGCCTCTACCTCGGTCACCCGGACTGCGACAACGCCCTCGTCAGTCGTCCGGCGCAGCACCGTGCCGAGCAGCGTCGGTGCTACGTCCAGGACGGAGCGGGCCAGAGCAGTACGGCGTACAGGAGGCATCTAGGCGAGGCGGTCCGCGTGCTCGGCTACCCTGCCCCGCAGCTCGGCCAGTTGTTCGGTGACCCGCTCGCCTGCGGTACCGCCGCGGCCGTTGCGAGAAGCAACCGAGCCCTCGACGCTCAGCACCGTCCGGACCTCAGGAGTCAACGCAGGCGAGATCGCCGCGAGGTCTTCGTCGGAGAGGTCCCACAGCTCGATGCCGCGCTTCTCGCACTCCTGGACGCACGCGCCGGCCAGTTCGTGTGCGACCCGGAACGGCACCTTCTGCTTCACCAGCCACTCGGCGATGTCGGTCGCCAGCGAGAAGCCTTGCGGCGCCAGCTCCTCCAGCCGCTCGGTGTTGAAGCGCAGCGTCCGGATCATTCCGGTGAATGCGGGCAGCAGCACCTCGAGCGTGTCCACGGAGTCGAAGACCGGCTCCTTGTCCTCCTGCAGGTCGCGGTTGTACGCGAGCGGCTGAGCCTTCAGCGTCGCCAGCAACCCGGTCAGGTTGCCGATCAGCCGGCCGGACTTGCCCCGCGCGAGCTCGGCGATGTCCGGGTTCTTCTTCTGCGGCATGATGCTTGACCCGGTCGAGTACGCGTCGTCCAGCTGGACGAACCCGAACTCTTTCGTCGCCCAGATGATCACCTCTTCGGCCTGCCGGGACAGGTCGATGCCGATCTGCGCGCACACGAAGGCGAACTCCGCGACGAAGTCCCGCGCGGCCGTCCCGTCGATCGAGTTGGCCGACGAGTTCGTGAAACCCAACTCGGTAGCCACGAACTGCGGGTCCAGCCCGAGCGTGCTGCCGGCCAGCGCACCAGACCCGTACGGCGAATCGGCGGCGACCCGGCGATCCCAGTCGGCCAGCCGGTCGAGGTCGCGGATCAGCGGCCAGGCATGCGCCAGCAGGTGATGGGACAGCAGTACCGGCTGTGCGTGCTGGAAGTGGGTCCGGCCCGGCATCGCTACACCGAGGTGCTTCTCGGCCTGCTCGGCCAGAGTGTTCACCTGGTCGAGTACAAGCCCGCTGATGATCCGGCCGTGGTCGCGCAGGAAGCTCTTGAACAGCGTGGCGACCTGGTCGTTCCGCGACCGCCCTGCCCGCAGCCGGCCACCCAGCTCGGCGCCAAGCCGGTCCACCAGCCCGCGCTCGAGCGCAGTGTGCACGTCCTCGTCAGCCTCGGCCGCGACGAAAGCACCGGACAGTACGTCCGCCAGCAGCTCGTCGAGCCCGGCGAGCATCTTGGTGAGGTCCTCGTCGGTCAGCAGCCCCGCGCGGTGCAGCACCTTCGCGTGCGCCTTCGAGCCGGCGATGTCGTACGGCGCGAGCACCCAGTCGAACTGCGTCGACTTGCTCAGCGCCGCCAGCGCATCAGCCGGCCCACCCGCGAACCGGCCGCCCCACAGGGCCGCACTCTCACCAGAACTCACAACAACATCCTCTCAAGAAGACTATTTGGACTCGCTGCGGGCGGCGAGAGTCAGGAATCTTGCGGCCAGGGCCTCTCCCCCGGACGGATGGCGCGAGACGACCATCACGGTGTCGTCGCCGGCGATGGTGCCGAGTACGTCGTCCAGCCCCACGTGGTCGATCGCCGACGCGAAGTACTGGGCCGCACCCGGCGGGGTTCGCAGGATGACCAGGTTGGCGCTGCCCTCCGCGGAGACGAGCAACTCGGAGGCTACCCGGCCGAGCCGCTGCTCGAAGGCTGCGGCCTCCCCGGCTCGCGGCGTACGGTCGCCGCCTTCACCCGGTACGGCGTACACGAGCTGGCCGGCCGAGTCGCGAACCTTGACCGCGCCGATCTCCACCAGGTCGCGCGACAAGGTGGCCTGGCCGACGACGAGTCCGGCGTCGGCGAGCAGGTCGGCCAACTCGGTCTGGGACCTGACCGGCTGCCGGCCGAGCAGGTCGACGATCCGCTGCTGACGCGCGGTCTTGGTGGTCGGTACGGCGAGATTCATGAGCTGAAGTTCCTTGCCAGCAGCCACGACAGCAGCGCCTTCTGCGCGTGCAGCCGGTTCTCTGCCTCATCCCAGACGACAGATTGTGGCCCATCGAGCACCGCGGCCTCGATCTCCTTGCCCCGGTACGCCGGCAGGCAATGCAACACGATCGCGTTGTCGTCAGCCTTCGCGACCAGCTGCTCGGTCACCGAATACGGCACGAAAGGTGCCTCCCGCAACGCCGCCTCCGCCTCCTGACCCATCGACACCCAGGTGTCGGTGGCCAGGACATCGGCGCCGGCGACCGCCTCAGCCGGATCAGCAGTCCAAGACGCCGAACCACCAGTGACAGTCCCGATCTCCACCGCCTTGGCGAGGACCGCTGCATCAGGCTGGTACTCCGCCGGCGAGGCGATGACAACGTGCATCCCGGCGGTCACGCCACCGAGCAGGTAGGAGTTCGCCATGTTGTTCGCGCCGTCGCCGAGGTAGACGAGCTTCAGTCCTGCCGTACCGCCCTTGTGCTGCCGGACGGTCAACAGGTCGGCAAGAACCTGGCACGGGTGGAACTCGTCGGTCAGCGCGTTGATCACCGGCACCCGCGAGGCACCGGCCATCTCCTCGATCCGGACCTGTCCGGAGGTCCGCCAGACGATCGCGCCGACCTGCCGGTCGAGGATCCGCGCGGTGTCGGCGATCGGCTCGCCCCGCCCCATCTGCGAGGCCTGCGCGTCGATGATCAGCGGTACGCCGCCGAGCTCGGCGATCCCGACCGCGAACGAGATCCGGGTGCGGGTCGAGGACTTGTCGAAGATCACCGCGACGGTCTGCGGCCCGGTCAGCGGCTGGTGCCCGAACCGGTCCGTGGTGAGTTGCTGGGCCAGCGTCAGGACCTCGTCCTGCTCGGCCGGGCTGAGGTCGTCATCCCGCAGGAAGTGCCTTGTCATGGGGCCTCCACCTGGTCGAGGAGCGTGGACAGGGCTGCGACGAAGCTGTCGGCGTCAGCCTTGCTCAGGATGTACGGCGGCGCCAACCGCAACGCGTCGGGAATCGGGTTGTTGATGATGAACCCGGCCTCCAGCGCGAGCGCCGTGACCTGATCCGACACCGGCTTGGTCAGCTCGATCGCGAGCAGCAGCCCGCGGCCGCGCACCCCGGCGATCAGCGGATGCCCGAGCGCCTCGACCGACGACGCGAGATGGTTGCCGATGGCACTGACATTGGCGAGCAGCCCATCCCGCTCGATCACGGTCAGGACGGCCAGGCCGGCGATTGCGGCGACCGGATTGCCACCAAAAGTTGTGCCGTGATTGCCCGGCTGCAGCAAGTCGGCGGCGGCTCCGAAGCCGAGGCAGGCGCCGATCGGGATGCCCGCGCCGAGCCCCTTCGCGACGGTGACGATGTCGGGCGAGATTCCCTCGGCCTGGAACGCGAACCAGTCTCCCGTCCGGCCGACACCGGTCTGGATCTCGTCGATCCAGAGCAGGGCGCCGTGCTCCGAGGTGATCCGGCGCGCCTCGGCGAGGTACCCGGGGGGCGGTACGACGACGCCGTTCTCGCCCTGGATCGGTTCGAGCACCACGGCGGCGGTCTCGTCGTCTACAGCCGCGGCGAGCGCGGCCGCGTCGCCGTACGGGACGAAGGTGACGTCACCCGGCAGCGGTGCGAACTGCTCCCGGTACGCCGGTTTCCAGGTGATCGCGAGCGCGCCCATCGTCCGCCCGTGGAAGGCTCCGATGGTCGACACGATCTTGGTCCGGCCGGTCTTGCGGGTGATCTTGAAGGCCGCCTCGTTCGCTTCGGTGCCCGAGTTGGTGAAGAACACCTTGCCCTCAGCATCGAACAGCGACAGCAGCTTCTCGGCCAGCGCGACCTGTGGTGCGGACGCGAAGAAGTTGGAGACGTGACCGAGGGTCGCGAGCTGGCTGGTGACGGCCGAGACCACGAAGGGGTGCGCATGGCCGAGGCAGTTGACCGCGAGCCCGCCGAGCAGGTCGAGGTACTTCCTGCCGTCGGCGTCCCACAGATACGCGCCTTCGCCGCGGACGAGGACCCGCTTGGGGGCGCCGAAGGTGTTCATCATGGACTGCGAGTAGCGCTCGGCGAGGGCGCTCTGCGTGCCGTCCACTGCGAGTAGCTCGGTCATGGGGCCTCCCGGTCTGGACTGAGGAGCGAAGCGACGAGGGAAGACCGGGAGTTCAGCCCCATGACCCGCCGAGCCGAAGGCGAGGCCAAAAGCACGGTCATGAGGGGATCACCTGGGTTCCGCTTCCGGCGTCGGTGAAGATCTCGAGCAACAGCGAGTGCGGTACGCGGCCGTCGATCACGGTCGCCCGGGAGACGCCGGACTGCACCGCGCGCAGGCAGGCCTCCATCTTCGGCACCATCCCGGAGGCGAGCGACGGCAGCAGCTCGGCCAGCTCGGCGGCGTCGATCTGGGTGATGATCTCCTCGCTCTCCGGCCAGTTCCGGTAGAGACCGGCGACATCGGTCAGTACGACGAGCTTGGACGCGCCCAGGGCGACCGCCAGGGCCGAGGCGGCGGTGTCGGCGTTCACGTTGTGCGCCTGACCGTCCTCGTCCGGGGCGATCGTGGAGACGACCGGGATCCGGCCGGCGTCGATCAGGTCGACGACCGCCTCGGGCCGGACGCCGACGACATCGCCGACCAGGCCGATGTCGACCGATTCACCGTCGATGATCGCGCCCCGCCGTTCCGCGGTGAACAGCCCCGCGTCCTCGCCGGACATCCCGACCGCGAACGGTCCGTGCGCATTCAGCAGCCCGACCAGCTCGCGACCGACCTTGCCCACCAGGACCATGCCGACCACGTCCATCGCCTCGGGCGTCGTCACCCGCAGCCCGCCGCGGAACTCGCTGTCGATGCCGAGCCGCTGCAGCATGTCGCTGATCTGCGGGCCGCCGCCGTGCACGACGACCACCCGTACGCCGCAATGCCGAAGGAACACGATGTCGGAAGCGAACGCCTGCTTCAACTCGTCGTCGACCATGGCGTTGCCGCCGTACTTGACCACGATCGTCTTGCCGTGGAACTCCTTCAGCCAGGGCAGCGCTTCGGTGAGCACGGCGGCCTTCTCGACCGCGTTGGCCTGGCTGGTCTCGATCAAACGTGTCGTCATGGTCATGAGGAGTACGCCGAGTTCTCTTCTACGTACGCGTGCGACAAATCCGTCGTCAGCACCGTCGCCGAAGCCGACCCGGCATGCAGGTCGATCACCACGTCGATCTCCAGTCCGCTGATATCGGCCTCGGACCGGTCGACGCCCTTGCCGCCGGCGACGCAGATCGCCGCGCCGTTCAGGGTGATGTCGAGCAGTGCCGGGTCGAAGGCGGTCGGCGCGTTGCCGACGGCCATCGCGATCCGGCCCCAGTTCGGGTCGGAGGCGAAGAAGGCGGTCTTGCAGAGGTTGTCCTCGGCAACGATCTTGGCGGCCGCGACCGCCTCGGCCTCGGTGGCCGCGTTCAGGACCGTGATGCTGACGTGCTTGGTGACGCCCTCGGCATCGGCCTGCAACTGCTTGACCAGGTCGGCGGCGAGCGCAGTGAGGGCCGCCTCGAACTCATCGGCCGGCACCTTGACGCCGGAGGCGCCCGAGCTGAGGAGCAGGACGGTGTCGTTGGTGGACGTGCCGCCGTCGACGTCCAGCCGGTTGAAGGTCTTGCCGACCGCGTTCCGTAGTACGTGGTCGAGGTGTGGCTGGTCGACGATCGCGTCGGTGGTGATGACGGAGAGCATGGTCGCCATGTTCGGCGCGCACATGCCGGCGCCCTTGGCGAAGCCGCCGATGCTCCAGCCGTCGGCGTGCTTGAGGACGGCCTGCTTCGGGACGTTGTCGGTGGTCATCACCGCGGTCGCGGCGGAGAGGCTGTGCTCCGGGGTGTTGCCCAAGGCGTCGACCACGGTCTTGAGGCCGGGCAGCAGTTTGTCCATCGGCAGCCGCTCGCCGATCAGGCCGGTCGAGCAGACGCCGATCTCCCCGGCGCCGACTTCGAGGATCGCAGCCAGCTCCTCGGCGGTCTTGTGGGTGTCGTGGAAGCCTTCGGGGCCGGTGCACGCGTTGGCGCCGCCCGAGTTGAGGACGACGGCCTTCAGCTTGCCCGCGGTCAGCACCTGCTGGGACCAGAGGACCGGCGCGGCTTTCACTTTGTTCGTGGTGAAAACGCCCGCGGCAGCGTCGTACGGGCCGTCGTTGACGACGACGGTGAGGTCCGGTTTGCCGGCGGGCTTGATCCCCGCGATCACCCCGGCCGCGCGGAAGCCGGCCGGCGCGGTGACTCCGGCGCTCCGATCGACTTGGTGCTGCACGGTTGCGGTCACGGGGCTACTCCTACGAGGGGAAGGGCCAGCGTCTCGTCGAGACCGGCGGCCAGGTTCATGCACTGCACGGCGGCGCCGGCGGTGCCTTTGGTGAGGTTGTCCATCGCGGCCACGATCACCGCGCGGCCGGTCCGCTGGTCCAGCGTGACCTGCAGCTGCACGGTGTTCGCGCCGAGCGTCGCCTGCGTCTGCGGCCACTGGCCTTCCGGCATCAGGTAGATGAACGGCTCGTCCTTGTACGCCGCTTCGTAGGCTGCGCGCAGTTGCGCGGCCGTCGTGCCCGGGGTGACCGGCGCGCTGCAGGTGGCGAGGATTCCGCGAGCCATCGGCGCTAGTACCGGTGTGAAGGAAACGGAGACGACTGCGTCGGTGACGGCGCCGAGGTTCTGCTCGATCTCAGGTGTGTGCCGGTGGACGCCGCCGACGCCGTACGCCGCGGCCGAACCCATCACCTCCGCGCTATGCAGGTTGGGCTTCGGCGCCTTGCCCGCTCCCGACGTCCCGCTCACCGCGACCACCACCAGTTGGCCTGGGTCGACGAGACCGCCCTGTACTGCGGGGAGCAGGGCAAGGGTCGACACGGTGGGGTAACACCCCGGTACTGCGACCCGGTTCGTCCCGCGGAGCTTGTCCCGTTGACCGGGCAGCTCGGGCAGGCCGTAGGGCCAGTGACCGGCGTGCTTGCCACCGTAGAACTCCACCCACGCCTCCGCCTCGACCAGCCGGAAGTCCGCGCCGCAGTCGATCACGGTGACGTCCTCGCCGAGTTGCTCGGCGATTTCGGCGGACTGCCCGTGCGGAAGGGCCAGGAACACCACGTCGTGACCCGCGAGGGTTTCCGCGGAGGTCTCGACCAGGATGCGCCCGGCCAGGGGCAGGAGGTGTGGGTGGTGGACGCCCAGCGCAGTACCGGCGCTGCCGCCCGCGGTGAGTGCGCCGATCTCGACTTCTGGATGTACCGAGAGCAGCCTGAGCAGCTCTCCCCCGGCGTACCCACTGGCTCCAGCCACCGCGACCGTCAAACTCATGTGAATGAGTATGTCAGATGACGCATGATTATCCAACCCTGAAGATCGGTAGTTCCACTCAAGCGCACCGGGCAGCGGATGGCCAGGATCATCTGTATGAACGGTTATCGAGTGTTCCTCGGCTGGATCGGGGTCGAGCTGGCCGGCTATGCACTGCTGGTGTTGTTCGCCTCGGACGAACCCAACTCGGGCTGCGTCGGTCTCTGCTTCAGCGACCAGGGCATGCTCGTGCTGCTCGGGATGATGGTCGGCATCTTCGTCCTGATCGGGCAGGTGATCGTCGGCCTCCTCCTGGTCAAGGCCTACAACCGCCGCCGGATGACCCCGCTCGCCACCGGGAGCGCCGCCTTCTTCACCACTTTCGCGGTCGTCGTGCTCATCTTCGGAGCACTGGCGGTGGCGAACCTGTCCCACATGTGATCGGGGCCATGTCACGAACCATCCGCCGCCCCGTGTCCGGAGGGATGACACGGGAACGAGGAAGGATGGTCCGCGTGAATGCTGATGAGCAGCTGGCGGCGGAGTTCGACGAGCATCGGGGGGTGCTGGTCGGGGCGGCGTACCGGGTGGTGGGGAGCGTTGTCGACGCGGAGGATGTCGTCCAGGAGACGTGGTTGCGGTGGGCGGCCGCGGATCGGGAGGACGTGCGGGATGTTCGGGCGTACCTGATCCGGATCACGACTCGGCTGGCGCTCAACCGGTTGCGGCAGCAGAAGGCTCGACGGGAGCAGTACGTGGGGCCGTGGTTGCCTGAGCCGATCGTGTCGACGCGGGATGCGGATGATCCGGCGGTCGCGGCGGAGGTCGCCGACTCGGTGTCGATGGCGATGCTCGTCGTACTGGAGACGCTGTCGCCGTTGGAGCGGGCGGCGTTCGTACTGCGGGAAGTGTTCGACCTGCCGTTCGGGGAGATCGCGGGGACTCTTGGGCGGTCGGAGGCAGCGGTGCGGCAGCTCGCGCATCGGGCTCGGGAGCATGTGCACGCGCGGCAGCCTCGGCATCAGGTCGACAAGGCGCGGCATGTCGAGGTGACCAACCAGTTCCTCTCGGCGGCGTGGTCAGGTGATCTCGACGGGATGGTCTCGATGCTCGCGCCGGACGTCGAGCTGATCACCGACGGCGGTGGCAAGAAGAAGGCCGCGACCCGGCCGATGCACGGCCCGGACAAGATCTGCCGCTGGGCGATCGCGCTACTCGGCCCCGGTCAGGACGCCCGCAACTTCGAGGTCCGGCTGACGGAGCTGAACGGCGAGGACGCCTTCGTCTTCTACGACGGCGACGAGGTCGACAGCGCCGGCTTCTTCGAACTCGACGCCGAGGGCCGGATCAGCCAGATCTACGTTGTCCGCAACCCCGACAAACTCACCAACGTCCCCCGCCTCAGCGAACTCGGCTGATCTCCGGGGTTGACTTTCTGACTACGCAGACACATTCTGACTACGCAGTCAGAGAGGCTGCTCGGCGTAAGGTGAGGGCCCTATGAGCGAGGCGAAGCCGGCACCGGAAGGCAGTCGTTCGCGCCGTCCGGGCAGCACGGATGTCGCCCGGCTCGCAGGTGTCTCGCAGAAGACCGTCTCGCGGGTGCTCAACGACGAGCCGTACGTCAAAGAAGAAGTCCGGCTCCGGGTCCAGGCAGCCATGCGCGAGCTCGGGTACCGCCGCAATGACGCAGCCCGCGCGCTCAACTCCGGAAAGACCCGGCGGATCGGCGTGGTCAGCCTCGGTACGGCGTTGTTCGGCCCGTCGACCCAACTGGTGGCCGTCGAACGTGCACTGCGCAGTACCGGCTACTCGCTGAGCATGGTCAACACCTTCGAAGGCGACGCCGGGGGTGTCGCCGGCGCGATCGACGTGCTGCTCGCGCAGGGCGTGGACGGCATCATCCTCGCCGAGCCGATCGACGAGGGCGACGACCAGCGGATCGAGCTCGAAATGCCAGTACTCACCTTCGGGCGCTTCCCCGGACTCAGCGCCCGGCCGCTGATCTCCACGGGCGGCGATGGAGTTCGCGCGAGCCGGGACGCGACCGAGCATCTGCTCGGCCTCGGGCACCGGACCGTCTGGCACGTCGCCGGCCCGGAACGCTGGTGGGCCTCGCAGGACCGGCTCGAGGGTTGGCGGCAGGCGCTGGCCGCTGCCGGCGCCCCCGAACCACCTGTGCTGCGAGGCGACTGGCTACCTGCCTCCGGCTACGCGGCCGGCCGGGAACTGGCCGCCAATGACGAGGTGACCGCGATCTTCGTCGCCAACGACGACATGGCCATCGGCGTGCTGCGCGCGCTCACTGAGGCCGGCCGCGCGGTGCCTGACGACGTCAGCATCGTCGGCTTCGACGACATCCCCACCGCGGCGTTCCTGACGCCGCCGCTCACCACCATCCCGCAGGACTTCGACGTGCACGTCGCCCGCGGGATCACGAATCTCATCACGGAGATCGAGTCGCCCACCGGTGACCGCTCCCCCGCCCTGGAGCCACCATCGCTCCGGCTGGTCACCCGTCACTCCACCGGCCCCGCTCGTACGGCGTCCTGACCGTCCTGCACTGACCGCACCGCAGCAGACCACCACCCGCTGAGCCTTCGAAGCGCTGGGCCGATGCCCCGCGCCCAGGCACCGCCTTGCCATCTTCCGAGGAGTTGTTCGCAGTGATCCAGATTCCGAAAGTTCGGCGGCGCGCCGGCCTCGCCGTCACCCTCGCCGCCACCCTCGCCCTCGCCGCCTGTGGCGGTAGCGGTGGTTCGCCGGCCGGTAGTTCGAGCCAGGCGCAGGCCGTCAGCCAGGCCGATATCGACAAGGCGATGTCCACGCCCACCGAGCTCACCTTCTGGACCTGGGTGCCGGACATCAAGAAGGAGGTGGCGCTGTTCGAGCAGAAGTACCCCGCGATCAAGGTGAACGTCGTCAACGCGGGTCAGGGCGAGCCGCAGTACACGAAACTCCGGACCGCGCTGAAGGCCGGCACCGGCGCCCCCGACGCGGCCCAGATCGAGTTCCAGTACGTCCCCACCTTCTCGATCACGAAGAGCCTGGTGGATCTTCGTCCGTACGGCGGGGACGCGCTGAAGGACAAGTTCGTCGACTGGACCTGGAACCAGGTGACCGGTTCCGGCGGCGAGGTCTGGGCGATCCCGCAGGACACCGGACCGATGGGGATGCTGTACCGCAAGGACATCTTCGACAAGTACGGCATCACCCCGCCGAAGACCTGGGACGAGTTCGCGGCCGCGGCCCGCAAGCTGCACGCCGCCGATCCCAAGGTCAGCATGACGAACCTCGCCTCGAACCAGAACGGCGTCTGGATGGGTCTGCTCTGGCAGGCGGGCGTCAAGCCGTTCGAGGTCACCGGCCAGGACACGGTCAAGGTGAATCTGAACGACGACCAGTCCAAGAAGCTCGGCAGCTACTGGAGCGAGCTGATCAAGGACGGTTCGGTGTCCACCGACCCCGACTTCACCGACCAGTGGTACCAGGCCCTCAACCGTGGCCAGTACGCCACCTGGCTGACGGCCGCCTGGGGTCCGGTGTTCCTGTCCGGCTCGGCCAAGTCCACCAGTGGCAAGTGGCGGGCCGCGCCGCTGCCGCAATGGGAGGCCGGCCAGCAGAAGTCCGGCAACTGGGGTGGCTCGACCACCGCGGTCGTAGCCGGCACGAAGAACCCGATCGCGGCCGCCAAGCTGGCCGAGTTCATCAATACCGATCCCGCGTCGACGAAGCTGTTCGCCACCCAGCAGTTCCTGTTCCCGGCCACCAAGGCGCTGCTCGCGGACCCGGCGTTCGTGCAGCAGAAGCCGGACTTCTACGGCGGGCAGACGGTCAACCAGGTGTTCTCCGAGATCAGCGGCACGGTCGACGACAAGTTCCAGTGGCCGCCGTTCCTGGACCAGACGGTGAACGACTGGGACGAGACGGTCGGCAAGTCGTTCGCGGACAAGTCCGACACCGGCGCGGCCCTCGACCAGTGGCAGTCGCGGACCACGACGTACGCCAAGAACCAGGGCTTCAAGGTCAACCCATGAAGCGGCTCCGTCCCGGCACCGACACCGTGGGGCGTCCGCGGCGGAGTATCAACCCCGCCGGCAGCGGTTACCTGTTCGTCGCGCCGTTCATGCTGGTGTTCGTCGCCATGCTGGTACTGCCGTTGGCCTACGCGGCGTACCTGAGCCTGTTCCAGGACCGGCTCATCGGTGGCACCGTCTTCGCCGGCCTGGACAACTACGTCACCGCCCTGCATGACGACCGGCTACTGCGCGGCGTCGTGCGGGTGGCCGAGTTCTTCGCCTTCCAGGTACCGATCATGCTGGCCATCTCGCTGCTCGCGGCGCTGGCCATCGACAGCGGCCTGTTGCGGTTCGCGAAGGCCTTCCGGCTCGGCATCTTCCTGCCGTACGCCGTCCCAAGTGTGGTGGCCACGTTGATGTGGGGCTACCTGTACGGACCCGACTTCGGCCCGGTCGCCCAACTCGCGGACAAGGTCGGCCTGGCCGCACCCAAGTTCCTTACCGACGGCTGGATGCTCGGGTCGATGGCGAACATCGTCACCTGGGAGTTCACCGGCTACAACATGATCATCCTGTACGCCGCGCTGCGCGCCGTACCGCACGAGCTCTACGAAGCAGCGGCCGTCGACGGCGCCGGTCCGTGGCGGACCGCCTGGAGCATCAAGATCCCCGCGATCCGTCCCGCGCTGCTGCTCTGCGTGATCTTCTCCGTGATCGGCAGCTTCCAGCTGTTCGCCGAGCCGAACCTGTTGCAGCGGCTGGCGCCGAGCGTGATCGACAGCGCGTACACGCCGAACCTGTACGCCTACACGCTCGCGTTCACGGGCCAGCAGGTGAACTACGCCGCCGCGGTCTCGTTCCTGCTCGGTCTGGTGATCGTGGTCGCCTCCTACACCGTGCTGTTCCTGACCAGCCGAAGGAGCAGGCGATGAGTGAGCGACGCAGCAAACTGCTGATGATCGGCATGGTCGCGCTGTTCGTGTACTTCCTGCTGCCGCTGTTCTGGTTGTTCGTCGCGTCCACGAAGACCACCGGCGATCTGTTCTCCAGCTTCGGACTGTGGTTCAGCCATGACTTCTCGCTGTTCAGGAACATCCGCGAGACCGTCACCTACGACGGTGGCGTGTACGCCCGCTGGATGCTCAACACCGTCTTCTACTCGGTCGTCAGCGCGGGTGGCGCGGCCTTCCTCTGCGCGCTCGGTGGCTACGGGTTCGCGAAGTACCGGTTCCGCGGCAACGGCGCGATGTTCGCGCTCGTGCTCGGATCCATCATGGTGCCGACGACCGCGCTCGCGATCCCGACGTACCTGCTGTTCAGCAAGGTCGGCCTGGTGAACAGTCCGTGGGCGATCATCCTGCCGTCGCTGGTCAGCCCGTTCGGCCTGTACCTGATGCGGATCTACGCCCAGGACGCGATCCCGGACGGCATCATCGAGGCGGCCCGGATCGACGGTGCGAGCGAGTTCCGGATCTTCTTCCAGGTGGCACTGCGGATGCTCGCGCCCGGCCTGGTCACGGTGCTGCTGTTCACGCTGGTGGCCACCTGGAACAACTACTTCCTGCCGCTGATCATGCTCAACAACCCCAAGCTCTACCCGGTCACGGTCGGCTTGGCCGCGTGGTCGTCCCAGTCCGTCGGCGGTGGCGGCTCGACCGGGGCGCTGCTGTCCTCGGTCGTCACGGGCTCACTGCTGTCCGTCATTCCGTTGATCGCCGCGTTCTTGCTGCTGCAGCGGTACTGGCAGTCCGGCCTGTCGGCCGGCGGCGTCAAGGGCTGACTCCCTTCTACCATTGGAGAAACACTGTGCAGCAACGTGTGCTCTTCGGAGCTGCGTACTACCACGAGTACCAGCCGCACGACCGGCTCGAGCAGGATCTCGACCTGATGGCCGCGGCCCGGTTCTCGGTGATCCGGGTCGGTGAGTCGGTGTGGTCGACCTGGGAGCCGGAGAACGGGCGGTTCGACCTCGACTGGCTGCAGCCCGTCCTCGACGGGGCGCACGCTCGTGGCATCGGAGTGCTGCTGGGCACTCCGACGTACGCCGTACCGCCCTGGCTGGTGCGGCTCTACCCGGAGATCACGGGTGAGCGGAAGACGGGGCAGCGGATCGGCTGGGGTGCCCGGCAGGAGGTCGACTTCACCCACCCGGCCTTCCGATTCCACGCGGAGCGGGTGATCCGCCAGATCATCGGCCGGTACGCCGGCCATCCGGCGGTGCTCGGGTTCCAGGTCGACAACGAGCCAGGGAACGAGTTGCTCCACAACCACGGGGTGTTCCAGCGGTTCGTGGATTGGCTGCGGCACAAGTACGGCGACGTCCAGACCCTCAACGACGAGTGGGGGCTCGTCTACTGGTCACACCGGCTGTCGGACTGGGCCGACCTGTGGACACCGGACGGCAATATCCAGCCGCAGTACGACGTCGCGTGGCGGCAGTTCCAGGCGGACCAGACGACGGAGTTCATCGGCTGGCAGGCCGACATCGTCCGCGAGTACGCTCGCCCGGACCAGTTCGTCACCACCTGCATCTCCTATGACCGTCCTGCCGTGGCCGACGACGACCTGGTCCGCCGGCTCGACGTGACAGCGGGCAACCCGTACTACGCGATGCAGGACGGGCTCCTCCAACCCCCGGCGCCCTCGGCCCACCAGAGCTGGACCACCACCGGGACCTGGGCGCTCTACCTCAGCGCGGACCGGATGTACTCGTCACAGCAACGCCCGTTCCTCGTCACCGAGACGAACGCGAACTCCATCGGCGCCCCCTGGGACAACCGGCCGGCGTACGACGGTCAATGGAGGCAGGCGGCGTGGGCACTCATCTCACGCGGGGCGAAGATGATCGAGTACTGGCACTGGCACACCTTGCACTTCGGCGCAGAGACGTACTGGGGTGGTGTGCTCCCCCACAGCGGTGTGCCCGGCCGCACGTACCAGGAGGTCGCCCAACTGGGCGCCGAGCTCGAGGCGGCCGGCTCGCTGGTGGTCGACCTGACGCCTGACAGCGATGTGACGATGCTGTACTCGCTGCCGAGCAAGTGGCTCATGCAGAAGTACCCGCCGCTGTCGAAGGAGGACGGCAGCCCGGATGACCGCTCGTACCACGGTCTCTTCGATCCCTTCTATCGTGGAGCGTTCGAGGCGGGTCTGCAGGTGCGTGTGCTGCATGCCAGCCAGTTCACCGGCGCCGATTCGGTCGCACAGCACGCGGTGCTCGTCGTACCGGGGCTATATCTGGCCGACGACGCCTTGCTGGAGCAGTTGGTCGCGTACGCCGAAGCCGGGGGCCACCTGGTCGTCGGGCCGCGCACGGGTTACGCGGACGAGGAGGCACGGGCCCGGACCGCCACCATGCCCGCCGGACTCGCACAAGCGGCAGGAGTCGCGTACGACGAGTACAGCAACCTCAGTGCTGACGTGCCGGTCAACGGCGTAGGTCTGGACCTTGGCGATGACGCAGCGGCCACTCGGTGGGCGGACGGGCTACGTGTCGATGGCGCCGAGGTACTGGCGGGCTATGACCATCCCCACTTCGGACGGTGGCCGACGATCACCACTCGCGTGCATGGCTCCGGCCGGATCACGTATGTGGGCACGGTTCCCAATCCCGCACTGGCCGCTGCCCTGTTCCGGTGGATCCAGCCCGCGGCATGGACTGGGCTGCCGAGCAGTGTGAGCGTCACTTCCGCTACCGGTGCCGACGGGCAACGCCTCCGGTTCGTCCACAACTGGTCCTGGGACACCGTCACCATCGACCTGCCGCACGCCGTTCACGACGTACTGGCGGATGCCGCGACAGACGACAAACTGACTCTCGGTCCGTGGGACGTCCGGGTGCTGCTCGATCCACCCCAGTAACACCAACCGTCGGCACTGGCGCGGCTCAGAGCACCCGGGCTGCGATCGTCCGGGCGCAGTCGATCGACTCCGTCGTGCCAGTGTCGACCTCTACGTCGTAGACCACACCCTCATGCACGACCGAGGCCTGCAACTCAGCCATGCCGCCGGTACGGTCGCCGCGGGCAATCTCGCGGCCGGCCGCGATCTCCGGGGCGCAGCGGACGCCTACCCACAGCACTTCGAGGCCGTCCAACTGCGTGCGCACTCTGGCTTGTGAGGCGGCACCGCTCAGGAAAACGTCGTCGAAGATGATTCGGGCGCCGGCGCGGGCCATGGCGGCGACGCCGGCCATCCAGGCTGCTTCGATCTCGCGGAAGCCGGCGCCTACCTCGACCTCGCCACCCGAGCCGAACGCGATGCCGGACCCCGAATCCAGCAGGCCGGGCGGCAGCGCGTCGACCAGATCATCGACGCCGAGGCTGATCCACGGCTGCGGCAGCACCGCCTTCAAGCAGCGCGCGATGCCTGTCTTGCCGGAGCTCGATCCGCCGTTCAAGACGATCACTTGGGTAGCCACCGAGCCGATTCTGCCAGCTAAGCTATCTGCAAGTCAGTCGCATTTAGGGAGGCAGCGGTGGAGTACAGGGTGATCGACCCGGAGGCGGTTTCGGACCCGGAGTTGCGGGCGGATCTGCTGGACACCTGGATCGCTGCGACCGATGCGGGCGGCAGTGTCGGGTTCACCGCGCCGGCCCCGGTGAACCTGGTTGCCGAGACGCTCGATGCAGCGCTCGAGCGGGTTGCTGCGGGCAAGGATCTGCTCGGCGTCCTGCACAACGGCGACCGGTACGTCGGTATGGGGCTGCTGGTCAGCAGGGGCAGCGCGCTCAACCTTCACTGGCGGACAGTGCTCCGCGTCATGGTGCATCCGAAGTACCAGGGTGCGGGCGCCGGTGCTGTGTTGATGAACGGACTCAGGCAGTCCGCGGTAGAACTCGGGCTGGAGCAGCTGCAGCTGACCATCCGCGACGGGAACAGCCTGGAGGCGTTCTACGGCAAGCTCGGCTACCGGGTCGTCGGCAGCCACCCCCGCGCAGTACGGGTCGCACCGGACGACTACCGCGACGAACTGATGCTGGTCACGGACCTCTAGCGCGGCGCCGGGTCCCGCTTCCCAGTAGCAGGACCCGGCGGTTCCCCACTATTTTTGGCGGCCCCGGCGGGCTATGCCCAGCAAGGTGACGCCCAGACCGACCAGCAACAACGCCAGCGTGAGGAGCAGTACCGACGGGCCACCGGTGTCCGGTAGTGCGGTCCTGTCCAGGCTGGCCTGCGCGGCCGGCTGAGCCCCGATGGTCACCTTCACCTGCGAGTCCACTGTCACGCCATCCGTGTCAGTGACCCGGTACGACTGCTTCGCCGCACCGATGAAGCCCCGCTCCGGAACGAGCCTGATCGTCCCGTCGGTACCGACCGTCCAGACTCCGACGTCCGGTACATCCACCCGCTTCCCACAGGTGGCCGGCCCGGTGGCCAGGCAGACACTGCCCGGGTCCCAGGCCGCGCCCTGAGTCGCGGCGTCGTTCAGGAGGGGGTTGACGACCACCGGGTTGCCAGAGCTGCCGGTACCGCTGTCCGGGATGGCCTTCGACGCGCTGGGAGCACCGACGGTGATCTCCAGGCGTGCCGTGTCCGACGTCCCGTTCGCATCGGTCACCCGATAGGTGAGCGATCTGGTGGTACCGGCAAAGCCCTTCACCGGGGTGTATCCGACGGTGCTGTCCGGGCGGGCGGTGAAGCTGCCCTCGTCCTTGATCGTCACCGAAGTCTTGTCCTTGCCGTCGGCCGGGTCGCGCAACACGACCGAGGTGGGAACCAGGGGCGCCGACGGATCGCCGGCCTTGTCGTTGCCGAGCACCGGCACGCTGACAGCCTGCCCGTACTGCGTAGTCGCACTGTCGTCCGCGGCGACAGGCCGGACGGGAAGCACTGTCACCGATACCGTCGAGCGGGCCGCGTTGCGGTTGCTGTCCTTCACCTCGTACGCCGCCGGCCGCGCGCTGCCCACGAACGCCTTGACCGGGTTGAAGGTCAACTTGCCATCAGCAACCGTATAGGTGCCTTGGTCAAGGACCGTCACCTTGTCGACCAGGTTGCCCGAGGCATCGACCAGGAGGAGCGTGGCGGGGTCGAGGGTCGCGCCGGCTCCTGGCTTGTCGTTGGCCAGCGGGTCGACGGTGACCACGACGTGTTGCTTGGTCTTCGCGACATCGGGCAACGCGACCGGCTTCGCACTGACGGTCACCACGAGGGTCGCAGTACCGGCGCTGCCGTTCTTGTCGCTGACTTGGTAGGTCACGGGCGTCGTCGGGCCGACCCAGCCACCCCAGGGCAGCAGGCGGATCCCGCCGTCGGGCTGGACGGTGTAGGTGCCTTGGCCCTCGACGCGGAGGCTCGTCACCGGGTCGCCGGTCGCGAAGTCGATCAGCCGGACGCTGGCGGGGTCGAGCGGTGCGGTGGCGTCACCGGGCTTGTCGTTCGTCAGTACCGGCACGGTGATCGGGGTGTCGAAGGCGGTCGTGGCCGTGTCGTTGGTCGGGTCGGGGACGATCGGGGTGACCGTCACGGTGACTGTCGACATCGCCTTGTTCTTGGCCGTGTCCGCTACCTGATAGGCGATCGAGCTCGGCCCGCTGAAGGTCGGTACCGGGTCGAAGGTGATCTTGCCCGTCAGGGCGTCGACCTTGTAGGTGCCCTGGCCGGTGATCGTCGCGGTCTTGGCCCAGGCCTTGCCGTCGTACAACTGGACCGTGGTCTTGTCGAGTTCGGCCTCGGTGCCCGGCTCGTCGTTGGCGAGCGGATCGACTTGGGTGTTGAGGTTCTGCTTCGTCGTACCGGTGTCAGGCTTGGCCTCCGGGCCCTTGCCGACGGTGACGAAGAGCAGGCCGTCGGCCGGTGTGCCGTTGGTGTCGCTGACCCGGTACGTCGCCGGCGTGGTCATGCCCTGGAAGTCCTTGACCGGGGCGAAGGTGATCGAGCCGTCCGGCTTGGTGGTGTAGGTGCCCTCGCCGGGTTGCGTGATCGTCTGCTGGTACTTCGTCGCGTCGGCCGGGTCCTGCAGCAGCAGGCTCTTGGGAACCAGCGGGGCGCTCGGGTCGCCGGGCTTGTCGTTGGTCAGCACGTTCAGCGTGATCGGCTGGTTGAACGCTGTGATCGCCGAGTCGTCGACGGTGAACGGCTGGATCGCGGTGACCTCGACCCCGAGTGTCGACGACGCAGTGTTGTGCTGCGAGTCGGTCACCTTGTACTGGATCAGGCTGCCGTCTCCGTGGAAGGCCGGGAGCGGGTCGAACTGGATCGCGCCGCTCGTCTGCACTTCGTAGGTGCCCTGGCCGGGAACCGTCAGCTTCTTGGTGAAGACGGCCGGGGCCGCGGGCAGTTCGGGTGAGGCGATGACCACCGACGAGGGGTCGAGCTTGGCGCCGGTACCGGGTTCGTCGTTCTTCAGGACGTCAACGGTGGTGGTGATGTTCTGCAGGGTGGACGCGTTGTCGGGTTGCGCGGACGGCGGCAGTCCGACGGTGATCCAGACCGTGGCGGTCGCTGTCGTTCCGTTGTCATCGGCAACTTGGTACGTCAGCGCGGTACCGGGTCCGCTGAATCCCGCTGTTGGCTCGAAGGCGATGACGCCGGCTCGTGCGGTGTAGATGCCTTCTTCGGGGATCGTCACGACGGACTTGAACAGCCCGTCGGCGGGATCCTTCAGTTGGAGGCTGCCGATGACGAGCGGCGCGCTCAGGTCGCCGGGCTTGTCGTTGGCGAGCACCTTGACCGTCGCGGTCACGCCGTACGGCGAGGTGGCGGTGTCGTCCTCGGCCGTCGGAACGATCGGGGCCACCGCGATCGTGATGGTCGAGCGCGTCGCCTGGTCGAACCAGTCGGAGACCCGGTACTTCAGCGTCGTCGCCGTACCGGTGAAGGCCGGCAGCGGGTCGAAGCCGACGGTGCCGTCGGGGTTCACGTGGTAGGTGCCCTGGTCCGCGACCGTGACGACCTTCTTCAGCGAACCGTCGGCCGGATCGATCAGTACGACGCTCACTGGGTCGAGGCCGGTGCCTTCGCCGGGCTCGTCGTTGGCCAGCGGGTCGATGGTGACCGGGTTGTCCTGCTTGGTGGTCGCGGTGTCCGGCTTCGCGGTCGGTGGTGGCGGCTTCGCGACGGTGATCGTCAGCGTCGCCGTCGCTCGCGTGCCGTTGACGTCCGAGACTGTGTAGGTCAGCGGCGTCGCGACCCCGGTGTACGTCGGCAGCGGGTCGAACTGCACGTCGCCGTCGGCCACCACCTTGAAGGTCGCTTCACCGTCGACGACGACGGTCGACTTGGGCTGATGCGTCATCGGGTCGATCAGCTTGACGCTGCTCGGCACCAACGGGACGGCCGGATCACCTGCGGTGTCGTTCGAGAGCACGTGCACGGTCACGTTCTGGTCGTACGGCGTACTGGCGGTGTCGTCCGTCGCGTCCGGCTGCACCTTGGTGACCTCGAGGGTCAGCGTCGCCTTGCCGATCGCACCGTTGCCGTCGGCCACTTGATAGGTGATCGGCGTCGCGTGGCCGCTGAACGTGGGGACGGACTCGAACAGCACCCGGCCGTCCGGTTTCACCGTGTACTTGCCCTGGCCGGCGACGACGATGCTGGTGGCCGGGTCGCCGGCCGCTGTTGCTGCGGGCATCGGCAACGGGGTCGACGGCGTGGGTGACTTGGTGGCGGCTGTGATCGTCGCCGGGGTCGGCGGGATCAGCCGGAGGGTGCCCGGTACGAGCGCCGAGCCGGTCGGTCCGGGCTTGTCGTTGTCTAGTACCGGGACGAAGATCGAGCCGCCCTGCAGCAGGGTCGTCTTGTCCGGGTTGGCAACGGGCGGGCCGGGCTCGTCGACCGAGACGGTGAGCTGGGCGCGGGCGGCGGTGCCGTTCTTGTCGAGGACCTGATAGGTCAACGGAGTCGTGACGCCTTGGAAACCCTGGACCGGCTCGAAGGTCACCTTGCCGTCAGCAACCACATAGTCGCCCTGGCGCGCGACCGTCACCTGGTCGACGAGCTTGCCGTCCGCAGGGTCGACCAGCTTGAGAGTGGCCGGGTTCAGCGGCGCCTCGGGTGAGCCGGGCAGGTCGTTGTCGAGGACTGAGATGACGACGTTGGTGTCGAACGGGGTACTGACCGAGTCGCCGAGTGCCTTCGGCGTGATCGGGGTGACGGTGACCGCGATGGTCGACTCGGCGACCTGGCGGGTGCTATCGGTGACCCGGTAGCCGAGGGTCGTCGCGACGCCGGTGAACTGCGGCAGCGGCAGGAAGTCGACGGTGCCGTCGGGCTTCACGACGTAGGTGCCTTCGCCGGGGACGATCACCTTTTTCTTGAAGGTGTCGGCGGCTGCGGTGGTGAAGGCCTTGTCGGCCGGGTCGCGTAGTACGACGGAGGTGGGGTCGAGGGTGACGCCGGGGGCCGGGCGGTCGTTGGCTAGCGGGGTCAGGGCGATGCTGACGTTCTGTTGGGTGGATGCCTTGTCGGGGACGGCCACCGGCTTCGCGGGGAGCGCGACTGTGATGGTCAGCTTCGCGGTGGCGGTCGTGCCGTTGGTGTCGGCGATTCGGTAGGTGACGGGTTTGCCTGGGCCGACGAAACCGGGGACCGGCTCGAAGGTGATCTGGCCGTCGGGCTTGGCGACGTACTTGCCCTCGGCCACGACGTTGACCATGACGCCGCACTTGTTGGCGTCGACGAGGCAGAGGGAGCCGGGCTTCAGCGGGCTGGCCGGGTCGCCGGGGCGGTCGTTGCCCAGGACATCGGTCGTCAGGTCTTCGTTGTACGGCGTGGTCGCGGTGTCGTCGAGGGCGATCGGCGGGGGTGGGGGCGCGATGACGAGTGGATAGTCCTCGACCTCGCCGCTGTCCGTGGCGCCCGTTGGCTTCTCTACCTGGGTTGTCGCGGAGCCGGTGCGGACCCGGGCGTACGTAGTACCGGCGGTTAGTTTGGGGAGGGCTGACCAGGTGAGGGTGGCGGCGGCTTGGCCGGCGGTGAAGGTGGCGCAGGCTCGCTCTGCTGGGTCGAACTTGCCGTTCTGGTTCAGGTCGAGCCAGCCGCAGACTCGGCCGGGCTTACTTGCTCCGGTAAGGGCGACTGTGGCTGTGTAGTCCTTGGCCACGGTCGCGAGTGGCTTGAGGGTGACGCCGTCGTCGGCCTGGTCCTGGGTCGTGGGGCCGGCGGTGCCGTTGCCGATGGTTGCGTTGTCCTCGGTCGCGTCGTCGCCCAGGCGCAGGTCGCCGAGGACCGACCAGGCGGCGCCGTACGAGTTCGGCGCGTCGCCGAAGTCCTCGCCGATGGAGGCTACGAGGGAGAACGCGTCGGCGGAGGAGGGGGTGTTGAACGCGGGAAGTTTTGCGTTCTTGGTGAAGACGGCGGTGAGGTCGAAGGTGATCGACTTGGCGACACCGTTGACCTTGACCGAGCCGCAGGCCGCGGTGGCCGCCGAGTCGGGGCCTTCGCCGGTATCGGTGTTGATGCAGTTCGGGCCGGCGTCGGGGTTGAGGGCGGTGATCGTGTCGCTGCTGACGGCCAGGTTGTTGCCTTGGCCTACCTTCGTCAGGCTGAGCCCGGCGGTCGTGAGTTTGAGGACCGAGTGGAGCTCGGACTGGCCGCTGGTCCGGCCGTTGGTGGTTTCGGTGGCTGCGCCGCCGAGCCCGGCCAAGTGCAGGATCGGGTTGCGGACGGGCTGCGAGAAGGTGATCGTCAGCGAGCCACGGCTGCCGCAGGTGCCGATCGCGGCGCAGGTGCCGGTGTTGACGAGCAGGTCCTGGGCCGGCGTGGTGCGCGCGATGGCTGGGTCGTAGGTCTTCGCCGTACTGCCGCGGACGCCGGCGGTGGTTGCGTCGAGCAACTCGGTCTGGCCGGTGACGGTGATCGACTGAGTGAGGCCGGATCCCGGCATCGTCGCGGTCGCTGTGTTGCCCTGGGCAAAGGGGGCCGACGGCACCTGGTACGCCGAAGCCGTGCCGGAAGCCAGCACGGTGAGACTGAGAACAGTGACGACGGCGGGCAGCCGATGGCCGGACCTCGTCATTCCCACGCCCTCCCGAGCACTCACGTTTCCGCATGCGTCGGCCTCGGGGCGAGCGGGCCAGCGTAGAGCTAACGCGCTACGCCGGTCCGATGTTACGCGGGATCAGCCGGTGAGTTCGTAGATCCGGACGTGCTGCCAGCTGTGTCGGAGTACGGCGAGCTTGTCGAGGTCCGACGAGACGGGTCCACCGAACAGATCGGCGTACACCCAGCGGACGTGGTACTGGTCGCGCAGCTTGGCCAGTACCTCGGCAGTCGGCTCGTAGATTGCTTGATTCGTCAGCTCTACGCGGTCAGGCCAAGGCGACGGCTGCTGGTTGTAGCGCAGGCCGCCGACGCCGTGGTTGGCCATCGCCTGCGAGGTGTAACCCCAGCCTTCGAGGAAGGTCCGGCGGCCGGCGATGCCACTGACGATGTAGCCGCGAGCATCACAGCCCGGCCCTTGCTTACCGGCCGGCCGGCACCAGGTGTTGCTCACGACAACGTCTGTGTCTTTGGAGTTCTTCGCCAGCCAGAGCGCGGCGGCTTCCTCGTCCGGGTAGACCCACCAGGTTGCCGAGGTGAACGTCTGCGCCTGCTTGCCGCCGTTGAGATGCAGGTTCTGTTCGAAGGTCCTTGCCGACGGCACCGCCAATAACGTCAACAGCACCAGCAACCCACCGAGTCCCGCCACCCGAGGCACTCGCTTCACCAGCAACAACCACACGAACATCAGCGCCGCGGTAACTGCCACGACAACAAGCAACGGCCGGGCAACCAGCGCGATCCGGCGTAGGTGCGAGCCGCTGGGCAGGGCATCGGTAGTCAGAAGAATGAAGGCGAAGAGCGCGCCGAGGACGACCGCCGCAACGGCAAGCCACAAGAGCACCCCGCGCCGCCCTGCGGTCGGCGCGTAGGTTCTGGTGATTGTTGCGGCTAGCCAGCCGGCGGCGGCGAGGCTGAAGGGGACTGCGCTGTGGACGAAGTAGGCCTCGCTGATGGAGGGGTGATCTACCAGGAGGAAGCCGGCCCAGCCTGCGATCAATGCGCCGAGCAGGAACCAGGCGATGGGGTCGCGGCGGAGTCCGCGCTTCGCGAGTACGCCATAGCCGACGACTGCTAGCAGCTGACCCGTCAGCATCAGCAGTGCGATGACGAGCACGCCGGCGATGGACAGGAGGTGGCCGGAGGTCAGGGCGGGGAGGATCAGGCCGCCTTCGCCTGCCTGGGTGGTGTCGCGGGTGGCGGCTGCGTAGCCGCCTTGGGTTTTCAGGACGGCTAGGAACTGGAGGCCTGAGCCGCTCGTGCTGCCTGCAACGGTGACCATCGTGCCGACTGCCGCGGCGACCAGCAATGAGCCCGCGGCTAGGAATCGGGTCGGTAGGCGGCGGTCGCGGATGAGAAGGAAGAGCGCGGGCAGGCCCACTGCGCCCACCAGGATTGGGAGGGTGGTCGGCTTGGAGCCGCCGCCGACGACCGCGACGGTAAATGCCAGTAACCACAGGCCTTTGGTGGACTCGCCTTTGAACAGCAGGTGGATCAAGAAGACGGCTGCCGCAGTACCGGCCACCATGCCGAAGGTTTGCGACGGACTGAGCAGGCTCAACGGTGGCGACAGGTTCACCGCGGTGTCGATGAACAGGAACAACTGCGGCCCCGCCAACGCCAGAGCAGCCAGTACGCCGGTCCACCACGCGCGGCTGACCGTCCTGGCGAGAGTGGCGCACACCAGCAAGGCGACGAGCAGCTGCGGCAGCAACCACAGCCGGTAGAGCACGATGATCGGTGAGAGCTTGGTGATGTCCACGGCCGCCGCCATGTCGGCATTCGCGAACCAGTGGTACTCCAGCGACTCCCCCGACACCTGCGGCAGTTGCGGCGGTACGGAGCGCGTGAGCTCGTTCAGCATCGACAGGTGGTACAGCAGGTCTTGGTAGTACGACGTGCCGTCCGGTGGCGCCGGGTGGTACTTCATCGCCCCGAGCACTGCCCCACCGAGCAGCACAGTCGAGGCGATCACCATCCCCCACGTCCACAGCAGCGGCAGCGGCTTGGGGTCGTGGATCCGCCAGTACTTCCGGAGTCGCGGCACGGCGGCGAAGGCGACGAGCGCCAGCGCCGGCCAGATCACCAGCACCCGCTGCCAGCCGAGCGCGGTGAAGATCGCCCACCCCGCCAGCTGGTACGTCGCCCCGACGGCTGACCCGAGTCCGAAGTCCTCGGCCCAGTTGCCCGTACTCCGCCAGAGCGCGCGCAGGATCAGGATCCCCGGCAACGCGACCGCCAGAGCGAAGTACAGGGTGTACTTCGCGATCGGGCCGACCGGGACGTCGAGGGAGATCAGCGCGAGCACCGCAACGACGTACGGAAGCAACCACGGCAAGAGCCGCGGCAGGAAACGCGTCATCTAGCGGAGACCTCATCAAGGGTCTGATGTCCGGCGTCTTCGAGGCTGTCGTAGCCGACGAGGAACTGCGGGCGACGCTGGCTCGACTGGAACAAGCGGGCGACGTACTCCCCCAGCAACCCAAGGCACAGCAACTGGATCGCGCCGATGATGCTGACGGCCAGCACGGTCGAGGTCCAGCCGGGAACGCTGTTGCCGGACAGCTTGATCACCAGCGCGCCGACCGCGAACAGCCCGGACAGCAACCCACCGAGCAACCCGAACCACGTGGCCAGCCGCAGCGGCGCCGCCGAGAACGCGGTCACACTGTCGAACGCGAGCCGGAACATCTTCGACCAGTTGTACTTCGTGACGCCGGCTGCTCGCTCCGCCCGGACATAGGCAACCTCGGCGCTCGGGAACCCGAGCCACGGGATCACCAACCGGAAGACCCGGCCGTCCTCGGGCAGCGAGTTCACCGCATCGATGACCCGCCGCGAGACGAGCCGGAAGTCTGCCGCGTCGAACGGAATGTCCTTGCCGACCAGGCGACACATCAGCCGGTAATACATCCGAGCCGTCGTCCGCTTCGGCCAGGAGTCGCTCGAGCGATCGGAGCGCACGCCGTACACGACGTCGACATCCTTCTCCCGGGCAGTGGCGAGCAACTCGGCGATCACCTCAGGCGGATCCTGCAGATCGGCATCGATGGTGACCAGGTACTTCCCTCTGGCACGCCGGAATCCCGCCGACTGCGCGGCCTGGTGACCCGAGTTGCGGAGCAGGCGCACGACCCGGAGCTGATGCCAGTCGACGGCGGCTTCGAGCAGCATCGAGGCGGTCGCGTCGCGGCTGCCGTCGTCGACGACAAGCACCTCGTAGCTGATGCCGAGGCCGTCCAGCAGGGGGCGCATCCGCTCGAAGAAGATCGGCAGCACCTCTTCCTCGTCGTACATCGGCACGACGACGGAGAGTTCGGGATCCGGCATATCCGGTGGTCCTCCACGACTGATCTGGCTAAGCCCCGTTCAGGCGGATCGGGCGGCCGGGTGGAAAGTACAGGTGGCGAAACTAGCAGGCTCTGCGCCGACTCCCCACTTCGGACCGTGCCCGGTCAGCTGGGTGGGGAGACGGCGGTGGCGCCGGTGCGGCGAGGGTCGCCGACGGCCAGGAGGCCTTCGGTGGGGTCCCAGAAGGCTGCTGCCACGCCGCCGAAGTACATGGAATGGGGTGGCATCGGGCGGGTCGGGAGGTTGGTGGCGAAGCCCGAGACGGCGAGGTCGTCCTCGTAGTCGACGACCACGTCTTCGCGGACGCGGACGTGCAGGCGGGGGTACTCGACTGCTTCTTCGAGCGACAGGCCGCCGTGCGTGTAGAGCGCGTAGACCTGCGCGATCGCGGTCGGGATCCGGTCGGAACCGGGCGAGCTGATCGCCAGTACGGCGCCATCGCTGTCCCTGCGGGCGACGCTCGGCGCCATGTTGGAGGTGAGCCGGGTGCCAGGCGCGAGGCTGTGCGGGCCGCCGTGGACGAGCTCTTGTTCGCCGAGTGCGTTGTTGAGCCAGATGCCGGTACCGGGCGTCATCACGCCGGACCCGTAGCCGGACGAGACGGTGATCGCACAGGCGTCGCCTTCGTCGTCGACCACGGAGACTGTCGCCGTACTGGGTGAGCTCAGCGCGCGCAGATCGCCGGCGTTCGCCAGGTCGAGCAGCTTCTGACCTTCGAGCTGGCGGACATCCTCCTCATCCAGCTCGGCGAGTCGACGACCGAGCACAGCATGCTGTACTTCGATCAGCCGCTCCAGCTCGGATGGATTCCACGCTCCCTGGCCCGGTACTCCGTCGAGCAGCGCGAGGATCGCGGCCGCCGCGACCCCGCCGACGGCCGGTGGCGGGTTGGTCGCGAGGCGCCAGCCGTTCTGCCGGACGATGAGGGCTGGGCGAACGATCGCCTCGTACTGCGCGAGGTCCTGCGCGGTCAGGATGCCGTCGTTGTCGGCCATGTCACGGACGAGCATCTCCGCGAGCTCGCCGGTGTAGAGGGTCTCGGCGCCTTCGCTGGCGATCAGCTCGAGCGCCTCGGCCAGCTCGGGGATCACCACGGTGCTGCCGGCCTTGATCACCACGCCGTCGCCGTCATGCACCACGCCATGGCTCGGCTGATGCCAGCCGAAGATGATCTCGTGGGTGTAGCCGAGGTAGTACCCGGACGTACGGCTGAGCGGGAACCCGTTCCGCGCGACCTCGATCGCCGGACGGAACACCTCACTCCACGGCGCCTTGCCGGAGCGTTCATGGGCAAGCGCGAGCGCCTTCATCCCACCCGGCGTCGCGACCGACCCATGCCCGATGGTCGTCGTCGTGCCACCGCCGTACTCCGTACTGATGTCCCAAACGCCCTGCCCGAACTTGTGCTCCGGCAGCCCACGCCCAGGCATCTCCACCCAGCCGTCGATGGTGACCGCCTCGCCACCCTTCACCTGCAAGGTGACAAACCCACCCGAGGCCGGCGACACGACCCCGATCTCGTTCACCATCGTCACCAAGGTCGCAGCGATAGCAGCATCAACCGCATTGCCACCCTCACTGGCCAACCGCACACCCGCATCAGCCGCAGCCTTGTTAGGCGCCGCAACCGCAACCCGAGGACTACCCATGGTGCGGCCGCTCCACTCTCGTGTTGGGTGCGGCGACCGCGACCCTGGGGTTCGTCATCTGCGGACCTGACTCAGCCGACGCGCTGGACTGCGCCGAAGCGGTCAACGGTGACCTGGACGGCTGCCTGGCGGGCGGCGCTGACCTCGGTTTCGGTGAGGGTGCGGTCGTGGGCGCGGAAGCGGAGCGCGAAGGCGAGCGACTTCTTGCCCTCGCCGATCTGCTCGCCGGTGTAGAGGTCGAACAGCCGGATCGACTCCAGCAACTCCCCCGCACCTTCGACCAGCGCCGCCTCGACATCAGCCGCGGCCACCTCAGCTCCGACGATCAGCGCGACGTCTTCCTTCGCGACCGGGTACGACGAGAACGGGTGCGCCGTCACCGACGCCGGAGCCGCCGCCATCAACGCGTCGAGGTCCAGCTCGACTGCCCCCGACCGGGCCGGCAGCCCGAACGCCTGACACACCTTCGGATGCAGCTCACCGGCATGGCCGATGACCTTGCCACCGACGGACACTTCGGCACAGCGGCCCGGGTGCCATGGCGCCAGCTCGACGTTCCGTAGTACCGGCTTGACGCCGACGACAGCGGCAACAGATCGAGCAACCTGTACTGCGTCCGCCCAGCTCGTGGGCTGACCCTTGCCCCACCAGCCGGTCGGCGTGCGCGAACCGGTCAGCACGACCCCGAGGTGAAGGGGTTGGTCCGGGAGCGCGTCGTACAGCGCCTGGATCTCGGCGTCGCTCGGACGCTGCGCGACGGACGGCAGCGGCGCGGGCTTCGAGTCCGGGCGAGGCAGGAACACCAGCCCGGTCTGGAAGATCGCGAGATCGGTGGCACCACGACCGGCGTTGCGCTCGGCCGTCCGGAGCAAGGTCGGCAGCAGCGTCGTCTGCATCGACGGCTCCTCATCCGACAACGGGTTGGCCAGCTTCACCGTCGTACGCCGGAAGTCGTCCGCCGGCAGCCCCATCGCATCGAAGTCGGCGTCGCCCACGAACGGGTACGACACAACCTCGGTCAGCCCCGCCCCAACCAGCGCGGTCGCAATCCGCCGACGGCGCCGCTGCGAGCTGGTCAGCCCTTGCCCACCCGGCGCCTTCGGCAAGATCGAAGGCACGTTGTCGAACCCGAATAGCCGGATCGCTTCCTCGGCGAAGTCGTTGGGATCCCGCAGGTCGGGCCGCCACGACGGCGGCGTGACGGTCAGCAGGTCGGCTGCGGCAGCCGTGCTACCGCCGACCGCGAACGGCGCCGCCACGGCGGAACCGTTGCTTTGGGCAACCGTGCAGCCGACTGCATGCAGGTGCCTGGTCGACTCCTCGACCGAGATCGGCGCACCGGCCACCCGCGCCGCGTGATCGGCCCGGAAGGTGACCGGCGCCGGCGCCGGGTGCGTGTCGATGACGGTTTCGTCGGTTTGGATGGTGCCGCCGGCCAGTTCGGCCAGCAGGTCGGCGACGCGCTGGGCGGCGTACCGGGGAAGCTGCGGGTCGACCTCGCGCTCGAATCGGCGGGATGCCTCGGACGACAGCTTGTGACGGCGCGACGAACGCGCGATCACGATCGGGTGGAAGTGGGCCGCCTCGATCACCACCTCGGTGGTCGACGCGGAGATCTCGGTGGACGCGCCACCCATCACGCCGGCGATACCGATCGGGCCGGAGTCGTCGGTGATCAGCAGGTCCTCGGTGTCGAGCTCCCGGGTCTGGTCGTCCAGCGTCATCAGCTTCTCGCCGGCCGTTGCCCGGCGTACGACGATCTCGCCGCTCAACCGGGCCTTGTCGTACCCGTGGATCGGCTGCCCCAGCTCGAGCATCACGTAGTTGGTGATGTCGACGCCGATCGAGATCGGCCGCATCCCCGACATGACCAGCCTCTGCTGCAACCACCGCGGCGACGGCGCCGCCGGGTCTATCCCGGTGACCGTCCGCGTCACGAAGACGCTGCAAGCCTCGGCGTCATCGACCCGCACCGGGTAGCCACCCGTCTGCGTGCCGGTGACAGTCAACGCCGCCGGGTCCTTCAGCTCCACCCCGTACGCCGTGGCCGCCTCGCGCGCGACTCCACGGATCGACAGGCAGTACCCCCGGTCCGGGGTCACCGCGATGTCGAGCACGTCGTCGCGCAGCCCGAGCAGCTCGATCGCGTCGGTACCGACCTCGGCCTCGCCTGGCTCCAGTACGACGATGCCGTGCGTACCGTCATCGCCCAGACCGAGCTCCGAGGACGAGCAGATCATCCCGCTCGAGACGTGGCCGTAGGTCTTGCGCGCGGAGATCGCGAACCCGCCGGGCAGCACAGCGCCCGGGAGGACGACGACGACCAGGTCGCCGACCTCGAAGTTGCTCGCGCCGCAGACGACCCATTGCGGTTCGTCGTTGCCGATGTCGAGCGAGCACCAGCGGATGGTCTTGCCGTTCTTCTGCGGCTCCGGCTCGTAGCTGAGCACCTTGCCGACGACGAGCGGACCGGTCAGGCCGCCGCCCGCCTCGTCGACGGTCTCCACCTCGAGGCCGGCGCGGACCAGCTTCTCGCCGACCTCGCGACCGGTCACACCGGCCGGCAGCTCGACGTACTCACGAAGCCATGACAGTGGGACCCGCATCAGATCTCCATCCCGAACTGGCGGCTGAACCGCACATCACCCTCGACCATGTCCCGCATGTCCTCGACGCCGTTGCGGAACATCAACGTCCGCTCCAGCCCCATTCCGAACGCGAACCCGGAGTACCGGTCGGTGTCGATCCCGCAGGCCTGCAGCACGCGCGGGTTGACGACACCGCAGCCGCCCCACTCGATCCAGCCCTCGCTGCCACACGTCCGGCACGGGCGGTCGGGGTTGCCGACCGACTCGCCACGGCAGACGAAGCACTTGAGGTCGACCTCGGCCGACGGCTCGGTGAACGGGAAGAAGTTCGGCCGCAGGCGCGCTTCCAGACCCTCGCCGAACATCGAGACGACGAAGTGGTCGAGGGTGCCCTTGAGGTGCGCGAGCGTGATGCCCTCGTCCACGACCAGGCCCTCGACCTGGTAGAAGACCGGCGTGTGCGTCGCGTCCAGCTCGTCGGTGCGGAACACCCGGCCGGGGCAGATCACGTAGATCGGCGGCTTCCGGGTGAGCATCGATCGCGCTTGGACGGGCGACGTGTGCGTACGCAGTACGGTGCCGGAACCGGGCGGGTCGATGAAGAACGTGTCCTGCATCTGCCGCGCCGGGTGGTCGGGCTGGAAGTTCAGCGCGTCGAAGTTCAGCCACTCGGCCTCGACCTCGGGTCCCTCGGCGACGTCCCAGCCGAGCGCGGTGAACACGTCCGCGACCTGCTCCGAGATGAGGCTCAGCGGGTGCCGGGCGCCGAGCTCCGGGCTGTGCCACGGCAGCGTCACGTCGACGCGCTCGGTGGCGAGCATCCGCTCCTCGTGCTCGGCCTCCAGTACGGCGAGCCTGGCGGCGAACGCGTCGTTGATCGCCTTCCGCGCCGACCCGATCCGCTGCCCGGCCTCCTTGCGCCCCTGCGGCGGCAGCGCCCCGATCTCCCGGTTGGCCAGCGCGATCGGCGACCGCTCTCCCAGATGCGCGACCTTCGCCTCCTGCAACGCGCTCAGATCGCTCGCCTTGGCGAAGGCGTCCAGAGCCTCATCACGCGTCCGTTCGACCTCGTCGGCATGCAAAGGTGTGACCTCGACGGGGTCATAATTCTTGTTCGGACCGGACATGGCTCTCTTCCCGGGGTAGCTGATACCTGAAACTGCTCAAAGCAGTCTAGGAACCCCAGGCCCCAGACCGTGAATCGGTCGTCCACAACCCGTCCCCCACGCAGCCCCGCCACGCCCGCTCGTACCCCGCGTGCTGGTTCGACCGCTCCCGCCCAACCGGCGGTGAACGCTCCTCCGTTGCGCGAACGCGACCACAGTCCACCACCCAGGTCGGCAAGGTACTGGCGTTTCCCACCCGGGGCGCGGTCAATGGCGGTCAGGCGCGATCTGTTGCGCCGGGCGAGCGGCGAAACCGTCAGAGCTGCCTCAGCGAGCCGTTGCCGAAGTCAGTCTTGATCTTGGAGCGGCAGGACTCGATCCAGCCATCGACCCGGGTGCAGCCGGCCGTCCGGTTGTTCAAGGCCTGCCGCAGGATCGAGAAGGCCGCCCGAACTTCGCCCCGGATGCCCATGATCACCGCTCGACTTCCGGCGGTGAATGGTGGCCGACTCTGAGCGGTGGTCAGCTCTGAGCGCCAGCGCTCGGCGACCGCCATGCTCGTGCGGCGACGTCGGCACCACCTCGAGTCCGCTACCGACGAGGAGCCGGGCGTTGTGAGGTTGTCGCGCGTGGGAGCCGCGGCCAAGCAGCAGCGGCTCACCTCGGTCAATTCCGCTGGCGTCTGCTGGGCGGGCGTTGCTGGGTTGTGGTTCGCCCGGTCGGTGTTGCTGGGCCGGTGTTTGCCGGCCTGGCGTCGACGGGATGTACCAACCGGTGCCAGGTGCCCGGGCTGCGGGGCCGGGCGGGCTGTGGGTGCTGGTGGGCTGTGGGTGCTGGCGGGCTGTGAGTGCTGGCGAGGCGCGGGTAGGCGGTCGGGACGTGGGTCGGAGCGTCCAGCCGTTGGGCTGGGCGCTTGGTGTTGGGGGCGGCGGGGGCGCCGTGGCGGAGCTCGCTGCGTTCTACCCGAGCGTCGGGGCGGGCTACGGGCCCGCGGAGGGGGTGCCGGTTTCGCCCCAGGGGTTGAGATTGGCGGCGTATTCGGGGGTTAGCCAGGACAGGCCAGCTGCTGCTGGGGACATCGCCGAGGAGGCGGCTGGGGAGAAGGTCGTAGCGGCGTAGGGCGAGCGTGGGTGGTCGGGGTGGGGCGTAGTGCTGCCGGCGGGCCAGGCTGGTGCAGATCCTGTCGAGGCGGCCGTGGTCGCCCACGATGCGGTAGCAGTCGAGGGGGCGGCGTCGTTGAGGTTGGTCATGTTCAGCGGGAGTTGGGTTAGCCAGGGGTTGGGGTTGGTCGGGGTGGGGATGGTCCAGTCGGGCCGGGTGATGTGGACGACGCCTGCGGTGATGGTGACCGACCAGTGGCCGGCGTGGACGGCGCGGTGGTGGGCGCCACACAGCAAGACCAGGTTGGTGATCGAGGTGGGGCCGCCGTCGACCCAATGCACAACATGATGAGCGTGGCAATGCGACGGTGGGGCTTTACAGATGACGCAGCCTTTATCGCGGCGGTTCAAGGCCCGGCGGATGTAGCGGGTGACGAACCGGTACTCCATCCCCACATCCAACGGCTGAGAATCCGTACCCAGAACGATCGGCAACACCGCCGCGTCGCAAGCGAGGAGCCGCACGGCGGAGGCGGAAATGTTGTCACCGAAAACGAGTTCGCCCACAGCTGCCGAGGTGAGTGCCTTCAGGTCGGTGAAGTCGATAGTGACGGTCAGATGCGGGACGCCAGGGATACCAGTCGTTGGGTCGGCGCCGGTGGCGATGTCCAGAATCGTGGTTAACGCGTCGGCCTGACGCTTCTCGTGGGAGCGCGGGTCGAGTTCACCGTCCACTGTGCGGTGGGGTTTGGCCAGGTCATGGATCGCGGTCTTGAACAGTTCCGCGTTCGCGCCGGCCAGGTAGCCACCGAACTTCACGCCATGGTCGGCAGGACGGATCCACAGCTTCTCGTTCTGATACGCCTCTTCCTCAGCCGGTTCTGGGCCGTCGGTGTCGAGGCGGTCCAGGACCTGACGGCCGAAATCACGCAAACCACTCGGCGTGACGTGGCGCGCGGCCTCGATCATCTGTTCCTCGGCGACCCGCAGCGCCTCCAACGGCACGGTCGAGGGCGCCTTCTCCAACGTGTTCACGATGACTCTCGCGTGATCCGAGGTCAGACCGGTCGGATCGTCGCCGGCCACGGCGAGGGCTGCGGTGACGGCTTCGTAGTTGGGGAGGTTCTTGAGGAATTTGAGGTCGCTACGAATGTCGGCGGGGTCGCGGCGGTGGCGTAGTTCGAGGAGTTCGATGGTGTTGCGGGCGTCGAGTTCCTTGGCCAGGCCGCGGGACTCGACCTCGCCGAGGAGCTCGAGGCGGTAGGAGCCAAGAGTGTTCAGGGCAGCTTCGACCGTGTCCAGAGTGACGATCACTTCGCTGTCGCTCTGGAGGTACGCGGGTCGTAGCTGCGAGATCTCCATGGACACAACCCTAGACACCGCCACCGACAGTTTCCGAAGCCGGGAACCCCTTGTTTGTAAGGGATTCGTGAATGGCCGGATTCGGTCAGGTTGTCCACAGGGGAGGGAGATCTGTGGATGAAGGGAGGGGCGTAGGGATCTGCCCCGAGGTGCAACTGAGCTGCCCGGGAAATGGCCTGCTCTGGAGGGCCGGTCCTCTGCAGGGCGGTGGGCATGACGGGAGGAAGGCGGCGACCTAACCGACTGAGCGATCCCACTCGGTCAGTTCGCCGAAGCTGGTCGTGCGCAGCCTCGTCAAGCAGCGCGGCGGAAGGACGCACCCTCGGGTGGGTGGGGTATTACGTGGGCGGCCGAACCAGGGGCCCCTCTCTGCAGGGCAAGGCCTCTGGGGCGAAAGTCTTGTCCTAGCCGGCCGTTACGGGCGACGGGCGGGTATGCGCTGCCCCTCGGCCGGGACAAGGGGCCGAGGGGCGAGCTCATTGGTTGATCGCGCTAGAGGTGGTCGGGCGCAATGTTGTCGGGCAGCGCAACGGAGGGGTGTGGGGGTTATTCGAGCAGGCCGAACCAAGGGCCTTTGGCCATTTCGGTTTCGATTACTTGTCTGTCGCCGGGGTTGGCTACCAGGGCTGTCAGTTCGATGGCGCGGGTCCGCTCGAGGCGGGCGGCGGGTAGGGAGCCTGTGGCGGCTAGGGCTCGGGATAGGGCTTCTCGGGCGAAAGGCTCGTCCCAGTCGGACATCTGGTCGGGGTGGGTGAGGACCAGGTCCAGGCAGCGTTGGGCGTGGTGGAGGCCGAGAGGGCCGCGGCCGATTCGGAGGGCTGCTCGGGCTATCAACTGTTCGCCGCGGGCGTGGTTTGCCTCGTTGCCGGCTTCTAGCCAGTGGAGGCAAGCCGCGTAGGCGCCGTAGAGGAGTCGTTCCTGGTCGGCCAGCGGGCTGGTTTCGTCGATCTGGTCCATCAGGTCCCAGGTCTCGTTGTTGAGTTCGACGCCGAAGTAGCGGTGGAGTTCGCGGCCTTCTACGAGCTCGGTGGCGACCTTCTCCATCAGTTCGGGCCAGCTGGGCAGGCCGTGTTCGCGGGCGATCGTGAGTTGGGCGTCGCGCAGGGTGAAAGCAAGAGGGTCGACCGCGTTTCCCCGGTACTCCGGGTGGTGTGCCCGGACTCGCTCGATCGCGTCCGGGCGGGCCTTGGCGACGGCCTTGCGGAGGTCCTTGGCACGGGTGCGGAGCTGGCTGAGGCTCGCCTTGGCGGGTAGTTCGGTGGTCATCGACTGATCCTTCCGGGCAGCCCGCTCCGCTGAACCAGGCCGTCCCGAAGGGTTCGTCGGCCATCGCTCACAAATCGAAGAACCCAGGTGCACTCGGTGCTTGCCGCGGAGAAGAGGCGCCCTGGCGCGCGCTGCGCCTACGCTGACACGGCCCGCTCACTCTCGTCAATCTCGGCTTCAGCAGAAGGCCGGCGCGGCAGCACCAGGAATGCCACCACAGCACCACCAAGTGCACCGGCCAGACCGACTGTCATCGCGATCGACATCGCATCGGTGAAGGCGGCCCGTGCGACCTCGGAGAACTGCGGGCCGAGGGCAAGCGTCGAAGCGATCGAGTCGCGCCCAGCCAGAGGTACGGAGTCCGGCAGCGCAGCCGTATAGGCAGCGGCAAGCACACTCCCCAGTACGGCGACCGACAGCGCCGCGCCCGTCTGCTGCACGGTGTCGTTCATCGCCGACCCGACCCCGCGATGCTCAGCCGGTACCGCCTGCATGAGCAACGTGTACGCCGCTGGCCCGGCCAGCCCGCCGCCGACTCCCATCACCAGCAGGCCGGCGATCAACAGCCCGTACCCCGATGACGCGGACACCTGCGACAGGATCCCGAAGCTCACCGCGATGACGGTCAGCCCGACCACGATCAGCGTCCGATCGGCCAGCTTCTTGCCCAGCGTGGCGCCGAGACCGTTGAAGACCGTCGCGGCCACGGCGTACGGGATCAGCGCCAGGCCGGCCTTCAGGGGGCTGTACCCGAGTACGAACTGCAAGTACTGCGTCAACGCCAGCAGCAACCCACCCGCCGTGAACGACAGCAGCACGATCGACAAGCTCGTCCCACTGAAATTGCGATCCCGGAAGAGCCCCAGCGGCACCATCGGATGCGCGCTCCTCTTCTCCCACAAGGCAAAACCGGCCAGCGCCAAGACCCCGACCCCAAGTCCACCAAGCACCCGAGCCGACCCCAACCCGTCCGCAGGGATCGAGATGATCGCCCAGACGACAGCGCCCATGCCGATGATCGAGAGCACGGCGCCGACCGGATCGACAGCCCGCGCCGGACCGCGCGACTCGGGGATGAACGCGAGCGTCCCCACGAGAGCGACCATGGCGATCGGCACGTTCAGCCAGAAGATCGAACCCCACCAGAAGTGGTTCAGCAGCACCCCGCCGACCGTCGGCCCGACCACGACGCCGAGCATCGCGACCGCCGACCAACCGGCCATTGCCTTGCGCTGCTCTTCCGGCGGGAACACGGTGAACAGCAGCGACAGCGTGCTCGGCATCAGCAACGACCCACCGACGCCCATCAGCCCGCGGCAGGCGATCAGCTGCCAAGGGCTGGCGGCCAGAGTCGCGAGCAGCGACGCCGCGCCGAAGAGCACCAGCCCGAGCAGCAGCATCTTCCGCCGGCCGAACCGGTCAGACAGGCTGCCCGCCGTCAGCAGCAGCCCGGCGAAAGCCAGGATGTAGGCGTCGATCACCCATTGGATGTCCGCCGGAGTCGCGCCCAGATCGCGCATCAGCGACGGGATCGCCAGGTTGAGCACGGTGTTGTCGACCACCAGAACCAGCAGGCTCAGGCAGAGAATCAGCAGGATCCACCAGCGACGCGGGTGTCCTGTAGCGGTTGACTCGAACGCTGTACTAGTCACTCGCACACTGTACGACAGACTCGTACACCGTACCAGCGAAGGCTAGGATCAACCCATGGACTCGATCTGGACCCGCGAACGGCCGGCACCGGCGCGCGAGACGCTCAGCCGGACGCAGATCGTCCAAGCGGCGATCGAGCTCCTGGACACCGAAGGCCTGACCGGCCTGAGCATGCGCAAGCTCGCGGCCAGACTCGACTCCGGCGCGACCAGCCTCTACTGGCACGTCCAGACCAAGGACGACCTGATCGAACTGGTCATCGACGAGGTCTACGGCGAGGTCGACATGCCGGAGCCCGAGCTGGCCGGCTGGCGGCCCGGCGCGATCCTGTTCGCCCACAGTCTCCGGGCGGCGATCATGCGGCACACGTGGTTGCCGGAGGTCATCTACACCCGGCCGAGCCTCGGGCCGAAGGCGATGTCACTCGGCTCGCGCGGACGCGTGCTGTTCGGCGCCGCCGGGTTCGCCGACCGTGAGGTCGACTATGCGATGGGCGCGGTGATGTCGTATGTGATCGGCGCGGCCCGCCGGGCCGGCGACATGATGCAGAACGAAGCCTTCGCCTTCGGCCTCGACAGCCTGCTCGACGGCCTCAACGCCCGCCTCGGCAAGTGATTCAGTCCGTACGCCGCTGAGCCCGCGCCGACGCATAGAGGCAGACCGCCGCCGCTGTCGCCAGATTGAGTGACTCGGCGCGACCGTAGATCGGGACCTTCACCGAGCGGTCGACGATTGCGTCGAAGCCGTCAGGCAGCCCATGCGCCTCGTTGCCGAACAGCCAGACCGACGGCTTGGCGAGCGTGCCGTCGTCGATGCAGTCGTCGAGGTCGGAGGAGCCGTAACCGTCAGCGGCAAGGACCTGCAGACCCTGTTCCCGCCAGGACTTGGCGGCGGTGACGATATCGGCCTCGACCGTGATCGGCAGGTGGAAGAGGCTGCCGACGCTGGCGCGGACGGCCTTGGGGTTGTGTGGGTCGACCGACTCGGCCGACAGTACGACGGCATCCGCGCCGGCCGCGTCCGCAGTACGGATCAGGGTGCCGACGTTGCCGGGGTCGCGGACCTGGACGCCGACGGCAACGAGCCGAGCTGTCGGCAGTACGGCATCAGCCAGCGGTACGTCGACCAGCTGGCAGACCGCGACGACGCCTTGCGACGTGACCGTCTCGCTCAAGGCCTCGATCGCGGCGCGGTTCACGTCGTACCAGGGCACCTCGGCGATGTGCGCGAGATCGCGCAGGTCGCGGTGCCGGGTGGCGACGTCGGGCTCGGCGTAGACCTCGACCACCAGCTCGCGGTGTTCGAGGGCCTCGCGGACGGCCTGTGGTCCCTCGGCCAGGAAGCGCCCGGACTTGCGCCGGAACGCACGAGTGGCGAGCCTGCGGGCCTGCTTGATCCGCACGGATTGCGCGGTCAGCAGACCTGGGCTCGCCACTCGGGGTGCTATCGGAGAGATGCTGCGGCTCAGGCCGCGGCGTCGCTCTTGGCGTTGACATCGGCCGGCAGGGCCGCCTTCGCCAGCGCGACCAGCGCCGAGAACGCCGGAGCGTCGTTGACGGCCAGGTCGGCGAGGATCTTGCGGTCGACCTCGATCTCGGCCAGGCGAAGACCCTGGATGAGACGGTTGTAGGTCAGGCCTTCGGCGCGGGCCGCGGCGTTGATCCGCTGGATCCACAGCTTGCGGAAGTCGCCCTTGCGCGCCTTGCGGTCCCGGTAGGCGTAGACGAGCGAGTGGGTGACCTGCTCCTTGGCCTTGCGGTACAGCCGCGAGCGCTGGCCGCGGTAACCGCTGGCCTGCTCGAGGACGACGCGGCGCTTCTTGTGGGCGTTGACTGCCCGCTTCACGCGTGCCATGAGGTGTTACTCCTTGTATCTGCGCCGAGAAGGTGGTCCACCCGGCGGGGGTGTTCGGGGTGGGAAGGACTTCAGATGCCGAGAAGCTTCTTGGCCTTCTTGACGTGCGAGGAAGCGACCTCAACGGTGCCCGACAGGCGACGCTTGCGCTTGGTCGACTTCGCCTCGGCGAGGTGACGCTTGCCGGTCTGCTCGCGACGCAGCTTGCCCGAACCGGTCACCCGGACGCGCTTCTTCATCCCCGAGTGGGTCTTCATCTTCGGCATGGCTATGTACTCCTGGTTTTCTTCGTTGACTCGATCGGGTGATGGCTCCGGCCTCGCGACCGGAGCGTCACGTCACTCCGGGTCGAGGTTGTCTGCCGGACCCTTCGGCTTCTTGGTGGCGCCGGCGGCCTGCTCGGCCTCGTACTGCTTCAGCTGCGCAGCACGCTCCTGGCGCTCCGCCTCTTGCTCGGCCTCGTGCTCGGCGAGCTTCTTGGCCTTCTCGGCCTCGACGTCGACGCGCGCCTCGGACTTCTTCTTGTGCGGTCCGAGCACCATGATCATGTTCCGGCCGTCCTGACGCGGCGAGGACTCGACGAAGCCGAGCTCGCTGACATCTTCGGCCAGCCGCTGCAGCAGCCGGAACCCCAGCTCGGGGCGGGACTGCTCACGACCGCGGAACATGATGGTGATCTTGACCTTGTCACCGGCACGGAGGAAGCGGACGACGTGACCCTTCTTGGTCTCGTAGTCGTGCGGGTCGATCTTCGGCCGCAGCTTCATCTCTTTGATGACGGTGTTGGTCTGGTTCCGGCGAGACTCCCGCGCCTTCTGCGCGGTCTCGTACTTGTACTTGCCGAAATCCATCAGCTTGCAGACCGGCGGGCGTGCCGTGGCCGCAACCTCGACCAGGTCGAGATCGGCTTCCTGTGCCAACCGAAGTGCGTCCTCGATCCGGACGATGCCTACCTGCTCACCGTTCGGTCCGACCAGGCGCACCTCAGGAACGCGGATGCGCTCGTTGACGCGCAGTTCAATGGTGATGGGTCCTCCTGGGTTGTTCGTTTACTGGGTACCACCTTGAGTCCGCACCGGGGCCGGTCGGTCGTCGTAGAACGACAAAAGGCCCTCGTGCGTCCACACGAAGGCCCAATTCCCAGATCGACGGCTCCGCAACCCCGTTGCCGGGAACACGAGCCGTACAATTCGCCGAGCTTCGTCCGGCCGGAGCCTTGGAACCTCGACGTGACCGGGACCCGCCGACTCTTCGTCGACTGGGTGGGAGGTGGCCCTCCGCTTAGACCTGAACCTCTGGCGTCCTCTGAGTATTCCGCTCAGGGGTCACCGTCGGACCGGGTCGGTCGCCATGTAAGAGTAACAGCATGAGCGACCAAGTCTCCACTCCGCCTGACGCCACCCCTGTACCGCCCGCTGAAGAGCACTCTTCGGTGGACCCGTTGTCGACGGTATCGCGGGACATCGCCGAGGTACCGAGCGTGGAGATCATCTCGACCGCAGCGCTGCACCTGATGAGTGCGGCCGCGGTCCACCTCGGCCTGGCCGAGGACCTGCCCGAGCACCGCGACCTCGACGAGGCCCGCTCGCTGATCGACTCGCTGGCCGGCCTCCTCGACGCCGCCGCGCCGTCGCTGGGCCACCACCACGCCGCTCCCCTGCGCGACGGTCTCCGCTCGCTGCAACTGGCCTTCCAGGAAGCCTCGACCATCCCCGACGAGCCCGGCGCAGGCCCCGGCGAGAAGTACACCGGCGCGGTCCACCCAGCCGCCGCCTCCCGCCCGCAGTACACGCGCCCGCTCCCAGTCGCCGAATAGCCAGTACTACGCCCCCGCACCCTGGGCGGAATCGCGCGAAAGCGTCCGCAGTACCGCCTACTGCGGGCCCATCTGGGCGAAGAAGTCCAGCATGCCCTGAGGGCTGTCCGGTGCGAAGGAGATCACGAGGTTGTTGGCGGAGTCCTGGGCCGCCGACTCGCTCCGCGGGAACAGATCGGCCTCGTACTCCCCCAGCGCCGTCTCGCGATCGGCGTTGCGCGCGATCGCCTCGGCCAGCTCCGCACCGTCGAGCATCGCCAGGTTGGCGCCCTCACCGGCGAACGGCGACATCAGGTGAGCCGCGTCGCCGAGCAGGGTGACTCCCGGGACGCGCTCCCAGCGATGACCGACCGGCAAGGCGTGGATGGGCCTGCCGACCATCGGGGTGTCCGCCTCGGTGAACAGAGCGCGCAGGTCGTCGCTCCAGCCTTCGAACGCCTCCAGCAGCGTGGTCGTCACCTTCTCGGTGTCCGCGAAGTCGATCGAGGTCGACCAGTCGGCGGGCACCATCAAGGCGGTGTAGAAGTGCAGGGAACCGTCCGTCTCGCGGTGAGCGAGGAAGCCGCGGCTGTCGCCGAGCGCCATCATCATGCCCGCGCCGACCAGCCCGGCGGCCACCGGATGACGGGCGTCGGCCTCCTCGAGGCTGAACTCGACGAAGGACAGCCCGGTGTACTCCGGCTTGGCATCCGACACCAGCGGCCGCACTCGCGACCAAGCGCCGTCAGCGCCGATCAGCAGGTCCGCGGTGAAGCTGTTGCCATCGGCAAGCGTCACCTCGTGCCGTCCATCGCCGAGCGACCGCGCACCCGTCACCTTCGCGCCCCAATGCACGGTGTCAGCAGGAAGGGAGTAGAGCAGCAGGTCGCGCAGGTCGTGCCGGTTGATCTCAGGACGATCGCCCTCGTCGCCCTCGTCTGCGTCATCGTCTTCGGCGTGCCGCACGGTGCCGTGGCTGTCGAGGATGCGCATCGCCTGCCCGCCCTGGTGGACGAGTTTGCGGAACTCGTCGTACAGGCCGGCCGCGCGCAGTGCCGCCTGGCCGGACTCGGCGTGCATGTCGAGCATGCCGCCCTGGCCGCGGGCATCGGCTGAGGCGTCGAGATCGAAGACAGCGGACTCGATGCCGTTGACGTGCAGGACCCTGGCGAGCGTCAGGCCGCCGAGTCCCGCACCGATGATCGCAATCGGGTAATGAGTGTTCATGAGAGTTCTCCTTCGGGTCGCGGGGTACTCAGCACCCCGTTGATCAGTACGCGGAATCCCCAGCGCAGCCGCGCCTCACCCGGCCCGCTCAACAAGTCATCTCCATGGGCCGCCAACTGCGGCCTGTTCTCGGACGCCTGCAGCGCCCGCACCAGTGGCCCGGCGTCGGCCTCAGGGGTGGCCTGACGCGGATCGGTCGGTGCATGCTCGGCAGCCGACGAGGTCGCGAAGTGCAGCAGGATGTCCACACCCCAGGACGCCTGCTTCGCGGGTACACCGCCCTCTGCGAGCAGTGCGAGTACCCCCTCGAGCAGATCGAGGTAGTACTCACCTGCTGGCCGCGCCACCAACGCTGCCTGCGCCAGCCCCGGGTACTCGAAGAGCACGCCTGCGTACGACTTCAGCACCTGCTCCAACCGCTCCCGCCAGTCCCCCGCGGCCGTCACCGGCCCCAGATCGACAGCACCGAGCAGTTCATCCAGTACTGCGGCATGCAACGCCGCCGTATTGCGTACGTACACGTAAAGCGACGCAGCCCCCGTGTCGAGCTCCTGCGCCAACCGCCGCATCGTCACCCGCCCGAGCCCCTCGGCCCGGACCAGCTCCACAGCCGTGGCCACGATCCCGTCCCGCGTCAACGCCGGCTTGGCGGGTCGCTCGCGCCGGCTCCTCGTCTCGTCGCTCATGTCTCCGACCATACACGAACATGTTCGTTACGAACATGTTCGCCCCATCACAAGAGCAAAGCCCGCGCCGAGGAAAGGAGGCTCGGCGCGGGCTTGCTGGTCCCTAGCTCAGGCGAAGACCTTCACTTCGTAGATGCGGGCGGCGGGGTCGGTGCCCTGAGTGGGAGTGGTGATGTTGAGGCGGACATAGCGGGCGCTCACCCCGGCGACGGAGTGCGTGGTGACCGCCGCCGTGTTGTTGGTGACGGTGGCTCGCGTGGTCCAGGTGGTGCCGTTGGTGGAGGTCTGCACGGTGAAGGCGCGAGTGTTGTACGACGCGGACTCGCCCCCGGCCGACGCATGCGAGATCTCGACGGAGCCGAGCGCTTGGGAAGTACCGAGATCGACCTGCAGGTACTTGGTGGCGGCCAGCGAGCAGAACTTGTCCGAGTTGCCGCCGGAAACGCTGCCGTTGAAGGCCTTGGCCGGGCCTTCGGTGGAGGCGCAGGAAGCCGACCCGGTGGCCGGTTTGTTGAGCGCCAGGTTCGCCGGACCGCCGGTACCGCCCGACATCGCCGAGGTCATCTCGCGCGCCCACTGCCACGGCGCCGCGGTACCGCCCGGGTCAGAGTTGAAGTACTCCCACCCGTCGACGCCGCCGAAGGTCGGGTACTTCACGACGAGCGCCGCAAGGGTGCTCTTCAGCGTCGGCAACGCGACGTACCCGCCGCAGTTGGCCGAGTTCGTCACCACGCCCGCGACCACCTTCGACGCCGGGATCAGCCCGCGGTTGATGATGTTGTCGTAGCCGGTGGTGTTCGCCATCGAGCCCCAGCCGCAGTAGAACTGGGCGTTGTACCAGTCGATCTTGGTGCCACGATCGCGTTCCAGCGTCTCGTAGTTGAAGCCGGACAGGTTGCCGCCGCCGGTCAGCGCGGGAGCGACCGGCGCGAGCGTGATGATGAAGCCGGTGCCGAAGTCCGTGGTCAGCTGGTCGATCAGCCGGTTGATGCCGGCCTGCGACATGCTCTCCTCGACGTCCAGGTCGAGCCCGTCCAGCCCGTACGTCGTGACCAGGTTCTTCAGTCGCGGGTAGTACGTGGTGAAGTCGGTGTCGAGCCGCTGGAAGCTGCCCTGCGCCGCGCCGCCGACGAAGGCCGACACCTTGACGCCGGCCGCCTGCATCGCGTGCAGGTCGGCCCACATCTGGGTGAACTTCGCGGCGTCCGGCAGATCGTCGTTGAGGTGCACGACATCCGGGTCGAGGTGGATCGCGCCGACCAGTACGTTCGTGACGCCGGTGTTGTTGTCGGTCAGCGCCTTCGGCGAGACGTAGGCGCCGTTGACGTACTGGGTCTGGTAGTACACGACGACCCGCTTGCTGTCGGCCGTCGTACTGGCTCGAGCCGTGCCGACCGGTAGCAGCGCGGCGCCGAGTACGGCGGCGGCTGCGAAGGTCATTGCCTTGCGCAACATTTTGAGCTCCTTGCAATGGGCGGATTGCAAACAGTGGAACTAACCCTTCACGGCGCCCTCCTCGACGCCCTTGAAGAAGAAGCGCTGCAGGGTCGCGAACACGATCACGATCGGGATGAACGCGATCATCGTGCCCGCGGCGATCAGCCGGGGGTTGTTGCTGAAGGTGCCGGACAGGTACTGCAGCCCGACGGTCAGCGTGTACTTGTCCGGATCGGTCAGCACGATCAGCGGCCAGAGGAAGTCGTCCCAGGCGCCGATGAAGGAGAAGATCGCCACCACACTGAGGGTTCCGCGGACACTCGGCAGCGCGATGTAGACGAACCGCTGCCAGACGTTCGCGCCGTCCACCACCGCTGCCTGGTCGACCTCGAGCGGCAACGACCGGAAGGCGTTGTACATCAGCAGCACGTTGAGCGCGCCGATCATGCCCGGCAGCGCCACCCCGAACAGGGTGTTCGCCAGTCCGAGCTCCCGCACGGTGACGTACTGCGAAATGATCGTCACCTCGCCGGGCAGTACCAGCGTCGCCAGGAACAGGCCGAGCACGATCTTGCGGAACCGGAACTCCAGCCGGGACAACGCGAAGCCGGCCAGCGACGACCCGACGATGTTGCCGCCGATCACCAGGACCGCGACCTCGATCGAGTTCCGCATGTAGTTCCACACCGGGATGGTGTCGGCGACCTCGCCGTAGTGCGACAGGGTCGGCTGGGACGGCAGCAGCCGCGGGATCCGGGTGTAGATGTCCTCCCCCGACCCCTTCAGCGAGGTCGACAACTGCCACAGGAACGGACCGATCGTGATGATCAGCACGAACACCAGCAGCAGGTACCGAACGACCTTCTCGGTCGGCGACAACGAGTTGAAGCTGAAGGTCCCCCGCTTCCACTTCCGCGGCGGAGTACCGGAAGCATCCGGCAGTGCGACCGGCCGTACCGGGTCTGTCACCGTGCTCATGCGTCCGCCGCCTTCCTGTTCATCCGGGCCAACACCAGCATCGGTACGACGGTGACGAAGAACAGCACGATCGACAGCGCCGACGCATAGCCGAGGTTGCCTTCGAAGCCCTGGCTGTACTGCTGGATCAGCATCACCACCGAGTTGTCCCGGCCACCGGGACCACCCTTGCCGCCACTCAGGATGAACAGCTCGGAGAAGACCCGCAGGGCCGACACCGAGATCAGGATCGAGATCAGCACCATCGTTCCCCTGACTCCGGGGATCGTCACGTTGAGGAAGCGGCGGAAGGCCGACGCACCGTCGACCGCGGCGGCTTCGTGCAGCTCACGGCCGACGTTCCCGAGGGCGGCCAGGTAGATGATCATGTAGTACCCGAGCCCCTTCCAGATCGTCAGACTGATTGCGCTGAGCAACAAAAGCCATTGGTCGCTGAGGAACGGCAGCGGCCCGGAGATCACGCCGAGCTTCTCGGCCAGGCCGTTCACCAGGCCGCGATCGTCCAGGATCCACTGCCAGATCAGCGCCACCACCACCGCGGAGGCGACCACCGGGGTGTAGAAGGCGGTCCGGAAGAAGGTGATCCCGGGCAGCTTCTTCTCCACCAGCACGGCGAGCAGCAGCGGCAGGATGGTCAGGAACGGCAGGCAGACCACCATGTAGATGACGCTGTTCAGCAGCGCCCAGCGCAACTGCTCGTCGTGCAGCAGGGCCTCGAAGTTCTTCAGCCCGACGAAGGTGCCGCCGCCGATCGGCTTGGCGTTGGTGAACGACAAGATGACGGTGTTGATCGACGGCCAGAGGTTGAACACCAGCAACCAGGCGAGTGCCGGGATCACCAGCACCCACGGCGTGAACCAGCGGTGGTAGCGCATCGATCAGGAGGCGAGCAGCTGGTTGGCCTTGGCCACCGCAGCGTCGAGGGCCTGCTGGGACGTCACCTTGCCGGAGATCGCCAGCGAGATCTGCTGGTTGATGAAGTCGTTGGTCGCCCCGCTGATCACGGCCGGCTGCAGCGCCTTGGCCTTGGCCAGCGACTCGAACGCGAGCACCTTGGCGTCCGATTCCGGCGTACCGTCCGACTTGGAGAAGTACGGGTCGTTGGCCGAGGCCTTGGTGGACGGGAAGATGTTGACGATCTTCGCGAACGCGGCCTGGTTCTCGGCGTTGGTGACGAACCGGGCCAGCGCGATCGCGGCCGCCTGGTTCTTGGTCTTGGCCGAGACGGACAGGCCCTGGACGTACAGCGGCGGGGTGTCCAGCGCCGGCGACGCGACGATCTTGCCCTTCAGCGACGGGTTGTCCTTCTGCATGTCGACGATCGCGTTGCCGCCGCCGGTGGTCCAGGCGACCTTGTTCTGGGTGAAGAGCTTGGAGTTGCCCAGGTACTCCTGGGTCAGGATGTCGCGCGGCAGGTAGCCGGCCTTGTAGGCGGCGGCGTACTTGTCCAGCAGCGCGACGGCCTCCGGGGTGTTGAAGGTGAACTTCTTGCCGTCGTCCGACAGCACCTTGACGCCGGCGTTGGTGAAGTCGCCGATGCCGGGCAGCCGGCTCATCATGTACTCCTTGCCGCCCGACTTGTCGTGCATCACCTTGGCCGCGGCGAGCAGTTCGTCGAAGGTCTTCGGCGGGTTCTTCGCGTCCAGCCCGACGGCCGCGAACTTGGTCGCGTTCCAGTAGTCGATGTCGGTGTTCAGGTACCACGGGTAGCCGAAGGTGCCGGTCTGGCCCTGGTACTGGTACGCCTGCACGCCGCCCTCGACGTACTCCTCGTTGATCTTCGGGTCCGCCGCACCGACGTCGAGCAGCATGTTCTGCTTGGCCAGCGGCAGCGCGAAGTCCGGCGGCAGGTTGACGACGTCCGGCAGATCGCCGGCCGAGGCCTGGCTGAGCACCTTCTTGTCGTAGCCGTCACCCGGCTGGTCCAGCCAGGTCACCTTGGTGCCCGGGTACTTCGCCTCGAAGGCCTTGATCACGCCCTCGACGTACGAGGTGAACTTCGGCTTGAGGGCCCAGGTCTGGAAGCTGACGGCACCCGTCACCTGGGCGTTCGCGTCAACGGTCGGCTTGCTGCCGGACGACGTGTCGTCGGAGGAACCGAGGCCACAACCAGCAAGAGTGAGTGCCGCGGCGGCAAGAGCTGCCACTCCGGTCAGACGACGACTACGCATGGAATTCTCCTGAGGTGATAAACCGGTATAGCTCCTGCACTATCCACATCGTAGAATCCGATGTCAAGGCCTGTATCGATTGACACAGCTACACGTGAGGGAGGGCCTCCGATGGCACGACCGACCATTGCGGACATCGCTGACAAGGCGGGGGTCTCCAAGGGCGCGGTGTCCTTCGCGCTGAACGGGCGGCCCGGGGTGAGCGACGCGACCCGGGCGAGGATCCTGCAGATCGCCGAGCAGATGAGCTGGCGGCCGCACAGCGCCGCTCGCGCACTGGGCGCCTCGCGGGTGGACTCCGTCGGGCTGGTGATCGCCCGGCCGGCGCGCACGCTCGGCGTCGAACCGTTCTTCGCGCACCTGCTCTCCGGCCTGCAATCCGGGCTGTCCACGCACTCGATCTCGCTGCAGCTGCTGATCGTCGAGAACACCGAGGCGGAGATCGAGGTCTACAAGCGCTGGACCTCCGAACACCGCGTCGACGGCGTGATCCTGGTCGACCTCACCGTCCGTGACCCGCGGATCGACGCTCTCCGCGCGCTCGAACTGCCTGCAGTGGTGATCGGCGGCCGCGGCGGTAAAGGCGCGCTCGCCTCCGTCTGGGCCGACGACCGCGACGCGATGCTCTCGATCGTCGACTACCTCGCCGCACTCGGCCACCGCCGGATCGCCCACGTCGCCGGTACGCCGAACTTCCAGCACACCCAGCGCCGGATCCGTGCCGTCCGTGACGCCGCACCACGCCTCGGCCTGATCGATGCGCCGTCGCTGACCACCGACTTCAGCGACGCCGAAGGCGCTGCCACCACCCGCAAACTGCTCTCCCAGGCGGACCGCCCGACCGCGATCGTCTACGACAGCGACGTGATGGCCGTGGCCGGCCTGGGCGTCGCGATGGAGATGGGCGTCTCGGTCCCCGGCGACCTCTCGATCGTCGCCTTCGACGACTCGATCCTCACCCAGTTGATGCATCCCGCCCTCACGGCCCTGTCCCGCGACACCTTCGAGTTCGGCCGCCAGGCTGCCGAGGTGTTACTCGAAGTGATCGCCCATCCCGAGAACGTGATCAACCTGCGCACCGCCGATCCGGTCCTCACCGTCCGCGAGTCGACTGCCCCGCCCAGCTCCTGAGCAGGCGGCTGGCGGTTTTTGCTAAACCGATTTAGCATCCTTCTCATGCTCTCGGATCCCGCCACGCCCCGGTTCGGCGCGAACTACGTCCCGTCGTCGGGGTGGTTCTACAGCTGGCTCGACTACGACCCGGCGGCGGTCCGCCGGGACTTCGCCGATCTGGCCGGGCTCGGCCTGGACCACGTGCGCGTGTTCCCCATCTGGCCGTGGATCCAGCCGAACCGGGCGATCATCCGCGAGCGCGCGATCGACGACCTGCTCGACCTGATCGACGCGGCCGCCGAGCACGACCTGACCGTCGCGGTCGACCTGATCCAGGGTCACCTGTCGAGCTTCGACTTCCTGCCGTCGTGGGTGCTCACCTGGCACAAGAGCAGCCTCTTCGAGAGCGAGACGGTCCGCGACGGACTCACCGCGTATGTCGATGCGGTGGCGCGTGCGGTGGCCACCAAGCCCAACGTCTTCGCGATCACCCTGGGCAACGAGGTCAACAACCTCTGGCCGGACAGCTCGACCACCCCCGAGGCCTCCACCCGCTGGGCCCACGAGCTGCTGTTGACGCTGAAGAAGGCCGCGCCCGATGTGCTCGCGCTGCACTCGGTCTTCGACGACGCCTGGTACAAGTCCGACCACCCGTTCCTCCCGGCCGACGTGGTCGACCTGGGTGATCTGAGCACCGTCCACTCGTGGGTATTCAACGGGGTCTCACGGGTGGACGGCCCGCTCGGTCCGGCGACGCTGACGCATGCTGATTACCTGGTCGAGCTCGCGGCCGCCACCTCGCTGGACAGCTCGCGACCTGTCTGGCTGCAGGAGATCGGCGTACCGGGCCCTGACATCCCCGTCGACCTGCAGGCCGAGTTCACCCGTCGTACCGTCGAACTGGTCGTCCACAACCCCGCCCTCTGGGGCATCACCTGGTGGTCCTCCCACGACATCGACCGCCGGCTGCTCGACTTCCCCGACCGCGAGTACGACCTAGGCCTCTTCACCGTCGACCACCACCGCAAACCGGCTGCCCAAGCCCTGGCCGACATCATCACGGAGATCCGCACCAACGGCGTCCACCCCCAACCGGCCACCACCCTCCAATGCCCGGCCAACCCACGCACCCAGCCCGCCCACCGCGCAGAACTAGCCCCCGGCAGCGACTTCCACCGCACCTGGGTCGAAGCCCGCACGACCGGCCCAGTCCGCATCGTCTTCCCCACCTGACCCCGGTCAAGCCCACCACTGGTGGGCTTGAACACCAAGCGGTGACCTTGAACAAGTTATTTCATGTCCAAGGTCACCGCTTGGTGTTCAAGGACGCCGGTCGATGAGGGTCTGGATGCCGTCGAGGATGCGGTCGAGGCCGAAGTCGAGGTCGTCGCCGAGGGTGTCTTCGTATTCGTGGTTGGTGTACATGGCGAGGAGTTGGTCGTAGCCGGCTGACTGGAGGCGTGGGACCAGGAAGGCGCCTACTGCAGCTGACTCGACTGGGGCTGAGTCGCTGGCGGCTAGTTGGCGGGCCAGGCTCGCGTAGCTGCGGACGTAGCCGTCGAAGAGGACGGCGCAGCCGAGGGCGTCGTGCTGGCTCAGGCCGGTGTCGGCCATCACGCGCAGCAAGGTCTCGACCCAGTGCAGGAGGTTTGGCGTGACGGGGGCGCCGCGGATCGGTACGTCGAGCAACCAGGGGCGTTCGGCGTACCGGTCGACCTGTGCTTTGACCCAGGCGCGGGCTCCTTCACGCCAGCCGGGTGCTTGCAGGATGTACTCCGGTGGGCGGCCCCAGGCCTTCTCGGCGACGAGCACGATCAGCTCGTCCTTGGAGCTGATGTACCGGTAGAGCGCGTTGGTGCTGACGCCCAGGTGGGCCGCGATCTTCTGCAGCGAGATCGCCTCGAAGCCCTGGCTGTCGCCGAACTCGGTGCCGGTGGCCACGATCTGGTCGACCGTGAAGGCGGGCTTCGGGCCGCGGCGCTGGACCGGGTACACGCCCCAGGACAGGGCGAGGCCGGGCGGTAGCTGCGCCGGCTCGTCGGTCATCCCCCCATCCTTCCGCACGCGACCGCGTAGCGCAGGAAGGCCTGGCCCCCGGCGCGCAGGGGAGTTAGATCTACCCCTGAAACGGGTTCCAGGACCATCCAAGATGAAACTGTTCAACCCATACGCTATTTGCCATGAACACACTCAGCGCAACCCTCGGCCCGCTCGTCTCGCCCGACGAGCTGGAGCTCAGCTACACCGACAAGCAGGCGGCGCACGCCAAGATCGAGAGCGCCGCCCGGCAAGGAGTTCTGTCCGCCCAGCAGGCTGCCGATCGGCACCGGCTGCTCAACGAGTCCCACCGACGTGGCCAGCTGCGCGAAGTACTGGCTGGTCTGCACGACGCGGTACCGCCGACCGGGCTGACGCTCGCCTTGCGGATCGCGGCGGTCGGCTGGCTCGCGGTCTGCGTCATCCAGTTCGTGATCTGGGTCGTGCTGGCCGCCTTCGGTCACCTCGACTGGCCGTGGTGGCTGTGGTCCGACCTCGGGCTCGGGCTCGCGGTCGGCGTGCTCTGGTGGGCGAACGAGTCGTACCACCGCAAGTCGCAGCTCGACCCTCGGGTTGCGCGATGAATGCTCCGGTTGAGCTGAGCGAAGTACAGAAGGTGTACGGATCCGGGCCCAGCGCGGTCACCGCGCTGGGCGGGGTGAGCTACTCCTTTGCCCAAGGCACCTTCACGGCGGTGATGGGGCCGTCCGGTTCCGGCAAGAGCACGTTGCTGCATTGTGCCGCCGGGCTGGATGAGCCCAGCTCGGGTGAGGTCCACCTGGCCGGTACGCCGTTGCGTGGCCTTGACGAGACCGCGTTGACGGAACTCCGGCGTGAGCATGTCGCCTTCGTCTTCCAGGCGTTCAACCTGATGCCTGCGTTGACCGTCCGGCAGAACATCGTCCTGCCGCAGACGTTGGCCGGGCGGACGCCGGATGAGGCTTGGGTGACCGAGGTCATCCGGAGGGTCGGGCTGAGTGAGCGGACCAGGCACCGGCCGAGTGAGTTGTCGGGCGGTCAGCAGCAGCGGGTCGCGATCGCTCGCGCGCTGGCCGGGTCGGCGGCGATCACCTTCGCGGATGAGCCGACCGGAGCGCTGGACACGCAGACGGCGCTCGAGGTACTGACGCTGTTGCGGGACCAGGCCCGCGCCTCCGGCCAGACGATCGTGATGGTCACGCATGACCCGGTCGCGGCCTCGTACGCCGACAAGGTCGTCTTCCTCGTCGACGGCCAGATCGTGTCGGAGTCCCCCGCGCCGACTGCGGAAAGCGTCGCCGCGGAGCTCGCCAAACTCTCCCGTTTGACTTCCTCCAGAGCAGGTGTGACGAGATGATCCGGCTCGCGTTGTCCAGCTTGCGGTTCCGTACCGCGGCGTTCCTGGCGATCTTCGTCGCCGTGCTGCTTGGTAGCTCGCTGATGTCGGCCGCTGGCGGCTTGCTCGAGACGGGGCTGCGGTTGAATGCCGCACCGCAACGGCTCGCGGCTGCGCCGATCATCGTGATCGGGCGGCCCGCGTACCATCCGCCGAACGGCTCGGGGTCCGTCGCGTACCCCGAGCGCCACGGTGTCGACCCGGCGCTGGTCGCCAAGCTCGCTGGCGTCGGGGGCGTCGCGCAGGCGATCCCGGACGTCTCGTTCCCCGCAGCCCTCGCCTCCGGCGTCGCTCCCGGCGAGGAGGGCGTTGCTTCCGGCAAGGACAGCGATGGGTCCGGGAAGGACAGTGCTGGGTCCGGCAACGCGGTGCTGGCCGGCCATGCGTGGGCATCGGCTGCGCTTACGCCGTACAAGCTGATCTCCGGTACTGCGCCCGCGGCCGGTCAGGTCGTCCTCGATGGCCGGCTGGCGGGTAATGCCAAGCCGGGCGACAAGGTGACGGTCATCGTGAGTGGCACGGCTCGGGAGTTCGTGCTGGCTGGGGTGGCCTCGGCCCAGCGCGGGGTCGATGTGCCGTCGATCTTCTTCGCGGCGGCTGATACGCCTGCTCGCGTCGACGCGATCGGTGTTTTTCCAGCAGCTGGTGTTATTGCCGCCGACCTCGCCAAGCGACTCCAACTCCCCGAGGGTGTGACTGCGCTGACCGGGGACGATCGGGGCGCGGCTGAGTTTGCCGGGATCGCGACGAGTCTTCCGCTCATCATCCTGTCGGGCGTGTTCGGTGGCATGGTCGCTGTGGTGATGGCACTGGTCGTGTCCGCGACCATCGGGTTGTCCGTTCGGCAGCGGCGTCGGGAGCTCGCGTTGCTGCGGGCGAGCGGTGCGACGCCCGGTCAGGTCCGCAAGATGGTCGTCGCCGAAACGATGCTGGTGGCAATCATCGCGCTGGCTGCGGGGCTGCTGCTGGGTCGGACGATGGGTCACTGGATCTTCGGGATGCTGAGCGGCAATGGCGTAGTACCGGCTGCTCTGCGGTTCGATCAGGGGCCGCTGCCGTTTGCGGGGGCTGCTGTGCTGACGCTGGTGATTCTGCGGCTGACGGTCGGGTTCGCCGCTGGGCGTGCAGCGAAGATCAGGCCGATCCAGGCGTTGACGGAGGCTGCGGTACCGCCGGTTGTGATCGGTCGGGTGCGGCTGATCATCGGCGCGGTCTTCGCTGCGGCGACGGTCGGGGTGGGGGTGTCGACGATCTTCATGAGCCCGACGAATGCAGCTGCGATCGGTGGGCCGGCTGTGCTCACGGGGTCGATCGCGGTTGCCGTGCTCGGGCCGCTGGTGATTCGCGCGATGCTCACCAGCCGGGTCACGGGATTTCTGGAGCGGCGCGCGGGGACGAACGGCGTACTGGCTGTGATCAACCTGCGAGTCCGGGCTGTGCAGTTCGCGGCGATTCTGGTGCCGATCATGCTGGCCACGGCGATTGCGCTGGGCAACATCTACTCGCAGACGACGCAGCAGAAGGCGGCCGTCGAGGCGTACACGGACAATCTGATCGCCAATACCGTCATCACGAGCGAGACGGGTGGTATTCCGGCGGGGTTGTTCGATGAGGTTCGGAGTGCGCCGGGGGTAACGGCGGCTTCGGAGCTGGTTCGGAGCAAGGGCTGGATCGAGGAGCCGTACGACACCACGCACACGAGCGATCCGTGGCCGTTGCTCGGGCTGAATGGGCCTGTTTACAAGGGGAAAGTCCGCGCTGGGTCGCTGGATCAGCTCACCGGAGAGACCGTTGCGCTGCCGCCGGGTGCGGCCAAGCATCTGAAGGTCGGCGTCGGGGATCAGATCGGTGTCCGGCTGGGTGATGACGCACTGATCAAGGTGAAGATCGTGGCGCTGGTCGACGGCACTTCGGGGTACGAGTCGATCTTGTTGCCTTCGGCATTGTTGGCGGCGCATACGACGGCCGGGTTGCCTTCGCAGATCTTGTTGAAGACGTCCAAGCCGGTGGACCTGCAGAAGTGGCCGGGGACGACGGTTGGTGGGCGGTCGTTGCTCTCCGCGGAGTACGACGCGGGGCTCGGGATCGATGCTTGGATCGCGTACCTGCTGGCGGCGATCGCGATCGCCTATACCGCGATCGCCTCGATCAACACGATCGCTGTGGCGGTACTCGATCGGCGGCGCGAGTTCGGTTTGCAGCGGCTGACCGGGTCGACGCGCAAGCAGGTCTCGAAGATGCTCTACCTGGAGAATCTGGTGATCGCGGCCCTCGGGCTCGTACTCGGCCTGGTCGCCGCTTGTTTCAGCGTCTTCCCGATCGCGATCGCCACCCGGGGCTGGCCCCTGCCGTCCGGACCGATCTGGGTCCTGCTCGGCTGGATCGTGCTCGTCCTGCTGCTGGTCCTGCCGGTCACGGGCATCGCGGGCCGCCTGGCGATGCGCGCCAAGCCCATGGACGCCGTCAACTCTCCAGCTGGCTGAGTCACTCGCCGGTGGAGATCCAGCCGTAGCCGCCGTCTTCCAGTCTGACCACCTGGAGGCCGGCGGCTACCCGGCGTACGTCGTCGGTCTCGATCACCGCCGGAGCGGGGCCGGCCACGTCGAGGACGATCGCGGCGGCACCCTCCTGGATCGCGGCGGTCGCGACCAGCTGCGCCTGAGCGGGCATCGGCCGCGCCTCCGGGCTCCAGAGCTTCAGGCTCTCGGTGCTCGTGAACGCCAGCAGCGCGTTGCGCCCGTCCTGGCCCTTGAGCAGCGCCACAGCCATGTCCGACGTCTTGTCATGCGCCAGCCCGCGTTCGTCGTACTCGACCTCGCCAAGCATCGCCACCACCGGCACCAGCAGCCGCGCCTTGGTCAACGCCGCCAGAATCGCCCCGTGGTCCCGCTGAACCAACGCCGCGCCGAGGGCGGCATCAGCCGACCCGTCGTCGTCATCGAACCCGGTGAAGGCAAGCTTGCGTTCTGGTTGCACGGGTCTCATTGTCCGCTCAGCCTCCCCGGAGCCGGGTTTCAGGGTGGTGTCAGGGCTGTTCCCCCCTTGGATCGTGGCGTTCCTGTGCGAGCCTGGGTATGTGCCTGACTTCAACGATCTGACGCTGCTGCCGTTCTGTGTCGGCCTCACCCTGCTCGGCCTGATCGGTTCGTGGGCCGCCTGGCGGCGTCGCGGACTCGCTTCGGGCGTCCGCGGCGTGGCTTGGTCGCTGCTCCCGGTCTCCCTGTACCTGACCGGGCTGCTCGAGCTGATCTGGGACGTGGCGAAGTCCGTCAGCAGCTGGGTCGCGCACCTGATCTTCTCCCCCACCGTGTGGGCCGGCGTGGCGCTGTTCGGCGTCTCGGTCGTGCTCTACGTCGTCTCCGGTGTGGCCAAGGGCCGGGGTGGGAACCGGGAGAAGGCACCCAAGACCCAGTCGGCCACCCGGCCGGCCTCTGACGCGATCGGTGAACTGACCGCCGGCGGCCCCGCCCCCGCGAACGCCGGCCGGCCCGCCAAGACCCCGCAACCCGCCAAGGCCCCCAAGGCGGCGAAGGGTCAGGAATCGTCGGAGTTCGACGAGATCGAGGACATCCTGAAACGCCATGGAATCAACTAATCGCCTGACCAGCGACCCCCTGAACCCCCACCCAAAGCCCGGCAGCTCTCAGGCCGACCGGCCCTCTGACGGATGGCCGGTGACCATCGACAGCCTGCTCGACCACGTCCAGGCGGCTCCCGCCCGGCTCGGCAAGACCCGGCTGATCAGCATCGACGGCCCGGCCGGATCCGGCAAGAGCACCCTGGCCGACCGCTTCGCCGCGCGTGCGGAGGCGCGCGGCGTGCACACCCGGGTACTACACATGGACGACCTGTACGACGGTTGGGACGGCGCAGTACGGGGTTTCGCGCTCCTGCGTGACCACGTGCTGACCCGCCTGGCCGACGGCCGCGAGGGACGGTACCGGCGGTACGACTGGGCGGCCGGCGCGTACGCCGAGCTCCACCTGGTACCGGCGACCGTCGAGCTGCTGATCGTCGAGGGCGTCACCTCCTGCGACCGCGACGCCGACACCTGGCAGTCGCTGAAGATCTGGATCGAGACGACCAACGAGATCCGCCTCGACCGCGGCATCGAACGCGACGGCGAGGCGCTCCGCGACCACTGGCTCGAGTGGATGCGCTGGGAGCGCGACCACTTCGCCTCCGAGAACACCCGAACCCGAGCCAACCTGACAGTCGACGGCAACCCCACCCTCCCGCACGACCCGGCCCTGGAGCTCATCACCAAGTCCGTCAACCTCCCCCACGACTCCGCGGCCAGCTAACCCCCGCCGCCTCGGAGCGACCTCGGCGCACCTGCCTCCTCGCTGCCTCAGGCTCACTCGCTTGTAGTTCTGCCGAATGCCAACGCACGCACAACCGGCAAAACCCGGCCCACCTCACGCTCGTCGGACACCCCACAGCACGAGTTGTGCGTGCACAGCCGACCGCCTTTCACCCGGCCGGCGCCTTCGCCCGACTGCCATCGCCCCACGCTTCCATCGCCCCGCCTTTGCCTTTCTCTCGCCTCGCCACTACCGCCGCATGCCCGTGGCCGTGCGGGATGTGTCCCGCTCGACAGGTAGTACACCCCGAGACGTTGTACGCGAAAGCGCCGGCTGCGCTCAAGGTGCACTAGGTGGCGTGAACTACCTCCTGTCGAGCGGGACGTATCCCCTCGCGAACCTGGCGGGCAGCGTGGTGGCGGTCTGCGGGTGCGCGAGGATGGGGGCATGAGCGTCTTGCCGTCGGGTGACCAGTGGACTATTCGCGCCGGGGAGTACTCCGGAACCGTGGTGAGCGTGGGAGGTGGGTTGCGCGGGCTCTCGTACGCCGGACGCGAAGTCCTCCTCGGCTACCCCGAGGACCAACCCGCGCGCGCCGGGATCGGTCAGCACTTGTTTCCGTGGCCGAACCGGATCACGGATGGCAAGTACACGTTCCAAGGCGTCGACCAGCAGCTGTACCTGACTGAGCCGGCGCGGAACAACGCGATCCACGGGCTGACCCGCTGGGCCAACTGGGAGCGCCTCGACGACGGGAGCGACGAGTCATTCGTCGAGGTCGGCTATCGGTTGCACGGGCAGCCGGGGTATCCGCATCAGCTGGACCTGACCCTCACGTATCAGCTCGACGCGACCAACGGCCTCACCGTCGCTGCCCGCGCGGTCAACGTCGGGGCCGGCGACGCGCCATACGGGTATGGGACGCACCCGTACCTCACCGTCGGCCGCCAGATCGACGAGTGCGAGCTCGAGTTCACGGCCGCCGACTGGCTGGAGGTCACCCCGGACCGGCTGAGCCCTATCGGACTCGCACCGGTGGCCGGCTCGCAGTACGACTTCGGTCAGGCTCGCAAACTCCAGGATCTGGACATCGACAACGCCTTCACCAACTTGCCCGACGCCTGGGAGGTCCGCCTGACCGACCCCGCGACCGGCAACTCGGCGAGGCTCACCAGCGACACCAAGTGGATGCAGCTCTACACGGCCAACGCTCTCGGCCGGGTGGGACTGGCGGTCGAGCCCATGACCTGTCCGCCGGACGCGTTCATCAGCGGCGACGATCTCGTCGTACTGAAGCCCGGCGACGCACACACCACGAGCTTCAGGGTCAGTATCTAACCGGCGCCGTGCGAGCGGGCGACGGCTGCCAGCTCCTTGGCGGCTCGGCCCGCTCGCGCACCCTCCGAGGCTTGGACCGCGAGGATGCCGAGGCGGTTGCCTTCGGTATCGAAGAGCTGGAGCCAGGGATCGCCGGCGCGGAAACGCAACGCCTTCACGTCGTTCCACTGATAGCGGTAGGTACGGAAGACGTTGCGGACGCGCAGGCTGTCCTCGTACGCCGTGACGCGGACGGTCGCCATCCGGTACAGCAGGTACAGGACCGTGCCGAAGAACGCCAGCAGTGTCAGCCGCTGGAACAGGGTGAAGGTGTCGCGCGCGTCGGCCGACAGCCGGATCCAGATCACCCCGAAGACGGCGACGATCGACAGTCCCATCACGCCGGCCATCACCGCGATCGCCCACGGGTGGAACGTCCACAACGCCTTCGGGGTCATCGCAAGCAGCTCAGATCCGGCAGGCGTGGATGTCGGTGGTCAGGATCGCGCGCGCCCCGACCTCCCAGAGCTGGTCCATGATCCGCTGTGCGTCGGCTCGGAGCACCATCACCCGGACGGCGACCCAGCCTTCCCGATGAAGCGGCGAGACCGTCGGCGACTCGAGCCCGGGCGCGACCGCGTTGGCGGCCTCGACGGCTTCGGCGCGGATGTCGTAGTCCATCATCACGTAGTTGCGCGCGACCAGGACGCCTTCCAGCCGGCGTACCAGCTGCTCCAGCCCGGTCGGCTTGTCGACGCCGTGCCGGGTGATCAGCACGGCCTCGGACTTGAGGATCACGTCGCCGAACACCTCGAGGCCGGCCTGGCGGAGCGTAGTACCGGTCTCGACGACGTCGGCGATCACGTCGGCGACACCGAGCTGGACCGCGGACTCGACCGCGCCGTCCAGCCGGACCACGGACGCCTCGACGCCGTTCTCGGCCAGGTGGTCGCCGAGGATGCCGGCGAACGAGGTGGCGATCCGCTTGCCCTGCAGGTCCTTGACCGACTGCGCCACGCCCGGGCGGCCGGCGAACCGGAAGGTCGAGCCGCCGAAGCCGAGTTCGAGGATGGTGTCGGCGTCGGCGTGCGAGTCGAGCACCAGGTCGCGGCCGGAGATACCGACGTCGAGGGTTCCCTCACCGACGTACACGGCGATGTCGCGCGGGCGCAGGTAGTAGAACTCGACGCCGTTGTCCGGGTCGGTCAGCGACAGGTCCTTGGTGGTCCGGCGCTGCCGGTAGCCCGCCTCGGACAGGATGGAGGTGGCGGCTTCGCTCAGCGAGCCTTTGTTGGGTACTGCGACGCGCAGCATGACTTGGGCCAATCTGTGGGAGGTGAACCGGATCTGTGGGTGCTCCTACAGATGTCGGTACACGTCGTCGAGGCTCAGGCCGAGCGCGTGCATCATCACCTGCGCGTGGTAGAGCAGCTGGCTCAGCTCCTCCGCGGCCCGTTCCTTGCCCTCGTGCTCGGCGGCCATCCAGGACTCGGCGGCCTCCTCGACCAGCTTCTTGCCGATCGTGTGCACGCCGGCATCCAGCGCGGCCACGGTCCCGGAGCCCTCCGGTCGGGTCAGCGCCTTCTCGCCCAGCTCGGCGAAGAGTTCATCAAAGGTCTTCATCGCGCCCCCAGCCTAGAGGTCCCCACTCGTGAGGTTGCGATCAGGTCTCGTCCTCCGGACTTTCCTGTACTGCGCGACGCCGGTCTGCCCGACGATGGCGGGATGAGAATCCGCGCCCTGGGCGTCGTCCCCGGCACCCTGCCAACCGGCCGCTTGAACGCGATCACCGACGTGCCCGGGGTACTGGTCGGCCACACCACCCTCGCCACCGGTCCGATCAACACCGGGGTCACCGCGATCGTTCCGCCGGGGTATGCCGATGGGGCGGCCGGGTACGCCGGTGGGCTGCCGGCGGCGATTGCCGTCGGCAACGGGTACGGGAAGTTGGTCGGGTCGACGCAGGTGGATGAGCTTGGCGTGCTGGAGACGCCGGTGCTGCTGACCGGGACGCTGTCGGTGTTTCGGGTGGCTGACGCGCTGGTCAGCTGGTTGCTTGCCCGGGATCCGGATGCCATCAGTCTGAATCCCGTCGTCGGCGAGACCAACGACGGCTATCTGTCGGACATCCGGTCCCGTCCGATCACCCAGGAACACGTCTTCGCAGCACTCGACTCCGCCTCCGCGGAGCTGCCGGCGGAGGGCAATGTGGGGGCAGGCACCGGCACGGTGGCGCTCGGCTTCAAGGCCGGCATCGGCACAGCCTCCCGCGTGGTGGCATCAGCCGTCGCCCCCGACAAGAACACCCGCGCCATCGCCTCCGGCGACGGCGCGGGTGGGGTGGAGAGCGTCCGAGCCACCGAGGCGGACGGTGCGGGTGCGGGTGGCGCGGGTGCGGGTGGTGCGGTTGGGGTGCTGGTGCAGGCGAACTTCTCGGGGACTCTGACTGTGCTGGGGGCTCCGGTTCCGCCGCCGGTGGAGGTGCCTGTGCCGGAGGGGAATTCTTGTGTGATCGTCGTCGCCACCGACCTGCCGCTCGACGCTCGGCAGCTGGGTCGGGTTGCGCGCAGGGCTGTGTTTGCGATGGGGCGGGTTGGGTCGGACTTCTCGCCGGGGAGTGGGGATTATGCGATCGCGTTCAGTACCAGCAAGGCGGCGGCGATGCGGGAGTACGAGTTGAAGGAGGTGTTCCAGGCGACGATGGAGGCGGTGGAGGAGGCTCTACTCAACTCGCTCACGATGGCGACCACCGTGACCGGCTACAACGGCAACACGCAGTACGCCGTACCGCATGAGCTGATCAGTAGAGAGCCGCGACCGACTCCGCCAACTGCTTGAGTTCGGCGCGCAACTCGGGCGGCTCCAGGACCTCCAGAAGGTTGCCGTAGCGGATCAAACCCGTTGCCGCGTTGGGGATGGACTCGATCGGGACCGAGACGGTGATGCTGCCGTCGGAGGCCGGCTCCGCACCGGTATCGGCGATCGCCTTTAACAACAGTGTCGCCGACAGATCGGCAAGGCTCGCGACCAGGCGAGCGGAGATCCGTACCAGCGCCGAGCCGGTGAAGCGTTCGGTCTCGAAGCGGTCCAGGTGCTCCTGCCACCGCTTCGCCAGGTCGAAGCCAGCAGGCCGGGTGAAGACCTCGTCAGTCGGAGCGAGCTGCAGGATGTTGGAGACGCGGTAAGTCCGCACCCCACCGGGCGCCGCCGCGACGACGTACCAAGTGCCGTTCTTCAGCACCAGCCCGTACGGCTCGAGCGTCCGCGAGACCTCGCGCGGCGCCTCCCACCGCCGATACAGCACCTTGATCCGCCGATCCTCCATCACCGCCGACGCCACGGCGGACAGATACGGCGACTCCTCCGCATCCCGGTACCAAGCAGGCATGTCGAGGTGGAAGCGGTTCTTCAGCCGCCCAGCCCGATCCCGCTGATCCGGCGCCAGCGCTGCGAGCAACTTCAACTCCGCCGAGCTCGTCTGCTCGGTCAACCCAAGCGCTGCCGCCGGCCCAGGCATCCCCACCAGGAACAGCGCAGCCGCCTCCCCCTCGTTGAGCCCGGTGAGCTTGGTGCGATACCCGTCGACCAGCCGATACCCGCCCGCACGCCCCTGATCGGCATAAACCGGTACGCCGGCCGCCGCGAGCGCCTCCACATCCCGGTAGATCGTCCGCAGCGACACCTCCAGCTCCTCGGCCAGCTCGCGCGCAGTCAACTGCCGCCGCGTCTGCAGCAGCAGAAGGATCTGGAGAAGCCGGCTCGAGCGCATATCCGCAGGTTAGCTCTAATCACTGACACTCACTGGCAGGTATCAGCGAGAGGCTCTACCCCATGAGCACAATCACCAAGGTCACCGGCGACTTCGACTTCCTCAACGGCCACTTCGACGTCGCGCATCGCGTCCTCACGCCGACCGGCGCATGGGACGAGTACGCCGGCACCCACACCGGCCGGACCCATCACGCCGGCGCAGTGAGCGTCGACGAGGCACGGTTCCCCGGCAAAGCGGCGTACGGGATGTCACTTCGCCTGTACGACCCGGTCGAGCAGAACTGGACGGTCTACTGGGTCAGCAGCACGACCGGCAAGCTCCAGCCGCCGGTCCGCGGCGGCTGGTCGGACGGCGTTTGCACCCTGTACGGCGAGGACGACCTCGGCGACCGGATGATCCCCGTCCGGCTGCGCTGGTCCGACGTCACCGAGACGACCGCGCACTGGGAACAGGCGTACTCCGAGGACGGCGGCGAGACCTGGCAGACCAACTGGACGATGGACCTGACCCGGCGATCGACCGAACCGCCGGCCATCGACGCCCCGAAGGTCACCGGCGACTTCGACTTCTTCGTCGGCTCCTGGAACGTGCAACACCGCCAGCTGCTCGCCCCGCTGACCGGCAGCGACGAGTGGCGCGAGTACCCGGGCACGGCCGAGGCCTACACGCTCTTCGACGGCGCGGTCTCCATCGACGAGACCTTCTTCCCGACCGAGGACTTCGACGGGATGACGGTTCGCCTGTACGACGTGGAGGCGGGCGCGTGGGCGATCTACTGGATCAACAGCAAGCGCGGTGTACTGGAGCCACCCGTGTACGGCGGTTTCGGCGCGGACGAGGTCGGCATCCTGGAGGGCCCGGACACGCATGACGGGCAGCCCGTGGATGTCCGGTTCCGGTGGACGAAGGGCGAAGTACCGGTCTGGGAGCAGTTCTTCTCGGCCGACGGCGGCGCGACCTGGGAGAGCAACTGGTCGATGACCTTCACCCGGATGTTCCCCAAGGTGACCAGCGACTTCGACTTCCTCAACGGGTACTTCGATGTGCGGCACCGGACCCTGAACAAGGTGTTCGTCGGCAGCGACGACTGGCAGAGCTACGACGGCACGTGCACCGCTCGGACCCACTTCGACGGGGCGATCAGCATCGACGAGATGCAGTTCCCGGGCAAAGCGTCGTACGGGATGTCGGTGCGGCTCTTCGACCCGGTGTCGCGGGACTGGACCATCTACTGGATCAACAGCAAGTCGATGGAGCTCTATCCGCCGGTGAAGGGGCGCTGGGCCGAGGACGGGAAGTCTTGCTGGCTGACCGGCGAAGAGGAGCTCGACGGCAAGCCGATCCTGGTCAGCTACGCCTGGTCGGACGTCACCGAGACGACGGCGCACTGGGAGCAGTCGTTCTCCGAGGACGGCGGCGCGACCTGGGAGGTGAACTGGACGATGGACTTCACCCGGCGTTCGACCGAGCCACCGCGGGTCGACATCCCCAAGCCCAGCAGCGATTTCGACTTCCTGGTCGGTGAGTGGGACATGCACAACGAACGCCGCCGGCCGGCGTTGGGCGAGCCGTCGGAGTGGTACGAGCTGGCCTCGAAGATGAAGGTCTACTCGTACTTCGACGGCGCGATCAGCTTCGACGAGGGCTGGTACCCGACCGAGGGATTCCGTGGCGCGACACTACGGCTCTACAACCCGGCGGCCGAGACCTGGTCCATTCACTGGATCAACAGCCTGCGCGGCACCCTGGAGACCCCGGTGATCGGTGCCTTCGGCAACGATGGCGTGGGCGTCTTCGAGGGCCCGGACGAGTGGAACGGCCAACCGATCGACGTCCGCTTCGTCTGGACCCCCGGCACCACCCACGCCGCCTGGGAACAACTCTTCTCCACCGACAACGGCCAGACCTGGCTGAGCAACTGGAAAATGCGCCACACCCGCACGGCCTGACCCGCCAACTCTGGCGACCTTGAACATCAAGCGGCGACCTTGAACACGTTATTACTTGTTCAGGGTCGCCGCTTGGTGTTCAAGGTCGCGCCTCCGGGCTACAGGGCGCGGGTGGCGACGAGGGTCGCGAGGGCTGCTTGAGCCGACTCGTAGCCCTTGTCTTCGCGGCTGTCCGGCAGGCCCGCGCGATCGAGTGCCTGCGGGTCGTTGTCGCAGGTCAGCAGACCGAACCCGACCGGTACGCCGGTCTCGACAGCGACCCGCATGAGCCCATCGGTCGCCGCCTGGCAGACGTACTCGAAGTGTGGCGTGTCACCACGAATCACCACGCCGAGCGCGACAACAGCGTCGTACCCGGCCTTCGCCGCGTGCAGCGCCGCGACCGGCAACTCGAACGACCCGGGAACCCGGATCACCTTGAAATCGGTCACTCCCGAGTCGGCGAGCGCTCGCTCCGCGCCCGCGACCAGTGAGTCGGTGACCTTCGGGTGCCACTGTGCCGCGATGACCGCGACCCGGACTCCCTCAGCCTGCGGGATCTCGATGGTGGGTGCTCCACTGCCCGACATCAAACGGCTCCGTTCTCGTCAGTACCGGTGGGCAAGTGGTGGCCCATCCGGTCGCGCTTGGTCGTCAGGTACCGCAGGTTGTGCTCGGTCGGGTCGATCGTGATGCCGCGGCGCTCGACAACGTCGATGCCGTAGCCCTGCACACCGGACAGCTTGGCCGGGTTGTTCGTCAGCAGCTTGACGGAGGTGATCCCCAGATCGGCCAGAATCTGCGCGCCGGTGCCGTAGTCGCGAGCGTCCGCGGGCAACCCGAGATCCAGGTTGGCGTCAACCGTGTCGCGACCGGCGTCCTGCAACTCGTACGCCTGCAGCTTGTGCAGCAGCCCGATCCCCCGCCCTTCATGCCCGCGCAGGTACACGACCACGCCGCCCTCGGCCGCGACCTGGCGCATCGCCTCGTCGAGCTGCGGACCACAGTCACACCGCTGCGAACCGAACACGTCACCCGTCAGGCACTCCGAGTGCAGCCGCACCAGCACCGGTCCGTCACCGAGCTCGCCACGGACCAGCGCCAGTTGCTCGGTACCGTCGATCGTGTTCCGGTAGCCGTGGGCAACGAAATCGCCGTACTGCGTCGGCAGCGTCGTGGTCGCCACCCGCTGGATCTGGCTCTCGGTCCGTCGCCGGTACCGGATCAGGTCCTCGATCGAGACGAGCACCAGCCCGTGCTCGTCGGCGAAGGTCCGCAGGTCTCCCCCGCGCTTCATCGTCCCGTCGTCGTTGACCAGCTCGGCGATCACCGCTGCCGGCCGCAGCCCGGCCAGCCTGGTGAGGTCCAGCGACGCCTCGGTGTGCCCGGGACGTACCAGTACGCCGCCCTCGCGCGCCCGCAACGGGAAGATGTGGCCGGGCTGTACCAGGTCGTACGACTCGGACGCCGAATCCGCGAGCACCCGGATCGTCCGCGCCCGGTCCGCCGCCGAGATGCCGGTGGTGACGTTGTCGCGGGCATCCACCGAGATCGTGTACGCCGTGCGCAGCCGCTCACGGTTGTGCGGCGTCATCAACGGGATGCCTAGCCGGTCGAGCTCGGCCGCCTCCATCGGGACGCAGACCACGCCGGAGCTGTACCGGATCAGGAACGCCAGCAGCTCCGGGGTCGCCTTGGAGGCCGCGAAGATCAGGTCGCCCTCGTTCTCGCGGTCCTCGTCGTCGACCACGATCACCGGCCGTCCGGCCCGGATCTCGTCGATCGCATGCTCGATCGTGTCCAGCTTGAGTACTTCGCCCATCGGTCAGCCCACCGTCACTGGCTCAGGAGTGGCCGCGGCCGACTCACGGTTCTGGATCCGCCACCACGAGACGAATCCGATGACACAGAAGAGCCCGTAGACGACATACATCGTCGCGGACGGGTAGAACTTCGCCTGCACGAGCAGCGGTACGCCGACCACGTCGACCGCGATCCAGATCAGCCAGAACTCGACGAATCCGCGCGCCATCCCGTACGTCGCCAGGATCGACCCGGTCAGGATCCACGCATCCCACTGCGGTCCCCAGGACCCCAGCGCCTTCAGTACCGGGTAGGCGATCGCGTAAAGCACGACGGCCACGCCCAGCAGCTCGATCCGCTGACGGGTCGTCGCCCACTTCGGCTGCACACCCTTCGCGGCGCCTGCGTGGCGGGTTTGGTACCACCGGTACCAGCCGTAGAGGCTCACGAGTGCGAAGAACACCTGCCGCCCGGCCTGGCCCCAGAGGTCCTTGTCCTGCGGGGTATCGAACAGCCCGCCGACGAAAACCGTGAACAGCAAGACGTTGCCGACGATGCCCACCGGCCAGGCCGACACCAGTCGGCGCATGCCGAACAGCGCGCTGGCCAGCCCGAAGACGTTGCCGACGATCTCCCGGACCAGGACCGGCGAGCCGCCGATCGTCACCTGCGAGTGCAGCAACCAGTCGAAGAAGTTCATTCCTTGCCTCCAGCAAGCTCAGCCGCCGACTGCGGTGCCGTGGCGCGGCCGGTGGTGCCTGCGGTGAGCAGGCGCTCGACATACTTGGCGATCACGTCGACCTCGAGGTTGACGGTGTCGCCGATCTTGTTCGTCCCGAGCACGGTCAGCTCGAGGGTGGTGGGGATCAGGCTGATCCCGAACGTTCCGGTGCTGTCGTCCACATCGGTGACGGTGAGGGAGACACCGTCGACGGCGATCGAGCCCTTCTCCGCGACGTACCGGAGAATCTCTGGCCCAGCCGAGATCCGGACGACCTCCCAGTGCTCCGCGGGCTCGCGGCCGGCGATCGTACCGGTGCCGTCGACGTGGCCCTGGACGATGTGCCCGCCGAGCCTGGCGTGGGCGGTGACCGCGCGTTCGAGGTTGACCCGGGAGCCCTTCTCGGCGCCGCCGAGGCTGGTGCGCTGCAGGGTCTCGCGCATCACGTCGGCCGTGAAGGTGCCGTCGCCGTGCTCGATCACCGTGAGGCAACAGCCGTTCACCGAGATCGAGTCGCCGTGGCCGGCGTCCTCGGTCACCTTGGGCCCACGGATGGTCAGCCGGGCGGCGTCGCCGTCCAGCAGGTCGAGGGCTTCGACCGTACCGAGCTCTTCGATGATGCCGGTGAACATGGTTATTTCCCTCCCAGGGGAGTCAGGGTGAGCCGCACGTCGTCGCCGAGGCGAGTGACGTCCGCAAGGTTGAAGCGTTTTAGCTGGTCGATCGATTCCGCGCCCAGGTCGCCGATGGCTGAGAAGCCGGAGCCGAGCACCGCGGGCGCGACGTACGCGACGATCTGGTCGACCAGGCCGGCCCGCAGGAACGCGGCCGCCAGCGTCGGGCCGCCTTCGAGCCAGAGGTGCCTGATCTGGTGGTCGTCGAGCTGACGCAGTACTTCGGCGGGGTCGTGGGTGGGGAGCAGGAGGGTCTCGGCGCGGTCGTTGCGCACCTTGGCCGTCGCTGGGATCTCGCGGTCGCCGACGACGACGCGGAGCGGCTGCCGGGCGGCGGGCTTGTCGTGCTCGTCGCGGACGGTCAGTTCGGGGTCGTCGGTCAGTACCGTCTGGGTGCCGACCGCGATCGCGTCGCACTCGGCGCGCTTCTTGTGCACGTCGGCGCGGGCCAGCGGGCCGGTGATCCACTTGCTCGAACGGTCCTTGGCGGCTGATCGCCCATCGAGGGTTGTGGCGAACTTCCAGGTGACGAACGGGCGGCCCTGGCGGACGCTGTGCAGCCAGACGTGGTTCACGGCCTCGGCCTCGTCCTGGAGGACGCCTTGTACGACGCTGATGTTCTTCGACTGGAGCTTCTCGGCGCCGCCGGCGGCCTGCTTGTTCGGGTCCGGTACGGCGTACACGACTTTGGCGACGCCGGCCGCGATGAGTGCATCCGCGCACGGACCGGTGCGGCCGGTGTGGTTGCACGGCTCCAGCGTCACGTACGCGGTACCGCCGCGAGCGCGGTCGCCGGCCATCCGCAGCGCCTCGACCTCGGCATGCGGGCCACCCGGGTAGGCGTGGAAACCCTCGCCGACCGGATGTCCGTCCCGGCCGGTGATGACACAACCGACGACCGGGTTCGGATGCGTGCTGCCGACGCCGCGCGCGGCGAGCTCGACGGCACGGCGCATCCAAGCGATGTCGATCGGCGAAGCGTTCTTCACTGACGGGTCCCTCGTTGTCACGGACGCACACCGGGGCCATGACAACCGGCGCACGCGCGGACCCGTCGCTCGGGAGCAGCTGGACTTCAGCCGCGACCGGACGTCGGAGCGCACCCGCCGACCGCGTGCGCCTCCCATCCGGACTTTCACCGTCGGTCCTGGAATTCCACCAGGTCAACCGGCCGAGATAAAGCTTCGACCGGGTCGCGGACTATAACCGCCGGCTCGGAATTACACCGACCCCGGAGCACGCGAGTGGGTTCACTCGTACTACGAGTGTGCCACGCCCCCCAACCACCACCAGGATCTGGGTCACATCCTGATACCCGACATCGCACCAACCCCGACTCGTCATGCGGGCTGACGAATGGTGCCCGCCCGAACCACATGCGTGGCACCCTCACGGCGTACCGGACCCACCATCCACCCGCCACACCGCGCATGCCTCCACCCCGACTCGTCACCCGGGCCAGCGTCTTGTGCGCACCCGAACCACATGTGTGGCGGCTCTCAAGGCGTAGCGGACCCACGATCCACCCGCCCAACCGGGACATGCGCCCACCCCGACTCGCGCCCCGGGCTAGCGAATGGTGCCAACCCGAACCACAGGTGGGGCAGCCCCGATGTGTGCCCGCACGACGTTGCGGGTCGTCGGACTGGCGCTCGGTCACTCGGACCCGCGTCCCGGAGCCGACGCCCGGCCCCAGCCGCAACCCCCGAGCTGGAGGGTTGAGCCCCAAGCGGAGGGCGTCACGGCGGGCGGATCCACCACGCATTCGTTAGAGGCTCGCCTGATCCCACCCAAACCACAGGCGAGGCAGCTCGATGGGTGCCCGAGCCGGGTGCTATCCGTTGAACCGGCGCTCCGCGACCCACCCTCAAGTCCCGGAGTTCTACGCCTGGCCCTCATCCACAACCCCGGATGGAGTGGGTTGGTCCCCGGGCGGAGCCGCGGCGCCGGTCGCAACGAGCGCAAGCGACCGCGCCTGGGCGTGACGGCCGGCCGTGACCCGCAGGTCTGTCGTCGCCGCGACAACTCCCCGACTGCCCGGGGTTAGGCGCCGGGCAGTCCGGCTAGGCGGAAACTAGTTGCCGCTCGGTGCAAGTTAGTTACCACTCAGGCTCCAACGACTCCGCCGTACCGGCTGCGCCCGCGTGGATGGCTGATTTGCCCGCTCGCGCCGGGATCCAGGCGGCTTCTGTCGGTGGTTCGCCGGGGCAGTCTTGGTGGTCCTCGCTTGGCTGGCGCAATCGCCCGCGGTCAGAGGAAGACGCGGGCTATCTCTAGCCACTTGTTGGCGTCTTCGCCGATGGCGGTGAGGGTGGTTTCGGGGCGGGATCTGCGGTGGGTGGCTCGGAGGCAGAAGTCGAGGGCTGTGCGTTGGATGCGTTGGGCCGCGGATTCTGGGCCCCAGGTCCAGGTTTGGCCGTCGGGGGCGGTTAGTTCTACGCGGAATGGGTCTGGCGGGAGAGGTAGCTGGGCAGCGTAGAACGACAACTCCCGTCCGATTACTCCCAGAGAGTCGACGTGCTTGAGGCGGGTCGTCGGAGGGTGGACTGCGTCGAGGGTGTCGTAGATGTCCTGGCCGTGGGCCCAGGTTTCCATCAGGCGGAGGGGGGCCATCAAGGCTGGGGTCAGCTGTGCCCCGTACCAGGGGAACTCATGGTCCGGCGGTACTTCGCGGAGGGCTGCCCCCAGGTCGGCTCGGCCGGTGCGCCATTGGTGGAGGAGGGCTGATCGCGGTTGGGCGGCTCCGGCGGCGGCTTCGAGGTCGGCGTGTTGGGGGCCTGCAGCTTCTGTTTGCTTTAGGACGGCGTCGAATGCGTCTGGGGTTTGCAGGGCGATGAGTGCGTTTGCGTCGGCTGCGGCTAGGTGGGCGATCTGGTGGGCGATGGTCCAGCCGGGCGCCGGTGTGGGCTTGGTCCAGTCGGGTTGGGCTGATACGAGGGCGTCTAGGTCGTCGCCTTCGGCGATCAGGTCGGGCAGTACGAGGTCGGGCTCGGACCAGGACACGTCCAGGCCGTAGTTCAGCAATTTGGCCACCTCCATCATCCACCGACGCCTGGTACTGGGCAGAAGTTCGGATGGCCTTGGCACGTGGGCATGGGGGTGAGCGTCCGGGCCGATGGGCGGTGGACGCTGTGGGGTGCGGACGCCGGGGTTCGGGGGCGGCCGTGGTGCGGGGCGGGCTACGGGCCGGCGGAGGGGGTGCCGGATTCGCCCCAGGGGTTGAGGCTGGCGGCGTATTCGGGGGTTAGCCAGGACAGGCCCGCGGCTGCCGGGGACATCACCGAAGCGGCGGCTGGGGAGAAGGCCGTCGCGGTGTGGGGCGAGCGTGGGCGGTCGGGGTGAGGCGTAGTGCTGCCGGCAGACCGGGCTGGTGCTGATCCTGTGGACGAGGCGGTGGCCATCCATGCCTTGGCACTGGCGGAGGGGGCGTGGGCGGCGCGGGGATCGGTGGTGTTGAGGTTCGTGGTGTTCAGGGGGAGCTGGGTTAGCCACGGGTTGGGGTTGGCGGGGGTCGGGATGGTCCAGTCGGGGCGGGTGATGCGGACGACGCCTGCGGTGACGGTGACCGACCAGTGGCCGGCGTGGACGGCGCGGTGGTGGGCGCCGCACAGCAACACCAGGTTCTGGATCGAGGTCGGGCCGCCGTCGATCCAATGCACAACATGATGGGCGTGGCAATGCGACGGGGGCGCTTTGCAGATGACGCAGCCTTTGTCGCGGCGATTCAAGGCACGGCGGATGTAGCGGGTGACGAACCGGTACTCCATCCCCACATCCAACGGCTGAGAATCAGTACCGAGAACGATCGGCAACACCGCTGCGTCGCAGGCGAGCAGCCGCACGGCGGAGGCGGAAATGTTGTCACCGAAGACGAGTTCACCGACGGCGGCCGAGGTCAGTGCCTTCAGGTCGGTGAAGTCGATGGTGACGGTCAGATGCGGCACGCCGGGGACGCCAGTGGTGGGGTCGGCGCCGGTGGCGATGTCCAGGATTGTGGTTAACGCGTCGGCCTGACGCTTTTCGTGGGAGCGCGGGTCGAGTTCGCCGTCGACGGTGCGGTGGGGTTTGGCCAGGTCGTGGATCGCGGTCTTGAACAGTTCGGCGTTGGCGCCGGCCAGGTAGCCACCGAACTTCACGCCGTGGTCGACGGGACGGATCCACAGCTTCTCGTTGCGGTACGCCTCTTCCTCAGCCGGTTCCGGGCCGTCGGTGTCCAGGCGGTCCAGGACCTGACGGCCGAAATCCCGCAAACCACTGGGCGTGATGTGGCGGGCGGCTTCGATCATCTGTTCTTCGGCGACCCGCAGTGTCTCGGCGGGCACGGTCGAGGGTGCTTTCTCCAGGGTGGTGACGATGACTTTCGCGTGGTCCGGAGTGAGGCCGGTCGGGTCTTCGCCGGCCACGACCACAGCGAGGGCTGCGGTGACGGCCTGGTAGTTGGGGAGGTTCTTGAGGAATTTGAGGTCACTGCGGGTGTTGGCGGGGTCGCGGCGGTGGCGTAGTTCGAGGAGTTCGATGGTGTTGCGGGCGTCGAGTTCCTTGGCCAGGCCGCGGGACTCGACCTCGCCGAGGAGTTCGAGACGGTAGGAGCCAAGAGTGTTCAGGGCAGCCTCGACCGTGTCCAGAGTGACCAGTACTTCACTGTCGCTCTGGAGGTACGCGGGTCGTAGCTGCGAGATCTCCATGGACACAACACTAGACACCGCCACCGACAGTTTCGAAGCCGGGAAGCCTTTATCTATAAGGGATTCCTGAATGGCCGGATTCGGTCAGGTTGTCCACAGCGCGGGCCGGCCTGTGGACGGCGGCGCACGTGTTACCGGTTTGACTGGTAACATCCAAAATATGACGATCAAGGTGGCTGTGCTGGGTGCGGGTGGCGTAGGTGGGTACTTCGGCGGGCGGTTGGCGCAAGCCGGGCATGATGTGCGATTTGTTGCGCGTGGCGAGCACCTCGCGGCTCTGCGAAAGAGCGGCCTCACGGTTGAGAGTGTTGCGGGGGACTTCGCGCTGGAGACGGTGGTGGCGACGGACGATCCGGCGGAGATCGGGGAGGTCGACTATGTGTTGCTGGGGGTGAAGACCTGGCAGCTCCCGGCGGCGATCGCGCAGTTGGGGCCGCTGGTGGGGCCGAACACGGCCGTGGTCACCACGCAGAACGGGGTTGAGGCGCCTCAGCAGGTTGCGGATGTAACCGGGCGGGAGGCGGTGCTTCCGGGTGCGGTCGAGGTGGTCGCGTTTCTCGATGGGCCGGGGCGCGTGCGGCATATCGGTGGGCTGGGCAAGCTCACGTTCGGGGAGTGGGACAACCACGCGAGCGAGCGAGTCGATCGGCTGCGCGATGCGCTGCAGGAATCGGGGCTGACCGCGGTTGTGCCGGACGACGTCTGGGTTGCGCTCTGGAGCAAGTTTCTCGCGCTCGGGTCGTTCGGCGCCGTCGCGACGCTCGCCGATGCTCCGTACGGCGTACTGCGTAGCCGTCCGGGCATCCGCCAACTCATCGTCGACAGCATGAACGAGATCAAGCAGCTCGCGAAGGCAACCGGCGTCGAACTGCCGGCCGATACCGTCGACAACACCATCGCATTCCTCGACAGCTTGCCCGACGCGGGCACGACCTCATTGCAGCGCGACATCAACTCCGGCAAGCCGTCCGAGCTGGAGGCGTGGACCGGCGCGGTGGTCAGGCTCGGGCGGGCGTCGGGGACGCCGACGCCGATCAACAGCATCCTGTACGAATTGACGAGCGCGCGCACCCGGGCGAGCTGATGACCGCCGCGTTCCCCTTCGTCGGCGGGCGGGTCACGCTCAACTTCGTGAGCACCCTCGGCAAGCGGAGTACGGAGAAGCTCGAACGCCTCCGTACTCCGGAAGACCTCGCGCACTGGGTGGAGCTGGCCGGCCTGGGCTCGATCTCCACGGACGAGGCGGACCTGAAAGCAGCCCGGGTACTACGGGAAGCCCTGTACACGTTGACGATGGCGACCCTCAACCGAGGGCCCCTCCGTCGAGCGGACGTCAATCTAGTCAACGAATGGGCAGCCCGCGAAACCCCCGCTCCAGCCCTCGCGATCGGGCGCACTCAGGTCCGTGCCACTCCCCTGCGTCGGCGCGACCCCCAGCCGACCGCTTCCGAAGTACTGGCTGCTCTCGCTCGCGACGGGATCGAACTGCTGTCCGGTCCTGATGCAGGATCGATTCGTGAATGCGAGGACCCGGGCTGCACCCTGCTGTTCGTCGACACCAGTCGCAGTCACCGTCGCCGCTGGTGCTCGATGAACAGCTGCGGTGCTCGCGCCAAGATGCGCACCCTCCGCTCCACCCAGTGAGCCGCACGCCCGGTGTGATCTTGAGCACGGCAACAGCTACTAGTTGCCCACCGCAAGGGAATCGCAGCGGCCACATATACCATGACTCAGCTAGACATTCCGGACCCGTCTCATCCGGTGTCAGGGCGGAATTCGCCGGTCGCCAGCGGCGTTAGCGTCCTTCTGTGGGCCAACCCCACCGTTCCCGACCGTTCTAAGGAGACACCCGTGCGCGCCATCAGCGCCTTCCGCCGCCTCGCCGCCGTCGGTACAGCCATCACTTTGGCCGTTGCGCTCGCTGCCTGTGGCAGTGACGACAAGTCCGATGCCTCGGGCCCCGATCTGGGGCTGCTCCAGAAGGGCACGCTGCGGATCGGGACGCTCACCGACGCGCCGCCGAACGTGTACGTCAAGGACGGCAAGTTCACCGGCTTCGACAACGACCTGATCAGCGCGGTCGCGGAGAAGCTGAACCTGAAGCCCGAGTTCGTCGGGACCGACTTCTCCGCGCTGCTCTCGCAGGTCAACGGCGGCCAGTTCGACCTCGGCAGCTCGTCCATCACGATCACCGAGGCGCGCAAGAAGACGGTTGCCTTCAGCAATGGCTACGACTTCGGGTACCTCGGCCTGAACACCACCAAGGACTCCGGCATCACGAAGTTCGACCAGCTCGAGGGCAAGCGCGTGGTCGTCGTCCAGGGCACCGTCCAGGACGACTACGCGACCCAGAAGAACCTGAACCCGGTCCGCGTGCCGAACTACAACGCGGCCGTCGGCCAACTCAAGGCCGGTACTGCGGACGCGTGGATCTCCCCCGCCGAGATCGGCGAGAAGATGGCCAAGGAGCAGGGCGGCGGCGTGGTCATCCTGGCCGCCAAGGAGCTCAGCTCGGCGCCGACCGCGTTCGCCGTGGCCAAGAGCAACGACAAGCTGCGCGAGGCCGTCAACAAGGCCCTCGACGAGGTCATCGCCGACGGCACCTGGACCAAGCTCGTCGAGCAGTACTACCCCGGCCGCGCCGTACCGGCGACCTTCAAGCCTGGCAGCGGGACCGTGAAGTTCACCGCCCCCAAGGCAACCGCTCCCGCAGCTAGCTGATGGACATCTGGTCCACCCTGAACGACACCTTCCTCGACTGGGAGTCGATGAAGGCAGTCCTGCCCGAGATGCTCAAGGTAGGCCTGGTCAACACCCTCATCTTCGCGGCCGCCTCGGTCGTGCTGGGCACTGTGCTCGGCATGGTCGTGGCGGTCATGGGGCTGTCCCGCAGGTGGTGGCTGCGGTGGCCTGCGAAGGTCTACACGGACATCTTCCGCGGCCTGCCGGCGATCCTCACCATCCTGCTGATCGGCCAAGGGTTGTCGCCCATCACCAGGCACTGGTGGGGCCCGAACCCGTACCCGCTGGGCATTCTCGCGCTGTCGCTGATCGCGGCGGCGTACATCGGCGAGATCTTCCGCTCCGGGATCCAGAGCGTGGAGAAGGGCCAACTCGAGGCCGCACGGGCGCTCGGTTTCACGCACAGCTCCGGTATGTGGCTGGTCGTCATCCCGCAGGGCGTCCGCCGGGTGCTGCCCGCCCTGGTCAACCAGTTCATTGCCTTGATCAAGGAATCGAGCCTGGTGTACTTCCTGGGCCTGCTCGCCAGCCAGCGCGAGCTGTTCCGGATCGGCCAGGATGCCGCCGCGACCAACGGCAACCTGTCGCCGTTGCTGCTCGCGGGCATCTTCTACCTGATCATCACCGTGCCCCTGACCCACCTGGTCAACTACTTCGACAAGCGGCTGCGCGAAGGCCGTCCCGCCGATCTCGAGGTCGAGGAGCTCGCCCATGCCGACATTCGTTGAGGACGCGGCGAGCCTGGAGCTCACCGGTATCGAGCTTGCCTTCGGCAAGAACAAGGTACTGCGCGGCGTCGACCTCGCCGTACCGGCCGGCAAGACCGCTTGCGTGATCGGACCGTCCGGCTCCGGCAAGTCAACGTTGCTGCGAGCAACCAACCGACTGCTCGAACCGGCCGCCGGCGACATCAAGCTGGGCGGCGAGTCGGTACTGCGGAGCAACCCGGACGAGTTGCGGCGGCGGATCGGGATGGTGTTCCAGCACTTCAACCTGTTCCCGCACAAGACGGTACTGGAAAACATCACTCTCCCATTGCGCAAGATCAAGAAGCTGACCACCGAAGGCGCCGTCGCAGCGGCCCGGGAGCAGCTCGAACTGGTCGGACTGAAGGAGAAGGAGTCAGCGCGACCCGGCAACCTTTCCGGTGGCCAGCAGCAACGAGTCGCGATCGCCCGGGCGCTGGCGATGAAGCCCGAGGTGATGCTGTTCGACGAGGCCACGTCGGCACTCGACCCCGAATTGGTCAAGGGCGTGCTCGCGCTGATGGCCGACCTCGCCGGCGCCGGGATGACGATGATCGTGGTGACCCACGAGATGGGGTTCGCGCGCCAGGTGGCCGACCAGGTGGCGTTCATGGATCGCGGGGTCGTGGTGGAGTCCGGAGTACCGGAGAAGCTGTTCACCGCGGCTGAGTCGCCCCGGCTTCAGCAGTTCCTGTCGCAGGTGCTCTAGCCAAATCGGGCCGGGCGGCCGATGGTGGAGGTACACAACGCCTGGGGGTTCGGATGGCTGCCTGGCACGGTCGGATGACCAGATTGCTGCTGACGATCGCCCTGATCGCCCTGCCGGGGATCTCGACGGCCTGCCGGCCACAGGTCGCCAGCCAAACGACCGCGGCCGCTCCCGGGGGCGCGGTGGCGGCGAAGTACGTGTTCATCACCTTCGACGACGGGCCGGGGCCGACGTACACGGCCCAGATCCTCGCCATCCTGCGACGGTACGGGGTGAAGGCGACGTTCTTCGAGCTCGGGATGAACGTCCGGAAGTACCCGGCCGTCACCCGCAAGGTGCACCAGCAGGGCCACAGCGTCCAGAACCACACGTACTCGCATCCGGATCTGCGAAAGGTGTCGGCGGCAACCTTCCGGTCCCAGGTGCAGAGTGCGGACCGCTATATCCGGGCCCAGACCAAGTCGCAGCCGCGCTGCCTCAGGCCGCCGTACGGTGGAGTGAACACCACGGTCAGACGACGTGCGGCCGCCCTCGGCAAGACGATCCGGCTGTGGACCGTGGACCCGCGCGACTGGTCCCGGCCGGGCACCAAGGTGATCACTCAGCGCGTACTGGGGTCGGTCCGCAACGGCTCGACCATCCTGCTGCACGACGGCGGCGGCAACCGCAGTCAGACGGTCGCCGCGCTCCCGACGATCCTGCGGACCCTCAAGGCGCGCGGCTACGCGTTCCGGTTGGTGCCCTGCTCAGGACATTGAGGCGATCAGCGGTACGACGTCAGCGATCGACTCGACGATCCGGGTCGGGCGGTAGGGGAACCGCTCGACCTCGTGCTCGCCGGTCGAACCGGACAGCACCAGGATGCTGCGCAGCCCGGCTTCCAGCCCGCTGATGATGTCGGTGTCCATCCGGTCGCCGATCATCACCGAGGTCTCGGAGTGCGCCTCGATCCGGTTGAGCGCGCTGCGCATCATCAGCGGGTTCGGCTTGCCGACGAAGTACGGCGCGACGCCGGTCGCCCGCGTGATCAGCGCAGCCACGGACCCGGTGGCCGGCAGCGGGCCCTCGGTCGACGGGCCGGTCGGGTCGGGGTTGGTGGCGAGGAAGCGCGCACCATCGGCGATCAGCCGGATCGCCCGGGTGATGGCCTCGAACGAGTACGTCCGCGTCTCCCCCAGTACGACGTAGTCCGGCGCCCGCTCGGTCAGCACGTACCCGACCTCGTGCAGCGCCGTCGTCAACCCGGCTTCACCGATCACGTACGCCGTACCGCCCGGCCGCTGGTCATCCAGGAACTGGGCCGTGGCGAGCGCCGACGTCCAGATCGCCTGCTCCGGCACATCGATGCCCCCGGCAAGCAATCGCGCCCGCAGGTCCCGCGGCGTGAAGATCGAGTTGTTGGTCAGTACCAGGAACTTCTTGCCCGACTCCTGCAACGACCCGATGAACTCACTGGCCCCCGGGATCGCCCGCTCCTCATGAACCAGGACCCCGTCCATGTCGGTCAACCAGCTCTCAACCGGCTTGTGCTCAGTCATCGCTGCACTCCTTCGTCGAGCTTGCTCGCGTCGGCGGCCAGAGAGCGGAGCTGGTCGACCATCAGGTTGGGGTTGTCGGCGCTGTAGACGGCTGAGCCGGCCACGAAGACGTCGGCGCCGGCTTCGGCGCATTGTTCGATGGTGTCGGCGGAGATGCCGCCATCGATCTCGATCCACAGGTCGAGGCCGTGCTTGGCGATCAGGTCGCGGGTGCGGCGGATCTTCGGGACGCAGACGTCGAGGAACTTCTGGCCGCCGAAACCGGGCTCGACGGTCATGATCAGGATCATGTCGAACTCGGACAGGATGTCCTCGTACGGCTCGATCGGGGTGGCCGGCCTGAGCGCCATCGCCGCCCGGCCGCCCTTGGCGCGGATCTCGCGGGCGGTCCGGATCGGGGCACGGCAGGCCTCGATGTGGAACGTGACGCTCGACGCGCCCGCCTCGACGTACCCGGGAGCCCAGCGGTCCGGGTCCTCGATCATCAGGTGGCAGTCGATCGGCTGAGCCGCGGCCTTGGCGAGCGACTCGACGACGGGCATGCCCAGGGTCAGGTTCGGGACGAAATGGTTGTCCATCACGTCGACATGCAGCCAGTCGGCGTTCGACACCGCCGCTGCCTCATCGGCGAGCCTGGCGAAGTCAGCGGCCAGGATGCTGGGTGCGATCTGGATTCCCATGAAACGACAATCTACCGGCGGTACTCCGTCCGGCTGATCACCCGGTTGGCCAACCCACCGGCCGACCCCGGTTACCTGGCGAGCCAGGCCTGTACTTCGGCTGCCGTCTCCACCGTCGCGACACCTGCGGGGAGGGGCGGGCGCTCGATCAGTACGACCGGAATGCCCAGCTCGCGAGCCGCCGTCAGCTTGGCGGCAGTCATCTCGCCACCACTGTTCTTGGTGACCAGTACGTCGATCCGCCGCGCCCGCAGCAGCTCAAGCTCAGCACCCAGCTCATACGGCCCTCGATCCAGCAGTAGCTCGCACCAGGTGGGCACAGGCTCTGGCGGGTCAACACAGCGCGCCAGCGTCCACAGCCCGGTCCCGGCGAAGTCACCCAGGCCCTGCCTGCCAGTGGTGAGGAACACCCGCTCCCCGAGCCCAGGCAGCAAGCCAGCGGCCTCCACGGCGTCAGCAACCCAATGCCACCTGTCCCCTGGCTGCTCCTGCCAGCCCGCGCGACGTAGTACGAGCAGGGGAAGGCCCAGAGCGCTAGTGGCCGCCACTGCGTGCGCGGTCATGGTGGCGGCGAAGGGGTGAGTGGCATCGACGACTGCTTCGATCCCCTGCTCATCAAGCCACGCAGTGAGCCCGGCAACCCCACCGAACCCGCCCTGCCGCACCTCCCCCACCGGCAGCCGCGCCTCCCCCGTCCGCCCAGCCAACGACGACACCACGTCATGCTCCCCGGCCAGTACCTCCGCCAACCGCCGCGCCTCCCCGGTACCACCGAGCAGCAAGACCCTCACGCGGCCGTCAGCTCCCCAGCCCTCGGACCGCCACCACACACCAACCTCGCTCGCTCGCGCACCGCAGCGCCGACCCACCGCTCAATCGGCCAAGCTGGCGGGCGATTGACGCACGTTGGTGTGTGGTGGCGATCCGGGCCGTCGGCATCAGGACGGAAACTTCTCGTCGCTGGGTGCAGGTTTGTTACCGCCTTGAGCGCCCGGAGGTGGTCAGGCACGGTCTCGGGTGGTCGAGTACAGGTGGCTGTCGCGGAAGGCTGTTGCTGAGAGCACCTTTCCGACCAGGATGACGGCGGTGCGGCGGATGCCGGCGGTGTGGACCTGGGGGGCGATGTCGGCGAGGGTGCCACGGAGGATGAGTTCGTCGTCGCGGGAGGCGCGGGCTACTACGGCTACCGGGCAGTCGGGGCCGTAGTTGGGGGTCAGCTCCTCTACTACGCGATCGATCTGCTGGACGGCTAGGTGGAGGACGAGGGTGGCTTGACTGGCGCCGAGGGTGGCCAGGTCTTCGCCGGGAGGCATGGCGGTGGCTCGGCCGCCGATGCGGGTGAGGATGACGGTCTGGCCCAGCTCGGGGACGGTGAGTTCGCGGGCCAGGGAGGCGGCGGCTGCCGCGTACGCCGGTACGCCGGGCGTCACGTCGTACGGGATCTCCAGGGCGTCGAGCCGGCGCATCTGCTCGGCCATCGCGCTGAAGACGGAGGGGTCGCCGGAGTGGAGACGGGCGACGTCGGCGCCGGACTCGTGGGCGGTGGCGAGCTCGGCGATGATCTGGTCGAGGTTCAACTCGGCGGTGTCGACCTTGCGGGCTCCGACCGGGCAGTGGTCGAGGAGTTCGAGTGGGACGAGCGCACCGGCGTACAGGCAGACGGGTGAGGCGGCGATCAGGTCGCGGCCGCGCACGGTGATCAGGTCGGCGGCGCCCGGACCCGCGCCGATGAAATGCACGGTCATCCGATCACGCTCCAGAGGTGCACGGTCATTAGGTGATCGTCCAGCAGGTGCACGGTCATTTGGTGATGCTCCAGATGGTGACGGGCATGGCGGGGCGCCAGCCGGTCATTGTGCCTACGGCGGATGCTCGTTGGACGGCCAGGCGGACGAGGTCGCCGCCGAGTTCGGCGTACCAGCGGGCGATCAGCGCCTCGGTCTCCAGGGTCACGCCGTTGACGACGAGCCGGCCGCCCGGTCGCAACGCCTCCCAGCAGGTCTCGATCACGCCGGGGACGGTCGCGCCGCCGCCGACGAATACGGCGTCCGGCGACTCCAAGCCTTCCAACGCGACGGGCGCGGCGCCGACGACGGTACGGACGGCGACTCCGAGCGTCGCGGCGTTGCGGTCGAGGCGTTTGGCGCGGTCGGGGTCCTGCTCGATCGCGACCGCGCGGCAACTCGGGTGATGCCGCAGCCACTCGATCGCGATGCTGCCCGCGCCGCCGCCGACATCCCAGAGCAACTGCCCCGGTACCGGCGCCAGCCGCGACAACGTCACCGCGCGCACCTCGCGCTTGGTCAACTGCCCGTCACTCTCGTACGCCGAATCCGGCAACCCCGGCGCCGTCGACAACAAGGTCGCGCCGTCGTCCGCTCTGCAGTCGACCCCGATGACGTTGAGCGCGTCGACCTCGCCGCTCCATTCATCAGCCCTGGTACTACGTACGCGCTCATCCTCCGACCCCAACTGCTCGAGCACGGTGAACGCGCTTCCGGCGTACCCGCGCCCGACCAGCAACTCCGCGACCTCTGCCGGCGTCTGCGCACCCCAACTCAGGATGACGAGCCGCCGCCCCGGCTGCACGTGCGGCTGGACGAGCTCCAGCGGATGCCCCACCAGGCTGACCACCTGCACCTGATCCTGCGGCCACCCCAGCCGAGCACAAGCCAGCGAAACACTCGACGGATGCGGGATCACCCGCACCGCCTCCGCCCCCAGCATCCGCGTCAACGTCGTCCCGATCCCATGAAACGTCGGATCCCCACTGGCCAGCACACAGATCCGCCGCCCCCGATGAGTAGCCAGCAACCCAGTCAATGACTCCGACAACGGCGAACTCCAAGCAACCCGCACCTGCCCACCGCTCACATCGCCTTCGGCGCTGTTCGCGGGAAGAGCGGACGAGCCGGCGGGACCGGCGTGGTCGGCGGAGGCCGAGCCGACGTGGGCGGCGGAGGGCTCGCCCGGGTGTGTGGCGGAAGGCTTGCCCGGGTGGGCGGGTGGGGATGGCTCGGGTGGCGGGGTGGTGGGGATGAGGGCTAGTTGGCGGGTGCTGCCGAGGAGGACTTCGGCGGTGGTGATTGCTTGTTGGGCGGTGGGTGACAGGCCGGGCCAGCCGTCGGCGCCGAGGCCTATGACGGTGAGGGGGTCAGGCATTGCCGAGGATCCTGGTGACGGTGATTTCGATGGCTACGCGCAGGGGGTTTTCGCGGGGTTGTTTGTAGCGCTCGGTGTAGCGGCGTACGGCGTCGGCGACGGCTTCGGGGTCGTCGTTCACGACCGCCCGGCCTTCCAGGGTCGACCAGCGTCGACCATCGACCTGGGTGACTGCGACCGCGGCACCGGTGACACCGATCAGCCGCGCCTTCTGTGAGGTTCCGGAGCAGATCACTCGGGCGATCCCCGTCTTGAGGTCCAGCGTCACCCCAACTGGCGTCGCGTGCACCGTCCCGTTTCCGCGCACCGTGCTGAGGACACACAGATGCCGTTCGGTCCAGAAGTCCACGAACGACTCGGGCCGTTCACTCAGCGCCAGTTTCACCCCGTGATCGTAGACGCGCGAAGAAGGCCCGCCCCGGGGAGGACCCCAGGGCGGGCCGCTGGCGCTGAACCCCTCAGACCAGCGCCAAGCTTCTACCCGACCTCAGCCGATGTCTCGGCGGCGGAAGGTGGTGGCGCCGGTCAGCAGGAGTGCGGCGGCGATCGCGGCGACAACGATGACGGGAGTGGCCGAGAAGTCCCCGCCGGGAAGGCGAGGCGTGTGGGCGTACGGCGAGATGTCCATCAGGCCTTGGGGCAGGTCGAAGAGCGGACCGAACTGGCCGAGGAGGACGAACGCGCCGAAGAGGGCCCACGCTCCGGTGACCAGCCTGGGGGCCAGCCCGAAGAGCAGCACGACCAAGGCAGTGACGAGCCAGATCGCGGGGAGTTGCACGGCCGCCGCAGCAAGCATGCGCGGCACCTGGCGGCCCATGTTGTTCAGGGAGGCGCCGCTGGAGATGCCGGAGCCAAGGCCGCCGACGAGGATCAGTACGCCGGTACCAAGCACAGCCATCAGTACGTGGCTGGCCAACCACTGGTAGCGGCTGACCCCCGTTGCCAGCAAAGGCTCAGCACGCAAGGCCGTCTCCTCCGACCGGAGCCGCAGAGCCGCCTGTACTCCGAACGCCGAGGCAAGCAGCCCGAGAATCCCCATCTCGGTCGAGAGGAACGCGTCGGTGATCCCGTTCACCCCACCAAGCTTCTCCACCATGTCGCGAGCACTGTCGCTGGTGACAAAACCTTCGACGTTCGAGGCGATGTTGCCGACCACGAACCCAAGCAGCAGGAAGCCGAATCCCCACGCATACAGCGACCCGCGATGCAGCCGCCAAGCCAACGCGAGCGGCGAGCGCAACGACCGAGCACCAGTCGCAGGCCCCGGCCGCGGCCGCACCAGCCCGGCCCCGATGTCGCGACTACGCAGCAACGCGAAGGCGGCGGCGATCAGCAGCCCCAGCAAGGCCAGCGGAAGCAGCGCGACCAGCCACCGGTCACCGGCGTACGGGCGGATCTGTTGAGCCCACCCGATCGGCGACAACCAGGAGATCCAGCGCGTACCACCGTCAGCGGCCGAATCGCCCGCCGCGCGCAGGATGTAGCTGACGCCCAGCACAACAGCGGTGACGCCATTGGCCGTCCGGGCGCCCTCGGTCAGCTGAGCCGACAACGCCCCGACTCCCGCGAAGGCGAGCCCGGCAACGATCCAGGTGAGGCCGAAGGCGAAGGAGCCGGCGGTAGGCAGACCGGTACCGATCAGGCTCAGCGCGGTCAGCAGGCCGAGCACGATCACGGTGCCCGCCGAGATGATCAGCGCCGAGGTCAACGCGGCGTACCGGCCGAGCACTCCGGCGCTGAGCAGCTCGAGCCGGCCGCTCTCCTCCTCGGCGCGCGTGTGGCGGACCACCAGCATCGCCGCGAGCAGGCCGACCAGCAGCGCACCGAAGGCGGTCAGCTTGAACAGCGACACCTCTCCCAGCGAGGTGGGGTCGAAAATCCTTCCGTACAAGGAGACCAGGGCCGGTGACGAGTTGGTCGTGTTGGCCGCGGAGACGCGCGAGGCGACGTCCGGGTAGAGGTCGATCGACGCCTTGGCGGAGCCCGCGGCCATCGAGACGAAGACCAGGATCCACACCGGCAGCAGCACCCGGTCCCGCCGCAGGGCGAGTCGCACCAGGGTCGAAGTACCAGCGAAGTCGTTCATCGCGAGGCCGCCACTGGCTCGGGCGCCGCGTCGTCTTCGTAGTGCCGCAGGAACAGCTCCTCCAGCGTGGGCGGCTGGGCGACGAGGCTCTTGATCCCACTCGCCGCGAGTTGCTTCATCAGACCGTCGAGCTGCGCGGTATCGACCTCACAGCGCACCCGGTTTCCTTCGACATCCAAGCTGTGTACTCCGGGAAGCTGCGCCAGCCCATTGGGCGAACCGGCCAGCTCGGCCTGGATCGACGTACGAGTGAGGTGCCGCAGGTCGCCCAGCGTGCCGGTCTCGACCACCTTGCCGCGCCGGATGATGCTGATCCGGTCGCAGAGCGCCTCGACCTCCGACAGGATGTGGCTCGACAGCAGCACGGTGCGATCGCGGTGCCGCTCCTCCTCGATGCACTGCCGGAACACCTCCTCCATCAGCGGGTCGAGGCCGGAGGTGGGCTCGTCCAGGATCAGCAGCTCGACGTCCGAGGCGAGCGCCGCGACCAGCGCGACCTTCTGCCGGTTGCCCTTGGAGTAGGTCCGGCCCTTCTTGGTCGGGTCCAGATCGAACCGGCGCAGCAGGTCGTCGCGCTTCTTCGGGTCCAGCCCGCCGCGGAGCCGGCCGAGCAGGTCGATCACCTCGCCGCCGGTCAGGTTCGGCCACAGGTTCACATCACCGGGGACGTACGCGAGCCGCCGGTGCAGCTTCGCCGCGTCGTGCCACGGGTCGCCGCCGAGCAGCGAGACGTCGCCCTCGTCACCCTTCAGCAGGCCGAGCAGGACCCTGATGGTGGTGGACTTCCCGGCGCCGTTCGGGCCGAGGAAGCCATGCACCTCACCGGTCGCGACATCGAGGTCGAGACCGTCGAGGGCGTGCGTGCTGCCGTACGACTTGTGCAGTCCGGAGACCACTATGGCTGATGTCATGTTTCATAACGTACACTTCATTCAGAAGTTTGTGAATCTTACTAACGGATTTCTCACGCGCCAGGTTTTTCGGTGCCGGGAGGAGATGATGGGGCGGTGAGTGCAGCGATGGAACGAGATGACGAGGCCGTCCAGCGGTACGCCGAGCAGTTCGGCAATGTACTGGCCGAGATGGGCTGGCCGCGGATGTCTGCCCGGGCCTTCGCCGCCGTCCTGGTCAGCGAGGACGGTCGCCTGACCGCCGCCGAACTCTCCGAACTGCTCAAGGCGAGCCCGGCCGCCATCTCCGGGGCCGTGAACTACCTGCTGCAGCTGCGGCTGGTGACCCGGGAGCGCGAGCCCGGCAGCCGGCGCGACGTCTATGTGGTCCAGGACGACTTCTGGTTCCAGTCGATGGTGAGCCAGGATCGCGGCCTGGGTCGCTGGGAGGACATTCTCCGGCAGATGCTGCCGGTGACCGGTACCGCCACCGAGGCGAACCGGCGGATCCGCGCGTCCATCGGCTTCATCGAGTTCATCCAGGAAGAGGTCGAAGCCCTCACCGCGCGCTGGGTGATACGCAAGGCCGAGATCGACGCCAAGATCGCAGCCGACGACGGTCGGTGAACTGCCGGGCAACCCGTACTACGAGTTGCCCGGCAGTCAGTACTTCGTACTTATCGCAGCGTGTTGGCTGCGACCGTGTCCATCACCTGCTGGAGTAGCGGGTTCGCCTTCGGAGCGGCTGCCTTCGACTTCGGCAAGTGCACCGACTTGCCGTCGACCGGGCCCTTGACCGGGTAGACCGACAGGTCGCCCGGCAGCGGCGTAGTACCGCAGAACTGGTCCTTGGCCGGCAGCTCGCCGGTGAAGATGTACCGGTCGCCGATCTGCTCGGCACACGCCGAGCGCTGGCCGAGGATGTACTGCCCGTGCTGCCCCTCGTCATCGATCGCCACGAACCGCGTCGCGTTCTTGGTGTCGTTGTGCGTCCGCAGCGACCCCTCGTAAGCAGTCGCCGGATCCATCTCGCTCTGCACGATCAGGATCCGCGGCGAACCCGTCAGGTCGAGCTTGCGATCCTGCGGCGCGTACTTCCAGAACGCGCACATCGGGACGCCGTTGAGGTAGCCGAAGAAGTCGTACTTCTTCGCCATCTTGTCGGCTTCCTTGAGGTAGAAGTTCGTGTCCTTGCTCCACGCCGTGTCGTTGCAGCGAACCGTGGTGCTGATCGCTCCGACGTCGACCAGCTCGTCACCCGACTTGGCCTGCGCGGCCTCGACCTTGGCGTCCGCGATGATCGAGCGCAGCGAATCCACCTGCGTCGAGGCGACAGCACTCGCCGTGGGAGGCGCCGGCGTCACGCCGTACCGGGTCCGTAGCGCGGCCAGGGTGTCGAACTTCTGCAGCTCCGGCGAGAGCCGGGCCCACGCCGCGTCGACCTGCGCGAGCTCGATCTTGCCCGAGTCGGTCGGCGCCTTGGTGTACTCGTCGTGCACGAGGATGTCGAGCGTCGCCCGGATGAAGCGCGTGTCGTTGTAGATCGCGCTGTAGATCAGCCCGTCGAGGTCGTCGCCACGGACCGAGCTCTCCCCCGACTTCACCAGCGTGGTGAGCGCGGCGCGGATCCCGTTGTACTTCGCGGTGACCTGGGCCGGCGTCTTGCCCAGCCCACTGATCTGGTCGGCGTGCCGGGCGATCCACGGGAAGAACTGGGTGTCGCGGCGGCGCTGGCCCGAGAACGGGTCGAAGTTCACGTTGTCCCACTGGGTGTGGGTCCAGTCCATGTTCGAGTCGAGCACGAACCGGCCGACCTTCGCCGGGTAGGTGTCGGCGTACCAGCCGCCGAGCCAGGTGCCGTAGCTGTAGCCGATGAAGTTCAGCTGCCGGGCCTTGAACAGGGCCCGGAGGAAGTCCATGTCGTAGACGGTCTGCTGGCTGCTGACGAACTGGCCGAACTCGGTCGCGGAGCAGGCGTCGGCGTAGAACTTCGCCTCGGCGACCTCGACCTTGTGGGTCTGCTTGGTGCGCTCCTTGTAGTCAGGAGTCACCGGCAGGGCCGCGATGTCCTCGGCCGAGGCCAGGCACTGCAGCGGAGTGCTCGCACCGAAACCACGGGGGTCGAAGCCGAACAGGTCGAAGTCGCTGAACAGTTGCGGCTTCGAGACGCCCAGGCTGGCCGTCAGGTTGAGGCCGGCGCCACCAGGGCCGCCCGGGTTGCTGGTCAGCAGGCCTTTCGAAGTACCGGTGGCCTTGCTGTACGAGATGGCGACCTGGACGTCGGGGTGCGCGTCCGGGTGCGCCCAGTCCATCGGAACATTGACCTTGGCGCAGTTGGTGGTCGGCGCCTGCGGGTAGCCGCGCTTGATGGTGGCGTCGAACGCGCAGACCGACCAGTTGATCGGCTGGTCGAGATAGCGCTGCGGAATCGCTGGTACGGCGGGGTCTTTCGGCCCGGAGGCGGCGGTCGCGGAGGTCGTGGCCGTCAGCAACGGAACCAGTACTGCGACAGCGACGACGGCGGCGAATTTGCGAGGGCTTGGCACGCTCAGGTCTCCCTACGTCAGGCGGACGGGATGCCTCAACGTATTCGGCCGGCCGCCTCCGGCGACACCCATCGGCCCAACCTCAAGGGCAAACACTCACTTACCAGCACGAGAACGAGGTCGTGAGGTGGGAAGTTACAACTCATAGACAGTGAAGATCGTGCAGTAGACCGGCGGGGACTCCAGGCCCGGGTAGTAGAGTCGGCCGGCTTCGTCGGTGACCTTGAAATAAGCCGTGGACGCGCCGATCTGCGAGGGCGCCTGCAGTGTCATCCTGACCGTCACGACCTCACCCGGTAGCGCGTCGGGCAGTCGGGCGCGTGACGGCGAGCGGAGCCATCCCGGCGTACCGGCTGCTCCTTGTCTGGTGAGCCAGCGGTCGTGCCAACTGCTCTCGCCGCTGTTGAGGATCTCCCAGGTCTTCTCGAACTCCTCGTCGCGGATCACCCGGGTCCCGTCGGGCACGGTCTCGCCGACGAGCTCCGCCCGGTCCTCGGGGTGATGGTCGGCGGGCACCGAGCCGCCCAGCAGCGTCGGGTGCGGAAGCGAGTCGCGGCGGCGCATGTCCCGCATCGACATGTCCTTGCCGGCCCGTACGGCGGCGTCGAGCTCCATCAGCTGGTTCACCAGCGCACGACCGGCGCCGAAGGAATCGTCGTACCACTCGATCAGTTCCCGGCTGGGTTTGGTGTGCCCGCGCTCGACCCGGGACAGGTGGCCCTTGTCCCAGCCTGACAACGCCGCCGCGCGGGTGAGCGGCACCCCGGCAGCCTCTCGCAGCTCCCGCATCCGGCTGCCGATCACGTACCGCGCCTGCGCTGGCCTCACGGCGAACTCCCCAGTGTGACTTGTTCACGGAGACTACCTGTTTCCGGTTACTCGCTTTCGTTGCCTACTGCGACAACTCCGTGACGCTCTGATTCTGTGGGGTGTAGTGCCAGATCGCCAAGGATCCGCCCACTCCGAGCGACAGTTCACCCCCAGAAAGGCCACGACCATGCGGACCGCCCTCACCCGTACCTTCGCCAGGCTCACTGTTACCACCCTTCTCGGCGGTGTCGCCGTCCTCGGCGGCGCGGCGCTGCCGGCCAGCGCCGCCACCGGCACCGTCGTCACCGATTCCGGGGCCGGGGTGACGATCCGCTCCGGCAACGCGACCAACTTCGGCTCGGTCGGCACCCAGCCGAACGGCGCGGTCGAGATCGACTGCCAGATCTACGGCGAGCCGGTGACCGGCAAGTTCGGCCGCAGCCTCGTCTGGGACCACGTCCCCGGCAAGGGCTTCATCTCCGACTCCTACGTCAACACCGGCAGCGGCGGCCTGGTCGCCCCGCTGTGCGCGAGCAACCCGCGCGCCAACAACGCGATCAACTGGTACTCCGCCCGCAACGGCTCGACCGCCTTCCAGGGGTACTGCGAGATGGCCGCCGAGAACTCCTACGGCAAGACCGGCATCTGGGCCTCCGCCAAGGCCGACTGGAACGACGCCGTCGCCCGCGGCGTCGCCCACAAGGGTGACCTCAACCCACCCAAGGGCGCCCTGGTCTTCTGGGACCTGGCCGCTCCCTACGGCCACGTCGGCGTAGCCCGCGGCGACGGCTACTTCTGGGCCACCAGCGTCAACAGCAAGATCGGTCTGGCCAAACTCCCCTACTTCAACTCCTACCTCGGCTGGGCCTGGCCCAACTTCTGATCTCCCATCAGCCCTAGGCACGGGGGCTGAAGGGATACAAGCACCCAGGCGCGTCCGCCCCTCAAGCGCCTGGGTGCTTCGCCATGCGGCTCAGCCAGTCCCCCACCAGCGCTTGGTACAGGCCGTGATCATCGACAGGCAGATCATGGTCAGCCCGATCCAGTACTACGTACGTCGCGCGCGGGTAGTCGTCGAGCAGCCCCCAAGCATCGGCGTACCCGGTCATCACGTCCTGCCGCCCGGTGACGATCAACGTCGGCGCATCCAGCCTCGCGCGCGGGTCGACGCTCAGGCTGTACTTGGCGACGTCGCTCTGGATGCTGCCGAGGAACTCCAGGTCGGCCACGGCTTCCGCCACGTCGTAATAGAGGTGCTGCTTCCGTTGGCTGGCAGCTCTGTAGTCGTCGTCCCAGACGGACGGGTCGTCGATCGGGAGTGTGCGCTTGCTGCGGTCCACGATTACGCCTGGCACCCTCAGCAGGAGGCCGAGGATGCGGGCGGGGTCGCGGCGGACGATGCCCCGCGCATGCAGGCCGCCTGCTGACGTACCGGCCAGAGCGAAGGGCTCGGAGCCGACCACGTCGTCGATCACCCAAGCCAGGACATCCAGCATGTCGTCCTGATTCTTGATCCAGGGGCGGGATGGCGTCTGCCCGGTACCGGGTGGGTCGATGTAGACGCGGCGCCAGCCGGGATGGCTGGTGAAGGCGGGCTCGTGGACGTCGCGGCCTTCGCCATTGGCGTTGCCCCAGCCGGGGAGGAACACGATCGGGCGTCCCTCGCCGAAGGACTCGTAGTACACGGGCAGGTCGTCGACCAGGCTGATCACCTGATCGACGCTACCTACTGTCCGCCGCTGCGTCCCACCTATTTGCCGCTGGCAGAACGTTCGCCGGAGCCGCGCTGGATCAACTCGCACGGCAGGACGATGCGCTGGGGTGGGCGGGTGTCGGTCTTCGAGGCGCGGTCGAGGAGGAGGCGGGCGGCGATCCGGCCGAGTTCGGCGATGTCGGAGGCAACGACGGTGACCGGGGTCGGGAGCATGTCGGCCAGGCGGAAGTCGTCGAAGCCCACGACCGCGGGCTCGGCGTCGACCTCGCGCAGCGCCCGGAGTACGCCTTCGGTGAGGAAGTTGGTGGAGGCAAACAATGCGGTGGGCGGGTCGGGGCGATGCATCAGCTCCCGCGTCGCCTTCTCGGCGGCTTCGGCCGTACCTTCCGGGAGCTGGATGACGAGGCTCTCGTCGACCTCGACTCCGGCCGCTCGACAAGCCCGCCGATAGCCGCGTAGACGTCGGCCGGTCGTGTAGTACGACGGCGCTAGCAGGATCGCGATCCGCTCATGACCTTGCCCCAGAAGGTGATCCGTGGCGAGCTTGCCGCCGCCCTCGTTGTCGACCATCACGATGTCGGCCTCGATCCCGTGCGCCGGCCGGTCCACGAACACCACCGGTACGCCGGCCGTCGACAGGAACGAATGGTCGCCCTGGTCCGGCACGATCATCAACCCGGCGACCTGCCGGCCGACCAGCTCCTGGATCGCCCGCCGCTCCCCCTCCGGGTCCTCGTCCACCGACCCGAGTACGACCGCGAACCCGTCCTGCCCGGCGACCTCGAGCGACGCCTTGGCGATCGTCGCGTAGAACGGGTTGGTCAGGTCACCGAGTACCAACGCCAGGCTGGACGACTTCTTGCCCGGCCGCAGCGCCCGGGCGACCTCGTTGCGCTGGAAGCCCAGTTCGTCGATCGCGGCCCGGACCCGGCTCGCGGTCTCATCGCGCACACCGGCCCCGCCGTTGACCACCCGGGACACCGTGCCCAACCCGACACCGGCCCGCTTCGCCACGTCGATCATCGTCGGCCGGGCCGACTCGGTCTGTCTTGGAAACGTTTCGGACACAGGGTTGACTTCCCTCTCAGGGCACGGCATCGTCACCTCACAGTAAACTTTGGAAACGTTACCGTCCAGGAGGCAGGATGAATCGTGACGGACGGAGTCGCGGCGGGCGCGGTGGATTCAGCCGCAACGCCGGCTCGGACGTCAAAGCCGCCTACTTGTTCATCGCACCGGCGATCATCGGTTTCACCGTCTTCGTCGTCTATCCGCTGGTCCGCTCGTTCTATCTGTCGCTGACCAAGTACAACGGCCTGACCGACCCGGTCTTCGTGGGCCTGGGCAACTTCCGCCGGCTGTTCACGGTCGATCCGGCGTTCTGGCCGTCGCTGCGCGCAACGGGGTACCTGGTGGTCCTCTATGTGCCGTTGTCGCTGGCCCTCGGTCTGGCCCTCGCGATGTTCTGCAACCAGCGCTTCGCGGGCGTCCGGATCGTCCGGACCCTGGCGTACCTGCCGGTGGTACTGCCCGCGGTCGCGACCATCACGCTGTGGAAGTTCATCCTCAATCCCCAAGTGGGCTTGGCGAACACGATCCTCGACAAGCTGCACCTGCCGACCAGCCTCTGGTTGCAGAGCCCGTCGATGTCGATGCCGTCGATCGTGATCGTGATGCTGTGGGGCGTCGGCGGGACGATGATCATCTTCCTCGCCGCGCTCCAAGCGGTGCCGACCGAACTGTACGAGGCGGCCCGGGTCGACGGCGCCGGACCGTACGCGGTGTTCTTCCGGATCACGTTGCCGATGATCAGCCCGATCATGCTGCTGCAGGTGATCCTGCAGACCACGGCGGCGCTCCAGACGTTCAACCAGCCCAAGATCCTCACGGGCGGTGGGCCTGGCTTCAGTACCAACGTGCTGATGCTGTCGATCTACAACAACGGCTTCTCCAACCTGGGCAGGATTCCGCAGCTCGGCTACGCCTCGGCGCAGGTGTGGGTGCTGTTCATCGTCATCATCGCCGTGATCGCCCTGACCGCGAAGTTCTCCTCGCTCTGGACATACAGTGACAACACTCCCGACTGACCCCGCCGAGACCGTCGCCCCCGCGCTCACGCGCACCGTCGACCGGCCACGGCGTAGTACCGGCAAACGGCCGTTGCGCGTTACAACGTGGTACGCGACCGCGCTCTTCATCTGCGCGGTGATGATCGTCCCGCTGCTGTGGATGATCACGATCGGCCTGAAGAGCCGCAACGCCGTCTTCGAGGTGCCGCCCCGGTTGCTCCCACATGAGTTCCACTGGCAGAACTTCCTCGACGGGCCGAAGGCGATCCACTTCCCGCGGTTGTTGCTCAACTCAACGATCATCACGGTGCTGAGCGTGCTCGGCGGGGTGATGACCGCGATGATGGCCGGCTATGCGCTGGCCCGGTTGCGGTTCCCGGGTCGCAAGGTCTGGTTCTACCTGTTCGTCGGCAGCATGCTGCTGCCCGGCGTGGTCGGCCTGATCCCGCTGTTCCAGATGTACAAGAGCATCGGCTGGTACGACACCTGGCTGCCGCTGATCGTGCCGGCCTTCTTCGGCGGCAACCCACTCTTCATCTTCCTGGCCCGGCAGTACTTCCTGGCCATCCCGTACTCGATCGACGAGGCGGCCAAGATCGACGGCGCCGGGCACCTGCGGATCTTCGTCAGCGTGATGCTGCCGTTGACCCGGCCGGCCTGGATCACGATGGCGATCCTCGCCTTCCAGGCGTCCTGGAACGACTTCCTCAATCCACTGGTCTACCTGTACTCCGCCGGCAAGTGGCCGCTGTCGGTCGGCATGGCGCAGTTCGTCTCGCCGTTCGCCGGGCAGACGCCGAACTGGAGCTACTACATGGCCACCAACCTGCTCTACATGCTGCCGCCGCTGATCCTCTTCTTCGCCGCGCAGCGCTACTTCATCCAGGGCCTCGGCTCGCTGGGCAGCACGACGCAGAAGTGACTCACCCCCTGAGGAGCACAACAGTGAACAGGATCATCGGCACCACCCTCGCCTGCGCCGGGTTGCTGACGGCAACGGCTGCCTGCAGCGGCTCGGACTCGGGCGGCAAGTCCGACGGACCGGTCACCGTGACCGTGATGACGTGGGAGTCGCCCGAGACGAACACCGCCATCAAGAAGGCACTCGAAGGATTCAAGGACGACAACGTCAAGGTGCAGCTCGTCGACACCCCGAGCGGCGGGTACGGCGACAAGCTCGCGTCGCTGACCCAGGCGAAGAAGCTGCCCGATCTGTTCTGGTGCGGCAACGACACCGAGCAGCAGTACACCTCCCAGGGCCTGCTGGTCGACTGGTCGAAGCGGGTCGACAGCGGTGACGGCGGCCTCAAGGCGGACGACTTCGTCGGCTCGGCGATGAAGAACTGGAAGACGAGTGAGGGCCAGATGGGCGGCCTGCCGTCGCTGATGAACACGTACGGCGTCTGGTACAACGCCGATGCGTTCAAGGCGGCCGGCATCGCGGAGCCCAAGTCCGGCTGGACCTGGGACGACATGTACTCCGCGGCCGGCAAGCTCGCGGGGAAGAACGGAGCGAAGTACGGGCTGGTCGCGGATCAGCTCACCTCGGCGGACGCGCCGTTCACGATGTCGATGTACTCGGTGTCAGCTGGTGGCGCACCGTTCACCGACGACGTGAACCACCCGACCAAGGCGGAGATCGACGGCAAGTACACCGAGGGCGTGGAGAAGCTCGCCGCGGCGATCAAGTCCGGCGCGGTGGCGCCACCCGGGTACGACGCGTCGAACGTGCCGGCGCTGTTCTCCGGCGGCAAGGTGCCGATGATGTTCGGCGGGCAGTGGCTGGCGGCCGGGTTCCAGACGGACAAGCCGAAGATCAAGTACGGGTTCGCGCCGTTCCCGCAGGTGACGACGCCGGCGACGCTGTACGACTCGGTGGGGATCTGCACGCCGCAGTACACGGCCAACGAGGACGCGACGTACAAGGTGCTCGCGTACCTCAACACCAAGGTGTGGGACGCCGTACTTCCGGCCTCGCCGGTGGCGCCTCCGGCCTACACGCCGGCGCAGGAGAGCTACTTCAACGCGTTGACCAAGGCCGGCCAGGCCACGGTCGTGGACACGGTGAAGGCGGATCTCTCGGCTGAGAAGACGGTCGGCGTACGGTTCACAACCCAGTGGGCGTCGCAGGTCGGCGATCTGACGACGGCGATGTACCAGCCGATCCTCAGCGGGAAGAAGCCCGTCTCTGATCTGCAGGCCTATGCGGGCAAGATCAACGACTTGATCAAGTCGCAGGGCTAGACAGTCACCAGCGGAGGGGGCCCGGTGAGGAGGTGCAACTTCTCCCGGGTCTCCTCGTCAACGGGGGTGTAGGTGACCAGCCGCGGACGGTTGGTGCCGGGCTCGGTCCAGAGGCTGGTCGCCGACAGGCGCAGTACGCCGGCCAGCGGGTGGTGGTAGACCTTCAACTGGTTGCCGGGACGCAGTACCTCGTGGTCGTCCCAGTACTCGCTGAACTCCGGTGACTCGGTCTGGAGTCGCTTGAGCAACGCCTTCCAACTGGGGTCGCCGATGCTCTCCACCATCGACGCGCGGAACTTGGCGACCATCGCGCGTTGTGTCTCCGCCAGGTTGGGCAGGGTCGCCTTCCACTGCTCGTTCATGAAGCCGAGCCAGATCACGTTGCGATCCTCGGGCGGGACCGCGTCGAGGTCGCACATCAGCCGGCTGAACGGGCGGTTGTAGGCGAGCAGGTCGTACCGGCCGTTCTGCACGCAGGCGGGCAGCGGCTCGAGTTGGTCCAGCAGGTCCCGCAGAGCGTCGGTGACGGGCGTGAAGGCGCTGGCTGGGGTCGGGTCGATCGCTCCGGCGAGCGCGAACAGATGCTCCCGCTCACTCTGATCCAGTCGTAGCGTCCGGGCGATCGCGTCCAGCACCTCGGCGGAGACCTGGATATCCCGCCCTTGCTCGAGCCAGGTGTACCAAGTCGTGCCGATCGCCGCGAGCTGAGAGACCTCCTCCCGCCGCAACCCCGGAGTCCGTCGCCGTCGCCCGCGAGGCAGCCCGACGTCCTCCGGCGCGATCCGCTCCCGCCGGTTCCGCAGGAAGGTCGCCAACTCCTCCCGCCGCTGATCCGTCATGACTACCACGATGCCGCATCTGAAATCCTGGTACAAGGTAGTTCTTGTACCAGGATAAAGACGCTCTGGTACCACCCTGAGAACCCGGCGATCGTCATCTCATGACCGAAGTCGCCGAACGCCCAACCTCTACAACTCTCTCTGGTACTGGGCTGCTCGCCCTCCTGCTCTGTGCCGCTCTACCGATCCTCGACTTCTTCATCGTCAACGTCGCCCTGCCGTCGATGGGTCGGGAGCTTCGGGCTGGGCCGGCTCTGCTCGAACTGGTCGTCGCGGGGTACGGCGTGGCGTTCGCCGTCTTGCTGGTGCTCGGTGGACGGCTCGGCGACACCTTCGGGCGGCGGCGGTTGCTATTGATCGCGATGACCGCGTTTACGGTGAGCTCCATCGCCTGCGGACTAGCCCCGAACGCACCAGTGCTCGTCGCGGCCCGCATCCTGCAAGGAGCCTCAGCCGCCCTCCTCAATCCACAGGTCCTCGCAACCCTCCACGCCACCACCTCCGGCGACCGCCGCAACCGCGCCCTCAGCCTGTACGGCGCAATGGCCGGCCTCGCGATGGTCGCCGGTCAGATCCTCGGCGGCCTACTCGTCGCCGCCGACCTCGGTGGATCGGGCTGGCGAGCCGTCTTCCTCGTCAACGGCCCCGTCGGCCTGATCGCGTTCGTACTCGCCTGGCGCACAGTCCCCGCCACCCGCTCCGACCGCCCAGCCCCCGTCGACCTCGCCGGTACCGTCCTCCTCGCCGTCACCCTGACCGCTCTCCTCGTACCACTCAGCGAAGGTCGCGCAGCTGGCTGGCCCCTCTGGTCCTGGCTCTGTCTGGCCGTCTGCCCGATCGCCGCCATCACTCTGCTGCGAGTCGAGCGCCGACAGGAACGCGCCGGCCGGCTCCCGCTACTCCCACCGAGTCTGTTCAGCTTCAGCGGAGTACGGCTCGGCCTCGGACTGCTTGTGCCGTTCTCGATCAACTTCGGCGGCTTCATGTTCGTGATGGCGATCGCCTTGCAGCAGGCTTTGCGCTTCGGCCCGATCCAGGCCGGTCTCACCCTGGCGCCGCTCGCGGTCACCCACCTGCTCGCCTCGCTCATCAGCCCGCGTCTGATCGGCCGCTTCGGCAGCCGAGTCATCCAGGTCGCCTCGTCCATCCACCTGATCGCGTTGGTGGTGCTCGGCATCACCGTCCTGCGCGGCTGGCCGAACCTCACCGCTCTCGACTTCGCGCCGGCTCTCGCTTTGTGGGGTGTCGCCTCGGGTTCGCAGATCCCGGTGTTCTTCCGGATCGTGCTGGCCGACCTCCCTGGTGACCGGGCCGGCGTCGGCAGCGGCGTACTGGTCACCTTCCAGCAAGCCTCGTTGGCTCTCGGCGCGGCCGTGATCGGCACCCTGTTCCTGTCCCTCGAGACAGCACAGGGCGACCAGGGCAAAGCGCTGGCCGAAACCATCGCCGCCCTGGTCGCCCTGGTCATCCTGACCTTGACGATCAGCACCCGCCTGCCGAGGCGGTTGTGATCAGACCGCTTGCCACAACGAGAGGGCGAAGCGTTCCTCCGAGTCGGTCCACCAGGCGCCGTTGGTGAAGGCGGCCTTGTCGAGCTCCGCCTCGACGCCGTCGCGGTGGAACTTGGCGGAGACCTCGGTACTGAGCTCCTCGCCTTCGGCGAAGTCGACCTCGAGGCCGATCTCCGGGATCAGCACCCGCATCGCGCGGTCGGCGCGCAGGTGCATCTCGATCCACTCGTTCTCCGGGTCCCAGATCGCGCGGTGGCTGAACGCCTCCACGTCGAAGTCCGCGCCGAGCTGGCGGTTCAGCACTCGCAGTACGTTCCGGTTGAACTCGGCCGTCACGCCCGCGCTGTCGTCGTACGCCGCGACGAGGGTGGCCGGGTCTTTCACCAGATCCGTACCGAGCAGCAGCCACTCCCCTGGCTCGAGAACATCGCGGATGGACTGGTAGAAGTCGGCCCGCTCGTCGGGCAGCAGGTTGCCGATCGTCCCGCCGAGGAACGCGACCACCCGCGGCGCCTCACCGGGCAGCTTGTCGAGGTGCTCGGTGAAGTCGCCGACCACGCCGTGCACGGTGACGCTCGGGTAGTCGGTGTTGATCGCGGCGGCTGCCTCGCGCAGCGCTGACTCCGAGACGTCCAGCGGTACGAACGTCGTCAGCGTGCCGTGGTCGCGCAACCCGTCGAGCAGCAGCCGCGTCTTCTCCGACGATCCCGAACCGAGCTCGACCAGCGTGTGCGCGCCGGTCAGCTCGGCGATCTCACCGGACCGCGCGTCGAGGATCTCCCGCTCGGCGCGGGTCGGGTAGTACTCCGGCAGCCGGGTGATCTCCTCGAACAGCTCGCTGCCCCGCGCGTCATAGAACCATTTCGGCGCGAGCCACTTCGGCTCGGCCGTCAGACCGTCCCGGGCATCCTCGCGTAGTGCGCGGGCGGCGTAGTCCGGGGTCAGGTGGATATCGATTGAAGTCACTGTCGTCCTTCCAGCAATGGGGTGACGGCTAGCGTGTTTTTGGTTGCCAATAGCAAAGAACGGTCGGGGATCTCTTCCCAGCCTTCAGTCGTCCAGGGCTCGGAGCTAACGGCTACGGAGTCGGTGGTGCGGCGAACCCAGAGCGAATGCGTCCAGGTGGTGGCGACAATCTGCTCCCCATCGGTGAGCAGCAGGTTGAGCCTGCTGTCCTGCGCAACGGCGGCGACATCCCGTACTACCGAAGCCACCGCCTCAGGCGCACCCAGATGCAAGCGATCCTGAACCAGCGCCCACAGAAGCGCCGAGTCCATCGGCGCATCAAGAGTCAGAAGCTCAGATACCGGCAACGCCTCCGCCAGCTTGGACACCGACCCCGGCCAACCGCTGATCAGCCCGTTATGACTGAACAACCACTGGTCTTTGGTGTACGGCGCCACGGCGATCTCCGTGAGTGGCGCACCGACGGTCCCGTTCCGTACTGCCGCCAGCACCGCGGTCGAGTTGATGGACGCCGCCAGCGCAGGCAACGACTCGTCTGCCCAGATCGGCACACTCCGCCGATACCGGACCGCGGTGCCATCGGCGTACCAGCCCAGCCCAAAACCATCCGCGTTGACTGAGCCGCCGCCGCGCATGTCTGACGGGGCCCAACTCTGGCGGTACAGCGAGTGCGGTGGCTCCAGGACGAGTGAGGCGAGTGAAACGGCCGGGCCGAGGTAGGCCAGGTGGCGGCACATCAGCGGCCTCCCCGCCGGCTCCTCGGCACTACGCCAGCTCCTCGGCGCGGGGATCCCGGGCGCAGCGGAAGCCGGCGAAGATCTGGCGGCGGATCGGGTAATCCCAGTTGCGGAAGGTGCCGCGGGCCACGATCTCGTCGGTGCCGAACGAACCGCCGCGCAGCATCTTGTAGTCGTCTCCGAAGAAGACCAGCGAGTACTCGTCGTACGGGAACGCGCGGAACCCCGGGTACGGCGTGAAGCTACTGCTCGTCCACTCCCACACGTCGCCGATCAACTGCTCGACCCCGAGCGGCGACGCGCCAGCCGGGTACGCCCCGATCGGCGCCGGCCGCAGGTGCCGTTGACCGAGATTCGCATGTTGCGGGCCCGGGCTCTCGTCGCCCCAAGGGAAGCGCCGCGTCCGCCCGGTCGCCGGGTCGAAGCGGGCCGCGAACTCCCACTCCTCCTCGGTCGGCAGTCGCTTGCCCGCCCACTTCGCATAGGCCTCGGCCTCGTAGAAACTGACGTGCATCACCGGCTCGTCGAGCGGCAGCAACTCCCGATGCCCGAACCGCGTCCGCACCCAGTTGCCGTCCTCACGCTCCCAGAATCGCGGCGCCACGAGCGAGGCCTTCTGCACCTGCGCCCAACCGGCGTCAGACCACCACTGCGGATCCTGGTAGCCCCCACCGGTGACGAACTTGAGGTAGTCGCCGTTGCTCACCGGCGCGGTGTCGATCACGTACGGAGCGACGCGCACCGGATGGGCCGGCCGCTCGTTGTCGAGCGCCCACGGCTCGATCGAAGTACCCATCTCGAAGACACCACCCGGTACGAGCACCTCGGACTTGGCGAGCCGTCGACCGGGCGGCGGCGCCGGCGCGTCGAGGACCGGGGCGCCGGTGCGGAGCTGGTGCGTGGCGAGCATCGTCTCGTCGTGCTGCTGCTCGTGCTGCACGATCATGCCGAACGCGAATCCGTTGTCGATCAGCTCGCGATCGCCGCCGAACTTCACGTGGTCGAGCACGTCGAGGACCTTGTCGCGCACCTCGACGACGTACTGCCGGGTCTCGGCCGGGCCGAGCAGCGGCAGCGACGGGCGGTCGGCCCGGGCGTGCATGAACGCGTCGTACAGCTCGTCGATGTCCTGCCGGACCGGGTCGCGGCCGCCGACGTCGCGGACCAGCCAGAGCTCTTCCTGGTTGCCGATGTGCGCGTAGTCCCAGACCAGTGGCGACATCAGCTTCGAGTGCTGCCGGACCAGGTCGTCGGTGTCGACCGCGTCGGTCAGCTGGACGGTCCGGCCGCGCGAGCGCTCGAGCTGCTCGGCGACGAACGACCGCAGTCCCTCGGCGGTCAGATCTGACAACTGGTGGTTCATGAAGCTCGCCTTCTCTGGGTGTCGTCGACGATGTAGTGCAGTCGCTCGCCGGCCTCGGTGATCAGGTCTTGATCGACTCCGGTCCGGTAGAGGTTGGTGGTGGCCAGCTCGACCAGCTCGCGCGCGGCCTGCAGGACAGGCTTGTCGTCCAGCCCCTCCCGCGCCGCCGGGAACCATCGCCCAGCCGCCGGCGCCGAAGCCGCCAGTGCCTGGTCGGTAACGGCCGGGTCAGACATCAGTGCGGAGAGCAACAAGGTCGGCGCGATCCAGCCATCGCCCTCCTGCGCATCGAGATACCGCACCTCCAGGTAGCCGCGGGGCCGTACCGGTGGGAACAACGTGGACAGGTGGTACTCCAGATCCCCGTACGTCGGCCTGTCGGCCAGCGGATCACCAGCGCCCGGACTGCTCCCGGATCGAGCACCGCCGGCCAGGCCGGTGCCATCCGGCGCTCGGCTCGCCAGGCCCGTGCCGTCCAGGGCTCCATCGGCCCAGGCGCCGAACGTGAGGCCGGCGGGTGCGTCCCAGCTGTCTCCCCGTCGGAGACAGAGCACCGGCGCCTCCATCGCAGTACGGGCCCAGGCCTCGGCTGGATCACCGCCGTCGAGCGGCGGCGGCTCGGTGAACGGTGCACAGGTACCGAAAGTCGCCTCCGTCCGGGCGGAGGCCCAGCCGGTGTCGTTGCCTTCGCGGTGTCGCGAGTTGGCGAAGAGCGCGACCAGGGCCGGGCCGAGGTCGTGCAGTGCTCGCCAGCGCAGCGCTGTCTGGTCAGCTTCGCCTGCGTCGAGGCAGACCTGCAGACCGGCGGTGCTGCACATCATCCGGGGGCCGTGCGGACCGAGCTGCGCGAAGGCGCGCTCCATCGCGGCGTACCGGGGAACGGTCAGCAGGCGGCGGGGCGGGCGGTAGGCGTCGAGGCCGTGCCGCCCTGGCTCGAGGCCTTGGGCGGCGAGCAGTTGCCTGAGCTCGGCGGCGTCGGCCGTCGTGTCGTCGATCAACTGAGGGATGGAGGCCGCGGCCTGACCCGAGATCTCCACCTGGCCACCCGGCTCGACGGTGACCAGAGAACCCCGGCCGAGTGGCAGCTGTGGGCTGTCCGGGACCAGGGTCGGGGGCGCGTGCACGCCCAGGGCGTTGCTGAGTTGAGCGGCATCGAGAGGCCGGTGCGGATCATCCGCGTGGTGCACCGTCCACTCCAGCTCGACGCCGTGCAGCTGGGGAGGACCATGCTTGAAACACACCATCGCGACATAACCCTCTGCCTCCACGCGGGAGCCGATCGGGGTGGTCGCCGGAAACTCGCCGGGCGCGGTCACGTCAGCGAACCTAACCGCGCCCCTGGGCGCGTTCAACCGATAGTGGGTTACCCCTCGATGACGTGACAGCGGGGGTGTGAGCCGTCCAACACTGTGTCGAATTCATGATCGACATCGTGCCTGCGGCCACCGACAATATTGCTCCGTCACCCTCGGCCCCCTTTTGTAGCGCTTCGGTCGGTCCCGCCTGGACCGCGCGGTCAGTCGCCGGTGCCCGTTCCGCTTTGAGCGAAACGGCGATCGTGGTGCGCGGTATCCGGACGGGTAGGAAGGATGCATGCAGAGCTACGACGTGGTCGTGATCGGCGCCGGCGCGATGGGATCGGCTGCGGCCCGGGCCCTGGCGGTCGCCGGCCGTGAGGTGCTGGTGCTGGAGCAGTACGAGCTCGGGCACGACCGGGGCGGATCGCATGGCGGCACCAGGCTGTTCCGGCTGGCCATCGACGACGAGGGCGAACTGTTGCGTGCGGCACGTTCTCGAGAGCTCTGGCATGAGCTGGAGAGCGAGACGGGCGTGCAGATGCTCGACCTGGTCGGCGGGGTGGACCATGGCATGCCGGAGCGGCAGGTTTCGGAGTCTGCCGGGCTGCTTGGGCAACACGGGATTGAGCACGAGGTGTTGGCGCCGGAGGCTGCTGCTGAGCGCTGTCCGGGGATGCGGTTCGACGGGCAGGTGCTGTACCAACCTGGGTCGGGGCGGGCGTTGGCGTCGCAGGCGTTGGCGGCGATCCGGGAGTCGGCTGTCGCGTTGGGGGTTGAGTTCCGGACTGGGTGCGCGGCTACCGGCGTACGGGTTGTCGGGGATGGGGTTGAGGTGGAGACGGCGGCCGGCGTAGTGCGGGCTGGGCAGTTGGTGGTGACTGCTGGGCCTTGGACTGCGGACGTACTGGCTTGGGTTGTCGAGGTGCCGGCAATCTCGGCGTCGCAGGAGCAGCCGCGGTTCTTCGCGCCGCTGGATGAGTCTGCGCAGTGGCCGGTCTTCGTGCATCGGCGGGCGGCGACACCGGCGTACGGGGTGTTCGAAGAGGGACACGGGGTGAAGGTCGGTCTGCATGCGACCGGTCCGGTGATCTCGCTCGACCAGCGGGACTTCGCGATCGAGCCGACGCGGGATGCGGCGCTGATCGAGTACGTGCGGGAGTGGTTCCCCGGCGTGGACGTTTCGCGATCCGAGGCGATCAGCTGCCTCTACGACAACACCACCCGCGGCGACTTCGTGATCGACCGCCGCGGCCCGATCAGCCTGGCCACCGGCTTCCACGGCGAGGGCTTCAAGTTCGTCCCGCTAGTAGCCCACTACCTGACCAGCCTGGTGACCGGCGGCGACCCGGTCCCCGACGTCTTCAGAATTTGACCCGCGGACACCCGCCACATGCCTTCACGTTGGGCAGCGCGTAGACGAAGCAGCACGAAGTACGAAACTTCTGGTCCAGGTCGATGTGGAACGCCTCAGCCGCCGTGGCAGCCTGCACTGCTTCCTCCGGCAGTCGCAGAGCAGCCCGGAGCTCGTCATCCACCGCACCGCGCTTCTGACGAGACCCCATCTTCACGCCAGGCCGGTAGCTGTCAGTGAACGCCTCCGTATGCTCCCTGACCTGCCGCGCCGCCTCCTCGAGCGAGACCACCCGCTCCGACAGCAGCGCAACCTCCATCGGGTAATGCGCAGTCGGATGCTTCCTGAACGCCAGCCCCTCCGGCGAAACATCCGGCGATACCCCAGTCAACGCAGTAGCCAGCCCCGCAACAATCGACGGCACCGACACGTACCACATCAACACGAACATCGCCGCGACCTGCACCGGCGGCTCGATCGCATACTCCCGCCCGTAGTCATCCAGCAACGCCTCACGCCACCCGTACGTCGGATCGCCGCCAGCCTGCTGCTCCTTCAGCAACTCAGCGCAGGAAATCCACTCAGGCCCAGGCAATCCAGCCGCAGCACGAACGGACAGCCAGGAAACCTCCCCATCCAGCACGCCCGCGAGCCGCCCCACGGAATAAGTCACCCGCCCACCCTACGTTCCCACCCCCAGGTCCGGTGCGGCCTACTCGGGCCCTCGATCGCAGGACTCGCAGGAGGTAATGCGGACCGCCAGCACTCACCAACCAGCAGGACGGGTGACCTCGCGTGATCGGCTGAGCGTGGGATACGCGGCGCCGGTTCGGGTGGGAGGCGTTGGTGAGTGCTGGCGGTCCGGGCGCCCGGCTCGCGTGGGTAGGGTCGGGGGTATGGCGTTGGAGCGATGGCATGTGGGGCCTTGGACGGCTCGGGGGACGGGTATCGGGGAGGCGTTTGAGCCGGGGGTGAAGCGGACGCCGGATGAGTTGAACTTTGATGTTGTGGGGTTGTCGCGGATTCTTGGGCGGCGGCAGACGACTGCTGAAGAGATGTTGATGCGGCGGTGTCAGGGGGAACTGCGGCCGACCGATCCGCGGCTGGTTGGGGTGCAGACGATTCCTGATGCCGACGTCGCTCGGCAGCTGAGCGAGTTGGCAGAGGTGGCGTTCGCGTGGATTGCTGGGCAGGCGCCGGTTGGGTATGAGTTTGTTCGGGGAGACGCCGTTGAGTTGCGGCCATTGATGGATCTCGGCGCCGAGGTGGTGACGGTGGACGCTGTCGTTGAGGTGGCGGCTGGGCGCGGGGATGCGTTGGCGGCGGATCGGTTGGCGGCTTCGCAGGTACGGCGTTCTAGTACCGGCGACTGGTACGCCGGTGACGCCATCTGCAACTGGTCGGGCCCCTACCCGACCGCCGAGCAGGCCGCCGATGCCGTAAGGGCAGCTCGTGTCGAACTTGTCAGCCAGCTCGCCGAAGCGGGTCACGATGACCTTGCAGCCACCGCGACCCGCTGGCCAGACGTGGTCACGCAACAGCCCGAAGCGGTTACGCCACCGACCTGAAGCCGTGTTTGAGGCCGAGCCTCTTCAGCGAGTCCATCCCGGGGATGCCATCAGCGTCCTTGCCGGAAAAGCCGAGCCGGCGCTGGAACTGCGCATACGCCTTGATCGTGACCGTGCCGAACGACCCGTCCTTGGCGAAAGCCGGCGACAGCAAACCCTCAGCCACCAGCGCCGCCTCCACGACCCGCACCTCCGCCGGGAACGACGTCGCGCCATCAGCCCCCGGCGCGTCCTTCTTCGCAGCAGCGACAACCCTCGCCAGCGACACCGTCGGAACGCCCGGCCTGAGCGCGCTCCCACGACCAACCGCCTTGTAATCCGGACGCCCGAAACCCCGGATCATCGTCGCCCCACCGGTCCACCGCCGGCTGTGCCGGAACACTCCGACGCCGGTCCTGCTGCCGTCCAGATTCGTGTTGCCCTCGATCGTTTTGACGAAGTCGCCCTCGACCCGCTCGACGAAGAAGACATGCGCGATCCGGCCGAGCTTCTGGTCGAACAGGAAGCCGACGTCACCCGCCCGCGGGCTGTTGAACAGCCGGCCGGCGTTCTTGAAGCCGGTCTGCATCGACGGGGTGAACGCGGTGTCCGTCCCCGCCACCAGCGGCACCTTGTTGAGCTTCCAGCCCGCGACCAGGAACGTAGCGCACCAGGCCTGGCCGTTCGCGTGACCTGCCTTGGCCGCGTACGGGTTCTTGTTGGAGCCGAGCGGATTCTCCATCGTCCGCACCTGCGCCGCCGCCCAGGTGAGCAGGTCCCGCACCGTGCCGCTCATGAGTCGGACTCCAGCGTCGCACCGTCCACCAGGTCCTCGTCGTACTGCGGCAGCCGGGTCTGTACGACCTGGTCCTGCGCGCCGTCCTCCGGTAGCGGGTAGTTGCCCGTCTCAACCGGATTCTCCTTGTCAGACATCCTGTTCTCCCCCTTGGATCTGCAGGCGGGTCCGGTTCGGACCGGCCCTTATCCAACAGATTCCACCGGAGGCTTCAGAAACCCTTAAAGTGCCCAGCTCGCGACGAAGTAGCCGACGCCGTACGGCGCCGCGTGGTACCCGAGTTGCCCGTGTAGACCCGCCGTGGCAGTGGCCCCGGCTAGTACCTGGCATGGGGCCCGGCCGGCGGCGTGGAGTTCGGTGGCGAGGTCGGGATCGAGCGCGGCGAGTGTGTCGGTGTCGGCCAGTTCAAGGGCGGCGGCGACCGTACTGTCGAAGAGCTCGGCGCGTGGGTGGAGATGTACCGGGGCGTGGTCGCTGCGTCGCGCTGAGCCATCGCCCATCACCAGCAGGGCGATCCGTTCGTTGCCATGGGCAATCTCTTGTCCCAGGGCGAGACAAGCGGCCGGGGTTTCCGAGGCGGACACGGTGATGGAGGTACGCGGCAGGTCGGCTGCTTTGCTCTGCTCGACGAGCCAGGCGCCGACGGCGAGCGACAGCGGCAGTACCGGAGGACCGGGATCGCCGACGGTCACCTCCGGAGCGCCGTACGGGCCGAAACTGCCGGCGGCGGACGCGTCATACCGAGTGCCCGTGGCCGGGCCAGAACCAACGATCACCAAGGCGTCCGCATCGGCCAGTCGGTCGATTGCGGTGAAGCAAGCAGCGCGGAGAGGATCGAGTTCGAAGGCGGCGCCTGAGGCGAGTTCGGGGATCAGGAGGGGCGGATGCGGGCAGACCGCGGCGGCGACGACAGGCACCCTCAGTTCCTTCCGTACCGCAGGAAGAGGTAGCCGTCATCCCCGTTGAGCACATGCAACGGCGACAACCGGTGGACCTCCGTCGACGCGATCCCGTCCGTGATCCGCCGCGCCCCAGGCCCCGCCAGCAGCGGCGAGACCGTCAGGCACATCTCATCCACGAGATCCGCCGACGTCAGCGCCCCCAGCAAATGCGGCCCGCCCTCACACAGGATCTGCGGCAACCCACGCTCGACCAAACCCTCAACAGCCTTGCCCAGATCAACGACATCATCACCACAGACCAGTACGTCGGCAACCTCCGCCAACGCCTTCCGCTGATCCGCCGGCGCCGACTCGCAAGTGATCACGATCGGCCGCACCGGCGCCTCCGTGAACACCGAACTCTCAGCACTCAGATCCAACCGCGCCGAAACAACCGCGAGCACCGGATTCTCCGGCAACCCCTGCGCCGCACGCCACTCGCGACGCGCCTTGCCCAACCGCAACCCGTTGTACTGCTCGGCCCGGAGCGTCCCAGCACCAACCAGTACGACATCCGCGAGCTGCCGCAACAGCCCGAGCAGATTCTGGTCATCCTTCGACGACAGCCCACCGGACAACCCGTCCAGCGTCACCGCCCCGTCGATGCTCGTGACGAAGTTGGCCCTCAGCCGACGCGCCGACCGATCCGGTACGGCGTACGCGGCGATCAACTCCTCACCGGTCAACTCGTTGCCCTCAGCCGACCAGCGATGCATCACACCAGGCTCCTTCGCGAGTACGCGGGTTGTTTCGTCCGCTGCAGAACGGCGATCAGGTCGAGCGCCTGCCGGCTCCCGGCGACATCGTGTACCCGGAAGACCCGGGCGCCTAACCAGGCCATCACGCTGACCGCCGCCATCGTCGCCGGCCCCCGACGACCGGACGGCAGATCAAGGCTTTCGCCGAGGAAGTCCTTGTTGGACGGGGCGACGAGCACCGGCCAGCCGGTCGCGGCCAGCTCGTCGACCCGGCGGGTCACTTCTAGCGAGTGCCAGGTGTTCTTGCCGAAGTCGTGGGTCGGGTCGATCACGATCGCGTCCCGCCGGACGCCGGCCGCGACCGCGCGCTCGGCCAGGGCGGTCGTCGTGCGGATGACGTCTGCCACCACGTCGTCGTACGCCATCCGATGCGGATCGGTACGCGGCGCGAGTCCGCCGACATGACTGCAGACGAGTCCCGCGCCAACCTCCGCGGCCGCTCCGGCGAGCTCGGGGTCGGAGCCCGACCAGGTGTCGTTGATGAGGTTGGCACCGGCCTCGCCGACGCGTCGGGCGACTCCACTGCGATAGGTGTCCACGCTGATGATCAGTTCGGGGTGCCGCGAGCGGACATCGGCGACGAAGTCGGCGGTCCGGCGGAGCTCCTCGGTCTCGCTGACATGTTCGCCGTACCCGGCCTTGACTCCCCCGACGTCGACCACATCGGCGCCGTCCGCGACGGCCCGGTCGATCGCCTCGAGCGCCGCCTCGGTCGCGTAGGTCGCGCCGCCGTCGAAGAACGAGTCGGGCGTCCGGTTCACGATCGCCATCACGGCGAACTCCCCCGGCCCGAAACTCCGGCCACCGAGCCGCAGCACTCCATCGCCGGCTTCGCCCTCGGTCCTGCCGCCAGCCTCTTCGTCAGCCACGGGCCGACTCTATCCATTGCCCTTTCTTGAGCAGGTGAATTAAACGGGTCAACCAGTGCGCACTGACCCACATATCCTATAGGATCTACGGGACAGATCGGATCACTGCCAGAAACGGGTCTCTGCATGCCGCGCTTCTCCGAGGTCGAGACGTACGACGTCCGCTTCCCCACGTCGCTGGACCTGGACGGCTCCGACGCGATGAACGCCGACCCGGACTACTCCGCGGCGTACCTGATCGTCCGTACCGACGCCGGCGACGGGCTGGAGGGGCACGGCTTCGCCTTCACCATCGGCCGCGGCAACGACGTCCAGACCGGTGCGATCGAGGCGCTCCGCAACCACATCATCGGGCTCGACGTCGACGCGACGCTGAACGACCTCGGTGGGTTCTGGAAGTCGCTGGTCCACGACTCGCAGCTGCGCTGGCTCGGCCCCGAGAAGGGCGTCATGCACATGGCGATCGGCGCGGTCGTCAACGCTGTCTGGGACCTGGCCGCGAAGCGGGCCGGCGTACCGCTGTGGAAGCTGTTGTCGGACCTCTCCCCCGAGCAGATCGTCGACCTGGTCGACTTCCGGTACCTCACCGACGCGCTCACCCGCGACGAGGCGCTGGAGATCCTGTACGCCGCTCAGCCGGGCCGGGCCGAGCGCGAAACGCTGCTGCGCGAGCAGGGCTACCCGGCGTACACGACAACGCCCGGCTGGCTCGGGTACGACGACGCCAAGCTGGTCCGGCTCTGCCGCGAGGCCGTCGCCGAGGGGTTCACCCAGATCAAGCTCAAGGTCGGCGCGAACCTCGACGACGACATCCGCCGGATGCGGCTGGCTCGCGAGACGGTCGGCCCGGACATCCGGATCGCCATCGACGCGAACCAGCGCTGGGACGTCGGCGACGCGATCACCTGGATCGAGGCGCTGAAACCGTTCGACGTGTGGTGGGTCGAGGAGCCGACCAGCCCGGACGACATCCTCGGGCACGCTACGATCGCCCGCGCGGTCGCGCCGATCCGGGTCGCGACCGGCGAGCACGTGCAGAACCGGGTCGTGTTCAAGCAGTTGCTGCAGGCGCAGTCGCTGTCGTTCGTCCAGATCGACTCGGCCCGGGTGGCCGGCGTGAACGAGAACATCGCGATCCTGCTGCTGGCGGCTAAGTTCGGCGTACCGGTGTGTCCGCATGCGGGCGGGGTAGGTCTGTGTGAGCTGGTGCAGCACCTGTCGATGTTCGATCTGGTCGCGGTCAGCGGGAGTACGGAGAATCGGGTGATCGAGTTCGTCGACCACTTGCACGAGCACTTCCTGGAGCCTGTAGTGATCAAGGACGGGAACTACGTCGCGCCGCTGCGGCCGGGGTTCAGCGCCGAGATGGATGCCCGGACCTTGGCCGACTACCGGTACCCGAGTGGCAAGATCTGGACCGAGCTGACTAAGGAGAGCGATAAGTGACGGATTTCGCGGGCCTCAAGGCCGTCGTGACCGGAGGAGCATCGGGGATCGGACTGGCCGCGGCGACGCTGCTCGCGAGCCGTGGCGCCGAGGTGATCGTCTTCGACCTGAAGCCGGACGTGCCCGCGCCGCTGAGGGGGATCGCGGCGGACGTGAGCGATGACAGCTCTGTCCGGGACGCAGTGTCGGCCGCGGCGTTGCAGCTCGGTGGGATCGACATCCTGATCAACAACGCGGGCATTGGCGCGCAGGGGACGGTCGCGGGGAACGACGACGACGAGTGGCATCGGGTGTTTGATGTGAACGTTGTCGGAATCGCTCGGGTGACGCGCGCGACGCTGCCTTATCTGCGTCGGTCGTCGGCTGCGGCGATCGTCAACACCTGCTCGATCGCGGCGACGGCGGGGCTGCCGAATCGGGCGTTGTACAGCGCGAGCAAGGGCGCCGTACTGGCGTTGACGATGGCGATGGCCGCCGATCACGTGCGCGAGGGGATCCGCGTCAACTGCGTCAACCCTGGTACTGCGGACACGCCGTGGGTCGGGCGGCTGCTGGACGTGGCGACCGATCCCGCTGCGGAGCGGGCCGCGTTGGAGGCCCGGCAGCCGATGGGTCGACTGGTGACGGCCGATGAGGTCGCATTGGCGATTGCCTACCTCGCCAGCCCGTTGGCCGGCTCAACAACCGGTACCGCCCTGGCCGTCGACGGCGGCATGCAAAACCTCCGCCTCCCGGCGGCACCCCCGGCCGCCGCTTCGACATCGGCCCCGGAGGCTCGGTCGTGAGGCTATTCGCGGACGACAACCGGATCGGGCTTGGCGGAGCTCCCCTCGCTGGGCTCTTCTCCCCCGTGCCCGACGCCGAGGCTGTCGCCACCGTTCAGGCAGCGTGGGACGAGGGCTGGCGGTACTTCGACACCGCGCCGCACTACGGCCTCGGGCTGGCCGAGGAGCGGCTCGGCGCCGGACTCGCGGGCAAGCCGCGTTCGGAGTACGTGCTGTCCTCGAAGGTCGGCCGGATCATCTACGAGGCCGACACCCCTGCGCCTGATGACGAAGGCTTCGCCGTCGTCTCGAACCGTCGCCGGCGCTGGGACTTCAGCCGCGACGGCGTCCTGCAGAGCATCGAGGACTCCCTGCGCCGCCTCGACGTCGACCGCCTCGACGTCGTCTTCGTCCACGACCCGGACGACCACTACGAAGAAGCCGTCGCCACAGCGTTCCCCACGCTGATCGAACTCCGCGACCAGGGCGTGATCGGTGCCATCGGCTCAGGCATGAACCAGACCGCGATGCTCACCCGCTTCGTCGAGTCGGTCGACATCGACGTGATCATGCTGGCCGGCCGCTACACCCTGCTCGACCCCGACGGCCTCGACGACGTCCTCCCCGCCTGCGTCGCCAACAACGTCCAGGTAGTTGCCGTCGGCATCTTCAACTCCGGCCTCCTCTCCCAACCCCGCCCGGCACCCGACGCCACCTTCAACTACGCACCGGCCCCCGATGCCTTGATCGACAAGGCCAACAAGCTCGCAGACGTCTGCGAGTCCCACGGGGTCACGCTCCCCGCAGTCGCCCTCAAGTTCCCGCTGACCCACCCCGCCGTCGCCGGCATCGCAGTAGGCTGCCGCACCGCCGCCGAGGTCCACGCCAACGCAGCACTTGCGCGTACCGAAGTACCAGCCGCTGTCTGGTCGGACCTCAAATCAGCAGGCCTCCTCCGCAAGGACGCACCTACGCCGAGCTAGCCCCGTCGCGCTTCCGCGCCTCGACCCGGACGCCACCACACACCAACCACAAGCCCGCCACCGCCACACCCACCTGCCAACGCTCAGCAGGACATGTGGGCGACACCTTGATGTGTGGTGGCGGTCCGGCCCATTCGCAACCTTGGGCCAGCGGGGCGGGCGAACGCCCAGCCCATCAATGGCCGCGCAAAGCGCCGGTGCCCCGGCTGCGTTTGAGCGCGTGCTGGTCGCCCGATCCGGAGCATTGATGGGCTGGCGCTCCGGACCACCTAGCCCAGGACCGCGATCGCTTCGACCTCGACCAGGTGGTCCGGGACGTCCAGGGCGGCGACGCCGATGAGGGTGCCGGGAGGTACCGGGGTGGTGCCGGCCACGCCCTCCGCGCCACGGTCCACCAGATGTGTGACTGGACCCACCAGTACTTCACCCATATCGAAGCCTCCCGCCAAACCTTCGACGCGTGATCGCTAAGGTTTCGCCCTGAGATTCCAGTCCTGGGGAGGAAACACTGTGGGGTTCTTCGGCACTTACCTGTACGCCGGTAACCAGTGGACAGACCACGACCCGGACCAGCCGGTCGAGGCACCCGGGCCTTGGCTCCAGATCAACATCCACGACAGCGACTTCACCATCGTCAGCTACCACCCACCGTACGAGGGCACCGGCGTCGCCTACCTCGGCTACACCCCTCGCATGTACTTCGAATCCGAAACCGAACACCCCCGCACCAACACCACCCAAGAAGCCGCGGGCCTAGCCACCTGGTCCACCACCTACACCGCAACCACCCCCGCCGATCTCCTCCCCTACCTAGCCGAAGACCAAGACACCTTCGACCAAGAAGACGAGGACGAGGAAGACGACGAAGACCTCCCCGACTCCGAGATCTACGTCGAGGTCAAAACCGCCGACTTCCTAACCACGCTAGGACTTCCCCTCCCACCCGCCCTCGACCAACTCCTCGCGTGACGACCCGCCGGGCCTACGTCGCCGCCGCACTCCTCCTGCCACTCCTGCTGACCGGCTGCAAGAACACCTCGCCGACAGCGGTACCACCGCCACCGACTCCATCAAGCACGCCTTCGCCCACGCCTCCGAAGCTGCTCGACATCAAGCCGCCCAACACCCCGGAGCAGTTGCAGGCCGCGCTGCCAACGGCGTACGGGAAAGTGAAGTTCTCCTTGTCCTCCGCGCTGGTCAGCGACTGGACGCCGCGCGACGATCCGTTCGAGGGACACCGAGTCGAGCCCGAGTCCTGCCGTGCCGAGCTGTGGACCGGCGGCCGGACCCCGAAGACCTTCGCCAAGTTTCCCTACCTCCCGTACGCCGATGCGTTCCCGACGTCGAAGACGAACGGACTCCACGCCGGCCTCGTCTCAGTGCCGGCGCCGTTCGGGGACAAATACCTGGACGCGTACCCGCTGGCAGCTCCGCAGTGCGTGAAGATCCTGATCGACGGGCGCGACCAGGCCTCGATCGTCGAACGGCCCGTCCCCGGCCTCGGGACCCGTTCACGCTTCTACCTCCGCACCTACACCAAGGACGGGAAGGTACATCGCGAAGGCCAGATCTCCTTCATCACTCCCACGTACTACGCGACGGTCGCCAACTACGCCACCAGCTACGACGAAGCAACCCTCATCGCCTTCGCACATCACGTACAGGCGCTTGCCGACAGCAAACTCAAGAGGTGAGTTGAGCTCCCCCGGCTGGGTTAGAGCGGTTCTATTTCGGTTAGTTCGTTGTGGTCTAGGTGTAGCCAGCGGGTGATGCCGATTTCTCGGAGGAAGGGGACGTCGTGGCTGGCTATGACCAGGGCGCCGTTGTAGGAGGCTAGGGCGTCTTGGAGTTGGGTGACGCTGGCTAGGTCGAGGTTGTTGGTGGGTTCGTCGAGCATCAGGAGTTGGGGTGGGGGTTCCGCCAGGAGGAGGGCGGCGAGGGTTGCTCTGAAGCGTTCGCCGCCGGAGAGGGTGCTGACTGGTTGGTCTGCTGCTCGGCCTCGGAAGAGGAAGCGGGCTAGGCGGGAGCGGCGGTATTGGTTTTCCGTGCTGGGGGCTAGTAGGGCCAGGTTTTCTACTACAGACAAGGAATCCTGGAGCAGGTCTAGGCGCTGCGGTAGCAGGCGCCATGGGACCAATGGCTTGTCGTCGGAGGCGATGGCGTGGAGCAGGGTGCTCTTGCCGGCGCCGTTCGGGCCGGTCAGCGCGATCCGCTCGGGGCCGCGGATCTCCAGGTCGGCGTGCAGGCCGGTCCGGAGTACATAGTCTTCTAGCCGTACTACGATCCGCCCCGCCGGGACCGCAGTCTTCGGCAGGTCGACGCGGATCGTGTCGTCGTCGTGCACCTTCTCCTCAGCGTCGGCCAGGGCGCTGGCAGCAGTGTCGAGCCGGTCGCTGTGCATGCCGATGTGCTTGGCCGCCGACACCTGCGCGTTGCGTTTCAGGTTGCCGGCGACGATCTTCGGGATGCCGCCCTGCTCGAACGCGCGCTGGCCGGCCGCCCGCCGGCGGTCCATCTTCATCCGCGCCTCGGCCAGTTCGCGTTTCTGCTTCTTCAGGTCGGACTCGGCCGCCCGGACCATCCGTTCAGCCGCTTCCTGTTCGGCCGCGACGGCTTCCTCGTACGCCGTGAGGTTGCCCCCGTACCAGGTCAGCTCGCCCCTGCGCAGATCCCCGATCTGGTCGACCCGGTCGAGCAGCTCACGGTCATGGCTGACGATCAGCAACGCGCCGCGGAAGGCGTCGACCGCGTCGTACAGGTGTTTGCGGGCGCGCAGGTCGAGGTTGTTGGTGGGTTCGTCGAGCAGCAGTACGTCGGGACGCTTCAGCAACTCGGCAGCCAGCCCGAGCAGGATCGTCTCGCCACCGGACAGCTCGCCGACACTGCGGTCGAGCGTGATCGCCCCGAGGCCGAGCTTGCCGAGCATCGCGTCGGCGCGCTCCTCCACGTCCCAGCCGTCGCCGACGATGGCGAAGTTCTGCTCCGACGCGTCGCCGGCCTCGATCGCGGTGATCGCGGCCCGGATCCCGTCGATGCCGAGCGCCTGGTCGACCCGCAGCGCGGTGTCGAGGGTGAGGTCCTGCGGCAGGTACCCGAGCTCGCCGCTGACCCGGATCGTCCCGCGTTGCGGAGTGAGGCGTCCGGCGATCAGCCGCAGCAGGGTGGACTTGCCGGCACCGTTGCGGCCGACCAGCCCGGACCGCACGGGTCCCGCCACGAAGGTCAGCCCGTCGAACAGGACGTCGCCGTCCGGCCAGGCGAAAGAGAGGTCAGTACAGGTCAAAGAGTAAGACATGGGGTGCTCCGAGATCTCGAACGAGACCGTCCACCGATCGGTGGCGATCAACCGCTACTGAAGAGAGATCTCAGTTCGACAACCCGAACCCCTGACGCCGGCAATGTGACACCGACAAGAGTAGGCGCACCCCCGCCCGGCTTCAACTCCATTTACCGGATCAGTTGCTCCAAGCAACAGTTACTTGCGCCAGGGCATGTGCTGCAGCGTCCACGTGTTGCCGTCCGGGTCGGCGAACCACGCATAGAACACCCCACCCATGTCCTCGACCGGCGCAACGTCGACACCACGGTCGATCAGTTCGGCCCGGGCTGCCTCGATGTCGGCGACGACGAGGTGCAGGCCACGCAGAGATCCGATCGGCATGTCCATCTGCGCGATCCCGGTGCTCAGGGTGATCGAGCAGTACGACCCCGGCGGCGTGAGCTGCACGATCCGGACCCCCTCAGCCGGCGTCACGTCGACATCGACGGTGAACCCGAGCTGATCGGCGTAGAAGGCCTTGGACTTGTCGAGGTCACTGACCGGTACGAGCACAAGCTCCAGCAGGAATGATCCAGGGCGAACATCAGCGGTGGGGTTCTTCTCGGTCATCTGACTGTCCTTCTTCTCAGGGGTAGCTGCCTGTCACGCAGTACGTCGGAACCGATCTCGGATTCTCGACACGGTCACTCAGCGGGCCTTGCGGAGCCAGGTCTCTACGCCGGAGATGTGGGCCGTCATCCAGGCCCGGGCCGCGTCTGTGTCGCTGGCTTCGATGGCGTCGAGGATGGCGGTGTGTTCGGCGAGGGTGCGCTCGACCGCGCCGGCCTGGGTGACGCCCCGCCAGATCCGGGCCCGCTGGGTGGCGCCGGAGATGCCGTCGAGCAGCGAGCAGACGACGGCGTTGCCGCTGGCCTCGGCGATCCCCCGGTGGAAACGCAGATCATTGGCGACCAGCTCGTCGATCGGCGCGTCGGCGGTCAGGTCACTGGTCAGCAGCCGGAGCTCGGCCAGCTGTTCGCGGGTGATGCGGACGGCCGCCAACGCAGCGACGCCCGGCTCCAGCAACCGGCGTACCTCGAAGAACTGCAGCACCGAGTCGTCCTGGTGCAGGTCGACCATGAAGCTGAGCGCGTCGAGCAGGTGCGCGGAGTCGAGCGAGGTCACATACGTACCGTCGCCGTGCCGCACGTCGAGCACGTTGACCAGGGTGAGCGCCTTGACGGCCTCGCGCAGCGAGTTGCGCGACAGCCCGAGCCGGGCCGCGAGGTCCGCCTCCTTGGGCAGCCGGTCGCCCGGCCCCAACTCGCCCGAGGTGATCATGTCCTTGATCTTGACGATCGCCTCATCCGTCAACGCCATTCGGTCAGTATGCCGTCACAGCCGCCCGTCAGGGGCCAGAATCGGCGGTATGACACAGGGGTACTCCGGGAAGCCGCTTGCCGCGAAGCTCGGGATCAAGCCCGGGCACACGGTGGTGCTCGACAACGCCCCGCCCGGGTTCGCGATCGAGGGGCTGCCCGACGGCGCCAGGACGCTGAGCCGTCCCGGCAGGGCGGAGTACGACGTGATCCTTGCCTTCTGCCCCGATCGCGCCCGGCTGGCCGCCAGACTTCCCGTACTCCTGCCGAGAACCAGCACGGCCGGGATGATCTGGGTGGCCTGGCCGAAGCGCGCGTCCGGCGTACCGACCGACCTGGACGAGAACGGTGTCCGCGAGCTGGCCCTGCCGCTCGGGGTGGTGGACGTGAAGGTGTGTGCGATCGATGCCACCTGGTCCGGGCTCAAACTGGTCCGCCGACTGGCCAATCGGTGAGAACTGGACTGATCCGCTGAGTGACGTTGGCCACATCGGTATCCGCCGGCGTCCCTCACGACCAGCGATCGACCCGCTGCATACTGTGGCCAGCAACGCTCGCCGACCGGCCGCAGGTAGACCGGAATTACCGCTGGAACCCCACGCCTGCAACGTGTCCGGCAGCTAATCCGCCATCAGTCCAGTTCCCGGCGGCCAGGCCCGGCGACGCGCTCGCTGGAACACCTGCCACGGCAGTGTTTCAGCCCTCGATCGATCAACTGCGCGGATGCCAACCACTCGATCGACTGGTCCGGTGATCCCCGGCTGCGGAACTGTTGCGGCAGCTATTAGCCTTGGCTCGGGAAGTCCCTCATAACTTCCCTAGTCATAACTCTGACCCGATCGGAAGAGGCGAACTGCCCAGTGGCCACCGAGCCATCAGAACCTGACCCCTTTGCAGCCTTCGGTGCGAACGAATGGCTGGCCGACGAGATGTACGAGAGCTACCTCTCCGATCCGAAGTCGGTGGACCCGGCCTGGATCAAGTACTTCGAGTCCGACAGCTTCAAGGGGAACAGCCCGGGTGATGCGAAGCCGGTGACGTCCAGCCCGGCCGACGCTCCCCGTCCGGACGCCGTGTCAGACAACAAGACCCCCGAGGCGCCGAGCCGCGGCACGGCCGCAGCCGCCCCCGCCTCCAGCCAGCCGGCCGCCCAGGCCGCGGCACAGGCCCCCGCTCCAGCAGCGCCGGCTCCGGCTGCCGCCGGCCAGCAGCCCGCGGCGGCACAGCAGGCCAAGCAGCCCCAGACAGCAGCATCGACACAGAAGGCAGCGCCCGCCGGAGGCGGCGCCCCGACCGGAGGCACGGTGAACCAGCCGACCAGCGCGCAACCCAAGCCCGCGCCCGCGACCGCTGCGGACGCGGAGCGGCGGATCCTGCGCGGCGCGCCCGCACGGACCGCGCAGAACATGGAGACCAGCCTCACGGTCCCGACCGCGACCAGCGTTCGCGAGGTGCCGGTCAAGCTGCTGATCGACAACCGGATCGTCATCAACAACCACCTGCGCCGGGCGCGCGGTGGCAAGATCTCGTTCACCCACCTGGTCGGCTGGGCCCTGGTCCGGGCGCTCAAGACGCTGCCCGAGATGAACGCGTCGTACGACGTGACCGACGGCAAGCCGACGCTGGTCCAGCCCGAGCACATCAACCTCGGCCTGGCCATCGACATGCAGAAGCCCGACGGCACCCGGCAGCTGCTGGTGCCGTCGATCAAGGCCGCCGAGTCGATGACGTTCGCCCAGTTCTGGATGGCCTACGAGGACGTCGTCCGGCGGGCCCGGGACAACAAGCTCGCGCTGCCCGACTTCCAGGGCACCACGATCAGCCTGACCAACCCCGGCACGATCGGCACCCAGCACTCGGTGCCGCGGCTGATGAGCGGCCAGGGCTGCATCGTCGGCGTCGGCGCGATGGACTACCCCTCGGCGTACCAGGGCGCGGCCGAGGAGACGATGGCCAAGCTCGCGGTCAGCAAGGTGATGACGCTGACCTCGACCTACGACCACCGGATAATCCAGGGCGCCCAGTCGGGTGAGTTCCTGCGCCGGCTGCACCGGCTGCTGCTCGGCGACGAGGGCTTCTACGACGAGATCTTCCAGTCGCTGCGGATCCCGTACGAGCCGATCCGCTGGGCCGCCGACCTCCCGCACAGCCACGAGGAGGACATCAGCAAGCAGGCCCGCATCCTCGAGCTGATCCACGCGTACCGGGTGCGCGGCCACATCATGGCCGACACCGACCCGCTGGAGTACAAGCAGCGCAGCCACCCCGACCTGGACGTCGCCACCCACGGGCTGACCCTGTGGGACCTGGACCGCGAGTTCGCCACCGGCTCCTTCGGTGAGCAGAGCGACCGCCGGTTCATGAAGCTGCGCGACATCCTGGGCATCCTGCGCGACTCGTACTGCCGGACCACCGGGATCGAGTACATGCACATCCAGGACCCCGAGCAGCGCAAGTGGATCCAGGAGCGGGTCGAGCGGCCGCACACCAAGCCGCCGCGCGAGGAGCAGCTCCGGATCCTGGCCAAGCTGAACGAGGCCGAGGCGTTCGAGACCTTCCTGCAGACCAAGTACGTCGGCCAGAAGCGGTTCTCGCTGGAGGGTGGCGAGACCACCATCCCGCTGCTCGACGAGCTGTGCGAGGAAGCCGCCGGGGCCGGCCTCGACGAGGTCACCATCGGGATGGCCCACCGTGGCCGGCTGAACGTGCTGGCCAACATCGTCGGCAAGTCGTACGGGCAGATCTTCCGCGAGTTCGACGGCAACATCGACCCGCGGACCGTCCAGGGCTCCGGTGACGTCAAGTACCACCTGGGCGCCGAGGGCGAGTTCGTCTCCGAGTTCGGCGACAAGATCAAGGTGTCGGTGGCGGCGAACCCGTCCCACCTGGAGACCGTCGACCCGGTGCTCGAGGGCATCGTCCGGGCCAAGCAGGACATCCTCGACCAGGGCGCGGCCTTCCCGGTACTTCCGGTACTGGTCCACGGTGACGCGGCGTTCGCCGGTCAGGGCGTGGTGGCCGAGACGCTCAACCTGTCGCAGCTGCGCGGGTACCGGACCGGTGGCACGATCCACGTGATCGTCAACAACCAGGTCGGCTTCACCACCTCGCCGGCCTCGTCGCGCTCGTCGATGTACTGCACCGACGTGGCCCGGATGGTCCAGGCGCCGATCTTCCACGTGAACGGCGACGACCCCGAGGCCTGCATCCGGGTCGCGGACCTGGCCTTCGAGTACCGCCAGGCGTTCAACAAGGACGTCGTCATCGACCTGGTCTGCTACCGCCGTCGCGGTCACAACGAGGGCGACGACCCGTCGTTCACGCAGCCGCTGATGTACGACCTGATCGAGCAGAAGCGGTCGGTCCGCAAGCTGTACACCGAGGCCCTGATCGGTCGTGGCGACATCACGATCGAAGAGGCCGAGCAGGCGATGCGCGACTTCCAGCAGCGGCTCGAGCGGGTCTTCACCGAGGTACGGGAGGCGAAGAGCCAGCCGGACACGCCGGCGCCGTACGTCACCGTGCCGAGCTACCCGGACAAGCCGGAGGGCCCGGACGCGACCGCGACCACGCCCGAGGTGCTGAAGAAGATCGCCGACGCGTACACCACGCTGCCGGAGGGCTTCACCGCGCACCCGAAGGTGATGCCGCAGCTGCAGCGCCGGGCCGGCGCGATCACGCAGGGCCCGGTCGACTGGGCATCCGCGGAGATCACCGCCTTCGGTTCGCTGCTGCTGGCCGGCCGTCCGGTCCGGCTCGCCGGTCAGGACAGCCGCCGGGGCACGTTCGTCCAGCGGTTCGCCGCGGTCATCGACCGGGTGAACGGCCAGGACTACGTCCCGCTGCAGAACCTCGACGAGCAGCAGGCGAACTTCTACGTCTACGACTCGCTGCTCAGCGAGTACGCCGCACTCGGCTTCGAGTACGGCTACTCCGTGGCCCGGCCGGACGCGCTGGTGCTGTGGGAGGCGCAGTTCGGTGACTTCGTGAACGGCGCCCAGTCGATCATCGACGAGTACATCTCGGCCGGTGAGGCGAAGTGGGGCCAGAAGTCCGGCGTCGTGCTGCTGCTGCCGCACGGCTACGAGGGCCAGGGCCCCGACCACTCGTCGGCCCGGATCGAGCGCTTCATGGCGCTGTGCGCCGAGAACGCGATGACGGTGGCCCAGCCGTCGACGCCCGCGTCGTACTTCCACCTGCTGCGCCGGCACACGCTGCAGGAGGAGCACAACCCGCTGATCGTCTTCACGCCGAAGCAGCTGCTCCGGTTGAAGGCAGCGGTGTCGCAGCCGGAGGAGCTGACCAGCGGTACGTTCCACCCGGTACTGGGCGACGCGGAGGCCGAGCAGAACCCGGCCGCCGTCGAGCGGGTCATCCTGTCCTCGGGCCGGATCATCTACGACCTGCTGGCCGAGCGGAAGAAGGCCGAGCCGGACAAGATCAGCACGGCGGTCCTGCGGATCGAGCAGCTCTACCCGCTGCCGGCCGAGGAGATCAAGGCCGAGCTGGCGAAGTACCCGAACCTGCAGGAGATCCGCTGGGTGCAGGACGAGCCGGCCAACCAGGGTCCGTGGCCGTTCATGGCGCTGAACCTGACCGAGCACCTGGGCGGCAAGCCGTTCTACCGGGTGTCCCGGCCGGCCATGTCCGCCACGTCGGTCGGTTCGCACAGCGTGCACGTCGCCGAGAACTCGACGCTGATGAAGCAGGCGTTCAGCTGACGTGTACTTCACCGACAGAGGGATCGAGGAGCTCGAGGGCCGGCGGGGCGAGGAAGAAGTCCCGTTGGCCTGGATCGCCGAACGGCTGCGCGAGTTCGTCGACCTGAACCCCGAGTTCGAAACCCCGATCGAACGCTTCGCCACCTGGCTCGCCAGGCTGGACGACGAGGACGATTAGCCCTTCCCTGCTTTAGCTTGTACAGATGCCCTTCGCCAGTCATCCCGTACGCCGGGTTGCCGCGGCGGAGGGCATCAGCGTTTCCACGGACTGGCCGCACACCGTCCCCGCCGTGCGCCAACTACTCACCGACGGCCTCGACCTCGGCCCCGGCGTCACCTTCCTCGTCGGCGAGAACGGCGCCGGCAAGTCCACCCTCGTCGAGGCGATCGCCGTCGCCTACGGGATGTCACCCGAGGGCGGCTCGACAGGCGCCCGGCTCTCCACCCGCGTCACCGAGTCACCGCTGTGGGAGGAACTCCAGCTCACCCGCGGCGCCGGCGCCGCCAAGGCCGGCTATTTCCTGCGCGCCGAGACCATGCACGGCTTCTACAGCTACCTGGAAGACAACCCACGCCCCAGCGGCCCACCGGACCTGCCGTTCCACCGGATGAGCCACGGCGAGAGCTTCCTCAACCTGATCGACGATCGCTTCACCCGCCGCGGCTTCTACTGCCTCGACGAGCCGGAGTCCGCCCTGTCCTTCTCCTCCAGCCTCGCCGTGATCGGCGTACTCGACCGCCTGGCGAAGTCCGGCTCCCAGGTCCTCTGCGCCACCCACTCCCCCGTCATCGCGGCCCTCCCCGGCGCAACCATCCTCGAGGTCGGCGACTGGGGCATCCGCGAAGCGACCTGGGCAGACCTGCAGCTCGTACAGAACTGGAAGGCGTACCTGGAAGCCCCAGAGCGCTACCTACGCCACGTTCTCTAGTCCGTGTGCGGCGGACGCCTGCGCAGCGGTGGGTCCGGGGCCAGCGAGCCGTCGGGAGCGATGTGCTCGAAGATCTGGTCGACCATGTTCAGCACGTGCGGGTCGTCCACGGTGTAGATGTGCCGTCGGCCTTCGCGGCGGGCGGTGATGATGCCGGCCAGGCGGAGTTTGCCGAGGTGCTGGCTCGCGGTGGCGATACTGACGCCGACGCGGTCGGCGAGCGTGCCGACGTCGTACTCGCCCTGGGCCGCCAGGGACACCAGGTGCAGCCGGACCGGCGCCGAAAGCATCGCGAACGTGCTGGCGGCGGCGTCGAGCTGGGCTCGGGTGGGTTCAGGGGGTGTGCTCATCGCGGAGTCATTGTGACCTTTCCGGAGGTCCCCCGGTACTCGGCAGGCCGAGCGTGAGTACGGTCTCATACTTGCGCAATTGCGAAAGTATCGAAACGGTGGCAGGCTGGACATCGTGATCAGAGCTCTCCGCCCCGTACTTCTGCTGCTTCTCGCGGCTGTTCCGGCCATTGCGCTCCGGATCAGCGGGGTGCATCCGGCAGCTCCGTTGGCCATCGTTGTCTTCGGCCTCGGAGTGGTCGCGGCGTCGTTCGTCCTGGCCTGGGCGGCCGAAGCTGCCGAGGTCGACATCTCCGGCGGCCTCGCGATCGCGCTGCTCGCGGTCATCGCGGTGCTCCCGGAGTACGCGGTGGACCTGTACTTCGCCCACACGGCCGGCAGCCAGCCGGAGTACGTCGCCTACGCCGCCGCCAACATGACCGGCTCCAACCGGCTACTGCTCGGCCTCGGCTGGTCCAGCGTCGTACTGATCAGCCTGTACGTCGCCAGCAAGCGCAGTGGCCGCACCATCAAGGCCCTGGTGCTCGAATCCGGCTACCGCCGCGAGCTGGGCTTCCTGGCCGTCGCCAGCGTCGTCGCCTTCATCATCCCGATCACCGGGCAGATCCACTTGCTGCTGGGCATCGCACTGCTGGCCTTCTTCGCGTACTACCTCTGGCGCGCGGCCGCGAGTGACCACGACCACGAGCCGGACCTCATCGGACCGGCTGCCCGGATCGGCGGGCTCGACAAGGTGCAGCGGCGGATCGCTGTCGTGTCGATGTTCGTAGTGTCGGCCGGGATCATCCTGATGTCGGCAGAGCCATTCGCTGACTCGCTGGTCCAGGGTGGACGCGCACTGGGCATTGACCAGTTCCTCCTGGTGCAGTGGCTGGCTCCGCTGGCCTCTGAGGCGCCGGAGTTCATCGTGGCGATCCTGTTCGCCTGGCGGGGCAAGGGAGCGGCTGCACTCGGCCTGCTGATCTCCGCGAAGGTGAACCAGTGGACGCTGCTCATCGGCAGCCTCCCGATCGCCTATGGCATCGGTGGCGGCCCTGCTGCCCTGCCGCTGGACGGTCGCCAGGTTGAGGAGTTCCTGCTGACCGCTACGCAGACAGTGCTGGGGCTGGCGGTCCTGTTGAGTCTGCGCTTCCCCCGCTGGGCCGCCTGGACGCTGCTGGGGTTGTTCGCGGTGCAGTTCGCAGTACCGGGTCAGACCGGGCGGTACGTGCTCTCGGGTGTCTACCTGGTGCTGGCGATCTGGGCACTCAGCTACAACCGCCAGTACGTTGTACAGACCCTGACGTCACCGTTCCGCCGCACCCCGAAGGTCGCAGCGGAACAGGACAGGGAGTTGGTCGGGGTCTAGCTCGCCTGCTGCTCTTCGACCATCGGGGTCGGTCGGCGGCGCTCCTGCGGGCCGGGGCGGCCACGGCGGCGGCCGGAGAGGAACTTCTCGCCGGCGGCGGTACCGGTGAACTTGGTCCGGCGGGCCCACTCCCGGCACTCCTCGATCACCGGGCAGGCGGTCATACAGATCGCCTGTGCCTTGCGCTGCTCCCAGGCGCTCGCGGTCTCGTCGTACGCCGGCGCCTGGCCGATGCATGCCGCTCGCATCATCCAGCGGTCGGCGGGGTCGGCGATCACCGTCAAGGTCGGCCTCATGGGCACTCCTGCTCAGTACTCATCGATCGGGCGGATCGATCCGGGGGGGGTTTCCCGCGGTACGACCAGCGTGCGCCAGCCTCGTTGCCCCGGTGCGACGGCAATGTTTCAGCCATGAAACGTCACGGCCGGACAATGTCACACCCGAGCGCCCGCCAGCCTCCGATTCGCCGCCGCCGTGAGCAAACTCCGCACCGTCTCCTCAGCACAAGCCCGGTTGGCCCCGATCCCCCCACGAGCCCCCCGCTTGATCCACCCAGCCACAAACTGCCCCGGCCGCCCGACCACAGCACCCGCTTCATTGGGCACGACCCCGAGCGCCTCATCAAACGGCAACCCAGGAATCGGCCGCCCGACGAAGCCAATGGCCGTGAAGAGGTTGCCCGCCGGGATGACGCCCCGGCTGGTGCTGAGCCCGACAGCCGGATCCCACGCAGTCGGCGTGGTGTCGAAGCGCAGCACAATCCGCCGCCCAGGTTCGGGCGGGCCGTCGAGCTCGTCCTTCTGGACGACCTCGACACCCTCCATGGCATACAGGTCGCGCAGCGCCGAGGCGGAGTACGCGGCAGCATCCGGGCCGCGACGGCCGAGGATGACTACCTCGGTGATGCCGCTGGTCGCGAGGGCGGTGCGGACTGCGGGTGGCAGGTCGAGGGTGGCCAGGCGGTCGGCGTCGCTGGTGAGTAGGCGGGCCAGGTCGAGGGCTACGTTGCCGTTGCCGACGATTACTGCGCGGGGGCCACGTAAAGCTACCGGCAGCTGGGTGGCGCCGGGGCGGCCGTTGTACCAGGCAACTACTTCGGAGGCGGGGCAACTACCTGCAAGATCTTCGCCGGGGATGCCGAGGCGGCGGCTGGTGAAGGAGCCGGCCGCGTGGATGACGGCGTCGTAGTAGCCCTCGAGTTCTGAGACGACGAACTCGGTGGCAGGGCGCCAGGTGACTCGGGGGTGGTCGATGATTCGGGTGAAGGTATCGACGATCTGCTTGGTCATCGGGTGGTCGGGGGCCACACCGTAGCGGGCGAGGCCGCCGATCACGGGCAGCCGGTCATAGACAGTCACCTCGGCGGTACTACGCAACAGCAGCTCCCGGGTCGCGTACATCCCGGCCGGTCCGGCGCCAACGACGGCGACCCGGTTTGGGCCGCTGGTCCAGGACGAGAAGCTGGGCGGCTCCCACGTGTCCAGATCGAGCGCATCCAACGCCGGCGTCGACGCGAAGTACGAGCGATTCAGCTCCACCTCGACCGGCGTCGCCTGCTCGGCGGGTTTGGCCGCGCCGACCGGGCACACATCCGCGCAAGCCCCACAGTCGATACAGGTCCGCGGATCGATGAACAGCCCATCGAGACCACCCGACGGATGAATGCTGTTCATCGGGCACACCGCCACGCAACTCGCGTCGGAGCAGCAGTCCCCCGAGATGACGTAAGCCATCAGCGCAACCCAGTACGCCGATAAACCCGCGTAGCCGCCGGGGTCAGCAACCCCATCTCCCCGAGGAAGTCCATCAAATTGGCGCAACTGGACCGCAGCAACGCCCGGTGATGCTCATTGGCCCGCGCCTCGCGAACCGCCCGATCCGCATCGAGACCGGCATTCGCGTAGACCGCCCGCGTCACCATGCTGCTCACGATCATGTCCGCCGCGATCGCGATCACCAGCGCACTCACCCACCGACGGGCGCCACCCGCACCGGCCATCCGCTGCCGCGTCTCGTCCCGCGCGAACACCATGTGCCGCGACTCCTCGACGACATGGATGTGGTTCACCGTCCGGACCAGCGGCTCGACCCGGCGATCGCGCATCCAGTCCCGCTGCATCACGTCGAGCACTTCCTCCGCGACCAGGATCGCCGCGTACGCCGTCTCGCCGGTCGCCACCGTCTTGAACATCCGCCCGAGCTCCCGCGCCTGCGCCCGCGGCCGGTACTCCGCGTCGACCAGCCGGCCCGAGGCCTTCGCGAACATGATCGAGTGCCGGCACTCGTCCGCGATCTCGGTCAACGCCCACTGGAACTCCGCACTGGCCGGGTTCAGCGCGTAGACATCGCGAAGGATCAACTGCTGCAGGATCAACTCGAACCAGATCCCGGTCGACGCGGTCGAGGCCGCCTCATGCCGGGTCAGCACAACGCGCTGCGCCTCGGACAGCTCGTCCCAGTACGGCGTGCCGTAGAGCGTGCTCCACTCCGGACTCAGCCCGTACCCGTCCCCGAGCGGCGCCTCCCAGTCGATCTCCGTCTCCGGATCGCGGGACAGCCGCGCCGAAGAGTCGAGCAGTCGCTGTGCGGTCTCGTCCGTACCGTGCATGAAGCACCTCCGCTAATACAACACTGTCTATGTAACATAGATCGTGTCGCAAAGCGGAGCAAGCCCCCGGGTCACTGGGTGGGACGAACCATCCTGATCTCCGGGACGCCGAAGAACGGCTCGTCCACCTGGGTACCGTCCTCGACGAACCCCTGCCGCCGGTAGAACGCCTTCGCCCGCTCGTTCCCCTCCAGCACCCAGAGGCTGGCCGCCTCCTTGCCAATGGCAACATCCAGCAGCCGGTGCCCGAGCCCGCTCCCCCACCACTTCTCGCGCACATAGATGGCGTACAGCTCCAACGGCGTCGGCGCATCCTCATCCCGCGTCGGCCCCGGCGAGGAGAACCCGATCACCCGGTCCTGTACCGCGGCGGCCGGATCCGGGTTGACCGCGACCCAGCGCAGTACGCCGCCCTCGAGCCGCTCCGTCCAGCGCTCAACACGCAGATCCAGCTCGTTGGTTTTCTCGGCCAGCCGCTCCGGGTCGACGAGTCCGGCGTACGCCTCCTGCCAGCAGGTCAGGTGACACCAGGCCGCAGCCTCGGCATCCGCGACGACTGCGCGGCGGATCTCGATCTCCATTCAGACAGTGAAGACGATCTTGCCGAACACGTCACCCGCATTAAGTTTCGCGAATCCCTCGCGCGCATCAGCGAGCGCATAGGTGCTGTCGATGTGCGGCCGGATCCCCGCGTTCGCCATGAACTGGACCAGTTGGGCCAGCTCCGCCCGCGTCCCCATCGTCGAGCCCTGCACCCGCAGTTGCAGGAAGAAGATGCGGTTGAGCTCGGCGGACTTCGGCGCCTGCCCGCTCGTCGCGCCGGAGATCACCACCGTGCCGCCCTGCTTGAGCGACTTCAACGAGTGCGACCAGGTCGCCTGCCCAACGGTCTCCATCACCGCGTCCACCCGCTCGGGCATCCGCGCGCCCGACTCGAAGGCCTCGTGCGCCCCGATCTCAACCGCCTTCGCGCGCTTGCCTTCATCGCGACTCGTTGCCCAGACCCGCAACCCGGCCGCCCGCGCGAGCGTGATCAGCGATGACGCGACCCCACCACCCGCGCCTTGGATGAGTACCGTGTCGCCCGGCTTCAGGTCGGACTGCGTGAACAACATCCGGTACGCCGTGAGCCAGGCGGTCGGCAGGCAAGCAGCCTCTTCGAAACTCAACCCAGCAGGCTTCGGTACTACGTTGGCAGCCGGCACCGCGATCTTCTGCGCCAGCGTGCCCTGGTGGACCTCGCTCAGCAGCGACCGCTTGGGGTCGAGCGTCTCGTCGCCCTTCCACGAGGGATCCGAGATGACCGCGTGCACCACCACTTCGTTGCCGTCCGGATCGATCCCGGCCGCATCGCAGCCGAGGATCATCGGCAGGTTCTTCTCCGCCAGCCCGACGCCCTTCAAAGACCACAGGTCATGGTGATTGAGCGCGGTCGCCTTGACGTCGACCGTCACCCACCCGTCAGCCGGCACCGGCTCAGGCCGCTCCCCCACCTCCAGCGCAGAGATCGGGTCGTCCGCGTCGAACCTGGCAGCGTAAGCAGCAAGCATGTCGTCCACCTTAGGTCCAGATGCGAGTTGGAGTGGCCGGGGTGCTGTGGATCCACCGGGCAACTCAGGGGCGGGCTACTCCGTCGCGGTGGGCGGCGTCGGCGACGGCTGCTGCTACGGCTGGGGCGACGCGCGGGTCGAACGGGGATGGGATGATGTAGTCCGCGCGGAGTTCGCCGGCGGGGATCAAGTTGGCCAGCGCCTCGGCGGCGGCCAGCTTCATGCCCTCGGTGATCCGGCTGGCGTTGACGTCGAAGGCACCGCGGAAGATGCCGGGGAACGCCAGCACGTTGTTGATCTGGTTCGGGAAGTCCGAGCGGCCCGTGGCGACCACCGCGGCGTGCCGGTGGGCGATGTCGGGGTGGACCTCGGGGTTCGGGTTGGCCAGGGCGAAGATCATCGCGCCGGGCGCCATCCGGGCGATGGCTTCCTCCGGGACGGTGCCGCCGGAGACGCCGAGGAACACGTCGGCCCCATCGAGCGCGTCGACCAGCCGGCCGGAGATACCGCCCGTGTTGGTGTCCTGGGCCAGTGAAAGCTTGACCGCGTTAAGGTCCGGGCGGTCCTCGTGCAGGACGCCCTTGCTGTCCACCACTGCCAAGTCGCCGACTCCTGCTTGCAAGAGGATCCGTGCGCAAGCGACCCCGGCCGCGCCCGCACCAGAGATGACGACGCGGATGTCGGAGATGGACTTGCCGGTCAAGCGCAGTGCGTTGCGCAACGCGGCGAGCACGACTACCGCAGTACCGTGCTGGTCATCGTGGAAGACCGGGATGTCGAGGCGTTCCTTCAGCCGGCGCTCGATCTCGAAGCAGCGCGGCGCGGAGATGTCCTCGAGGTTGATGCCACCGAAGGTCGGCGCCATCCGGACGACCGTCTCGACGAACTCGTCCACGTCCGTGCAGTCCAGCGCGATCGGCACCGAGTCGACGCCGCCGAACTCCTTGAACAGCAGGGCTTTGCCCTCCATCACCGGCAACGACGCGGCCGGCCCGATGTCACCGAGCCCGAGCACCGCGGTGCCGTCGGTGACGACGGCGACCACGTTGGACTTCCAGGTGTACTTGCGGACCAGCGACGGGTCCTCGGCGATCGCGGTGCAGACCCGGGCGACCCCCGGCGTGTAGGCGCGGGACAACTCGTCGGCGTTGCTCACATGGACCGAGGACGTGACCTCGATCTTGCCGCCGAGATGCAGCTCGAAGACCGGATCACCGGCGTACCGATCGGGCTGCGGGGCGGACGGAATCACTTCGGCGACCATGAAAAAGGGACCCTTCACTTCGGAAAGCAGGCAGAAGAACAGCGAGCGTGAGCGTTCGATGAGGGTGCGTCGAACGGCGCCGTTGCCAGGGGGTCACCCGTCGCTACGAGTAAACCACAGGAGGCACTGGTCCTATCTGTGAGGGTTCCCACACGGCAGTACTCCGGGTGACGATCGAGTCTCGTCCGGGCAAAGCACCCCGCACGTGACTGCCTGCTGTGCCAGGATGCGGAGCATCCGGCCCGGTACCGTCCGGACCGGGGTTCCACACCCCGTCGAGGAGTCCTAGCGATGAATATCGTCCCCACCCTCCGCAAACCCCGCCTCGCGACCGCAGTCGCCTCGGTCGCCGTGCTCGCCCTCTCCCTGGCCGCCTGTGGCGGCGACGACTCCGGCAGCGGCGGTTCGAGCGACAAGGCCAAGGAGGCCGGGATCACGCTGGTCAAGCCCGGCAAACTGACCGTCTGCACACACCTGTCCTACAAGCCGTTCGAGTACAAGGACGGCACCAAGGTGGTCGGCTTCGACGTCGATCTGCTCGACCTGGTGGCCAAGGACCTCGGTCTGGAGCAGGAAGTGGTCAGCATCGAGTGGGCCCAGGTCACCTCCGGCGCCGCGTACCAGGCCAAGAAGTGCGACATGGGCATGGGCGCGATGACCATCAACGACTCCCGCAAGGCCGCGATCGGGATCACCGATCCCTACATGGATGCCACCCAGGTGCTGCTGGTCAAGAAGGGCGCGCCGTACAAGTCGCTCGAGGACCTGAAGGGCAAGAAGGTCGGCGTCCAGGCGGACACCACCGGCAAGGACTACGCCCTCGCGGCCTCCAAGAAGGTCGGCTTCGAGGTGGTGGTCTTCAACGACCTCGCGCTGCAGACCAACAACGTGAAGTCCGGCCGGGTCGACGCCGCGGTGAACGACAACGGCGCGCTGTACTCCTTCGTCAAGGAGAACCCCGACACCGAGGTGACGGCCGAGTTCGACACCGGCGAGCAGTACGGCTTCGCGGCCAAGAAGGACGACCCGAGCGGCACCAAGCTGATCGCCAAGTTCAACGAGCTGCTCGCCAAGGCCAAGACCGACGGCAGCTACAACGAGATCTTCAAGAAGTGGTTCGGGGTTGAGCCGAAGAAGTGACCTCCACCGACACCCTCCCGGAACGGCGTCGGGGCCTGAGTCCGCGGCAGCGGGCCCGGCGCTCCCGCGGGATCCAGTACGCCGTACTGATCGTCATCGTCGTGGTGGCCGCCTTCACGGCGGACTGGGGCCAGATCGTCGATGTCTTCTTCAGCCCGAAGTTCATCAAGGACTCCTTCACCTCCGGGCTGCCCGGCGCCTTCCTGAAGACGCTCGAGTACACGGCCGGCGCGTTCGTCATCGGCCTGCTCGGCGGGACCCTGCTGGCCCTGATGCGGCTCAGCCGGGTCGCGCCGTACCGCTGGCTCGCGACGGCGTACATCGAGTTCTTCCGCGGGCTGCCGGCGATCGTGGTCTTCGTCGCGTTCAGCCTGCTGCCGCTCGCCTTCGCGAACCTGGTCATCCCGTTCGACCCGTACGGCACGGTGTGGCTGGCGCTCGGGATCGTCGCCGCGGCGTACATGGCCGAGGTGATCCGGGCCGGGATCCAGGCCGTGCCGCGAGGTCAGGTCGAGGCGGCCCGCTCGCTCGGGATGCCGCCCGGCCTGGCGACCCGGAAGATCGTGCTGCCACAGGCGTTCCGGATCGTCCTGCCGCCGCTGGCCAACGACCTGATCCTGCTGGTCAAGGACTCGTCGCTGGTCTTCATCATCGGTACGACGGCAGCTGACTACGAGCTGACCGGCTTCGGCCGCGACCTGGCCAACACGGCGTCGAACCTGACCCCCCTGGTCACCGCCGGGTTCTGCTACCTGATCATCACCCTGCCACTGGGCCTGCTGGTCCGCTGGCTCGAAGCCAAGGCTGCGAGGGCGAACTGATGACCGCTGTGGTGGAGATCAAGAACCTGCACAAGTCGTTCGGCAGCAACCATGTCCTGCGCGGTATCGACTTCACCGTCGAGGAGGGCGAGGTCGTCTGCGTGATCGGGCCGTCCGGTTCGGGCAAGTCGACGCTGCTGCGGTGCGTCAACCTGCTCGAAGTACCGGAGCAAGGTCAGGTGCTCGTCAGCGGCGAGGACATCACCGACCAGGACTGCCACCTGGACGCCGCCCGGTCCCGGATCGGGATGGTGTTCCAGCAGTTCAACCTGTTCCCGCATTTGTCCGTACTGGCGAACTGCACCGTGGCGCAGACGACAGTACTGCGGCGCAACGCGTCGACGGCCGAGGAGATCGCGCGAGGCAACCTGGATCGCGTCGGGCTGAACGACAAGGTGACCGCCTACCCGATGCAACTGTCGGGCGGGCAGCAGCAGCGAGTGGCGATCGCTCGCGCGTTGTCGATGGACCCTGCCCTGATGCTCTTCGACGAGCCCACCTCGGCGCTCGACCCCGAGCTGGTCGGCGACGTCCTGACGGTGATGCGCAAGCTCGCCCTGGACGGGATGACGATGCTCGTCGTCACGCACGAGATGGCCTTCGCCCGCGAGGTCGCCGACCGGGTGGTCTTCATGGACGGCGGCGTGATCGTCGAACAGGGCCCGCCCGCCGAGGTGATCGGCAACCCGCAGCAGGAACGCACCCGGACCTTCCTGCGCCGGGTCCTCGACCCCACCCATGTGGAGCCGAGCTAGTTGTTGCCTAGCGCAACTTGATGTCACCGTGTGTGCGCGGTCGCCGACAGTCTGTGGTGGCCGCGCACGTACGGAATGTGACGATGACTACGATCAGGTCTCCAATCCGGTCCGATCAGTGCGCAACTGGTCGAGGGCTGTGCCAAGATGCGGAAAAAGCAGCCTTGGAGGGCCTAGAGATGTCAGTTCTGCGTATGACCCTTGCCGTGTGTGGGGTCGTCGTCCTGTCCGCGAGTGGATGCGGTTCGGACAGCCTGTCGGGTGATTCGCCGTCGACGAGTACCTCGTCGAGCCAGCCGACCGCCGGTGGATCCACGGACCCCTCGCTCGCGGCGGCCCTGCCGGCGAAGATCAAGACGGCCGGCAAGATCACCGTCGGCGTCGACGCGACCTACCCGCCGAACGAGTTCCTGCAGGGCGGCAAGACCGTGGCCGGGATGGACGTCGATGTGTTCGACGCCGTCGCCAAGAAGTTCGGCGTCACCGTCGACTGGCAGCCGGCCGGCTTCGACACCATCATCACCGGTGTGCAGAGCGGCAAGTACGACCTCGGTATCTCGTCGTTCACGATCAACGACAAGCGCAAGGCGCAGGTCAACATGGTCAGCTACTTCAACGCCGGTACCCAGTGGGCCACCGCCGCGGGCAACCCGAAAAAGGTCGACCCGGCCGACGCGTGCGGCAAGACGATCGCCGTCCAGAAGGGCACCACCCAGCTCGAGGACGACATCCCGGTCAAGCAGGCCGCCTGCAAGAAGGCCGGCAAGCCGGAGATCAAGCTCGTCATCCGGGAGAAGCAGGATGCCGCCACCGCCGACGTCGCCACCGGCAAGGCCGACGCGATGCTGGCCGACTCCCCCGTCGTGCTCTACGCGGCCAAGCAGTCGCAGGGCAAGATCGAGGCGCTCGGTGACATCTACGACGCCGCGCCGTACGGGTACGTCGTACCGAAGGCCGAGACCGAGTTCGCGACCGCGCTGGCCAAGGCGCTCAAGGCGATCGATGCCGACGGCACCTACAAGGCGGCCCTGAGCACCTGGGGCAACGAGTCGGGCGCCATCACCGACTTCGCCGTGAACCCCTGAGATGACATCAGGTACTGACGACCCGCGTCCGGTCGATCCGCCCGCCACTGCGGCGGCGGACCGGCCGGGTGCGATCGAAGCCGTCCCGGTCCGGCATCCGGGCCGCTGGGTCGCCATCGCCGTGCTCGCGGTGCTGTTCGCGATGTTCGTGCACCTGGTGGTGACCAACAAGGAGTTCGACTGGAAGTTCGTCTTCCAGGCGATGAACCAGTCGCCGGTGCTCGAGGGCCTGGTCAAGGGCACCTTGCTGGTCACCGTGCTGAGCATGGTGGTCGGGGTCGGCGGCGGGGTGATCCTGGCCGTGATGCGGCTGTCGGACAACCCGATCCTGTCCGGCGTGGCCTGGCTGTTCACCTGGTTCTTCCGCAGCGTGCCGCGGTACATCCTGCTGTTCACGATGGCCACCCTGGGCATCCTGTTCAAGGACGGGCTGTCGTTCGGCTTCCCGTTCGACTGGAAGATCATCGGCTGGCTGGGGATGTCGGGTGACTGGCGGTTCCTGACGCTGGACGCCAACCAGGTCTTCACCGGCATCGTGGCCGGCGTGCTCGGACTCGGCTTGTCCGAGGCGGCGTACATGGCCGAGATCGCCCGGGCCGGCATCATGAGCGTCGACAAGGGTCAGCTCGAGGCCGCCGAGGCGCTCGGGATGAACCGTGGCAAGGCGATGCGCCGGGTGGTGCTGCCGCAGGCGATGCGGGTGATCGTGCCGCCGACCGGCAACGAGACGATCGCCATGCTCAAGGACACTTCACTGCTGATCGCCGTACCGGTGACGACCGAGCTGTTCTACCAGCTGCAGTCGATCGGAAGCGTTTACTACAAGACATTCCCGGTCGCCGTCGCCGCGACGCTGTACTACCTGGCCGCCACCAGCGTGCTGATGGTCGGGCAGTACTTCCTCGAGCGGCACTTCGGCAAGGGCTTCGGGACCAAGGCCCCGCGAGCCGCCCGGCCGGCCGGGGCAGGAGGCGCCTGATGAGCGGACCACTGGTCCACGCGGTCAACGTGACCAAGTCGTTCCACAGCAACCAGGTGCTGAAGGGCATCGATCTCGACGTCGACGAGGGCCGGGTGGTCTGCCTGCTCGGCCCGTCGGGATCGGGCAAGACCACCTTCCTGCGCTGCATCAACCAGCTCGAGACGATCGACGGCGGCCGGATCTGGGTCGACGGCGACCTGATGGGGTACACCGAGCGCGAGGGCAAGCTGTACCGGCTGCCGAACAAGCAGATCGCGGCCCAGCGGCGCGAGATCGGGATGGTCTTCCAGCGGTTCAACCTGTTCCCGCACATGACCGCGGTGGAGAACGTCGCCGAGGCGCCGGTCCAGGTCAAGGGCGAGTCGAAGAAGGCGGCCCGCGGCCGAGCGGTGGAGTTGCTCGAACGCGTCGGGCTGGCCGACCGCTGCGCGGCGTACCCGGCGCAGTTGTCGGGCGGTCAGCAGCAGCGGGTGGCGATCGCGCGGGCACTGGCGATGCAGCCCAAGCTGATGCTGTTCGACGAGCCGACGTCGGCCCTCGACCCCGAGCTGGTCGGCGAGGTGCTGTCGGTGATGCGCGAGCTGGCGTCCGAGGGGATGACGATGATCGTCGTCACCCACGAGATGTCGTTCGCGCGCGAGGTCGCCGACACGGTCGTGTTCATGGACGGTGGCGTGGTGGTCGAGTCCGGTTCGCCGGCCGACGTGATCGGCAACCCGCAACACCAGCGCACCAAGACCTTCCTGACCCGCCTCCGTTCGGAACACGAGCACCCGTAACCACTCTCTTGTTCATTCGCCCCCTTTTCACCCTCCTGGCAGTCTGTCGGCGCCCGACAGACTGTGACGAGGGTGAAAAGGGGGCGAATGAACAAGAGGGTGGGCGTGCGTTGCCGGGGTGAAGAGTGGAAGATGTAAACCGATGGGCCAGGTGCCCATCGGTTCAGCCTGCCTGGGAGGCAATGCACTGTGAGCAGCACCGGACGACCCGCCGAGGTCCGCCTCAGCATCCCCGCGGACAGCGCCTACATCGCGGTTCCGCGGTCGGTGGTCGGCAACCTGGCGGCCCGCAACGACTTCACCGTGGACGCGATCGACGATCTGCGGATCGCGGTGGACGAGGCGTGCGCGCTGCTGCTCCCGCAGGCCTCGGACGGTGTGCTGGACCTGGTCTTCGAGATCGCCCCGCCGCAGTTGACGGTGAGCACGACGGCCACCGTGCCGAACGGCTGGAAGCCGGACACCACGTCGTTCGGCTGGACCGTACTGACCGCGCTGGTGGAGTACGCCGCCGCCGAGACCGTCGACGGGCGGCTGACCATCACGGTGTCGGCGTCGGCGACCGCGTCGGAGAAGGCGTGACAGAGGACAGAACCCTGGACAGCGAGCCCCAGGAACCCGACCTACGCACCCGGACCGCCACCTTCTTCGCCGCAATGGGCGGTTCGACCCCTGGGGAACCGGCGCACACGCTCGCCCGCGACGGCCTGGTCTCCTTGCACATGCCGCTGGTGGAGCACCTCGCCCGGCGCTTCCGCAATCGCGGCGAACCGTACGACGACCTGGTCCAGGTGGCCACGATCGGCCTGATCAAGGCGATCGACCGGTTCGACTCCGAGCGCGGGGTGGAGTTCTCGACCTACGCGACGCCGACGATCCTCGGTGAGATCAAGCGGTACTTCCGGGACAAGGGCTGGGCCATCCGGGTGCCGCGCCGGCTCCAGGAGCTCCGGCTCTCGCTGACCGCGGCGACCGCTGAGCTGACCCAGGAGCAGGGCCGCGCACCGACGGTCGGGGAGCTGTCCGAGCGGCTAGGGCTGCCGGCCGACCTGATCATCGAGGGCCTGGAGTCCGCGAACGCCTACAACACGCTCTCGCTGGACGCCCCGGACCAGAACGAGGCGGACGCCACGACCGTCCTGGACGGCCTGGGAGGCGAGGACGAGGCGCTGGAGAGCGTCGAGTACCGCGAGTCCCTCAAACCGCTGCTGGCCCAGCTGGACACCCGGGAGAAGCGGATCCTGACGCTGCGGTTCTTCCGCGGGATGACCCAGTCCCAGATCGCCGACGAGATCGGCATCTCCCAGATGCACGTCTCCCGGCTGCTCGCCCGTACCCTCACCGAGCTCCGGGCGGGACTGCTCAAGGAATAGTTAGAGGACTGGGTGGTCCTCGCCCGGCTCGCGGGTGAGGGCATCCATCGACGGCTTCTGGAAGAGGGCGACCAGGACCGCGATCGCCGCGACGGCCAGGATGACCGACACGAACTTGGTCGAGCCGCCCCAGAAGCTGTACGCCATGAACAGCTGGATCAGCTGGGCGAAGACGGCCGGGCCACGGCTCCACGGCGACGTCCGGTAGAGCCCACGGGCGACGAAGAGCAGGCCGGCGCCGTACAGGAGCAGGAAGCCGGCGGTCGTCAGACCGAGCACCAGACGGTCCCTGTCGATGGTTATTGCTTCGACAATTCCGAGAACAGCGAGCACCAGGCCTTCCGCTGCGACCACAGCCGCGGCTAACTTGAGCGGGCGCGGGGCGGTGGACGGCGTCGTTTCAGTCGGCACGGGCTCCAGCGTAGTGCTGGGTGCGGAGCGGTAGTGCGCCTGGCCGGAGAGCAACCGGGACGACGACCCTCCTCCCCCGGGAGCTCAAGGGTCGGAGAACGTCAGCCCCACAGGGATTGAAGTTTTGCGTAACCCCAGGGCTGTTGGATCGGTTACTTGCAGTGAACGGGTGATCGCACCAAGGTTCCCTCGTCCGGTTTCCGGACGCGGTAAACCGTTGTGCACCGGTACGTAGTGTTAAGAGAGTGTTGTGATCGGATCGACAAGTCCATAACCCTTGTTTCGATCACCCTAGATTGGGAACATGGAGTCGTTCGTGAAAACGTTCACAACGCTCCGCACCACCCCCGTGCGAGTACAGGCGCGCTGACTGGGCACAGACCAGGCCGTCAGCGTCACAAACTACTGAGAGAGATGGGATCCGCCATGGATTGGCGCCACCGGGCCATTTGCCTCGATGAGGACCCGGAACTATTTTTCCCCATCGGCAACACCGGGCCCGCGATCATGCAGATCGAGGAGGCCAAGCAGGTGTGCCGTCGCTGCGACGTGCGTGAACAGTGCCTCGCCTGGGCGCTGGAAGCCGGCCAGGACCACGGTGTCTGGGGCGGTCTGAGTGAGGACGAGCGACGCGCTCTGAAGCGCCGCAACGCCCGCGCTCGCATCCGCACCGCCTGACCCGATTTTCGACGCAGGCCCCGCGGGATCCGCGGGGCCTTTCGATTTCCCCGGCAGTACGGTAAAAAACTCGCGTTGTTTCTGAAGAACTGTGGACTTCTCGCCACGGCTGTTCAGAAATTACGACAGCTACTCCTTGACTGGAAAGTCAAGAACGACCGTCGTGCCGGGTCCGTCTGGTCGTGGGTGGAATTCGAGCACTCCGTCGAGTTCCCCGATCACCAGCGTGCGGACGATCGACAGCCCCAGGTTGCCGGACGTCTCGGAGTCGAAGTTCGCCGGAAGCCCCTTGCCGTCATCGGTCACCACCACCCGCAGCCGCCCCACGCTTCGCTGGGCGGCCAGCTCGATGGTGCCGGTCGGATGCTCCGTCGACCTGCTGCTGAAGGCGTGTTCGACCGAGTTCTGCATCAGCTCGGTGAGCACCATCGCCAGCGGGGTCGCGACCTCGGAGTCCAGCACGCCGAAGGTACCGGTCCGGCTGATCGTCACCTCGGCCGAGATCGTCGACACATCGGCGACCATCGCGGCGACCCGGTCGGCGACATCGTCGAAGTCCACGTGCTCGTCGAAGGACTCCGACAGCGTCTCGTGCACGATCGCGATCGATCCCACTCTGCGGACGGCTTCGGCCAACGCAGACTGGGCTTCTGGCACGGTGATGCGTCTTCCCTGCATTCGCAGTAACGCGGCGACGGTCTGCAAGTTGTTCTTGACGCGATGATGAATCTCCCGGATGGTCGCCTCCTTGGTGACCAGCTCCCGCTCCCGGCTCCGCAGCTCCGTGACGTCGCGGAGCAGGATCAGCGCGCCCACGTGTTCGCCGTCGGCGCGCAACGGGATCGCGCGCAGGAACAGGGTCGCGTCGGAGTTCTCGATCTCGATCTCCTTGGCGGCCCGCCCGGTGAGTACCGAGGCGAGCACGTCGTCCACCTTCTGGCCGCTGTGGATGAGTTCGCCGGTGATGTCCTTCAGCCGGCTGCCGACCAGGTCGGTGACGAGTCCCATCCGGCGGTACGCGGACAACGCGTTCGGGCTCGCGAACGTCACCATGCCGTGACGATCGACCCGGATACAGCCGTCCCCGACCCGTGGGGTGGTGGAGAGCAGTCGCTCACCGCCGTACGGGAAGATGCCGTCGGTGATCATCCGGGCCAGGTCGGTCGCGCTCTGCAGGTAGGCGATCTCGAGCCGGCTCGGGGTCCGTACGCCGAGCAGGTTGGTGTTGCGGGCGATCACCGCGATGACGCGGGCGCCCCGGCGTACCGGGATGGTCTCGACCCGGACGGGCACGTCGTCGCGCCATTCGGGGTCGCCCTCGCGGCAGATCCGGCCGGTGTCGTAGGCCTGGTCGAGCAGTGGGCGGCGGTCGCGCGGTACGAAGCTGCCGACGATGTCGTCCAGGTACGCCGTGGGGCCGGTGGTCGGCCGCATCTGCGCACCCGCCCAGAAGCCGAGCCCCTCGGTGTCGGGCAGCCAGAGCACCAGGTCCGCGAAGGACAGGTCGGCCAGCATCTGCCAGTCGGACACCAGCAACTGCAGCCGGTCCAGGTCCGCCTGGTCCAGCGTCGTGTGGTTCCGCGCCACATCGCTCAAGGACGGCACGGCCCTGAGCCTAGGGCATGGGCAGTGGCTGGTATGGCGGGCCGGTGGGGCTGGGCCTGGGGCGGCTGGGTACGGGGTGGTTGCCGATGTCGGGGCTGGGCAGGCTGCGGCTCGACAGGATGGGGTGGATGGGTGTTGATTGAGCAGGTTCAAATGAAAGGATGCCTTGGTGGAGTCGACGTACTGGCAGGACGTGATGGCCGCGGACTACGCGGTACCCCGCGATCGTGCGCTGACCGACCTCACCGAGGAGCTCGTCCGGGGCCTCGCCAGCACCAACCCGCAGGTGCGGGACGCGCTGGCCTACCCGACCCTGGCCACCTGGCTCGAGCGCGGGGTCTACGACGACCTGCTGCCCGGTTTCGGTGACGGTCTCTGCGCCGGACTCGCCTACGGGCTCGGCGAGGACGGTACCGACACGGTGTTCCGGCGCTCCTTCACCGCGCTGACGCTGGCGGAGGTGATCCATCGCGACAACGCCGAGTTCCTCGTCCACGACGAGGTGGTGATGCGCTGGGGCGACCGGCTGGCCACCTGGCTGCTGCGCGAGCGCGACCTCCGTGGGTATGTCGCCGACTGCGGCTGGGCGCATGCCGTCGCGCATGGGGCTGACGCCATCGGCGCACTGGCCCGCTCGCGGCACTGCGACGCGGGGGTGCTGCGGGCGCTGCTCGACGTACTGGCCGACCGGATCGTGAAGGAAACGCAGTACCGGTGGGTGCACGAGGAGCATGACCGGGTCGCGCATGCCGTGATGACGATCCTGCACCGCAACATGCTCACCAGCGACGAGCTCGAGCGCTGGCTGAAGCCGGTCGCGGCGACTGCGGCTCAGCAACCGCTGATGCACGAGACGTTGCCCGAGTGGCCGACCCCGAACGTCTTCAACGCCCGCAGCGTCCTGCATGTCCTCCTCAGCCAACTGGCAATCGGCGTCAAAGGCTTCCCCATCCCCGGCGACGACGAACTCTTCGGCCGCCCGATCGAAGCACGCGCCGACATGCTCCTGATGCTGACCGAGGCCGTCCGAGGCTCCCAGCCGTACATCTACCGACCTGCCGCCAGCAGTAGCTGAGGTACTCCCCCACGCCTGCTCCGCCGTCCGCTCCTACGTCGCGTCCGCGTTCGCTAGCTCCCACCCACCCAGAAGCGCGGCCTCCTCCGTCGGCCGCTTGTCGAGAGCGACGGATGCCAGCCCGGCGCAGCCCAGCTGTTGTGGTTGGCAACGGCTGGCCAGCCCTTCGCAACGGGGTGCTGGGGTTGGCCGACTGGTGAGGCTCAGCCCAGGGGGCGTGGTGGATGTGGATGGGTTGGCACCTTGCTCGCCGTGCAGCGTAGGAAATCCTCTACACCGGACCTGTCGGTGACTAGGATTTCCTACGCGCGCCACGCCATAGGCTGCGGCCGGTGAGTCGCGCTCCGACCGTCCGACTGTCGTAGAGAGTTGCATCTGATGACTGTCGCCGTGTCCTGGTCCCGGTTGGCCGGCTGGCTCGCTGCCCACCAGCCGGCCACGGCAGAGCTGATCAACTCACCCGCGACGGCGGTTGACCTCCGCTACCTTGAGGCCGCTGTCAACCGGCCGCTTCCGGGTGACTTGGTCGAACTGCTCGAGCTTGCCGACGGTACGGAGCATCGCGCGGTCCGGGGGTCGCTCATACCGACGCTCTACAACCTCGTACCGGTGAAGGACATGTTGTCGGCGCGGCAGATGCTGCAGGAGATCCAGCGTTCGATCTACGGGCCGGGACCTTGGTCTGGCGAGGGCGATCGCGCTGGGCGACCAGCGACCGATTGGCTCGACAGCTTTCTGCCGATCGCGCAGGCGGCTGATACCGGCTTCCTGTACGTCGATCTGCGCGACGGCGACCAGTTCGGATGCATCTGGGAGTGGTACCCGGAAGGTGGCGGGCAGTCGGCACCGCGGTGGGGCGGTGTCGGCGAGATGATCGAAGATGTTGCGGGTGCATTCGTCGACGGGCGTCCGGCCCTCCAGGCATACACAAGCGGAGCCGTCTGGCCGGAGAAGCGACTCCCGCCTCAGCTGGTGGAAGTGGACGATGGGCGCCTGCAGTGGTTCGCAGTACCCGACTGAGCGGCCGGCGAGGAGCACTACTGCCCCCTTGACGGTCGGTAGGTTGGGCTAGGTGGAGAGGCTATTGATTGCACCGACTGTTGGGCTGCATGTGGAGTGGTTGGAGGCGCATGCGGAGTGGGGGGCGGGGGTTCATGAGGATGGGTTTGGGGTGGGGCCGTCCGATGAGGTTGAGTCGGCTGAAGGGTTTGCTGCTTGGGTTGCTGGGTTGGCTGCTCGGGCGGATCGCGCGACTGTTCGATGGATTGTTGAGGACGGGCGGGTGCAGGGCGGGATCGCGCTGCGGCATCAGTTGAACGAGGTGACTGGGCATATCGGCTATGGGATTCGGCCGTCGGCGCGTGGGCGGGGGCTGGCTACGTGGGCGTTGGGCGAGATGCTCGATCACGCGAGCAGCTTGGGCATGGGTCGGGTGATGCTCGGCTGCCTCGGCGACAACGTGGCGTCGATCAAGACCATCGAGCACCAAGGCGGAGTTCTCGCAGAGGTCGTGGACAAAGGCGATCGGTCGGTACGCCGGTACTGGATCGGCCTCGTCGAGCGTGGAGATGGCAGGGGGACGCCGGTCAGTTGATCTCGAACTCGTTGCCTTCTGGATCGGCCTTGACGCGTTGCGTCTGATGGCGAGGGAAGAGCCGCGGCCGCCGCTCGCGTTGACGTCGATGTGGATGCGGTTCTTGATCGACTTCTCCTCGGGTACGACCTGGAACCAGATCCGCGGCCGCTCACCCTTCGGATCCGCGATGCTGTCGAACCCGACACCGAGCTCATCCTCGGGCACCCCGATCGACCGGTAGAAGTCGTCGCGCGCACTACAGTTTTCAGATGGTCGAGGTCGTGGTGCCGCTGAAGGATGACGTCCAGACTGCCGTGCCGCACGTTTGGCGAGACGCTCTTGCCGCGATCGTCGATTCCCTCGTTCAGGGAGACGCCCGCATCGGCCAGGGCATCGCGAACGTTGAGCCGGTCTCCGAGGAGCGCTCGAACCTCTGTCGCGAGATCGTCGCGAACTACGGATCGGCGACCTTGATCCGATTGCCGGAGGCAACCTGGAACAGCTCGGTCGCGAGGTGGCAGGGGGACCGCTGGGACTGTCTCGTTGACCTCTGGACCGCGGAGGACGGTCGCAGCGACCTCGTCCTCGAGCTCGCGGTGTTCGAGGATCGCGAGACGGGCTTTCACTATCGTCCGCAGCTCGTTTACGTCCCGTAGCCGAAGCTCCTGGCCAGCCCCGGCCGGTGAAGTCACCAGATCTGGTGACGACGTCGGTCGGTGGGGGCGGCGAGAGTGGAGGCATCAGCGGAGCCGCAGCACATCTGAGGAGAGAGACACCATGGGCAAGGTAGTAGCGCAGGCGAACATGTCGCTCGACGGGTATGTCGCCAAGCAGGACAACAGCATCGGGCGGTTGTTCGACTGGCTGCAGAACGGCGAAGTCGAAGTACCGACTCCTGCTGGAGATTTCGCCCTCCACCTGACGCCGACGAGCTCAGAACACCTGCGGCAGTGGGTGTCCTCGCTCGGCGCACTGGTTTGCGGGCGGACGCTGTTCGAGGTGGCCGAGGGGTGGCAAGGGCGCCACACCTTGGATGTTCCTGTCGTCGTGGTGACGCATGAGGTCCCTACCGACTGGGTCGAGGCGCACCCCGAGGCGCCGTTCACCTTCGTGACTGAGGGCGTCGCGGCTGCGATCGCTCATGCCCAGACGATCGCCGGCGACCGGGTTGTCGCGGTCACCGGTGGCACCATCGCCCGGCAGTGCCTGGAGCTTGGGCTGCTCGACGAGGTGGCCGTAGACCTCGTCCCGGTGGTCATGGGCGAGGGTAACCGCCCCTTCTTCGGCAAGCTCTCCGCTGAGGACGTACTGCTCGGCAACCCAACCACCTGCGTCCAGGGCGACCACGTCACCCACCTGGTCTTCCCAGTGGAGCGCTAGCAGCCGGTACCCCGTACGCGCCGCCGGTGGGCGCGTACTGGAGGGGATCAGCGGCCGAAGCGGGTTGCGAGGCCGTCGAGGATGCAGGTCAGGCCGAAGGTGAAGTCGACGTCGGGGTCGGGCTCCTCGGCCTCGTGGACGCGACGGGCGAGCATCGGGTGCTCACCCGCCGCGAGGACCTCGGTGATGTACGGGCCGTGGCTGTGCTGCCACTGCTCTTTAGTGAGGCCACTGCGCTGCTCGGCAAGCAGAGCGGCTTGCTCGCTGGCTACTGAGCCCAGCACGTACGCGCGCACAGTGCCAAGCGCCTGCGCTGCCCGGGTGATGTCAGGCGTGAGCGCAACAGCGGCCCGCAGCGCCGCTTCAGACCGCCGCAACGAGTTAGGGCCGAGCGACGGCCTGCCCGTCAGCTCCCCCGCCAGCCACGGATGCCGCAACAGTGTCGTCCGCAGCCCATACGCAACCGCAGCCAACCCCACCCGCCAGTCCCTGGAGTCCTCAGGAAGAGGGTCCTCGCCCTGGACTGCGTCGATCATCAGGTCGATCAGTTCGTCGCGGTTGGTGATGTAGCGGTAGAGGGTGGCTGTGCCGGAGCCCAGGTCGCCGGCGACGCGGCGCATGGAGACCGCCTCCAGGCCTTCTGTGTCGGCGACGGCCAGGGCGGCTGCGACGTACTGGTCGACGCCCGGTGCGCGTCGGCGCGGCTCGGGGCGTTGCCGGGTCCACACCAACGAGGGAACGGGTTCGGTCATCGGAGCTGGTTCCTTTCCTCGTTGACCGCCATCGTAGCTTATGGCTACGGTGTAGCCATGACGGAGACAATGTATCCAGAAGTACCGGTACTAGTCGTCGGCGGAGGTAGCGTCGGCCTGCTCACCGCGGCCCTCCTCGCCCACCACGGCGTCCCCGCGGTACTAGTCGAACGCCGGTCCGGCCCATCGATCCATCCACGCGCGACCGGCATCGGAGCCCGTACCGTCGAGATCCTCCGCGAACTCGGGCTCGACAAGGCCGCGGACGCCGTCGCGGTCGACCTCCAGGGCGCCGGCGCCGTGGGCAAAGCGGTGGCGCGGACCGTCGTCGAGATGGGTGCAGGCGACGTCGCGACCGTCCCCATGCCCACCTCGCCCGCCGGCGAACTGGACGTGACGCCCTTCAAGCTGCGTGGCGTCTGCGCTCAGGACCGGCTCGACACCGTGGTCGCGGCCGACCTCGTACGCCGGGGAGCCGACCTGCGCTGGTCGACCAACCTGGTCGCCATCAAGCAGGACTCCAACGGGGTCGACGTCGAACTGGAAGGCCCCGACGGCCGCTACTCGCTGCGGTGCCAGCGGGTCGTCGCCGCGGACGGCGGGCACAGCGCGGTACGGACCGCGCTCGGCATCGGTACCTCCGGAGCGGGCGACCTGGGCAAGTCGATGATCAATATCCTGTTCCGCGCCGACCTCCGACCACACCTGCAGGGAACGTCCTTCGGCACCTGCACGATCACCACGCCCGACGCGCCCGGCCTGCTGGTCACGGTGGACGGCGAGTCGACCTGGGTCTTCCACGTGGCCTGCGATGTCGACGCCGGCGAACGCCCCGAGGACTTCACGCACGAACGCTGCATCACGATCATCCGGGCGGCCGTGGGTGATCCCGGCCTCGGCGTCGAGATCCGCAGCGTACTTCCGTGGCGACCCCGGAGCTCGCTGGCCGATCGGTTCGCCGTCGGCCGGGTGTTCCTCGTCGGGGATGCCGCGCATACCGTGTCGCCGCTGGGCGCGTTCGGGCTCAACACCGGCGTCGCCGATGCCCACAACCTGGCGTGGAAGCTGGCCGCTGTGCACCACGGTGAGGCAGGCGCCGGTCTGCTCGACACCTACGCGCAGGAACGCGAGCCGGTCGCGGCGGCGACGCTGGACCAGGCAATGCGCAGAGTCGCCGACCCCCAACTGCATTGGGGCCGTGGACCCGAGGCCGACGCGGCGAGGGCGGCTGCGGGTGTTTGGGCGGCGCCAGTCGTGCACCTCGGCCAGCGGTACGACTCGGCCGCCATCGTCGATCCACGGCCGGAACTCCCTTCCACAGTTGACCTTGCGGCGGCTCTGGACGGTACGCCGGGCTCGCGGGTCCCCCATGCGTGGGTCGACGGGGTCTCGACGCTAGACCTCGTCGCGTCCCGGTGGACCCTGCTGGTTGGTCCCGCGGCCGACCAGTGGTTCGCAGCTGCGGCCGAGCTGGGCGTACCGGCGTACCGGGTCTCTGCGCCGTGGCTGACCGACGACGGCGCCCTGCTCGTACGACCGGACGCGATCGTCGCGATGCGGGTCACCGACCCAACCCCGGACCCAACACGCTTCCTCGCCACCGCCCTGAACCAACTACTAGCCAGGCCGATCACCTCAGAGTCCTTGCAGGTGGTCGATTTCGTTGAGAGACACGACCTGGTGACTGAAGTGAGTGTCGTTGCGCAGCAGAGTCGTAATACTCCCTGACTTGAGCGGGAAGAAGCCCCGATCGGTAGCCATCATCGGCATCCCGATCCAGGCCGCGATCAGATAGCTCGACGCGGATCCGTGGGACACCACGATCTGGTTGGCGACCGGCCGACGAATGATGTCATCGAGCGCCGGATACAACCGCTCAACCAACGCCAGCCGAGTCTCCGCACCAGCCGGCCCATCGTGATGCCCAAGCCGATCTCCGTACTCCGGCAACGGAACCCGCCGCTCCTCAAGCCAAGCCTGCGGCCGCCCATCAGCCTCCCCGTTAGACCTCTCCCGAAGCCGAGCATCAACCTGTACGCCGACCGAGAACCGGCAAGCAATCCGCTCCGCCGTCTGACTGGCCCGCCGCAAATCGGAAGAGTAAACCTCAACCGCCTCCGACCCGATCCTGCCCGCCAACACCGAGCCAATCCGCTCAGCCTGCAACAACCCACGACCCGTCAACTCCGAGTCGTACCAACCTCCGACCAGCCCGTCGACGTGATGCTGCGCCTCAGCATGCGTCACCAAGTAGATGCGTCTCACTTCGGTACTGCGATCGTCGTGATGACGGCCCGGTGGTCGGAGCCTTCCATCTCGTAGGTCTGGAACTTGCCGGGGAGGATTCCGTCGGAGATGACGACGTGGTCGATCTGGGTGCGGAACAGCACCGGGCGGTTGGCCGGCCAGGTGCCTTGGAAGCCTTCGCCTACCGACGGGCCGACGCTCTTGCAGTGGCGGCCGAGGGCGGCTCGGAAGTCCGCGTGGTCGACGGTTGCGTTGAAGTCGCCGGCCACCACAGTCGGGGAGTCCGCCGCGCACCAGTCCTTGACGACCTGCAGGTCCTGCTTCCAGATCGTCACGTCCTTCGGGAGCGGCGGATACCCGTGGTACGCGATCAGCCGGAGCTTCCCCAGGTTGCCGCCGGTGATGATGATGTGGCCGAACTGGGTCGTGGTCTGCTGAACCGGCCCGATCGTCGTCGCGCCGGGGTCGCCGGCGCCGGGTTTCGTCGTACTGGGTTGCTGGGAGTTGACCCGGCCGGTGTCGAGCTTCTCCGAGTCGAAGTGGACGTTGCCGAGCTCGGCCGAGACCAGCACGCTGGTGGCGCTCTCGACCTCGGCGTTGGCCTGCTGGGTGTAGCCGTAGTAATGCAGTCCCTTGAGCTGAGCCTCGATCTGCTGCCGTACGTCGACCTGTGCCTCGGGCAACGAAACGATGTCCGGCCGGTGCGCGGTGATCAGCTTGGCCACCTCGCCGGGATCCGCTCCTCCACCCAGCACATTGGCGACCATCACCGTCAGCGCCCGGGTACCGGCCGGCGGCGGCGTCGGATCGGAGAACTTCCGCGGCGCCAGCAGCCCGCCACCAACGAGGGCCAGCAGGATCACCAGGCCGGCCGCGATCCGCCAGTTCCAGCGGAACAGCATCGCCAACCCGAGTACCAGGACAAGTACCAGGAGCTGCGGACGGAACGCCACCACCTGCGTGAACGGCGTGACCTCGTCGAGCCCGTACAGCTCCGGATACAGCGGCAGGGCAACCACCAGCAGGAACAACACCGACAGCACGACCCGCCGCAGGTTCCAAGCCGCATCAGTATCCATACCCCACCCTGAAGGTCTAGTCGCTGTATGTCGCCGAGCGGTAGCGTTCACCGCGCCCTGTGTCCCGAGGAGGTTGCTGTGTCCAAACTTGCCGCGGTCAGACCCGCGTACTGGATCGCCGGCGTTCTGCTGGCGGTCTCGGTGGTCGTACCGCTTCTAGTCTCCACCTACGCCAAAGACGAACCCCGATTGTGGGGTTTTCCGTTCTTCTACTGGTACCAGCTGCTCTGGGTCTTCATCTCCGCGATCACGGTGAGCATCTCGTACCGGCTGGTGACGCGCGAGGAGCGTAGGCGACGGGCCGATGCAGGCCTCGACGCCGGGTCGAGCCGGAAGGAGGGCGACCGATGAACACCGAAGTCAACTGGGTCCAGCTGATCATCGTCGTCGTCATCTTCATCGCCGTCACCGTGATGGGCTTCATGGCCGCGCGCTGGCGCCGGTCGGGTGAGCTCGACAGCCTGGACGAGTGGGGTCTGGGTGGCCGTGGCTTCGGCACCTTCATCACCTGGTTCCTGCTCGGCGGGGACCTCTACACGGCGTACACGTTCGTCGCCGTACCGGCCGCGATGTACGCGACGGGTGCGATCAGCGGCTTCTTCGCGGTGCCGTACACAATCGTGGTTTACCCGATCATCTTCATCTTCATGTCGCGGCTGTGGTCGGTCGCGCATCGGAACGGGTACGTGACCCCGGCTGACTTCGTCGGCGGCCGGTACGGAAGCCGCGGTCTCTCGCTGGCCGTGGCAGTCACCGGCATCCTGGCGACGATGCCGTACATCGCGCTGCAGCTGGTCGGTATGCAGGCGGTCTTCGAGACGATGGGCCTGGGCGGCAGCAACACGCTCGCCAAGGACCTGCCGCTGCTGATCGCGTTCGCCGTCCTGGCGGCGTACACGTACTCGTCCGGCCTGCGCGCGCCGGCCATGATCGCGTTCGTCAAGGACGGCCTGATCTACCTGGTGATCGCCGTCGCGATCATCTACCTGCCGCACGCGCTCGGCGGCTGGGACACCATCTTCGACGCCGCCAAGACGAAGCTGGCGACGCCGAACCCGGCCACCGGAAAACCGACCGGCGCCTTCATTCCTGGTGAAGCCGGGTACTCGGCGTACTGGACGCTGGCCCTCGGCTCGGCGATGGCGCTGTTCATGTACCCGCATTCCGTGACGGCCGTACTGTCCACCAAGAACCGAAACGTCGTCCGCCGGAACGCGGCCATCCTGCCGGCCTATTCGCTGCTGCTCGGATTGCTCGCCCTGCTCGGATTCATGGCGATCACCGCAAAGGTCAACATCAAGGGCCTGGACGGGCTAGCGAACCCGCAACTCGCGATTCCGCGGTTGTTCGACCAGGAATTCCCGGCCTGGTTCGCCGGTATCGCCTTCGCGGCGATCGCGGTGGGCGCGCTGGTCCCGGCGGCGATCATGTCGATCGCGGCGGCCAACCTGTTCACCCGCAACATCTACCGGGACTTCCTGAAGAAGGATGCGACCCCGGCGCAGGAGGCCAAGGTCTCCAAGCTCGCCTCGCTGCTGGTGAAGTTCGGCGCGCTGATCTTCGTGCTCGGGATGGACAAGACCATCTCGCTCAACCTGCAGCTGCTCGGCGGGATCTGGATCCTGCAGACCTTCCCGGCGATCGTGGTCGGCCTGTTCACCCGGTGGTTCCACCGCTGGGCGCTGCTGGCCGGCTGGGCGGTGGCGATGGTGTTCGGCACCATCTCGGCGTACAACGTGGTCAACCCGGCGACGAAGAAGCACTTCGGCGGTTCGCTGGCGAACTTCCCGTTCACCGAGAAGCAGGTCTACATCGGGCTCACCGCTGTCTCGATCAACCTGGTGGTGACGGTCGTCCTGACGCTGATCCTGCGGGCGCTCAAGATTGCCGAGGGCGTGGACTCCACACACCCGACCGACTACCTGGCCGACGCGGGCGATCCCGGGGTGAAGGACCTGCCGGATCTGCTCGACGAGGGTGGCGCGGCGCCTGCCAAGGCGTAGTAGGTAGAACACAGAAAGTGTTTGCTCCGACACGCTAAGGAGTCGGGTACGCCGATTTGACGGGCCATGGCGGGCAGAATCACCAGGATGTTGCTGGTTCTGCTCGTCATGCTGCTCGCCGCGGGGGCAGCACTGCTGACAGGCGGGCATCTGAGCGATCTGGCCGACAACAGGCTCACTGGCCTGCACTGGCTCGCCGCAGCCGCCACAGGGCAGGTACTGGGCTCTCTGACCGGCGGTGTCGCCTACCCGATGGGCCTGGTCGGCTCGGCCGTCTGCATAGCCGTCTTCCTCCGCCTGAACCTCCGGCGCCCCGGTGTGGCCCTACTGGCCGCCGGCTTCACCTGCAACGCCCTAGTAGTCGCCCTGAACGGCGCCATGCCCGTCTCCCTGGCAACCCTCGCCCGAGCCGGTATCACCGGCTTCACCGAGGACCCGCGCCACGAGCTGGTCGATGCCTCTACCCGACTCCACTGGCTCGGGGACGTAGTACCAGTCGCCCTACCCGGCCTAGGCCAAGCAGTAAGCCCAGGCGACGTCCTGATAGCCGCCGGCGCCGGCCTCCTCCTGTACGCCGGAATGGGAGGCACCGGCCACATCCCGGTCGATCCGCCGCCCAGCTGGTCGGACCTAGAAGCGAAACCCCCGGCCGACCACCCGGCGAAGTGACTCGACCACGACCGGGTCGTACTCCGCGCCGATGCCCAGGCCGACGTTCTCCATCGCCTTGCCGGGAGTCTGACCGCTCCCCTCCCCCACCAACTGCTCATAGGCGAGAGCCACGTTGACGATCCCGCTCTCCACCGGGATGTCCGGGTTGCTGGCCCGCCCCTGCCGGTACGGATCGTTGGAGTGCCGCACAATCTCCGCGACGTGATCCAGCACCCCCGACCGCTCGATGATCGAAGCCCCGATCTCAGCAGCCTGCTGCCGCTCCTCCCGGCTCCGCAGCAACGACGCCCCACCCGGACTGGGATCCGCCAGCGCCAACTGCCCCACCCCCGACAGCAGCGCCGCGTACTCCAACGCCTCCATCCGAGCCGGCGTCAGCCCCAGATCGTTCCCGATCGCCACCGCCAGACTCGCAGTCCGCGCATTCTGCCCCGGACTACTGAACCCAGCGATCTCCGTACTACGAGCCATCGACCGAACAGTCGTCCGGTACGTCCGCTGAGCCGACGCAAACCGCCGAAACGCAAACTGAGTCAACAACAACGGCACCACCACCAGCGGTACCGCCCACAACCCGATCAACGATGCTCCGGCCGCCAGCAGCACCCCGCCCAAGCCCATCGCCATCCCGATCCGGCCCATGACCGCGAGCTCGTCCCTCAATGCGGCAGGAAAGGGCCTGTTGTACCGTTCCGTCGCCTGGCCTGCCCCTACCAGCGCGTCCATGACACCCGCGCTCAACACGGACAGCACCATCGCGAACACCAACGGGACACCTCGGTGCCAGGTCAGGTTCCAGACGAATCCGTTCGGTACCAACGCGGCGAACACCGCAGCGGCGCAGGCGACCGAGATCACCCGGCGACTGGAGACCACCAGGTCCCACCACAGCCCGGAGATCGCCCTTGGCAGGATCCCCGCCATGGTTGCGACCCAGACCACTGCGACGATCTGCGCGACATCCGGCGCGACCGCGACGTCCGACCCGCGCAGCATCGCGTAGCCCAAGGCCGCACTCGTCGCGATCGGCGCCCGGTTCCGGCTCCGATCCACCTTGAACTGCACCATCTCGCCGATGGCGACCAAAGCCCCCATCGTGGCCGCGAAAGGCCACTCCGTCACGCCGTGCCGCGCAGTGACCAGCAAAGCGACGAGCCCCAGGCCGCAGCCCGCCACGACGATCACCACGCCGCTGCCGAACCGTCGCAACTCGAGCCCTTCGCTGCCTGTGTTCGTCGTCATGCAGGTCCTGCCGCTGATCCGGATGCGCCGCCACCACTACCGAGACTGAGATCGTCGTGATCGATACCCGTGGACAGGTTCGCGTCCGGCGCGGGTTGCTCGGCTGCCGCGGCCTGCCAGCCCTGGGCCCGGATCACCGATACGAAGGCATCGACCAGGTCCGGGTCGAAGTGCGAGTAGCGGTCCTGGTTGAGGATCGCGAGCGTTTCGTCCACGCTCCGGGCGGCTCGGTAGGAACGCGTCGAGGTGAGGCAGTCGAAGGCGTCCACGATGCCGATGATCCGGGCGAAGTAGGGGATGTTGACCCCGCTCAACCCCGCCGGATAGCCGGTGCCGTCGAACTTCTCGTGATGGTGCAGGACCGCGGACTTCACTTCTTCCAGGAAGGGAATGTTGCCGATCAACTCGACCCCTCGCGCCGGATGCAGGCGGATCGCGTCCATCTCGGAGTCGTCCAGCCGCCCGGGCTTCCTGATGATGCTGGTCGGCACCCCGACCTTTCCGACGTCATGGAGCAGGCCGGCGTGCTCGAGGGCTTGTTGCCTGTCCTCCGGCAGCCCGAGCCTGCGGCCGAGCATGCCGACGCCTTCGCTGACCCGCTCGGAGTGACCACGGGTGTACAGGTCCTTGGTCTCGATGATCTGGATGAAGGCGCGCATGGTGGCTGCCTGGGCATCCCGCTCGACCTCGTACTGCCGCAGCGCCCAGCGGGCGAGAACCATCGGGACGAGCACCAGCAAGCTGGCCAGCGGCCCGAGCCCGCCCAGCCACGTGACCGCGAGCAGTAGCCCGAGGCATCCATAGCCGAGCATCGGCGCGAAGGTCGGTGCGACGACCTGGGTGATGAAGTCCAGCGGCCGTGACCTGCCGTCGATCCAGATGACCATGCAGACCAGCGCGGCGTTGACCAGCTGATGGGCAACGGTCGCAGCGACCGTTGCCACGACAACGTGCGGAACAGCCCGTAGTGCTGCGTCCCCCGTCGGAGCACCTACGAGACTGTAGGCGAGACCGCCGGCCGCAGCAGCCGGAACACGTTGAGCACCATTGAAGATCCTGCGGATCAGTGGAACCGGGTTACGCGCCTGGGCGGCATATCCAAAGATCGACGCGATGATCGCGACCCACGGACCAGCCAACACGTACACCGCGGTCAGAACGATCGAATCAAGCGAAAGGTAATGCTGACGGGACAACCCGAACTTGACGAAGCCGGCACCGAGCATGAGCGCGCAAAGCTCGGCGAGCAATGCTGCATTGTCGATCCGCCCCACCGAGACGGCGATCAACGCAATGGAGAGGATGGCCGTCGCGGAGACGGCGACACGAAGCATCCCTGCTCTCATGAACCATCCATCCAGCGCATGGCTCTCAGTATGCCGTTACCAGTCCCAAGTATCACCAGCCATGTTCAGCTCACCTCCCATCAGCTTCGCGGTCTTGCACCGGGGTAGCCGGCACAGGGGGCAGACAGCACATCGCTGACTCGTCAATATTTTGCTCATCAGGCGCGCGCCGAAACACTGTAAGCCAGACCGTGACCCGCCGCACTGTGGCGAACACACCGTCGTGGTATGAGAGACTGTGACTCTTTGCAGTTGTTACAAGGAGGCTTTCAAATGGGCAAGACCGGCCGCAAGCGTCGCGCACGCAAGAAGAAGGGCGCGAACCACGGCAAGCGCCCCAACGCCTGAGTCAGGCGGCTACTTACAGCGAGGACCCCGGTGAAAACCGGGGTCTTTGCAGTTTGGTCACATGTCACAACAAGACCATTGACCGCACTGGTTCCCTGTACTCAGTGTTCCCTCTTAGACACTCACCGCTATTCACCGGAATGCTTTTGTCACCAAACCTGTACCGATTGTTATGAACAGCGGCAATGGCACCGAATCCACGACCCTCTCGATCTCAACTGTGGATAACCACGGGCACACTGTCGGCGATCTTCCCTACAGTTGGCGAGCAGATGCTTCGCGCGGCCGGTCGACGGGGAGGTGGGCAGGATGGCAGTCGAGTTCAGCGAACTCCTCCGACGCCATCGCCTCGACGCCGCACTGACTCAAGCCGCACTCGCCGAACTGGCGGGCCTCAGCGAGCAGGCCGTGAGTCTGCTCGAGCGAGGCACCAGGCGACGTCCGCGCGCCGACACCATCCAGGCTCTCAGCACAGCCCTGAAACTCCCACCTGACGCAGAGCAGGAACTCCTGGCCTCGGTCCGGGCACCGGGTGCTGTGCCACCCAAGCCCGCCGTGCCCTCCCTGCCTGTTCCGTGGGAGCTTCCCCAGACCGTTGCCGACTTCACCGGCCGGCAGGGCGAGCTGGACAAAGTGCTGGGCGCTCTCGCTCACGCAGACATGGCAAGTGTGCTGCTCGTCGTCACCGGCATGGGAGGTGTCGGGAAAACGGCACTGGCCGTGCACGCCGGGCATCTCGTCGAGGAGCGTTTCCCGGATGGTCAGCTGTACGTCGCGCTGCGCGGCCATGATCCCGGATCGGCGTTGACCTCCATCGAGGCATTGGGACAGATACTCCGCTCCCTCGGTGTGCGGCACGATGCGATCCCGGACGGGATCGACGAGATGTCGAGGCTGTACCGCTCCAGGATGGCCGGCCGACGGATGCTGGTGCTGCTCGACGACGCCAGCTCGGTGGACCAGGTGACTCCCCTGCTGCCCGGTGGCAACGGATCGGCCGCCATCATCACCAGCCGGCACTTCCTGTCGACATTGCCCGGCAGCCGGATTGTCCGGCTGTCGACATTCACCACCCCCGAGTCGCTGCGGCTGCTCGCGAGTGTCGCCGGTGAACAACGAGTGAACTCTGAGGACGAGGCGGCCCGGGAGCTGTCAGAGCTGACCGGCGGCCTGCCCCTCGCGCTGCGGTTGATCGGCGCGCGGATGGTCGCCCGCCCCGGTTGGCAGCTGCGGCACTTCGTCGACCAGCTTCAGGACGAGCATCGCCGCCTGGACGAACTCGGCCTCGACCACTCCGGCGTCCGCGCGACCTTCGCCTCCAGCCTGAATGAGTTGCTCAGCAGTCCCCGGAGCGCGGATCGCGAGGCCGCCCTCGCGTTCGATCTGCTGAGCCTCGTCGAAGGTCCGGAGATCTCGGCGAATCTGGTCTCCCGACTCCTCGGCAAGGACCTTCGGACCGCTGAAGATCTCCTCGAACGCCTGGTCGACATGCATCTGCTGGATTCAGTGCGCCCGCAGCGCTATCGCATGCACGATCTGCTCCGCGCCTTCGCGGACGAACGCCTCTCGACCAGCGAGCGTGCTGCCGAGCGCCGGTCAGCGATCGAGCGAGGTCTCCGGTATTACGTGGCGGCTGCCTGGCAGGTACACCGCATCACCTACCCATCGAGCCCCAGGCAACCGCCGGAAGAACTCGACCTCACCGGCCTGCCGGCCTTCAGCAATCAAGTCGACGCGCTTTCCTGGCTCGATCACGAGTACGACTCGATCGTCGGCCTCTACAAGCTGGCTTCGGTACTGCCCGGGCTGGCTCTGCGGTTCGGGCCTTCTCTCGCGCTCGGTCTGTTCGGCTATCTGGAGATCCGCGCTCACTACCTGCGGATGCGCGGCATCTTCGACCTCGCACTGGCCTCGGGGAAACCGGCGGACGATCTGGTGACCTGGGGTTGGCTTGAGCACGATCGCGCCATCCCCGACGTAGAGCAAGGCCATCTCGAGTGGGCCCAGGTGCGGCTGCTGAGATCTCTGGATCACTTCGAGGCAGGTCAGCACGTCGCCGGGATCGCCCGCTGCTGCTCATCACTGAGTCACGTCTGTGAGCGGCTGGATCAGCTCGACGAAGCGATCGAGTGGGGTGAGCGCGGTCTGGAGCTGGCGCAAGAGGCCGGTGATCTTGCGGTCCTCGGTACCAACCACCTGGCACTCGGGGTTCTGTACAACCGGGTCGGGCGGACCACGGAGGCCGCCGCCGCGTTCAAGGCCAGCTTCGACTTGGCAGAAGCAGCCGGCAACTTCCGATCGCTGGCGCGGCGCCAACGGCTTGTTGCCACGAGCTACTTGGCTGTTGGATCACGTCACCAGGGGATTGAACACCTCAACGCGGCGATCCGGCTGTACTCCGATCTGGACGACCCGAGCGGGCTGGCCCTGACACACCTGTACCTCAGCCGAGCCGAGGTTGAAGGCGGCAACTACCAGCAGGCAGAACAGGCCGTCGAGGAAGGTCTCCGGCTGGCGGAGCTGCATGGCGATACCTACTGCCAAGGCTGGCTGCTCGTCAATCTGGCCGCGATCCAGGACGCCACCGCGCGGCCGGCCGCCGCCCGGCGGACTCGCCTCCAGGCCATCGACATCTTCGAAGCAGACGGCATGACTGCGGTGGCTGACGGCCTCCGCAGGGGTCAGATCGTGACCGAGAACGCGGTCGGCGGCCGCTGAGCATGGAGACGCTGGCGGGGCTGTTGCGGGAGTATCGGGCTGCGGCTGGGATGACGCAGGCGGGGTTGGCGGAGAAGGCTGGGTTGAGTGAGCAGGCGATCAGCTTGCTGGAGCGGGGCACGCGGAGGCGGCCGCGGGTCGACACGATCGAGGCGATCGGCGCTGCGCTTGGGCTGAGTGCTGATCAGGTCGAGCGGCTGTTGCTGGTGGCCAAGGCTCCGCGGGAGCAGGGTGGCGTGCCGGTCGCGCCGTTGACGCCTGAGGTGGTGCGGGTGCTTCCGCGGCAGTTGCCGCCGACGTTGTCGGACTTCGCTGGGCGAGCCGGCGAGGTCGCGGAGCTGGTGAAGGTGTTCCAGTCGGCTAAGCCGGACAAGGTTCAGTTGGCTGCTGTGACTGGGATGGGCGGGGTTGGCAAGACCGCGCTGGCCGTGCATGTGGCTCACCTCGTCGGCGACAGTTTCCCGGATGGTCAGCTGTACCTGGATCTGCGCGGCTACGGACCCGGTACTGCGCTCAGCCCGGCCGACGCACTGAGCCAGCTGATCCGTTCGCTCGGCCTTGAAGACGACCGGGGCGTTCCCTCGGGGATCAGCGAACTGGCCGGTCTCTACCGGTCACGACTGGCCGGCCAGCGGGTCCTCATCCTGCTGGACAACGCCAACAGCGCAAGCCAGGTACTCCCCTTGTTGCCCGGCGTTCCCGGCTCGGCCGTCATCGCGACCAGCCGACGGGCGCTGACCACGTTGCCAGGGTTCCGGCACATCGCGCTGGCGCCACTGTCCGAGGAGGACTCGGTCGAGTTGCTGGCCACGATCGCCGGCCACCATCGGGTGAGCGCCGAGGACGCCGCGGCCCGCTCGATCGCCGAGCTGACCGGCCGACTGCCGTTGGCGGTCCGGCTGATCGGTGCCCGGCTCGCCGCGCGTCCGAGCTGGCCGATCGAACACATGGTGCGGCAACTCAAGGACGAGCACCGGCGGCTGGACGAGTTCGGCACCGGTGAGTCGGGCGTCCGGGCCAACATCGCCGGTACCGCCGAATTCCTTGCGAACAGCAACCAGCGCCTCGATCGCCGGGCGGCTGCGGCGATCGGGTTGCTCGGACTGCCGGACGGCTCGGACTTGAGCGCGCTCACGGCAGCGCATCTGCTCGACGTCTCCGAAGATGAGGCCGAGCAGATCCTCGAGCGGCTGGTCGACCTCAACCTGCTCTCGTCCGGGGTGCCCGGCCGGTACCGGATGCACGACCTGATCCGCACCTATGCCCGCGAGCGCGCCACGCAGACGCTATCCGAAGACGCTCGCACCGACGCGTTGACCCGGGTGCTGCAGCACTACACCGCGGTGGCCTGGCGGAGTCAGCAGCTCACGCATCCCGAGAGCCGGCGGCATGCGCTGGCGAGTCCGCCCGTGCGTCCGGTCCCGCTGCTGCCCGACGTACCGACTGCTACGACTTTCCTCGACCATGAGCGGGACAACATCCTCGCGCTCGTGCAGCAAGCGAGTGCGTCGGCCGACTTGCGGGGGTTGGTGCCCGAGCTCGCGATCGCCTTGTTCGGGTACGTCGAGGTCCGGTCGCGTTGGATCGAGATGCGCACGATCGACCGGCTCGGCCGGGACATCGCGGGCGAGCTCGGGTACGAACGGCTGGCCGCCTGGCTCGAGCACGACCTGGCGATCCCCGATGCCGAGGGCGGCGAGCTCGAGCCGGCCCTCGACCATCTGCGCGCCGCCCTGCGGATGTTCCAGGCGATCGACGACCTGCCAGGCCAGGCACGCTCCTGTACTTCGCTGAGCTACGTGCTGGAGTTGATGGACCGACCGGACGAGGCGCTGGAGTGGGCCGAGGAGGCGCTCGCCCTGAGCCTGCGGATCGGCGACCAGACCGTCGTCGGGATCAGCCACCTCGCGCTCGGGCGGTTGCACAGCCGGCGGGGTGAGTACGAGCTGGCCCGGGAGTCGTTCGACCTCAGCCTCGTCTTGGCGAAGAAGTCGGGGAACCCTCGGTCGCTGGCCAAGCGGCTGCAGATCGCGGGGCAGGCGTACATGGAGGCGGGGCATCATCTGGCGGCGACGGAGATGGAGCGCAAGAGCTTTGACGTCTTCGGCCGGCTGGATGACGGCAACGCGCAGGCCGAGTGTCTGCAGCATCTCGCGACCAGCTATCTGGCGATGGGTCAGCCGACGGAAGCTGCTGAGCAGGCAGAGGCGGGGTTGAAGCTGGCCCGTGCCTACGGCAACCAGCAGCGGGAGGGGTTGCTGTTGATCGAGCTGGGCCGCATCCGGGCCGCCACTGGAGAGGTGGCCGCGGCCACCACTGCCTGGCGCCAGGCAGCAACGGCCCTGCAGGACTTCCCCCACGACGCCGCCATCGCCCAGGAACTGCTCGCCGAGCAACAGCACACCTGAGGCACAGACCGCCTACCCAACGCAGGCGGCAGGCGGCGGGCGGCGGGCGGCGGGCGGCGGGCGGCGGGCGGCCGGACAAACGACGAGGCCCGGTGGACAGGTGTCCGGCCGGGCCTCGGGAGGTCAGTCCGCGAGCGTTGTCGTCGTCTCGATCCGGATCTGGGTGAGCCGGAGCAGGATCTTCTGGCGGAGTGCCTCCGGAGCGTGGTCGTCGCCGCAGGAGCGGTGGACCAGCTTCTTCACGCAGCGCTCGATGTCGTACTGGTCGAGGCAGGGCGCGCACTCTTCCAGGTGTTGCTGGATCTCCTCGGTGCTGGCGCCTTCGAGTTCATTGTCGATGAACACGTAGACCCGCTCCAGGATCTCGCTGCAGTCCACGTCGTGGTCCTCGCCGCAGCTCATGACTTCTTCTCCTCGGCCGCCGCCGCGGAACCGTCCGCCGGCGCATCGTCTGATGCGGGAATCAGGCCCCGCTCGCGGGCATAGTCGGCCAGCAGCTCACGCAGCTGGCGCCGGCCACGGTGCAACCGCGACATCACGGTGCCGACCGGCGTCCCCATGATGTCGGCGATCTCCTTGTAGGCAAACCCCTCGACATCGGCCAGATACACCGCCAGCCGGAAATCCTCGGGGATCGACTGCAGCGCCGACTTCACGTCGGAGTCGGGCAGGTGCTCCAGCGCCACCGCCTCGGCCGACTTCAGGCCACCGGGAGTGTGCGACTCGGCGGCGGTGAGCTGCCAGTCCTCGATCTCCTCGGTCGGCGACTGCGTGGGCTGGCGCTGCCGCTTCCGGTAGCCGTTGATGAACGTGTTCGTCAGGATCCGGTACAGCCACGCCTTCAGGTTGGTACCGGGCGTGAACTGGTGGAACGAGCTGTACGCCTTCGCGAAGGTGTCCTGAACCAGGTCTTCGGCGTCGGACGGGTTACGCGTCATCCGCATCGCCGCGGCGTACATCTGGTCGAGGAAAGGCAGCGCCTCGCGCTCGAAGCGCTCGGTCCGCTGCTCGGGTGTCTCTGTGGTCGTGGGAGTCGGCATCGTGATCGAGAATACCGGTGTCTTCGCAGTCTTCCGCGCAGGAGCCAGACTCAGTGCCGTCATGCTCTTCACAACAAGCCCGCCCGGTGGGTCATTCCCGGGCGCGGCGGGGACTTCAGCCGGAGATCTCCCGGGTCACCCATTCGAACACAGCTTCGACCAGCAGCTCGAAACTCTCGTCCTGGGTCAGCTCGGCGCGCTTCGGCACCTTGAACGAGTGGTCACCGTCCGGCACGACGGCCATCTCGGTCAGCGGCGGGAACTCCTCCGGCGTACCGAACGGGTCCCGCTCCCCCTGTACTACGAACGTCGGCAGCCGCGATCCCTGCAACTCATCAACCCGCGACCGGTCCGGCTTACCCGGCGGATGCAACGGAAAAGACAGCGCCAGTACTCCGGAAGCCCCCAACCCAGCAGCCGTCCGGCAGGCCACCCGCGCGCCCGCGCTCCGCCCGCCCAGCACCAGCGGCGTCCGGATCCGCAACTGCCCGATGATCGCGATCCAAGCCTCGTCGAGCACCTTGGGCGCAGGCGCCAGCTTCTTCCCCGCCCGCCGCCAAGGCTGCTCGATCAAAAACACGTTCATGTCCTGCTTGGGCAACCGAGCCGCCAACGCAGCCAGATCCCCCGCCTCGATCCCGCCCCCAGCCCCATGACCGAGCGCCAGCGTCGCCACCGGCCGCCGAGCCCGATGCGCCACAATCCGAGCCTCACCATGCGGAGTAGCCACAATCCGTTCATCGGTCACGGACCCATCCTGTCATTCCCGGGCCACCCTGCGCGCCAGCTCACGCACTGGCTGCCCAGTACGACACTCACTGGGGGTACGCCGAGAGTCGGCAGCTGCGGCGACGGGTCAACTGCCAATGGGTCGCGGTCGGAGCGCTCCGGAACCCTCACGAATGACGCCGTCCGGACCGCCACCACACACCAACGACCACGAACCACCCCGACACACCCAAGCAAACGCATTCCCGGGCGCCTTTGATGTGCTGCCGACCCGACTGCGGCCGATCCAGCCGACATACCCGCTGGCAGTCCTTGCCGGTTGCTGGTGAGCGCCACTCGGCGTGTGCAGCTGATGCTTCAACTCCTGCCAAGCACGGGCATCGCCACCAGCCAATTTGAGGGGTTAACTGTGATGTTCAGGGAGGTTGGTCAGTCGGCTGATGGGTGGTTTGTTGCCGATTGCGGTGTGGAGTCGGTGGTGATTGTAGGTGTGGAGCCAGGTGGGTAGAGCAGCGCGTCGTTCGGCTTCGGTGGTGTAGAAGCGGGCGTAGGCCCAGCCGTCTGCGAGGGTGCGGTGGAAGCGTTCGATTTTGCCGTTGGTTTGGGGTCGGTAGGGCCTGGTTTTCTTGGGTGTGATGCCGAGTTCGGTGCAGGTGTCGCGCCACGCGTGGGCTTTGTAGGCTGATCCGTTGTCGGACAGGACTCGTTCGACGGTGACGCCGTGTTCGGCGTACCAGGCCACGGCCCGGCGCAGGACATCGATGGCGGTGGCTGCTTTCTCGTCGGCGCAGATTTCGGCGTAGGCGACGCGGGAGTGGTCGTCGATGACGGTGTGCAGGTAGGCCGTGCCGATGCGGACGTTGCGGTTGGCGGTGTAGCCGGTGCGCGTTCTGGCGGTGTGGCGGGAGTTGAGTTTGCCTTGTTGCTTGCCCAGGTAGCGTGCGCCGCCGCCGTCGGGAATGTTGCCGAACTTGGTGACGTCGACGTGGATCAGCGAGCCGGGGTAGGCGTGTTCGTAGCGGCGTAATGGTTCACCGGTGGCTCGGTCGATGCGTGACAACCGGTTGATCCGGCAGCGTACGAGCACGGCGTGCACGGTGGAGGCCGGCAGTCCGAGGCGCCCGGCGATCTGGACGGGGCCGAGCCGGTGACGCCAGCGCAGCCGTACGATCCGGCGTACTACCGCGGTGGGGGTCTTAGTCGGGCTGTGATGCGGACGCGAGCTGCGATCACACATCCCGGCCGGGCCTTCGGTCTGGTACCGATCAGCCCACTTGCGTGCTGTCTTCGACGCCACCATAAACATCTTGGCCGTGGTCGCGACCGGCCAGCCCTGGTCAACGATCAAACGCGCCAGCCGTAACCGTGCACGCGGGGTCAGTTGAGCGTTAACGTGGGACACGAAGGCCTCCTGTTGCTGAAGCGGTTACTCGACATCTCCACTTCACAACCGGAGGCCTTCGTCATGCCTCAACGACAGGCCGAGTCACCCACCAAATCCGGGACAACCTCCCTGAACATCACAGTTAACCCTTCAAACTGTGGGTTGCCACCCCGCATCCAGAGGTGACAACCCACAAGGTCGGGGGTTAACCCCCGACCTTGTCATGGCACGGCGGGGTGCTCGGGCGGCAGGTGCGGCTGCTAGTGGGTGGGGGAATGCCGGCGATCAGCCGGTCGCCCTCGAGTCGCCGGCCGGTACTACGAGCAGCCGCCTGGCATGCGGGATCAGTGAAGGACCCAGGCGACGTAATCCGCGACCAGCTCCGGCGGATTGCCGGCGATCGCCCAGTCGGCGTGGTGGGGCTGGTACTCCAACTCGTGCACGAGCACCGGTATCGGGCGGCCGAACACCTTCTCGATCACGCCTTCGTCATGTAGCCGCCGCCCGGCCCGGATGCACTCGGCCTCGAAGCGCCTGGCGATCGAGCTCCCGAGCGGCAGCGTCGCCTCGAAGTCGGACGCCTCCTGCTCGTCGGAGTACCAGAGCCCGGCCCGCTTGATCCACTCCCGCCCCAGCTCAAGCCCGGTCGGGTCCTGCGGACCACCGATTTCGACCGGCATGCCCTGCAGCCAGTACGCGTAGTTCCACCGCGCTTCGTCCGCCTCAGGGGCGTGCTTGGGCGCGGACAGCACCTGCTCGACCTGGGTGTCGGTGTTGTAGTCGACCGCCAGCGTCGGCCGGCGGGTGTCGTCCTCGTAGTACGAGCACCACAGCGAGATCGCGTAGATGTCGTCGACATCCAGCTCGGCGAAGCCGGTCACTGCCTCGGCGGTCCGCGCGTAGAGGTACTCCGGGAAGGTCAAAAGAGGGTGATCTCTTCGGGCTCTTCTGGCTTGTCGATCGGGTCCACGCCGTCGGGTGGTAGGGGGTCGATGAGGTGGGGGCCGTTGTTTTTGACGGAGCTGACTGCTTTGGAGACGGCGTAGGCCTCCAGGACGCCGGGGGCTGCGGGGACCAGGAGGTCGAGGAGCTCGTCGGGGTCTGAGGACAAGGGGTTGAGCCAGGCGTTGTAGCGGTCGGGCTCGACGAGCAGGGGCATGCGGTCGTGGATGCGGCCGAGGTCGTCGGTGGCTGTGGTGGTGAGGACGGTGCAGGTCCAGAGCCAGGCGTCGTCGCGGTCGGCGTCGGCTACTGCCTTGTTGCGCCAGATCTCGTACAGCCCGGCCATCGCGAGCACTCCACCGTCGGCGGGGCGGATGAAGTACGGCTGCTTGACCGGCTTGCCGTTGACCTTCTCCTCGGCCGTGTACCACTCGTAGTACCCGTCGGCCGGCAGGATGCAGCGGCGGACGGCGAAGGCCTTCTTGAACGCGGGCTTCTCCGCGACGGTCTCCATCCGGGCGTTGATCAGCCGGCTGCCGATCGAGGTGTCCTTCGCCCAGGACGGCACCAGCCCCCACTTCACCGTGGTCAGCTTGCGGACCGTCTCCTCGGGGTTCTCCCGGTTCTTCCGCTCGACGACCGCGATCACCTCGTCGGTCGGCGCGACGTTGTAGTTGTCCGGCAGCTCCTGCACGGACTCCTTCACATTGCCCGCGTCGATCTCGAACTCGACGACCAGATCGGCAGGATCACGACTCGATGCATAGCGCCCACACATACCGGCAGCCTAACCAGCAGTACCGACAAATTCCGGTACTACGGGATGCCACCGCCGGACAGGACGGCGGCGACGGATCGCCTACCCCGTGATAGGCGATCCGCCACCGGTTTGCTGCGTCCGGTCGTCCCCCTGTCGGCGGCCGGACGCAAGTCCTATGCGGGTCGTGCCAATTCGTCCAGCACCCGGCCGGCCCACTGCTCGGCCGCCGGAAGTCCTTCGATCCATACCCGGGCCAGCTGCGGCTCGTCGGTGTCCAGCCGCCACTGGGTGATCAGCGCTCGGACCGTCTCGACCTGGTCCGGCAGGTCCGGGTCGCGGCCGACGAGCGCCGCCGCGCGGCGTGTGCCGAGGCGGCCCAGTACGTCACCGCCCGCGAACACGATCCGGAGGCACTCCGCGATGTCGATGAGCCGGAGCTCGCGCTCGACGGGCGAGATTCCGCCCGGGTAGAGCGGCTCGACCACCACCAGTGCGTGGGTCGCCGGTACGGAAGTTCCACGGAGCTCAGCCTCCCGGTAGATCTCGCCGAGCCGGGACCGCAGGTGCGCCAGGCTGGACAGCCCGGTCAGCGGGTCCTCGCAGGACAGCGAGTGCAGATAGATGAGTGAAGCCTCGGCCCAGCTGGAACTGAGTGCGCGTACCGCATCGAAGGCAGGCTCGCCCCCGGCGATCGAGCGGTACAGCGCACCCAGCCCATCAAGTGCCTCGAGCAGCGAGACTCCGTCCTCCGCCAACTGGCGGCCGACCTCGTCACTCGGTGGCACTACATCGGCACCGTCCCGGAGCGCTTCTGCGATTGCCAGATACGCGCTCCGGTCGATACCAGCGGTGCCGTGCGGCTCCCTCCTTCCGCACGGTTGCTCTGTAGACGACGCCTCCGACCGGTCCCGGGCGAGCGACCCCGCCAGGTTCAGGGACCGGCTGGGACGCAGATCGAGCCGTCTGCGGATGTCCGCGAACAGCGACATGTCCCCTCCTCAATGGCCCCGTCGTCTCCCGACCGGGTGGCCGGAAGCGTCGTACTGGAGGTGAGACAGCCTGATGACGAGTTCATGACGCGGATTTCCGGATCTTTTTTCGCGTAACCTCACAGCTGTCGCTGTCGTCATGATTAGGTGCGCGGATCCGTCCCTCGTGGGAACCTTGATCCCGGCAACGAGCTGACAGACGGTGACGATGTAGTGACAAACCCAGGGGGACCACGGATGGAGACGCCGGAAGGGCCGAGCGACGCGGAGCTGATCTCGCGCGTCCGCACCGGCGACCTCGAGGCGTACGGCGAGCTGTTCGCCCGCCATCACCATGCCGCGGAGCGGATGGCCCGTCAGTTGGTACCGGCCAACGACGCCGACGACCTGGCCAGTGACGCCTTCGCGAAGGTGCTCGATGCCCTGCGCAACGGCGGCGGCCCGGACATCTCCTTCCGCGCGTACCTGCTGACCACCGTCCGGCGGGTGCACGTCGACCGGATCCGGTCGGGCCGCAAGGTCCAGACGACCGACGACATCGCGGCGTACGAGCGGGAGCCGCAGGGGTTCGACGACCCGAGCGTGACCGGGTTCGAGAGTGGCGCGGCAGCCAAGGCCTTCGCCTCCCTGCCCGAGCGCTGGCAGGCAGTGCTCTGGCACACCGAGGTGGAGGGCGAGAAGCCCGCCACCATCGCCCCCATGCTCGGCCTGACCGCCAACGGCGTCTCTGCCCTGGCCTACCGGGCCCGTGAGGGTCTACGGCAGGCCTATCTCCAGCAGCACCTGGCCGACGTCGCCGGTGACCGCTGCCGCTGGACCACTGAGCGCCTGGGCGCGTACGTGCGCGGCGGCCTCACCAAGCGGGAGAACAAGAACGTCCGCGAGCACCTGGACGACTGTGCCAAGTGCACTGCTGTCTACCTGGAGCTCGTCGAGGTCAACAGCGCCCTGCCAGCGCTGCTCGCACCTGCACTACTCGGTACTGCGGGCCTGGGCTACCTGGCCGCTGCCTCTGGGGTCAAGGTCGGCATCGTCGGCTTCTTGGCCACTGGATGGCAGAAGGTCACCGAGAACAGCACCCGTGCAGCCGTCGGCGGCGGCGCTGTCGTGGTGGTGGCCGTGGCCGCGGTGATCGCCGCCATGGCGCTCACCGGCAACGACACTCCCCAGGCAGCCATCAGCAAGCCACCGTCGGTGCAGCCGACCCAGGCGCCTCCGGTGAATCCGCCGGTCAACCCACCGCCATCGGCCAAGCCGCCGGCCGTGAAGCCCCCGGTGGTCGCACCGACCACCAAGCCTCAGCCCGAGCCGACCCAGCCCGTCGACTCGACCGACCCGACCCAGCCGACGGCGCCGACCAGCGCCCCCACGACTCCCGTACCGACACCGCCGGAGCCGACCACGCCGATCTTCGATGAGGGGCTGCTGACGATCAGCATGCCGCCCGGCGGCGGCGCACCGGGCGGAGTCCCGTACGGATCGAGCGGCGTACCGGACGCTTCGTACGAGTCCGGCGCCTCTGGCGTGAGCATCGAGTCGGCGAACTCCCCCTGGCTCATCACGATCAAGGTCCCGGCGAGCAACGCCAAGCCCGTCGTGGTCGGGATCAAGTACGGCTCCGGGCTGCACTGGCCGCTGAGCGGGAACCCGGCCGGCTGGACCTGCGTGAAGGCGACCGGCACTTGCACAGCCACCAACCCCGCCGCACCGGCGAAGCTGCCGATCTCGTTCGCGGACCCGACGGGCGGGACGACAGCGCAGCGCACGTTCACCGTGTCGGCGAAGACCGGCCGCCTGTACGACGACGACTCCGAAACCCTCGACGCGCCGCCGCCCGCACCCAAGCCGCACCTCGACGAGAACCTGCTGAAGCTGGTCGCCGGCAAGACCGACCTAGAGGGGTACCTCCGCACCATCGTCATCGCGCCCGGCACGCGGCCGAGCGTGACGGTCAAGATCCAGTACGGTTCCGCGCTGTCCTGGCCGATCATCGGCAACCCGGCCGGCTGGAAGTGCACGCCGTCGGCCCGCACTTGCACCGCCACCAACCCGTCGCGACCTGCTCCGCTGTACGGCTCGTTCGCAGTACCGGATGGTGGCTCGGCAGCACGGACGTACTCGGTATCGGCCACAGCCGGTCTGCTGTTCGACACCGACTCCGAAACGCTCGCCGGCCCTCAGGCGGACGAGTCGCTGCTCCAGATCATCACTCCGGATCCGCGGCATGACCCGAACCCCCTTGTTTACAACCGCTTCCTGACCATCAACGGCACGACCGGCCGGGTCACGCTGGAGATCTCGTGGGGCCGCAACCTGGCCCTGCTCCCCCGCTTCGACCGCGGCTGGACTTGCTCGCGCACCACGGACGTACGCCGCGCGACCTGCACCACCGCCAACTACAAGAAGCCCCTGAACACCGAGTGGGCCGCCTGGCCGGGCTCGGGCGCCGCCAACACGGTCACCGTGACTGCAACGACGCCTGCCCGCCACGACACCGACACCGTCGTGATCCCGCCGGGCAAGTCCAAGCGCTAATTGGTTTTGCGTGCGGCTCCAGGACCGAACTACTCTGGAGCCGTTCGTGGTGAAGGAACCGAGTAGCGGTCGTCACCTGCGCAGGAGAGAGTCGCCGGTAGCTGGGAAGGCGATGCGTGGGGCGGGCGTGAAGACACTCCTGAGCGAATGAAACGCAAGAGGCCGGGTCGGCGCAAGCACCGATCCGGTGAAGGTGTGGTGGCACCGCGAGTCCCCTTCGCCCACACCTCCGGGGTTCGAACCGACCTTCGGAGGTGAATTACAGCGATGCGCATTCTCAACCACGAGATCCCCTCAGCAGTAGGCCAGACCGTCACGGTGGCCGGCTGGGTCCATCGAAGACGACGGCTGGCGGCCGTCAGCTTCCTGGTACTGCGGGACCGCTCCGGCCTGAGCCAGATCGTCGTCAAGACGGCTGAAACCCAGGCCCAGCTGGACGAACTCGGCGAGGAGACCGTCGTCCAGGTGACCGGTACCGTCGCCGCCAACCCACAAGCACCGGGCGGGGCCGAGATCATCGACCCCGTCATCGAGGCGCTGACCGAGCCGGCCCAGACGCCACCCATCGAGCTCTGGCGCCCGACGGTCGGGGCCGGGCTTCCCGTAGTACTGGACAACGCGCCTGTTGCGTTGCGGCATCCGGCTGTCCGGGCTGGGTGGGAGGTCGCCGCGGCTGCCTTGCACGGGTACCGGCGCTCGCTCGACGGACAGGGATTCACGGAGATCCAGACCCCGAAGATCGTCGGTACTGCGACCGAGTCCGGCGCGAACGTCTTCGCGCTGGACTACTTCGGCGGACCGGCGTATCTGGCGCAGTCGCCGCAGTTCTACAAGCAGACGATGGTCGGCGTCTTCGAGCGCGTCTACGAGGTCGGCCCGGTGTTCCGCGCCGAGCCGCACGACACGGTCCGGCACCTGGCCGAGTACGTCTCGCTCGACGCCGAACTCGGCTTCATCCAGGACCACCGCGACGTTCTCGCCGTACTGCGTAGCGTCATCTCCGACATGCTCGCAGCCGTCGGCGAGCGGGCCGGTGGCGCGCTGGAACGGCTCGGCGTCAAGCTGCCCGAGATCCCTGTAGACGTACCCGTCCTGCACTTCAGCGAGGCGCTCAAGCTGGCCGGTGCGAACCCGGACGAGCCCGACCTGGCCCCGGCCGACGAGCGCGCGATCGGCGAGTGGGCGTTGCGCGAGCACGGCAGCGAGTTCGTCGCCGTCGAGGGCTACCCGATGGTGAAGCGGCCGTTCTACACCCACCCGCAGCCGTCGGACCCCCGCTGGTCCAACTCGTTCGACCTTCTTTTCAAGGGAGTTGAGCTGGTCACTGGTGGCCAGCGGTTGCATCGGTTCAGCGAGTACGTGGCGGCGCTGGAGGCGCGAGGTGAGTCGGCGGAGGCACCGGCGTACCGGTCGTATCTGCAGACGTTCAAGCACGGCATGCCACCGCATGGTGGGTTCGCGATCGGCCTCGAACGCTTCGTCGCCCGGTTGACGGGTGCGGAGAACGTCCGCGAGGTCACGCTGTTCCCGCGCGACCTGCACCGGCTCACACCCTGATCGCAGGCCTCACTCAGCTGCCGTCTGATGCAAGATGGGCGGCATGCTGAGTGAGGTCGAGCGGGACGTGCTGGCCGCGGTCGATGACGCGCGGATCGTGGCGGATCTGCGGGAGCTGGTGCAGATCCCGAGCGTCGACGGGACGGCGGTCGAGAACGAGATCCAGGGCTGGGTGGCCGAACGGCTGCGCGGTCTCGGTATGGACGTCGACCATTGGCAGTTCGACCTGCCCGTGATCACCGGGGACCCTGACTTTCCCGGCTCGGAGGTCGACCGCGCCGAGGCGTGGGGCTGCGTCGGCGTGCTCGGCGGCAGCGGCAGCGGTCGAGGCGGCCCGGGCGGCGTTCCTGGCCTGATCTTCAACGGGCATGTGGATGTGGTGCCGGTCGGGGATCTTGCGCTCTGGCCGGACGGCGATCCGTTCTCGGCGCGGGTGAGCGACGGCATCATGTGGGGGCGCGGTACCTGCGACATGAAGGGCGGCGTGGCGGCGATCATCGGCGCCGTCGCCGCGCTGTCGTCGGCCGGCGTCTCGCTGCGGAAGCCGCTGGCCGTACACACGGTGATCGGTGAGGAGGATGGCGGGCTGGGCGCGTTCGGAACGCTCAAGCGCGGGCATACCGGTGAGGCCTGCCTGATCGCCGAGCCGACCGCCGGTGGTGTCATCCCGGCGAACGCGGGCTCGCTCACCTTCCGCGTGGAGGTCCCTGGGCTGGCGACGCACGGCTCGACCCGTACTCGCGGGGTCAGCGCGATCGAGAAGTTCGCTGTCATCCAGCAGGCGCTCGTACGGCTGGAGGTCGAGCGCAACCGGGATCCGCACCCACTGCTCAAGCACCTCGACCTCGCCAACCCACTGTCCGTTGGCACGATCCAGGCGGGTGACTGGGCCAGCACTGTGCCCGACCTGCTCGTCGCAGAGGGCCGGTACGGCGTACGCCTGGGCGAGCCGGTCGCGGATGCCAGGCGAGCGTTTGAGCAGGCGCTGGCGGAGGCGTGTGCAGCTGACGACTGGTTGCGGGAGCACCCGGTCAAGGTGAGCTGGCCGGGTGGGGTGTTCGCGTCCGGGCTGCTGCCGGAAGGCGACCCACTGCTCGACGACACGTTGCAGGCGGCAACGGCTGCGGGAGCTGCTGAGGTACCGGAGGTCAAGGGCGGGCCGTATGGGTCCGACCTGCGGCAGTACGCGGCTGCGGGGATCCCGACGCTCCAGTACGGCCCCGGGGACGTTCGCTACGCCCATGCAACCGACGAGCACGTCCCCTTGGCTGAGGTGCTCCACTGCGCTCGCGCGTACGCTCTCCTCGCTTTGCAGCGGTGCGCGTAAAGCTTGGTGGTAGAAATTGGCCATGGGACCGCTGCGGGGACGCTCAGGTGAGCTGGGCCAGCTGCTGGAGGCTCTGCGGGCGGCTGAGGGTGGTACCTCCTCGCTGACCGTGGTGACAGGTGAGCCGGGGATCGGGAAGTCGGCGCTCGTGCGGGCTCTGGTGGAGCAGGCGGAGCGGCATGGGGTGCTGGTCGCGCAGGCGGCGGCTCACCAGACGGATGAGATCAGCCCGCTCGCTTCGCTGGCTCCTGCGCTCAGGACCGGCGCGGAGCCGCTCATCAGCACCGAGCACTTCTTGGAGCTCGCTGGGCTCAACGGGCAGCCGCTGTGGCTGGGTGAGCGGCTCGCGGACCTGATCGGCCGGCGGCTGGACGGCGTACCGGCTCTGGTTGTGCTCGACGACGCCCAGTGGGCCGACCCGCTGACCAACTTCGTCCTGCGGATCGTGATCGCGCGGCTGAGCCGGGCGAAGGTGATGTGGGTGCTGGCAACCCGTCCGGGGCCGGGTGCGCTGTTCGACCAGATGATCGACGCTGTGCGGGATCAGGTGCCGGTGCATGCGCTGCAGCTGGCTCCGCTGAGTACGGAGGCAGTACTGGAGCTTGCGGCTGACCGGCTGGGCGCACCTGTCGACCCGTCGCTCTCGGTGCGGCTGGGCGGAGTACAGGGGGTGCCGTTCCTGGCTGAGCAGCTGGTGGCCGGGCTGTACGTGGCAGACCTGCCGGACGGTTTGGTGGAGGGGGTGCGGCGTCGGGTCAGCAGTACTACGGAGTTGTGCCAGGCGTTGCTGCGTACGGCGGCTGTCTTCGGCAGTGAGTTCCAGCTGGACGATGTCGCTGTACTGATGGGTGAGCCGATCGCGAAGCTGGCTGGGGCGCTGGACGAGGCCATTCGCGCTGGGTTGCTGGCTGATGGGAGCTCTACGTTGAGCTTCCGGCATGAGTTGCTGCGGGCCGCAGTACTGGCCGAGGTGCCGCCGTCGGCGCAGCGGGCGCTGCACAAGGCGATTGCTGATCAGCTGCTCGCCAGCGGCCAGGGTGCGTCGGCTGCCGCACCGCACATCCTCGCTACAGCCGCCACTGGTGACATCGGCGCCATCAGTACCCTCCGGAAGGCAGCCCACGAGCTGCTGGAGACCATGTCGATCACGGCGATCAGCGTGATCCAGCAGACGTTCGAGCTCACACCTGTCGACGACGCCATTCGTGGTGACGTCGGCGAGGACGTTGTAGAGATACTGCTCAGTGGGCGCCAGTTCGCGGCCGCTGAGGCGTTCGCGGACGACCTGCTGGGCGGTACTGCGCTCTATCGAGGGCCAGTCTCCCCCGACCTGCGCGCGGCGATCTGGCTGCGACTGATGCCGCACATGTGGGCTACCGGGAGGTTAGGCCAGTGCGAGCTGGACGTGCCGGGAACCTCAGCGCCATTGGCCGACAGGATGAGGGCATATCGGGTGCTGGCTCGGCTGGAGGAGCCGTTCGAGACGACCGACCCGGTCGCGGCCGGGGTGCAGCAACTGGCCGAGGCGGAGCGGGCCCGGGCAGTCGGCCGATACATGGAGGCGCGTGACCTCTACCGCGCGGCACGGGCCGCGACCGGCGACGAGGTCGGAAGTCATCCGGCCATGCTCATCGAGCTCGCCGAACTGTTCTGCCAGGCGCAGCTCGACGACCTGGGCGATGCCCTCGACCGGCTGAAAGAGCTGATCGGGACGAGTGACTCCTGGCTCGCCCCTCAGCTGTCGGTGCTGCGCGCGCGACTGGAGCTTGCCACTGGCAACCTCTCCGCAGCCGCCGATGCCGCGAACGCCTGCCTCCGCTGGAGCCCAGAAGTCTTCGACCTGTCGTCGCAGACCCCCGCCCGCCAGATCCTCGCCCTGGTGGCCCTGCTCAAGGGCCGTCTCTCCGAGGCCCGCGAACAAGCCACCGACGACCAGATCCGCGCGCTCCTGGAAGTGGCCGACGGAGACACCTCGGCGGCGGCCAGGCTGCTGGAGGCCCCGCTCGACTACCCCGAGCGCCACACCCTCCTGCTCAATGCGGCCACTGGTACCTCGGACGTGAAGGTCGCCGCCCGGGCAGCTGAGCTCCTGGCAAGCCAGGCCGAGGCGAGCCCCACCGTCACCTTCCGGTCAACGGCCCAGCTGGCCGGCTGCTGGAACGAGCTGACCTTCCACGCCACGGCGGATGAGGACCTGGCTGCTGCCCGGGCCCGATTGGCTGACGTGGTCGCCGGCTTGCGGAACTCGCCGCGGCCGCTGTTGCTGGCCTACGCGGAGGCCCTGCACGGCGGAGTCGAGCTGGAGCACGGGGAGCGCGCGAAGGCTGTTGCCACCCTGGAGAGTGCACTCGCCACGTTCACCGAACTCGGCGCGGCCGCACCGGCGACCAGGGTGCAGGCGGTACTTCAGGCGGCTGGGGTGCGGCGGAGGAAGTGGGCTGCGGTGCAGCAGCGGCCGGAGTCGGGATGGGAGGCCTTGACGCCGATGGAGCGGCGGGTGGCGTTGCTGGTGGCGGAGGGGCATACGAACAAGTCGGCGGCTGATGAGTTGGTGTTGTCGGCCAGTACTGTCGGGACCCACCTACGGGCGGCTTTCGGCAAGCTCGGGGTCAATTCGCGGGTGCAGCTGACCCGCCTGGTGCTCGAGCGGTTCGCGTCTCCCCCAAACGCATGAGATTTGGGTGCAGCGGGTGAGCTGACCCGCCGCCAACGCCTCCTCGACTTCCGCTGTTCGGTCGATTCCCCGACGCAGCGATCCGGGGTCTTATTGGGGTGCTGGAAATCCCACCGCAAGAGATCGAGGAACTGAAGATGAGCGAGAAAGCCACCACCGTCGTCCTGGTCCACGGCGCGTTCGCCGACGCGTCCAGCTGGAACGAGGTCGTCACCGACCTCACCGCCCGCGGCATCCCCGCGCTGGCCGTCGCCAACGAGCTGAGCGGCATCGCCCGGGACGGCAGCCGCGTCGCCGCCCAGGTCCGCGAGATCGACGGCCCGGTACTCCTGGTAGGCCACTCGTACGGCGGCGCGGTCATCACCGCCGCGGCCAACGACGCCGACAACGTCACCGGCCTGGTCTACGTCGCGGCCTTCGCCCCGGACGAGGGCGAGACCCTCGGCGGCCTGAACGAGAGCTTCCCCGCCACCGACTTCGGCACCGGCCTCGCGCCGCACACCCTGCCGGCCACGGACGGCAGCGAAGAGACCTGGCTCAGCATCGCCACCGACAAGTTCCACGAGCTGTTCGCAGCCGACGTACCGGCCGCGCAGGCTGACGTGATGGGCCGCTCGCAGCGCCCGATCGCCGCCGCAGCGTTCGGTGAGCCGGCCCCAGCGGCGAGCTGGAAGCGGCTGCCCACCCACTTCCTGATCGCGACCGGCGACCAGGCCATCCACCCCGACGGCGAGCGCGAGATGGCCAAGCGCGCCGGCGGCACCACGATCGAGGTCGACGCCTCGCACGCCGTCTCGGTCTCCCAGCCGAAGACCGTCGCCGACTTCATCGCCTCCGCGCTCTGATCCCCACCCCAAAACTCGCCCCGACCCCAGACCTCTCACCAGAATCCGGAGTACCTGCAATGAATCCCCTTCGCCGTACCTTCGTAGCCGTCGCCAGCCTCGCCCTGCTGGCCACCGGCGCCACCGCAGCAACCGCCACCACCGACCAGCACCCCAGCAAGCCCAAGCCGACCATCGTCCTGGTCCACGGCGCCTTCGCCGACGGCGGCAGCTGGAACGAGGTCACCAAGAAGCTGCAGCGCGACGGCTACAAGGTCGTCGTCCCGGCCAACCCGCTCCGCGGTCCCGAGAGCGACACCAAGTACCTGACCGGCGTACTGGCCGGCATCCCCGGCCCGAAGGTCCTGGTCGGCCACTCCTACGGCGGCGCGATCATCACCGAGCTCGCCTCCACCCCGGACGTGAAGGCCCTCGTGTACGTCGCCGCCTTCATCCCGCAGGCCGGTGAGACCGTCGGCGGACTCAACGCCCAGTTCCCCGGCAGCGAGATCGGCCCCGACACCACCGATGTCATCTCGTACGCCGGTGGCGTCGACCTGGCGATGAAGCCCGAGTCGTTCCGGACCGTCTTCGCCGACGACCTCCCGTACCGCGAGCAGTCCCTGCTCGGCGCCTCCCAGCGTCCGATCGCGGCCTCCGCCTTCACCGAGGTCATCGCCAAGTCCGCACCGGCCAACCTGCCGAAGTACGCGATCCTGCCCTCCAAGGACCGCGCCATCGCCCCGGCCGCCGAGGCCTGGATGGCCCAGCGGGCTGGCGCCAAGACGGTCAAGGTCCAGGGCGCCTCGCACCTGGTGATGATCTCCGAGCCCACCCCGGTGACCAAGCTGATCGAGCAGGCCGCCACCAACCGCTGACCATCCTCCAGCCCAAGTCGCCCGGTCCCGGATCCTCGGGGCCGGGCGTTCTTGGGAATACCCGGCCAGTACTGACTGTTTTTCCTCTTCATGCGCATAGATATCTGGTCCGACGTCGTCTGCCCGTTCTGCTACATCGGGAAGCGGCACCTGGAACAGGCCCTGGCGGCGACCGGCGAGCAGGCCGAGATCGTCTGGCACAGCTTCCAGCTCGACCCGTCGTCGACCAACGACGACCCCCGCGACCTGGCCCTGCGACTCGGCGAGAAGTACGGCCGCGGCCGCGAGTGGGGCGAGCAGGCCAACGCACACGTGACCACGAGCGCCGCCGCGGTCGGGCTGGACTTCCACCTCGAGGACGCGAAGTCGGCGAACACGCTGGATGCCCACCGCGTCCTGCACCTCGCACTCGAGCTGGCCGAGGCAGGCGAAGTACCGGCTGACACCCAGGACCGGCTCAAGGAGCGGTACCTCAAGGCTTATTTCACCGACGGCCTCCCGGTCGGCGATCACGCGACCCTGACCAGGCTCGCGGTCGAGACCGGCCTCCCCGAGGACCAGGTCACCGAGGTGCTCGCCGGTACGACGTACGCCGATGACGTGGCCGCCGACCAGGCGCAGGCGCTCGCGTACGGCGCCAACGGGGTGCCCTTCTTCGTACTCGACCAGAAGTACGGCGTGAGCGGCGCCCAGCCGGTCGAGGTCTTCACCGAGGCGATCCGGCGGGCCGCGGCCGACCGTCCGGCGGTGACGCTGATCACGACTCCCGGCTCCTCCGACGACGCTGCGTGCGGGCCTGACGGCTGCGCGATCTGAGCGTAATCACTGGGCGTGATTCAGGCTGGGTACAAGACACACGGGCACCTGGTGCCCCACCGGGATTGTCGGACCAGGTAAGAAGGAGCCATGACTGTCGTGCGTGCACTGGCCAGGCCGTTGCTGTCCGCCATCTTCGTCGTCCAGGGTGCCCAGGCACTCCGGAACCCCGAACCGCACGTCGCGAAGGCCCAGCCGGTCGCCGACCGGTTCGTCCCGCTGATCCAGAAGGTCACCCCGCCGCAGGTCGGCGACCGGATCCCGGAGAGCACGGCCAACCTGGTCCGGCTCAACGGTGCCGCCCAGGTGATCGGCGGCCTCGCGCTCGCCTCAGGCAAGGGACGCCGCCTCGGCGCCCTTGTACTGGCCGGCTCGCTGGTGCCGACGACGCTCGCCGGGCACTCGTTCTGGCAGGAGACCGACAAGGCCGCGAAGGCCGCTCAGAAGATCCAGTTCATGAAGAACCTCGGCATCATGGGCGGGCTGCTGCTCGCCGCCGTCGACACCGAGGGCAAGCCGGGCGTCGCCTGGCGGGCCAGCCACGGCGCCAAGGCGGCCAAGCGGGAGACGAAGCGCGGCGCCAAGCTGGCGAAGCGTGAGACGAAGCAGTTCGCCCGTACCGCCCGCCGCGAGGCCAAGCTGGCCGCCCGGGTCGCCAAGGCAGAACTTCCCTTCGGCTGAGCGCTCATCCGCTCCGAACGTGACTTCGTAAGGTTCCACCGCGCACGACCGGCGTGCCCGACCGATAGGCTCGGGGCGGAATCTTCGGAGAGCTGGGAGTGAGATGACAGCGCAGCAGGGGTGGCCGGCACCGTCCGCGACGGTGGCGGTCCGGGGGCGAGTGACCGTGCCCGGGTCGAAGTCGATCAGCAACCGGGCACTCGTGCTCGCCGCGATCGCCGACGGTCCGTCCACGCTGTCCGGGCTGCTCGTGGCCCGCGACACCAACCTCATGCGCGAAGCCCTCATCTCCCTCGGCGTCGGTATCACCGAGCAGGACGGCCTCGTCACCGTGACGCCCGGCTCCCTCAAGGGCCCCGCGAGCGTCGACTGCGGTCTGGCCGGCACCGTCATGCGGTTCGTGCCGCCGGTGGCCGCGCTGGCTGACGGCGAGATCGCCTTCGACGGCGACGCCTACGCCCGCGAACGCCCGATGAACGTCATCCTCGGCGCGCTGCGCGCTCTCGGCGTGCAGATCGAGGACCACGGCACCGGCCGGATGCCGTACTCCGTGAGCGGTACCGGCTCCGTCCGTGGCGGCAAGGTCACCCTGGACGCCTCCGGCTCGAGCCAGTTCGTCTCCGCGCTCCTCCTCGCGGGCGCCCGGTACGACGAGGGCGTCGACATCCTGCACGACGGCAAACCGGTCCCGTCCCAGCCGCACCTCGACATGTCCGTCGCGATGCTGCGTGAGCGGGGTGTCCAGGTCGACGACAGCCAGCCCAACCGCTGGATCGTTGCCCCCGGCCCCATCCGCGCCCTCGACACCGCGATCGAGCCGGACCTGTCGAACGCGGCCCCGTTCCTCGCTGCCGCGGTCGTCACCGGCGGCGAGGTCACCGTGACCGGCTGGCCGACCGAGACGACTCAGCCCGGCGGCCAACTGCCCGACCTCTTCACCCGCCTCGGCGCCGACGTCACGCTCACCGACGGCGAGCTCACCGTCCGCGGGACCGGCCGGATCCAGGGCGCCGACCTCGACCTGAGCGAGGTCGGCGAGCTGACGCCGGTGCTCGCCGCGATCGCAGCGCTCGCCGACGGACCGTCGTACCTGCGCGGAATCGCCCATCTGCGCGGCCACGAGACGGATCGGCTGGCCGCCTTGGAGACCGAGTTCAACGCATTGGGCGGCGACGTCACGCAGACCGCGGACGGACTCGAGATCCGCCCGAAACCCTTGCACGGTGGACTTTTCGGCACGTACCACGATCACCGGATGGCGCATGCCGCCGCCGTCCTCGGGCTCACCGTCAACGGTCTGGAGATCGAGAACATCGCGACGACTGCGAAAACCCTGCCGGAGTTCCCCGATCTCTGGTCGGCGCTGGTGAGCTGATGTCGAAGTACGACGAGGAAGCCAAGTACGACCGGCCGAAGCGCCACACCCGGCCGCGGACCAAGGACCGGCCGACCTACGACAACGCCGTCATCGGCTTCGTGATCACCCGCGACCGCGGCCGCTACACCTGCTGGGTGGGCGAGTCGGACCGCGTCGTCACGGCGATGAAGGCCAGGCAGCTCGGCCGCAAGGGCGTCATCGTCGGCGACCTGGTCAAGCTCGACGGCGACTCGAGCGGCGACAAGGACACGCTGGCCCGGATCGTCGAGGTACTCCCCCGCAAGACGCTGCTGCGCCGGTCCGCCGATGACGACGACCCGATCGAGCGGCCGCTGGTCGCCAATGCGGACCAGCTCGTCATCGTCGTCGCGGTCGCCAACCCGGAACCGCGGACCCGCCTGATCGACCGCTTCCTGGTCGCGGCGTACGACGCCGGCATGCGCCCGCTGCTGTGCCTGACCAAGACCGACCTCGCCGACCCCGATCCGCTGCTCTCGATCTACCGGCCGCTCGGCGTCGAATCGGTTGCCACGCAGATCGACGGCGATCTCACCGAACTCCGAGAGCAGCTGCACGACCGGACGAGCATGATGGTCGGCCACTCAGGCGTCGGCAAGTCGACGCTGGTCAACGCGTTGGTGCCCGGTACGAACCGCGCGATCGGCGTCGTGAACGACAACACCGGTCGCGGCCGGCACACGTCGACCAGCGCGTTGCTGCTCCGGCTGCCCGAGGGCGGGTGGATCGTGGATACCCCGGGGATCCGGTCGTTCGGGCTGGCGCATGTGCAGCCGGATCAGCTGATCAACGCGTTCCCCGACCTGGCCGAGGAGACGCACGACTGCCCCCGCGGTTGCACGCACTCCGAGACCGAGCCGAACTGCGCCCTCGACGAAGCAGTCACCGCCGGCCGGGTCGACGCGGAACGAGTCGCCTCCTTCCGCCGCCTCCTCGCCAGCCGCGAAGGCCGCGACTTGGAGACGACTTAGCCCGTACTCCGAACAGCCGCGCGCCGGTGTACCGGCGTACGGGCTACTTCGGCGGGAGCTGCCCGTCCCAGACTGCCTTGGCGCCTGCGTCGCCGGTGCGGATCGTCTGGATGATCACGATCACGCCGATCACCACGATCGCCGCGCTCGTGACCAGCTCCAGCGGGCGGCTCTTGGTTGCCTTGGCACCCTTTCCGCTGGCGAGCGCGGACGGCCCGCTGAGCAGCAGGAAGGCAGCCACCGCGACCAGCGCGAAGATCAGTACGCACCAGAACAGCAGGTTGCCCCGCTCACGGTGGACCTTGACCAGCGGCTCGAGTTGCGGGATCGCGGCAACGAACGCCTCGCCGCTCTTCTTCGCCACGAACGCGCAGACGAGCGCCCCGACCCCGAGCACCAGGGTCGGCCAGCGGAGCAGCCAGCGCCACTTCGGCACCAGCGCGTAGACGATCGCGGTGATCGCGGCGACCGGCAGCACCAGCACCGTCAGGTGGATCACCAGCACGTGCAGCGGCAGATCCCCGAAGCGCTCGAACATGAAGCCTCCAGCTAGTCGATGTGTTCAGACACTAGCTGCACGTTCAACAAGTCCGATTGGTTCAACCCACGCCGAGACGAAGTTGCGACCTCGGACACCGAATGGTGACCTGGGACAGGTTATTTCATGTCCGAGGTCGCCGGTTGGTGTTCAAGGTGCCCACTTCTGGCTGGTCAGACGGCAGGCTAGCCTTCCGGTCATGCCCTCGCACACCGACGACTTGCGGCTCGCCCACATCCTGGCCGACGACGCCGACTCGACCACGATGGATCGCTACAAGGCGCTCGACCTGCACATCGCCACCAAGCCGGACCTGACGCCGGTCAGCGACGCCGACCGCAAGGTCGAGGACGTGATGCGCAAAACGCTGGCCCGGGCCCGGCCGCGAGACGCGTTCGTCGGCGAGGAGGAGGGCACCACCGGCTGGGGCATCCGCCGCTGGGTGGTCGACCCGATCGACGGCACCAAGAACTACATCCGCGGCGTCCCCGTCTGGGCCACCCTGATCAGCCTGATGATCGAGGACCAGGTCGTCGTCGGCGTCGTCTCCGCGCCGGCACTCGGCCGGCGCTGGTGGGCGTCGTACGGCGATGGCGCGTGGACCGGCCGCGCGCTGATGTCCGCGCAGCCGTGCCGGGTCAGCGACGTCTCGACGGTCGAGGACGCGTCGCTGTCCTACTCCTCGCTCAAGGGCTGGGACAAGCTCGGCAAGAAGGACCAGTTCGCCGACCTGATGGAGTCGACCTGGCGGACCCGCGCGTACGGCGACTTCTGGTCGTACATGCTGGTCGCCGAAGGCGCCGTCGACATCGCGGCCGAGCCCGAGCTCAACCTGTACGACATGGCAGCGCTGTCCATCATCGTCGACGAGGCCGGCGGCAAGTTCACCTCCGTCGAAGGCACTCCCGGCCCGAACGGTCCCAACGCGCTGGCGACCAACGGCCGCCTGCACGACGAGATCCTGCGCCGACTCGCGTAGATCGCCTAAAGTGTTCACTGTCGAACCAGCCGGATCGGAAGGACCTTCCCGCGATGGGCCAAGCAGGTAACGAAGGCGTCGTGATTCCGGGCGTCGACACGACCAAGCCGAGCATCGCGCGGACGTACGACTACCTGCTCGGCGGCAAGGACAACTTCGCCGTCGACCGGGCCCTCGGGGACAAGTTCATCACCGGTCTGCCCGGCTCGCAGGCGATCGCGTTCGACAACCGCGGTGCGCTGATCCGGGCCGTCCGCGAGATCGTCCGGAACACCTTGGTGCGGCAGTTCATCGACCTCGGCAGCGGCCTGCCGACGGCCGACAACGTGCACCAGGTCGCCCAGCGGCACGCGCCGGAGACCAAGGTCGTCTACGTCGACAACGACCCGGTGGTGCTAGCGCACGGCCGCGCGCTGCTCGCCGAGAACGAGAACACCGCCGTCTTCCAGGCCGACCTGCGCGACCCCAAGTCGATCTACGACAGCCCGGAGACGCGGGCGATGATCGACTTCGACAAGCCCGTCGCGATCATCCTCAGCGCGGTGCTGCACCACCTCAACGACGACGAGGACCCGGCCGCCGTGGTCCGGTTCTGGTACGACCGGGTGCCGTCCGGAAGTTACTTCTTCATCAGCCACTTCCGCAGTGAGAACGACCCACGCAGCGCCGAGATGCAGGAGCTGCTGCAGGGCTCGCTCGGCCGCGGCCGGTGGCGGACCGACGAGGAAATCCTCGCCCTGTTCGGTGACGGCCTGACCGTGCTCGCACCGGGCATCGTGCCGTCGATCGAGTGGCGCCCGGAGAAGCCGGTCGACGACCTCAGCGACTGGTCCCGGCTGATCGCCACGGCCCTCGCCGTCAAGCCCTGACGAACCAGGCCCGTACTAGACCGGCTGGACCGAGTCGGTGCTCTGGTGGCGTTGCAGTCGCCAGACCGACGGGACCAGCAGGGTGGCTGCCACGATCACCAGGTGCAGCCCGGCGCCGTACAGCTCGACCAGTTTGATGCTGGTGACGGCCGCGAGGTACCCGACCGTGAGCTGACCGACCGGCCCGGCGATGAACGAGCCGAGCATGTCGTACGACGAGACCCGGGACAGCTTGTCGAGCGGGATGTGCTGACCGAGCGCCGTCTCCCAGCCGATGCCGAACATCTCGAACCCGATCCCGACCACGAACGCCACCCCGGCCACGGCCAGCGTGTACGGCGCGAGCGCCAGGCACAGGTACATCGGAATCATCACCAGCATGCCGAACATCCCGATCCGGACCGGGTACTTCGGCTTGACCCGGATCATCACGATGCCCCCGGCAATCAATCCGGCGCCGAAGCAGGCGCTCACCGCACCCCAGCCGATCCGGCCGAAGGTGTCGTCGGCGATCACCGGCCCGAGCGTCGAGTAGCAGGCCGAGAAGATCATGTTCAGCACCAGGAAGGCCACCACGACCGTCCAGACCCACTGCCGGGAGACGAACTCGGTCCAGCCGACCCGCAGGTCGTGCAGGACCGACGTCTGCGACCGCTCGATCGGTGGCAGCCGCAGCCTGGACATCAGGAACGCGCCGAGACAGAAAGTTACCGCGTCCACGGCCAGCCCGACTCCGGGCCCGACCAGCCCCACGATCACGCCGGCCACCGCACCGCCGCCGATCAGGGCGGTCGAGCGGGCAAAACCGGAGACCGCGTTCGCCTGCGGCAGCTCCGCCCGGTCCACGATCGACGGCAGGATGCCGGTCATCGCAGGCATCACGAAGGCCGAGGCGATCCCATTCACCGCCTCGATCGCGGCCAGTTGCCAGATCTGCGCGTGCCCGGACAGAACCAGGCCGGCGGCGAGCGCCTGGGTCAGGCCGCTGACCGAGTTCGCGACGATGATCACCAGTTTGCGCGGCAGCCGGTCGGAGATCACCCCGCCGAGCAGCAGGAAGATCACGTTGGGGATGCTCCGGGCGGCCAGTACCAGGCCGACCGCGCTGGCCGCGTCCGAGACGTCCAGGACCGCGAAGACGAGCGCGATCGGGGCGATCGACGAGCCCAGCATCGAGATGAACCGGGCGCTGACGAAGATCCGGACGTCTCGATGCCGCAGAACGGCCAGGTCCTCACGCCAGGTCACTGACTGTATTGTGCCAGACCTGCCGCTCACTGGTTCTATTCGCTACCTTTGGGTATTGGGCTCACTCCATCACCAGGAGGCTCCGTGAAGATCAACGACGTACTGCGCGGTAAAGGCAACCAGGTCGTCACCATCTCCCCAGAAGCCACCGTCACCGAACTCCTCGCGCTACTGGCCGAGCACAACGTCGGCGCGCTGGTCGTCAGCGCCGACGGCAGCACGGTGGCCGGTATCGTCTCCGAGCGCGACATCGTCCGGCTGCTGAACCGGACGCCGGACGCCGGCGACGTCCGGGTCAGCGCGATCATGACCGAGCAGGTGCACACCTGTGGGCCGGAAGACCTGGTCGACAACCTGATGCGGCTGATGACGGACCGCAGGATCCGGCACGTCCCGGTGGTCACCGACGGCGCGCTGACCGGCATCGTCAGCATCGGCGACGTGGTCAAGACCCGGATCGGCGAGCTCGAGTTCGAGCGCGAGCAACTTTCCAACTACATCTCGGGCTAGCCGGGCGAAAGCTCCCCAATTTTGCTCCTGGCCGGGTCTACATTCCGTCCATGGAGCCGACACCACCCCCACCGACCCCGGAACAGCCCCCTGCGGGTGGCGGCGGCTACCCGCCACCTCCGCAGGGCGGCTACCTGCCTCCTCAGCCCAGTGGCTACCCGCCTCCACCCGGTGGCTATCCGCCGCCACCAGGCGGTTATCCGGGCTACCAGCCCTACACCGGGCGGAACGACCTGCCCCCGCCCGGCTCCGGCGGGCTGAGCACTCCGGCACTGATCGGGTTCATCCTCAGCATCTTCGGCATCGTGCTGATCAGCATCATCCTGTGCATCGTCGCGCTCACGAAGATCCCGAAGACCGGCCAGCGGGGCAAAGGCCTGGCGATCGCCGGCCTGGTGGTCAGCGGCCTCTGGGTCCTCCTCGGTGGGCTCCTCGTCATCGGCCTGATCGCCGGCAACAGCGAGCCCGACCGGGACGCGTCCGGTCAGGTGACGACGACGGTGAACACCCGGCCGGACAAGCTTCGGGTCGGCGACTGCGTCACCGGGATCGAGGAGGGTGTGGTCAAGGACATCAAGGTCCAGCCGTGCGACCAGCCCAACGGTGGCAAGGTGTTCGCCGTCTTCGAGCTCCCGGCCGGCAAGTGGCCCGGCCTCGCCGCCGTACAGGCTGCTGCCGAGAAGGGCTGCACGGACCGGTTCAAGGCGCTCAACGAACAGCCGGACAAGCCGTCGAGCGTCTACTTCCTGCACCCGAACGAGGATGGCTGGGGGCTGGGCGACCGCGGCACCACCTGTCTGCTCGTCCCCAAGTAAACGAACGACGGGCCCGGCACACGAGGTGTGCCGGGCCCGCGGTTTAGTTGCTCAGTACCTGGTCACCGCCGCGTAAGCGTCGACGATGCCGTTGCCGTAGAAGCCGTTGAGCGTCCGCGGCCCCTCACAGAGCGCGTCGAACTCGGTCGACCGCCCCTCGTTCACGTACGACTGAAGGCGCGGAGTCGGGCAGGCCCGCTTCTGCGCGCTGTCCAGCAGGATCTTCCGTGCCTTGTCCGGCGCCAGCCCGAACGAGTTGTGCGAGCCCTTCTTGCCGTACTCGCTGACGATCAGCGCGACGACACCCGTCACGTGCGGCGACGCCATCGAGGTGCCCTGCAGCCAGTTGTAGTAACCACACTTCGTGTAGTCCGTGACACCGGCCGGGCACTGCTTCTGTACTCCGCCCGCCACGCCGGCCTCCGTGATGTTGCCCGCCGCGTCGACGAGCGGCACGGCCGCGTTCTGCAGGACGTTGACCGGGTAGGTCGAGAGAATCAGGTTCTCGTTCGTCCGGTACTGCGGCGTCCCGAAGTAGTCACGGAACCAGCCACCCGGCGCCGCGACGTCGTTCTGCTCGAGCCCGTAGTTGGAGTAGTCCGCCTTCTTGGCCGACGGGCCGAGCGCGGCGACGCCGATCATGTGCGGGCCTTCGACCGGCAGGTCGACGCAGGTCGCGTTGTCGATCACTCGCTCGTACGGCGGCACGTCGCCGAAGTCCGGGCTGGAGATGTCGTTGCGCGGCTTGCCGAGGTCCTCGTGGTTGTTGCCGAGCGACCCGACCAGCGAGACGCCCTTGTTGTGCGCGTAGTCCAGGGCCCGGTTCATCGCCGCGATGGTGGCACGCTGCTCGGCCTGGGCCTCCGCGCTGTCGGCCGGGTTGTTGGTGCAGTTGTACAGCCACGGGTCGACGTAGAAGGACATGTTGACCACGTCGATCCCGACGTCACCGGCGTACGTGAGCGCGTCCAGCACCGGGCCGAGGAAGACGAAACCGCTGTCCTGGCCGCCGCGGATCTCCACCAGCGAGACGTTCGGCGCGACACCGGAGACACCGATGCCGTTGAGCGCGGCGCCGATCGTACCGGCGACGTGCGTACCGTGTCCGCTGTCGTCCCAGCCGACCGGGTCGACGCAGCCGCGGAACTCACACGGGCCGTCGATCTCGGGCAGGTCGGTGGCGAAGTTGCGGGACAGCTTCCAGTCGAAGTTCGGCGCGATGTCCGGGTTACGGGCGTCGATCCCGGAGTCGAGCACGCCGACCAGGACCTTCTTCTTGCCCGGGTGCTTCTCGTGTGCCAGGTCCGCGCGGATCATCTTCAGGCCCCAGAGCTGGGCGTCGAGCGGATCGGCGGTCTTGTTCTTCTTGGCGGCCTTCGCCGTCACGCTCTTGCCCTTGGCAACGGCGCCCAGGTGCTCCTGCTCGACCGTGCTCGGCCTTGCCTGCGGCAACTGCCCGATCGGGCGGCTGCGGGCCGCGCCCTGGATGGCCGACGAGGCGTCCACCCGGGTGACGAACCCGGTGGCGGCGGCCTGCACCGTCATCGTGCCCAGGTTCGTGTTCTCCTTGACCAGCTTGCCCCCGGCCGCCTGCACCGCGGCGAGCGCCTGGGCGTGGTTGGCCCCGGCCTCGAGCAGCACCGTGTACTCCGTGCTGCCACCTTCAACCGCCGTCGTACCGGCACCGGCGGTGACCGGAACTGCCAGCGCGCCGGCCAGCAGCACGAATGCACCAGTGGCCGCACACAACGATCTACGGACGTCTCTCACGAGCGGATCCCCTCCCTGAAGTGAGTCTGACCCGGCACACGCTAAATGTGCTGAGCCGACTCCACCAGGGTTCGGCGGGGTGCCGACGTTGTCAGGATCGGAAGCAAACGACTGACCGGATCGGTCCGGTCAGCCCGACGAGACGATCGCGATCACCAGCAGTAGCAGGCAGAACACGAGCCCGGCGATGAGCAGGATGCTGCCGATCATGCCGGTGATCCGGCCGGCCACCGCCATCGAACGGTTGCCGTAGACACCGGGATTCGCGTCGATCTCCGCGAGCGCCTGGTTGGCTTTCACCCAGGCCAACGGGGACAGGATCGCCAGTAAGGTGCCCAGCCCGAGGATGCCCAGCACCATCGAGGTCGTCGCGGCGGAGTTGTCCCGCAGCTTGCGATGCAACGGCTGCGGGTACACGTAGTTCGGCTGACCCGGCCGGCGCTCCGGCGGGTACTCCTCGTCATCCGGCATACCTGATGGTCTCCTCTGCCCGGGGTCAAGGCGTCAGCCTCGACCCCGGCAGCTGAGGTCAGCTCAGTTCGGTGATGTCGCCGATCCCCAGTCCGGCGAGCTGGGAGCGGACTTCCTTCGCCTCTCCCACGACGACGACCAGCAGGCCATTGGCTCCGACGTACCGGCGGTAGGCCTCGGTCGCCGTCTCGGCGGTGGTCGCGGCGATCTGGGCCAGGTAGGTGTCGGCGAAGTCGAGCGGTACGCCGGCGGCGATGTTGCTGCCGACCTGCTGCGCGATCGAGTCGGCCTGCTCGTAGCGCAGCGGTGCAGTACGGATCAGGCTGTCCTGCGCGTCCTGGACCTCCTGTGCGGTCAGTCCGTCCCGTGCGTCGAGCAGGATCTTCAGCGCATCGCCGATCGCCGCACCTGTCACCTCAGTGCGGACAGCGCCGCCCAGGCTGAAAGTGCCGCCCTTGCGCGGCGCGGTGAAGCTGGTCCGGGTGCCGTACGTGTAGCCCTTCTCCTCGCGCAGCACGGTGTCCACGCGGGAGGTGATCGTGCCGCCGACGACGTGGTTGGCGACCGCGGCCGCGCCCCAGATGTCCTCGCGGCGATCGGGCCCTGGGCAACCGATCAGCAGCTGGCTCTGCACCGAGCCGGGCCGGTCCACGAGCACCAGCTTGTTCCCGGCGATGTAGAGCGGCTCGGGCGTCTCCATCGCAGTACCGGCGTCAGAGGTCCACTCACCGAAGGCATCGTCGATCACCGCGGCTACGTCGACCCCGGTCGCGTCACCCGCGAACAGGATCTCGGCCCGCGCCGGACCGATGTTGGCGTGGTAGAACTCGGCCACCTGTACGTTCGTCAGCGGCCGGATGGTGTCCGGAGTACCGGCGGTCGGGCGAGACCTGCGCGACGACGGGTCGAACAGGTTGGCCGCGAACGCCTCCCGGGCTCGGTAGCCCGCGTTGGCCCGCTCCTGGTTGATCTCACCGAGCCGGATCGTCACGTGCCGCCCGACGTCAGCCTGGTTGAAGGCCGGCCGGGTAACCGCCTCGGCGAGCAGCTTGACCGCCGGTGCGAGCTGCGAGGTCGGGACCGAGATCTCCACGTGCAACGCGTCCGAGCTGACATCCACCCCGTACGCCGCGCCGTGCCGCTCAAGGGCCGCCGCGAACTCGTTGGCGGACTTGAGCTCGGTGCCCTCGTCCAGCGTGCGCGACATGATCGTCGCGACGCCCTCCAGCTCGCGTGGCTCGACGGCCAGCGGCATGGCGACGGTCACCCGCACAGTGGCGACGTACTGGCCCGGGCGGTCGAACACGTGCACCGGAGTACCGGAGCGGGTCGTAGTACTGGTCGCTAGCGGGAAGCGCCAAGGCCGCGGCGGTGCGACTGCCGGCGGTGTGGTCAGTGCCTGGCTGCTCATTCCTGCTCCCCTGCTTCCGTACCTGCTACTGCACTGTCTGTCTGGCGCCGGTACGTCACCTGTGCCCGTGAACCGGCGCGGACCCACTTGCTGGCCGCCGCCTGGACCTGGTCGGCCGTGACCGCGCGGAGCTCGTCGATCCTGGTGTTGATCCGGTTCGGGTCGCCGAACAGCAACGCGTGATGCGAGATCTCGTCGGCGCGACCGCCACAGGTGGCGAGCTGCTCCAGCCAGTCCCGCTCGGCCTGCGCTTGCACGGTCGCCAGCTCGTCCGCGGTGATGCCGTCCTTGGCGAGCTTCTCGACCTCCTCGACGAGCGCGTCCTCGACCTGCTGCAGGTCGACGCCCTCGGAGGCGATCCCGGTCAGCGTGCCGAACGAGACCCCACCGATCAGCGGCAGGGCGCCACCGGAGACCGACTGCGCGATCTGCTCGTCGCGGACCAGACGGCGGTTGAGCCGGCCGCTCTGCCCGCCGGCCAGGACATCGAGCGCCAAGGCGGCGGCGTCGAGTTCCGGCGTACCGTCGACCGGGAGCCGGAACATCATCGTGATCAGGTCCGACGGGACGTCGTCGACCACGTCGTCGCGGAACACCCCGTCGAGCGGGCCGAGCGTGCCGTCCGGAGCGGGCGGCGGCGTCGGGATGGCCGGCAGGTGCCCGAAGTACCGCTTGGCCGCGTCGAACGCGTCGTCGGCGGAGACGTCGCCGACGATGGTCAGGACGGCGTTGTTCGGGCCGTAGTACTTGCGGAAGAAGGCGTGCACGTCCTCGACCGCGGCCGCGTCCAGGTCGGCCATCGAGCCGATCGTCATGTGCGCGTACGGGTGGGTCTCGGGGAAGAGCAGCCCGACGAGCCGCTCGTACGAGTCGCCGTACGGCCGGTTGTCGTAGCTCTGCCGCTTCTCCTCCTTCACCACGTCGCGCTGGTTGTCGAGGTTCTCCTGGTTGACCGCGTCGAGCAGGTAGCCCATCCGGTCCGCCTCGAGCCACAGCGCGAGGTCCAGCCCGCCGCTCGGCAGCGACTCGAAGTAGTTCGTCCGGTCGAAGAAGGTGCTGGCGTTCAGGCTCGCGCCGACGCTCTCCAGCAGCGAGAAGTGCTGCCCCGACTCGACGTTGCGCGACCCCTGGAACATCAGGTGCTCGAACAGGTGGGCGAACCCGGTCAGCCCCGGCGGCTCGTGCCGCGACCCCACGTCGTACCAGAGGTTCACCGACACGATCGGCACGTTCCGGTCAGAACTGACGACGACCCGCAGACCGTTGTCCAACGTCTGCTCAGCAAGCGGATAGTTCAGCGGCATGGAGCCACCCTACGTGCTGAGCGGTGAAAGAAACTTCGGGCCGATTGTCGATCCGGGGCGGGTTCGCGCATCGATGTGATAGCGGTGGAGTTCCACCGGTCCGACGACGGAAGGTCGAAGCTGTGGGCAAGTACTTGGTGATGATCTACGACAACGAGGCGCTCTGGGACGCCGCCGACCCCTCGGTGGCGGAGAAGAACCACCTCAATCACGGCGCCTTCGCGCAGGCGAACCAGGCGGCGATCGTGGGCGGCGCCCAGCTCGATGGGAGCAACACCGCGACGTCGATCCGCGCGGACGGCGCCGGCGGCTTCGTGGTGACCGACGGGACGTTCGCGGAGACCAAGGAGGTGATGGGCGGGTACTACGTGATCGAGGCCGCGGACCTGGACGAGGCGCTGGAGATCGCCAAGCAGGTGCCGTCGCCGATGGGCGGCGTCGAGGTACGGCCGATCATCGACTGACATGGTCAGCAGCGAGGTCGCCGAGGCAGTGGAACTGGCCCACGCTCAGGAGTGGGCCCAGGTCTTGGCGACCACCGCTCGGGTGGCCGCCGATCTCGACCTGGCGGAGGACTGCGTCCAGGACGCGTACGCGAAGGCGCTCGTGCACTGGTCCGAGCAGGGCATCCCCCGCCGGCCCGGCGCCTGGCTGACCACGGTCGCCACCCGCCGGGCGCTCGAGCATCGCCGCCGGGCGGAGGTCTCGCAGCGCAAGCTACCGCTGCTCATCTCGGAGCCCGACCTCCAGGACGCCTTCCCCGACGACCGGCTGCGGCTGGTCTTCACCTGCTGCCACCCAGCGCTGGCGCAGGAGGCACGGATTGCGCTCACCCTGCGACTGGTCTGCGGCCTGTCGTCCGCTGAGATCGCGAAGGCCTTCCTGGTCAAGGAGACCGCCATGCAGGCCCGGATCACCCGCGCCAAGCAGAAGATCACCCAGTCACGCATCCCCTACCGGATCCCCCGGCTCACCGACCTGCCCGAGCGGATCGACGCGGTCCTCGACGTCATCCACCTGGTCTACTCAGCCGGCCACACCGCCAAGTTCGGCGACGACCTGATCCGCTACGACCTGACCCGCCGAGGCCTGGACCTGGCCCGGATGGTCCACCTCCTCCTACCCGACAGCGGCGAAGCAACCGCCCTCCTCGGACTACTGGTGCTCACCCACGCCCGAGAGCCCGCCCGGGTCTCCGGCGGCGCCCTGGTACTCCTGCCCGAGCAGGACCGATCGCTGTGGGACCGGGACCTGATCACCGAAGGCCTGGCCTTGGTCACCGCGTCCCTGCAATCACGTGCTGGCCGCTTCGCCTTGATGGCTGCCGTAGCCGCAGTACACAGCGAAGCCCGTACCTGGGAAGAGACCGACTGGCAGGAGATCCTCGGCCTGTACGACCTACTCCTCACCCGCTGGCCGTCACCGGTCGTGGCCCTCAACAGAGCGGTAGCCCTCAGCTACACCGACGGACCCGCCGCAGCGCTCGCAGTACTCGACACCCTGTCCGACGAGCCAGCTCTAGCCACCTACCCGTACTACGCCTCGACCCGCGCCGACCTGCTCCGGCGTACTGGCCAACTACAGGCAGCAACAGCGGCGTACGAGGAAGCCCTGGCCTTCACCGACAACACCACCGAGGCCGCCTTCTTGACTGCCCGCCTGGACGAACTGCGATCCTGACCGGATGCGGATCCTGTTCGTCGGCAACAGCTTCACGGCGCGCAACAACCTGCCCGCCCTGATCGCCACCCTGGCCGCGGAACGCGGTATCACCATCGACCACAAACTCATCTCGGCCGGCGGCGCCTCCCTCCGCCAGCACCTCAACGCCGGCAAGGCCTTGGCAGAGCTTGCCATTGGCAACTACGACACGGTCGTCCTGCAGGAGCAGAGCACCCTCCCGCTCAAGAACCCCGCCCGGATGCACGAGAACATCCGCGACTTCCACACCGCGATCACCGAGGTAGGCGCCCAGACCGCCCTGTACATGACCTGGTCCCGCAAGAACCAGCCGCAAGCCCCGTTCACCACCGCCTACGCGACCATCGCGGCGGAGCTCGGCTGCACCCTCGTCCCGGCCGGCCTGATCTGGGAACACTTCCAGTCGGCCCATCCGACGCCGTCCCTGCACGACGCCGACAACTCCCACCCAGCCCTCGCCGGCAGCTACCTCACCGCCTGCGTCTTCCTGATCTCCCTCCTCCAGGAAGACCCGACCGGCATCGACGTTCCGGTCAAAGGCCTCCCCGAACAGACGGCCGCCGTTCTGCGCGGCGCTGCCTGGACGATCAGCGAACTCATCGCCGGCGTTTAGGTATTTGAACGCTCAAACGAACCTTGGGCCCTAGGCGGACCGCGCCTCCACTACTTAGCGTTACGGCAGCTGGTGCACGCGGAGGGGTGTGCGCCACGTTGTTCACGGAGGGCCATTGATGTCAGAGCGCGTCTTCTTCACCCGGCACGCGTCGCTGGCGGCGGTCCTGACGGTGGCCGCCGTCGTGTTCGCCGGGATCATTCACGCCCATGACGGCGACCACGCGAGCGGCGCTGATGAGTACGGCCTGACGACGGTGGCCGGCCAATTGCCGGTCGGGAGGGATCTGCCGGTCCCGACCGGCCTGCCTGCCGATGCCGACGGCGACGAGGGCTCGCCGCTGACCACCCACGGATCGTTCACCGACGGCAACAACAAGCTGACCGTCACCCGGGTCAGCGGGGCGGGAAGGGTGACCGACCACGGTGACGGCACCTGGTCCTGGTCGTACACCAGCGCCGACGACGCGTCCGGCATCGTCGTGGTCCGGGCCACGGACGGTCGGCTCGCGACCGGGACCGAGGCGTTCGGCTGGACGGCGGCCAACGTCGCGCCCAGTTTCGACCACCCGCGCAGTACCCGGCTAGGCGCCCGCGCCGTTGCGGTGCGCGCGTCGTACCGCGATCCGGGAGCAGCCGACACGCACACCGCCTTCGTCCGCTGGGGTGACGGCAGCACGACGCTCGCCGCCTCGGCGCGCGGCGCGGTGACCGGAAGCCATGTCTATGCCGCGAACGGCAGCTACCGGATCGGCATCAGCATCATCGACGACAACGACGGCAGGGACTCGACGCAGGTCGGCCTGCGCAACTAAACGTTCGTGAGGGCGGCCAGGAGGGGGGAGGCCGCCCTCACGACCGATCGTCGTCGCTGAGCAGGTCGATCGCGGCCTGCCGGTCCTTGACCCGGAGCTTGCGAAGTACCGACGAGATGTGCACCCGCACGGTGGTCGGCGACAGGAACAGCCGCTTGGCCACCTCGTCGGTGCTCAGCCCGTCGGCCAGCAGCTCCATCACCTCCCACTCGCGGGAGGTGAGCCGGGCCGCCACCTTCGGCCGGCGACCGAACCGGGGCCGGCCGGGCGTCCGGAACTCGTTCAGGATGCGGGCCACCAGCGACCGCGGGATCGCCGCCTCGCCGGACAGCACCCCGCGCAACGCGGCGGGCAGCCGGACCGGGTCGGTGTCCTTGAGCAGGTAGCCCGACGCGCCGGCCCGGAGCGAGTCGAACAGGTCGGAGTCGTCGCGCGAGACAGTGAGCATCACGATCGCCACCTCGGGCCGCAACTGGGCGATCTCGGCCGCCGCCCGGATGCCGTTGCCCGGCATGTGCACGTCCAGCAGCACCACGTCCGGATCGTGCTCCTGAACCAGCCGCACTGCCGCCGGCCCGCTCGCCGCCTCGGCACAGACCTCGAAACCGCCTATCTCCAGGGCCGTCCGGATCTGGCTGCGCAGTTGCGGGTGGTCGTCGGCGATCACCACCCGGCGGGGTTCGGGGTTCACCATCTGACCTGCACCGTCGTACCGCCTCCCGGCGTCGACTCGATCCGGAACACCCCCGGCAGGGCCTCCGCGCGTTCCCGCATGCTGATCAACCCGAAACCCTGATGGCCGGGTGTCCGGCCGGCGGGCTCGAACCCCGTTCCGTCGTCGGTCACCTCCAGCAGCCGGCCCGCGCCGTCCTGCGCGAGCCGGACGCGGATCCGCTCCGCCCGGCCATGCCGTACGGCGTTCAGGACAGCCTCCCGAGCCACCCGGACCAGCGCATGCCGCTGGTCGGTATCGGCGGCGATCGAGGCGTCCAGTTCCAGCGCCAGCGCAACGCCGTACCGCTCGGCGATCTGCTCGAGCGCGCGTTCCAGGGCATCGGCGAGCGGCTCGTCACCGGCCCGGCCCAGCGCGACCAGCATCTGTCGCGCCTCGTCCAGCGCCCGGTCGCTCGAGGCGACGATCCGGCCGACGCGTTCCTCGTCCACCGAGGCGAAAGCGGCCAGCTCGGAGCGGATGTAGCCCAGCTCCTGCAGTACGCCGTCGTGCATCTCCCGTGCGACTCTCCGCCGGTCCTCGGCCACGGCTGCCTCGGCCTGCGCCCCCCAGTAGCGGCTGATCTCCCGGCCGGCACCGACCAGCAGCAGGAGGTAGCAGCCAGTTCGGAGTATGTCGCCGCTGTAGACCCAGTCCGGCCCGCTCGCCGGGAAGATCAGGTAATTCGCTCTGGCCAACGCACCCAGTGCGCAGGCTGGTCCGAGCCACCGCAGCAGTACGTCGTCCCGCTCGCGTGCCTCGACTGTGAACGCCACCGCCGCCGCGGCGAAGGCGACCAGCGTGACGACCTGCGCGATCAGGAGAACCGGATGACCATGACTGCTGACCGGCGGACGGAACCCGCCCTCCTCCTGCTCTGCCCCTGGCAGGTTGTCGCGCTGCCACAGCAGTACGAGAGCGATGACCAGTACTACGCCGAAGGGGGGCACAGCCAGCCATCGTTGCCACACTGACCGCACCGAGCGCCGTGGAAGCAGCGCGGCCGCGACGATCAGCAAGGTGCCCAGCACCCGGAGCGGAGGGGGCAGCCACAGCCCCAGCAGACCCACCCACTCCGTATGGGCCAAGGTCAGTGCCAGTCCGGCATTCGCTACGGCCAGCAAGGCGAATCCCTGCAGCAGTAACAGATCCTGCCGACTCCCACTGCGCCGGAACCGGCCGTACACGAGGTACGACAAGAGCACCGCCACACAGGCGTCGACCGTCTCCAGAACCAGGTGCGACGCAGGGCTCCGGTACTCCCACGCGCGTTGCCCTGCCGCGAACAGAGCGACCGTGATCACCACGCCGACCACGGCGATCAGCATGGTCACAGGAGACGCGCGACCCCCGGCCCTCGGCCGCGCCCTCGTCACGGCATTGCTCATGGTTACCGACCGTACGCCCTAGGCGCTGGTCCCTGCACCTCCACGACCCGCCGGGCCGGGGAGGTGCAGGGTTGGGCTCAGCCCTTGATGGCGCCGCCGAGAGCGAAGGCGCCGCCCAGCTTCCTGCTCAGCAGCAGGTAGAGCAGCAGGACGGGCATCGTGTAGATGAGGGAGTACGCGGCCAGCTGGCCGTAGTTCGGTTCGCCGTACTGGCCGAAGAAGGTGAAGATGCTCACCGAGGCCGGCAGACGTTCAGGCGACAGCAGCAGCATGAAGGGAACGAAGAAGTTGCCCCACATGCCGATGAAGGTGAAGATGCCGACCACCGCGATGCCCGGCCACATCAGCGGCAGGACGATCCGGCGGAGCGCCTGCATGTTGCTGGCGCCGTCGACCCAGGCCGCTTCCTCCAGCGAGATCGGCACGCCGTCCATGAACGTCTTGGTCAGCCAGATCGCGAACGGCAGCGACGAGGTCGCCATGAACAGGATCGTGCCGCCGAGCGTGTCGACCAGGTTGAGCTGCACGAACAGGCCGTAGACCGGCACCATCACCGCGGTGATCGGCAACCCCGTGCAGAACAGCACGGTCAGCAGGAACGGCCGGTTGAACTTGGTCTTGAACCGGGACAGCGGATACGCCGCCAGCACCGAGCACAACATCGTCAGCAACGCCGACCCGCCGCACAGCACGATCCCGTTCAGGACCGGCCGGTACGTCGTGGTGACGTTCAGGACCGCCTTGAAGTTCGCGAAGGTCGGGTCGGTCGGCAGCTCGACCCGCAGCCCCGCCGTCCGGTTGACCGACGCGAACAGCACCCACAGCAACGGCAGGATGAACAGCACGCCGAGGAAGAGCAGGACGAGGTTCTGGGTCAGTTTGCTGACCCGGTCCCGGGCGATCATGCGGCCTCCGAGTTCAGTCCACGTAGGTAGATCAGCGAGAAGACCGCACCGATCGCGAGCATCACCAGCGCGATCGCGGTGCCGTAGCCGATCTGCGAGAAGCTGAACGCCTGCTCGTACATGTAGAGCGGCAGCGTCTGGCTCTTGGTGCCAGGGCCACCACGGGTCATCGCGAAGATCAGGCCGAACACGCTCAGCGTCTGCAGCGTGATCAGCATCAGGTTGGTCATGATGGCGCGGCTGATCATCGGCAGCGTGACGAAGATCAGCCGCCGGAGACCGGTCGCGCCGTCCATCTCGGCCGACTCCTCGATCTCCTTCGGTACTTCGCTCAGCGCGGCCGAGTAGACCAGCATCGAGAACGCCGTACCCCGCCAGATGTTGGCGATCGACACCGCGATGATCGGTGCCGCGTACAACCAGTCCTGGCCGGGCAGCCCGACCTTGTGCAGGATCACGTTCAGCGTGCCGTCGGTGTTGAAGAAGGCGCTCAGCAGGTACGCCGCGACCACCTCCGGCAGCACCCACGCGCCGATCACGGCGGTACCGACGAAGCTACGGACGACCTTCGTGGACCGGCGCATCAGCAGCGCCAGCCCGAGTCCGAGCGTGTTCTGGCCGATGATCGCCGAGATCAGCGTGAAGACCAGGGTGAGCCAGATCGAGTTGGTGAAAGCGTGGCTGCCGAAGGCCTTGCGGAAGTTGTCCAGCCCGACGAACTGGACGTTCGCCGCCCCGGTACCGGTCAGCGCCATGTTGGTGAAGGCGGCGTAGACGCAGTACAGGATCGGGCCGGCCAGGAAGACCAGCATCAGCCCGATGGCCGGTGCCAACGGCAACATCTTGAACAGCTTGGCGCCGCGCGGCGGCCCGCTCTGATCGGCAGGCTTGCTGCCGATCGGAGCGGGCACGGCGGGAGCAGTCGTCGTCACAGGGGAATCCCTTTCGAGCTTCTGCTAGTTCCCAGCGGTCGTCTTGTCCTTGCCGACGATGCCTTCGACCGCCTCGTCGTAGTTCTTGGCGGCATCCTCCGGCGACGACTGGCCGGTCATGGTGGCCTCCATCGCGGTGATGATCTCGTTCGAGACCTTCGGGTACTCCGGCAGCGCCGGGCGGTAGACGGTCACGGCGACCAGGTCGGTGAAGAACTGGGTGCTCTTCGCCGAGGACTTGTAGCCGGTGTCGGAGGCGACGTCCTTGCGGACCGCGATCTGCGCGCCCTCGGTGGCGTACTTGGTCGCGTTCTTCTGCGTCTGCAGCGACTGGATGAACTTCCAGGCGGCATCAGGGGACTTCGACTTGGCCGGGATCGCCCAGGTCCAGCCACCGGAGAGGCTGACCTTGCCCTTGCCGCCGCCGTCCTGGGTCGGCATCGCGGTCTGGCCCATCACCTCGGTCCACTGCGGCCACGGCTTCGCGCCGGTCTTGGTCCAGTTGCCGTAGATCCACGAGCCGTCCAGCGCGATCGCGAGCTTGTTGCCCGGCAGCAGCTCGGTACCGACCTTGCTGCCCATGTTCGGGTCGAGCGCCTGCTTCGGCGACGGGCCGAGGCCCTCGGTGTAGACGGTCTTGACGAAGTTCAGCGAGTCCTTGAAGCCCTGGCTGCCGACGACCCACTTCTGCTGGTCGAAGTTGTACAGGGTGTCCTTGGTGCCGTAGAGCAGCATCTCGAAGCCCTGCATGGCCGAGGCCTCACCCATCGGCTTACCGGAGTACACGTTCATCGGGATCACGCCGGGCAGCTTCTGCTTCAGCGTCCGCGCGGTGTTCAGCACGTCGTCCCAGGTCTTCGGCTGCCAGTCGGTCGGCAGGCCGGCCTGCTTGAACAGGTTCTTGTTGTACCAGAGCGCGCGGGTGTCCGTGCCGTCCGGAATGCCGTAGGTCTTGCCGTCCTGACCCTTCGCGGCGCCCTTGGCGGTGTCCTCGAACTGGCTCCAGTCCGACCAGTTCTTGATGTAGTCGTCGAGCGGCTTCAGGTACCCCGCCGTGATGTCGGAGTTGATCAGGAACGTGTCCTCGTAGACGATGTCCGGCGCCGTGTTCGGCGAGCGCATCATCAGCTGGAGCTTCGTGTAGTAGTCGTTCTCACTCGCCACGATCGGGAGGATCTCGACCTTCGAGCCGGGGTTGGCCGCCTCGTACTCGGCCTTCGCGCCGGTGAGGAAGTTCTTCATCACCGTGCCGGGGCCCCACTGCTGGTAGGCGATCTTGATGTTCGCCGGGCCGGCACTCTGGCTACCGCCGGCATCCGGCGTTTTGGTCGTCGATCCCTGACTACAGGCCGACACCCCCAGCAGGAGCGCACCGACGGCAAGCACACCTGCGGTCTTCAAACCGTTCTTCATGGCCATCACGTCCACCTTCGGGCAATCGTTGTCATCCCGGTACCACCGCTCAAACCCCCTGGGCTTTCCGTGACCGTAGGAGGCCCAGACCAGTGAAGTCAATGGTTGAGAGACAACGTTGTCCTCGCCGTGACGCCGTTGCGCGGTGACCGGGTCGTAACGATCCGGTCACCGCGCCGTCATCTGTCAAACGGTAACCGGCGATGCCTCCCGCCGAGCCTGTACGACGCTCCGGCCACGACTCCGCAGCGCCGCGAATCCGCAGAGCACCAGCCCGGCGACCAGCCAGCAGCCGAGCACCACGAACGACCGCCCGGACCCGGCCCCGTCGAAGAAGCTCACGGAGCGCAACGCCGTACCGGCCGCTCCCGGCGGCAGGAACTGCCCGAGCGAACCCCAACCGGTCGGCAGCATCTCCGGCGCGCTCGCCAGCCCGGACAACGGGTTGCCGAGCAGCATCATCACAGCGCCACCGGCGGCCAGACCGACGAACCCGAACAAGCCCTCCAGGCCCAGGAGCGTCAGCGAGATGGCACCGATCGACAGGGCGATCACACTCGCGTTGGCGAGGTAGTTGCCCTCGAAAGAGCCCAGCCAGAACTGCAGCACCGCGGCGAGCGCCAGCGAACCGGTCACCGCGAAGGCCAGCGCGCCCGCGACCCGGCGACCGCCACCCCTGATCCGCTGGGTCAGCACAGACGCGGCGATGATGCCACCGAGCACCAACGGCAACGCACCGGCCGCCAGACCAGCCCCACGCGGGTCATCCTTGGGCAGCGGCACAACGTCCGTCACCTTCACCGGCACGCCGGGATTCTCGGCGCCCAGCCTGGTCGACAACTGCGTCAGAATCTGCGCCACCGCCGGGCCACCGGCGGATGCCGTCAGCACCTCGGGCGCCTGCGGGTCGAGCACGATCGCGCCGTACACATCGCGGTCCTTGATCGCCTGCTCGGCAGTCGCCCGATCGGCGACCGGGGTGATCTCGAACCCGCCCGGCATCGCCTGATCGAGGCCACCCCGCACCTGAGCGACAGCTTGGGCGGGACCCGCGACGGCGATCGGCAGGTCACGCGGTTCCGAGCGCGCGGCCGGCCAGGCGAACGCGATCAGCACGGCGGTCAGCATCGCGGTCAGCAGGGTGACGACCACCGCCACCGGAACGCGGCGGCCCTCCTCGACAGCTTGGTCCTCGGACATCTGGGTCAGCTCCTCATTAAAACCGAATGATCGTTCTTTATTAACTCCGAGCCTGACCGGGTCACGCTCAGTTGTCAAGAACGGACATTCGTTTTATGTTGGCGGTATGCCCAAGGTCACCGAGGAACATCGCGCCAATCGCCGCCGGGAGATCGTCCTGGCCGCGCGCACGTGCGTGATGGAGCAGGGCTTCCACAAGACGACGATGGCGGACGTGATCCGCGAGTCCGGACTCTCGGCCGGCGCGGTCTACGGCTACTTCAAGAGCAAGGAGGAGATCGTCGCGGCGATCGCGGACGACGCGCTCAGCACGATCGACCAGCTCTTCGAGGGCATCCTGGCGACCGAGGAGCCGCTCACTCCGGTCGCGGCCCTGCGGGCGGCGCTCGAGCACATCGTCCAGATCGCCGACCAGCCCGCCGGCGACGTGACCAGGGTGGCCATCCAGGCGTGGGCCGAGGCGCTGCACAACGAGACGATCATGGGGACCGCCTGCTCGAAGTACCGGATGCTGCGGGGGCACTTCGAGGCGGTCGCCCGGCGGGCGCAGGCCGATGGCACAGTCGACCCGGACGCCGATCCCAAGCTGATCGCCCAGGTCCTCTTCGGCATGATCCCCGGCTTCGTCCTCCAACGCCTGCTCCTCGGCGACGTCAGTCCCGAGGGCTACACCACCGGCCTGGCCGCGCTCCTCAACGCACCGGCGGCCGTACCGGACTAGCCCGGGAACGATCGGCGACTCCCCCACGTCCTTCGAGCGGAGGTGGGGACGATCGACGACATCTGGATTCTGCTGGTGAGTCTGGCCGCGGTGGCGGGGTTTCTCGGGCTGCTCGGCTGGGCCGCGGCACGCTCACGGCGGCGCGGAATCGGCGCCTCGATGATGGGCCCGTTCGAGGAGATGTGGCGGCCGACGGCGGCCGAGTCGCGGATCGAGGTCCAGCTCCAACAGGAGCGCAAGAAGCCGATCGGGTCCCCGGACGACCTTTGATCTTTCAAAAAATGAAGGCTTCTCCCACTTCGCGACTGTCTGCGACCGAGATGTGACGGAGGGCTTGAGACTCGCGACTTACCCGGTTAGGTTGTGCCGAGCCGCTTATTTCAGAGCTTGAACAAAGCGGTGGCAGGCAGGCACACAACGGCGCTGGGGAGTCGGAGGTGCAGTGCGTACAACCGTGGGGACAGCTCCGCCCAAAGCGGACTTCAACTGGTACTGGACCAGCCAGACTGCAAGCTTCGTCGGCGACCGCCTCACCGGCTTCGCCGTCCCCAGCATCGCCATCCTCACCCTCAACGCCACCAGCGCCCAGGTAGGCATCCTCTCCGCCATCGGCTGGCTCGCCTACCCCACCCTCGGCCTGGTAGCCGGCGCCGCCCTGGTCCACCTCCCCCGCCGCCGCGTCATGATCACCGGCGAACTGGCGCGCTTCACCCTCTTCGCCACAATCCCCCTGGCAGCCATCGCCGGCTGGACCACCATCCCCCAACTCCTCATAGTCGTAGCCCTAGCCGGCGTCGCCACAGTCTTCGTAGACATAGCCGGCCAGTCCTACCTGCCCGTAGTAGTCCCACCCGGCGCGCTGGTCTCTGCCAACGCCAACCTCCAATCCTCCGACAGCCTCTCCAAACTGATCGGCCCAGCCCTAGCCGGCCTCTTCCTCAAACTCACCGGCCCGTACACCAGCCTCCTCCTGAGCGCATTGCCGTTCCTCACCTCAGCCCTCAGCCGCACCCGAATCCAAACCCGCGAGCCCTCCACCCACTCAACCCACCACCAAATTCCCGCCCCCGCCCCCACCCCCGCCCCGCAATTTCAGGGGTTAACCCCCGAGATAGTGGGTTGCCACCCCGGAACCGCGGGTGGCAACCCACAAGGTGAGGGGTTAACCACCCAAATGGCGAAGGTGGGGCGGGGCGACACCCCGCCCCGCGAGCGAAGCGAAGCGGGAGACACCGGGCACGGCGCCACCTCGGCTATAGCTCGCGCCCCGGGCTCCGCCATCGAGCCGTGCGAAGCGGGGCAGCCCGGGCTCGGCGCCACCTCGGCAATAGCTCGCGCCCCGGGCTCCGCCCTCGAGCCGTGCGAAGCGGGGCAGCCCGGGCTCGGCGCCACCTCGCCTGAAACTGGCGGCACGCCGCCTGCTCTCCCCCTGCCCGGCACCCAACTCCCTGCGCTCGCCGACGCCACCTCCTCTCCCGCCGCAGCATCGCCGCAGGCGATGCTGCGGCGGATCAGGGTCGGGTTGCGGTTTGTGATGGATCACGCGGTCTTGAGGCCGTTGGTGATCGGTGCGGCCATCCGTAGCTTCGGCACCGGGATGGTTGATGCGGTGCTGCTGTTGTTTGCCTACCGAGTGCTTGGGTTGTCCAGCCTGCAAGGGGGACTGCTGATTGCGGCCGGCTCCATCGGCGGGTTGCTGGGTGCTTTCGCCGCCAATCGCCTCGTCGACCGCATCGGGACTCAGCGGACGTTGTGGCTGACTGGGCTGGAAGGTGTGTTCTGGTTGGCGATTCCGCTGTGCTTGTTGTTCGCGCCGGCGATCGTGCTCGTGGTGATCCGGGTCTGCGCGTCCATCTGGTCGCCGGTATGGAACGTCATCACCACCAGCGTTCGCCAAGACCTCACCCCGGTCGCGCTGCAGAGCACCGTGCACGCGACCGCTCGCACCGTCACCTCCTCCACCGTCCCGCTCGGTGCGCTCACCGGCGGGTTCGCCGGCGGCGTACTGGGTGATCAGCTCGGGACGTCCGCCGGTCTCGTCCTCGTCCTCGCGACGGGAGGTGTGATCGCCGGAGCCAGCGTGCTGTCGATCGGAAGAACGAGCCAAGTCTGAGGGAGATCGTATGCGCCCCACTACGACGCGAACCCTGAACACCAAGGAATTCGCGGACATCAAGCACACCGTGTCGATCCGTTCCAAGGCACGCAAGAACCTGCTGCTCGACCCCAGCTACGCCGCACCGTTGCCGCAGGAGGTCAGCCTGCAACTGACCTACCGCTGCAACCTGCGCTGCACGCACTGCTACCAGTGGAACGAGCAAGGCTTCTTCCGCGACTTCAGCGCCCAGAAGCAGAAGACCGAGCTGGACCTCGAGGTGATCGAGGACGTACTGCGCACCACAGCGCCCGTACGCTCCAAGCTCTTCCTCTGGGGCGGCGAGCCGTTGATGCACACCAAGTTCGACCAGGTCGCGGACCTCCTCGTGAAGTACCCGCGGACCGTCAACATGTGCACCAACGGCCTGCTGTTCAAGCGCAAGCTCGACGACCTGCTCAAGATCGGCGAGAACCTCAATCTGCTGGTCAGCCTGGACGGCCTCGGCGAGGACCACGAGGCGCTCCGCGGCCGCGGCACCTTCAAGCGCACGATGGAGAACATCCAGCTGATGCTGGACCTCAAGCGCAAGGGCGAGTGGGACGGCGAGCTGTCACTGTCCTGCATGGTCAGCCATGTCACCGTGCACAAGATGTACGAGTTCATGGAGTGGGCCGAGGAGCTCGGCGTGAACACGGTCTACTTCCAGTTCCCCTGGTACATCAGTCCCGAGGTCGCCAACTCGATGGACGCCCTGTACGAGAAGACCTTCTCCTGGCTCAACCCCAGCACAGACACCAAGAAGCCGACCTGGCACTCGTACACCTACCAGTTGCCCGAGGAAGAGTTGCCGGCCCTGAAGGACTCGATGGCCCGCCTCGCCTCCCGCGCCTGGAACGTACGCCTGCGCTACCAGCCGCAGCTCGAGGACGACGAAGTCACCGACTTCATCCTCGGTACTTCGCGCCCGGCCCAGCACCGCAGCAAGTGCCTCGCGGTGTCGAACCGGATGGAGGTGCACGCCGACGGCGCGGTCAGCTCCTGCAAGTTCTTCCCGGAGTTCGTGGTGGGCAACCTGTACGACCAGTCCGTCGACGAGTTGTGGCAGAGCCAGTCCTTCAAGGAAGTACGCCGGATCATGTCCGAGAACGGAATGATGCCGGTCTGCTCGAAGTGCATTCTCCTTTATCTGAACGGAGTCTGAGGTGGAGATCGAAGAACGCGTCAAGAACGTGCTGGCGACGGTCCTGGACAACGGCATCACCGCCGGCGAGATCGGTCCCGAGGCCGACCTGGTCGAGCAGTACGGTCTCGACTCCCTGCAGACCATCACCTTCCTGCTGGCGATCGAGGACGAGTTCGACCTCGAACTCGACTACCCGAACCTCCAGCTGGACGACCTCCGCTCGGTCCGTCAGTTCAGTACTTTCGTCGCCAACCTGGCGGCCCCGGTTCGATGACTGATCCACTCGTGGTGCGGCTAGGCACGTTCGACGCCGAGTCAAGATGGCGCCCGACCGACCTGGCCGCGCTCCCGGCGATCGGCGGCGGCAACGACCCCGCCGTCGACGCCATGGACGAGCTGCTCGCCGGTTTCTGCGACCCCGGCGACCTGCTGATCACCAGACGTCCGATGTCGACGGTGGTACAGGAAAGCCTTGCAGGTATGGGATTGCAGTTCGATCATCTGGCCCTCGGCGATCCCGGGCCGGGCCCGATCGAGCAGCACGTCCTGGCCGACCAGGCGATCATGAGCCAGATCCACGGCTCCACCATCGCCCCGTACGCCGTCCTGCCGGAGACCTGGACGCTGGCAGAACAGTTGCTGCCAGCACCGGAAGTAGTTGCCCAGGTCAACTCCAAGACATGGTCCGACGACCTGGTCCGGCGGCTCGGACTACCAGGCGCCGGCCAGGTCGTCCGCAGCACCGACGAACTCGTCGACGCCGTCATAGCCCTCGATTTCAAAGCCTTGATCAAGGACCCGTACGGCGTCTCCGGCCGGGCGTTGCTTGAGGCAAGCTCCCCCGGTGTGCTCAAGGCGATCGAGCGAGTCCTCCGTAAACAGGTCGACAACGGTCTGCGGGTCGAGCTCGTCGTCCAGGAGAAGTTCCGCAAGCAACACGATTTCTCCGGCCACTTCCACCTCGACCGCGACGGCAGCTGGGAGTTCCTCGGCGTCCAGCAGATGACGAACCGCGGCTTCCGTCACTTCGGCTCCAGTCCGGCCAGTCCGTCACTGATCGACCAGGGCTGGTACGCCGAAGCCGTGGCCGAGGTGATGCCCGCGCTCACCGAGGCGGGCTACTGGGGTCCGGTCGGGATCGACTCGATGCTGCTCGACGACGGCACCGTGATCCCCGTCCTGGAGATCAACGCCAGGCAGTCGCTCGGCATGCTCGCCATCCGCCTCGACCGCCAGGCCAGGGAGCACGGCCTCACCGGCCACCTCTGGCAACTCGAACTCAACCTCGCCCCCGGCGAGTCCGTCGAGAACCTGATCGGGGCCTTCGGCAACATCCGGTACGCCGGAACCGCACAACCCGGCGTCACGGTGCTCAACGGGAGCACCCTGGCGTCCCCCGGCGGGCGGGTCCACGTCGCCATCTTCTGTGCCGCCGGTGAGATCCACCGATGGCGGCAACGCCTGCTGACCGACGTGATCTCGGCCGGCCTGACACCACGAGGGATGACCGATGCCGCTTGAGATCGGCTTGATCGGAGCCACCGGGATCGCCGAACGCACTCTGCTGCGGCAGGGCGCCGGCGTCAGAGCAGTCGCCGCGAGCGATCCCGTCCGCGCCAAGGAATACGCCAGCCGGCACGAGATCCCGGTCGTGCACGAGAACTACTCGGCGCTGCTCGCCGATCCGTCGATCGATGCCGTCTACATCTCCCTGCACAACTCCGCCCACCACCGCTGGGCGGTCCGGGCCGCCGTGGCCGGCAAGCACGTGATCGTCGAGAAGCCGCTCTGCCTCACCGCCGAGGAGCTGGCCGAGCTGTCCTTCGCCGCCACGGACGTGAAGATCTTCGAGGCCGTCGCGACCATGGACCACCCGTGGCAGCAGACGGTCCACGACTTCATTCACGCCGAGACCTATGGTCCGTTGATCAAGGCGCACACCAGCGTCAGGTTCGCAGTACCGGCTGCTGGCGGGTATCGCGATCGGCCGGAGCTCGGCGGCGGCATCTTCTTCGACGCCGCGAGCTACTGGCTACAGGCCGTCCAGGCAACGATCGGACTGGACCCGACGAGCGTCGAGGGCAGGTCGAGTTTCGACGGCCCCAACGGCGTCGACCGCTCCTTCGAGGCTTCGTTGCGCTGGGCAACGGGTGTCGAGGCGACCCTGACCGCGGACCTCGGCGAGCAGCACATCTCCGACCACGTCTTCACCTTCGAACGCGCGACGGTCAAGCTGCGGAACTTCCTCCGCCCGGTCGCCGGCGCCGTACCGCTCAACCTGATCGTCACCCCCACCGACGGCGACCGCCAGGTGATCGGCTTCCCAGCAGTCTCGTACTACGAACGCCAGCTCACCCGTATCCTCGACAGCACCTCCGACGACCTGGACGCGGCCACCCCGCGGATCACGTTGATGGAGCAGCTCTACTCCGACGCCCTGCGCCGCAAGGACAACAGATGAGCAACAAGCGCCAACTCGACCGCGCGGCCATCACGCAGGTCCTGGAAGAAGCCGGCGTCGACCCCAGCGGCGAGGTCACCGAGCTGACCGAGGGGACGTACAACACCGTCTACCTGATCGGCTCCGACCTGATCCTGAAGGTCTCCCCCGACCCGGCCGCGCCGGTACTGAGCCACGAACACGACCTGATCCACACCGAGGCCCTGTTCTACCATGCAGCTCGCGGCAAGGCGCCGGTGCCCGAGGTCGTGCACATCGGCGAGGACTACCTGTTGATGACGGCACTCCCCGGTACGACGATGCAAGGCGTGCCGGCCAACGAGCGAGCCGCGCTTCAGCGGGAGCTGGGCCGCATCGTGTCGACGCTTCACGAGGTGACCGGTACGGCGTTCGGCTATCCCCAGAACGGTTTGGTGGCGACCTGGAGCGCGGCGTTCTTGTCGATGGTCGACGATGTCCTCGCCGATGCGAGCCGCTTCGCGGTGGAGCTGCCGCGGCCTGCCGAGCAGCTCCGGCAACTCGTCCTCAGCCGCCTCGAGTTGCTGGACGAGGTACGGACTCCGCGGTTGATCCACTTCGATCTGTGGGACGGCAACATCCTCGTCGAGGACGGGCGGATCACCGGGGTGATCGACGGGGAGCGCGCGTTCTGGGGTGATCCGGTCGCCGAGTTCGCCTCGCTGACCTTGTTCCGCTCCGCGCCGGATCCCGACCTGCTGGCCGGGTACGGCGAACTGGAGCTGGGCGAGACTCTCGTTCTTTACCGGGTCTACCTCTACCTGATCATGCTGATCGAGGGGACGCCTCGCGGCTACGCGGGACCGGACCGCGAAGCGATGGTGAAGTTGATCCTGCTGCACTTGAACAAGGACCTGGATCAGCTGTGATCGAGATCCTCACCTCCGGCGTCGCCCTCGGCGTCCACGTCCCCGGTCTGCTGCTCGCCGACCGCCTGAAGGAGCAGGGCCGTCCGGCGAACGTCTCCGTGCTCGAGCGCCTCATGCCACCCGAGACGCTCGCCACCACCGCCCGCTCGAAGCAGGCCTTCCACCGCGACTTCCGGATCGCACTGGCCGGCCAAAAGCTCGCCCGCGACGCCTCTGTCTCCACCGAAGAGGCCGCTGTCGCCGCACTGCTCGACGGCTGGCATGCGCGGGGTGTGACCCGCTTCGTGGTCTTCTCCGGCTTCTGGTTGCCACTGGTCGAGCGGTACGTCGCGCAGTACGGCGAAGTGCCAGTGGACGTGTGCCACGTGGATTCGGTCCAGTCGCCGTCGTTCGACAAGGCCGGGCCGACCACGCTGCCTGTGCAGCACATCTGGCTGGCCGACGCCGACAATCTGACCATCCCCTGCAGCATCCCGGTCAGCCGGGACAAGCCGGTGCCGTGGCGAGATAGGGACCAGCGGCTGCTCGTGCACGGCGGCGGCTGGGGCATGGGCACCTACCGCGAGCGGGCCGACGATCTACTCCAGGCAGGCTTCCAGCTGGACGTAGTCGCGTACGAGGACCGGGATCTCTCCACCACGGGCGTGCGCTACTTCATGATCGACCCGGAGTGGCACCCGTGGCTCGACGACGGCTATCCACCCTTCGGTGAGGTACTAGCCGGGCAACCGAGCACCTTCCACCAGCGAACCGGACATCACGGCTCCTTCGACCTGTGCCGCCAGGCGCTGGCGACAGTGAGCAAACCAGGTGGTGGCACGCTGCTCGACTCACTGTGGTCTGCGACGCCAACTGTCTTGCTGGAGCCGTTCGGCGCGCATGAGCAGCGCAATGCCGACCTGTGGATCGAGCTGGGCTTCGGCATCTCGTTCGAGCAGTGGCAGCAGAAGGGGTTCGCGGTGGAAGTACTGGAGGACCTGCACGAAGCACTGGTCGCAGCAGACGTCCCCGACTACTCCCAGGCGCTCCTGTGACTCACCCAACCTCGCTGTGGCAGACGTTCGCGCTGGAGATGGATGAGCGGCGTCCCGGCTTCGCCAAGGGTCCCTGGTTCACGATGAACGCAGTGCTGACGCTGGACGGCGAGCTAGACACCGGCCGCCTTGCTGATGCTTTCCACCAGTTGCAGCAACGCCATGAGGTACTGCGCACAGAGGTCTGCAGCGACCGGCTCCAACTCATCCACCCCGAGCCCCGCTCAGTGCTGGAGGTTGCAGACGAGGTCGGCTCGCATGCGCCGGTAGACATCGCCCGGCCAATCAGACTGCGCGTAGCCGGCAACCAACTCGCGCTGCACCTCCACCACATGGTCTCCGACCCAGTAACCCTGTGGGAAACACTGACCGAGCTAGCCGCCGTCTACACCCACCAAGAGCTACCGCCGCCAGCCGCGCAGTACGCCGACTACACAACAGCAGAAGCCGACCAGGTACGCCGTACCAGCACCGAAGCCGCCGCCTGGTGGCACTCACGAGTCCGAGACGCCAAGGTCTCACCCCAGCCGCAGCCGCAGCCGCCAGCCCCGCCCGCCTCCGCCCCGCCCGCCAGCGCCCTGGCCTTCCGCGACGACCTGCTGAGCACCCAAGAGGTTGCCGCCGTCGAAGCACTGACCAAGCAGCATCGAAGCACCCCGCTAGTCACCTACCTAGCCGCACTCGCCCACGGCATGGACCCCCACGTCGGCCCCGGCGACACCCTGGCCTTCACCACCCTCTTCGGCAAGCGAGACCGCCCCGCCTGGCAGCACCTACTCGGTCCCTGCATCGTCCCCTCATACCTAGCCATCCCCCGAGTCAGCGCCGACATTGCCGCAGTACGAGACGCCGTAGTTGGATGCAGCCGCTACGCCCGCTACCCAGCCTCAGCGATCTACGCAACGATCCCGGACGCACAGCGCACGCCCTTCTTCGAGTACGTCCCCCAGCAATGGCCCGCAGGCTTCACCTTCGGCACAGTCAGAGCAGAGGTGACCACAGCCGCCGGCCCCAAGGACACCGGCCTGGCTGACGCCCTGGCGATCCGTGTCCGCACTAGAACGGACGGCATCCTCACCGGCCACTTCAGCGCCGACGGCACCGACTGGACCGAGCCGCTCGTCCACCAACTGCAGGCAGGCTTCCGCGACTACCTCCTCCGCAAAGAGGGGACCTAGCACTACCCCCGGAGGCTGCCCAACTCCCTGGGGACGGCGTCCGCGTCTCCGTAGCGTCGATCTCGTCAGTCGGGACAGCTACAAGGGGTCAGCCATGAGGCGCAAGAAGGATCAAATCACCAGATCGAACCACTCGGTGGTACTGCAGGACGTCCGCCGGGTCTACGGCAAGGGCGGCAACGCCGTCACCGCGCTGGACGGTGTCACCATCAGCTTCGAGCGCGGCACCTTCACCGCCGTCATGGGCCCATCGGGCTCCGGCAAGAGTACCTTTCTGCACTGCGCGGCAGGACTCGACCGGCCGACCTCCGGCACGGTCGCGATCGACGACGTACCGCTGGCCGGCCTGAACGAGCGACAGCTCACCGAGCTGCGCCGCGAGCGGATCGGCTTCGTCTTCCAGTCCTTCAACCTGCTGCCGGCCCTGACGGTCTGGCAGAACGTCACGCTGCCGCAGGAACTCGACGGCCGCCGCACCAACAAGGCCGCCGTCCGCGAAGTACTGGACCGCGTAGGCCTCAGCGGCAAGCACAGGAGCCGCCCGGGTGAACTGTCCGGTGGACAGCAGCAACGCGTCGCCATCGCCCGCGCCCTGGTCGCCCGCCCCGCAGTGATCTTCGCCGACGAGCCGACCGGCGCACTGGACACCCAGACCGCCGCCGACGTCCTCGACCTGCTCCGCGAGCCGGTCCGCACCCAGGGCCAGACCGTCGTCATGGTCACCCACGACCCGGTCGCCGCCTCGTACGCCGACCAGGTGGTCTTCCTCGCCGACGGCGTACTGGCCGGCGGGCTGCTCTCGCCGACCGCCGAGCAGGTAGCCGACCGCCTCACCCACCTCGGCGCCCGCGCAGCCCGCGCCGCCCAAGCGGCCCGCACCTCCCACGAAGCAGCCGGGGTCGGACGATGATGCGCTTAGCCGTCCGCACCCTGCGCTACCGCAAGGGCGGCTTCATCGCGACCTTCGTCGCCGTCATCTTCGGTACGGCCATCGTGCTCGCCTGCGGTGGCCTGATGGAGACCGGCATCCGCTCCAACGTCGCCCCTGAGCGACTGGCCGCAGCGCCGATCGTTGTCACCGGCAAACTCACCCACCTGCGACCGGGCGAGGAAGACACCACTCACCTCACCGAACAGGTTGGCATCGACGACTCGGTCGCCGCCAAGATCCGTTCCCTGCAAGGCGTCACCGACGTCATCGGCGACCACACCTTCCCCGCCCCGGTCCCCCAAGGCCAAGGCTTCACCAAAGGCGAGGGCCACAACTGGTCAGCCGCCGCGCTGGCCCCCTTCCACCTCACCTCCGGTACTGCGCCTCGCACCGGCGGCGTCGTCCTAGACGCAACGACCGCGCGGGATCTGCACGCGAAGCTCGGCGGCAAGGTGAACCTGCTGGTCGGTGGCCAGCAAACCGCCTTCACCGTCGACGGCATCGCCTCCGGGCCGGCCGGCAACACCTTCTTCTCCGACGACGACGCGAGCCGTCTCGCCGGTCAGCCCGGTCAGTTCTCCTCCCTCGGCGTACTCGTTGCCCCTGGCACCGATCTCAAGGCCCTGCGCAAGCAGATCGAGAAGACCGCCGACGTCTCCGCGCTGTCCGGTCTCGACCGGGGTGAGGTCGAGCACCCGGACGCCGCGGCCAAAAAGGTCACGCTGATCTCGGTGGCCGGCTCGTTCGGCGGCATCGCCACGATGACGATGATGTTCGTCGTCGCCTCGACGCTGGCGCTGGCCGCCCAGCACCGGCAGCGCGAGTTCGCGTTGCTGCGCAGCATCGGGACGACTCCCGGTCAGGTCCGGCGGATGATCCTGGGCGAGGCGATGCTGGTGTCGCTGCCCGCAGTACTGGCCGGGGTGATTCCGGGTGCGTTACTCGGGCGCTTCCTCTTCGATCAGCTCTCGAAGAACGGGGTGGCGTCGCCTGATGTGACCTTCTACCAAGGGCTGATCCCCTTCGCTGCCGGCGCGGGAGCCGCAGTACTGGCTGCGGTTGGTGCGGCGTTGATGGCCTCTCGGCGGTCGGCCAAGATCCGGCCGGTCGAGGCGCTAGTCGAGTCGTCGCTGCAGACCAAGTGGTTCAGCTGGGTACGGCTGGTGATCGGCATGCTGTTCGTCGGCGGCGGTCTCGCGCTGATGATCGTGACGGCTTCCGTGATGAGCGGTCCGCTGGCCGGCGCGACTGCTGGGCCTGCCGTGCTGTGCTGGGCGATCGGCCTGGCAGTACTCGGCCCGCTGGTCACCAAGCTGATCCTCGCCATCCTCCGCTGGCCGCTCTACCTGGTGAGTCGGGTCAACGGCCGGCTCGCAATCCTCAACGTCACGGCGCGATCGGTCGCCATGTCAGCTGCGGTCATGCCGGTCATGCTCGCGGTTGGGATCGCCACCGCCAACATCTACATGCAGACCACCAACGTGGACGCGGCCGCGAAGGCCTTCACCAAGGACCTGCGCGCCGATGCGGTACTGGTCTCGACCGCGTCGGGCCTGTCGCCGTCTCTGCTCCCCAAAGTCCAAGCGCTGAAGGGTGTGGCGAGTGCTTCCGCGTACGTCACCAGCACCGGAGTCATCGACGAGCCGCGCCATGCTCCCTTCGACGAGGACGGCGCGCTCTTGCAAGGCGTCTCACCTCAGGGCTCGGACGGTACTGCGCCGGTACGCCTGACCACCGGCTCACTCGAGGGCCTCACCGGCAACACGGTCGCCCTCCCCGACCTGGTAGCCAACAAGATCCAGCGCCCGGTCGGCACGTCGATCAAGATGACGCTGGGCGACGGCACCCCCGTGGAACTCAAGGTGGTCGCGACCTTCGCCGCCGAACGAGGCTACGAAAGCATCGTCCTCCCGGCTGACCTCGTCGCCGCCCACACCACCAACCGCCTGGCCCCGCAGATCCTCATCCGCTCCGAGCCCGGCGCCTCAATCGGCCCGGCTCTGGCCAACCTCGCGGCCGCGACTCCCGGCGTACAGGTAGCTGATCGCGACGCCCTGATCGCCGGCAACAGCGAAGACCTGCAAACCCAAGCCTGGATCAACTATCTCCTGGTAGGCATGCTCATCGCCTACACCGCAGTCTCAGTAGTCAACACCCTGGCGTCCGCCACGGTCCGCCGCCGCCGCGAATTCGGCCTCCAACGCCTAACCGGTTCCACCCGCAACCAAGTCCTCAGAATGCTGGCCACAGAAGGCGTCCTGGTAGCCCTCTCCGGCATAGTCCTAGGCACCCTGGTAGCCCTAGCCACCCTCCTCCCCTACGCCTCAGCCGTCTCCACCTCGGCGACTCCCACAGGCCCCATCTGGATCTACCTCGTCATCATCGGAATCGCCTTCGCCCTGACAATGCTCTCCACCCTGATCCCAGCCACGAAAACCCTCACCACCCGACCTGCCGAGGCCGCCGCACGCGCCGACTGACCCCACGCGTCCCCCTCGGCCAGGAACTGGGGTCCCCAGACACACCGTCTGGGGCCCCAGTCGCCCCTCCCACCCAAGCCGCCACCATTTGAGTGGTTAACCCCTCAAGTTGTGGGTTGCCCCACCAGAACCCGGTGGGGTAACCCACAACCTCGGGGGTTAACCCCCGAAATGTTCACCGCCGCCGCGGCCTCGCGCCGCTCTCCCGCACCGCACCGCACCGCGCAGCGCGGTGCGGTGCGGGTGGGGTTATTTGGCGGGAGTCGGCTCGGCCACTGGCTGGAGAGCGATCGTGGTTGCTTGGACCAGACCAGCGTGACGGAGCCAGGCCGAAACCGGCAGCTGGAGGTCCTCGAAGTCCTTCTCCTCCAACGCGACCGGCGGCGTCGGCACACTGGCGCCGAGTTCGGCGAGGACCGGGCGGAGGTGCAGATCAGCCAGCAGCTTGTGGCTGGGTGCCGCCGACACAGTGACCGGCACGACGACCGACCCAGCCAGCGCCAGATGCGGCAGTACGTCGAGGAAGCTCTTCAACAACCCCGTATAGCTGCCCTTGTACACAGGAGTAGCCAGCACGATCACCGAAGCCGACGAGACCAGCTCGATCGCACTGTCCAGCGCCTCCCGATCCGCCTCCGCAGCGTTCTCCCCCTGGAAGATGGCCGGCGCGAACGTGACGAGGTCAACGAGCTCGTCGATCCGGTACGGCGTACCGAGCTCAGAAGCAAGCAACTCAGCCACAGACGCGGCAGCCGCCGCCGTCCGCGACCCCGCCTTCGGATTCCCCACCACGGTGACAACGGATTGCGGCCAGACCGGCGGGTCGGGCACGATCCGCGGCTCGAAGACGGTTGAGGGCATCGGGACCCAACTCCTGGAAGGTTCGGCAGTGAGATCTCGAGCCTAACCAAAGTCGAGCGAGCTACTTGACTTTCTCAACTGGTGAACGTTTGGCCCGCACCTTGACAACCACGAACCAAGTCACCGCCGCAGCAGCCCCAGCCAGTACGACGTATTGCAGCACCCCCACCGACGACTCCACGACATGCCATTTCTCGCCCAGCGCATACCCCGCGAGGATCAACGCCGAGTTCCACACCGCACTCCCGAGCGCCGTCAACGCGAGGAACAACGACACCCGCATCCGCTCCACCCCGGCCGGCACGGAGATCAGACTGCGTACCACCGGCACCAACCGCCCGATCAGCACCGCCTTGGCGCCATGCCGGTTGAACCACTCCTCCGCCTTGTCGACGTCCTCCACCTTGACCAGCGGAAGCCGCGCCGCCAGCCCGCGCGTCCGCTCCCGACCCAGCCCGGCGCCCACGCCGTACAGAGCGAGCGCCCCCACCACCGACCCAAGCGTGGTGAACAAGATCGCACTGACCAACCCGAGATCACCGCGATTGGCCGCAAACCCCGCCAACGGCAGGATCACCTCGCTCGGCAGTGGCGGGAACAGATTCTCCAGCGCCACCGCGAGCCCCGCGCCGGGAGCCCCCAGCTTCTCCATCAAATCCGTGGCCCACCCGGCCACACCACCGGTCGGCTCCTGCGCAAGCGCGCTCATCATCAACACCTGGTTCGTCGGGGTCATGGGGTCATTTCCTCGGCCCTTCCACCGTACAGAGCCAGAAAAACCCCACTCAGGCGCTGCCGCGAAGCTCCAGCCTGGTCTCGACGATGACCTGAGTCTCCGCAGGCTGGTCACCGCTCAGCTGAGCCAGCAGCAGCCGGGTCATCTCGCGGCCCATCTCCTCGGTCGGCTGGAACACAGAGGTGAGTGGCGGGTCGGAGTGCCGACCACCCGGCGAGCCATCGAACCCGATCACGGCCACGTCCTCCGGAATCCGCCGGCCGGCGGCCTTCAGCACCCGCATGGCCCCGAAGGCCATCGGGTCCGAGGCCGCGAAAACAGCGTCCAGCCCAGGCGCCCGATCCAGCAGGGCCACCATCGCCTTCGCGCCGCTCTCCTCACTGAAGTCTCCGTACTCGACCAAGTCCTCGCCGATGACCTGGCGGAACCCCAGCAGTCGCGCCACTCCGGCGGACATGTCCTGCGGACCTGCGATGCAAGCGACTCGCTGACGGCCCTGATCCACCAGGTACTGCGCGGCCTGCCGCCCGCCGGTCGCGTTGTCCGCGTCGACGAAGGGAATGTCGCCGACCGGGCGGTTGTCCGGGCCGGTGAGTGGCCGCCCGCACAGCACCAACGGCAGTCCACCGGCCCGGACCTGGGCCGGCAAGGGATCGTCCGCATGCTGCGAGAGCATCAGCACCCCGTCGACGTGTTCCCTGGTCAGGAAGCGGCCGGCGCGCTCACGCTCGGTCTCGCTCTGCACCATCGACAGCCACAACTGCAACTGGGTCTGGGCCATCGCCGAGCTGATCCCACGGACCACGCCGGCGAAGTACGGCTCGGTGAAGAGCCGCTCACCCGGTTCGGAGATCACCAGGGCCACACAATCGGTCCGCCTGGTGACCAGATTGCGAGCCGCCCGGTTCGGGACGTAGCCCAACTCGTCGATCGCCTTCAGCACCGCCGCCCGGGCCGCCGGGCTGACCTGGGACGACCCGTTGACCACGCGCGAAGCGGTCCCCCGCCCCACCCCCGCCCTTGCTGCGACGGTTTCGATGGTGGGACGGGGTTCGGTCATGTTGCTAGCCTGCCTCGGATCAGATCGCTGTACCAATACGCGCTGCTCTTCGGTGTCCGTGTCTGCGTCTCGTAGTCGACATGGACCAGGCCGAACCGCCGCGAGTATCCCCAGGACCACTCGAAGTTGTCGAACAGCGACCAGCAGAAGTAGCCCTGCAACGGGACTCCTGCGTCGATCGCCGCCCGGCAGGCCCGCAGATGGCCGTCCAGGTAGCCGATCCGGTCGGGATCGCGGACCAGACCGTCCGCATCGGGCGCGTCCGCGAACGCCGCACCGTTCTCGGTGACATAGAGCGGTACCGCCGGATACTCCCGGGCGACCCGTTCGAGGACGCTGGTGAGCCCCTCGGCGTGGATCTCCCATCCCATCGCGGTGACCGGCAGATCTCCCTTCAGGAAGCCCACCTGCGCACTGCCGGGCCAGGGCGAGCCGCTGGTGCCGTCCCCGCCCCCATGACCGTCGTCGCCATCGGTCGGCTCACCCGTCACCACATGGCGGGTGTAGTAGTTCACGCCCAGGAAGTCGAGCGGGGTGGAGATCACCGCCAGGTCCCCGTCCCGTACGTGCGCGAAGTCGGTCACCGGCGCGAGATCCGCGATCACATCCGCCGGATAGGACCCGCGCAGGACCGGGTCGAGGAAGAAGCGGTTCTGCAGTCCGTCGATCCGCCGGGCCGCGTCCAGGTCGATCGCCCGCTCACTGGCCGGTACTACGTCGTACAGGTTGATGGTCACGCCGACCTGATGCCCGGCGGACCGGAGCAGGCCGGCGGCCAGGCCGTGCCCGAGCATCAGGTGATGCCCGGCGCGAACAGCCGCGGCCGGATCCTGACGACCAGGTGCGTGCACGCCCGAGCCGTAGCCCAGGAAGGCCGAACACCAGGGTTCGTTCAGCGTCGTCCACTGCCGGACCCGGTCGCCCAGTACTGCGGCGATGGCGCCCGCGTAGTCCGCGAACCGCTCCGCCGTGTCCCGCTCGGGCCAGCCGCCTGCATCCTCCAGCGGTTGGGGCAGATCCCAGTGGTACAGGGTCGGCCAGGGCTCGATACCGGCGGCGAGCAGTTCGTCGACCAGCCGCGAGTAGAAGTCGACGCCCGCCTGGTTGAGTGCGCCGCGACCGCTCGGCTGGACCCTCGGCCAGGCGATCGAGAAGCGGTAGGCCTGCAGACCGAGGTCAGCCATCAAGGCGACGTCGTCGCGGTACCGGTGGTAGTGCTCGATCGCGACGTCGCCGGTCTCACCGCCCAGCACCCGGCCGGGCGTGTGCGAGAAGGTGTCCCAGATCGAGGGCCCACGCCCGTCAGCGGTCGCCGCGCCCTCCACCTGGTAGGCGGCGGTGGCGGCGCCGAACAGGAACCCGGTGGGGAACTCCAGTCCGGTACCGGGCTCGGTCTGGCTGTCAGTTGTCACGACTTGATCGAACCTTCCATGATGCCGCCGATGATCTGGCGGCCGAACAGGATGAACACCGCGAACAGGGGCAGCGTGGCCAGCGCCGTCGCCGCGAAGACCTGCGCGTAGTCGGTGTAGTACGCCGTCGCCAGCAGGCTGAGCGACAACTGAACGGTCGGGGTGTTCGCGTCGAGGACAGCGTACGGCCAGATGAACTCGTTCCAGGTCTGCATGAAGGTCAGCAGACCGAGGACGGCCGCGGCGGGCCGCAGTACGGGCAGCACGACGTTCCAGTAGATCCGGAAGGTCGAGCAGCCGTCCACCCGGGCGGCCTCCACCAACTCGTCGGAGATCGCCTCGGCGGCGTACTGGCGCATCATGAAGACGCCGAAACCACTCACCAGGAACGGCACGATCACCGCTTGCAGGTGACCGTTCCAGCCGATCTTCACCATCAGCATGTACAGCGGGATCAGGCCGAGCTGGACCGGCACCATCATCGTGCCGACGATCACCAGCAGCAGACCGTTGCGGCCGCGGAACCGCAATTTCGCGAACGCGAAACCGGCCAGGGTGGAGAAGAAGACCACCGAGACGGTCACCACGCTGGAGACCACCACCGAGTTCACCAGCCCGTAGGCGAACGCCGCGTGCTCGTTCGCGAACACCCGGCCGACGTTCGCGGCGAGCTCACCGCCCGGGAGCAGCGGTGGCGGTACATCGTTGATGACGTCGTTGGACCGGGTGGCCACGACGACCATCCAGTAGATCGGGAAGAGCGACAACGCGCAGGCGACGATCAGCGCCAGGTACGTCAACGGGCTGGTGCGCCACAGCCGGACCGACGCGGCTTTCATCGCGCTCACCGCGCGGCCCGCCGGACGATCAGCAGGTTGATCAGCGAGAACACCACGATCAGCCCGAACAGCGACCACGCGATGGCGGCGCCGTAGCCGTACTGGAAGCGCTGGAACGCCGTCTCGTACATGTACATGGTGACCGTCTGGAACTGGCCCAGCGTGCCGCCGAGCATCCTCCCGTTGCCGAAGATCACCGGCTCGGTGAACAACTGCAGGCCGCCGATCGTGGAGATGATGACGGTGAACACGAGCGTCGGGCGCAGCAACGGCACGGTGATCCGCCAGAACTGCTGCCAGGGTGCGGCGCCGTCCAGCGACGCCGACTCGTACAGGTCCTTGGGGATCGCCTGCATCGCCCCGAGCAGGATCAGCGTGTTGTAGCCGGTCCAGCGCCAGTCGACCATCACGGCGATCGCGATCCAGCTGGACCACCAGTTGGCCTGCCAGTCCACCGCGTCCAGGCCGAAGGCTGTGATCACGTAGTTGACCAGGCCGACGTCGCGGGCGAACAGCTGGCCGAAGACGATGCCGACCGCCGCCACCGAGGTGACGTTCGGGATCAACACCCCCATCCGGAAGAAGGTGCGCGCGCGGATCTTGCGGTTCAGCAGGTTGGCCACCGACAGCGCCATCAGCAGTTGCGGGACGGTCGCCAGCACGAAGATGCCGACCGTGTTCTTCAGCGCGTTCCAGAAGTCCGGATCCGAGAACAGCGCGGTGTAGTTGTCGAACCAGACGAAGGTGTGGTCACCGATCAGGTGCCAGTCGTGCAGCGACACCCAGCCGGTGTAGACCAGCGGGAACGCCCCGAAGACGAGGAACAGGACGAAGAACGGCGCGATGAAGAAGTACGGCGCGTACTTCATGTCCGCGCGGGTCAGCCGGGAGCGCCAGGGAACCCGGCCGTCGGCGGCACGCGCTGCCGCCGACGACCGGATGACGCTGGAAGAGGTCACTTCGCCTCTTTGACAGCGCTCTTCAGTGCTTGCTGCCAAGCCTTGTCGGGGGTGAGCTTGCCCTGTTCGACCGCCTGCATGGCCGGCTCGAAGGCCCGCTCCTTGACGGCCTGGTGCTTCGGGCCGAGGACGACCGGCTTCAGCGACTTGGCGCCCTCGCCGAAGATCTTGCCGACCGGGGCGTTGGAGAAGTAGTCGTTCGTCAGTGCCAGGAACGCGGGGTCGTCCAGCGCCTTCGGCGATGACGGCAGCGGACCAGCCTCCTTGAAGGCGGCGACCTGACCTTCCGGGCTGGTCAGGAACTTGGCCAGTTCGTAGGCCTCCTTGGGGTGCTTGCTCTGGGTGGGCACGGCCAGCCAGGAACCGCCCCAGTTGCCGCCCCCACCAGGTACCGCGGCCACGTCCCACTTGCCGGCGTTCGCGGCGCCGGAGTTGGTCTTGATGATCCCGAGCATCCACGACGGGCACATGGTGACCGCGAAGCTGCCGTTCTTGAAGCCGGCCTCCCAGTCCTTCGACCAGGTGGCGATCTTGGCGCTGACACCCTCCGAGACCATCTTCATCGAGGTGTCCCAGGCCTGCCGCACGACCGGGTTGGAGTCCGCGATCAGCTTGTTGTCACGGTCGTAGAAGTTGGTGTCGCCGGCCTGCGACAACATCGCGCTGAAGCTGGTGGTGACCGAGTCGACGAAGCCCTTGGCGCCGGTGTTGGCCGCGGTGAACTTCTTGCCGGTGGTGATGAACTCGTCCCAGGTCGGCCACAGCTTCGACACCGCCTCCCGGTCGGTCGGCAGCTTCGCCTTCGCGAACAGGTCCTTGCGGTAGCAGACGGCCAGCCCGCCGACGTCGGTACCGAGCCCGATCAGCGGCCCGTCGGCGCCGACCCTGCCCAGCTCCCACTTCCACGGCAGGAAGTTCGCCTGCTGGTCGGCCGCGCCCTGGTCGAGCAGGTTGACGAAGTTCTGCGGCTGGGTCTTGAACTCGTTGAGAATGCCCTCCTCGAGCGCCACCACGTCCCCGGCGCCGGTCCCGGCCGCGAGGTACTGGGTGAGCTTGGGCTTGTAGTCGTCGAGCTTCTGCACACTGCGCAGCTCGACCTTCACGTTCGGGTGGTCGGTCTGGTACTGCGCGACCAGCGCCTTGTAGCCGAAGTCCCCGAACGTGTCGACCACGAGATTGACCTGGCCGTCCGCCGCCGGCTTGGTGTCCGTGTTCTTGCTGCATGCCCCGACCATGCTCATGGCCGTCACGGCAGCCACCGTGACCGCCAGGAACCGCTTCGTCTGGCTCATCGCCTGACCCCTCCTAGTTGCTCAGGGCGCTCCATCTGGGAGCGCTCCCAAGAGCATCGGGGTGACGTAGACCACTGTCAATAGCTCGGTGGGAGCGTTCCCAAATCGAGTCCGAACTGTCGGTGCCCGATGATTGACTGTCCAGATGGCGCGCGCGAGGACTTCAGACGGACAGCCCGACGACCTGCTGGCAGCGGCTCGCGGCGAGCGGTGGTGGGTGCGCGGTCGCCGGGTGGGCTCGGTCGGCCGCGCAGGCAAGTTCGTCGACGACGTCGGCTTCGCCCTGCTCTTCCCCGCTCAGAAACCGCTCGGCCCATCCCTCTGGGAGGCCGTGGCGGGCGAGGACGAGGAGCCGTTCGCCGGCGGCATGAACGACAACGAGCAGAAGGTCTGGAGCTGGAAGGACGAACTCCCCCGCCGCGGCCTCGCCTGGTACGGCGCCTTCCTCAACGGCCGAGGCTCCTTCCTCTCCCCGAGCCTGCTCGCCGCCCTCTACCCAGGCGACGGCGAGCTGGACGACCACGAGCACCTGGACCTGTCACCCGCAGCCCACGAGCTAGCCGAGGCCCTGGCCGTCGAGCCGCTCTCCAGCGCCACCCTCCGCGCCCTGCTCGGCGACAAGAACAAGTACCAGCGCGCGATCGGCGAACTCCAGAAGAACCTGCTCGTCACCACCGCCGGCATCGAGGAGCAAGGCACCGGCTGGCCCGCCGCACTCCTCACCCTCACCTGCGAACAGTTCGACGTCGGCGGCCGCACCGACCACCGCGAGGCAGCCCGCCACTACCTCGACACCATGCTCGACACAGCCCCCGTCGACCTGGCCCGAGCCTTCCGCTGGCCAACCCCCAAGGCCCGAGCCCTCCTCAACGACCTGGTCGACCTGGATCAAGCCACTACCGACGGCCGCCGGTACCAACCGCTCGACTAGTCAGTTCACTTGGATTCGGCGAGGTCGAAGACGTTGCCTTCGGGGTCGGCGAGGGTGACCCAGTGGGCGCCGTACTCGTCGAACTCGCCGACCCGCTTGGCGCCGAGGCCGACGATGCGGTCGACCTCGTCGGCCCAGCCGGTGGTGGCGAAGTCGATGTGCAGGCGGTTCTTGCCGGCCCGGTCCTCGGGGACCTGGATGAACATCAGCGCCGGTCCGTCGGCCGCCTTGTTCACGGTCGCGAAGAATTCGTTGCCCTCAGCATCCACTGAGGAGTTGAGCACGCCGGCCCAGAAGCCGGCCAGTTCGGCGGCGTTCTTGCAGTCGAAGACGACGTGTTCGAGAGTGATGGACATGGTGGTTCAGCCTTTCGGAGTGGGGATCCGCTGGATCGGCCAGCAGATCTCGGTACGGAACTCGGTCTCGTCGACGCCGTCCCCCGGCCCGACGAGATACAGCTCGCGAATCGGCCCGGCAGCGACCTCGCAGTACTCCGCGACGTGGCTGCCGAGCGCGCCATAGGTCCGGTCGAAGTCCTTGAACGGCCCGTCGTGCCGGGTGATCGCGAAATAGCTCGCCGGCAAGTCGACCAGCGCGACGCGATCGATCGCCGGCTGATCCGGCGCTACCGGCAGGAAGCCGACCACCTCACCGACATCCTCGGTGAAGAACTCGTCCCCGTACGTCGCGCCGGCGGTCGCGTTGATGCCCTGCCGGCCAGCGATCTCCCCCAGCAGACCGAAGGTCGACGCACACCAGTCGTCGATCGAGTCGCGATCAACCCGATCAGTGACCGCGTACGCCCGGAACGCCGGTACGAACCGGTACTCGACCGCCAACTCGCCGACCGGCAGAGTCAGCATCGACCGCAGCGAGGCGACCACATCTCGCGTCTGGGCCAGCTCGCGCTCCATCTGATCCAGATGCAACCTCAACGTCTGGTCGCGGGTCTGGACGTCAGGCGCCTCGACCACGGCGCGCACCTGAGCCAGCGGCATCTGCAGATCGCGCAGCCGCCGGATCAACTGGGCCACCGGGACCTGCGTTGTCTCGTACCGCCGATAGCCCGACGATGCGTCGATCCGCGCGGGCGCCAGCAGGCCGATCTCGTGGTAGTGATGCAAGGTCTTCACGCTCAGATGCGTGAGCCTGGAGAACTCACCAATCGTCACCGACGCCGTCATGAGGCAACCCTCCACCCTCCGCCTACCGGAGAGTCAAGCACCCCGGAACGCAACGCGACCGCCACCGGGGGCGCGGTGGCGGTCGTGCTGCAGCAGGTGTCCCCGTGCGGACACCGCGTCGGTCGAGCCGGTGTCAGTGACTACCGGCTAGGAGATGGTCCACTTCTGGTTGGCCGCCCCGGTGCAGGACCAGATCTGCAATCGGGTCCCATTGGCCGAGCTGTTGCCGGTCACATCCAGGCACTTGTTCGCCTGTGGATTCGTCAGGTCGTTGTTCGCGTAGTTCCATTGCTGGGCGCCACTGCCGTTGCAGGTCCAGAGCTGTGTCTGGGCACCGTTGGCGGTCGAGCCGCTGGCGACGTCGAGGCACTTGCCGAGGGCGCGGAGGGTGCCGTCACCAGGCCGGCTCCACTGCTGGGCAGCGCTGCCGTTGCAGTCGTACAGGTTGACCGCAGTACCGTCCGCCGGGTTGGCGCCGGCCACGTCGATGCACTTGCCGGCCAGGCCGGTGATCTGGCCACCCGTACCGCCACCACCCTGCGTACCGGACCAGGTGAAGGTCGCCGAGGTCTTGGTGGGCAGTGTGTAGGTGAAGGACTGGCTGCCCCAGTTGACCCGGACCGACTGGTTGCCACCGGTGGTATTGAAGGCGATCAGCGACTTCGAGCCGTCGGGGTTCTTCCAGGCGACGTTCTTGACCGAGGCGTTCGCGGTCGAGTCGATCCGCAGCGCGCCCGGCTTCACGAACTTGGTCAGGTGGCCCATCGTGTAGTACTCGACCGTCTTGGTGACCTGGCCGGCCTGGCCGTCGTTGCGGTGCACGGTGACGAGGCCGGTGCAGACGTTGCAGCCGGAGCCCACGAACGGCAGGTGGTTCTCGTCCAGCGCGAGGCCCCACTTCACCCACGACTTGTCGTAGTTGCGGGTGTAGTCGATCAGGTTGTTCATGTCCTCGACCTGCTGGTTCGGGATCCAGGTACCACCCGAGTGCTCGGTCATATAGGCGTTCACGTTCGGGTACTGGTTGTGGATCTGGGTCTGCAGGTTCACGTCGCCGCCGTACCCGTGCCAGGCGATGCCGCCGAAGTTCGGGTCGTTGCGCAGCGTCGCGTCGGCCAGCGGTACCGAGCCGAGGTCGTTGTAGTTGCCCCAGTTGTAGTCGAGCACCAGCACCTTGGTGGACAGCCCGGCCGCGTGCAGCGCCGGGAACAGGTGGTTCTTGGTGAACTCGAGCAGGCCCGAGCCGTTCCAGTTCATCGACGCGTAGCCGGTGCTGTCGGTACCACAGCAGGTCGGCTCGTTCTGCACCGAGACGTAGTCGATGTGGTTGCCCTGGGCCTCGTTCTGCTGGATGTACTTGACGAAGTACTGGGCGTACATCGGGTAGTACTCGGCCTTCAGCCAGCCGCGGTGGACGAAGTCGTTGTTGTCCTTCATCCAGGCCGGCGCGCTCCACGGCGAGCCCATCACCTTGACCGCCGGGTTGAGCTGCTTGGCCTGCTTGGTCAGCGGCACCACGTCGGCCAGATCGTGGTTGATGGTGAAGTCGTTCAGGTTGCAGCAGGTGTCGTCGTAGGAGTAGTTGAACCGGGCCAGGTCGGAGGCGCCCATCGGGTTGCGGATGAAGGCCAGGCCGATCCCGTTGACCGGATCGAACAGGTCCTTCATCACCTGGTTGCGGGTCGCCGCCGAGATCGTGTTGCTGCTGTTCAGCAGCCAGGCGGAGCTATCCGCGAACGACGCCCCACCACCCTCGAAGGACTGGTACGTCGTGTTCTCGTTGACCGTGATCGTCTGGTTGGCGGTGCCACCGGCCGGGCCGAAGTTGACCGGCGTCTGCTGCTGCAGCCCGCGGGTGACGTTCTGGCCGGCCGAGTCGCTCGTGGTGGTCAGGTAGATGTTGACCTGTTCGCCGGCCGCGTGCGCGGGCTCGGGATTGCTGATCCCGATTCCGGTCGCGATCACGGACAGGGCCGCGAGCCCGGCAAGGGCCGGCAGCACCCGCCGGCGACGACCGCCGAGACGGAGGGTCCAGTTCGGAGACATGGGCGGATCTCCCTTTTGCTCAAGGGGTTTCTCAGGGGCGGGTAGGACCCCAGTGGTCTCCACCGGGGTTTCGTGCTTCAGCTCCGGTGTCCAGGTGCGTGCATCGCGGTGCTGGAGGGATGTCCTCGATGCGGAGCATCGTGGATGTCTCTCCAGTGCCGCGAGGTGCGTGCCTGGGCGCCGGAGATGTGCACGAAACCCCGGCGGAGACCACTTGTACCGGCGTCTGCCCGCGCCGCAACTGGTGGTCAGGTTGAGATAACCATCGGTGAATAGCCGTGTCAACGTCAGGGCACCACTTTTTTCACGCCTTATATTTATGTGTGGTCTTGACCTGAGAGCGTTCTCACAGCAAGCTGCCACCCAGCGAAACCCTGTCTCGCGACAGTCCGCCCCCGCCCCCCATCGGCCGGACGCCCCTCCGGCCGCGCGAGAAATGAGGCACGCATGAGGCTCACGCGTACCCGGTTCCGGTCAGCCGCCCTGCTCGCCGCAGGCGCCGCCCTGGTCGGCACCGCTCTGCTCCAGTCCCCCGCGACAGCCGGTACCTCCGCAGTCGACTCGGCGGCTTCGCCGATGGCGGCCAACGCGGTCGGGCCGGTCATCTGGGAGGACAACTTCGACGGCCCGTCCGGCCAGGCCCCCGACTCCAGCAAGTGGCGCTACGACATCGGCGGCTCCGGCTGGGGCAACGACGAACGCCAGTACTACACCAACAGCACCCGCAACTCCGCGAAGGACGGCGCCGGCAACCTGGTGATCACGGCCCGCCAGGAGAACGGCGGCTTCCAGTGCCACTACGGCCCGTGCCAGTACACGTCGGCCCGGCTGCTCACCGCGCAGACCTTCACCCAGACGTACGGGCGGTTCGAGGCGCGGATCAAGATCCCTGGCACCCAAGGGGTCTGGCCCGCGTTCTGGATGCTCGGCGCCCAGGGCGGCGGCTGGCCGAACAACGGTGAGATCGACATCATGGAGAACATCGGCCGCGAGCCGAACACCGTGCACGGCACCATCCACGGCCCGGGCTACTCCGGCGCCGAGGGCATCGGCGCGGCGTACAACTCCCCCAACGGCCAGGCCTTCCGCGACGGCTTCCACACCTACACGGTCGACTGGGAGCCGGGCGCGATCACCTGGTACGTCGACGGTGTCCAGTACCAGCGCCGCACCGCGGCCGACCTCGGTGGCGACACCTGGGTCTTCAACCACCCGTTCTTCCTGATCATGAACGTCGCGGTCGGCGGCTACTGGCCGGGCTACCCCGACGGCAGCACGCAGATGCCGCAGACGATGACGATCGACTACGTCCGCGTCAACCAGCTCACCTCCGGTGGCGGCGGTGGCGGCGGCGGCGCGATCAAGGCACTCGGCAAGTGCATGGACGTCGCGGCGGCCAACTCGGCCGACGGTACGCCGGTACAGCTCTACGACTGCAACGGATCGGCTGCCCAGCAGTGGACCCGCCCGGGTGACGGCACGATCCGTGCCCTCGGCAAGTGCCTGGACATCGCCGGCGGTGGTACCGCCGAGGGCACCAAACTCCAGATAGCCACCTGCAGCGGCAATCCGGCCCAGCAGTTCACGTACAGCGGCGCCCAAGACCTGGTCAATCCCCAGGCCAACAAGTGCGTCGACGTCCCATCAGCCAACCCAGCCAACGGCAACCGCCTCCAAATCTGGACCTGCAACGGCTCCGCAGCCCAGAAGTGGACCCTGTAACCACCGCACCAACCGCACCCAACCGCTCACATCTCGGGGGTTAACCCCCGAGATGGTGGGTTGCCCCACCAGATTCTGGTGGGGCAACCTTGCGTTTGAGGGGTTAACCCCCGAGATTGCGGTGGGTCTTGATGAGGTCGGTGTAGGTTTTGCCGCTGGTTTTCATGACGCGTTTGCCGGTTGGGTAGTCGACGTAGGACAGGCCGAAGCGAGGGGCGTAACCGTAGGCCCACTCGAAGTTGTCCATCAGGGACCAGGCGAAGTAGCCGGCCAGCGGAGCGCCCTGCTCGACCGCGCGGACGCAGGCGGCCAGATGGCCTTCCAGGTAAGCGGTCCGGTCGGTGTCGTCGACGTTGAAGTCCGCGTCAGGCTGGTCGACCCAGGCCGAACCGTTCTCGGTGATGTAGATCTTCTCGGCGCCGTACTCCTTGGCCAGCCGCAGGATCAGCTCCTCCAGCCCCGCCGGGTGGACCTCCCAGTCGAGCATCGTGTGCGCGACGTTCGGGCCCGGGACCTGGCTGAATCCCAGCACAGGAACGGATTCGTCCGCCTTCACGATCTGCCGGAAGTAGTAGTTCAGCCCGACGAAGTCCGTCGGCGCCGCGATGATCTCGGCATCACCAGGCCGCTCGGGAAGCTCGACGCCGTAGACCTCGACCATGTCCGCCGGGAAGCCGCGACCGAACAGCGGGTCGAGCCACCAGCGGTTGATGTGGCCGTCGGCAACCTGTGCCGCCCGGATGTCGGCGGCAGCGGTCGACGCCGGCTCGATCCCACTCAGGTTGACGACCAGACCGATCGACGGCGGCTTCGGCGCCGACTCGCGCAACGCCGCGACACCGAGGCCATGGGCAAGCATCAGGTTGTACGACGCGCGCACCGCGATCGCCGGATCCTTGATCCCGGGCGCCATCCGCCCTTCCCAGTGGCCGATCCAGGCCGAGCACAGCGGCTCGTTCAGCGTCACCCAGTCGGTCACCCGATCACCGAGCCGGGCGCCGACGACAGCCGCGTACTCCGCGAACCGGTACGCCGTCTCGCGGTTCTCCCAGCCGCCGAGATCCTGCAACGCCTGCGGCAGATCCCAGTGGTACAAGGTGACGAAGGGTTTGATGCCATTGGCAAGCAAATCGTCGACCAGCCGGTCGTAGTACGCCAGACCGGCCTCGTTGACCTCGCCGGAGCCGGTCGGGAAGATCCGCGGCCAGGCGATCGAGAACCGGTACGCGTCGACGCCGAGCTGCTTGATCAGGTCGAGGTCCTCGGGCCAGCGGTGGTACGAATCGCATGCGACGTCACCGGTGTCACCGTTGTCGATCGCGCCGGGCACACGGCAGAACGTGTCCCAGATCGACGGCAGCCGGCCATCGGCGTCGATCGCGCCTTCGATCTGGTACGCCGAGGTGGCGGTACCCCAGACGAAGTCCTGCCGGAGCGGGGAGAGCTCGACCATCGGTGACCCCCAAGGGGTAGTAGGCGGGTTTTTTCAAAGCATAGTTGAAGTCCTGAACCCGGAATAGCGAACGGGGCTCCGGAACCAGGAAGGCAGAAAAGGTGAAGTCAGCGAGCGCGTGCGGTGAGGTTCCGTGGAGCACGCGACGTGGTGCCGCCGTCGCGGAGCAGCCGGAGGATCGGAAGCGTCGCCGCCCCCATGGCGACCGCATCGCGACCGAGCTCGCACAACTCGATGGAGACCTGCGCATAAGGCTGGCGCAGTGCGTGCCGAGCAGTCGCCGCGCGCAGTTCGGGCAAGTAGCGCTCCCCCAACAACAGGCCGGACCAGCCGCCGAGCACGATCCGCTCGGGGTTGAACAGGTTGACCAGGTTGGCGAAACCCGCGCCCAGGTAGCCGATCGTGTCCTCGACCACCTTCGCCGCCGCCTCGGACGAGCCGACCGAGTCGAGCAGGCTGATGAAGGCGGCCTCCTCGTCAGCCCCGAACGAAACCTCAGTGCCACCAGCCAGTCGGTGTCGATCGAGTACACCTTCGGCACCGACGTACGCCTCGAGGCAGCCATCCGAGCCACAGCGACACTGCCGACCGCCGTACATGATCGTGGTGTGGCCCCACTCCCCCGCGCTGCTGCGGGTGCCGCGATAGCTGGTGCCACCCGTGACAAGCGCGGCCCCGACCCCGGACCCAACCAGCGCGACCACAGCATCGGTCGCGCCGCGGCCGGCCCCGAACCACATCTCGGCCTGGCCGAGTGTGTTGGCGCCGTTGTCCACCTGGATCGGGATGTCCGTCTTGGCCGCGAGCAACGCACCCAGCGGCACCGCATCCCAGCCAAGCGTCTGCGCATGCACGACAGCATCGGCCGGCCCCTCGACGACACCGGCGACCGCAACACCCAAGCCGAGCACGCGATCCGGAGCAATCCCAGCCTGAGCCAGTACTTCGGAAAGCCCAGCCAGCACGTACTTCACCACGAGCGCCGGATCCGGCTTGGGCGTCTCGATCGGATAGACCTTCGTGGCGAGCTGCTTCATCGCGAGGTCGAACAACTCGACCCGGACCCGCGTCTCGCCGACCTCCGCGCCGACGACGTACCCGAAGGTCGGGGCGACCCGAAGCAGCACGCGCGGCCGGCCGCCATCGGACTCGACTGAACCGGCCTCCTCGACCACGCCCTCGTCGAGCAGCTCGCCGACCAGGTTGCTCACGCTCGCGGCGCTCAGCGAGGTCTGGTGACCCAGCTCGAACCGGCTCAGCGGGCCGTCGCGGTAGATGCTGGTCAGCAGCACGGAGCGGTTGGACCGGCGCATGTCGCGCACAGTGGTCCGGCGTCCATCCATCGTTGTGTGATCCGCCCTCGGGGTCTGCGCCGGCCGGCGGCTGAAATCGATTGTTCGACCGACACTCCATCATGCACCAGACCCGGCCCGGAAGGCCCTGAAGCAGCTCTCGGGCGAAGACAACGAAGGACTTCTTACAAATCGTGAACTTAGTCCTGATTCGTTATCGCACCGTGATTGACGTGAGCTGACTCACTCGGCTTCACTCTACGGAACCGCTTCCGAAACCGGTTCCGAACATTCCGGACACGTCGCGGCAACATGAACCCCAACCGCCCGAGGGGAGCTGAAGTGTCGATCACCATCGCCGACGTCGCCGCCCGCGCGGGAGTCAGCAAGACCACCGTTTCCCGTGTCCTGAACGGCAAGGGCGAGCTCGACATGCGCACCGCCGAGCGGGTCCGCCAGGTCATCGCGGAGCTCGGTTACGTGCCGAGCGCCCGGGCCGTCGGACTGGCCCGCGGCCGGACCCGGATCGTCGGCATGCTGGTCCCTTCGCTCACCTGGCCCTGGATGGGCGAGGTACTGCAGGGCGCCGTGGACGTGGTCGAGTCCGAGGGCTACGGCCTGCTGCTGTTCACCTGCAACCGGGGTGAGGAATCCATGCAGCAGTTCGCCTCCCAGGTCTCGGCCCAGTCCTTCGACGGCCTGCTGGTGATCGAGCCGGAAGGCACGCTCGCCTATATCGAGCAACTGCACTCGCGCGGCCTACCCGTCGTACTGATCGACGACCGGGCCAAGCAACCTGTTTTCCCGTCCGTCGCCACCACCAACCGCGCCGGTGGCGCGGCCGCGGCCCAGCACCTGCTGGAGCTCGGCCGGCACCAGCCGCTGGTGATCACCGGCGTGGACTGGTTCGGCTGCACCCAGGAACGCCTGGACGGTTTCCGCGACACCTACGCGGCGGCCGGTATCGAGCTCGACCCGAGGCTCGTGTTCGAAGGCGACTTCACCCACGACTGCGGCCGCAAAGGCGTCCAGCAGGCGCTCGACGCCGGACTGCGGTTCGACTCGATCTTCGCGCACAACGACCTGTCCGCCGGCGGCGCCATCCAGGCCGTCCGGGAGACCGGGCGGAACGTGCCGAACGACGTGTCGGTGGTCGGCTTCGACGACATCCCCTACGCCCAGCACACCGAACCGCCGTTGACCACGGTGCATCAGCCGATGCGCCAGATGGGTCAGGCGGCGGCCCGGATGCTGATGGGCTACTTCGGCGGCAGTCCGATGCCGGAAGAGCCCCAAGTGCTGCCGACGACCCTCATCGTCCGCAGTTCAACCGCCCCCGTGACTGCTCGTCACACCGTGAATCGCTAGGCCAGGACTCCGGCGGCGGAGTGACTGCCCTCGCTCCGCCGCCGGTGAACGACCCCGATCCGTAGCAACACCGATACCGATCCGTTAGCGCCGCCGATATTCCCATGAGAGCGCTTTCACGGCACGATGCGAAGGCCCCCCAGGCTCCACCCGACAGTCATCCCACTGTCATCCGCCAACCAGTTGGACGAAACACAGGAGGAACGATGCGAGCTCGACGCTCAGTCGCGCTAGCCCTCACGGGCGTGCTCGCGGCAGCTCTGATGGCTGCCTGCAGTAACGGGGACGACAGCAAGAACACCGCCGGCACGGGCGGCAGCGCCACCACCGTGCTCAACGTGGGAATGCCGAACGGCCCGCAGACCGAGAACCACAACCCGTTCCTCGGCTCCTCGGCCGGTGCGTCGCTGGGTTACCGCTGGATGATCTTCGAGCCGCTGGTGATGATCAACGGCATCAAGCCCGCCGAGCCGGGCAAGCCGTGGCTGGCCACCGAGTGGAAGTGGGACGCCAACTTCACCAAGCTCTCGCTGACCATCCGCGACGGGGTCAAGTTCTCCGACGGCACCCCGATGACCGCCGACGACGTCGCCTACTCGTTCCAGCTGCGCAAGGACAACGAGGGCCTGAACACCGACGCGATCCCCTACGGGACGATCACCGCGTCGGGCAACAAGGTGGACCTGACCTTCACCCGGTCGCAGTTCACCAACCAGAACAAGGTACTGACCGTCTTCGTCGTCTCGAAGAAGCAGTGGTCGGCGATCAAGGACCCGAGCAAGGACACCCTGAAGAGCCCGATCGGCACCGGCCCGTACACGGTCAAGTCGTTCACCCCGCAGACCACGACGCTGACGGTCCGCGACTCGTACTGGCAGGACCTGCCGAAGATCAAGGAACTGCGCTACACCTCGTACAACGACAACAACGCGCAGACCACCGCGCTGGCCAACGGCGCCTCGGAGTGGAGCTTCGTCTTCGTCCCGAACGTGAAGGCGGTCTACCAGTCGAAGGACGAGAAGAACCACAAGCTGTTCTTCCCGGCCAACCTGGGCATCCACGGCCTGTGGATCAACACCACCCGCAAGCCGTTCGACGACCCGGCGCTGCGCCGCGCGATGGACAAGGTGATCAACCGCGACGACATCTTCCAGCAGGGCGAGGCCGGGTACTTCTACCCGAAGGTCGAGTCCGTCACGGGCATCCCGACCCCGGCCGGTGAGTCGTTCATCGCCCCGGAGTACAAGGACAAGAAGCACGTCGTCGACGTGGACGGCGCGAAGGCCGACCTGGCCGCCGCCGGTTACAAGCTCGAGGGCGACGTCCTGAAGGACAAGACCGGCAAGCCGGTCACGATCACGCTGACCGACCCGGCCGGCTGGTCCGACTACATCACCGACCTCGAGATCATCAAGGACAACCTGTCCACGATCGGGATCAAGGCGACCGTCGACAAGGCGAACCAGGACGCCTGGTTCAAGAAGATCGACGAGGGTGACTTCGACGCCGCGATGCACTGGACCAACGGTGGCGCGACGCCGTTCGACATCTACCAGAACATCATGGACGGCAAGATCCTCAAGCCGGTCGGCAAGGGCGGCGTGAGCGGCAACTACGGCCGGTTCAACTCGCCGGAGGCCACCAAGGCCCTCGACGCCTACGCGAACGCCGCCGACGAGGCTGCTCGCACCACCGCGCTGAACACGCTGCAGAAGATCATGGTCGAGCAGATGCCGATCATCCCGACCTCGGCGTCCAACGTCGGCGGTCTGTACAGCACCAAGAACTGGACCGGCTGGCCGGACGACGCGAACCCGTACGCGCCGGGTCAGCCCACCCAGCAGAACGCACTCCAGATCGTCCTGAACCTGAAGCCCGCGGGCGCCTAAGGAATCGCTGCGGCCGGATCCCACCACCTGGGGATCCGGCCGCAGTGCCACGATCTAGCTAGGAGTCGAGAAACGTCATGACGGCGACCGAGACAGAACCGGTGACCACGGGCGACGTGGTCCTCGAGGCCGAGGGCCTCACCAAACACTTCCCCGTCCGGCGGGGGCTGCGCGACCTGTTCACCAAGGAGCGCAAGGCGGTCCACGCGGTGGACGACATCCAGCTGACGCTTCGCCGGGGCCGGGTCACCGCGCTCGTCGGCGAATCCGGCTCGGGCAAGTCGACCGTGGCCCGGCTGATGGCCCAGCTGTACGGCCGCACCGCAGGCGACATCCGGCTGCACGGCGAGACGATCACCGTCCGCGGCGGCCGCGGCTTCCGGGCGTACTGCCGCCAGGTACAGATGATCTTCCAGGACCCGTTCGCCTCGCTGAACCCGGTCCACACCGTGCGGTACCACCTGACCCGTGCCCTGAAGATCCACGGCCGTGCGGGCAAGGGCTCCGCCGAGCTGGAGAAGAACCTCAGCGACCTGCTGCTGCGGGTGCAACTGACGCCGCCGGAACGCTACCTGGACAAGTTCCCGCACGAGCTGTCCGGCGGTCAGCGCCAGCGGGTGTCGATCGCCCGCGCGCTCGGCGCCAATCCGGAGGTACTGCTCGCCGACGAGCCGGTCTCGATGCTCGACGTCTCGATCCGCCTCGGCGTGCTGAACCTGCTGCGTGACCTGAAGGAACGCCTCAACCTGGCGATCCTCTACATCACCCACGACATCGCCTCGGCCCGGTACTTCGCCGACGAGACCCTGGTGATGTACGCCGGCCGGATGGTCGAGGGCGGCGACTCCGAGACCCTCACCCAGAACCCGGCGCACCCGTACACCCGGCTGCTGATCGAGAGCGCGCCCGACCCCGACCGGCTCGACCGGGTCGGCGATCCGAAGGACGCGCCCGAAGACACGGCAGGCGGTGAGCCGCCGAGCCTGATCGCACCGCCGACCGGTTGCCGGTTCCACCCGCGCTGCATCCACGCGATGCCGAAGTGCTCGACCGAACTGCCGCCCCGGTTCGAACTGCCGGTGGTCTCCGGTGAGGGCGAACACTGGGCCGCTTGCTGGCTCTACGAGGAAGGGGCCGCGAAGTGAAGTTCCTTCTGCAGCGGATCGCGTTCTACCTGTTCACGGCCTGGGCCGCGGTCACCATCAACTTCTTCATCCCCCGGCTGATCCCGGGTGACCCGGTCCAGTCGCTGATCAACAAGCAGCAGGGCAACATCAGCACCGAGGCGGTCCACTCGCTCTACGTGCTGTTCGGGCTGGACAAGAACGCCAGCATGCTCTCGCAGTACAAGGACTACTGGATCCAGATCTTCCACGGTGACCTCGGGACGTCGTTCACGTTCTTCCCGGCGCCGGTCTCGCAGATCCTGAGCCAGTCCCTGCCGTGGACCATCCTGCTGGTCGGCATCACCACCATCGTCAGCTTCGCCCTCGGCACCGCGCTCGGTGTGCTGGCCGGCTGGCGGCGCGGCTCCTGGATGGACGGGCTGTTGCCGGTGACAACGTTCATCTCGTCGATCCCGTACTTCTGGCTCGGACTGCTGGCGATCACCCTGCTGGCCGGCGCGGGCAGCTTCTTCCCGTCGTCCGGCGGGTACGAGCCCGGCCTGGTGCCGTCCTGGGACAGCGCGTTCATCGGCAGCGCGATCCAGCACAGCCTGCTGCCGGCGGGGACCATCCTGATCTCCTCGGTCAGCGGCTGGATCCTCAGCATGCGCAACATGATGGTCACCGTCGCCTCCGAGGACTACATCACCGTCGCGCATGCCAAGGGCCTGTCCGAGCGGCGGGTGATGGTCAGCTACGCCGCCCGCAACGCGCTGTTGCCGAACGTCTCCGGCTTCGCGCTCTCCCTCGGCTTCATCGTCGGTGGAACGCTGCTGGTGGAGATCGTCTTCTCCTATCCCGGCATCGGCTACAACCTGTTCCAGGCCGTCGGCTCCAAGGACTATCCGCTGCTGCAGGGCATCTTCTTGATCATCACGCTGTCGGTGCTGGTCGCCAACCTGCTGGCCGATGTCGCGTACCTGCTGCTCGATCCCCGCACCCGCAAGGAGGGCTGACCGATGTCCGCACCAGCCAGCACCATCACAGCGGTCACCCCCGGTGGGCCGGCCGCGGCGACCGCCCCGGCCAAGCGTCAGCGGCTGCGGTTCGTTGCCAACGGCAAGGCCGCTACCGGACTCGTCACGCTCGCCTTCTTCTGCCTGATCGCGATCATCGGGCCGTGGATCGCGCCGTTCGATCCGTCCAAGCGCAGCAGCGACATCCTGCAGAGCCCGTCCGGTAAGCACTGGTTCGGGACCACGCACCTCGGCCAGGACATCTTCAGCCAGATCCTGGTCGGCACCCGCGGGGTGATGTTCGTCGGTCTGCTGGCCGGCGTGATCGCGACCGCGCTGTCGGTCCTGATCGGGGTCAGCTCCGGCTTCCTCGGCGGCGCCGCGGACGAGACCCTGTCCGCACTGTCGAACGTCTTCCTGGTGATCCCGGCGCTGCCCCTCATCATCATCGTCGCCTCAACCATCCCCGGCGCCGGTGACCTGATGGTTGCCTTGGTCATCGGATTGACGTCGTGGGCGTGGGGTGCTCGGGTACTCCGGGCGCAGACCCTCTCGTTGCGACGGCGCGACTACGTCGAGGCCGCCCGAGCCACGGGTGAGAGCACCTGGCGGATCATCACGGTCGAGATCCTGCCGAACCTGACCGCGATCATCGCGTCGGGCTTCGTCGGTACCGTGATCTTCGCGGTCATGTCCGAGATCACCCTGGCCTTCATCGGTATCTCGACCATCTCCGAGTGGAACTGGGGCACCATCCTGTTCTGGGCGCAGAGCCAGCAGGCGCTGGCCCAGGGCGCATGGTGGTGGTTCGTCCCGGCCGGTCTCGCGATCGCGATCCTCGGTACGGCGCTGTCGCTGATCAACTTCGGCATCGACGAGTTCGTCAGCCCGCGGTTGCGCAGCGCCGGCCACACCAAGGTGAAGACCGCCGACGGCCACACGGTCAAGATGCGCGTCGGGTTCACCCCGGTCTTGTCCCAGAACGGCAAGAAGGACCCGGTCACGCCCGTGGTACGGAAGACCACTGACGAAGCGAAGGGCGCCGCATGAAGGCACCAGTGCTCGAGATCAAGAACTTCAACGTCGACTACGGTCTCGGCGACCAGGCCGTCCAGGCGGTCCGCGACGTCACGCTGACGCTGCACCGCGGTGAGGTGCTCGGGCTGGCCGGCGAGAGCGGCAGTGGCAAGTCGACGCTCGCGTACGGCGTCACCCGGCTGCTCCCGCCACCCGGCGTGATCAGCGGCGGCTCGGTCATCTACCACCCGCCGGGCGGCGAACCGTACGACGTGATGTCGCTCAGCAACTCCGAACTGCGGGCGTTCCGCTGGGCCGAGACCTCGATCGTGTTCCAGGGCGCGATGAACTCGCTCAACCCGGTGCACAAGGTCTCCACCCAGATGCTCGACGTGATCCGCGCGCACGAGCCGCAGCTCTCGCACGAGGCGCGGCTGGCCCGGGCCAAGGAGATGCTCAAGCTGGTCGGCATCTCCGCGGACCGGATGGACGCCTACCCGCACCAACTGTCCGGCGGTATGCGGCAGCGCGTGATGATCGGTATGGCGCTCGTCCTCGAGCCCCAGGTCGTCATCATGGACGAGCCGACCACCGCGCTCGACGTCGTCATGCAGCGCCAGATCCTGGCCCAGCTGGTCGAACTGCGCGAGCGGCTCGACTTCTCCGTTCTGTTCATCACCCACGACCTGTCGCTGCTGGTCGAGTTCTCCGACCGGATCGCGATCATGTACGGCGGTCGCATCGTCGAGCAGGCCAAGTCGGCCGACCTCTACAAGGACTCCCTCCACCCGTACAGCGAAGGGCTGCTCAAGTCCTTCCCGGCGCTGCGTGGTCCGCGCCGGGAGCTGGCCGGGATCCCCGGCTCGCCGCCTGACCTGCGCGGTATGCCCACCGGTTGCGCGTTCCACCCGCGGTGCCCGCACGCGTTCGACCGCTGCTCGACGGAGATCCCCGTCCTCGGCGTCCCCGAGGCCAGGAACGACCCGAACCGCGAGGTGGCCTGCTGGCTGCCCGGGCGCGTTCCGGTCGGCTGATCTCTCACCTCAACCTTCGAAGGGAGCCAGTACGGCGCTCGCCCACCGGCGGGCGCCGTACATACGCCTATGAACACCACAGCAGCCCCCACCTCCTCCGCAGTGTTCACCGCGCCGGCGGCCGAGCAGGCCTTGATCGACACGCTGCCGCCGGGCTTCCGCTGGGGCGTCGCGACCTCGGCGTACCAGATCGAGGGCGCCATCGACGTCGACGGGCGCACCCCGTCGATCTGGGACACCTTCTGCAAGGTGCCCGGCGCGATCGACAACGGCGACACCGGTGACATCGCCTGCGAGCACTACACCCGGATGCCGGCCGACGTTGCCCTGATCAAGGAGCTCGGGCTGGACACGTACCGGTTCTCGGTCTCCTGGCCGCGGGTGCAGCCGAGTGGTCGCGGGGGCGTGAACCCTGCCGGGATCGCGTTCTACGACCGGCTCGTTGACGAGTTGCTTGCTCAGGGCATCGATCCTTGGGTGACCCTGTACCACTGGGATCTGCCGCAGGAGCTCGAGGACGCGGGCGGCTGGCCGGTGCGTGATACGGCGTACCGGTTCGCGGACTACTCGATGCTGGTGTTCGACGCGCTGAGCGACCGGGTGGACACCTGGACGACGCTGAACGAGCCGTGGTGCTCGGCGATGCTCGGCTACGCATACGGAGTGCACGCGCCGGGACGTAAGGAATACCCTGCCGCCGTTGCGGCGGTGCACCACTTGCTGCTCGGTCATGGGCTCGCGACGGAGCGGATGCGGGAGGCGGCGCCGCGCAAGCTCGACATCGGCATCACGTTGAACGCGGCAACGGCGTACGCGGCGAGCGATTTGGAGCCGGACGTCGAGGCGGCCCGTCGCGCTGACGGGATGGGCGCGCGGCTTTACCTCGACCCGCTGATCCACGGCCACTACCCGGCGGACGTGGTCGCCGACCTGGCCGCGGAGGGTGTTGAGATCCCTGTCCAGGAAGGGGATCTGGCGACCATTTCGGCGCCTTTCGATGTGCTGGGCATCAACTACTACTTCAGCCAGAAGTTCACCGGCTTCGGTGAGAACGGCGAGACGGTCGGCGACGACGGCCTCCCGATCACCCGGTCGCTGCCGCTCAACCGGCCGCGGACCGCGATGGACTGGGAGATCGTCCCCGAAGGCTTCACCGACCTGCTCGTCCGGATCAGCAAGGACTACCCCGGCGTGCCGATGGTGATCACCGAGAACGGCTCCGCCTTCGACGACACCGCCGACGAAACCGGCTACGTCGCCGACGAGGGTCGTACCGCGTACTTCGCCTCCCACCTGGCCGCCGTTGCCACCGCGATCCAGCAAGGCGCCGACATCCGCGGCTACCTGGCCTGGTCCCTGCTGGACAACTTCGAATGGGCCTACGGCTACGAGAAGCGCTTCGGCATCGTCCGGGTCGACTACGACACTCAGAACCGCATCCCGAAGCAGAGCGCCCTGTACCTGAAGGATGTAGCTCAACAGCACCGCTCCAAGTAGTCCTGCTTTGAACGGCCCGGACGCCTCCCGTCCGGGCCGTTAGCATTCCCCCGTGCTGCCATCCGCTGCTGAACGGGCCATCCGCCACGTGACCGCACTCTCCTCAGGACCACCCGTAGACGGCATGCTCCGCGTCACCCTCAACTTCCACCCCGATCGTGCAGGCATCCTCGACACGCTGGCGGCCGATGGGGTCTACCTTTCCCAGTTCGCTACCGGCACGAGCAACGGCGGGCTCACCGCCCATCCCGCCGGAGACCGCTGGCGCTGGGAGAGCAGGATCTTCGGCGGCGCGTACGACGATGCTCCCGCGACCGAGCGACCCGTCTACGGCGCCCTCAACTTCCGCCGCCATCGGTTCGGAGCGGCGCCACGCTTCGGCTCCGCCCATCTCCGCCTGAGCGCCGGCGTCCTGGCGAGAACCACCTTCTGCTACCCCGACAGCAACTTCGAGCCGACTGACTTCGGAGTCGCTTCGAAGTTCGCCCTCACCGACCTCGCCAACGCCGCCGAAGTAGACAGCCTCGACGACTACATCGAAGCCCAGGTCCACGGCCCGGTCCGCCTCGCCCGCGACGTCGAGGCGTTAGTCCTCGACCCGAGCTACCGGGACACCCCGGTCGAGGAGGCGGCTGGGCGACTGCCCTGCCCAGTCGAGTGGCACGGCGGCTTCCAATTGACCGTCGACGAGTTGCGGCGCTACCCGGAGTACCGGGGTCAGCGGTTCGTGGATCTCGGGGTGAAGCTTGCTGTCGACGGCTGGCTGACGCCGCGGGTGCTCGGCGATGCGGCGGCGCTCGATCGGTACGACCTTCAAGACCTCAAGCGGGTCTGGCACTACCTGGCCCGCTTCGGAGCCAGGTAGTGCTCAGCTTCAACGCCAGGTGATTTCGGGGGCTCGGTAGAAGTTGATGCTGAGGGTGTCCCAGCGGGAGCCTTGGGCGCCTAGGCGGGTTTTGTAGGTGGTCCAGTCGAGGGCGGTGGAGGGGGACCAGCCGAGTTCGGCGATGCCTGGGAGGCGAGGGAAGGCCATGTATTCGAGCTTGTCGAGGTTGTCGAGGGTCTCGGTCCAGATGGGGGCCTCGACGCCGGCGACCGCGGTGGTCGGCAGGTTCGGGATGAGGGTCGACGGGTTCCAGCTGTAGGACTTCTGGATGCTGACGTAGCCGGCCCAGGACAGGCCATACGGAGTACTGGAGTTGTACTTCATGTCCAGGTACGCCCGGTTGGCCGGTGACAGGACGACCTTGGCGCCTTGGGCTGCTGCCTTGCGAGCCAGGTCGCGGGACTTGGTGTCGTCGGTGCCCCAGTACTGCGCGATGCTGTTGGCCGGGAGCGTCGTCTCGGCGATCTCCTGCCAGCCCATCACCCGCTTGTTCTGCTTGGTGACCAGAGCGGACGCCTTCGGTACGAAGGTCAGGTAGTCGGAGTGCGGCGTGGAGTGCGCCTCGTCCCCGCCGAGGTGGACGATGTCTCCCGGCGTCTGTTGAGCTACCTCACGAAACACGTCGTCGAGGAACGTGTAGGTGACGGGCTTCGCGACACAGAGCGAGCTGAAGCCGACGTCGGTGCCGGTGTAGAGCGGCGGGGCAACGTTGTTGCAGTTGAGCTGGGCATAGGAGGCGAGCGCGGCGTTGGTGTGGCCGGGGGTGTCTATCTCGGGGATGACCTGCAGGTAGTGCTCACCGGCGTACCGGACGAGTTCGGCGAAGTCCGCCTTGCTGTAGAAGCCTCCTGGCGTCCCACCGACCTCGAGGCTTCCCCCGTACGTCGTGAGCCGCGGCCAGGAGTCGACCTGGATTCGCCAGCCCTGGTCGTCGGACAGGTGCAGGTGGAGCTTGTTGAGCTTGTAGAGCGAGGCGAGGTCGATATAGCGCTTCACCTCGGCCAGGGAGAAGAAGTGGCGGGACACGTCGAGCATCGTGCCGCGGTAGGCGTACCGGGGAGAGTCGTCGATCGTCGTACCGGCCACTGTCCACGGACCAGCCTGCTGGGTCGCTGCGTCGGCCTTGGCGGGTAGTAGCTGCCTGAGGGTGGTGACACCGCGGTACAGGCCTTCAGGGGTAGCAGCGGTGACGGTGAGTGCGGTGCTGTCGGCGCGCAACTGGTAGCCCTCGGCACCGAGCGAGGCGGGCCCGTTCGTGGAGAGCTTGATGCTGGCCGTGCCTGGCACGATCGCCAGCGGATAGCCGGTGGAGACACGCAACCTGGCCGCGAACTGCTCTGCGACCTTGCCGGCTGCCTGGCTCTCGTCGGCGGTGGCGGCAACGTTGATCGCGCTCGATGAGGTCAGGTTGAAGGTCTGGCCCGTCAACGCGGTTTGGCTGACTGGCTTGGGGATGAGACCGGGTGCTGGATCTGCCTGTGGCGTGGCCACGGCAGTAGACGATGCGAAGAGGGGCGTCGCTAGCAGAGCGGCCGTGAGGACACCGGCGAGCGAGACCCGACCTGGGCGGCGGGCGAGTCGTTTCATAACCGAGAGTGTTCGGGCCCTCACTGGTCGAGTCAAGGCCCCGTCCGTGGGGTAGCTTTCCGGCAACCGGACATTGGGGAGCGCTATGGGTGAGTACGTGCAGCTGGGTGCCGTGAAGACCTGGTACGACGAGCAGGGATCGGGTGAGCCACTCGTCCTGATGCACGGTGGGCTGGTGGATGCGCGGTTCTTCGAGGCCAACACGCCTGCGCTGGCGTCGCATTTCCACGTCTACACGCCGGAGCGGCGCGGCCATGGCCACACGCCTGATGTCGAAGGGCCGATCAGCTACCAGCTCATGGCCGACGACACGATCGCGTTCCTGGAGACCGTGGTCGGCCAGCCGGCCGATCTGGTCGGCCACAGCGACGGCGCCTTCACCGCCATGCTCGTCGCGATGCAGCGGCCGGAACTGGTGAAGCGGCTGGTGTTGATCAGCGGCGGCTTCAACAAGTCCGGCGAGGCTGGCCCGGAGATGGAGTGGGACGTCCCGATGATCACGCAGTTCCTCGGTCCCGCGTACGGCGAGGTCTCCCCCGACGGCGAGGACCACTTCCCGGTCGTCGCCACCAAGATCGGCGAGATGGCCGCCAAGGAACCGAACCTGCAGGCCTCGGAACTGGCCGCCGTCACCGCCCGCACCCTGGTGATGTTCTCCGACGACGACCTGATGACGCTGGCCCACACGGTCGAGATGTACGACAACCTCCCGAACGCCGAACTCGCCATCGTTCCGGGTACTTCCCACTTCCTCCCCCAGGAAAAGCCGGCCCTGGTCAACACCCTGATCCTCGACTTCCTCACCAACGACCCGGTCCCCACGATCGCCGCCATCCGCCGAGCTCCAGCACCCGAGTAGCTCTTATCCACCCAGCCCATCCGCGAGCTGTGGCTGGCGACGGGGTGCGGACATCCCAGGCTCAACCATCGGCCCACTCGGCAAGCCGAGCCCCCAGCTTGGCGACCCGCTGCCGTAGCTCGGGCGGCTCCTCGATCACGAACGGCCGATCGAGCCCGGCGAGGAGTGCGGGGACCCAGTCGAGGCGCTCGGCGCGGAACTGGACCCGTACCTCGGTCTCGAGTGGGGTGACCAGGGCGAGGCCGAGGGGTAGGCGGCGTTGCACGTCATCCACCGAGCCCTCGACGCGTACCGAGATCTTGTGGGTCCACGGCGCGGTCGCCAGTGACTCGAGGACGGCGCCTGGCAAGTCGTTGCTGGGCGCATGTTCTGTTGTTGCTGTTAGCAACGAGGCCGAGGTGATGCGGTCCAGCCGAAAGGTGCGGTCGGCGGTGGCGACGTACCAATGGCCGGAGTGGCCGACCACGCCATCGGGCGCGATCGTGCGGGTGCTGCGTCGCCCGTCTCGATCTCTGTAACCGATCTCGACCAACCGGCGGTCCCGCGCCGCCTCGGCGATGGTCAGCAGGACTTCCGAATCGGTCGGTACGGTGGATCGCGGCGGAGCGGTGAACGACGAGGTGGCGAGCAGGGCGCCGAGGCGGTCGGCCAATCGGGTCGGGAGGACCCGGCGGAGTTTGGCCAGTGCGCTCTCGGAGGCGTGGGACTCCGGTACCAGGCCGGCCCGTCGACCGACCACGAGTCCGATCGCGACGGCGACCGCTTCATCGTCGGTGAGCATCAGGGGTGGCATTCGGTAGCCGGGTGCGAGGTGGTAGCCGCCGTAGCGTCCACGCACCGAGCGGACCGGGATGTCCAGCTCGACGAGATGTTCGGCGTACCGGCGTACCGTCCGCTCGTCGACGCCCAACCGCTCGGCCAGATCCCCGACGCGTCGCGTGCCGCCGCCCTGGAGCAACTCCAGCAGCGCCAGCACCCTCGAAGTCGGCCTCGTCACATCAACAAGGATACCGGGCGGATCTTGTCCGGTATCAGCTCTACCGTCGATGACATGACTACTTTCGCCTCAGTCCGCATCGTGACGGATGACCTCGACCGCCTGGTCGCCTTCTACGAGCACGTCACCGGCCTCACCGCGACCCGCCCGGTCCCGGTCTTCGCCGAGTTCCGGACGACCGCGGGCACCCTCGCGATCTCCAGCAGCGCGTTGACCGACAAGCTCTACGGCGCCGACGTGGTCCGCCCAGCCGACAACCACTCAGCTTTCCTGGAGTTCCAGGTCCCCGACGTCGACGCCGAGTTCGACCGCCTCCAAGACCTCGACTTCCTCCAGAAGCCGACCACCATGCCGTGGGGCAACCGCTCCCTCGTACTCCGCGACCCCGACGGCAACCTGGTCAACCTCTTCACCCCGCCCAACTCCGTCCCGACCGACAGGACATAGACCCTCGATCAGGCTCCACCGGCGCCTCCGTGAGCGTGGCCACCGAGCGGACCACCGACTATGTCCTGTCGATCGGGACGCCCCACCAGCACCGGAGGGGCAGACCGCGTCAGCGATCTGCCCCTGCCTGTACTTCAGCTTCAGCAGGTGGCTGTCGGGGCTGCCCAGTCGGCGCGGTCGTTGTAGCCGCCGTCGCCGGCGTCGCCGACCACCAGGTCGAGGACGCGGACGCCGGTGAGGTCGACGTCGACCGGCTTCGGGTGGTCACGGTCGACGACGCCGGAGTCGAACAGGACCTTGCCGTCACCGATCACCTGGAAGGTCGAGGTGCCACCCTCCGGGCCGACGTTGCGGACGGCGTCGTCGATGCCGACCGTCGCGGTGAACTTGGTGCACTGCTGGCCGACGTAGTACCGGACCAGAGACGGCGAGGCGACGCCGATGCCGGTCGGGTACGTCTGGCTGACCAGGCTGATCGGCGAACCGCCGCCGACACTCTCGTCGACCGTCGGCGACATCCAGCCACTGGTCGCGGTGATCCACGGGTGGTGCGAGAGCGCCGCGACCCCGTCCGGCGGCACCGGCGCGATGACCAGCGGCGACACCGTCACCTGCTTCTGGTTACCGTAGCCAAGAGTCTCATACTGCGTAGTCGCGGTCAGCGAAGCGTTGCCCTCAGCAGCCGCCGCGGGCAGCTTCACCTTGAAGGCCAAGGTGACCTTCTGACCGGGAGCCAGCAACAGCGGCGCCTTGCCAATCGGCGTGACAGTCCAGCCAGCGGCGGCCGTCAGGGCGACTGTCGGCTTGAAGACCGGGAGCACACCATCGTTGCGAACGGCAACCTCTGCGCGCAGTTCGTCGCCACCGGCAACGACCGGAACGCTACCCTCAGGGAGTACCTGCGTGCCCACCTGAGTCACCTGTGGGATGCCGGCGGTGACGTGCGGGATACCTGGCACACCACGCGCCGGGCCGACCCGGAACAGCGCAGTACCGTGGCCCGGTACGGCGGCGCTGATAGTGCCGGCGCTCTCGGTGACGGCGTTGGTCCAGGCGTTCTTCAGCGTGAAGCGAGCGCCTTGCAGACCGACGGCCGAGGCGGTGGTGGTGAGGGTCTTCGCGCTGTCGCCACGGTTGAGGAGTACGACCGCGCGACTTCCGTCGGCAAGGCGCTTCACCCACGTCTCCGTAGTACCGGCTGCGCCGACTCGGACGGCCTGTACTGCGGCCTTGTCCTGGTTGATCGCGATGACGTCGGGATCGGTCAGCATGCCGATCGTGGTGGCGCTCAGCTTGCGGATGTCACTGCCCACGACGAGCGGAGCGGCTGCGACCGACCACAGGGTCAGCTGCGTGCGGAACTCCTCGTCGGTCATGCCGAGCTCGGGCGCCAGGTAGTCCGGGTCGCTGAACGCGCCGGGCTTGACCACCTCGGGGTGCCGGGCGTTCGCGTCGTAGTTGCGCAGGACGTCCTTGAACTTGATGTCGCCCTGGAAGCCGACGTCTGTGTAGGTGCGCCACGCCTGCGCGATCCCCGGCGCGTACGACCAGGAGTTGATCGACTGCTGCGACTCGGGGTAGTTGCCCCAATCCGGCGAGGTGACCGGGTTGCAGAGGTTGAAGATCAGCGGGCGGTGGCTCGCGTTGTTGTGCAGAGCGTTGGCGAACTCGGTGAAGACCGTCTTCGGGTCGAGGTTCGCGGCGATACCGCAGAGGTAGTCGACCTTGACGGCGTCGAAACCCCAAGCAGCGAAGGTGTCCGCGTCGTGCTGGTAGTAGCCGCCGCTGCCGAGGCCGCATTTGCCCGGGATGTACGGGCCGGCGTCGGTGTAGATGCCCGCCTTCAGGCCCTTGCTGTGGATGTAGTCGACGAGCGGCTTGAGCCCGTTCGGGAACTTGGCGGGGTTGGGGACCAGGTCGCCGGCCGCGCTGCGTGACTCGTCGGCCTGCCAGCCGCCGTCGAGCCAGACGATGTCGTAGCCGGCCTTCTTGAGGCCGCGGCTGACCATGGAGTCGGCGACCGAGCGGATCGTCGTCTCGGTGAAGTCGCCGCCGAGGCCGTAGTAGGTGTTCCAGCCCATGTACGGGGTCGGGCTGAGCACTGCGGCCGTGCTGGTCGCGGTGGCCTTTGCCGGGGCTGCTTGGGTGGGTGCGCCGGTGGTCGTGGCTGCTGCGGTGGTGGCGAGCGTGGCGGTCACCAGGACCGCCGAGAGCGCGCCGCCGAGCAGGGCGGATAGTCGTTTCACGTCTTCATCCTTCGGTGGACGGGGTGATGACCAGGCAGTGCGAATCAGTCGAGTCGTCCCAGGGGACACCGACCTGCAGCAGGTAGCTGCCCGGGTGGACCTCAGTTCCCACCCGGTAGTTCTTCTCGGGATCCAGCTCGACCAGCGGGATCCGGCGGGGTCGCGTCGGCAGTGTGCCGCGGACGTTGCCGTCGCCCGTGTTCCACAAGAACACGACGCTCCGGTCTTCGGTCACGTACTGCGTGCCGTCGGCAAGCTGATAAACCTTGCCGCTGGCAACCACATCTCTGATTTCCTTGTACTGCGCAACGTGCCGCGCCGCCGTCGCCAGCAGCTCATCGGTCCAGCGCGACAGGTCGGCGCCGATCCCGAGCCCGCCGGCCATCGCGACATGGAACCGGAAGTCGAGCGAACGCTCCCGGCCGTCATGGGTGCCCTCGGCATCGGTCACCCACGAACTCATCAGGTGCGGCGAGTAGCCGGTGAGGAACCCGCGCTGGATGCTGAGCCGATCGAGCGGTGCAGTGTTGTCGCTCGGCCAGAGCGTGTCGACGCGCGCCGCCATACCGAGGTCGACCCGGGCGCCGCCGCCGGCGCAACCTTCGACGTACACCTGCGGGTGCTCGGTACGCAGTCGATCGAGGATCTTGTACAGGTTCTCGACCACCTTGCCGTCGAGATCACGCCGCTGATCCCCGGCGTCGAGCCGCGGCCGGTTCGCATCCCACTTGAGATAGCTGATCTCGTACGACGAGAGCAGCCGGTCGAGCGTCTCCCAGATCCACTCCGCGACATCGTCACGACTCAGATCGAGCAGCAGCTGGTTGCGGACCAGCAACGGCTCACGACCGGGCGTTTGGAGGATCCACTCGGGATGCTTGGCCGCCAGCTCTGATGACGGGCTGACCGACTCCGGCTCCACCCACAGGCCGAAGCCGAGACCGAGCTCCTTCAGGTCCGCGATGAAGTTCCCGAGCCCGTCGGGGAAGGCTGTTTGGTCGACCTCCCAATCTCCCAGCCCGCCGGTATCGTCCGACCGCCCGACAAACCATCCGTCGTCGACCACAAACGTCTCGACGCCAGCCCGCACCGCTCGCTTCGCCAACTCGAGCTGATGCCCAGCCCGTACGTCGAACTCGGTCGCGAACCAAGAGTTGTAAAGCACCTTCTGCGGCAGCCCTCGCGAGAAGCTCCGCTGGTACGCGTGAAAGGCCCGAGCCAGCCCATCCAGCCCATCGCTGCTGAAGCCGCCCACCGCGACCGGCGAAACCCAGCTCTCCCCCGGCCCGAGTGCCAACCCGAGACTCGATGCCAGCCGTCCTGCCTGGATCCGCGTTTGCCCGGTGGTGTCGACCTCCGCACTCATCTCCCACGAGCCGGACCACGCCAACTGCACTCCCCACGCGGGCCCACTCTGCTCTCCCACAGCCAGGAACGGCGAGTACGAATGCCCGGTGATCCCCTGCCTGCTGTCGACGCTGAACCGCCCACGCCGCAACTCGACAGAACCTCGCTGGAACTCGCTGTTCCACTCGCCCCACAGGTAGTTCACCACCGCGCCGTCGCTGGTCGGCACAACAAATCCAGCGGAGTCGTGCCGCTTCAGGCTGACCTCGTCGGCGCCCTCGTTGTGCACGGCAACCCACCGCTCAACAACATCCAACCCGGCGGGCATGCGGTAGTGCAGGACTACCCGCACTGACCGCTGCTCGTCGAGGAACGTCAGCTCAAGCGAGTCGTCGCCCTCAACCGAATCCACGAACAGCGGGCGGAGTTCGTCGGAGCCGTCAGGGCCGGTAACCACCAGGTCGGGCGCGGTGGTGTAGCGGACGCCTTTTACGCCGTACTCCAGCGGCTCGACGTCGGCGCGTGGGATGAAGTGTTCGGTGCCGATCGGGGCGAGCAGCGATGGGCCCTCGGCGATGGCATGTGGGCCCCAGGCAACCAACGCCGCCCACTGGCCATGCGTGGGTACCTCCACGACGTACGACGTGGTTGCTCCGCGCAACCTCCATTGGGTCACTTGACGGCTCCGATCGCGAGTCCGGAGACGAAGTGCTTCTGGAACTTCAAGAAGACCGCAAGGGTCGGGACGGCCGCAATGACGGTGCCGGCGGCAATCACATTCCAGGACGAGACGAAGAGACCCTGCAGCCCCAGCAGAGCGGGCGTGACGGGCATCTTCTCGCCGGAGCGGATCACCGTGATCGACCAGAGGAGGTCGTTGAAGATCCAGGTGAAGGAGAGGGCACCGAGCGCCGCCATCGCAGGACGGGTGAGCGGCAGGATCACACTCGCGTAGATCTTGCCGGGCCCGGCACCGTCGATCGTGGCGGCTTCCTGAATCTCGCGCGGAAGATCACGCATGAAGCCATGCAGCACGAAGGTGTAGAAGCCAAGCCCGAACCCGACGTGCACCGCGATCAGCGCATACAGCGTGTCGTAGTACCCGGTCAGCTCGACGAACCGCGAGATCGGGATCAGCAGGATCTGCGGCGGCAGCAGGTTGCCCATCAGCATCAGCAGCAACACCGTCCGCCGGAACGGGATGTTGTACCGCGCCAGCCCGTACGCCGCGATCGACGCCAGCCCAAGACTCAGGATCACCGCCGGAATCGTCACCGCCAGCGAGTTGATCAGCGCCCTGAACTCATCCGCGTCCTCCCACGCCGACTTGTACGTCGAGAAGGTGAACGAATGCGGCAACGACCCGAGCCCGTTCGCCGCGACGTCGTCGAAGCTGCGCAGCGAGATCACCACCACCCACAGGATCGGCGCGATCCACAGGAACGAGACGATGCTCATCGCCACGTGGTACCCACCGGTCTTGAAGCGGTTCGTCATGTCTCCTCCCGGAAGGCGCGGATCAGGTAGCCGAGGATGACGGCGAGCGCGAGGATGAAGATCACCACGGCGATCGCCGACGCGTAGCCCAGCTGGGTGGACTGGAACGCGGTCGAGTACATGTACGTACTGAGCAGCTCGGACGAGTGGTACGGCCCGCCCTTCGTCATCGACCAGACGATGTCGAAAGAGCGCAGCGAGTCGATCACGATCACCGACAGCACGACCGAGTTCACGCCCTTGAGCTGCGGGATCGTCACGTACCGGGTCCGTTGCCAGGCCGACGCGCCATCCACCCGAGCCGCCTCGTACAGAGCCGGGTCGACAGCCTTCAGGCCGGCCAGATAGAGCACCATGACGTACCCGATCTGCCTCCAGAGGGCCGGCAGGATTACGGCGTACAGGGCGGTGTCCGGATCGGCCAGCCAGGGGTGGATCCAGCTCTCGAGGCCGATGCCGCGGAGTACGGAATCAACCAGGCCGTCGGGCTGGTAGAAGACCCGCCAGATCAGCGCGGTCACCACCAGCGAGAAGACGACCGGGGTGAACAGCGCCGCGCGGTAGATGCCGACACCGCGACGCTCCTTCTGCAGGAGCATCGCCATGCCGAACCCACCGATGACGCTCAATCCACCGAACAGCACCAGCCAGATCGCCGTGTTCTTCAACGCCGTCTTGAAGATCGGATCCGAGAACATGTCCCCGAAGTTGCCGAACCCAACGAACTTCGGCGCCGACAACCCGTCCCAGTTGGTCAACGACAACCAGAACCCTTGCAGAGCAGGCCAGAACACCCACACCGCCTCAACCGCGAACGGAACAAAAACAAACGCGAGAATCAGCGGCGACACTCGCCAGGGGCGCCGCTCGCCAGACCTTGAGCGGGGCTGCGCGTCAGGCGGCGACTCCGGTTCCACAGTGGTTGCTGTCATGCCTTGAAGACCTTTTCGGCCGCCGCCTGCCAGTCCTTGAGGATCTTATCGATCTGGTCGGGCTTGTCCATGAACTTGGTGAGGGCGGCGTCGGCGGTCGGCTGGAGAGCATCGCTGGAGTCGCGGTTGAAGAACTGGGTCAGCTCCTTCGCGCTCTCGATCATCGCCTTGCCCTTCTTCACCAGCGCGGTGTCGGCGGACTTGCCCAGAGGATTCGCCGGGATCGCCGTACCGGAGGAGCTTTCGACGTAGATGTTCTGCGCCTCGGGCGTCGCCGCCCAGGTGAGGAACTTCTTCACGCCTTCGGGGTCCTTGGCCTTCTTCGAGGCGAAGTACCCGTCGGTCGGCGCCTCTTCGGCGACCGGTACCGCCGGATCGATGATCGGGAACTGGAAGAAGTCGATGTCGTCCAGCGCGTCCTTCGGGGCGGAGTCGGCGAAGAAGGTGCCGATCAGGAACATGCCCGTCTTGCCACCGAGCAGCGCCGAGGTCGCCTCCTGGAAGGGGAACGACTTGCCCTTCGGGTCGAAGTACGGGAGCGCCTCCTGCCACTTGGTGAAGACGGCCTTGACCTTCGGGTCGTCGAAACGGCCGCGGCCGGCCAGCAGGTCGCGGTGGAACGGCGCGCCATTGATCCGGATGTTCAGGTAGTCGAACCAGGCCGACGCGACCCACGGGGTGTCGCCGAGGCCGATACCGATCGGCGGTACACCCTTGGACTGGATCGTCTTGCAGACGGCGATGAACTCGTCCCAGGTCTTCGGCGGCGTCACGCCCCACTTGGCGAAGTTCGACTTGCGGTAGAACATGCCCCACCAGTAGTAGCTGGTCGGCACGAAGATCTTCTGCCCGTTGCTGCTGGTGGACAGCGTCTTCATCGACTCCGGGTAGTTGCCCATCGTGTCCCAGACGCTGGTGATGTCGAGCAGCAGGTCCTTCTTGGCGTAGGAGTCCGCGACCGATCCGGCGTACCAGGTGTAGACGTCCGGCGGGTTGGCCGAGGTCAGGTACGTCGGGAGCTGGGTGCGGTAGATCTCCGAGGCGACGGTGTTGAGCTTCACCGTGGCGCCGCCGGTCTTGTTGTAGGCCTCGACCAGCTTCTCCATCGCGGCCTTCGCCTGCTCCGCGGAGAGGTTCGACTGCAGCGAGAGACTGCCGGTCGCCCCGGTACTGGAACCCGAGCCCGGTGACGAGGTCGAGGTGGCGCAACCCGGGATCAGGGTAGCCGCCCCGAGTACTCCGAGCCCCTTGAGGAACGTCCGCCGATCAGCTGCCAGACCCGCCATGACTACTCCAGTCGATTGAGTGGTTCGTTCTGCGGAGGATCTTGCAGCCGCTCCCGCGGACGTGTCAATATTAATTCGTAAATTACGATGAAATCGCTTGACGTGGTTACCTGCTCACGGTCAACTAGTGGTCGTTCATCGTTGGAGAGTGTGGAGGCGTCTGTGCGGCTGGCTGAGCGGGTGATCGTGGTGACCGGTGCCGCGACGGGGATCGGCGCTGCCTGCGTGCAGCGGCTGCTCGACGAGGGTGCCTCGGTCGTCCAGGTCGATCTCCAACCGTGCAAGGAGATCCCGGGCCGTGCGCTGGCGGTCGTCGGCGACGTCTCATCGCCCGACACCTGGCACGAGGCCCGCTCGCGAGGCCGCGACGCGCTCGGCCCGATCGACGGATTCGTCAGCAACGCGTACACCGTCGACGTCCGGCCGGCGCACGAGTTGCCACCGGCGTCGTGGCAACGCCAACTCGACGTCAACCTGACCGCGGCCTTCCTCGGCTTCCAGATCCTGTACGCCGACCTCGCAGCCCGCGGCGGATCGGTGGTCCTCGTCTCGTCGGTGCACGCGGTCGCGGGCATCCCCGGGCATCCGGCGTACGCGGCATCCAAAGGCGCTCTGCTCGCGCTCAGCCGGCAACTCGCGGTCGAGTACGGCGGGTCGATCCGGGTCAACGCGGTTCTTCCGGGCCCGATCGACACCGCTGCATGGGACCGTGTCACCGCGGAAGGCAAGGCACAGAGCGCGAAAGCCACAGCCATCGGGCGGCTGGGTCGTCCCGACGAAGTCGCCCAGGCGGTCGCATTCCTGCTGTCCGACGAGGCATCGTTCATCACCGCTGCCGAGTTGCTGGTCGACGGCGGCTGGGCCGCGGCCAAGGACTCGGCATGACGAAGACGGCGGTACCGGAGTACGGCGCGGCGATGCCGGGAACCGGGACGACAGTGAGGTCCGGCGCGATGTGCGCGAGCAGCGGAATGGGGAGAGCGGCGTGACGGGGATTCAGCGCGGGGTTTCGCGGGGACTGCACGGGCAGATCGTGGAGGTGATGGCGCAGCGCATCCTGTCGGGGCAGATCCCCGAGGGGTCGACGATCAACGTGCCCGATCTGCAGGCCGACCTCGGGGTCAGCCTGACCGCGGTCCGCGAGGCGCTCAAGGTGCTGACCGCGAAGGGCCTGGTCGACGCGCGGCAGAAGCGCGGCACCTTCGTCCGGCCGCGCTCGGACTGGAACCTGCTCGACGCGGACATGATCCGCTGGCACTTCGATGACGACGAGGTCCGGCCCGAGCTGCTCGAGGAGCTCCACGAAGTACGTGGCATCGTCGAGCCTGCCGCCGCCCGACTGGCCGCAGTACGGGCCTCCGACGCGCAGATCGACCTGCTGGACAAGGCGTTGGCGTCGATGTCCTCGGCAACGAATGATCTCGACGCTGCCGAGGCGGATGTCGCTTTCCACAAGGCGTTGCTCGCTGCCACCGGCAACGAGTTGCTCACCAAGATGGAGGTCGTCATCGAGACCGGCCTGGCCGGCCGCGATCGGCTGGTGCACAAGGTCAAGTCGTCGGACGACCCCGTACCGAGCCACGCGCGCGTGGTTGACGCAGTACGGGCGCATGACCCCGAGGGCGCCGAGCTGGCGATGCGGGAGTTGCTCGCGAAGGCTGCTGAGGACCTGTCCGCAGTACGGAAGTCGGCCGCGCGGGGTGGCAAGTGAAGATCGAGCGGATCGAGACCTTCCTCGTCGCGCCGCGCTGGCTGTTCTGCCGGATCGAGACGAGTGATGGTGTCGTCGGGTGGGGCGAGCCGGTGGTCGAGGGGCGCGCCGAGGTGGTGCGTACTGCGATCGAGGTGCTGTCGGAGTACCTGATCGGCCAGGATCCGTTGCAGATCGAGCGGCATTGGCAGATCTTGGCCAAGGGCGGGTTCTATCGGGGTGGGCCGGTGTTGAGTAGTGCACTGGCTGGGATTGATCACGCGTTGTGGGATATCGCTGGGAAGGTCTATGGCGCGCCGGTTGCATCGTTGCTTGGCGGGCGGGTGCGGGATCGGGCTCGGGTTTATGCGTGGGTCGGCGGGGATGAGCCGGCTGAGATCGCAGATCAGGTCGCGGCGCAGGTCGAGGCCGGGATGACCGCGGTGAAGATGAACGCCAGTGGGCGGATCCAGCCGTCGCCTTCGCTGGCTGAGGTGCGGTCGGTCGTTGCGCGGTTGGAGGCGGCTCGGTCGGTACTGGGTGATTCGCGGGATGTGGCGATCGATCTGCATGGACGGGTCGGGGTGGCTGCTGCGCGACGGATCTTGCATGCGGTTGAGCCGTTGCACCCTTTATTTGTTGAGGAACCGGTGTTGCCTGAGCATCTGCATCACCTGGCGTCGGTGGTCGAGGCGTCGACGGTGCCAGTGGCTTTGGGTGAGCGGCTTTACGGGCGGTCGGATTTCATGCCGGCGTTGGAGGCGGGGGTGGCGGTGGTCCAGCCCGACGTTTCGCATGCTGGTGGGATCTCGGAGTTGCGGCGGATCGCAGCACTGGCTGAGGCGCACGGTGCCTTGCTGGCGCCGCATTGTCCATTGGGGCCGATCTCGCTGGCGGCCTCGTTGCAGGTGTCCTTTGCAACGCCCAACTTCTTGATCCAGGAGCAGAGCCGCGGCATCCACTACAACCTGGACAGCGACCTGACGTCCTATGTGACTGACCCGACGCCGTTCACGTGGGTGGACGGCCACGCGGAGTGGAATCCCTTGCCTGGCTTGGGAATCACGGTGGACGAGGCTGCCGTCCGCGCCGCGGACAAGAAGGGCCACACCTGGCGCAACCCGATCTGGACCCACGACGACGGATCCTTCGCAGAATGGTGACCGACAACCCCGACCCAGCGCTCGACCCGCCGAGCTCGACGGCTGACCTGCCCGCGAACGAGGTGGCGGTCGATCTGGACGACGGCGGCCGCTGGACCTCGCTGGTCCTCGGCGGCCGCGAGTGGCTGTGGACCGGCCCCGGCCTGATCTCCGGCCCACGTTCAGACCTGACGACGTACGTCGACGTCGGCGGCTTGGACGAATGCTTCCCCACCGTCCGCGGCACGCCCGACCACGGCGGCCTCTGGAACCAACCCTGGGGTTCCCTCGACGAAGACGAGGACTGGGACGCCGTCCAGTACGGCGAAGCCGTCCTCCTCCGCCGCTTCAACGGTGGCGACCCCCCTGCCGAGATGGACGAAACAGGCGCCATCTGGGTCGACTACCACCTGGTGGCACCAGCTGGCTTCCAATTCATCTGGGCCGCCCACGCCCTCCTCGACTGCGCCGTCGGCGCGAAGCTCGACATCCCGACCGGCACGGAGTGCCGCGCCTACGTCGACCCCCCGCCGGCGGCGAGCGCTAGCGAGCCCGCCGCCCAGTGCGGCGGATGGGCTGGCGCCTCCCGCGCCCTAACTTCAGCAACGAAGGAGCCCCGGACGTGGGTCGCCGGGGCGTGGCCGGCACCGGCGGGAACGGACCTCAGCAGCTACGGCCCGACCGACGGCACCGCCATCGGCGCAGTGCTCCTTGACTGCCCGTCGACCTCTGTCATCGACGGCGACAACGCCTTGACCTTCAGCTTGAGTTGTCCTGGGCAACCGGTGTCGACGGCGGTGTGGCGCAACCTGGGTGGGTATCCGGCGGAGGCGCCGTACCGGAGTTTGGGTGTGGAGCCGATGCTGGGCAGGGTTTTCGGGCTGGCCGAAGCCGGGCCGGGGGACGCGGCCGTAGTACCGGAGTCGGGTGAGCTGACCTGGCGACTCGTGGTGTCCGCCAGGTCAGTCTGATGTCTCGCCTACCCGAGCGGCAGATCGAGTACCGCGTTCGGGACCGTGGTGACGTTGCTGGTCCGGATGCTGTTGATCTCGGCGGCCGTGAGCGCCCGCTTGTAGATGCGAACCTCATCGAGCGAACCGTCGAAGTGATGAGCACCGTCAAGCCGCTGACCGACGAACATCTTGAACGGCCGCCCCGGACTGACCGACCCAGCCGGCGCCGCGACGCTGGCCGCCTGAACGCCATCGACCCAGATCGACAACGTGCCAGCCTTCCGCTGCAGCGCGACGTGATGCCAAGCGTTGTCGTTGTACGCCTTGGTAGTAGCGACCACCGCAGTGTTGCCACCAGTCGTGATCAGACCCCGGATCCGAGCATCCGCAGGCTCCGCGCGCAGCCAGAACTGCGAGAACTCGTTGATGTTGTACCCCCAGAAGATCGCCTGCGGCGTCGTCCGGGCCCCGTATTTTATCCAACTCATAACAGTAAAATCTCCAGCACCAACAGCAAGCGAGTCGGCGAACGGCAACTGGATCGCGTCATCCGTCCCATCCAGATCCCGCGCCTGCCCGAACTTGCCGGCGACAACGGTCGTACCACCGCGCAGGATCCCGTTGTTGCCCAGCCCGGAGACATCCGCCGTCGTCGGCCCCGCCGCTCCGTCCGGCAACCCGATGTCCGTCTCGGTGAACCGCGCGAACCTGATCTGATCCCGCGCATCGACCGTTCCACCCTCGTACAGCAACCCGATCTCGCCGGTGTCGAGCATCGTCATATCGGAGTACCCGGACCAGTCGCTGGTGATCCTGGTGCCATCGGCAACGGACTGCCAAGTCTTCCCTTCATCGAAGCTCGACCTGATCGTCATGTACCGCCGCCGCTCCGGATCGGCCGGCGACGCGAACAGGATCCGGTTGTACTTCGCCCCCTGATCCGTCGCCCGCAACCGCAGCAACGATCCCTGGACGGTCGGCGTCGTCAGCCCCGGAATGGGCGCGTACGGCGCGGCGTACGTCTCCCCACCATCGTTGCTGACGGCAAATGCCCGGCTGTTGCCGGCGCTGCCGTTGTTGTTGCGGGCACCCGCATAGATGCCACCGTCAACCTTCTCGACGACGCTGATTTCTTGCGGGAGGAGACCGGCGGCGCTGCGCAGGTCGGTCGCGCCCTTCTGCCAGGTGTCGCCGCCGTCATCGCTGTAGACGAGCTGGCCGCCGACCAAATTGTCATCGGGGTTGTTGGCATCGCCGGCGTCGTCGAAGTTCGTACCGGCCACCAAGCGACCCTTGTGAGCGCCTCGCGTCAGCTGGATGCCGTGCACAGGACCGGTCGCGTACCAGCCCCAGCCGGGGTCGTCGATCTGGGCGCCGATGTTCTTGGCCTTGGAGAAGGTCTTGCCGTCATCGTCGGAGTACTGGACGTACGGCGTACGGGGCTTGTTCGTGGTGCCGGGGTCCATCGTCGTGAGCAGGACGATCCGGCCGGTGTCCATGTCGACGATCGGGGTCGGGTTGCCGCGGGTTGCGACGGCGTTGGGGTCCGAGTCCGTACCGGACAGGACCGTCTGCTGGGCCGACCAGGTGCGGCCGTCGTCTTCGGACCGGCGGACGACGAGGTCGATCTCCTGCGAGTCGGCGCACCAGGTACGGCGTGCTTCGGCGAAGGCGAGCAGCGTGCCGAGCTTGGTTCGGACGATGGCCGGGATTCGGTAGCAGCCGTAGCCGGCACCGCCCTTGTCGAACAGGACGGTCTGAGTGACGGCGGCTTCGGCGGGCTGAGCCTGCTGGGGAACGGCGACGAGGCCGGCGGCCAGCAGGGCGAGAGAGATCATCAAGGGGCGGAATTTTGGCATGGGTACCTGGACCTGCCTTCCGGTGAACGGAAAGTAAACAACGGAGCGGGTTGTTCAGCTCGTAATTTATCTACATATCGCACGCCTGGGAACCCCGAACATCCCACGTCCTATGTCTAGAACGATCAAATACACGTCGAAGAGGTGTTGTCAGTGGAGTTGCTAGCGGAACTCAGCCAGCGCAAGGTGCTCGCGATCATCCGGGCCGACGGCCCCGACCGGGCCCTGGAGTGCGTCCGCACCCTGGTGACCGCCGGAATCACCATCCTCGAGGTCTCGCTGACCACGCCGGGCGGCGCGGAAGCGATCGCCAAGGCGCGTTCCGAGTTCGACCCCTCGGTCCTGATCGGCGCCGGCACGGTGATCACGGAGGTGCAGGCGGAGGAGGTCGCGGCCGCCGGCGCAGGTTTCATCGTCACCCCAGCCATCACCCAAGGAGCCCGCCGAAGCGTCGACCTCGGCCTGCCCCTGCTCTGCGGCGCCCTCACCCCGACCGAGATCATCACGGCGCTGGACCTCGGTGCCCTGGCCGTAAAGGTCTTCCCCGCCAAACTGCACGGGCCCGGCTACTTCCGCGAACTCCGCGCCCCACTCCCCGACGCCCCACTCATCGCCGTAGGCGGAGTCGACGCCACCACGACCCCGCAGTACCTGCAGGCGGGCGCCCTGGCCGTCGGCCTCGGCTCGCCCCTATTGGGCGACGCCGGCAAGGGCGGCCCCCAGTCCGCCCTCGCCGACCGTGCCGCCGCCTTCCTGGAGGCGGTCGCCAATGCATGAGCCCGCCATCGGCGAGATGCCCCCAACCTCCAGCCCATCAATGCCCGACGTACCGACCCCCGCCCGCGCTCACCACCACCGCGACCAACACCGATTGATGGGCTGGCGGTCGGCACTCAACCTGAGCCCAGCCCCGACCACCGCGCTCGCCGACGCGCGAGCCTGGCCAGCCCCTCATCCAGGAGCCCTCTATGCCTGACGTTCTGACCATCGGTGAGGCAATGGTCTCCTTGCGTTCCCCCAGAGCCCTCCGCCTAGGCGGCGACGTACACCTCTCCGTCGCCGGCTCCGAGAGCAACGTAGCGATCGGCCTGGCCAGACTCGGCCACGACGTCGCCTGGCTAGGTGCCGTAGGCAACGACGAACCCGGCCACCTGATCCAGCGCACCCTCCGCGCCGAAAACGTCGACACCCGCTACCTGCGCTTCTCGGACGACTCCTTCACCGGCTTCATCGCCTTCGACCAGCCGGCCCACGACATCACCCGAGTCAGCTACCACCGCCGCGGCTCAGCCGGCTCCACCCTCACCCCAGCCGAATGCGTGGCCGCCCTCACCGACCCCGGTACGCCGAGCAGCTCCACCCCACGCATCCTCCACGTCACCGGCATCACCCCGGCCCTGTCCGCCACAGCCCGCGAGGCGACCCTCGCCGCAGTACAAGCTGCTTCTGCTGCTGGCATCCAGGTCTCCCTAGACGTGAACTACCGAGCCCGCCTCTGGCCCCGCCCCGAAGCCGCCACCGCCCTCCGCGCCCTACTCCCCCACGTAACCACCATTTTCGCCTCAGACGACGAACTGGACATCCTCACCGACGCCCCCAACCCCACCGCCGACCTACTCACCTCCGCCACCGAGGTAGTAATCACCGCCGGCAGCAAAGGCGCCTGGACCCACACAACATCCGGCACCACCCACCACCCAGCCCTCCCCGTAACAGTCGTCGACTCCATCGGCGCCGGCGACGCCTTCGTCTCCGGCTACCTCTCCGCCACCCTCGACAACCTCCCCACCCCCGCCCGCCTAACCCGAGCCACCACCTCCGGCGCCTTCTGCGTAGGCGCCCACGGCGACTGGGAATCCCTCCCCACCCGCCAAGACCTAACCCTCCTAACCCACACCACCGGCACAGCCCTCCGCTAACCCTTATCCACAGATCCAACAAACCACCCCACAGCACCCCCGGTACTTCCTACCGTTGAGGAATGGGCGCGACTGGCAGGTCAAACCGGCTACCAGAGCCAACCGACCTCCATGCCGCATTCGCCGAGCGGCACCCGGTGAAGTGGGGCGACGACTTGCCAACGGCGGCACAGCTCGCCGCCGAGTACGGGCCGGATGCCGCCCGCCTCAGCCTCACCACCTTGCAAGGAAGACTCCAAACCGAGCACCTGACGATCGGAGACTTCCTCACCGCCGTACCCGACGACGCCACCGCCTACAACCTCGACTCCCGGGTGAAGTACGGGCCAGCGGATGGGCGGTGCAGTCCGCGATGCACTCCTACACCGCAGGCAGCCGATACAAGGGTCTGCACGCGGATCTGCTGACCCCTGCCGGTGACGTGGTCGAGGTCCAGTTCCACTCGATTGCCTCGACCAAGGTCAAGGAGGCGACCACCCGCCCGTACGAGATCGAGCGCAGCGCCGCTGCCAGCGACTCCGAACGCGCGGCCGCCCGGGCGCTCTGCATCAAACTCTCCGACACACTCGCCGTACCACCCGGGCTCGACGACCTGCGAACACTCGGCGGTGTTGCCGTGGACGTCAACAACTACAGTGATTCGCGCAACCGACGTACGCCGGCGGAAGCGCACACAGCGAGCACGACGACTGATCGGCAAGGCCACCGGCACCAGTTCGCGGGGCGCTTGAACGAGGGGACGGGCAGATGAGGCTGTATCTGGTCAAGGATGGGCAGCGCGAGGTCTGGGTTGCTGCGTTGGCGAATGAGCACATGTACAGCTACGTCGCCAACACCGGCTTCTTCCACGACAACAATGCCTTGCGCAACGACTTCTACATGGACTTCGACTACGACTACGAAGAGATCGATGTCATCCAGGCCAAGGCCTTGATCGCGGCCGGCATCGGCACACTCGACGAGGAAACCACAGCGGATGCCCTGGCAAAGTGGCGGTCCGATCCCCGCCCGCTCGCCCCGAACGACGTGTTCGCCGCGGTAGCCGGGCTCACTCCGTGACCAGCAGATGAGGCTCTACCTGGTCACCAAGGACGGCCGCCGGCTGTGGGTTGCGGCGTTGGCTCACGAGAATATGTATGGCTATGTGCAGAACACCGGGTTCTTTCACGACAACAACGCGCTGCGGAACGACTTCTACATCGACAATCGCTTCCAGTACGAAGCGATCGACATCCCCCGAGCCAAGACCCTGATCGCCGAAGGCGTCGGCCAAGCAGACGAAACCACCCAAGCCGACGCCGTCGCCACGTGGCGCTCCGATCCCCGCCCACTGACCCCGACCGACATCTACGCAGCCGTCACCGGCCTCGCCCGCTGAGCTGACAGGAGGCCCAGCCCGGCTTCAGCCCGTCGAGGGGTGGTCTTCGGCTGGGAAGAGGATGGGGCTTAGGAGGTAGCGCCTTCGGGTGGGGGTGGATTTGTTGGTGAGGTTGGGGACGATGGCGGCGCGGAGGGCTTCGATCATGGTGTGGAGTTCGGCGTCGGTTAGCCAGATTGCGTGTTGGAGGTAGCCGATGGGGTCTTTGGTGACGTCGGTTTCGTCGCGGTCCAGGTAGGCGTTGAACTCGGCTAGGAGGGCTGCGGTGGCGGCGGCGAAGCCTTGGCGGTGGTCGTCTGGGGTGAGGGTGCTGGCTACGGCGGGGTCGATCGAGGCGCGGTCCTGGCGGAGGCGGTAGTGGCGTTGGACGGCGCCGCGGACTCGCTCCTCTTCGGCGACCTCGAGGATGCCGCCGTCGGCGAGCAGGTCGACGTGGCGGTAGAGGGTTGCCTTCGAGACGTCGGGGATGAGCTCGGCTAGTTGTGTCGTGGTGAGCGTTCGGCCGCCGCGCAGGGCGTGGACGACTCGCAGGCGGACGGGGTGTCCCAGTAGTTCCAACGGACCCATTCAGCAACGGTCTCACGACATGCTACCTTTCTCAAATTATGAGAAAGGTGAGTTATGGGGACTCCGCTTGAGGTTGCGATGTACGTGGCGACGGCCGCTCGGGAGGGTCGCTTCGTTGCGATCGAGAAGCTCTTCGCGCCGCCGTTGCGAGCGGTGGTCTCGGCCGACGCCGTCGAAGCCGCGTGGACGGCCGAGGTCGGGCGGATCGGTTCGGTGACCTCGATCGGTGGGCCGGTCAGTGAGCCGATGGACGGTGGGCTCACGCGGGTCCGCGTGCCGGTGACCTGCGAACGCGGCAGCCTGACGCTGATCATGTCCGTCGACAGCGAGGGCTTGCTGAACGGATTGCGCCTTGATCCCGGCGCCACGGTCGAGTGGACTCCCCCGGCGTACGCCGATCCCGCCAGCTTCACCGAGTACGAGGTCACACTGGAGGGCGGAATCCATGCAGTACAAGGGACTCTGAGCCTGCCGGGCGATCGCAGTCCGGCGGTGATTCTGTTGAGCGGCGGCGGACCCTTCGATCGGGACGAGACGAGCGGGCCGAACAAACCGCTGAAGGATCTCGCCTGGGGCCTGGCCAGCAAGGGCATCGCAGTACTGCGCTTCGACAAGGTGACCGCCAGCCGCCCCGACCTGACCAGCCATGCGGGCTTCACCGCCACCGCCGAATACCTGCCGCACACGCTGGCCGCCATCGACGTACTGCGCCGGCACCCGACCGTGGATCCCGATCGGATCTTCCTCGTCGGCCACAGCATGGGCGGCAAACTCGCGCCACGCATCGCCGCCGTTTCCCCGTACGTCGCCGGCCTGGCGATCCTCGCCGGCGACACCCAGCCGATGCAGCAAGCCGCGATCCGAGTCGCGAAGTACCTAGCCTCCACGCAGCCCAGCAAGGCAGCCGACGCTTTCGTCGAAACGCTGATCCGCCAAGCCAAGAACGTCGAGAGCCCCGACCTGTCCGAGTCGACCCCGCCGGCCGACCTCCCATTCGGATTCTCAGGCTCGTACTGGCTAGATCTCCGCGAGTACGACCCAGTGGCGACCGCGGCCGCACTCGACCGCCCGATCCTCATCCTGCAAGGCGGCCGCGACTACCAGGTAACCACTACCGACGACCTCATCAACTGGCAGACCGGTCTCGCCCACCGGCCGGACGTCACGATCCACATCCACGAAGCAGACAACCACCTGTTCTTCGCCGGCGCCGCCCCTTCCACGATGGCCGACTACACAACCGCCCAACACGTCGATCCCGCCGTAGTCGACGACATCACCAGCTGGATCAACAGCACAGCAGAAGCTCAGGCGAAACAGGCGTAGATGCTACGCTTCTTGCATGGGTGAGGGTCCGTGGTTCTTGCAGAAGCTGGCGTCCGATGTGGTGATGGAAGGTGCGTTCCTGAACGGGAGCCGGCGAGGGCCCGAGGCGGTGACTCAACTGGTCGAGGCAGTCATCGGAGTACTGCGTGGCTACGCGCCGGTCTTCGAGATCGAGGCAGGTGACCGGCGGGTGCAGGAGTACACGGCGACTGTCGACGGTCAGCCGGTGAAGGGGGTGGCGACCTTCCGCCTGACCGAGGATGGGCTGGTCGACGAGTTCGTCGTCAACCATCGGCCGCTGTCGGCCGCGCTCACCATCTCGCGACTGGTCGGCGAAGCTCTCGGCCAGCAGGGCGACGAGTTCTACCGCCCCATCGGCCAGACCTACGACGACCTGGTCACCTTCCACCTCGAGCAAGGCGACAACTGAACGGTATAAACAGGTCGTGGCCAATTATCCGGACCTGATGCATACGGCGCTCGACACGACCGATGTCCGTGGCTTGGCGGAGTTCTATCGCCAGTTGCTCGGTCTGCAGTACAGACCGGGTGACGAGCAACCATCAGATGACGATGACTGGCTGGTACTTGTCGACGCCAACGGCAAGCGGAAGCTCGCGTTTCAGCAGGTCGACACGCTTCCCCGCTCGACCTGGCCGGCGGACGGCGTACCGATGCAGATGCATCTGGACTTCGCAGTACCGACGCTCGATGAGCTGGAGCGCCACAAACAAAGGGCAGAGGACCTCGGTGCGACCGTGTTGCTCGATCGCACCGAGGAGGAGGGTGAGCCGCTGTATGTCCTCGCGGACCCGGCGGGTCACCCCTTCTGCATCATGGTCGCCAAGGTCTAGGTCAGGTCGCCCTGCGCCTGGATCTCTGCCTCGGGGTTGAGCGGGAGGACGATCTTGAACCACGTCTCGCCGGGTTTGGAGTCGACCCGGAGGTCGCCGTGGTGTTTCTTGACCACGATCCGCCAGGAGATGTCGAGGCCGAGGCCGGTGCCCTCTCCGATCGGCTTGGTGGTGAAGAAGGGCTCGAAGATGCGGCTCTTGATCTCGGGCGGGATGCCTGGACCGGTGTCCCCGATCATCACCACGGCGTAGGCACCGTCGCGCTTGGTCCGGATCGTCAGCGTGCCGGAGCCGTTCATCGCGGAGACGGCGTTGTCGATGATGTTGGTCCAGACCTGGTTCAGCTCGGCCGCGTACGCCGGGATCGGCGGCAGCTCCGGATCGAGCTCCTTCACCACGGTCAGTCCCTCGAACTTGCCCGACATCATCACCATCGTCGACTTCAGCAGCTCGCGCAGATCGACCACCTGGTACGGCGCCCGGTCGATCTGGGAGTACTGCTTGGCCGCCCCGACCAGGGTCGAGATCCGGGTCACCGAGTCGTCGATCTCGTTCATCAGCGACTCGGTGTCGATCGTGTACATCAGCCAGCGAACAGCACCTTCCAGGTACTCCGGTCCGACGGCGGTCAGCACCTCTTCCATCCAGTCCACGCCCAGCCCGACTGCGGCCAGCACCGGCGCGACGTCCCAGCTGTTGCGTACGTCGTGATCGTCGAGCCAGTCGGTCAAGGAGTCCTCGGCGTCGCTCAGCTCGATCGGCGACAGCTCCCGCGCCTTCGCCACCCGCTCGACGGCGTCCTCCTGGATCGCGACGATCTTGTGCAGCTTGGTCGAGTCAAGGGTGCCGTCGGCAAGCATCGCGAGCTTGGACCGCATCCCGGCGACCCGTTGCCGCAGCGTCGCCGCGGCCCGAACCGCCGCAGCGGCAGGGTTGTTGAGCTCGTGCGTCAGGCCGGCCGACAGGGAGCCGAGGGCCAGCAGCCGCTCACGCTGGCCGATCGTCTCGTTGGTCCGGCGCGCTCCCATCACGAAGCCCTCGATCAGGTGCACCGCCATCGGGAACCAGGTGTTCATCATCGTCGCCATCGCGGCCGCGTCGACGACGAAGAACTCCGACGGCTCCAGGACGTACATCGAGGAGGTGTAGCCCTTGCGGTCGTCCGTACCGAAGAACGCGTTGAACGCGCCGGCGTAGACCCCGCGCTGGGACGACCGGTTGATCTCGACCTCTTCACCCTGCAGCAGCTTGCACATCCGCAGCCCGCCGGACATCAGGATGTAGCAGCAGGTGGCCTCGTCGCCCTCGGAGAAGACCTTGCCCTCTTCGACGGCCTGGACGTGACCCTCGCGGACCAGCCAGTCGAGCTGCTCGTCGGTCAGCGACTCGAACAGGAACAGCGTGCGCAACTCGTCGCGGGAGGCCGGGCGCGGTTCGTCGGTTGCCGGCCCGGAAGTCGCTGCCACAGAAGTCTCGGTCCCGGAAGTCTCAGTCACGGAAACAGGCTCGGTCATCAGAGCATCTCCAGGTATCGGTGCACCAAGGTCACGGCCATCGCGCCGTCACCGACTGCCGAGGCGACCCGCTTGACGGACTCGGCCCGGACGTCGCCCGCCGCGAAGACGCCCGGCATGCTCGTCTCCAGGTGGTACGGATCCCGGTCCAGCGCCCAGCCCGGCGGCCGGCCGCGCAGGTCCGGTCCGGTCAGTACGAAGCCCTTGTCGTCGCGCAACAGCTCACCCGGCAGCCAGTCGGTCCGGGGCGCCGCGCCGATGAACACGAACATCCACTCCGTGTCCACCTCCCAGCTCTCCCCGGTCGTGCTGTTGGTGAGCGTCACGCACTCCAAGTGTTCCGCACCCTTGCAGGACACCACCTGCGTACAGGTGTGCACCTCGATGTTGTCGATGCCGCCGATCTGATCGATCAGATACGACGACATGGTCGCCTCGAGCGAGGGACCTCTTACCAGCATATGCACGCGTTTCGCATGCCGGGAGAAATAGACCGCGGCCTGACCGGCGGAGTTCGCTCCGCCGATGATGTAGACCTCCTGGCCGGCGCAGGCCGGACCCTCGGTCGTCGCGGAGCCGTAGTAGATCCCGCGGCCGCTGAGGTCGTCCACGCCGGGCGCTGCGAGGGTCCGGTACGAGACGCCGGTCGCCAGGATCACCGAGTGCGCGGCGATCTCGCTGCCGTCGGAGAACTCCAGCCGCCGGGCGGATCCGTTCGTCTCCAGCTTGACCACCTCGCGAGCGGTCAGCAGCTCGGCACCGAAGCGGATGGCCTGTCGCCGGGCCCGGTCGGTCAGCTGTGCCCCGGACACCCCATCAGGGAAGCCCAGGTAGTTCTCGATCCGGCTCGACTGACCCGCTTGTCCACCAGTCGCCACCTGCTCGACCAGTACTGTCCTCAGGCCCTCACTAGCCCCGTACACGGCAGCACCGAGCCCCGCCGGCCCGCCACCGACCACCACGAGGTCGTAGAACTCCTCTGCGGGGTGGGTCGACAGCCCGACCTTGTCGGCAAGGTCGGCCTCGGTCGGCGCGACCAGGACCGTACCGTCCGGGGTGATGATGACCGGCAGCGTCGTACCGTCGATATCGGCGGCCGCGAGCAGCCGTTGGCTCTCCTCGTCGTCGACGCCCATCCAGCGGTACGGCACGGCGTTGCGAGCGAGGAAGTCGCGTGCGGCGAAGGACGGGGCCGACCAGCGGTGGCCGATCACCCGGGTCTCGTCGGCGGGCACGTCCGGAGTGGACTTCCACAGGTCGAGCATGGAGTCGACCACCGGGTAGAGCTTCTCCTCCGGCGGGTTCCACGGCTTGAGCAGGTAGTGGTCGAGGTCGACCACGTTGATCGCCTGGATGGCGGCGTCGGTGTCGGCGTACGCGGTCAGCAGGACTCGGCGGGCGAGCGGGAACAGGTCCATCGCCGCTTCGAGGAAGTCGATCCCGGACATCCCCGGCATCCGGTAGTCCGCGAGCAGCAGGGCGACGGGCTCGCCCCGCAGCTTGAGCTCCTTGAGCGCCTCAAGGGCTTGGTCCGGGGACTCGGCCCGGACGATCCGGTTGTCCTCGGCGTACCGGCGGCGCAGGTCGCGGGCGATCGACCGGGAGACTCCCGGATCGTCGTCCACGGTCAGGATCACCGGGCGGGTTGTTGACGTTGGCATGCCTCTTTTATACAAGCGCCCGGCCAATTCCGGGCGCCGTTCATCCACAGGCTGATTACGGCAGAGCTGCGAGGTACGGCGCGTGCGCGTTCTGGAACTCCCAGTTGTAGTACTTGTCCCAGTTGATCGACCACGTCATCAACCCGCGGAACGACGGGGAAGAACCGCCGCGAAGGCTGTAGCCACCGCAGTTCTGGCCCTTCACCAGACAGTCGAGCGCTTGGTGAACGGCTGCCGGGGCGGTGTAGCCGTTCCCTGCGCTGCTGGCCGCCGGGAGGCCGAAGGCGATCTGGTCCTCACGGAGCCCGGGGAAGGTCTGTCCGGTGGTACCGACGGGGAAGCCGGCCTTGATCATGTCGGTCATCGCGATGTGGAAATCGGCGCCGCCCATCGTGTGGTACTGGTTGTCGAGCCCCATCACGGGCCCGGAGTTGTAGTCCTGGACGTGCAGCACGGTGAGCGAATCGCGCAGCGCGTGGATCACCGGCAGGTACGAGCCGCGCCGGTTGTCGCCGCCGTTGCCGCCGTCGCCGTAGAACTGGTAGCCGATCTGCACGAAGAACGTCTCCGGCGCCATCGTCAGCACGAACTTCGTCCCGTACTTCGCCTTCAGCGTCTTGAGCGCGCTGATCAGGTTGACCACCACGGGCGTGGTCGGGTTGCGGAAGTCGGTGTCGCCGGGGTTCAGGTAGAGCGAGTGGCCCTCGAAGTCGACGTCGAGCCCGTCGAGTCCCCAGCGGTCGATGATCGCGCTGACCGAGTTGACGAAAGTGTCGCGGGCCGCCGCGGTGGTGAGTTGCACCTGGCCGTTCTGGCCGCCGATCGAGAGCAGGACCTTCTTGCCTTGGGCCTGCTTGGCCTTGATGGCGGCGAGGAAGTCCGCGTCGCTCTCCACGTTCGCGCACTCGCTGGCAGGGCAGCGGTTGAAGCGGATGTCGCCTGACGTGACAGAGGTCGGCTCGCCGAACGACAGGTTGATGATGTTCCACTGCGATGGGATGTCGGCCATCCGGACGTAGCCGGAGCCGTTGGCGAAGCTTGCGTGGAGGTAGCCGATCAGCGCGTGCTTCGGGAGGCCGGTACTGGTGCAGCCTGCGGTAGTACCGGAGGCTGCTGCGCTCTTGGCCGACTCACCGTTGCTGTTGTACGCCGCAACTGTGTAGCTGTGGCTAGTGCATGCCGCTAGTCCGTCGACACTGGTTGAGGTGCCAGTGACTGTCTTGACCGGGGTAGCCCCCTCGTAGACGCGGTAGCCGGTCACTGTTCCCGTGGAGGCTCCCCAGCTCAGAGAGATCGCGCTGCTCGTAGTACCGGTCACAGAAGGAGTCCCCGGTACTCCGGGAGCGCCACCGGCCGGCGGGGTGCCACCAGGGCCATCGAGGTTCACGTCATCGGCCTGGTACGCCGGTTGGCCGTACCACCCGTGGAGGTAGATCTGTGCCGACGTCTGACTCGCACCACTCGTGAAGGCGACCGTCAACTGCGTGTAGCCACTAGCGGAAGGCGTCCAGGTGGATGCACCGCCAGTGACGCCCAGGTAGACGTACGAGCCGCGCACCCAGGCAGACAGCGTGTACGCCGTATTGGGCTGCACCGCGACGGTCTGGCTGCACTGGGCGAAGTCTGAACCCGATACCGCCCCGTTGAGCGCGAACCCACCGCTGTGCGTCGGACTGGTGATCACCGAGCCGCCGGAGCAGCTCCAGCCGCTCAGCGAGCCCGCCTCGAAGCCGGGGTTGGTCAACAGGTTCGCGGCCTGCGCGGTCTGGGTGAAGCCGACCAGGCCGGCGATGACCAGCAGGAAACCGAGTAGAGCAGCAGAGCACCGTGAACGCATGGGCGGACCTCCAGCGGTGAGAGTGGATTAAGTAGAGAGCTTTCAAAACTCACCGTCAAGGCATCAGGCTGTCGGATCTCCGCCCTTGTGGGAAAGCCGCCGCCGGTCGCTTTCCGTGCTCGGTCCGCCAGCTGGCAGTTATTCGCCAGCGGCTAGTTGAAGCCAAAACGATGAACTTCACGCGACTTCTTTGGCACTGTCATCGTCGCCAGCCCCCACTGCCCTGGAGGAAATCGCGTGAACCATCTGTCCTTGCGCCGACGGACCGCGTTGATCGCGGCCGCTGTGCTCACCACCGCCGCCTTCACCGCATCCGCGGGCAACGCGGCACTCACTCTCGGCACGGCCCAGCCAGACAACCTGGCCGGCTCGCTGCAGCTCCCCCATTTCGCCCCCGGCCGGTACGTCGTGACGCTGGCCGACAAGCCGCTGGCGACGTACCAGGGTGGCGTGGCCGGGCTGAAGGCCACCAAGCCCGCCAAGGGCAAGAAGGTAGACACCACGGCCCCGGACTCCAAGCGCTACAGCAACTGGCTCGGCAGCCGCCAGAACACCGTCGCCGCCGCAGTCGGTGCCAAGGCGACCCGGCACTACTCGACGGCCGTCAACGCCTTCGCTGCCTCACTGACCAGCCAGCAGGTCTCTGCCTTGAGCAAGACCCCAGGTGTCGTCGCAGTGACGCCGGATCAGCTGCACCAGGCCCTGGACGACAAGAAGCCCACCGACTTCCTCAAGCTGTCCGGCAACTCCGGCGTCTGGAAGGCACTGGGCGGCAACGCCGAGGCAGGCAAGGGCGTCGTGGTCGGTGTGGTCGACACGGGCATCTGGCCGGAGAGTGCATCACTCTCCGGACCCAAGCTGGGCACTAAGGCCTCCGCCACCAGCCCGTACCGCGTCGGCGACAGCATCGTCATGCACAAGGCGGACGGGAACGACTTCACCGGCTCCTGCCAGGCAGGTGAGGACTTCACTGCCGACCTGTGCAACACCAAGCTCATCAGCGCCAAGTACTTCGGGGACGCCTGGCTCGGCGCCACCCCACCCGAGGCCCGCGCCGACTACGCCTCCCCGCGCGACGGTGAAGGCCATGGCACGCACACTGCGACCACTGCGGCCGGCCGTGCGGGTGTGGACGTCTCCGAGAGCGGCATCAACTTCGGCACGATCTCCGGTGTCGCCCCGGCGGCCAAGATCGCCGTCTACAAGGCGTTGTGGACCGGCAAGGACGGGGTCGGCTCGGGCGGCTACACGTCCGACATCCTCGCCGCGATCGACCAGGCAGTCGCGGACGGCGTCGACGTGATCAACTACTCCGTCGGCTCCATCTTCGAGTCCGCGCACACGGACCCGGTGCAGCTCGCCTTCCTGTCCGCTGCATCGGCGGGCATCTTCGTCTCGGCCGCTGGTGGCAACTCGGGCCCGGAGCCGTCGTCACTCGACAACACCTCGCCGTGGGTTACGACGGTCGGCGCGAGCACGGTGGCGCCGTACGAGGGAACAGTGGTCCTTGGCAACGGCGAGAAGTACGCCGGGCTGAGCACGTCGATCGCTACCAAGGTAGGCGCCAAGGCACTCGTCACCGGGGCGGCTGGTCGGGTGAGCAGCGCTACGGAGTACGACGGGTCGCAGTGCCTGCCCAACACGCTCGACTCGGCGCAGGTGGCCGGGAAGATCGTGGTGTGCGACCGGGGCGTGGGTGCCCGTGTCGACAAGTCTGCAGAGGTCAAGCGAGCCGGTGGCGTTGGCATGGTGCTGCTTAACCTCACCGATCAAGACATGGTGGCCGACTCTCACGCAGTACCGACTGTGCACCTCAACACCCCCGGATCGCTCTCAGTGAAGGCATACGCCGGTACTGCCGGTGCTACTGCGCAGCTAGTACCCGGCAACCTGACCTCGGCTGTTACGCCCTACCCGCAGATGGCCGACTTCTCGTCGCGTGGCCCGTCGCTGTCGAGCCATGGCGACCTGCTGAAGCCGGACCTCGCTGCGCCGGGTGTGAACGTTCTGGCCGCGGTAGCCCCGCCCAGCAACGCGGGGCACAGCTACGCCTTCTACTCCGGTACTTCGATGGCCGCACCGCACATCGCCGGCCTGGCTGCCCTCTACCTCGGCAAGCACCCCGACTGGACCCCCATGATGGTCAAGTCGGCGCTTATGACGACCACTAGTGACGTGAAGACCTCCACTGGTGCCGTCGACAATGACCCGTTCGCTAGGGGCGCCGGTGAGGTCCAGCCGTCGCGCATGCTCGACCCGGGGCTCGTGTACGACTCGGGTGACGCCGACTGGCTCGGGTACCTCGAGGGCAGCGGGGTTGACACCGGTACAGGAGTACCGGCGATCGACCCGAGCAACTACAACGCGCCGTCGATCGCTGTCGGGGAACTGGTCGGCACGCAGACCATCACCCGTCGGGTGACCGCCGTGACCGGCGGGCTCTACCGGGCCACGGTGTCCGTGCCTGGCATGAAGGCGGTCGTCACCCCGTCGATCCTGAACCTGCAGACCGGCCAGACGAAGTCCTTCACGGTCAAGCTCACTCAGGACACCGCACCGTCGCACGAGACGACCAGCGGCTGGCTGACCTGGCAGGGCGCCGGTACCTCGGTCCGCAGCCCGATCGTGATCGTCCCGACCTCGGTCATCGCTCCTACCAATGTCACAGGCTCGGGCGCATCCGGCTCGGTCTCTTTCGACGCCACGGTCGGCAAAGCTGGTGTGCCGATCAGGGCCTACGGGTTCACCTCTGCTCCGCTGGTGCCGGGTGAAGTACCGGCCGGTGCAGCTGACGCCGACCTGCCGGACTACCCGGTCACCGTGACTGCAGGCACCAAGGCAGTGCAGTGGAACATCAAGACGGTCGACCCAGCCGGCAGCATCTGGATGGTGCTCTACAAGGTCGTCAACGGCCAGATGCAGTTGCTGTCCTTCGAAGGCACCGGTGCCAACGAGGCCTCCGCAACCGTGGCGGCGCCGTCGCCGGGCGTGTGGGGCGTCCTAGCCATCACCCTCTCCAACCCGCCCGGCGCCGACACCACGAAGTACACGATGCAGACGAATGTCGTGACCGCTGGCAGCTCGCTGAAGGTCACGCCATCCTCCGCACCGGCCGCTGGCAAGCCCTTCCAGGTAACGGCTTCCTGGTCCGGCCTACCAACCGGCCAACGCTCCACCGGCTTCGTCGAGTTCCCCAACCGCGCAGGAACAGTAGTAACCGTCAACTGATCCGCCTAGATCCAGCGCCGGCGTGCGGCTTGTACGCCGGCCTGGAAGCGGGTCTGCGCGCCGAGGGACTCCATCAGCGCGCGGACCCGGCGTTGCGTAGTACGGGGGCTGATCCGGAGGTGGCGGCTGATCTTGTCGTCGGTGGCTCCTCCTGCGAGTAGAAGGAGGATGTCGCGGTCGGCTGGGCGCAGGCCGGCGATGTCGCCATTGAACGGCAGAGCCGGCATCGGGATCGCCAGTGCCCACAGCATCTCGAAGGTGGCGATCAGGCCGTCCAGTAGTCCGGACGAGCGGATCAGCAGGTGATAGTCACCCGCTGCCCGCTTGGTCAGCCCGATGAGCGCCGTGTCGTCGTCAGCGATCGCCATCTTCATCGGCACCTGCGCCAGCACGCGGCTGACCTCGCCCGCGGACTGCAGCTCCGGCAGCACCCCCATGATGTCCTGGCTCTCGAACACCTCCGTGCCATAGATCGCCCGGTAGCCCACGCCCGCGTGCAACCGATCCAGCTCCAACTGCTGCTGAGACGACGGCGGCGTCACGTACGGAGGCCGATCCAGCACCCGTACTTCGCGCTGCGCGTCCTCCTGCAGCCGCTCGTAGGTACGGAGCAGCGTCGGCCCGTCCTCGATCAACTCGACCTGGTCCCCCGCCAGCACCGGCTTACCCCGCGACCCCCGCAACTCGTCGGCGACGCTGCGTAGCCGGTTGAGCTGAGCATCCAACTCGTCCAGCGGATCGGTGAGGGTGGACTGGTGAACGGGGGACGGCCCGCTCTGGTCCTCAACTTCATCTGCCAACTGCAACCTCTTCGAACGTTCTATTCCAACGATGAACCACAGAGTAGACCGCGCACCGACCGGTTGACAGCGTTGTCTCGTCAGGGCCCGCAACTCAGGCACGGCCAGACGAGGCCGCAACTGACACATCTCCCATCTACCCCCGGCGCCGCCAGCCGCAACCCACCGACCGCTGCGAGGCTCGACTCGGGCGCCGGGGTGGACGTAGTACCGAGCGGTGGGGCAGCCGTAGTACTGGGTGATGGGGTGGAGAGCCAGCGGAGCTTGGTGGTGCCGTTCTGGCCGTGTACTGCCAGGACTGCGGCGATACCGCCCTCCCAGGCTGACGTCGCCGGCCATCGCCCCCGCCAGCGCAGCGTCACCGTGCCGTCGGACCACTCGACCCCCTCGGCGACTATGACCAGCCCCGCCGCACCTGCCACCGGCGAGGCGCCCGGCGGCCGGACCAGGTGGAAGAGCCTTGGCTCTGACTGCGGGGTATTCATGGTCCAAGGCTGCTTGGTGAGGGGGTGTGGTCACCAGGTGTGAGCTGTGGGCTCTCGAACAGCCCACAGCTGCAACGCCTTGCAGGGTTGGGCTTCGGAAGCGCTGCGGCGGGTTCTGTCGGTAGGGCCTTGTAGGTTCTCGCTACGCACCGCAACCACCAGGCGTGACCAGTGGCCGGCTAGACCGGCAGCTCGAACAGGGGAGGATCCTGTGGCTGAGTTCGGCGTGCAGTTGAGGCAATCCCGGCAGGCGGCTGCCCTGAGCTTGCGGCAGCTTGCCACCCGGGTTGGCTACGACCACAGCTACCTATCCCAGGTCGAGCGCGGCCGGCGCCCCGGCTCGGCCCACCTCGCCATCCTGTGCGACCGAGAGCTGGGCACCACCCCGGCCCTGTCGACCGCCTACGAGCAGTCGCACCCGACAGCACTCGCCGCCGTCGAGGACGACCACCACGTGCGGCCCCAAGCATCCGCCGCTCCCGGCGCCATGTGTGGGCCCTCCATCCCCGAGGCGACCGTTGCGGCGGCGGACGGAGTACAGGCCGCTCGAAGCGCTGGAAGGTTGCCCACCGGAGCCGATTCGCTAGAGGCGGTTCGGCATGAGCTGGCCGGGTACTTCGGTCCGGGCAAGGAGGTCTCGGAGTGGCGCGCGGTGGCAGCCAGCCATGCCCAGGAGTTCGCCACGACTCCCCCTGCCGAGCGCTTGCCCGAACTCACCGCGGATCTGCAGTTGCTGCGGTCCGGCGCTGCGGCCGGATCTGCTGCGCTGGCCCTTCCGGCGGCTGAACTGGCGGTGTTGATCGCGCTGACTCTCGCCGAGCTCGGCAGGCTTCGCGCCGCCGAGCGCTGGTGGCGTACAGCCCGGGCGACCGCCGACGGCTCTACCGAGCGCCGGATCGCCGGCCTGGCCCGCAGCTGGGAGGCGACGAGCGGGCTGGCCGAGCATCGCCCGCTGTCCGGGCTCCTCGAGCTCGCCGACGATGCATTGACGCTGGCCGACCGACCAGTTGGCGTCGCCCGCGCTCTGGCTGCGCGTGCCCGGGTGCTGGCCGCGCTGGGTGATGCAGATGGAGCACGGCAGGCAGTATGCGATCTCCACGCAGTGACGGCTGACCTGCCGAGCCGGCCGGTGGTGACTAGTTCGCCGTTTGAGTGGGCTGCGTTCGAGGCTGATGCGGTCGAGGGGCGAGTGTGTGCGGCACTTGGCGACACGGTCGGCGCTTATCTGGCTCTCGATCAGGCGTTGGGGGCTTGCTCGTCCGGGGCTGCCGAGCGGGCTGAGTTGGAGTTGGTGGTTGCGCAGTGTCTGGTGATGGATGGCGATACGACGGCTGGGCTGGCAGTGGCGATGCGGGTGTTGGTGGAGTTGCCTGATCGGTGGCATACGTACCACCTGTACGACACGGCCGGGCAGGTGCTGGCCGCAGTACGGGGTGGTGATCTGGCGCGGGGTGCAGTGTGGGACTACCGGGAGCTGCTGAAGCGCAGGCCGTATGACAACCGCACTGTGGGCATCGGGTCGAGTGCCGGCGGGTAGCAGCGGTAGCGTGCTGAGGGTGACAGGTGAGAGTAGGGCAGCGACAGTGACAGACGCGTGGGACTTCCAGGTCGAGCTCAGTGCCGAACCGGCGACGGCAGAGGCCCGTACTGCGGTGCTGGCCAAGCCTGGGTTTGGGCAGGCGTTCACCGATCACATGGTGCTCGCGTCGTGGACTAGTGAGCTTGGGTGGCATGACTCGAAGGTGACTGCGTATGCGCCGCTCAGGGTCAGTCCGGCGGCTGCGGTGCTGCACTACGCGCAGGAGATCTTCGAGGGGCTGAAGGCGTACCGGCATGAGGATGGGTCGGTGTGGGCCTTCCGGCCGGAGGTCAACGCAGCTCGGTTCAAGCGGAGCGCGCAGCGGCTTGCGCTGCCGGAGGTACCGGAGGAGGCGTTCCTTGCTGCGCTGCGTGCGCTGGTGACGGTGGACGAGGTCTGGGTGCCGCCGACGGGTAGTGGTGAGACCAGCTTGTACTTGCGGCCGTACATGATTGCCACTGAGGCTGCGCTGAGCGTGCGGCCCGCGCAGGAGGTTCTGTTCGGGGTCATCGCTTCGCCTGCTGGCGCGTACTTCGACACTGGGCCCAAGCCGGTCTCCATCTGGCTGTCGAGCACCTCGATCCGCGCTACCCCGGGTGGCACGGGTGCGGCCAAGTGCGGCGGCAACTACGCGGCTAGCTTGGCGGCACTAGCTGAGGCAGTGGCCAACGGGTGCGACCAGGTCGCCTACCTCGATGCAGTGGAGCGCCGCTGGATCGAGGAGAGCGGCAGTATGAACCTATTCTTCGTGTACTCCGACGGCCGCATCGCTACGCCTGAGTTGTCGGGGTCGATCCTCGAGGGCGTCACTCGCGCGTCCGTACTGGAGTTGGCAGCGGACCTGGGCCACAAGGTGGAGGAGCGCCGCATCTCCGCCGACGACTGGCGCGACGGCGTACGGTCCGGCGAGATCACTGAGGTCTTCGCCTCCGGTACCGCCGCTGTCATCACCCCGATCGGCCGGCTGGCCTGGGACGGCGGCGAGGTCACCATCGGCGACCACTCCGTCGACTACGGCGTAGGCCCGATTACCGCCACCCTCCGCAAGTCCCTCCTAGACCTCCAACACGGCCGCTCCCCCGACCCCCACCACTGGCTAACCCGCCTCGCCTAGCCCACACGTGGCCCGGTGCGCGACCACACACCAACTGGTTGGCAAGGTGGGTGGCGCGGCCTGGCTGAGCGGGGGACGGCCACCGCGGCGCTGTTGGTGTGTGGTGGCGCTCCGGCGTACCGGCTGCCTGGCCCGGTCCGGCTTGCCCCTGCCTGGCTTGCCCTCAACTGGCATCCCTGACCCGGCTGGCCGGAGCGCCATCACACACCAACTGGGCGGCAAGGCGAGTGGTGCTGCCCAGTTGAGCCTGCGCCGTCCACCGGCGGCGAGGTTGGTGTGTGGTGGCGGTCCGGCGTACCGGTTGCTTGGCCGGCCCGAGTGAAGGTCGGCGACTTAACGCTGCGGGAGGGGTTCTTGGCGGCCTACGCCCATTTCGCCGGACTCGTCGTCGGTGACGATCGCGTAGGCGCCGGGCGGGATGCCGGGCAGCCGGGCGACGTCCGCGGCGATCGACAGCAGGGTCTGCTCGTCGGCGCCGGTGAGGTAGAAGAGGTAGTCGCCGCCTAGCGACTCGCCGTCGTCGTAGACCTCGAACTCACCGGATTCCTCACGCTTGATCAGGTACTTCTCGACCGCGACGATCCAGTCGAACTCGACCTCGAGGCCGGGCTGAGGGCTCGCCGCGGCGGGCACGCTGCCGGCTTCGGGCTCGGTGTCGTCGAGCAGTTGCACGCGGGTTTCGACCAGTGGGATATGGATCTCGACGACGAGTTGAGCCATGGCGGTGGTCTCCTGGATGGATCGGGATCGAATACTTCTGACGATGATGATGCTGGATGTCCGTCGCGGCCGTTAGGTTGGGCGGTATGGCGGAGTCCAAAGCGGCTAAGGCGAAGACCCCGGCGGTCGAGTTGGAGGTCGGGGAGCGGACGGTGCGGATCTCGAATCCGGATCGGGTCTACTTTCCGGCGCGTGGGGAGACCAAGCTCGACCTGGTCAAGTACTACCTGTCCGTCGGCGACGGGATCGTGCGCGCGCTAAGGGAACGGCCGTGCATGATGCACCGGTTCCCGTCGGGCGTGGCCGGCGAGAAGGTGCACCAGAAGCGGTTGCCGCATGGCGCGCCGCCGTGGATGGAGACCGTCCAGGTCAAGTTCCCGCGGTACAACCGCACCGCCGACGAGCTGTGCGTCACCGAGCTCGCGCACGTGGCCTGGGCAGTGCAGATGTCGACGGTCGAGTTCCACCCGTGGAACTCCCGCCGCGCCGATACCGAGAAGCCCGACGAGTGGCGGATCGATCTCGACCCGATGCCTGACTGCCCGTTCGACCGGGTACGCCGGGTGGCGCACGTCGCGCACGAAGTACTCGATGATCTGGGCGCGACCGGTTACCCCAAGACGTCCGGCGGATCCGGCATCCACATCTACGTGCGGATCAAGCCCGAGCACGGCTTCTCGGATGTACGCCGGGCCGCGCTGGCCTTCGCCCGTGAGGTCGAGCGCCGCGCCCCCGACGAGGTCACCACCACCTGGTGGCGCAAGGACCGCGACCCGAAGAAGCTCTTCGTCGACTACAACCAGAACGCCCGCGACCACACGATCGCCAGCGCGTACTCCGTCCGCGGCAACCCCGAAGGCACCGTCTCCACCCCGATCCACTGGGACGAGATCGACGACGTCGACCCGAAGGCCTTCACCATCGCCACCGTCCCCGCCCGGTTTGCCGAACTCGGCGACCTCCACGCCACCATCGACGACAACGCCTACTCCCTGGACACCCTTCTGGAGTGGGCCGCCCGAGACGAGGCCGAAGGCGCCGAAGAACCGCCTCCCCCAGACGAGTAGGCGCCGGCATCTTCCGAGCACCTTGAACACCTAATGGCGACCTTGGACATGAAATTACTTGTTCAAGGTCGCCATTAGGTGTTCAAGGTCGCCAGTCAGCCGCTGGGTTGCGTGCCGAGCTCGATGGTCGCGGCGGTGCGGAAGGCGGCCAGGAGTGGGCGGAGCTCGTCCGCCGTCAGCGGTTGATCGCCGAAGACGTCCGGGTCGGGGCGGAAGTGGACGACCGTACCGGTGCGCCGGCCTGCTTCGACTTCGGTCAGGGCGGTTTCGGGGAGGCCGTGTTCGTAGCGACGGGTCCAGGCGCCGTCGAGGCGACGGTTCTCGTGGATGAGCCAAGTGCTCAGGGCGGCGACGACGGACATGCCGGTGCGCGGGAGGCCGTCGGGGAGGACCTCCGCGTCCGGGTTGTCGAAGAAGCGGACGTCGCGGGTGGCCATGATCGGCTTGACCATCGGCAGGCCGTGCTCGTCGAAGAAGACGTTCGTACCTCGGCCGTTGTCCTCGACCGAGATCGAGCCGTCGCCGTGCAGGGTGACGAGCACGCGGTCGGTCGTACCGGACTCGGCTTCGTCGACCGGGTAGGCGACGACCTCCAATACGAGATGGACGAGCCCACCCCGGGAGTACCGGGCAGGGTTGGATCGGATTGCCGCGATGTGGTCGGCATCAGGCAGATGGGTCCACTCGTGGGTGGTCACCGGTGGGAGGTCACTCATGCGCGACCCGCGAAGCCGTGGTGGAGGAGGTTGGTGAGGAGGTCGATGGCCGCCTCGTCGGTGATGGTGCGACCGGAGGGTGGGTTGGCGACCAGCCAGGTGTAGGCGAAGCCTTCCAGCAGGGAGTTCATCGCGGAGATCTGAAGTAGCGGATCCGGCTGCGGTTGAGGCAGGTACGAGAGGTGTCTGATCATGTGGGTGTCGTCGTCCGCCATGATCCGCTGGAGGCGTTGGCCGAGCTCCGGGTCGACCATCGCCGCCTGTTTGATGGCGATCATCTCCGGCAGATGCGCGTTGTAGAAGTTCCAGAACGCGGTCACGTGCCAGCGGACCGACGAGATCTTGCTGAAGTCCTCGTCGTGCGTCAGATCGCCCAGTACTGCGAGGTCGGCCGTCGCCAGCATGTCGACGAGCAGCGCCTCGAGCAACTCCTCCTTGCCGGCGAAGTGGTTGTAGAAGGAACCCGTCGCGCGCCCGGCCGCCGCGGTGATGTCGGTGATCTTGGTGTTCAGGTAGCCGCGCTCGGCGAACACCTCCCGGGCCGCCTGCTTCAGCGCCGCCTCGGTCCCAGCCGCCTGTTCCTTGCGTGTGCTCGTCACCCGACACCTCCTTGACAACGAACCCTAGTCAGGTTCATGCTGAATCGACATTCAGTGAATCATAATTCAGTGGAACGAGGAAGCATCATGACCGTTCTGATTGCCGGTGGCGGACCGACCGGACTGACCCTCGCGATCGAGCTCGCCCGCCGCGACATCGCCGTCCGGGTGATCGACAAGGCCGACGAGTTCTTCCAGGGCTCCCGCGGCGACGGGCTGCAGCCCCGGACGCTGGAGGTCTTCGAAGATCTCGGCGTACTCGACCAAGTGCTCGCCCAAGGCATCCCCATGCCGACGATGAAGATCAGCATCGGCGGCCGGTCCGTCGGTGAGCGCCGGATGGCCGACCCGATCGACCCGACTCCCGACCGCCCGTACCCGAACGCCTGGATGCTCGGCCAGTCCCGCACCGAGGCGATCCTCCGTGACCGCCTCGCCGATTTCGGAGTCAGCGTCGAGCTGAGCACCGAACTGGTCGGCTTCACCCAGTACGCCGATCGCGTGGTCGCGGAACTCTCGACCGGCGAGACGATCGAGGCGGACTGGCTGGTCGGCGCCGACGGCGGCAAGAGCGTCGTCCGCAAGCAACTCGGGATCGCCTTCGAAGGCACCACCGACGACTCGATCCGGATGCTGCTCGGCGACGTCTCCGCTGACGGGCTGGACCACGAGTACGGGTACTGGTTCGCCGGCCCGGACAACCCGATGGAGGGCATCGCCCTGACGCCGCTCTCCGGTGGCGACCAGTTCCAATTCGGTGCGCCGCTCGCATCCAGCGACGCCGACACAACTCTGGAAGGCCTGCAGGGCTTGGTCGACAGGTACGCCGGTGAGGGCGTGGCCAAGCTCCGCGACCTCACCTGGTCCACCGTCTGGCGGCCGAACATCCGGCTGGCCGAGCGCTTCCGGGTCGGCCGCGTGTTCATCGCCGGCGACGCGGCGCACGTCCACCCACCGACGGGCGGTCAGGGGCTGAACACCGGAGTACAGGACGCGTACAACCTCGGGTGGAAGCTGGCCGACGGGCGCGAGGCGGTGCTTGCGACGTACGAGACCGAGCGGCGCACCAACGCCCTGCGGGTGCTGGGGATCAGCGAAGACCTGATGCAGAAGCACATCGACGGCGACGAGTCCGCGATGGAACGCGGCGAGAACGTCCGCCAGCTCGACATCAGCTACCGCTCACCGACCGACACCGCCCCACTCGCCACCGGCGACCGTGCCCCCGACTCCCCGCTGACCGATGCCGACGGCAACAAGACCCGCCTGTTCACCCTCTTCCAGGGCCCCCACGAAACCCTGCTCCGCTTCAACCCCAGTACTCCGTCCACCCACCCCCACGCCGTGACCATCACCCACACCCCAACCCCCGGCGCCTACGCCTCCCCCGAGGCATTCACCCTCTACCACGCAGAAGACGGCACCGAGATCCTCATCCGCCCCGACGGCTACCTGGGCTAACTGCAACAACGGGCAATTCCGGCGCGTGGGCAGGGCGCACGTGATAGGCATGGGCGTTTGCTTCAGGGGCGGGGATCTACGGAGGCAGTGATGGGGCGGCGTGGGTGGCTGATGGCGGCCGGGGCCTTGGCCATCGTGGCCAGCGGGCTGACGGATGGAACGGCGGCGAGCAGCACTACGGCAGTACAGGTTGATCCTGCTGCGCAGGTTGCTGCCGTGGACGCGGTCCTGCAGCGCCGGGCGACTGCAGTGCTGCAACACGACAAGGACCAGTTCATCGCCGATGTCGATCCGTACAACAAGCAACTGCAGTCCAAGCAGAAGGTTTTGTTCGAGAACCTGGTGCAGTTCGGGTTCGGGAAGCTGACCTATCGGCAGGGCGATCCGCAGTTCGACCAGGCGCTGCTCGACAAGTACGGCCCGACGGCGTACCTGGTGAGCGGGGTGATGGAGTACCAGATCGACGGGATCGACGAACTGCCGGTGCAGACTCCGGTGGGGTACACGTTCGTCAGGCGTGACGGGCGGTACGTACTGACCGACGACACCTATCTGGATACCGGCCAATCTGACAGTCCGAACCAGGAGGCCTGGGACACCGGTCCGGTGCTGGTACGACGAGGCCCGCGGACGCTGGTGGTTGTCGAGCAAGGCCAGACGGAGCTCGCCAAGTCGATCCTGGCCGACGCGCAGGTCGCGGTGAAAGCCGTGAACCGATGGTGGCTGCCCGGTTGGCAGGGCGGTGCTCTGGTGATCGCACTCGACGACACGAAGGTGCGAGCAGCCGACTTCGACGCGCCCAGATGGAAGGACACCCCGGCGGTAGCGACACCCGTGTACCGAGCCGACACCGGCCTGGGTGGCTCGTACGTCGTGGTGAACCCGCGCGATCGCGGCCAACTGGATGCGCGGCTGCTAGCGCACGAGTTCACTCACGTCGCCACCGCGCCGGACGGATCCTCAGCCCCGCTCTGGCTGGTCGAGGGCATGGCCGAGTACGTCAGCCGGCTGCCGATGAAGGGCGAGACCGCCGTCGATCTCGCCAAGTACCGCGCCGAGGTCCGCTCGAAGTACCTGACCAAGGCGAAGGCGCTGCCGACCGACAAGCAGTTCTTCGGTCCGACGAAGGACGGCTCCTACGCGATCGGCTGGTACGCCGTCGACTATCTGGTCCACAAGTACGGTCTGATCCAGGTCGTCGGGCTCCATCAGGCAATGGCCTGGCAGGTGAATTCGCAGGGCAGGCGCGACTCCGTCCTGACCGCCCAGTTCGGTCGCACCGAGGCCCAGATCTTCGCCGACCTCAAGGCTGCCGGCGATTCGTGATACAGATAAGCGCTTGCTTTTAGCGTGGCCGGGGGGCCTGGGGAGGGGTTTTGATGGGTCGGCGTGGGTGGCTGGGGGCCGCGGGGGCGGTGATTGTCGCGGTCGCGGGTGCGGCTGGTGGGGTGGCGTTGCACCTGCACGGGGGCGGGGAGCCTGCTCCGGTGGCGGTGGCGAGTAGTCCTCGGCCTACCGCAGTACAGGTTGATGTGACTGCTCAGAGTGCTGCCGTGGATGCGATTCTGAAGCGGCGGGCGGCCGCTGTACTCACCAAGAACGAGGCGCAGTTCCTGGCCGATGTCGATCCGAAGAACGCGAAGCTGGTCGCGGCGCAGAAGGTCTTGTTCGAGAATCTGGTGCAGTTCGGGTTCGTGAAGCTGAACTACCTGCAGGACCGGCCGCAGTTCGAGCAGAAGCTGATCGACAAGTACGGGCCGACGACCTACCTGGTCAGCGTGGTGATGTCGTACCAGATCGGCGGCATCGACGATCAGCTGGTGAAGGCCCCGCTGGGCTACATGTTCGTGCAGCGCGGCGGCCGGTACCTGCTGATCAACGACACGTACATGGACAGTGCTCTGCCGATCGGGGCGCACAAGGAGGCCTGGGACGTCGGTCCCGTGCTGGTACGCCGGGGAGCCCGCGCCCTCGTGGTTGTCGAGCGGGGCAAGGCGGGGCTGGCCAAGTCGATCCTGGCCGACGCGGAGTCCGCAGTACGGGCGGTGAACAAGCTGTGGTCGGCCAATTGGCGCGGTGGCGGGCTGGTGATCGCGCTGGACGACAAGGTGGTCCGTACTGCCGACTACACCAAGCCGAAGGATGCCGAAGACTTCCTGGCCGTGGCGACCCACGTCTACCGGACGCTGCCCGGTGAGGTCCAGGCGGAGGGCGAGGACGGTGGCGCCTACGTGATCGTGAACCCGCGCTACCGCGACGAGCTGGATGCACGGGTGCTGGCGCACGAGTTCACGCACGTGGCGACCGCGCCGTACGGGCCCGACGCGCCGAGATGGCTGGTCGAGGGCACGGCGGAGTACGTCGAACAGCTGCCGATGGATGGCGAACGCGACCTGGATCTCGCTCGGTACCGCCGGATGATCCGCTCGAAGTACCTGAACAAGGTCAAGGCGCTGCCGGCCGACCCGGTGTTCTACGCCTCGATGGACAGCTCGTACCCGATCGGCTGGTACGCCGTCGACTACCTGGTCGACAAGTACGGCGCGACCAAGCTCGCCAAGCTCTACCAGGAGCTGGCCCGGCAGGGGTTCAGCCAGAACCAGCGCGACCTGATCATGACCGCCCAGCTCGGCCGCACCGAGGCCCAGCTCTTCGCCGACCTCAAGAAGCGTTAACAGTCGAATTCGAAGACCAGCAAAGCCTTCCCGGTCGGCGAGGTCCAGCGGTACGCAACCAGGCAGGCGTCGGTACCGGCCGGTGGCGAGCCGTCGTCGAGGATGTAGTTAGCCAGCACGAACGGCCGCCACACCCGGCTCCGGCCGTCGAACCGATGGGCGCCGACGCCCCGGTCCTCGAACCGGCCGATCAGGACCGGCTGTACTTCGGGATCGCGCAGCAACCCCTCGACGACGGTGCGGTCGAGCCACTCCCCGTCGTCCTCGGTGAAAGGCTGCCCGCGCAGGACGATCTCGTCTCCGTTCGGACGGATCGAGAACTCCGGCGCGGGGATGAGCAAGTTGGCGAGTTCTTGCAACATCCGATCGACAGTAGCCGAGATTTCACCGCCTGGGGATGGCTCAGCGCGATCAATCAACCACACTGTGCAATGCGGTCCTCGACGGTGAATTCGAGGCCGTTCGCCGCCGCCAGGTAGACGTCCTGGTCGACGAGGTTTCCGTCCAGCCGCATGAGCCCGCGGGGGCTGTCGTAGAAGTGGCCGGTCGGCAGTGCGGAGACCGCGTCGATGGCGATCGAACCGGCCATTTCGCCCAGCCTGGCAAGGAAACGGATGGCTTCGTAGCACGATTCGCCGACCGCATTGAGGGCCGGCGCCCAGGTGCCGAAGCGGGCGTAATAGTCGCGGGCGAATTCGCCGCTCTCGGTGGTGGCGAGGCCGTCGAAGTACGCGGCGGCGGCATACAAGCCCTTGTTTGCCGTGGGTCCGGCGGCCAGCAGGGTGTTCTCCTCGATGGCCGGGCTGAGGCGGAGCAAGCGTTCGCTCAAGCCTGCCTTGGCGAATTGCCTGTTGAAGTGGACCGCGTCCTGACCCATCAGGAGCATGATCACGCCTTCGACATCAGCGCGCTCGAGGCTTTGGATCACGCTGCCGAAGTCGGAGGTACCGAGTGGGACGAAGTCCGACTGCACGATCGAGGAAGCTGAACCCTGTAAGGATTTCGTCGCGGTGGTCGCCGTCACTCGCGGGTAGATGTAGTCGTTGCCGACCACGGCCCAGCGGCGTACGCCGTGCTGCGCGCCGATCCAATGTGTTGCCGGGAGCAACTGATTGACCGGCCGTTCGCCGAGCATGAAGACGCCAGGGGTGTCATCACCGCCTTCATGCATCGCGGCGAACGCGTAGACGACCTTGCCGCCGATCCGCCGGGTGAGGGCGACCCGTACGGCGGAGATGTGCCAGCCCGCGACCGCGTCGACGCGACCGCTGTCCACCAGCCGGCCGACCTCCTCGGCCACCACTGCCGGTTGCCGGCCCGCGTCGACCTGGACCAGCTCGACCTGGCGGCCGGCGATCCCACGGCTGGCGTTGAGTTGCTCGATCGCGAGCTGGGCGCAGGCCAGGCAAGACGGGCCGTAGATGCCGGTCGTTCCTTGCATGGGCACGACGAGGGCGATCGACAGCTGCTCGCGCACGCCGGACCTCCTTCAGCCTTTCGGACAGTGTGGCTCAGTCCTGCTCACTACTCCGAGCTCTGAGCTATATTCACCAGAACGTGAGACACGGGGAGGCAGGATGACCGCCAGTCTGCTCCTGCTGTTGAAGCAGGCCGAACGCCGGATCGAGCACCAGTTGCGGCCGATCCTGGCCGAGTTCGACCTGTCCCTGGAGCAGTGGCGGGTGATGTCGGCGCTGGCGGATGAGCCCGGTCTGCCGATGTCCACGCTCGCCGCGCAGGCGGTACTTCCGAACGCCAGCCTCACCCGTCACGTCGACAAGCTGGTTGAGCGCGGCCTCGTCGTACGCCGGATTCACCCGTCCGATCGCCGCCGGGTGGTCACGGCGTTGTCGCCGGTCGGTACTACGGTCGCCGAGCGCCTGCGAGCCGAGGAACGCCGGGTCGAATCCGCCATCGCGGACGAGCTCGGCGACGACCGCCTGCAGGGTCTTGCCGGTGGGTTGAGGCAGCTTCAGCGCTCGATCTAGGTACTTCCAGATGGAAATACACGACCTTAGCGGTTTGGAAACACCGGTGTAACGCGGCGTTCCTAGGTTCCTTCCATTCGGGTGCATCAGTTCCGGCAGTGTCGCCGGGCGCCTTGCACCGTCCCCGCCCGAAGGTGCCGCAGGAGTTCGCCATGACCGTTGAACCCTCCATCGACCACCGCACCACTCCCCCGTCGGAGCCCACCGCCGCCACCCGCGAGACGCTCGAGGACTACACACTGCGGTTCGCGCCGCGGTCCTACCGCAAGTGGTCGACCGGCGTCGTCGCCGTCTCCGCGCTCGGCGGTATCGCCTACCTGGCCGACTTCGCGATCGGCGCGAACATCGGCATCTCGTACGGCACCACGAACGCCTTGTGGGGCATCGGGATCTTCGCCGTCGTCATCTTCGCGACCGGCCTGCCACTCGCGTACTACGCCGCGCGGTACAACATCGACCTCGACCTGATCACCCGCGGCAGCGGCTTCGGGTACTACGGGTCGGTGGTGACCAACGTGATCTTCGCGTCCTTCACCTTCATCTTCTTCGCGCTCGAAGGCTCGATCATGGCGCAGGGGTTGAAGCTGGGGCTGCATGTCCCACTCGCACTCGGGTACGCCGTCTCGACGCTGGTGATCTTCCCGCTGGTCATCTACGGCATGAAAGTACTGTCCACGCTGCAGGTCTGGACGACGCCGCTGTGGTTGCTGCTGATGGTGCTGCCGTTCGTCTACCTCGTCGTCTCGCACCCGGAGTCGGTGTCGTCGTTCTTCGACTACCAGGGCGAGGACGGCAAGGGCGCGACGGATGTCGGCTCGATGCTGCTCGCGGCCGGCGTCTGTCTCTCGCTCATCGCGCAGATCGCCGAGCAGATCGACTACCTGCGATTCATGCCGCCGAAGACGCCCGAGAACTCGCGGCGCTGGTGGACGCACATGCTGCTGGCCGGCCCGGGCTGGGTGATCTTCGGTGCGATCAAGCAGGTGATCGGGCTGTTCCTGGCCGTCTACATCATCGCGTCCGTGACTGATGGTGCTGGAGTCGCGAACGAGCCAGTGCATCAGTTCCTCGAGATCTACCGTGGGTTCCTGCCGGGGTGGCTCGCGATGACGCTGGCCGTAGTACTGGTGGTGATCAGTCAGGTGAAGATCAACGTGACGAACGCGTACTCCGGTTCGCTGGCGTGGACCAACTCGTACACCCGGCTGACCAAGCACTACCCCGGGCGGCTCGTGTTCCTCGGCTTCAACCTGGTGATCGCGCTGGTGCTGATGGAAGCCAACATGTTCGACTTCCTCAACACCATCCTCGGCTTCTACGCCAACTGCGGGATGGCGTGGATCGTGGTCGTTGCCTCGGACATCGTCTTCAACAAGTACCTGCTGAAGCTGTCGCCGAAGGTGCCGGAGTTCCGGCGCGGCATGCTTTATGCGATCAACCCGGTCGGCTTCGTGTCGATGGCGGTCGCCGCTGGTGTGTCGATCCTAGTCTTCTTCGGCGGGCTCGGCGACGGGATCAAGCCGTACTCGCCGCTGGTCGCGATCGTGCTTGCACTGGTTTTGCCGCCGGTGCTGGCTATCGTCACTCGTGGGAAGTACTACCTCCGGCGCACGAGTGATGGGATTGAGCTGCCGATGTTCGATGACCACGGGAACCCGTCAGGCGCAGTACTGACCTGCCATGTGTGCCGGCAGGACTACGAGCGCCCCGACATGACGGCCTGCGAAACCCACAGCGCCTTCGTCTGCTCGCTGTGCCTGAGTACAGACAAGGTCGCCGACCACGTACTGGCGGCCCAGGCGTGAACTTCACCCCGTCCGAGATCGAGAAACTGCTTCTCTCCGTGGCCGGGATGGTCGCCCGCGACCGCCTGGCCCGGGGAGTCCGCCTCAACCACCCCGAGTCGGTAGCCCTCCTCAGCACCTGGGTCATCGAACGAGCCCGCGAAGGCGCCCTCGTCGCCGACCTGATGGAACAAGGCCGCACAGTCCTCACCAGAGACCAGGTCATGAACGGCGTCGCCGAACTCCTCACGGACGTACAGGTAGAAGCAACCTTCCCCGACGGCCGGAAACTGGTCACTATCCACAGCCCCATAATCTGAACGGGGATCTGATGAGCAACAAGATTAGACTTAGCAATGAAGGACAGGGGGCGGGCAACTGGGGCCCCGGCGCAGTACGAGTCGCCCCCGGCACGATCGAACTGAACGCGGGCCGCCAGAAGTTGACGCTGGTGATCGTCAACACCGGCGACCGCCCGGTCCAGATCGGCTCCCACCTCCACCTCCCCGACGCCAACACCGCCCTGGCGTTCGATCGCGAAGCCGCCCACGGCTTCCGCCTAGACATCCCCTCCGGTACGTCGCAACGCTTCGAGCCCGGCGCCTCCCGCGAGGTCGTCGCGGTCGCACTGGCCGGCCGCCGGCTGGTACCCGGCATCCAGATCAAGCCGGCCTCGGACGAGGCAACCCCACAGGCGGCGGACCATGGCTGAGATCTCGCGCGCCGCCTATGCCGCGCTTTACGGGCCGACGGTTGGGGATCAGGTTCGGTTGGGGGATACGGATCTGTGGATTGAGGTGGAAGAGGATCGGACTGTTGGGGGTGAGGAGGCGATCTTCGGGGGTGGGAAGTCGATTCGGGAGTCGATGGCTCAGGGGACGACTACTCGGGGCGAAGGGGCGCCGGACACTGTCATCACCAACGTGTTGGTGCTCGATTGGTGGGGTGTGGTTCGGGCTGATGTGGGGATTCGGGATGGGTTGATCGTCGCGCTGGGGAAGGCGGGTAATCCGGATATCGCGGATGGGGTGCATCCGGACCTGCGGATCGGGCCGTCGACGGATGTCATCGCCGGGGAGGGGCGGATTCTGACGGCGGGGGCTATCGACTCGCATGTGCATTTGCTGTCGCCGTCGCAGTTGCACGAGGCCTCGGCGACGGGGATCACAACGATCGTGGGTGGTGGTACAGGGCCGAGTGAGGGGTCGAAGGCGACGACTGTCACGCCGGGGGCTTGGCATCTGGCGAAGATGCATCGGAGTCTCGATGCTTTGCCGCTCAACATTTTGCTGCTGGGTAAGGGGAACACGGTCAGCGCCGAGGGTTTGGCCGAGCAGGCGCTCGCGGGAGCGGCCGGGTACAAGGTGCACGAGGACTGGGGTTCGACGCCGGCGGTGATCGATGCGTCGTTGAAGGCTGCGGATGCGTGGGGACTCCAGGTCGCGCTGCACGCGGACAGCTTGAACGAGGCCGGGTTCGTGGAGTCGACGTTGCGAGCGATCGACGGCCGATCGATCCACGCGTTCCACGTCGAGGGCGCCGGCGGCGGGCATGCGCCGGACATCCTCTCGATCGCGAGTCATCCGCACGTCATCCCCGGCTCGACCAACCCGACCTTGCCGCACACGGTCAACACCGTCGCCGAGCATCTCGACATGCTGATGGTCTGCCATCACCTGAGCCCGGACGTACCGGAGGATCTGGCGTTCGCCGAGTCGCGGATCCGCGCGACCACGATCGCCGCCGAGGACGTCCTCCACGACATGGGCGCGCTGTCGGTCACGTCGTCGGATGCCCAGGCGATGGGCCGAATCGGCGAGGTCATCACCCGTACCTGGCAGGTCGCGCACGTGATGAAGGCCCGCCGCGGGACGCTGGGCGCGAGCCTCCCGGCCGACAACGAACGCGCTCGCCGATACGTCGCGAAGTACACGATCAACCCGGCAGTTGCCCACGGCATCGATCACTTGGTGGGCTCGGTCGAAGTCGGCAAGCTGGCCGACCTCGCACTCTGGGATCCCGCGTACTTCGGTGTACGCCCCCGCCTGGTGATCAAAGGCGGCGCCATCGCCTGGGCCGCACTCGGCGACCCGAACGCCTCCATCCCGACGCCCCAACCGGTCCTCATGCGCCCGGCGTTCGGCAACGCGATCGGCGCGGACCTGTCCATCACCTTCGTCTCCCCCGCGGCCCTCGACGACGGCCTCGCCGACCGGTTGCAGCTCCGCAGGCGCCTCGAAGGCGTCCGCCCGACCCGCGACGTCGGCAAAGCCCAGATGAAGAACAACAACGCCCTGCCAACCATCGACATCGACCCGGAAACCTTCGCCATCAAAGTCGACGGCGACCTCATCGAACCCTCCCCCGCCACCGAACTCCCCCTGGCCCAGCTCTACAACCTCTTCTGATGAACACCTCCGAAGAGGCGACCGGCGACCAGTCGCGGCGACCTCGAACACCTAGTGGCGACCTTGGACATGAAATAACGTGTTCAAGGTCGCCAGAAGGCGTTCACGCCCACCAGATGTTGTCGCCGTCACGCAGGCAGAACGCTGCTGCGGAAGGCGCGGAGGCAGTTGCGGCCGCCGGAGCCGGTACGGCGCGGGCTGGCACGGCGGGAGCTGGTGCGGCGGGAGCCGGTACCGCGGGAGCTGGTGCGGCGGGAGCCGGTACCGCGGGAGCCGGTACCGCGGGAGCCGGTACCGCGGGAGCCGGTACCGCGGGAGCCAGTACCGCGGGAGCTGGTGCGGAGGCTGCAGCTGGAGCGGACGCGGGGGCTGGTGCGATGGCCGGGGCCGAGGTCGGAGCTGTGGCGGCTGGAGTCGCCGTGGGGTCGCCGGAGTTGGTGGCGATGACGTTGGCTGATGCGCGGTTGCCTACTGGCGGGCATACGCAGTCGGGTGGGTTGGAGGCTGGTGTTCGGGCGGGGCTTGGGGCGGAGGGGGCTCGGCTCGGTGACGTTGCGAGTTATGCGGCGGATCGGTTGCGGACGATTGTCCGTGTCGAGGCGGCGACCGCGGTGGTGGCGCGACAACTCGCTCTCGATGGGGAGTTGGTTGAGCAGGTTGAGGCTGCCTGGGCGGCGCGGACTCCTAGTCAGGCGTTGCGGGCTGCGTCGCGCAGGCAGGGGCGTGCTTATCTGCGGTTGGCGGCGCGGGTTTGGCCTAGGACTACTGAGTATTTGAAGGCTGATGCGGAGATCGCGCGACCAGTGGTGGTTGGGGTGGTCGCGGCTGTGACGGGGCTGTCGGCGGAGCAGACCGCGCGGCTGATCGGGTACGACGATGCGCAGACCGTCGTGGCCGCATCGCTCAAGTTGTTGCCGGTGGATCCGGCCGACGCGGCGAGCTGGTTGCTCAGGCTCCATCCCGCGATCGAGGAACTCGTCGCTGCCGTTAGCCAGACGACTTCACCCGCCGAGATTCCGGCGTACGGCGCTCCGTTGGTGGACGTGTTCGCGCAAGCTCATGCTGTCGAGAGAATGAGGTTATTCCATGCCTAGTACCAGCCGTTCGTTCCGTCTCGGCGTCGCCGGCCCGGTCGGTACCGGCAAGAGCTCGCTGATCGCGATGGTCTGCCGCGAGCTCGCCTCCGAACTCCAGCTCGGCGTCATCACCAACGACATCTACACCGACGAGGACGCGCGGCTGCTGCGCGCGGCCGGCGTACTCGATCCAGAGCGGATCCGCGCCGTCGAGACCGGCGCCTGCCCGCACACGGCGATCCGCGACGACGTCACCCCGAACCTGATCGCGGTCGAGGATCTCGAACGCGACTTCGCCCCACTCGACGTCGTACTGGTCGAGTCCGGCGGCGACAACCTCACCGCAACCTTCTCCCCCGCGCTCGTCGACGCGCAGATCTTCGTACTGGACGTCGCCGGCGGTGGTGACGTCGCCCGCAAAGGCGGCCCCGGCATCGCCCGCGCCGACCTGCTCATCGTCAACAAGACCGACCTCGCCCCGTACGTCGGTGTCGATGTCCCCCAAATGGTCGCCGACGCCGAGGCCGCCCGCGCCGGCAAGCCGGTACTCGCGTTGTCCCGCACAGACGCTGAGTCCGTACGCCGCCTGAAGGAATGGGTACTCGCCATGACCCAAAAGGTCCGCAGCGGCTCCCACACCCCAGTCGACCCCGGCCCGATGGCCCCCCACTCCCACGTCGGCGACAACGGCGAACTCATCTCCCACACCCATGCCCACTCCCACTAACCACCCCCAACACCCCACCCCCGAGGTGCTCGCCCCTCCCCTGGCGCACCCGGCTGCCGACGCGCGTTCGATCACCCGGATCGAGGTTGTTGCGGATCCTGTTCGCGATCGGTGTTTGCTGACCACCGGGCTGCTGTCGCCGCGTCGTCTGCGGGCGCCTGACGGGGTGGTCCGCATCGCGCTCGTGGCCGCGTCGGCTCTCTTGCTGGCCGGTGACCATGTCGAGATCCAGGTCGTGGTGTCCGGGCCGGTGAAGCTGGACATCATCGAGACGGCGGGCACTGTCGCCTACGCGATGCGGGGTGGCTCGGCCCGCTGGGACGTTACCGTCGAGCTCACCGATGGTGCTCAGCTCACTTGGCATGGAGAGCCCTTTGTCGTCTCGGAAGGGGCTGACGTCACCAGGTCGATGACGGTCGACCTCGAGTCCGGCTGCACGATGGCATTCCGGGAGTCGCTCGTGTTCGGGCGCCACGGTGAGACCGGCGGCACGCTGCGTTCATCTCAGCGAGCGCGCCTCGACGGCGAACTGCTCCTGGCCGAAGACCTAGACCTCTCACCCACAGCAAGACCCGGCTGGGCGATCCTCGGTGATGCTCGCTGCCTCGACTCCGTGACCGCCCTCGGCCGCCGCCTCCCAGACGACCCCACCACCCTGCAATTAGAAGGCCCGGGCTCGATCATCAGACGGTTGGTCCACGACCAGCACCAAAGCGATCTTGCGCAAAGCTGGGCAGCCTTGAGCAAGCCTGACAAGATCTCCGGGTGCAGCTGAATCGAGAGAGCGCCTTCAACCGAGCCGTCGCGCTGGCAACCCAGGAACGCCGCGCGATCCTCGGCATCACCGGCGCCCCCGCCGCCGGCAAGTCGACGTACGCCGAACAGCTCACCGCAGGCTTGATTGCCAACGGCCACAAAGTCGCACTCGTCCCGATGGACGGCTACCACCTCGCCCAGTCGGCACTCGAAGAACGCGGACTAGCCGCCGTCAAAGGCGCACCCCAAACCTTCGACGGCTACGGCTTCGTCGCCCTGCTCAAGCGCCTCAAGGACTCCCCGGACGAAACCATCTGGGCCCCGAGATTCGACCGCTCCATCGAGGACTCCATCGCCGCCACCATCGCCGTACCACCAGAAACAACCCTGGTACTGACCGAAGGCAACTACCTGCTCTTCGATCAGGAGCCCTGGGCAACAGGCCGCCGGCTACTCGACGAGTGCTGGTACATCGACCTGGACGACGACCTGAGACACGAACGACTCGAAGCCCGCCACCAACGCTTCGGCCGTTCACCCCAGGAAGCCCACGACCGCACCTACGGCTCCGACGAAACCAACGCCAACCTCATCGCCGCGACAAAGCCCAACGCGCACGCGGTCATCACCCTGACGTGAGGCGTCACGGCTCAACCGACAGCGATCGCCAGCCGCCCGCAAGGCCGGTCGCGGGTGACTTGTCCCGCTCGACAGGAGGTAGTCGCCGACCTGGACCATCCCCACGCTCAGCCGGCAACCGAAACCCGCGCCACCACCGACTACCTCCTGTCGAGCGGGACACAGCCGACTCCAGAACATGAGTAAGGAAGGTCAGGCGCGATCGATGAACCCCGCCACGCCGACGAGGCCGACCGCCTGGCCGACCGGATCGTGCTGCTCGACGACGGCGGGTCACCGCGTCCGGCACGGCCGACTCACTCAAGACCCAGGTCGGCGGCAAGCGCATCGAGCTGTACTTCAACTACGTCGTGTCCGGCATCCTGCTGCTGACCACCGGGTACGGCGCCGCCAGTACTGCGAGTGTCGTCCGCAATGCGGTGTCCACCACGATCGCCATCCTCGCCTCCCTCGCGATGGAGTTCCGGCCGAACGCCAGCCCGGTCGACTGGCTCGCGGCCATTGGTCTGCTGCTGCTCTACGTAGTCGCGTTGTTCTGGCTGGCCGCTGCGTTGGGCGTGATCGCGAAGTCGGTCGAGTCGGCCAGTGCGTTGAGTTTCGCCATGCTGTTCTTGCCGTACCTGAGCAGCGCGTTCGTTCGTACCGAGACGATGCCGCGCTTCCTCCAACCGATCAGCAAGCACCCAGCCGATCACGCCGGTGATCGAAGCCGTCCGCAGCTTTCTGACCGGTACTGCGTTAGGCTCGAACGGCTGGCTCGCACTCGCCTGGTGTGGCGGCCTGCTCGTCTTCTCGACAGCTCTCGCGACGGCGCTTTACCGCCGCAAAACCACTCGACGACGAGCCCCAGAACCCGACCGTTGGGCGCATGGTTCGAACCGCTCAGCTTTTGGTGTTTCGAGAATCGCCGTGAACCTGCGACCCTGACCCCCGATCAGGGATAAATTCGAAGTCCCCCCACGTGTGGAGGTCCCACTCCCCCCGGGACCCGCACGGACGAATGCCCCGGTCATCGACCGGGGCGTTCGTTTTTACCGGCCCTTTACTCATCCCACCGTGACCGGCAAAAAATCTCTGCGCGGATGTCGAAATCGGCGATCTGGATCCGACGTATCAGTGAGAGCGGGAAGCGCTCAGTAAGAGCAGGAAGCACGGATCGAGGAGAGGGTCAGGATGTCCGAGAACAGCGCGCAGCAGATGATCGTCACCATGCTGGCCGAGGGGAACCCGGTCTGGTACGTCGCCGCGATGGTCAACATGCGCAGTCATGACGTGTACATGATCGGCCGGGCCGCCGGCTATCCCGACAAGGCCAAGCTGCGTCGCGCGGTGTGGGCCCGCAGGAACGCACAGCAGCTCGCCGCCTGACAGTCCCGGCAGGCCGTACAGGAGAGTCAGCCGGTACTACCGAGCAGCCGGTCCGGTGCTGTCGCGGATCACTAGCGAGGTGCGTAACAGTTGCGCCGAGTTGACCGGCTGGGTGCGCTCGTCGATGGCACGCAGGAGCAACGCGGTCGCCTGCCGAGCCATCTCGCGGCTGGGGATCGCGACCGCGGTGAGCGCCGGATGCGTCAACGCCACCGGCGCCGTGTCGTCGAAACCGATCACCGAGACATCGCCCGGTACCGACCGCCCCGACTCCTTCACCGCCTCCAGCACCCCCAGCGCGAGCAGATCGTGCGAAGCGAAGATCGCCGTGAGCTCCGGATCCGCCGCCAACGCAGCCTGGGCCGCCGCGAACCCACCCGCAGGCGTCGGCTGAGTCGGCACGAACACCCTCTCATCGCCGATCGTCAGCTCGTCCTGAGCAAACGCACGCCGAAGGCCGGCCAGCCGTAGCTCATGCGTCGGCAGCTCGACCACAGCCGCCACCCGCTGATGCCCAAGGCTCCGCAGATGCTCCCCCGCCAGGAACCCCGCGTGCTCGTAGTCGATCGTCACGACCGGCAGCGAGTCGGGGATCTGCGTCTCCCAAGCACACAACGCGATCGGGAACCGTGCATCCGGTAGCAGCGCCAGCGGATCAGTCAGATCCCGATCGCCCGCGATCAGCAGCGCATCGACCAGCCGACTCGACAGTCCGGCCAGCTGCCGCTTGGCCCGATCGCCGTCAGCTCGGGTCGTACAGAGCACGAGGTGGTACCCGTGCTGATCCAGCACGTTCTCGACCTCCTCGACGATCTCGGAGTAGAACGGGCTGGCAACTGTCGGCACGATCAGCCCGACAGTCATCGTCGAACCGGTCGCCAGCGAACGCGCCACCAAGTTCGGTTCGTACCCGAGGTCAGCGATCGCAGCCCGGACCCGCGCCTCGGTATCCGGGCGGACAGCAGCCCGGCCGTTGACCACGTTCGACACGGTCTGCTTGGTGACGCCCGCTCGGGTCGCCACGTCCTGCATCGTCACCACGGGCGACCCCAAAGTTGATGGACCGGTCAACTACATGTCTGAGTATTGGGCGATCCCCCCGCCACGTCAATGCCGTAGTTCTGTGGATCGAAGTCTTGTTTACCGGTCAAATGAATTCTATGGTGCAGCGATGTCGACCCCGCTGAGAGTCTCCGTTGCGATCATGACCGCCGCCGCGCTCGCCGGCAGCAGCCTGCAGGCGTCCGCCGCGCCTCCCATCCCGCCAGCGACGACGTACACGGTGTCGGTCGGCGCCACGACCAAGCCGTACCAGTTCCCCGACGACGCACCGGCCACGCCGTACATCGACAAGGACGGGACGTTCTACTTCCAGCAGTCCCACGCCCTGTACGAAGCGACCGCCTCGCGCCAGTGGAACTTCTACACCGGCAGCAACTTCGACACTGCCACGAAGTCGGCAACCATCAGCGGCGCGGTCAACCCGGCCGACAGCCGCGACAAGAACAGCGACACGACCTGGCGCTGCAACAACAGCCCGACCGGCCTGGAGTCGACCTACGTCAACAACGGCGCGGGCTCGTACTCGCAACGCAACTACTGCGACCTGATCGGCACCTGGGTCGATCCGGACACGGGCAACTGGATCGGCCTGGTCCACAACGAGTTCACGCCCCAGCCGTTCGGCGACGGCCTGCACTACGACTCGATCGACTACGCCGTCTCGACCAACCAGGGCAAGGTCTGGACCATCAAGGGCCACGTCATCACCTCGCCGTACAGCACCAAACGCGGCGACGCGACCGCCTTCCCCAACCAGACCTACAACTACGGCGATGGCGACCAGCGCCTCTTCGTCGACACCGCGTCCGGCTACTTCTACGTGTACTACGGATCGCGAGTGATCCCGAAGGGCGGGGCCGGTGGCGGCAACGGCGGGCTCGCCCACGTCGCCCGGGCGCCGCTGTCCGGCAAGATGGCGACCGGCACCTGGTCGAAGTGGTACAACGGCGGCTGGACCCAGCCCGGTGTCGGCGGCCTCGAGAGCAACATGGTCCCGGTGACCGCGTCGAACCAGAACGGCTACACGCCGACGGCCGACGACTACGACCCAGCCAACACCGGCAACGCAGACCAGCAGATCGCGGCCGGGCAACTCCCGGCCAAGTCGGATCTCTTCATCATGAACATCACCTACAACGCCTATCTGGGCTTGTATCTGGGCGAACCCGAGGTCGTCTCGGGAGTCCAGACCCAGCGCTTCTACGTGACGGACAACCTCGCCACCCAGAAGTGGTACCTGATCGGTGACTCAGGCAACTACAAGTCCGGCTCCTGGTACCGCTGGTTCCTCGACCCGGCGAACAAGACGAGCTCCACCATCGTCGGCCGCTCCTTCCGCTCGTACTGTTCGATCGCCTGCGCCACCTCCGACGGCGAGTACGCCGACCTCAGCATCGACTCGACCTCCCCGGCCGCGCCGGTGCTCGATCCCACCAAGACCTACCGAGTTGCCAATGGCAACGGTCGGGTGCTGGCCCAGGTGTCCGGCAGCACGTCGACGACGTCACTCGCCACGGCCACCGGCTCTACCCTCGAGGCCTGGTCCTTCGCTCCCAACGGCGACGGCTCGTACCGGATCGCGAACGCCTCGACCGGCCGGCTGCTCGGTGCCGACTCGTCCGGCAACGCAGGACGTGCATGGGGCGCAGCCTTGTCCGTCACCGCTCCCGGCACGACGGGTCCGACGGCTGGGCAGCAGTGGTTCGTGGTCCCCAACACCTCCTCATCGACGGGGACGGCCAGCGGTGGCTATCGACTCGTCAATCGGTACAGCGGGCTCGTACTCGGGATGTCTTCGCAATCCGGACGGCTGACCGAGTCGACGCCGGTTCGGCACTGGACCAACAGCACGGGTGATGCCGTCGGTGGGTCGCGGACGGCTGCCGAGCAGGCGATGACCATGACAGCGGTGGGTGTCGCGGCGAACCTCAACGGCGTACACACTGTGACGGCCAACGGGAAGGCGCTCGACGATCCCGACTGGTCGAAGGCGACCGGCACCCAGTTCATCACCTGGTCACCGTCCGGACAGCAGAACCAGTCCTGGAACTTCGCCCAGCAGACCGATGGCACGTACACGATCAGCAACGGCTACTCGCAACTGTGCGCCGATGCCGAAGGCGGGTCCACCGCGGCCGGTACGAAGGTGATCCAGTGGACGTGCACAGGCCGGTCGAACCAGCGCTGGATCGTCACGCCGACCAGTTCGGGTTACTTGATCGTCAATGCTCACAGCGGATTGCCGATGACCACTGCCTCCGGTACAGATGGCAGCAAGGTCACGCAGGAGACCACGACCGGCTCAGCCGGTCAGCAGTGGTCTGTCAGTTGAACGCCCCGTCATCTGTCACCCCTGTCCAGGAGGACCGCGATGAAGCGCAGAGACCTGCTCAAAGGAGCAGCCGCAGTCGCAGGGTTCAGCATGTTGCCGATCAACCTTCAACGGGCGCTGGCGCTGCCGGCTCCGACCGGTGGGCTCGAGCTGATCGAACACGTCGTCGTGTTCATGCAGGAGAACCGTTCGTTCGACCACTACTTCGGTAGCCTCCGCGGCGTCCGCGGCTTCAACGATCCGACCGCCCTCGAATCGGTGTTCCGCCAGGCGAACGGAAGTGGGTACGTCTTGCCGTACCCGGTCGACGACCAGTTCATGGCCGGTACTTCGCACGGCTGGCAGGACGGCCACAACGCGTGGAACCGCGGCCGCAACGACCAGTGGGTGCCCAACAAGGGCGTGCGGACGATGACGCATCTGCGGCGGAGCGCGTTGCCGTTCTACTACGCGCTCGCCGATGCGTTCACGATCTGCGACGACTACCACTGCTCCGAGATGGGTCCGACGAATCCCAACCGGATGTACATGTTCACCGGCAAGATCGGGTTCGAGCCCGGGACCAGCAACCGTGCCATCGGCAACGATTCGTGGGACAACGCGAGTCATACCGGCTACACCTGGACGACGTACGCCGAACGCTTGCAGGCAGCCGGGAAGAGCTACCGGGTCTACCAGGAGTGGGACAACTACGGCGACAACTCGCTGGAGTACTTCACGTCATACATGGCCGTCGCGAAGAAGGCACTCGCCTTCACCGGGTACCAGAAGCTCTACGCCTTCTACTACGCGCTGGAAGCCGCCAACTCCTCGCAGCAGCAGACGATGCTTGCCAATCTGGCGAAGGGCGTGGCGACCCTGACTGCGGCCGAGCGCACGAGCTACGACGGTGCGCTTCGACGGGAACGGCCGGGCCAACTGGCGGCAGCGTTCAAGGCCGACGTCGATGCCGACCGACTCCCGGCGGTCTCCTGGCTGGTCGCGCCGGAGAGTGAGAGCGAGCACCCCGACTGGGGACCGAACACCGGCGCCAACCTGGTCAAGCGGGTCCTCGACGCGGTCGCCGCCAAGCCGGACGTGTGGAACAAGACGCTCGTACTGATCAACTACGACGAGAACGACGGGTTCTTCGACCACCTGCCCGCGCCGGCGCCGCCGCTGTCCACCGACGATGGGCTGAGCAACGCCGATCTCGGCGACGAGGCGTACCTCGGGTTGCCGATCGGTCTGGGTGCGCGCGTCCCTCTCCTGGTGGTGTCGCCATGGAGTCGCGGCGGCAATGTCTGCTCGCAGGTGTTCGACCACACCTCGGTACTGCAGTTCATGGAACGCTGGAGCGGCGTCGCGGAACCCAACATCTCGCCCTGGCGTCGAGCGGTCTGCGGCGACCTGACATCAGCCCTCGATCTGACCACCGCCAACGTCACGTACCCGACCTTGCCGGTACCTGTGCCGACCAGCGGATCGCATGGCACCAATCCACAACCACCGGCGACTCAGGTCGTACCGGTTCAAGAAGGCGGCACCAAACCAGCTCGCCCACTGCCGTACGCCCTCACTGCTTCGGGCCGGGTGGCTGCGGATGCGTTCTGGATCGACATGACCAACGACGGGCAGGCCGGTGCGCATTTCTACGTCACGGCTTCGGTAGTCCGCACCGACGGGCCATGGCGTTACACGGTCAAAGCCGGTACCACGCTCTCGGACTACTGGAAGACCGGTACGCCGAACGGCGCCTACAACCTGACGTTGCGCGGACCCAACGGCTTCCTCCGAAGCTTCGTCGGCAACCGGATCATTGTGGCGGGTGCTGCCAACCCCGAGGCGGTACTTCGGTACGCCCCCGCCGAGGATCGCGTCTACGTCACCATGCGCAACTCCGGCAGCAAGGCGTGCACCTTCACCATCACGGTCAACAACCGCACCAGCGGACCGTGGACCTACACCGTCGCGCCGGGTGCATCGGCGGAGGACTGGTTCTCCACTGCGAACGGCATAAACGGCTGGTACGACCTCACCGTCACCGCCGACACCACCGACGGTTTCACCCGCCGCTTCGCCGGCCACCAGGAGACCGGCCGACTCTCTAGTACAGACCCTGTGATGGGTTCCAGCCCGCTGCCCTGCACAGTCCGGTCGGTCGACAGCCAGGAGACGGCCAGCCCCGCGACGAACGCGATCGACGGCAAGCCCACGACGTACTGGCACACCCGCTGGTCCGGTACTGCAGACCCGCTCCCCCACGAAATCCAGCTCGACCTAGGCTCCGCCCGCACCGTCACCGGCCTGTCCTACCTGCCCCGCCAGGACGGCAGCGCCAACGGCCGGATCGGCGCCTACGAGGTCTACCTCAGCAACGACCCCTCCGCCTGGGGCAGCCCGATCCGAACAGCAACCTTCGCCGACAACGCGCTGGTCAAGAGGGTGTCGTGGCTCCCCACCACCGCCCGGTACCTCCGCCTCCGCGCCCTCACCGAGGCCGGCAACCGAGGCCCCTGGACCTCAGCCGCCGAGCTGACTCCCCTCGGCTGGTAAGCCGACGCCCGCCCCGGCGACCTCGGGGCGGGCTGTCTCGTTTTGACACCTCAAGCCACGCCACCCGCCGATACGATCGGCAAATGATCTTCATCACCGCAAAGTTCAAGGTCCTCCCCGAACACGCCGACAACTGGCCGACCATCACCGCCGCCTTCACCGAAGCCACCCGCTCCGAACCCGGCAACCTCTGGTTCGACTGGTCCCGAAGCCTCGACGACCCGACCGAATACGTCCTCATCGAGGCTTTCGCCGACGACGAAGCCGCCGGCGCCCACGTCAACTCAGCCCACTTCAAGTCGGCCCAATCCACCCTCCCACCCCACCTGGTCGAGACCCCTCGCATCATCAACTTCAAACTCGACCAATCCGACTGGTCCGAACTAGGCGAACTAGCCGTCAACCGCGACTAGGAGGCTCGTCTCCGAGGGCACGAACGGCCGCCACCACGTGCTCGAGCGCCGCGATGATCGAAGCCTTGGCGCGAGGAACGATCGCCGGCTCGAACATGTAGGCATCGAGCTTGGACGGCACCGGCTTCGCACCCGGAATCTGCGACACCTCTTGGACGAAGGCCTCAATTGCAGGCTGAACACTGTGCACCTGTGCCAGCGTTTCGCGATCGACGCCCAGGCTGAGATGCCGGGCGGAGAACCACTGGTCGCCTTCGAGGAACGCCCACGCAATGGACACCGGCTCGGCCCGATCCGGTGTCCGGACCCGAAGCGATGCGCCCTTGGCACCCCAGTACGTGACCAAGCCGAGCGCGCTCGCCCCGGCGAGGACCTCCTTCATCGCGTCGCGGTATTCGTCGTCGGCGATGCCTGCGAGGAAGTTGGCCTCGTTGGTCCGCCCGGTACCGACGGATGACGCGGTCTGGCCGGAACGCGCAGTACCGGAGACCACCTGAGCGGAGTACGCGGAGAGCTGACTCCCCTCCATTCGGATCACCTGCACCAGCGAGTACTGGCCGTACCGGGCGGTGGCGTTCAGGTACTGGAGACTCTTGATCATCGCGGGGGTGAATCGCTGGGCTGCCACCACGAATCTGAAGTCCCCGTTCGCCAGTACGTCGGTCAGACGGGCGTTCAGCGTGCCGAGCTCCTCCTCGCCGAGCTCCCAGTTCGTCTTACTGACTGCCTCCGCCAGGCTGCCCAGGCCCTTGAAAGCCTCAGAGACGTGCCCTCCACTCAGGTAGCGCTGGACGACGCCGTTGTCGAAGTCGGTCAGCGTCATCCCCCAAAGATCCGACCCGTAGTCGATCAACTGAGCGAGGGCGGCGCGAAAGTCTGGGTTCTGAGGTCCGGTCTTGAATTCGATCAGGACCAGATCACCTGAGCGGGCCAGACACAGCAAGTCGATCGCACCGGAGGCGAGGCTGGTCTCCCGGCCGACGACGAGCAGGTCGCCGTCGAGGCCGAGGTCATCGGAAGGAATCAGCTGCGGGTTGAGTTTCACGATCTCCTGCAGCGCCTTCTCGCTCTCCGCGGGGACTTCCACCAGGTCGAAGCTGCCGTCGGGTCCCTGGGCCAGGACTCTTCTGGGCATCAGTTCTCGCAGCCGACGCCGTCGCCATCTCGGTCGAGCTTGCTCGAGTAGCCGGGGTCGCCGCGATGGATGGGAGCCTTGCCCGCGGCGCGGACTGCTGAGCAGTTGGCGTAGTACGCGCTCTCGGTGGTCTTGGTGGCCGTTGGCCTGGGTTTGGGCTTTGGTTTGGTGGTTCGGTGGGTGGTCGGCTTCTTGGTCGGTTTGGGGACGGAGATCTTCTTCGGTGGTTTGACCGTTGGTACGACGGTGGCCGCGGTGGTCGGCTTCTTGGCTGGGATCGAGGCCAGCGGGACCGGCTTGGCGACTGTGGTCGTGGCTGTGGCTGTCGGCGAGGTGGTGACGGTGGTGGTGACTGTGGTTTCGGATGCTGCTTGGTTCTTGGTGGTGGTGGCGCCGCAAGCGGTGGCTAGGGCGGTGGCCGCGATGAGGCCTGCGAAGGCTTTCAGGGCAGGCTGAAGTCTGGTCATTACTCCCCCAACCCGTCCTCGGTTCCCCCCGGGACGGGATCGTTGTCGCTCAGGCCTGACGGCCGAGCGACCCCATGCCTACCAGTCGTTCATCACCCTCCGCGACGGCCGAACGGCCATTACCGGCGAGTTGTCCCCGTGTTGTTACCTAGCGCGATCAAGACTCCGGTACTACGACAGTGTTCTGCGCGGCCGCGATCCGCCACTCGCCGTCGTCCTTGGCGAGGAAGTAGACGGGGCTGCCGGTCTCCACTGGTAGCTCGGCGGTGGAGCCAGGGCGTTGGGCGTACCGCTGGTTGACGTTGACTACTGCGATGTCGGGGCGGACGAAGAGCAGATGGTCGGGCGTGTACGTCGCGTAGGAGTCCGTTGTCGCGCCGGGTAGTACGCGGCGGGTGAACTCGGCGATGGTGTCGAGTCCGTAGAGGCGTTTGCCGTGGCCGGTCACCCACAACGCGTCCTCACGGAACAGAGCAAGGAAGGTATCCGCGTCCTCCTTGCTCTGCGCTTCCTCGACGGTTGCCACCAAGGCGATGATCGCGTCCACGTCGGCTTGGCTGGGGATCTGACCGGAGATGTCCATGCCGGAGATCGTCCTAGTTGAAGCTGACTTGAGGTCAAGGCTGTCTGAAGTGCTTGACGATTTGGCCTAGGTCTTCGTTGGATGCTTCGGGGTGGGCGGTTAGGCGGTCGTGTACTGCCTGGGCCACGGGGAGGTCGGCGGCTGCGGTGGCTAGGGCTACGTCTTTGGCTGCGAGGCGGACGGGGAAGTAGACGCCTTCGGCGAAGGCGCGTCCTGCCAGGCCGGCCAAGGGAGAGGTTGCGAGGGCGGCTTTGACCTGAGCCTCGGGGAGGCCGAGGGAGTCGGCCAGGGCCATCGCTTCGGCGACTACTGCTACGCCGTTGATGACGGCGTTGATGAGGACGAGCTTCAGGGCGGCGCCACTGCCGACGGCTCCGGTGCGGTTGACCGTGCCGAAGAGTTCGAGCAACGGAAGTACCGGGTCTGCGTCGCCGCCGACCATCAGGAGGAGTTCGCCGCTGGCCGCGCGGTCCACGCTGCCCATGACCGGGGCGTCGATCAGCGTGATGTCGGCCGGCAGCAGCTTGGCCAGTTCACCGACGACCTCCGGGCCGACCGTGGACGCGTCGATCAGCACGGCACCGGGCCTCAGCGAGCTCGCGAAGGCTCCCACAACCTCGCGAACCGCCGCCGGATCGGCCAGCATCGTGATCACCACATCGGCATCCCGCACCGCGTCAGCCGGCGAGTCCACAACCTTCACCGTCGCACCGCCATCGCCCCACCCTGCTGCCACAACCCCGGCGTCTCGCGCGGTGTCCGTTCCGGAGCCGACTGCTGCTCCGGCGAAGGCGAGTGCGCGGGTGGTTGAGCGGTTCCAGACGGTCAGCGGGTAGCCGGCTGCCAGGACGCGGCGGGCCATCGGGGCGCCCATCGAGCCGAGGCCGAGGAAGGCGATCTTCGTGTTCTTGTCCATGCCCCAACGCTAGCCACCGTCGAGCAATGTGAGTAGCGAATGTCTAGCATGGAACCCATGCCGCCGACGCATGACTTCTCCACCCCGCTCCTCCGCGTTTTCGTCGCGGTCGCCGCCCGCGGCTCCTTCACCGCGGCCGCCCCACTCCTCGGCTACACCCAGTCCGCCGTCTCCCGACAGATCTCCACTCTCGAAGACGAAGCCGGTACTGCGCTCTTCGACCGCCTCCCCCGAGGCGTCCGACTCACGGAGCCCGGCCGCCGCCTGCTCCCCCACGCCCAAGCGGTCCTCGACCGCCTCGACGCGGCCCGCCAAGAACTCACCGACCTCAGCGAACTAGCCACCGGCCGACTCAGAGTCGCCGCCTTCGCCACCGCCGACGCAGCGCTGGTCCCGCAAGCCATCGCGACCTTCCAACGCCGGTACCCCGACGTGCGCATCACTCTCCGCGAAGGCTTCACCTCCGGCCTCCTCGAATTACTCGGCGCCGGCGAAGCGGACATCGCCGTCGTCAGCTACCCGACCGTGCAGCACCTCGACGGCTTCGATCTCCGCAAGCTCCGGGACGATTTCATGTACGTCGCTCTGCCACCGACCCACCGCTTGGCGCGCCGACGCCAAGTCCGCTTGACCGATCTGCAGGACGAGCAGTGGATAGCAGGCAGCTCCCGCCCCGAGGACACCCTGATCAGCGCCTGCCTGCGAACCGGCTTCCAGCCACACATCGGATTCGTCGCCCGCGATTGGATGGCCAAACAAGGTTTCGTTGCCGCAGGCACCGGAATCACCCTGGTCCCGTCCCTCGCCGCCGAGGCAGTCCGCCCCGACATCAAGCTGGTCCGCATCCACCCCGACGACATGCCACCCCGCCAGATCTACACCGCCACCATCAGCGGCCTCACCCCGTCGCCTGCCACCCGCGCCTTCCTGGAGGTCCTGCATACCTGAGACATTTGCTAGCTGTGGGCAGGCGTACCGGCGTACGCTCGGAGCCGTGCCCGGTCGGTGGAGTGTTCTTGAGTGGCTCCGCGCCAAGGATGCGGGGTTGTCCGCGACTCGGCGGGCGGGGCGGGCCGCGGTGGTGATGCCGTTGGCGTTCGCTTTCGCTTATCTGGTGCTCGACAATCCGGTGATCGCGATCTTCGCGTCGTTCGGGTCGATGTCGACCGTACTGTTCGTCGACTTCAGCGGTACCAAACTCGAACGGCTGCAGGCCCAGGCAAGCCTGATCGCCGCCGGCCTGATCCTGATCTCGATCGGCACCGTTGCCTCAGGCTCCGTATGGTTCGCCGCCGCGGCGACCCTGATCGTTGCCTTCATCATCTTGTTCGTCGGCGTGATCAGCTCCGTTCTCGCCAGCGCGACGACGGCCCTCCTCGCCAGCTTCATCCTCCCGGTCAGCCTGCCCGGCGGAATGACCACGCTGCCCGACCGCCTCATCGGCTGGCTGCTCGCCGGCGCCGCCTCCCTCATCGCCATCACCTTCCTCTGGCCCGCCCCCACCCGGGAAGCCCTCCGCGGCCCAACCGCCCACGCCTGCACCCTGCTCGCCAGACGCCTCCAAGCCGGCCTCGACTGCCTCCGCAACCCACCCGACACCGAACTAACCGCCGCGCTGATCTACCAAGCTGGCGAGGCCTCCGCAGCAGTAGCCGAACTCCGCAAGGCCTTCTTCGGTACTCCGTACCGCCCCACCGGCCTCTCAACCTCCGCCCGCACCCTGGTACGAGTCGTAGATGAAGTCATCTGGCTCAACTCCGTCCTCGAACCCCACCCCCGGATGCCGAGACCCGGCCCCGCCGCTCCCTACCTGATCGCCGTCTACGAGGCAGCCGCCGACCTCCTCGACCGAGCCGCGAACGTGCTCGACAACGACGACGGCAACCTCACCGGATTCGACGAAACCCTCAACCGTCTCCACCAGGCCCGGCTCGCCCTGGAACAAGCCGTCACCGAGCTCCCGCCGTCCCATACCTCCGAGCACACAAACACTGACGGCGACACCATGGTCAAGACCTTCGTCAGCTCACTCGAACCAACGTTCAGAGCCCAGGAGATGAGCTTCGCCGTCGCTGCCATCGCGGAGAACATCGAGCTCGCAGTAGCAGCCCGCGGCCGCAGCTGGTGGGGTCACCTCCTCGGCCGCGGGCCCGCCGGCCCCGGCTCACCCCTGTCGTCAGTCAAAGAGCGTGCGGGCGCGCATCTGGAGCTCCACTCGGTCTGGCTCCACAACAGCATCCGGGGAGCGGTCGGCCTTGCCCTCGCCGTCCTGATCGCAGACCTCACCGGCGTACAGCACTCGTTCTGGGTCGTCTTCGGCACCCTCGCCGTACTGCGCTCGAACGCCTTGAGCACCGGCCAGAACGCACTCCGCGGACTCGCCGGGACAGTGGCCGGCATCATCATCGGCGGCGCCGTAGTACTGGCCATCGGCTCCAACACCACCGTCGCCTGGTTCCTGCTGCCGGTAGCAGTACTACTCGCAGGACTTGCACCTGCCGCGTTCTCCTTCGCAGCAGGCCAGGCCGCCTTCACCGGCGTACTGCTGATCCTGTTCGACATCATCTCGCCAGCAGGCTGGGAGATCGGGCTAGTCCGCATCGAGGACGTCGCGATCGGGTCTGCGGTGAGTCTGCTCGTTGGATTGCTCCTCTGGCCGCGTGGTGCAACAGCAGCTCTCCAGCAGGCGCTAGCCGAGGGGTACTCCGACAGTGCTCACTACCTGCGCCAGGCAATCGCCTATGCGGTGACCCGATGCGACGGACGAACCGCGCCAGCCGCAGTACCGGATGAAGCGTCCAGGAAGGCTGCTGCGGCCGCACGCCGACTTGACGACGCCTTCCGGACGTACCTGGCCGAGCGAGGCAGCAAGCACCTCCCCCTGGCCAATGTGACGACACTGGTGACGGGCGTCGCGGTACTGCGCATCACTGTCGACGCCATCCTCGAGCTGTGGAGTCGCGGCGACAGCCCCACCGGCGACCGCACAGCTGCCCGGATGGAGCTCATCGACTCCACCGGCGTGCTCGTCGACTGGTACCAGGAGACAGCGATCGCATTGGCCGGCGCAGGCGAGGTGCCGACGCCGATCGAGCGTGACGACGACGCGGACGACCGGCTGGTCACCGCGGTGCGCGCAGACCTCACCGCAGATGACGGACGGTGGACCGCGACCGCAGTACGGATGCTGTGGACTGCCGATCACCTCGACGGATTGCGCCGTCTACAACGCGCTCTCGAGGTGTGACCGCACTGTACGAATACGGCAGCCGCAAAAGATCTGCCCGCCGCCCTGAAGCAGGCGGCGGGCAGATCGACAACGACATCGCTCAACGAAATGCTGGGTCAGCGGCGGCGACCCCACTTGGCGGAGGCGCCGATGCCGGCCAGGTGCAGGGCGATGCAGAGCAGACCTGCCATCAATAGGGTCTGCGGAGTGAAGGCGTCACTGACGGACGCGTTGGCCCAGTCGAGGATGAGTGCCAGTCCGAAGATGACTGCGGCAATGATGGCGAACATGATGGTTCTCCTGTCGAGATCCGGGCGGGGATGGGCAGGGCGAACTAGTACCCGGCGCGGGCGCTCAGCTAACTCCCTACCGACCGCCCGCACAAGGGGTCACGGCCATCACGAAACCGAATGAGGATCGGCGCATGCGAGCAACCCCCGACGGGCACCACGAACAGTTTGTCGTCGCCTCTCTCAACACCCGCGGAACGCCGATCGGAGGGTCGCGACTGACGGCCCGGTACGCCGAGATCGCGCGGGCCTTCGAGGCGTCGCCGGTGCAGGTCGTGAACTTCCAAGAGGTCTTGACCTACTACCATCTGCGCCGACTCGCAGCAGGTCTGCCGTCGTTCCGAGCGGCCTATCGTCCGTCGCTCGCCGGGCCGGCCGGTGGTGTGGTGACGTTCTCACGGCTGCCGGTGGAGTCGGTCCGCTATCGGCGGTTGCCGGCGCCTCGGAGTACGGAGTTGTCGTTGCGCTTGCGGGGGTTCCTGAAGGGCGCGTTGGTGACTCGGGTCGCCGGACTGTCGGTCGTGAACGTGCACCTGCTCGCCAACACCGACGGGACCTGGTCGGCCTCCAACAGGTTTCATCCGATCCATCAACAGCAATTGACAGAGCTCGCCGCGCTCGTCGGCAGCCTCGCGTTGCCCTGCGTCGTGACCGGCGATTTCAACATCCCTCGCCATAAGCCGTTGGTGCAGGATTTCCTCAACACCACAAGGCTTGTCGACGCGTTCGGGGGCGAGTGTCCGCCGACGTTCCAGCAGGCGTATCTGCCGGCCGGGATGAAGTCCCAGTGCATCGACTTCATCCTGACCGCGGGGCTGACGGCCGAGTCGGCCGATGTGGTCTTCGAGGAGGAGCTGCCGTCAATCGGCTACGTCTCCGACCACATCGGCCTCCTGACTCAGCTGATCAGGGTCTAGAGGCTGAAGGCGACCGCCCGCACGATCAGCGCCGCCACGAAGACGATCGTGAACGCCAGATCGAACGCGATCCCACCCGCGCGCACCGGCCGCACCCGCCGCCGTACCGGCTCGAGCACCGGCTCCGTCCACGCGTGCGTCAACGTCCGCGCCTTCACAGCCCAGGCCGGACCGCGCCCGACCACGCCGCCCCAGTCCAGCAACATCCGGGCAATCAGTACCAACAGGAACGCCGACAACGCGTACCCGACAAGCGCTCCAAGCAAGCTCATGACCAACTCCTTTGCTCCATCTTGCCAGGAACAACGAGCCAGCCAACCTGGAAATGTCCTGTCACCAGACTTCTTAGCTGACTATCAGTTACAGAATGGCTCTCATGACCGACCTACCGCAGGGCCTTCTGAAGCTGCTCCACCAGCCAAGCCCTTGCTTCATCGCCACCCTCCAGCCCGACGGCTCTCCGCACCTGACCCAGGTCTGGGTCGACACCGACGGCGAGCACATCGTGATCAACACCGTCGACGGCCACCAGAAACTCCGCAACATCCACCGCGATCCCCGGGTGGCTGTCACCGTCTCCGACCCTGACGACACCGCGCGCTACTACTCCGTCCGCGGCCGGGTCATCAACACCACGACCGATGGCGGCGTCGAAGGCATCGAAGCCCTCTCCCAGAAGTACTCCAACGGCCCCTACTCCTGGCATGGCGGCCGCGATCAGGTCCGGGTCGTTCTCACCATCGCCGTCGACAAAGTCATCCACGCCCCCTGGAGCTGAGTGCGTACTGATTAGCAGGCTTAGCAATTGTCGTGCTAATGTTGCAAACACGACACCACGACTACCAAGGAGACCCTCATGGTCACGAACACCGAGAGCACGAGCAGCACGCCGGACTTCAGCACCGACCTTCCGTCGATGGAGGAGGCGGCTCAGCGGATCCGCGACCTCAACGAGCGGTTGATCGAGTCCACCAAGAGCGCGGGCATCGTCGCCCTCGACGCCTACGAGAAGGGCCTGCAGAGCCTGGTGGACTTCGAGACGAAGGTCGCCTCGGCCAGCCAGCTCGAGTGGGTGTCGGCAGTGGCCACCACTCACGCCAAGTTCGTCACCGACATGAGCGCCTCCTACAGCAAGGCAGCGCGCGACCTCCTGAACTGACAGCGCGAACCGGAGGAGCCCACACGCTCGCCCTGCTGACGAAAGGGCGAGCGTTCGGTTGCCGGCGAAAGTAGCGTCGGCCTGTAGTTGCTGCTGGCAACGTTGAGCCATCGGCCGGAACCGATTCCCCGCACGCTCAGCAGTGAGGAAACTGCCATGCCCAGATCGCAACGCCGTGCAGCCATCGTCACCGGCGCCGCCGGGGGCATCGGTTCGGCCATCGCCGCCCGGCTCGACAAGGACGGCGTGGATGTTCTGGCCGTCGACCTGGCGAGCGCCGCGGCGACGTACTCCGGTCCCGGGGTCTCCCACGCCGCGGATCTCACGACGCGAGAGGGAAACCGGGACACGGTTCGTGCCGCGGTCGAGACGTTCGGCCGGCTCGACATCATCGTCGCCAACGCCGGCTTCCAGCACGTGGCGCCTGTCGCAGACTTCCCGGAAGACCGTTGGGACGCTCTTCTCGCGCTCATGCTGACCAGTCCCTTCCTGCTGGCGAAGTACGGCTGGCCCGCTCTTCTGGAGGCACCACAAGGTGGCCGCTTCCTGGTGATCGCCTCCGCGCACGCCTTGGTCGCCTCCCCGTTCAAGGCCGGCTACGTCGCCGCCAAGCACGGTGCCCTCGGCCTCGTGAAGACGCTGGCCCTCGAAGGCGCCGACCACGGGATCTCGGCCTGCGCCATCTGTCCCGGCTATGTCCGCACCCGTCTTGTGCAGCAGCAGATCGCCACCCAGGCCAAGGCACACGGTCTGTCGGAGGACCGGGTGCTCGATGACGTGATCCTGACCGCCCAGCCGGTCAAACGGCTGATCGAGCCCGAAGAGGTCGCGGAGCTGGCGGCGTTCCTGCTCGGCCCGCATGGCAGGTCGTTCACCGGAACCCCTGTCTCGATCGACCAAGGATGGACAGCCCGATGAGAGCCACCACCTGCCCGCCCGGCATCGTCGACGCAACAGTCGACCAGGCATTCGGCCAGTTCGAGACGCTCGTACGAGGCGCGAGTGACTACTTCACCGACGTCGTCTCCGGTCGCACCACTCCGCTCCGCCTAGGTCTCGACCTCGTTTCCTGGGCGAAGACCGTCGCGCGCCGCGAGCCGCCACGATGGGCCACTGAGAACACCGTCCTCGCCGAGTGGCCGATCGCCCGGCTGCGCGACTTCACGAGGTCCAGCGCCAACACCGCGGTCCCCATGCTGCTGCTGCCTCCGCAGGCCGGCCACGACTCGTGCATCGTCGACTACGACCCGCTCCAGAGCCAGATCAGGACCGCTCTCGACTCCGGGCTCACCCGCGTGCTGTCACTGGACTGGATCGGGGCCACCGCCGAGACCAAGAACGCCTCCATCGAGGACTACATCGCGGTCGTCGATGAGGCCGTCGCGCTGGTGGGTGGCCGAGTCCATCTTGTCGGTGACTGCCAGGGCGGCTGGCTGGCGGTCATCTACGCCGCACTGCATCCCGAGACGATCGAGACCCTGACCATCGCCGGCGCACCCGTCGACTTCCACGCCGGGGAGCCGCTGATCCACAACTGGATGCAGGTGTTGTCACCGCTGGGCGACCTGGCCTTCTACCGGGCTGTCGTCGAGGCCAACGGGGGCGTCCTTCCTGGCAGGTTCCTGCTGGCGGGCTTCGTCGCGATGCAGCCGGCCAACGAGCTGGACCGCCAACTGCAGTTGCTCCTCCATATCGGCGAGCCTCGTCACGTGAGCCGGTACCGGACGTTCGAGAACTGGTTCCAGCACACGCAGCCCATCCCGGGAGCGTTCTACCTCTGGATCGTCGAGAAGCTGTTCCAGAACAACGAGCTGGTCGCGGGAACACTCCAGGTCGCAGGGAACACCGTCGACCTGGCTCGCATCACCTGCCCCGTCTACCTGCTGGCCGGCGCGACCGATCACATCACGCCGCCTCCGCAGGTCTTCGCGCTCGCCGACTACGTCGGTACCGGGCCTGCTGACATCCATCGGCGCCAGACCACCGGTGGGCACCTCGGCCTCTTCATGGGCCACCAGGCGCTCCGCGAACACTGGCGGCCCCTGTTCGCGGAGCTCGCCGCGCGGTCGTAGGCCGCTGTCTACGGTTTGGTGCGGGTCGCGCGCGCCCGCCGGACGGCGTTGGCGTCGACGAATCCGCGGTAGACCTCGAGCAATGCCCGGCGCTGGGTCGCGGTGAGCTCGTTGGCGGCCTCGATCTGCGCGGGGAGGCCGGTGGCCGGGTCGTCCTCGTCCTCGGACAGGGGTTCGACGAACCCGGCGTCGGCGTAGAGCCGCTGCACCGAGGTCTCCAGGGAGTCGGCGATCGCGTTCAGCACCGCCTCCGACGGCGCCCGCAGGCCGCGTTCGATCTGGGAGAGGTACGGGTTGGAAATGCCGACGGCTGCGGCCAGCTCGCGCATCGGAAGTGCCGCAAGCTCACGCTGTGCACGGATGATCCGGCCGAGCATGAGATGCGGCACCTGCTGGTCGGTCATGGCTCCATTCTAGCCGCCGGCCTGGCGATCCTCGCGTTCTAAGCCGAACGCCTGAACGGGAAGACCGGGAGGAGCGTGCGACCCCACGTGGGGTTCACAACGCCTGCCGCGGATCCGTACCAGGCGAGAGCCGCGACCAGCAGACCGACATAGCCACCCGCATGCAGCAGGAAGGTGCTCTCGGCGAACTCTCCGAGGGTAAGCAGGGCGAAGGTGACCAGCGCGGTGCCGAAGACGGCCAGGAGCACAGTGTTGGTCTTGGCCGCGGCCAGCGTCATGTACGCCGTGAAGATCGTCCACATCAGCAGGAAGATGCCGGTGGCAACATGCGCGCTCTCCGGCGGCAGTCCGCCGGCGACGTATTTCGCGTAGTAGAAGTAGGAGATCCAGAACGCGCCGTACGACGTGAAGGCCACCGCGCCGAACGTGTTGTCGTTGCGGAACTCCCACATCCCGGCCAGGATCTGCACGATTCCGCCGTAGAGAAGGGCGAGCGGCAGGACGACCGCCGTCAGCTCAGCTGAGCCGAGGCCGGAATTGAAGATGCTCAGCACGAAGGTGGCGCCGGCGAACGCGGCCAGACCGAGCGGTGCGGGGTCGGCGATCGGGACGCCCGGGTCGGCCGGCGGGAGCAACCGTTCGGCACCACGTCCGTCCACGATGCCATCGGCCAGCACATGCGTCGGTGGCGGGACCGGTGGGTCCAGGGTGGTTGTCATCGCACTCTCCTTGCTGTGGTGGTGCAGGTCCCGGCGTCGGCCGGGTCGGTGTACGTGGTGATGCCGCAGTCGGACGCCGCGTCGTCAGGAGATGGCGCTGACACCGGTGATGTCGCGCCCTACGATCAGCGTCTGGATGTGCTCGGTGCCCTCGTAGGTGTAGATCGACTCGATGTCGGTCATGTGCCGGATGACGTGGTAATCGAGCAGGATGCCGTTTCCTCCGAGCAGGTCCCGCGCCTCGGCGATCACCTGCCGGGCCTTCAGCGTGTTGTTCATCTTCGCCAGGGCGGCGATCGTGTCGGTGAGCTTTCCCTGCTCCTCGAGGCGACTCACGCGCAGGCAGTACAGCTGCATGGCCGTGACCTCGGCGAGCATCTTGACCAGTTGGTCCTGCACCATCTGGAAGCTGACCAGCGGCTTGCCGAACTGGCGGCGGCGCCGGGTGTAGCTCAACGCGGCCTCGTACGCCGCCACCGCGTGTCCCAGGGCGCCCCAGGCGACGGCGATCCGGGTCGAGGCCAGCACGCGCGCGGCGTCCTTGAAGCTGAGTGCTCCGGGGAGCACGTTCGCGTCCGGGACGAAGACGTCGGTGAGGGTGATGTCGGCCTGCCAGACGGCCCGGACCGAGCCCTTGCCCTCGATCAGGCTGGCGACGTACCCGGGTGCGTCCTTCTCGACGAGGAAGCCTTTGACCTTGCCATCGAGGGTGTCGCGGGCCCAGACGACGATGACGTCGGCGATGGTGCCGTTGCCGATCCAGCGCTTCTCGCCGTTCAGCCGATAGCCCTCGCCGTCCCGCGTGGCCGCCGTCTCCAGGGCGACGGCATCCGAGCCGTGCTCCGGCTCGGTCAGCGCGAAGGCGCCCAGTTTGTCCAAGGTCGCCATCTCCGGCAGCCAGCGTTGCTTCTGCTCCTCGGAGCCGAGCATCCAGATCGACCGCATGGCCAGCCCTGCCTGGACGGCCTGGAAGGTTCCGAGGCTGCCGTCGCCGCGGTTGAGCTCCATGTTGATCAGCCCCGCCGCGACCGAACTCATCGGCGGGCAGCCATAGCCCACGATCCCGTCGCCGACGATGCCGAGCGCCCCCATCTTCTTCACCAGCGCCCACGGAAACTCGGCCCGTTCCCAGTAGCCGTTGATGACCGGGAGCACCTCGGTGTCCACGAACTCTCTGGTGCGATCCAGGTACTCCTGCTCGGCGCCGGTCAGTTCGTCGCGCAACCCGAAGTAGTCGGTGCCCAGCGACTTGCCGATGTCGGTGGTGGTCAAGGTGGTCTCGTCGTAGGTCTGGTCAGCCAGCATGGTGTTCCTCATCCCTGGATCCGGCTCACGTGGCCGACCCATTCCTTTTCGCGGAGCTCGAACTTCTGGATCTTGCCCGTGGAGGTGCGCGGAAGGTGCTCGACGAACTCGACCGCCTTCGGCACCTTGTACCTGGCGATGTGCGCCTGCAGGTGAGCGATCAGCTCCGCCTCGTCGACGGTGGATCCGGGCTGCCGGACCACGAAGGCCTTCGGCCGCTCGCCCCACTTCTCGTCCGGAATGCCGATCACGGCCACCTCGCGCACCGACTCGTGCGCCTCGAGGGCGTGCTCGATCCCGACGGTCGAGATGTTCTCGCCGCCCGAGATGACGATGTCCTTCGCCCGGTCCCTCAGCTCGACATAGCCGTCCGAGTGCTGCACGCCGAGGTCGCCGGAGTGCAGCCACCCACCACGGAACGCGAGCTCGGTGGCTTCGGTGTCGTCGAAGTAGCCCGCCATCACATTGTTGCCGCGCATCACGATCTCGCCCATGGTCCGGCCGTCGCGGGGAACGTCGACCATGTTCTCGTCCACGACGCGGATGGGGTCCGCCTGGATCATGGCCACGCCCTGGCGGGCCTGGCGCCGGGCCTGGTCGGCCGGCGATAGTGCCGCCCAGCCGGCCTGCCACTCATTCAGGGAGTACGGACCGTAGAGCTCGGTCATCCCGTAGACGTGAACGATCCGCGCCCCGAGTTCGCGCATCCTCGCGATCACCGTCGGACTCGGCGCGGCTCCCGCGACGGTGGCCACGAGCTCCCGGTCCAGTACATGGGCCTCGGGTGCGCCGGCGATCGTCGTCAGCACGGTGGGAGCGCCGTCGAGGTGGGTCACGCCCTCCTGGTCGATGAGGTGCCAGATCACGTTGGCCCGGACTGCTCGCAGGCAGACGTGGGTGGCGCCGATCCCGGTCACGGCCCAGGGTGTGCACCAGCCGTTGCAATGGAACATCGGCAGCGTCCAGAGGTACACGCTCTCCGGGTCGAACCGCTGATGGACGATCTCGCCGAGGGCGTTGAGGTAGGCGCCCCGATGGGTGTACATCGCGCCCTTCGGCTGGCCTGTCGTCCCCGAGCTGTAGTTGATGGAGATCAAGCTGTTCTCGTCCTCGATCGTCCAGGGCAGCGGTTCACCCGTGCCACCCTTGAGGAACTCGTCATAGAGCACGTAGGCCGGGTCGACAGCCTCGTGTGCCACCGGGCCGTGCAGGTCGCTGACCGCGACGATCTTGCTCACCGTCCGGAAGGACTCGATGACCGGGCCCAGTGCGGGCAGGTACTCCGTGTCGACCACGAGGATCTTCGCGCCGGAATGGTCACAGACGTACCGGACCTCCTCGGGCGAGAGGCGCGTGTTCACCGCGACGAGCACTGCGCCCGCCAACGGAACACCGAAGTTGGCCACCAGCATCTCGGGGATGTTCGGAACCATGTACGCCACCCGATCGCCGGGTTGGATCCCCGCTGATCGCAACGCGTCCGCCAGCCGGGTGGCCTCCACACCGAACTCGCTGTAGCTGAGCCGGCGCTCGCCATAGGCAATCGCCGTCTTGTCGGCGAACACGTCGGCAGCACGTTGCAGGAAGGAAAGGGGAGTCAGAGCGGTGAACGAGTGGGCGGGCATGGGGAACCTCCGGTGGAACGGTGAGTCGGTGCAATCTGGATGGGGTTGGTCGCGCTACGAGCGGATGTACTCGCCAGGGGCGTCGCAGAGGGGCGGGTGCTCGACCGAGCGATCCGGCGGGGCGACCATCGGTCCCGCCCGCTCAGCGGCCCAGGCGTCCCAGTCGGTCCACCAGGTCCCCGGGTGCTGCTTCGCTGCTGCTCGCCAGTCCCCGGCATCGGCCGGGTTCTCGGCGGCAGCCTCGAACCAGGCCTTCGGTCCGGGTGGGTTGACGATGCCGGCGATATGACCGCCGCTGGAGAGCACGTACCGGACATCCCCACCAAGCAACTGGGTGGCTTCGTACGAGGCTGTCCACGGCACGATGTGGTCGTTGACGGCGCCAACGACATACGCGTCGTTCGTGACGTCGCCCAGGTTCAGGCGGCACCCGCCGAGTTCGAGCTGACCGGACGCCAGCAGGTTGTCGACGTACAGGGAGCGCAGGTACGACGAATGGAGAGTGGCGGGGATCCGGGTGGTGTCGGCGTTCCAGACGAGGATGTCGAACGCGGGCGGCGTTTCCCCGAGCAGCCAGTTCGAGACCACATAGTTGAAGATCAGCTGGTTCGGTCGCAACACATCGAAGGTGCCGGCCATCTTCTCGCCGTCGAGGAAGCCCGAGCGCGCCATCTGCTCCTCGAGCCGGGCTACCGACGCCTCGTCGGTGAAGACACCGAGAGCGCCGGGGTCCCGATAGTCCAGCAGCGTGTTGAGCAACGTCACCGTGCCGACCCGGTCGGGCTCCGACTGCGCCAGGTACGCCGCCGTCATCGCCGTCATCGCCCCGCCGATGCAGAGTCCGGCGAGGTCCACCGTCGACGAACCGGTGATCTCGGTGATCACGTCGAGGGCGGCGCACGGCCCGCGGGACAGGTAGTCGTCCATAGTCACGCCGTTCATGGACGCGTCGGCGTTGCGATAGCTCATCACGAACACGGTCCGCTCGTGCTGAACCGCCCATTCCAGGAAGCTCCGCCCGGGCGCGAGGTCCATCACGTAGTACTTGTTGATCCACGGAGGGATGGCCAGCAGCGGCACCGCACGGACCGACTCTGTCTGGGGTGCGTACTGGATGAGCTCCATCAGGTCGTTGCGGAACACCACCTTGCCCGGGGTGGCGGCGAGATTCCTGCCCACTTCGAAGGAGCTCGAGTCGACCTGGCGGGGTTTCCCGCCGTTGGTGAGCAGGTCGCCGACGAAGTTGGTAGCCCCCTTGACGAGGCTCAAACCGCCCGTCTCCGCGGCTCGGCGCAAGGCTGCGGGATTCGTCAGGAGGAAGTTCGTGGGGGCGAGCGCATCGGCCAGGACCTGTCCGGCCAGGGCGGCCTTGGCCTCGACCACGGGATCGTCCGACCCGACTGCCAAGACGTCCTCTCCCCATTGGCAGGCGGCCTGATAGACCCCGCGGAGAGCGAAGAACGCCGGATTGGAACTCCAGGCCGCATCGGCGAACCGGCGGTCGGTTGCACGGGTATCCTTCCCCGCGCCATTGGCAAGGAGGACGGCTGCGGTGGCCGGCCCCAGCTTCGACATGCTGCCGGCGAAGGTGAGGGCGGCCGCGGCGAGCCCGGCCGGCCGGGTCGCTGACCGGGAAAGGGTGGCGACCAACGCCTTGCCGAAGCCGGTCGGGTCTCCTGGGGCGGGTGCCTCAGACCTGGGTTTTGTGACGGTCATGAAGACACCAGTTCGGGCCGGACGTAGTAGCGGAGCAGGACGTCGGCGACACAGCAGGGCTTCTCTTGGTCGGCTACTTCGTAAACCAGATGGAGGGTCGCCTGGACCCCGCCGGGAAAGTCGCGAATTGCACTCAAGCCGACCTCGGCGCGCACCTGTGCACCCAAGGGCAGCGGTGCTGGGAAACGCACCCGGTCCACGCCGTAGTTGACGACCATCACGGCGTCGCTGACATCAAGCACCTCGTCGACCAGCGCGGTGGCCAGGGACAGGGTCAGGTACCCGTGGGCGATGGTTCGGCCGAACGGCCCCTGCGCTGCCCGGATCGGGTCGGTGTGGATCCACTGCTCATCGTGGGTCGCCGCACCGAAGGCGTTCGCGTCCGCCTGTTCGATCGCACGCCACTCGCTGTGACCGATCACCCCGCCGAGACGGGCCTTCAGCTCCGAGGTGGTGAGCTGGAGCGGGCCGGTGCGCGTGCGCAGGTTCATGGAGTGCCTCCAGGGAAGCAGTGGCCGTAAGGGCCGCTGCTGGAGGGTAAACAGACTCGACCTGTGGCGGCCTCGATCTGGCACGAGGGAAGGGAGTTCGAAGTCCGGACATCTCCTGGCGTGCTCAGACTCCCACTGTCACACAGGCGAGCGCGCCGCACGGGCGCCAGAAGCCATGCCTTCTAGGGACCAACGACTCTGACAGCCACTAGGCGCCTCGCGGGTTTCTCATCACCGGCCGGCCGTACGACGTCCGCATCAAGTGCTGTCGCGACCCGGCAGCTAGCGAGTCCGGTTCTTGCGATAGTCGATCAGGCAGGCGGCAGAGGTGCAGAGGCCCGCCAGGACTGCCAGCCAGCCGAACCAAACGGGTTCCAGGATCGTGGAAACCAACAGGACAAGGGTCAGTACGAGAGCGCTGACGCCGACCACCAGCCGCCGACGCTGACCAGGAACACCTCCGCTGCCAGGCTCCATCCGGCGACCCTACTTCTCGACTGCCCCGGTGTCAGCACCTTCGACGCCAGCCGAACCAATCCGATCGGCCGCCGCGGTAAACCGTTTGAGGGGTCTCGCCCGACTGTGCCCATGGTTCGGCGTCCCGCTCGACAGGTAGTGCACGCCGATACGGCGTACGCGGATCCGCTGTTCACGCTCAAGAGCACTAGGCGCCACCCACTACTACCTGTCCAACGGCACGCGACCACTCCAACGATCGCCGAAACAAAGGCCAGCTGCAGACGACGCAGGAGTCTGGGCTGCGTGGCCAAGCGTGGGGATGCGTTCGTTGCCGCATCATCCAGTTGGCTAGTGACTTGAGGCACTCGGCAGCCAGGTACTCGGCGCGGATGCGGGCGACGGAGTTACTCGCGAACCGAGGGTAGTGGGCGCGCTGGCGGGGAGTAAACGATGCGTGGGTGAACCTGGTGCAAGCGTCGGACGGTCGCCCGGCGGCGAGGGCGGGGCTGGGCCATTGGAGTTGGGTTGTGAGCTACGGCACTCGCCGACCCCGGGGCTCTCGCATAAGCGCGACGGAGGAGAGAGCGTGCAGCTGGCGTGGGGGTACCACGGTTGCTTTGGACAAGACGAAGGCCCGGACCAATGGTCCGGGCCTTCCAAAGTAGCGGGGGCAGGATTTGAACCTGCGACCTCTGGGTTATGAGCCCAGCGAGCTACCGAGCTGCTCCACCCCGCGCCGCCTTGATGTCTTTAGTTTAGGGGATGTGGGCTGAGAGTCCAAATCGAGGGCGGGGAGGGAAAAGGTGTGTCGCGGGTGAGCGGGGGCGGCGTAGCTTTTGGGGATGGGTGATGGGGTGATTCGGGAGTTCACAGGTGGGGATCTGTGGGCGGCTGCGCTGCTGCTGGCGGAGCGGCAGGTGCGGCATCGGGGTAGGCATCCGTTGTTGCCGGCTGAGTACGAGGATCCGCAGGTGGCGTTGGGTGAGGTGACTGCCGCTTGGGAGACCGAAGGGGCTTCGGGGGCTGTGCTCCTGGAGGGCGGGGAGGTTACGGGGTATTTGCTGGGGGCCCCTAAGAGTTCGCTGACCTGGGGCAACAACGTCTGGGTTGAGCGGGCGGGGCATGCGGTGAGGGAGCCGGAGAAGGTTCGGGATCTTTATGCTGTCGCGGCAACCAAGTGGGTAGCGGATGGAAAGACGGCGCAGTACGCGTTGGTGCCTGATGATGCAGAGTTGCTGGATGCCTGGTTCCGGTTGGGGTTTGGGAGTCAGCACGCGCATGCGGTGATGCCGATTCCGGCCGAGCCGTTGCCGCCGCGGCCGGGGGTGACGGTGCGGCGGGCAGGGCGTGGGGATATTCAGATGCTGGCTGAGTTGGATCTTGTTTTGCCGCAGCATCAAAGGTTGGCGCCGACGTTCAGTTCCGGGGAGCTGCCGACGCTCGAGGAGGCGCTCACGGACTGGGAAGAGTCGATCGATGATCAGGAGTACGCCACTTTTGTTGCTGAGAGCAACGGAAAGGTGATCGGGTCGTCGATCGGGTGCTCGGTGGAGAAGTCGAGTGCGCACAGCGGGCTGGCGCAGCCTGACAACGCCGGCCTTCTTGCCTTTGCGGCGGTGTTCCCACAGGCACGTGGCGCGGGGGCCGGAAGGGCTCTCGGCGAGGCGGTGATCAACTGGGCTGCGGGAGTCGGGTACACCTCCGTGGTGACGGATTGGCGGGTGACGAATCTGCTCTCGTCGAGGGCCTGGCCGCGGCTCGGATTCGTGCAGACATTCCATCGTTTGCACCGGGTGATCGGGCACTGATCAAGCCATCGTTTGCATCGCGCAACGACAGCCAGGTCAATCAAACGCTCTGTATACAAGGGCTTACGCTGAGCTATTGCCAATCGCTGAGCGCGCATGCTTGCATTCCCCCAGTAATCGTTCCTAAGGATCGTTTCTTTATAAGGGGGGAATCCGATGCCACGACCGTCTTTGCTTGCCCGCCTCCTAGCATGTCTGTTGATGCTGGCGGCGGCCCTCACGATCATCCAGCCCGCGAACGCCGCCGTCCCGGACCGCAAGGCCTGGGTGCTGTGGAACCAGACCGCGGGCACCATCGTCCCGACCGGCACCTGGCCGGCGCCCAGCAGCGTGATCCCGCTGGCCCCGGCCGGCCGGTACCAGCTCAAGTTCCCCGGACAAGGTGCGCCCGGTGGGGTCGTGCACGTCACGGCCATCAACAACGCGCCGCATTGGTGCCAGGCCGAGAACTGGTTCCAGTCCGGGCCGGACGAGATCGTCAACATTCGCTGCTATCGCGTCGGTGGCGCACTCGATGTGACGAACTTCAGCGCATTCTTCGTCAGCGCGTCCGGCGGTCCGGCGCCCGGTCTGTTCGGGTACGTCGATTCGCAACCGAACGGCGCACTCGTCAGCCAGTACAACTCAGCCGGCGCCCCGAACACGTCGACGCCGCTCGGTGTCGGTCAGTGGCAGGTGAAGTTTCCCGGGCTGGTCGCCGGCGGGACTCTTGACGGCAGTCTGCAAGCCACCGCCGTCAACCCGCAGCAAGGCGCCCGCTGCAAGGTCCGCGCCTGGAGCTCCAGCGGTGCAGGTCAGGACGTGAGGGTGCTCTGCTTCGACGCGGCCGGCGCCTTGCTGAACACGCGATTCACGCTCACCTACCAGTACAAGGCCTCCCTGTACGGGGCTGCCATCCCGCCGAAGTACTTCGGCTTCTTCCTCAACCAGCCGCCCGCCGGACCGCCGAGCACCAACATGAACTCGGTCCTCGGGCTCGGCGCGAACACGATCACGCCGGCCGGTCTCGGGCTGTCGATGGTGATCTTCCCGAAGATCGCCTTCACGCAGAACACGGTGCAGGTGACCGCGTACGGGTCCAACTCGAACTTCTGCGGGCTGAACACGTTCTGGACCAACAGCACGTCGGGTCCGGATCTGATCGTGCGGGACGTCAACTGCTTCACCAACGCCGGCGCAGCCGTCAACACCGGCTTCACGGTCAGCGCGAACTCGATTCTCTGACCCAGGACCGCCACCGCCGGGGCCCACACCGACAACGCTCGGTGTGGGCCCCGTGCCAGGTCAGGCAGTGTCCTCCGGGTGGAAGCCCATCGCGGTGGTCAGCAGGTCGTCCTCGCTGAACCGGGTGCGGTCGATCGACACCTCGGCGGCGATTCCGGGCGAGATGAAGAAGAACACCTGGTCGTCGGCGCGGTAGCCGCCGTAGCCGGCGACATCGACGGCGGTCAGCTCCCAGGTTGCCGGGTCCTGCTCGTGGTACTCGGTCAGGAAGGTGCGCAGGGCCTCGAGGTCGATCACCTTCTCGCCCCGGATGGTCTTGACGGTCAGGTCGACCTTGGTCGCACCCTCGGGGTCCGGGCCGGTCTCCCAGACCCGGCTGTGGAAGACGACGTCCTCCCACTCGTACTCGAAGTCGCTCGGCGTGCCGATGCCGCCGGGCAGGTGGTCGATGGCGAATCCGTCCAAGATGCACGCCCTCTGCTGGGTCGATGGGGACGTCCGGTGCTGGCCGGACGGTGACGCTGGTACCACTGCGTTGGCCGCCGCGGCGGTCGGTAGCAGAACGGTCAATGCGGTCGCGCCGCCGATCACGATACGGCGGGTGGCGGGGCGGATCGCGGACCAGGACGAAGAAAACGACATAACTGCCTCCTCAGGCGAAGCACCCGGTGGGTGAAGGGTTCCTTGCCAAAGAAGGTGCAGCAGGTTCGGCCGAGATCGCGGATGAGTTCAGGAGCTGTGGAAAAGAACCGGGCGGTGGCACCTATGAGGTGCCACCGCCCGGTTCAGGAGTGCTTTGTCAGCCCGTTGGGGAGGTTGGTGGGCTGGTTGGGGTTGTTGGAGTTGAGGGGGTGCCAGACGGTGGAGTCGTTGGGTTGGTGACCGGGGCGTTGCCGGCGGCAACTGCTCGGTCGAGGGCGGCCTTTACCAGGTCGAGTTGCTTCTGGTACTCGCCCAGGTTGCCGGTCTTCAGGGCTGCTTGGGCCGCGTTCCACGCGGTTTGGGCCTCCGCCAGTGCCTGCTTCACCGTCTGGTTGGCCGGTGGGGTCGTCGGGGTCTCGCCCGGCGGTTTCTCGCCGGTGTCGACGTTGGCGTTGAAGACCTTGTCGAGGGCTTCCTTCAGAGTCGTGCCGTAGGCGACGCGATCTCCGAATCCGACCAGCACGTACCGGAGTACCGGATAGCTACCCTGGCCGCTCGTCCGTACCGAGTAGACCGGTTGCACGTAGAGCAGACCACCGCCCAAGGGCAGCGTCAGCAGGTTGCCGAACTGGGCTCTGGCGCCGCTGGATGGCTGGTTGATCGGTAGCAGCGCCAGCCGGATGCTCTCGTCGGTCTGGAACTTGTTCGAGACCTGCCCAGGACCAGGTATCTGCACGTTGCCCGGCAATTTCAGAATTCTGAACTGGCCGTAGTCCGGCGACGAGGCCTCGGAATCGACCGCCAGGAAGCCGGTCAGGTTCTCCCGCTGGGCGTTCGGCACGTAGACCGAGGTCAGCGAGAACTTCGTGTCGGTCTGGTCCGGCATCCGCAGCGACAGGTAGAACGGCGGCTGGTCCGGCGTCGGCGAGTCCGAACCGCCAGGGCTGACGGTCGGGTCGGCCGGGACGCGCCACAGGTCGCTGTTCTGGTACCAGGTGGTCGAGTCGGTGACGTGGTACTTCGCGAGCAGGTCGCGCTGCACCTTGAACATGTCCTCGGGGTAGCGCAGGTGCTGCATCAGCGCGGGCGAGATGTCCGAGCGCGGCTTGACCGTGTTCGGGAACGCCTTCATCCAGGTCTTCAGCAGCGGGTCGCTCTCGTCCCACGCGTACAGGTCGACCGAACCGTCGAAGGCGTTCACGACCGCCTTGACCGAGTTGCGGATGTAGTTGATCTCCTCGCTCGGCTGCGAGGCGACCGTACCGCGGCCCGTGGTGGTGTCCCGGGTGCTGTCGTCCAGCGCGACCTTCTGCGAGTACGGGTAGTTGCCCGACGTGGTGTAACCGTCGACGATCCAGACCACCTGGCCGTCGACGACGGCCGGGTACGGGTCGCCGTCCAGGGTCAGCCACGGAGCGGCCTTCTGGACCCGCTCGCGCGGGGTGCGGTCGTACAGGATCTTCGAGTCGCTGTTCACCCGGCTGGACAGCAGGATGTTCGCGTCCCGGAACTTGGTGGCGTAGAGCAACTTGTTGCCGAACGAGCCGAGCGAGACGCCGCCCTTGCCGGTGTAGGTGTTCAGCGTGGGCGGGCCGCCGTCCTTGCCCTCCGGCGTGTCCAGCTCGACCGCCGAGGAGCCCTTCGCGCCACCGACGATCGAGTAGTTCGGGGACTGCTCGCCGAAGTAGATCCGCGGCTCGTAGTCGCCCAGCTGGCCGACCGGCGGCAGGTCCTGCTCCGACCAGACCGGCGTACCGTCCGTCTTGCGCTGGTTGCCGTTCGCGGCGACGACGCCGTAGCCGTGGGTGTAGACGGTGTGGTCGTTGTTCCAGTTGCGCTGACCGGCCGGCAGCCGGTCGATCTCGACCTCGCGGACCGCGATCACGGTGTCGCGGGTCTCCTTGCCGATCTTGTACCGGTCGACGTCCAGGTCGGTCGGGAAGGCGTAGAAGCCGCGGACCTGCTGCAACTGCTCGAAGGTCGGGCCGACGACGCTCGGGTCGATCAGCCGGATGCCCGGCAGCACACCGGCGTCCGCGACGAGCTGCTCCGAGGTGGCCTGCGTCTTCGCCTCGTAGTTGATGACCTTGGTCTTCTCCAGACCGTAGGCCTGGCGGGTCGCCTCGATGTTCTTGGTGATGTACGAAGCTTCCTTCACCGGCTCGCTCGGGCGGACCCGCAACTGCTGCAGAGCAGCCGGCCACAGGGCGCCGAGCAGGATCGCCGACAACACCAGTACTACGGTGCCGACGCCCGGCAGGAGCCACGTCTTCCGCACCACGTTGGCGAAGAAGAGGCCGGCACAGATCACCGCGATGACGGCCAAGATCTCCTTGCTGGGCAGGACCGCGTTGTCTCCGGTGTAGGAGATACCGGTGAAGAGCCTGCTGTCGGAGGTGGCCAGCCCGAAGCGGTCGAGCCAGTAGCTGAACGCCTTCAGCAGGACCAGCAGTCCGAGCAGCACCGAGAACTGCACCTGTGCGGCGCCGGAAGCCTTCTGCCCCTTCGCCGACGGGCGGAAGCCGCCGTACAGGTAGTGCGTGATGATCGCGGCGACGAGCGAGAGCAGGACGATCGAGTAGCCGAAGCCGAGCAGGACGCGCAGCCACGGGTAGTCGAAGACGAAGAACGAGATGTCCTTGCCGAAGTGCTTGTCGGCGACACCGAACGGGGTCCGGTTCTTCCAGGCCAGGAAGACCTTCCACTCCCCCGACGCGGCCGAGCCGCCGAAGACGAGCATCAGGGTGGCGAGCACGCCGACGGCGATCTTGCCGCGCTGTTGCAGCAGGTCGCCGTACCGCTCGAAGCCCGGGCTGGGCGACGGCGCGAGGGCGACCCGTGGCCGGGTCCGGAAGGCGACGATCACGTTCGCCACGACGGCGCCGGCCATCAGCAGGCCGACCACGAAGAACAACAGCACCCTGGTACCGAGCACGGTGCTGAACACCGAACCGAGGTCGAGGGACCGGAACCAGAGTCGCTGGGTCCACACGTCGGTGAAGACGCTGAACAGGATGAGCAGCACGATCAAGGTGGCGATCGTGGGCAGCAGAGCCCGCGGGCGCTGGCCGGGCGTTCGCCGCGACCGCCTCGGCTCCTCCGGCATGTCGTAGACGCCGTCACTCATGGCAGCTTCTCCTCGTTGTCACTCGTACCGCCGAGCACAGAGCCAGGACTACCCGCAGTCGTCGGCTCGAATGTCAATGACAGTACTTGGCAAAGCGTAGGGACCAAGTCGACGCCGGTGAGTACCGCGCTGTCCTCGTCGTGCGTGCGCAACCGGACGGCGCCGAACCGGTCCCCGTCCCGCAGGACAGCGGCCACCATCCGTACTTCGTGACGCCGCGGATCCGAACCCGCCAACCGGGCGAGTTCCGCGTCGGACTCGGCATCGGCCAGGCCGGTCTCGACCGACGCCGGGAGCACGATCCGCTCGACCGCGACCGCGCAGCCGCTCACCCCGTCCGGCCACTCGATCCGGGCCAGCGCGTCGGCCAGGTGCTCGTCGTCGCCACCGGGCAACTCGCCCTGCGCGACCGGAGTGAGCGGCTGGGACGCGTCGTCCGCGCCCAACTCAGCGGCCAGTTGCGGCTCGGCGGCGAGCAGGTCCTCGGTCGGAACCAAGGCGAACAGCTGCGCCGGCTGATCCCAGCCCGCGCTGCTGACGTGCCGCTCGATCTCGATCACCGCCCGGCCGAGCGCGTCTGAAGGGATGCTGCTGTCAGGACCTACTTCGTGCATGCCGGGACGTCTCCAGTTCCACTGGCCAGTGCTTTCAATGCGCCGATCGCCTCGTGCAGGGTGGTGATCTTCACCAGGCGGATGCCGTCCACGTCGGCGTGCAGGGCGGCTTCGCAGTTCGGTTCCGGGACCAGGAAGACGGTCGCGCCGTCGTTCTTGGCGCCCGCGATCTTCTGCTGGATGCCGCCGATCGCGCCGACCTGGCCGAGTGCGTCGATGGTGCCGGTACCGGCGATGTGCTTACCGGCCAGCAGGTCGCCGTCGGTCAGCTTGTCGTAGATGGCCAGCGCGAAGGCGGTACCGGCGCTCGGCCCGCCGATGTCCTGGCCGAGGTTCACCGTGACCTTGACCGGCGACTCGACGCCGATCGTGATGCCGACCATCGGGCGGGTCTTGTCGCTCGGGGTGGCGGCGGTCTTCAGGACGACGGTCTGCTCTTTGCCGCCGCGGCTGATCAGGAAGCTGACGTCCTCGCCGACCTTGTGCTTGCGGACCAGCTCGCCGACCTGCGGCACCTGCGTCGGCGTGGTGCCGTCGACCTTCAGCACGATGTCGCCGGGCTTGAGCTTGCCGTCGGCCGGGCTCTTCTCCGCGACTGTCGAGACCTTCGGCTTGAACGGCACGCCGGCCTCTTGCAGCGCGGCCGCGACGGCGCTGTCCTGCGAGCCGGTCATCTCGGCGGTGTTCTGCTGCTCGACCTCGTCGGCGCTCTGCTCCGGCGGATAGATGATGTCGCGCGGGAACAGGTCGTGGTGCGGGTCGAGCCAGTTGCGCATCGCCTGCGGCAGGGTCAGCTCACGGTCCGGCGAGGTGACGCTCACCGTGGTGAGGTCCAGCTCGCCGGTGGTCGGGAAGGTCTCGTGGCCGGTGATCTCGATCACCGGCTTGCCCTTCGCCTCGCCCAGGGTGTTCTTCACCGGGCCGGGGCTGAACGAGACGAACGGCACCGGGAAGACGGTGACCAGTCCGAGGGTGAGGAGGAGCACGACGATCGAGGTGACCAGCGTGGCGGTACGACGTGTCACGAACCCTGCCCTGCGATCTTGAGTTTCCGGAAGAGACCGCGCAGCCCACGGCGCGGCTCTGGGGTGGATCGAGGACTGGGTGCTGCCACCGCCTCGTTGAACCGGCGGAAGTCCTCCACCGACGCGAAGGCGCCAGAGGACCGGCGGGGACCGCGACTCCGCCCGCGCCATGCCGCCCAGCACATCGCCAGGGCGGTGGCGACCAGCGGGAACGCCAGCCACGCCAAGACCTTCATCCGGCCACCTTCATGCGCCCAGCGTACGGGTCAACAACTACCGACCCACTCGCTCGCACCGTCGGCGAAGCGTTGCTGTTTCCAAATCGGGACCTCCGCCTTCAGCTCGTCGATCAGCTGACGGCAGGCGGCGAAGGCGACATCGCGGTGCGCGGCGGCCACGGCGACGATGACAGCGATGTCTCCGACGGCCAGTACGCCGGTACGGTGCACGGCCGCCAGGGCGGTCACGGCGGGGTTCTCGCAGACCCGCTCGGCCACCACGCGGAGATGCTTGAGCGCCTCCGGGTGAGCCTCGTAGGTGAGCTCGTCGACCGAGAGGTTGTGGTCGTGGTTGCGGACGGTACCGAGGAACAGCGCCGTACCGCCGGCTGTGGGGTCGGCGATCGCGGCCAGCACCTCGTCGCTGGACAGCGCGGTCTCGCGGATGTCCAGCAGCCTGATGGTCTCGGTCATGATCGGTCCTTACTCTCTGCGCGCACCATACTGTCTACACGGTCGCACCAGCGCTGGCGTACGCCTGACTACGGTAATCCGTTCGCCTCTGGAGGAACGGAACCGGGGAACCAGTACGTTGGAGTAGTACGCCCCACCTGCACAGGAAGGCCCACTCCGATGAGCGACGAACCGGACAACCCGTTCAAGGGAACTCCGTTCGAGGCCATGTTCCAGCAGTTCTCCGGCGCGGCCGGCCCGGGTGGCGCTGACGGCATGGACCTCAACGCGATCTTCGCGCAGGTCCAGCAGCTGCTCAGCGGTTCGGGCGACGGCAAGCCGGTGAACTGGGACCTGGCCAAGGACATCGCCCGCAAGACCGTCTCGGCTGCCGGGGACCGCTCCGTCACCCCGACGGACAACGAGCGGGTCGCGGACGCAGTACGGCTGGCAGAGCACTGGCTGGACCCTGCGACCACCCTGCCCGAGGCATCGGCCACGTCAGCGGCCTGGAGCCGGGCGGAGTGGGTCGAGAACACCCTGCCGGTCTGGCAGACCGTCGTCGACCCGGTCGCGGAGCACGTCGCCGGGGCGATGGGCGGCGCCCTGCCCGCGGAGGCGCAGCAGATGGCCGGACCGATGGGCGGCATGCTCCGCCAGCTCGGCGGCTCGATCTTCGGCGCCCAGGTCGGTCAGGCACTGGGTGAGCTCGCCGGTGAGGTGGTCAGCTCGTCCGACATCGGCCTGCCGCTAGGCCCAGCCGGCCAGGCTGTACTGATCCCGGACAACGTGGCGAAGTTCGCCGAGGGCCTGGGGCTCACCGACGAGGACGTCCGCCTGTACCTCGCCCTGCGCGAGTGCGCGCACCAGCGGCTGTTCGCCGGGGTGCCGTGGCTGCGCCAGCACCTGTTCGCCGCGGTGGCCGACTACGCGTCGGGGATCGAGGTCGACAGCGGCAAGATCGAGCGGGCGATGTCCGAGATCGACCCGCAGAACCCGGAGGCGATCCAGGAGGCTCTCCAGGGCGGCCTGTTCGAGCCCGAGGACTCCGAGGCGCAGAAGGCGGCGCTGGTCCGGCTCGAGACGGCACTCGCGCTGGTCGAGGGCTGGGTCGACGACGTCGTCCGCGAGGCGACCAAGGACCGGATGCCGTCGGCAGTACAGCTCGCAGAGACCGTACGCCGGCGTCGCGCGGCCGGTGGTCCGGCGGAGCAGACCTTCGCCACCCTGGTCGGGCTGCAGCTCCGGCCCCGGCGACTGCGCGATGCGGCGAACCTGTGGGCCGCAGTGCGGGATGCCCGTGGGACCGATGGACGCGACGAGCTGTGGTCGCACCCGGATCTGCTGCCGAGCGCGTCTGACCTGGACGACCCGATCGGGTTCGCTCAGCACGCGGGCGAGCTGGCCGACATCGACATCACCGACTTCCTGGGTGAGGACGACGGCGGGGCTCCCGAGGACAAGGGCTCTGGTTCAGACGACAAGTGAGCTTGCACGCTGATGCGACCGCAGTACTGACTGGCTGGGATCCACCGGATGCCGCGCAGGCGGAACTGCGGGAGCACTATCTGAAGTACCTGGCCGGGCACGAGGACGGGATGTGGCGGTCCTCGCGCCCGGAACATCTGACAGCCAGTGCCCTGGTGGTGGATCCGTCCGCGCCGAGGGTGCTGCTGACCCTGCATGGAGTCGTCAACCGATGGCTGCAGCTCGGTGGGCACTGCGAGCCGGGCGACACGACGTTGTCGACCGCCGCGCTACGGGAGGCGACCGAGGAGTCCGGGCTGACCGGGTTGCGGATCGATCCGCAGCCACTGCAGCTGTCGCGCCATGAGATCACGGCCGGCGGCTGCCGAGGGACCTTTCACCTGGACGTCCAGTTCCGGGTGACGGCCGCGGCGGGAACGACGTACGTGGTGAGCGAGGAGTCGCACGATCTGGCGTGGTTCGGTGTCGAGGACCTACCTGCGGATCTCGACCACGCTGTCTCCGACCTGGTGCGCCGGGCCTACGCCTGAAGTCAGGGTGTGCGGGCCGGTCCCTGTAGGCCGGCCCGCACACGTCTGTCTGGGTGTGGGCCGTCGTCGCTCCCCCCTTCCCCGACTGCCGGTAGCACCGCCCCTGAACGGCACCGACAGCCGGTTACGACGACGGCCCCCTTGGTCCCCGTGGAAATTCCCCCATGTCCCCGCTGCCTGGGAAAACGAGCCACTTGCAAGAAGGTGACGGCTCAAGCACCACGAAGTAGGGATCTGGTCGCATCCCAGCCTTCGAGGCCCGGATCCAGTCGCGCCAAGTCAGCATTCGATCGCAGCCGGTGCCAACCAGGGCCGATTCCGATCGCGTGACGGCGGGGCTTGAGACTCTCGAGTTCCGCCAGCGGAGTGTCGAAGGCCGGAGCGGCATCCGCGATCCAGGACGCCACGGGGAGCTTGATGCCGATGGCGGCGAGGGAGCCGTCCTCGGCAGGCGTGACGGCCAGGTCGGCCGAACCGAGTGCGCGGAACAGCTTGCCGATCAGGAGCCCAGGCAGATCCGGTACGTCGAAACTGACGGCTACAACCGCCGCAGCGGTGCCGGCCTGATCGACTGCGTCCAGCACCGGCCGCGCGGGGTCAACCGAGTACACGGGAGTACCAGGCCAGGTAAGAGCAGCAACCGCAGCCAGTGCAGCGTCATCTCCGCCCACGACGGCTACTGCGACGTCCACGCGATCAAGAGAAGCCAGTACTTCGTATGTGTCCTCCGCCAGCGCCAACCGCCAAGCGTCGGCCGTACGCCCCGGCGGAGCCCAGGTACCGGCTGCCGGAACGACTAGTACGACTACTCGGCGGTCAGTCACCGGCTGAGAGTAGCTCTCCGGGACCTACAACGACTCGAGCAGGCCGAGCTTCAGGGCATGCATGATCGCCTGGGCACGGTTGGAGGCTCCGAGCTTCTCGTAGAGCCGGGCCACGTAGGTCTTGGCCGTCGAGAGGCTGACGCAGAGCGAGGTGGCTATCGCGCGTACCGAGAGCCCCTGGCCGAGCAACGAGAGCACCTCGGCCTCGCGGGGGCTCAGTAGCGGCTGTGCTTGGGGTTGGTCGCGCCTGGCCATCGCGGGAGCCAGGCCGGTCGCGGTGAAGCTGGTGGCGGCTACTGCTGCATGCCGGATCGCCGCGAGCACCTCCTCGATCGGTGCCGTGTTGGTGACGAAGGCCGAGACCCCTGATTCGAGCGCTTGGAAGAGAACGTCGTCCCTGCCGTCCGAGGCCAACAGCACGATGCCCAGATCGGGGTACTTGTACCGGAACTCGCGAGCCATCTCCAGGCCGTCCAGGTCCGGCAGGACGGCGTCCAGGACCAGGACGTCCGGCTTGCTGGTCGCCACGATCGCCAGCGCGTCCGCGCCCAGCCCTGTCTCGCCGACGATCTCCAGGTCCGCTTCCTGCACGACAAGTTCGACCAGGCCGAACCTGACCAGTGTGTGGCCGTCCACGACGACGACCTTGACCTGATCACTCATTGCTTCTTCTCCCCCGACCACCGAGTGCACCCACGAGCGTGTCAGAACCCCCATCAGCCAGGCCGCCACCAGCCGAGCACGGTCACCTTCCGCCGCCCGGCATCGGGCGACGACGGATCGGCGTCGACGAGGCCGATCTTGGCTTGCAGTGCCGGTCGTCCGCCAGGCCCGCAGAGCAGCGCGCCCGGGCAGAGATAGACGGACAGGTGCAGCCCGAAGGTGAACCCGGGTGAAACGTCCGGCAAATCGATCGCCACACCACTGAGACTTCCCGTTATCGAAACCCGCAAAGCACGAATCACCACACCAGCTTCGACCAAAGGGCGATTTCCGCCGGCCGAGGTGAGATCCAGCGCGGCTTCCGGGGCGTAAACGGTGCCGTTGACGGCAACGTTGCCGGAGATCAGGGCACAGCCGTTCGTCGGATACGGGCCGTCCGTCACGCAGCCGTTTCCCTTACGGAATGAGGGTTCCCGGTAGTTGAGCTCGATCTGAATGGCATCGATGTCTTCGGTGTCGTCCTTGGTGGTGAGGCCGGCGGTGAGCGCGATCGAGGCGCTGGTGAACGTTCCGCCGTACACCGCGCGGGCCAGATCGCCGGTGCGGGAGGCGTCGAGTGGAATCGTTGTCACCCCGTACGCCGGTCCGCCCGGCCGACCGGTGACCGAGGCGGTGATCGGCGTGCCGGGGCCGATGTCGACCGAGAGGTCGAGCTTGTCGGTCGTGAGCGGGTCGCTGTGCCGGTGGGTGATCTTCAGGTCGGCGGATTCGAGCACGGAGCCGACTGGGATCGCACCGGCCTGGTTGTAGCCGCTCAAAGTGACACCGGCGCTCTCGTTCGCCACCGTGCTCTTCCAGCTGGCCGCGACACCATCCACTGCCCCCAGACGCGCTGGTGTCGCCGACAACCCAAACTTGCTGAGCAAGCTGACCGCCGTCGGCTTGAGCACATCGCTGCTGACAGTCTCCGCCCCACTGGTGAGCCCGTAGACGGCAACCGGCGGCTTGCTAGCTGAGTAGGTGCCGCAAAGCTCGGCCTTGCCACCGTCAACCGCCAGTCGACTATCCCCACCGAAGATGAACTGCACGCCCCCTCCAGCGGCCGCGCCGCCCGTCGGGGAGGCGCAGGCGCCGGGGATGGGAGCGGGGACCGGTGGGGCGGGGATGGCCGCCCCGGCTGGGTTTGTGGGGGTGCCTGCTACGAGGGTGCCCGCTGCCATCGTCCACGTGTCGGTGCCGGACAGGAGTGGGTTGGCGGTGTTGTGGAAGTCGAAGTAGTAGGCGCCTGGCTTGAACCACCAGGTGCTGTGGTGGCACGGGCTGGTGGTGGCCATCATCTTGCTCAGGGCGTCTGCGTCGTCGTAGTAGCCGGGGGTGAAGGTGACTAGGGAGTTGGGGGTGGTGCAAGGCGGTAGAGAGCGGTGGGCGGGGACGGTGGTGACCGCGGGGTCGTAGGCGGGTGCTGACTGGGTGGTGCCGCCTAGGCCGCAGAGGGGGGCCAGGACGCCGGCGGAGCACAGGCCTCGGGCTGAGAGGGTGCCGCTGGCTGACAGCGTGCCTGCGGTGACGTCGATGCTGGAGTTCGAGAAGACCTTGCCATGGATGCGGAAGGTCGAGCCGGCCGGCTGAGCCACGGAGATCGCTGCCTCCCCAGGGATGGTGCTGAGGGCGAGGATGGCGTTGTCCGGGCGGTTGCAGGCGGATGCCGTCTGGCACTGGACCACTGCTTGCTTGGGATCCGGCTGGCACGTCACAGCGACCGGGTTGAGGCCGTCGAAGGCCAGTAGCGACAGGGTGTCCGAGAGGCCGAAGCAGTGCTGGCCGGGCTCGCCGTTGTAGGTGCTGTTGCGGAGGTTGTTGATCGCCGCCTGCATGGCTCCGTCCGCCACGTACGACGAGGCTGCATCCTTCCGCAGGCTGTCGGTCACCTTCTGCGCCGCATCCGACCTCGTCAGGAGTGCGGACAACGCCAGTGCCACCACAGTGATCACGACGAGCACCATCAACAGCGACGACCCACGCTCGTCCCGAGCCCGGCTCATGACTGCCTCCGCAGGCCGCTCAACACGACCTGCTGTTCGCCACTGGACGGCTTGGTCGCTACGTACCGCAGCGTCACGGACAGCGGCGCGACTTCCGCAGTACACGGTGTTGAGCAGGTCACGGACACGCTGCCGGGTTTGACGCTCCCGGACAGCCGGACATCCGACGACGGGGTGCTAGAGCCGACACACCTCGCTCGGTGCAGCTCGAGCACCCCGTCGACGGGCTTGAGGTAGTACGCGACCACAGCGGTACGGCGTACTGGCGGGACGACTGACAGGTCCCAGTTGTCCGAGAGCAGGCGCAGGACCGAGACGGGGACCGGACCGCAGGTCGTGCCGCCGGCGTCGTCGGCCGCATCGAGCTGGATCGACGGCTTGAACGGCAGCGAACCCCCGCCGACCGCCGCACCGTAGTCCCGCAGGCCGTACGCCGCGACGTCCCGGGAGAAGTAGACCGCGCCGAGCTGCTCGTCCTGCGACACGTCGAGCCGATCGGACGTCGCGCTCATCTCCTTGAGCGCGCTGATGACCAGGTCGGACAGCGCGAGCCCGACCACGCCCATCAGCGCGATCGTGATCAGCAGCTCGACCAGGGTGAAGCCTCGCTCGTCACGCTTCAGGTGCACGGCGGATCATCCACCCCACAAGGCTTCCGGAGTACGACGTCCAGGTACTCCGACGCCCGTCCGTCCGTGCTGTCCACCTTGACTCGTAGCTTCTGGACGCCGCGATCGGGGAGGCAGAGGGGTAGCCACAAGGCGCCGGTCCAGTACAGGACGGATCCGGGGACGACCCGCGCGGTGAAGCCAGTCGGCGGCGCGAAGCCCGGTACCACGTACGACCCCGCGTTGGCGCAGGCAACATAGTGGCCATCAGCAACAAACTGCTGGAGCGCCTCGGCGTAGTTGCGCACCGTCGAAGCCGCGGTCGCCTCCTTGCGCTGGACGTCGGAGAGCAACACCGTCGTGGTCAGCCCGGACATCACCGCCACGATCGCCACCCCCATCAAGGCGATCGCCACCACCAACTCGAGCAGGCTCTCGCCCCGCTGCGAACGCATCAGCCCTGCACCTGCCGGAAGACGCCGTACATCGCCGAGACCAGGGCGATCGCGACGAACCCGACGACCAGGCCCATCACGATGATCACCAACGGCTCGAACAACCCGATCAGCTTCTTCAGCTTGTAGTCGAGCTCGCCCTCGTAGTACTGCGCAGTCACCTCCAACTGCCGATCCAGCGTCCCCGTCTCCTCCCCCACTCGCAGCATCTGAGCAGCGGTACCAGGGAACAACCCCGTCGACGCCAACGGCCGAGCCAGCCCTTCGCCGGCGAGCATCGATGCCATCACCCCGGCCAGCGCCCGCCGGAACACCCGGTTGGGCAGGGACCCGGTGGCGATCCGCAAAGCCTGCGGCAGCTGAACCCCAGCGGCCACCATCGACGAGAGAATGCGGCAGAACCGTTCCACCAAAGCGAAGCGAACCGTCGCCCCTACCACCGGCAACGCGAGGAACAGCCGATCGCGCAGATACCGGCCAGGCGGTGTGCTCAGCACGTAGACAAGAGTCAGGATGATCAACCCGGCGCCGATCATCAGCACCCACCAGAACTGGGTGAGAAAGTCCGTGATCCCCAGCAGGATCCGCGTCGGCAGCGGCAGCTCAGCACCCAGGCTGTTGAAGAACTCCTTGAACCGCGGCAGCACGAAGCCGGCCAGCACCACCATCGTCACCAGCGACATCCCGGCGACGACGGACGGATAGATCATCGCTTGCTTGATCCGCCGGCGCGCCTCCAGATCACGCTCGAGATACCGGGCGAGCTGCGCCAGTACGGTGTCGAGCCGGCCGCTCAGCTCGGCCGAGCGCAGAATCCCGCGGTAGTACTCCGGGAAGATCCGCGGATGCCGGTCGAAGCAGTCCGACAGCTTCTCGCCGTCGCGCAGCCCGTCCTCGACCTCGTACATCATCCGCCGGACGGTCAGGTTGCCCGACTCGCGCCCGAGCGTGTGCACCGACTCCGTCAACGGCATCCCGGCCGACACGAACGCGCCGAGCTGCCGGGTCAGGTGCATCACCTCCTCGCGTTTGACCCGCTTGGCGGTGAGCTCGATCTTCAGCAGCCCGGGCTTCTCGGTCAGCCGGATGTTGCGCAGTTCACGCTCGTAGAGGGCCAGCTCGGCGTCCTCCCGGGTGTCGGCGCGGGTCGTACCGCGCTTGGTCTTGCCGCTGGGTTCCATCGCGACGTAGGAGTACCGCGTCATTGCATCCCCACCGTGTAGATCGAGCGGACCACTTCGGCGACGGTCGTGACGCCGGCCTGGACCAGTCGCGCGCCCTCCTCCTGAAGTGTCCGCATCCCTTCGTAGCAAGCGGTTTTGCGGATCTCGGCGAGTGGCGCGCGCTCGACGACGAGCTCGCGGATCGTGTCGCTGACCGGCATCAGCTCGTACACCCCGGTACGTTCCAAGTAGCCGGTACCGGCGCACTGCTCGCACCCGGCGCCACGGACGAGCCCGCCGACCGGCACCCCGATCCCGGTACTCCGGAGAAACGCGACCTCGGGCGCGGGCGGTTCGTAGTACTCGCGGCAGTTGAGGCAGATCCGCCGAATCAGCCGCTGCGAAATCACCGCGCTCACCGACGACGCGACCAGGAACGTCTCGATCCCCATGTCCAGCAGGCGATGCAGCGCCGTCGCGGTATCGGTCGCGTGCACCGACGACAGCACGAAGTGCCCGGTCAGCGCGGACTGCACCGCGATCCGGGCCGTCTCGGCATCGCGCATCTCGCCGACCAGGATCACGTCGGGGTCCTGCCGCAGGATCGACTTCAGCCCGGCCGCGAAGGTGATCCCGGCGGCCTCGTTGATCTGGATCTGGTTGATCGAGGCGTAGGAGTATTCGACCGGATCCTCGATCGTCATGATGTTGCGCTCGGGGGTGTCGATCTCGCTCAGCGAGCCGTACAGCGTCGTCGTTTTGCCGCTCCCGGTCGGCCCGGCACAGATGACCATCCCGTACGGCGTACGCAGCAGCGTCGAGTACCGCTCGGCCAGATCCGGCGGCATCCCCAGCTGCTCCAGCCGGAACAGCGGCCGGCTCTTGTCGAGCAGACGCAGTACCGCCTTCTCACCACCGACCACGGCCGTGGTGGAGACGCGGATGTCGACGTCGCGCTCCTCGATCCGCATCCGGATCTGGCCGTCCTGGGAGCGGCGGCGCTCGATGATGTTGAGATCGGCAAGCACCTTGATCCGGCTGATGACGGCGGGCCCGATCGCGCCCGGCAGCTCGATCTTGTCCCGCAGCGCGCCGTCCACCCGGTACCTCACCCGCACCCGGTCGTCGTGCGGCTCGATGTGGATGTCGGAGGCGCGATCGCGCAGGCCCTGCGTGATGATCAGCTGGACCACTTGGACGACCGGCGCGTCCTCGTTCTCGACGGTGACGTCGTCCGGCGTCAGATGCCTTGCCTGGAACGCTTTCACCCGCTCGGCGATACCGGCGAGCGCACTGTCCTTCGGGTACTGGTTGTCTGCGGCCTGCTGCGCCAGTGGCGCGGTTCCCCGTCCGCGATGCTTCATGGTTTGAGTCCCACTCCTGTCCTCGGCCGGACTTCGAGTTCTTTGGGATACGCGCAGCGCGAGACGGCATCGGCGTACGAGATCTCGCCGGACTGGAGCAGCGCCGACAGCGACTGCTCGAGCGTGATCATGCCTTCGCGGCGCCCGGTGACGAGCGCGTTGCGCAGCTGGTGCGTCTTGCCCTCCTTGATCAGGTTGCGGATACCCGCGTTGGCGATCATCAGCTCGAACGCGGCGACCATGCCGCCACCCGTCCGCGGGATCAGGCGTTGGTACACGACCCCGCTCAGCGCGGCACTCAACTGCACCCGGACCTGGGACTGCTGCTCGGCCGGGAAGACGTCGATGATGCGGGCCAGCGACTGCGCGGTGTCGTTGGTGTGCAGGGTGGCGAAGACGAGGTGGCCGGTCTCGGCGATCGTCAGCGCGAACCGGATCGACTCCAGGTCGCGCATCTCGCCCACCAGCAGGACATCGGGGTCCTCGCGCAGGGCGGCGCGCAGGGCGTCTGGGAACGATGCCGTGTCACTACCCACTTCGCGCTGGTTGACCGCCGAGCGGCGGTGTTCGTGCACGTACTCGATCGGGTCCTCGATGGTGATGATGTGACAGGCCCGGTCGGTGTTGATCTGGTGGATCACCGCGGCGAGCGTCGTCGACTTGCCCGAACCGGTCGGGCCGGTGACCAGGACGAGCCCCTGGTGCAGCTGGGCGAACTTGCCGATCGCGGCCGGCAGGCCGAGCTCCGACATGGTCGGGATGCTGCGCGGAATGATGCGCAGGGCAAGGGCTGTGTCGCCGCGCTGGGTGAACGCGTTCGCGCGGATCCGGGCACTCTGCCGCCAGGAGAACGAGAAGTCGTGCTCGTACGTGGTCTGCCAGACGTTCGACCGGTGCGGGTTGAGCATCTCGGCCAGCAGGTTGTCGGTGTCGGTCCGGGTCAACGGGGTGCGGTCGGCGACCGGGCGCAGTACGCCGTGGACGCGCAACTGCGGCGCCATCCCCACTGTCAGAAGCAGGTCGGTGCCGCCGGCGTTCCAGAGTTCTTCGAGCAGCAGGTCCACCCGGCTGCCCGGCACGGGAACTTTCATCGGATCCCTTCAAATCGATACCGTCAGATCGATGGGGACCGCCCCTTCGAGAGATGCCTACCGGTTGCGAGGACAACCGGTAGGCCGATGGCGACCCGGTACGACGGGCCGTGTCGCCAGCTCTTCTCGGTGGTGCTGCTCGAGCTGCAGCTCGGGCCTGGGCGGTACTGCGGTAGCCCTCAGCGGATGGACCGGCCCTCCTCCGAGCCGGTCCACCCGCCGCCGCGCCGTGAGGTGCGCGGGAGGGGCGGAATATCGATCAGGTACAGGCGCCGGTCGCGGTGACGAGGCCGTTCACGCCAAGGGTGATCGCGTAGCCGGTGCCGGTCGGTTTGTCGCGAAGCAACTGGTCGACCCCGACCGTGAGCTGGAGCCAGCCGGGATCGCCGGCGGCCGGATAGACGCCGTTCTTGGCGTAGAACGCCTCGACGGCGACCTGCACGGTCTTCTTGTCGGTCTTGCATGCGGCAGCGTTGCCACGATCCTGGATCCCGCTGACGGCGAACACCACGATGCCGGACAGCACACCGAGGATGACGATCACGATCAGCAGCTCGATCAGGGTGAAGCCGGACTCGTTCTTCTTCCGTTGCGTCAGCTCTCGGGCACGGCGGTGGACGCGGCGGGTGGCTCGGTGGTTCGAGGCGCGGTGGACTGTTCGGGCGGCCGGGACGGCGGCCCGAAGGCGGTGTTCCATGGTGCTTTCCTTTGCAGATGCTCCGGCAGGCGACGGAGACAGGGTCTTCCAGGCGCGGCAACGCGCGACAGATCGACCGGCGTACCGAGAGTCCGACCCCTGGACCCTGGCGCGCGAAACCGACGCTGTTTCCCCCAGATGCCGTTTGCTGCCGCGTCAAACAATCGTCTCTGCGAGGCCCGCGTCACAGCGGGTGAACGCCCGACTTTCCTGGCCACTCACCCGACAGCGTGTCGGCCTTTCGGCCGACAGATAGAGGTCAGGCGAGCACCGACAAGCTCTGCTCGATCAGGCCGAGCCGCAGCGCGGACCTGATCGCCTGGGCACGATTGCAGACGCCGAGCTTCTCGTAGAGCCGCGCCAGCCCGTACCGGGTTAGCGTGTGCCCGTCGATGACGGCGAGGTCGGGAGAGGTGCTTTCAACCGCTCACCGGCCGCTCGTGTGACCCGCTGGCGAGGAGGTGGACCGGTGATGATCGTCGTGCTCGCCCTGCTGCTGGGGGTCGCCGTGGGCTCGTTCCTGAACGTCGTGATCCATCGGGTGCCACGCCACGAATCCATCGTCCGGCCGGCCTCACGCTGTCCGCACTGCGGTACTCCGATCCGCTCCCGGCACAACCTCCCGGTCGTCGGCTGGCTGATCCTGCGCGGCCGCTGCGCGGACTGCGGTACGCCGATCAGCGTCCGGTATCCCCTGGTGGAACTCGGTACCGGATTACTGTTCGCCGCGCTGGCCTGGCTTGGTACCCGGTGATCGTGAGGCCGGCGGTCAGGGCCTGTCCTGGGCGATTCGGATCATCCAGGCCGCGACCAGCTGCTAGGTGGGGTTGGGGAGGGTGGCTAGGAGGTGGAGGGCTACTTGGACGTTTAGGGCTTGGTCGGGGGCTTGCCAGCTTTGGGCTAGGAGGACTGTTACTCGGTCTAGGCGTTGCTGGACTGTGTTGGGGTGGACGTGGAGGGCTTCGGCGGCGCGGGTGGGGCTTTGGCCTGCGGCGAAGTATGCGCGGAGGGTGCCGATTAGGTCGGTACCGCGCTGTTGGTCGTACTCGATGACTTTGCCTAGTACGTGATTCACGTGAGTCGCCACGTCTACCTGGGCGGCACCGACTAGGCCTGCTAGGCCGAGGTCGTCGGGGGTTGCGGCCTGCCGGGTCCTGCCTAGGCGCAGCATCGTGGCGACTAGCCGAGCCGCCTCGCGGTGCACAGTGATGACGTCGCTTCCCCAGGCTGCGGGGCCGGTCACTGCGATGGTGACGCCCGTACGCCGGGCCGCCTCGTTCAACTCCTGCGCCACCTTCACGGCGTCGGAGTCGGCGATGAGTAGGACGAGGTCCCCGGCGTACGGGCCGACCAGTGCGAGCCGTTCCTCCAGTGGTGCTGTCAGGCGGGCCAGTACTCCGGAATGGTCGCCTCTGCAGACTGCGACGATCACCTGCTTCGGGAGCTCTTTTTGCTTGCCCAGCAGGCGAAAGCGGTCGGCTAGTGCTCGCGGGTCGGTGGCACCGCTGAGGGTGTCTGCGAGGATGTCTGCTTGAGCACGCTGGGACTGCTCGGCTGCCTGTCGACGGAAGAGTAGGACGAGTGCTGTGACCACCGCGGCACGCTCGACGATCCGCTGGTCGGCACCGGAGAGTTCGTCGACTCCCCCGATCACCAAGGCGCCCAGGCGCTCGCCTTTGGCAGTGGCAGCAACCACCCAGCAGTCGCCGGTCCGGGTCAGCCGCCCCGAAGCCGGCGACTCAGCCCAAGGCATCGGCCCACGCTTTAGCTGGCCACCAGCCAGAGGATCGCCGTCCAGCTTGCCGGCCCGGGCCAGTTCGTTGCCGGTGGCATCTACTAGGACGACCCAGACGGCCAGCAGTTCGGCTAGTGCGGCTGCGATGGCGTCGACGTCGCCGCCGGAGAGGACGATCTCGGCGAAGCGGTCGTGTGCGGCGGCTGCGTGCTCGACACCGGCGTGGGCGACCGAGAGCTGCTTGAGCGCGGCGGCGGTCTCCGCGGTGGCTCGGACCTGTACCAGCGTGACTGCGGCCAGGGCGGCGAGTGAGCCGAGCAGCGAGACCTCTTCGCGGCTGAACGGGCGGCGGGTGCGGTTGGACGCGAACAGTACGCCGACAAAGGCGCCGTCCACCGTCAGCGGCGTACCGAGGATGGCCACCAGCCCCTCCTCGCCGACCGCGTCATCGATCCGGGAGGTGTGCCTGAAGCGCTGGTCACCGGGGTAGTCCGCCGTCCAGTACGGCTTGTGCGTCTCCGCGACCAGCCCGCCGAGCCCCGCGCCGAGCGGCACCCGGAGCTGCTGGAAGGCGGCGGAGACAGACCCGTCGGTGGCTCGCATGTAGGTGTCGCCTTGCGCAGCGTCGTACAGGGTCAGGTACGCGACGTCGGTGCCGATCAGCGTACGCGCGCGGTGGACGATCGTGTCGAGTACGCCGCCGGGGTCGCGGGCGGAGGCGAGTTCGCGGGCGACGTCGACCAGCGCCGACAACTCCGTCTCGCGCTTCTTGCTCGCGTCCATCCCGGCACGGATCCGGAGCGCGAGATCGCGGGCGGCCTGGTTGGACCCAGCCGCCCGCGCGAGCTCGCTTCCCGGCGCATCATCGGCCAGCAGTCGTAGCAACTCCTCCATCAACGGATCATGTCACCGTCGGCTAGAGCGTGGTCAGATCGCGTTCGCGGGTCTCGCCGTAGCTGAGGACCGCGACGATCGAGATCACCGCGCAGACCGCGACGTACACGGAGATGGCGAAGCCGGAGTCGTAGGCCTTCAGCAGCGCGATCGCGATGAACGGCGCCAGCCCACCGGCGATGATGGAGGCCAGTTGGTAGCCGACCGACACCCCGGAGTACCGGACCCTGGTACCGAACAGCTCGGTGAAGAACGATGCCTGCGGCCCGTACATCGCGCCGTGCAGCACCAGCCCGATGGTGACCGCGAGGACCGCGAGCCCGAAGTTCTTCGTGTCCACCAGGGCGATGAAGACGAATCCCCAGACGCCGACCCCGATCGCGCCGAACAGGTAGACCGGCTTACGCCCGACCCGGTCCGAGAGCGCGCCCCACAACGGGATCGCGCAGAAGTGCACCGCGGCGGCGATCAGGACGGCGTTCAGCGCGAACGACTTGCCCAGGTGGAGATGCTCCTTCGCGTACGTCGCGATCACGATGGTGAAGATGTAGTAGCTGACGTTCTCCGCCATCCGCGCGCCCATCGCGGTCAGCACCTCGCGCGGGTACTTCGTGATCACCTCGACGAACGGCAGCTTGTCGGCCGGCTCCTGCTTGGTCCGCGCCTCCCGGAACACCGGGGACTCCTCGATCCGCAGCCGCACCCAGAGTCCGACCAGGACCAGTACCGCCGACAGCAGGAACGGGATCCGCCAGCCCCACTTGTCGAACGCAGCGTCGCTCTGGAAAGCCGCCAGCCCCGCCAGCACACCGTTGGCGATCAGCTGACCGGCCGGGGCACCCGCCTGCGGCCACGACGACCAGAACCCGCGCCGCTTGGGATCACCATGTTCGGAGACGATCAGTACCGCGCCACCCCACTCGCCGCCGAGCGCGAAGCCCTGGATGAGCCGCAGGACGGTGAGCAGCACCGGCGCCAGCGCTCCGACCTGCGCGTACGTCGGCAGCAGGCTGATCGCGAACGTCGCCGCACCCATCATCAGCAGCGACAGCACCAGCAGGTTCTTGCGGCCCAGCCGGTCGCCGAAGTGGCCGAACACGACGCCACCGATCGGCCGGGCGAAGAAGCCGACGGCGAAGGTGGCGAAGCTGAGCAGCGTACCGGTGAGCTGTTCGCCCTTGGGGAAGAACAGGTCGCCGAAGACGACGGACGCGGCGACGCCGTACAGGAAGAAGTCGTACCACTCCACGGTGGTACCGATCAGGCTGGCGCCGACGACCCGGGCGATAGGAGTCCTGGTCCTCGTAGGTTCGGTTGATGTTGCCATTGGGCGGGCTCCTTGTTTAGTGGGCGGTCCAGCCGCCGTCGAGGACCAGCGAGCTCCCCGTGAGTGAGGCCGAGGCGGGTCCACACAGGAGTGCGACCAGTTCAGCCACCTCTTCCGGCTCGATCAGGCGCTTCACGGCGACCGGTTCGAGCAGGACCTTGTCGAGTACTTCGGCCTCGGTCAGGCCATGGACGAGCGCCTGGTCGGCCAGTTGGGCGGTCACGAGTGGCGTACGGACGTACGCCGGATTGACGCAGTTGCTGGTGACGCCGTGCGGGGCGCCTTCGAGGGCGACCACCTTGCTGAGGCCTTCGAGCCCGTGCTTGGCCGCGACGTACGCCGCCTTGAACGGGCTGCCGCGGAGGCCGTGCACGGAGGAGATGTTGACGATCCGGCCCCAGCCGCGGCCGTACATGTGCGGCAGGGTCTGCCGGATCAGGCGGAACGGGGACTCCAGCATCAGGCGCAGCAGGTACCCGAATCGCTCGGGCGGGAACTGCTCGAGCGGCGCCACCTGCTGGATGCCGGCGCTGTTCACCAGGATGTCGATGTCGGTCGGCAGGCCTACCAGCCCGTCGAGGTCGGTCAGATCGGCGGTGATCGTCTCGATGCCTTCGGCGGCCAGTTTGCTCAGCGCCTCGGCGTCGTGGTCGACCGCGACGACCTGTACGCCGTCCGCGGCGAGGCGGTGGACGCAGGCGGCGCCGATGCCGGACGCGGCTCCGGTGACGAGGGCTCGACGGGTCTCCATGGCCGAGGACTCTAGAAATCCGCGCCGCCGCGCACTATGGCGTGACGTCACACAGTGCGGCGTTGGTTCATGGGGCCGGGCACCACCCAGCCACACCGAGAGCTATCAAACCTGCTCGTGGTGATAGGACGATTTACAGTTGAACCATGGTCGACATCGAACAGCCGAAGAAGAAGGCCGCCGGCGTCCCCGCCGTGCTCTCGTCGTTCAAGTTCGGTTTGCGGGAGATGGGGCCGGCGCGGACCGGCAAGGTGTTCCTGAAGATGAACCAGGACCGCGGCTTCGACTGCCCGTCCTGCGCCTGGCCGGACCCCGACAGCAAGCGCAAACACGCTGCCGAGTTCTGCGAGAACGGCGCCAAGGCGGTTGCCTGGGAGGCGACCCGCAAGCGGGTGCCGCGGGCCTTCTTCGCCGAGCACTCGATCGACGACCTGGGCAAGATCTCCGAGTTCGAACTCGGCAAGCTCGGCCGGGTGACCGAGCCGATGCTGCTGCGGGCGGGCGCGACCCACTACGAGCCGGTCGGCTGGGACGAGGCGTTCCACGTGGTGGCCCGGCACCTCAAGGCCCTCGTCGACCCGAACGACGCGGTCTTCTACACCTCCGGCCGGACCAGCAACGAGGCCGCCTTCCTCTACCAGACCTTCGTCCGCGCGTACGGAACGAACAACCTGCCCGACTGCTCCAACATGTGCCACGAATCATCCGGTACTGCGCTGTCGCGGGTGATCGGCAGCGGCAAGGGCGCGGTGACGCTGGACATGCTCGAGGAGGCCGAGCTGATCGTCGTGGTCGGCCAGAACCCGGGCACCAACGCGCCCCGGATGCTCAGCCATCTGGAGATCGCGAAGAAGAACGGCGCCGACATCGTCTCGGTGAACCCGCTGCCCGAGCCGGGGCTGATGAACTTCAAGAACCCGCAGCGGCCGTCCGGCTGGGTGGGCAAGGGAACGGCATTGGCCGACCAGCACCTGCAGATCCGGATCGGTGGCGACCAGGCCCTGTTCCTTGCTGTCGGCCACTTGTTGCTGGAGGCCGAGGCGGCGGCGCCGGGGACCGTACTGGACAAGTCCTTCATCGAGAGTCACACCAGCGGGTACGAGTCGTACGCGAAGCACAATGCGGAGCTGGACTGGGCTGCCGTTGAGCAGGCGAGTGGGCTGACCCGGGCTGAGATCGAGGAATTCACGCAGCGGTTCATCAAGTCGAAGGCGACGGTGATCTGCTGGGCGATGGGGCTGACGCAGCATCGCGAGGCGGTGGCCACGATCACCGAGATCGTGAACGTGCTGCTGCTGCAGGGAAACATCGGCAAGCCGGGCGCGGGGCCTTGCCCGGTACGGGGGCATTCGAACGTACAGGGTGATCGATCGATGGGCATCTGGGAGCGGATGCCGGACGCGTTCCTGGATCGGCTGGATCATGAGTTCTCGTTCACGTCGCCGCGGGAGCACGGGATCGATGCGGCGGAGACCGTGCATCGGTTGCGTGAGGGTGCTGTGCGGGTGTTCTTTGCGATGGGCGGGAACTTTGCTTCGGCGACGCCGGACACCGAGGTTGTGGCCGAGGGGCTGCGGCGGTGTGACCTGACCGTGCATGTGTCGACGAAGCTGAACCGGTCTCACACGGTGGTTGGGCGCGAGGCGTTGATCCTGCCGACGCTCGGACGTACGGATCATGACCACACTCCGGCTGGGCCGCAGTCGGTGACGGTCGAGGACTCGCAGGGTGCCGTGCATCTGTCGACGGGGAACTTGACGCCGCCGGCGCCCGAGCTGAAGTCGGAGGTGGCGATCGTCTGCGGTCTGGCTTCATTGGTCGTTCCCGAGATCGGGGAGATCCCGTGGGCGGACTTCGCGGACGACTACAGCCTGATCCGGCAGCGGATCGGCCGGGTCTGCGATGGGTACGAAGACTTCGAGCAGCGGCTGCAGGCGACGGGTGGGTTCTTGCTGGCTCATGCTGCGCGGGACAAGCGCGTCTTCAAAACGTCGGACGCCAAGGCACAGTTCAGCGCGAACGAGCTGTCCTGGTTGCCGACCGAGCCGGGTCGTCTGTTGTTGCAGACCATGCGCAGCCATGACCAGTTCAACACCACGATCTATGGGATGGAGGACCGGTACCGCGGCGTCCACGGCACCCGCGAGGTCGTTTTCGTCAACCCTTCGGATCTTGCTGCGCTTGGTCTTGAGGACGGGCAACGGGTCGACATCGTCAGCGAGTTCCAAGGCGTCGAACGCCGGGCTGCGGGTTTCCGCCTGGTCTCCTACCCCACGGCTCGCGGTTGCGTAGCGGCGTACTACCCCGAAACCAATGTCCTCATGTCAGCCGACGACCTGGCCAAAGGCAGCAACACCCCAGTAGCCAAGGGCCTGACGGTCCGCCTGGAGCCCACGGTCTAAGCCTGCCAGTCGCCGACGCCGTTCCAGGTGCTTTGCAGCGTGTGGACTTCCTGCGGGATCCAGTCGGCGACCAGCTCGTACGCGTCACGCATCGCCCCGATCCCGCCTGCCTCGTTGAGAATCCCCCCGATCTCCCGAGCCCGGCGGTGACCCGCCGTACCTTCCCTGAAGGCAGTCGCCTGCCCCAACCCCACCAACTCACGAACCAACGGCGGCAAATCCTCCAACGGAGCACGCCGAGCCCGTCGAGCCTGCTCTTCCTTCTCGTTGTACGCCCGCAGGTGCTTGAGGTCCCGGAGATCCTTCTTACTCAACCCCGGCCCACGCCGCCACCGCTCGAACATAAACCCTCCAGCTCACCCGGCCCGCACCGCTCGGATAACCAGCATCCCGCACCCCGACGCTTCCCGCCTCAACCAACCCACCCCTCTCAACACGCCCACGCCTCCTCCCGCCGCTAGCACCTTGTTGTACCGCTGGCAGGAAGCATCACGTCAGCGGCGCAATAAGCCGATAGCCAGCCGAGCGAACCCTCGCTCCGCACGGGCTCAGCCGCTGCAGCCGGGACCATCTGTTGCTGATGGCAAGAGGTCCCGCTCGCGGGTTCGCGAGCGGGACCTCTTGGGGTGGGGGTTTAGCCGACGGGGGTTAGTTCCCGTTCGGGTTCGGGGGTGGGGATGGTGGCGTGCTTGGCCTGCTTGCCTCGGAGCCACTTGGGGGCCCACCAGTTGGCGTCGCCCAGGAGGGTCATGATGCTGGGGAGGACTACGGCTCGGATGATGGTGGCGTCGATGAGGATTGCCACCGCCAGGCCTACGCCCAGCTGCTTCATGTCCAGGGTGCTCAGGGTGGCGAAGACTGCGAAGACGCCGATCATGACGGCGGCCGCGCTGGTCACCACGCCTGCGGAGCCGGTGATGCCATCGGCAACTGCTTGCTTGGTGGGGACTCCCCGGAGTACCGACTCGCGGATTCGGCTGACTACGAAGACGTGGTAGTCCATGGAGAGGCCGAAGAGGACCACGAAGAGGAACAGCGGCAGCCAGGAGACGACTGCTCCGTTGGAGCGGAAGTCCAACAGGCCCTCGGCCCAGGTGTTCTGGAAGACGGCTGTTACTACGCCGTATGCCGCGCCGGCGCTCAGCAGGTTGAGACCGATGGCGGTGATGGCGACGACCACAGACCGGAAGGTGATCATCATGACGATCATCGTCAGCAGCAGGACGAAGCCGATCACCAGTGGGAGTTTCGCCCGGGTGTGCGCGGCGTAGTCGACATCAGCCGCCACGAACCCGCCGACCGCGTACTCGACGCCCGGCACCTTGCCGAAGGTCTCCGGCATCAGTTCCTTGCGCAGCTTGGTCAGCGAATCACGCGCCTGCTGACTTCCACCCTCGTACGGCGTAGCGACCTCGAAGACCGTCACCCTGCCGTCGGCCGAGACCTTCGGCTCTTCCAGACCGTCCTGCGCGAACAGCTTGTCCGACTGCGTCCGCTTGATCAGATCGGCGAAGGCTGCCTTCACCGCGGGCTGCTGGTTGGCAGGCGCCCGTACTGCGACCTCGTGGCTGGTCCCCGTGCTCGGGAAGGCCACCGTCAGCCGGTCGTACGCCTTCATCACCGCCGTGTCGCGCGGCAGATCCTCCGTACCAGGGAACTTCAGCGTCATACCGAGTGCAGGCGAGGCCACCGCGAGCAGAGCGGTCACAGCAACCAGAAGCGTGGCGATCGGGTGCTTCAGGGCCGGCTTGAGCACGGTCGGCCAGAAGCGCGGCTGCGACTTGTTCGCGGTCAGGCGCCACAGCAGCGGGATGCGCGGGCGGTCCACCCAGCGGCCGAGCTTCGCGAGGATCGCGGGGAGCACGGTCAGCGAGCCGACCACCGCGACGGCGACCACGAGGATCGAGCCGACGGCGAAGGACGAGAAGACGGCGTCGCGAGCCAGGAACAGCCCGGCCATCGAGATGATGACGGCGGTACCGGAGACCACGACCGCGTGACCGGAGGTCGCTGCCGCGATCTCGACCGCGTCGACGTGACCGCGGCCCTTGGCGCGTTCTTCTCGTTCGCGGCGGAGGTAGAAGAGTGAGTAGTCGACGCCGACCGCCATACCGATCAGCAGGATGACGCTGTTGACCGCGTCGACCGCAGGTACGAGCTGTGACGCGGCCGCGGCTAATCCGATCGCGGCGGCGACGGCTGACAGCGCGAGCAGCAGCGGTACCGCAGCGGCGATCAGTGCGCCGAACGCGATCAGCAGGATGATCAGGGTCACCGGCAGGCTGAAGATCTCGGCCCGCTGGAAGTCCTTGCCGAGCGTCTCGTTCAGCGCCTTGTCGATGGACTCGCCGCCGACCTCCTCGACCCGCAGGCCCGGGAAGTCCTGCTGGACCTTGGCGGTCGTGTCGAGCAGCGGCTGGACCCGGTTGTCGTCGTCGCCGTCCTTCAGCGTGACCTGGACGATCAGCGCGTCCTTCTTCGGCGACAGGGTGGGCTTGGCGACCTCCGCGACCCCACCGAGGGCGCGCATTCGCTCAGTCACCACGCCGGCGACCTTGTTCGCCTCCGCCTGGTCGAGTTGTCCCGAGTGCGGCGTGATCAGCACGCTCTCGACGTCGTGGTCAGGGAAGTTGCCGGACTTGACGATGTTGTCGGCGCGGGTGACCTCGCCGATGTCGCCCTCGTTGCTCGACTCCTTGGTCCCGGTCAGATTGCCGAGCGCGAAACACGCCACGACTACGACCACCCACATGGCGATCGCGCGCCACGGATGGGTGGCACTCCAGCGTGCGGCCCGCACCGTGAGTTGTCCCCTGGAAGTGGACATGGTGGTTCCTACCCCTCTGCGCCCGCCTCTGGACGCACCCTCCCAGCCCGGCCCGACGCCGTCTGCTGGCTACGCCTCTCAGCATTCGTTAAGCCGGGCACCCGCCACCATGCAGGAAGCCACCGACTCCACCCTGGTGCCAGCCCCACCCCACCCTGGGCTCAGGACGTTCCCGTACTAAGTACGAGTGGCGGGCTATGTCGTACCACCTGACGGAACGTGGTGGTAACCAGACCCAGCGTGCGACCACCCGCTCAAGCGGTCGGTCGGCGAGCCGTTCTACCCCCGGCTCACCCCTGGGGGTGATCCCTCAGTACTACCGAACGCGGAGCGCCTGGCGTACCGGCGTACGGGGTGGTCAGAAGTCCTCTAGGTCGAGGGTGGAGGCGGCGGAGATGCCCTCTAGGTAGCCCTCGGCGCGTTCGGCTTTGGGGTAGCGGTGGACCAGCTCCCAGAACGCTGCGTTGTGGGACGGCTCCACCAGGTGGGCGAGCTCGTGGACCAGGACGTAGTCCACGACCCAGGCCGGCATCGACTGCAAACGGGTCGACAAACGGATGGATCGGTCGGCCGGAGTGCAGGATCCCCACCGTCGATTTTGGTTCGAAACCCACCTCACGGACGCAGGTTCGGGCACTTCTGGGAGGTGCCGACACGCGAGATCGTGTGCTCTGGCCAACAATTTTTCGTCCGACACGCGGGATTTGCTGCGCTGCTTCTCGAGCCGCTGGAGCATGGTTTCGACCCAGCGCGCCTCCTCGGCGGCGGACAGCCGATCGGGCATCAGGACGATCACCCGCTCGCCGTCCCGGTAGGCGCTGACGGTCCGCTTGCGCCGCTTGCTGCGACGGATGTCCACATAGGGCGGGATCGGGCGCGGTGGAGAGTCGGCCATGACTCAGACCGTACCGCCTGAATCCCCCAACTTTCTTCTGTCCACATCCTGTGAATTGACGTTTCCGCAGGTCAGACCCCAGTTGGCGAATCGGTGGACGCTGGTTGTTCACATCCTGTTCCCCCGCTCGTCCACAGTGTCGACCGGCGCGCCCCACAGCTTGCACACAGGTTTATCCACAGGGGTGGACAACCCGGACTTGTCAGCGCGGCCGGCACCTCCTAGCGTCAGGTCCAACAGGCTCCCGGACCGCCTCCGGGGCCACTCGGAGGGGAAGCCGAGTGGTTCCGAAGGCGGACAACCGGGAGCCTGTTCCGCGTCGCCGAAGACCACGGAAAGCGATTTCCAAGCGGCACGCGGAGCGGGAGATGGACTTGAGCCACTCTCAGCCTGCCGTAGGGTGAATCCCGATTGGGCCGAACGGCCTACGGCAGGACGGTCTGCCGAAAGCATCCACGACGGCCGGGCAAAGCCTCGGCTGGTATCAAGCAAGGAGAGGGCCCTCATGGCAGAGACCTGGAGCGGCGAGTTCTACTGCGTCAAGTGCAAGGCCAAGCGCACCGCCGACGGCGAGGTCAAGGTCAACGACAAGGGCACGCGCATGGCCAAGGCCAAGTGCCCCGAGTGCGGTACGAACCTGAACCGGATCCTCGGCAAGGCCTGACGCACCAAGTCGTGGGGGCGGCGGTGCGACCTTCGGGTCCACCTCCGCCCCTCCGTCGTTAGTCAACCTTCACGTCCTGTGATCCGACTCGCGGTGCCCCCGCTGGGGTTCCGCTTGGGTGACCGGACAGAATGGGGAGCGTGTCCGACCTCCCCCGCAAAGCCCTCAGCCGCACCGCCAAGCTGGCCAGCCTGCCACTGGGTGCCGCCGGGCGCGCGACCGTCGGGCTGGGCAAGCGGATCGGCGGCGCGCCGGCCGAGACGGTGATGGCCGAGTTCCAGCGCCGGACTGCCGACCAGCTGTTCTCCGTCCTGGGTGAGCTCAAGGGCGGCGCGATGAAGTTCGGGCAGATGCTGAGCCTGATGGAGTCGGCGATGCCCGAGGAGTTCGCGGCGCCGTACCGGGCCGCGCTGACCAAGCTGCAGGACTCCGCGCCACCGATGCCGGCCTCGACCGTGCACACGATCCTGTCCCGCGAGCTGGGTAAACGCTGGCGCGACCGGTTCCAGGAGTTCGACGACTTGCCCGCGGCGGCCGCGTCGATCGGCCAGGTGCATCGCGGCATCCTGAAGGACGGCCGCGAGGTCGCGGTCAAACTCCAGTACCCGGGCGCCGCCGAGGCGTTGCGGGCGGACCTCAAGCAACTCGGCCGCTTCGCCCGTACGTTCGGTGCACTCGTCCCCGGCGTCGACATGAAGCCGCTCGTCGCGGAGCTGCAGGAGCGGATCGGCGAGGAGCTCGACTACGACCGCGAGGCGCAGGCCCAGCAGCAGTACGCCGATGCCTTCAAGGACCATGACGAGTTCGTCGTGCCACGCGTCATCAAGCACTCCCCCACGGTCATCGTGTCCGAGTGGATCGAGGGCAAGCCGCTCTCGAAGGTGATCACCGACGGTACGAAGGAAGAGCGGGACGAGATCGGGCTGAAGTACGTCCGGTTCATGTTCAGCGGGCCGCGACTGGCCGGGCTGCTGCACTCGGACCCGCATCCCGGCAACTTCCGGGTGATGCCCGACGGGCGGCTCGGGGTGGTCGACTTCGGGCTCTGCGCGCGACTGCCTGACGGGCTGCCGCCGGCGATCGGGCGGCTGTTGCGGATCTCGCTCCAGGGCGACGGCAACGCCGTGCTGGAGGGGTTGCGCGCGGAGGGCTTCATCAAGCCGCGGATGGACATCGACCCGGACCAGCTGATGGATTACCTGGCGCCGTTCGCCGAGCCGGCCCGCGAGGAGTACTTCCAGTTCAACCGGGCGTGGATGCGGGCGCAGGCGAACCGGACGAGCGACTTCCGCTCCCCGAACGCGACGATGGGGCTCAAGATCAACCTGCCGCCGTCGTACCTGCTGATCCACCGGGTCTGGATCGGGGGCATCGCGGTGCTCTCCCAGCTGGACACCGAGGCGCCGTTCCGGTCGGTGCTCGAGGAGTTCCTGCCGGGCTTCAGCGAGGCCGACGCGCTCTAGCTTCAGCGGTCGGCGCCGGCCGTCACCACGCCGGCCGTCACCACCAGGCGCTGTCGAGCTTCCCCTCGATGCTGCGGACGTTCTCGCGCGCGCAGCGGTCGCAGTACAGGAGCTTGCGGCCGTTCTCGACCGAGGTCACCCAGGTCAGCGGCAGGTCCTCGGTCGGTGCTTGCGTGCCGCACAACGCGCAGCTCGGGTTGGTCATAGGACCAATTCTGCACCCGTAGGCTCGCGGTCATGCGATGGCATATCCATGGAGAGACCGAGGCCTGGGGGAACCCGTGGCTGAGCGTTCGCAAGCTCGATGTCGAGCAGCCGGACGGAGAGCGGATCGATTACCACGCGGTCCGGTTGAAGCACGTCGCGGCGGCGGTCGTCACCGATGACGAGGGCCGTGTGCTGTTGATGTGGCGGCACCGGTTTCTCACCGATCGGTGGGCGTGGGAGCTACCGATGGGGTTGATCGAGCCGGATGAGTCACCGGCCGAGGCGGCTGCTCGCGAGGTCGAGGAGGAGACCGGGTGGCGGGTCAGCGGGTTGGAGGAGCTCGTGTACTCCGAACCCGCCGCCGGAATCATGGATTCGGCGCATCACGTCTTCCGCGCCACGTCAGCGGTACGAATCGGTGAGCCCACCGAGCGGAACGAGTCGGACCGGATCGAGTGGATCCCGCTGACCGACGTACCGGCGATGATCGCCCGGCGCGAAATCGTCAGTGGGATCACTCTGGTGGGCCTACAACAAGCTTTGTTGCAGAGAACTGCTTCTGCAGGAGACTGAGCGTGCCACGATCCGTGCGCTTCGGCGCACCTGGCCTAGAAAGCCGCTTGGACGTGCCGAGAGGCGGCATCCGCTAGATGCCGCCTCTCGGGGTGTCAGCTTCGGTGGTGCAGTTCGGGGCCGGCGCGCTGTGCTGGAGATTGGCTCCTAGCGCGCCGGCGACCGGGGGTGGATCAGACCATACGGGCGAGGGTGAGGCGTGCCTTTGCACTGGCCCTCTCCGCGCGCCGCGTGGCCCGCTCGGCCTGCTTCTGCGCCTTGGCGAGCTGGGTCGCCAGACGGAAGCGCCGGTTCTGCTCGGCGTCGATCAGGATCGATCGACAATGAGCACGGGCGAGATCTTCTTGAAGTAAATGCATTTCAACTCTCCTGGGTGAAGTCTGGGTCTTCATAGCTGTGAGTCTCGATTCGGGATGGATGGAGTCGTCTGGCAGGAGTTGTCAGGCTGCGGTCACGGTGTCGCACTTGCGTGGACGTCCGCGGGGCCGCTTGCGAGCGACCACCACACCCTGGACGAACAGCTGGCCTCCCCACACTCCCCACGGCTCGGAGCGCTCGAGCGCTCCGGCCAGGCACTCGGCCTGGAGCGGGCAGGTGTTGCACAGAGACTTTGCGTACTCGACGTCCGCCGGCGATTCGGCGAAGAAGAGTTCTGGCGCGTAGGACCGACAGGGCAGGTCCTGCGACGTTGCAACCTCGGTGAAGGCATCGAGGAAGCTAACGCTCATTCCGGTCACCTCCTAGTGACTGTCTTGCTGTAGTTCTCTTGCTGTCTTCGACGGCCACCGGTTGGTGCCGCCAAACTCTTGGGACAAACAAAAGGGCCGCGGGACCCTGGTTAGGGTTCCGCGGCCTTGGAGGTGCCGGCTGACATTTGGTGTCAGACCGGTGGACTCCATGCTCGAGAACCCTGACCGCCGTACTTCGCATCGCCGACAGCTCCGCCCTTGATCGCGGTGTTGTCATTGGCGAGCACCACAACGGTCTCGACGTGCAGACGCGACGACAGGGCGGCACCCTGGATCTGGGCGCACGGCAGCGCGACGCTGACGCCGTTCGGCTTCATCGTGATGTTGACCATTTCCAAGGCACCTCCTCTCGTTGTGGCGAAGTGAGCGGCAAGCTCATCGCTATGGTTTGAAGTTTTCGGCCAGCCCTCGACCGCAGAAAGAACAGTACGCCGACCTCACCGGAGGCCGCAAACTATTTAATCCAGGTTTTCGAAGTTGGCCGGAAGTTGCCGCCTGTCCGGCGGAAACTCGCTGCCCAGCCACCGGTCCGGCACGCTCCGGCGCACTCCTGACACCCTCCGAGATCGTTGCCCGTGGCCACTAGATGCCACCTGCCGATCCGTCGTCTGCCAGCAGCAGAAAAACCTGCTCCTCGAGTGTCGCCGCGCGCGGCCAACCCTGCAACGGCTTTTCCACTTGTGGCAGTCCGCGCTGCCCCGAAGGCCAGGTAGTTGAAGGCTGGACAGTCAGCGGGTGCAGATGTTGAGGACGGACTCGCCGTACTTCATCGCCTTGGTGCGGCCGACGCCGGTGATCCGGAGCAGCTCGCGCTCGTCCGTCGGCCGGGCCTCGGCGATCGCGGTCAGGGTGGCGTCGGTGAAGATGACGAAGGCCGGCATCGACTCCTCGGCCGCCTTGTCGGCGCGCCATTCGAAGAGGGCGTCGTACAGCGCCTGGTCCATCGTCGACGGGCAGTCCTCGCAGCGGCCGAGCTTGCGGGCGGCCGGCTCGGTCAGCCCGCGACCGCAGACGCGGCACTTCGGGATCGGTACGTCGGAGCGCTCGGTGCGCGGAGTACGGGCTCGGGGTGACGGATCACGCTCGCCAGAGCGCGGAGTACGGACGCCGATCGGGTCCAGGAAACGGGTCGGGCCGCGGCTGGCGCGGCCGCCGGGTGAGCGGGAGGTCGACCAGCTGACCGCGAGCTGACCCTTCGCCCGGGTCACGCCGACATAGAACAGCCGCCGCTCTTCCTCGACCTGGGCCGGCGTCTGGGCGTACGTGATCGGGAGCGTGCCCTCGTGGGCGCCGACGATGAAGACACAGCCCCACTCCAGGCCCTTCGCCGCGTGCAGGGTCGCCAGCGTGACCCCCTCGGCCAGCGGCGCGTGCTGGATCGACGCGCGCCGGTCGAGCTCGGCGACCAGCTCCACGATCCCCGCCTCCGGGTGGGTGGCCTTGTAGTCGGAGGCCATCGTGACGAGGGCGGCCAGCGACTCCCAGCGGTCCCGGACCGCGCCGGCCCCGGACGGCGGCTCCGGCTTCCAGCCCGCTCCGCCGAGGATGGCGCGGACGGTGTCCACGAGGTCTCCCCCGCTGTCGCCGGCCTTGGCCTGGCCACGGAGCAGTACCGCGGCCTGGCGGATCTCGGCGCGCTCGAAGAACCGCTCGGCGCCCTTGAGCATCGCGGGGATCTTGCGCTCGGCGAGGGCCTGCTCGAAATTCTCCGACTGCGCGTTGGTACGGAACAGGATCGCGATGTCGCGCAGCGCAGTACCGGCGTCTTGGAGGCGGCTGACCGCTCGGGCGACCGCGTCGGCCTCGGCGACCTCGTCTGGGTACTCGCGGTAGGTCGGCGTCAGGCCGGGGTCGCGCTGGGAGCGGAGGGTGACGCGGCCGGGTAGGCCGGACGGGCCGGCGGCGTCGAGGACCTTGTTGGCGACCTCGACGATCTGCGGGGTCGAGCGGTAGTCGCGGACGAGCTTGATCACCTGGGCTTTGGGGTGGCGCTGGGCGAAGTGGACGAGGTTGGCCGGGTCGGCGCCTGCCCAGGAGTAGATGGTCTGGGCCGGGTCGCCGACCACGCAGACGTCCTCGCGGCCGCCGAGCCACAGGTCGAGCAGGCTCTGCTGCAGCGGGCTGACATCTTGGTACTCATCTACTACGAAGGTGCGGTACTGCCGGCGGATCTCGGCTGCCACCCGCTCGTCCTCGGCGAGGATGGCGACCGCGCAGAGCAGTACGTCCTCCAGGTCGATCCGGCCGCGCTCGAGCTTCACGTCCTCGTACGCCGCGAAGACGCGGGCGATCGTGGCGGGGTCGAAGGCAGCGAGGGCGCGGGCGGATTGCGGGGCGAGCTTGGCGTAGTCGTCGGGGCGGACGTTGCTGACCTTGGCCCACTCGACCTCGCCGGCCAGGTCGCGCAGGGCTGGGGTGTCGACGCGGACGCGGCAGCGTGAGGCCGCCTCGGTCAGCAGCGGGAACTTGCGGTCGATGATCGGCGGCAGCTCACCGCCGTACACCTTCGGCCAGAAGTACCTCGCCTGACGGAGCGCGGCCGAGTGGAAGGTCCTGGCCTGGACGCCGTTGGTGCCGAGCTGAGCGAGCCGGCCGCGCATCTCGCCTGCAGCGCGCTGGGTGAAGGTCACCGCGAGCACACGGGCTGGGTCGTAGGTGCCGGTGCGGACCCCGTACGCGATCCGGTGGGTGATCGCGCGGGTCTTGCCGGTGCCTGCTCCGGCCATCACCACGACCGACCCGTGCAGGGCGGTCGCGACGGCACGCTGCTCGGGGTCGAGGGCCTCGAGCAGTTCGTCGGCGGACTTGCCGGCGACGGCCTGCGTGATGTTGCTCACGGACTGAGACATGCGGGAACAGCACTCCGACCGACGGGGTTGGGCTACAAGGTAGAGCCACCTTATGCGGGCGCCCGGACAGTTTTCCGGCGCCCGTCCCCACGCAGAGACGGAGCAAGCCACGATGGCGGCATTCACGATGTACTCGACCCCTTGGTGCGGTTACTGCCACCGCCTGAAGGGCCAGCTGAAGCGAGCCGGCATCGAGTTCACCGAGGTCGACATCGAGCAGGTCCCGGACGCCGCCAAGATCGTCGAGAAGGTCAACCACGGCAACCAGACCGTCCCCACCATCGTCTTCCCCGACGGCACCGCGATGACCAACCCGAGCATCGCCCAGATCGCCGACAAGCTCGTCGCCTGAACTGATTCCCCACGCGACTCGCGGGGGTGGCCGGTGGCTGGTGAGTAGCCCGGGCGCCGTGGGACCTTGGGGCGTGGAATTCGAGTTGGGGGCGGTGGAGAGTTTTGTCGTGGTGACGGCGCAGCGGCATTTTGGGCGGGCTGCTGCTGAGTTGGGGATTTCGGTGTCGGCTGTCACCAAGCGGATTCAGCGATTGGAGGCAGTGCTCGGGGTGCCGTTGATCGAGCGGGACTCGGGTGGGTTTCTGGGGTTGACGCCTGCTGGGCGGAGGTTCGTGCAGGTGGCGCCGGAGTTGTTGCGGACTGCGCAGACAGCCCGGTTTGCCGCAGCGGGTGAGCCCGACAGCACGTTGAGGTTGGCAGTACCGGCCGGGGTGGGAGTGGTGGCGCCGTTGTTGCCTGCGGCGTTGGCGACGTTGGAGTTGGCTCTGCGGCACACGCATCCTGGGGTCGCTATCGAGTCGGTACCGACTGCCTTTCCGAGGCTGACGCCGGATCTGCTCGGCTCTGAGGTGGATCTGGTGCTGACCTTCGGGGCCTCGGCGGAGCCTCAGGTGCAGTCGACTCGGCTGTCTCAGACCTACCGGGTCGGTCTGATCAGCGCGCGGCATCCGCTGGCTCGGCGGCACGCGGTCGCCGTTGAGGAGTTCGCCCGGCTGCCGATGTTGCTCAGCCCTGGGCTGCCCGACGACTACATGCTTCCGTTCGTACTGGCCGACGTCCGGCCGCTCGACGAGGCGACCCTCGTCCCCATCGACGCGTCGAACACCGCGCATGTCGCCCAGCGGATCCTGCTCGGGCGCGAGGTGACGGTCGTACCGGTGGCGCTGACCGCGAACCTTCCGCCCGAGCTCAAGCGGATCGGGCTCACCGGCGTACCGCCGACGTACTACTACAGCCAGCATCGCCGCGACGATCTCCGCCCGGAACTCCGGACCGCGATCGAGCTGATGGCCGACTTCACCGACTCCATCTCGCGGGCGGCACTGGCCTTCGAGAACTGAACCGTTTCCTGCGCGGAAACAGATCAACACCGCCGTACGCCGCTCGCTACCTTCGAATCATCGGGCTCGGGGGAAGGGGTGGAGTCATGCGCAAATGGATTCTGGTCATGATCGGGGCGGTGCTCCCGTTGCTGGGAGGCGCCTCGCTCGGCAGCATCACGACGGACGAGGGATCGCACACGTGGTCTCATCCGGTCCAGCCGACGGCGTTCCTGTGGATGTCGGTCGGCCTGATGGTCTCGCACCTGTTGATCGTCGTCGGCTACCTCGAGGTAGCTCGACGCACGACCGGCCCGGCATCGACGCTCGCCAAGGTCGCCGCGGTGGGAACGGTCGCGGTCGCCGCCTGCGAGTTGTGGTCCGGTCTGGTGGCCCGGACGGATCTGGACGCGCCGGTGCTCACGGCGCTCAACGCCGGCTATGCCATCAGCGGCATACTCATCGCCGTCGGCACAGTCGGCAGCGGACTGGCCCTCCGGAGTACCGGATCCCGCTTCGCACTGCCGCTGCTGGTCAATGGAACGTTCTTTGTCATCGCCCTGTTGCTGCGGTCCTTCGCGGGCGACGGGGTGGGCATCGCGGCGCTCACCGTGTGGAGCCTGCTCTACTGCTGGCTCGCGCTGAGTCTGCGAGCCGCTGCCAACGAGACTCGCCCGGCCGTCGTGCTACCAGCTGCCGGTTAGTTCTTTGCCGTACCAGCCTTCGATGAGGCGGCGGGAGATGGAGATGTTGCCGGGGAGGGCCATGGTGCCGGCTTCGACCAGGGCGGCCAGGTCTTCGCGGCTGAACCATTTGGCTTCGGCGATCTCGTCCTGGTCGACGTTGATGGCGTAGCCGGTGGCTTTGGCGTAGAAGCCGAGCATGAGGCTGGACGGGAGCGGCCAGGGCTGGCTGCCGGCGTACTCGATCTCCTCGCCGATGACCACGCCGGTTTCTTCGAAGACCTCTCGGCGGACGGCGGCCTCCAGGGATTCGCCGGGCTCTACGAAGCCGGCGAGGGTGGAGTAGCGGCCCTCGGGCCACGCCTCGTTGCGGCCTAGTAGTGCTCGGTCCTGGTCGTCGGTAACGAGCACGATGATCGCCGGGTCGCTGCGTGGGAAGTGGTTGAGGCCGCAGGTTGGGCAGTGCCGTACGTGGCCTGCGTCGACCACCTCGGTATGGGCTCCGCAGTTGGCGCAGTGGGTGTGTACTGCGTGCCAGTTGCCCAGCCCGACCACATTGACCGCGATCCCGGCCTCCCGGTCGTCCAGTACTCCGCCAACCTCGCGCAGGCCGGCGTACGAGTCGTCTGGCTCTTCACTGACCAGTACTGCGAACACGGCGCGCCCGTCGGCCGTCATCCCGGCTCCTGCGACACGGTCGATGCCCAGGAAGATGCGGATGCCGTCAGGGGCGGCAGCGGGCGGTACCAGGCGGAGCGCCGTACGGTCCTCGACTACTGCCAACTTGTCGCCGGCCACCAGCGCCACCTGGGTGTCTGCAGCGGCCCACGCCTTCTCCAGCCACTCCACGTCTCGCCGTCGGTCAGCAGCTCGGTCCAGCACGGAGCGGGACAGCGACAGGGAACCAGGAACGATCGAATAAGCCACGGCTTCAACGTATCTCGACTGGCCACCATGAGAGCATCCCGGCATGAGTATTCACATCGCCGCCGAGAAGGGGCAGATCGCGCCACGCGTGCTCTTCCCCGGGGATCCACTGAGGGCCAAGTGGATCGCTGAGACCTACCTGTCCGACGTCACCTGCTACACCGAGATCCGGAACATGTTCGGGTTCACCGGCACCTACAAGGGTGAGCGGATCTCCGTGCAGGGTTCCGGCATGGGTCAGCCGTCGGCCTCCATCTACGCGAACGAGCTGTTCGCCGAGTACGACGTACAGACCCTGATCCGGGTCGGTACCTGTGGTGCGCTGACCGAGGCCGTCCGGGTCCGCGACGTGATCGTGGCGATGTCGGCGAGCACCGACTCGCAGATGAACCGCCTGCGCTTCCACGGCATCGACTACGCGCCGACCGCCGACTACCAGCTGCTGCGCGCTGCGGTGGACGCGGCCGAGGCGGCCGGACTGAACGTGCATGTCGGCCAGGTGTTCTCGGGCGACCTGTTCTACAACGACCGGCCCGACCTGGTGTCGCGCACGGCGGAGTACGGCGTACTGGGGATCGAGATGGAGGCGTCGGCGCTGTACACGCTGGCCGCCAAGTTCGGCCGCCGGGCGCTCGGCATCATGACCGTGTCGGACCACCTGATCACCAAGGAGGAGACGACCGCCGAGGAGCGGCAGACGACCTTCTCGGAGATGATCACGATCGCCCTCGATGCTGCGATCGAGGTGCCGGTCTGAAGCGGGTCGCCGTCGCACTGGTGAGCACTGCCCTGCTCATCGGTACTACGGCCTGCTCCGGATCGGACGACAAGAAGACCTCCGATTCCCCTCAGCCGAGCTCGGGAGAGACCTCCGCAGGCTCCACCACCGAGCCTGCGTCCCAGCCCAGCGACAAGCCTTCCGACCCGGTACTCGCTGACCTCACCGCGACTCAGGTGGTCGCGGGGCTGGCCAAGGGCGGGTACAAGTGTGGGGCGGACGGCACGTACGCGATCTGTACTTCGGGCACAGTGGCCGTCTGGGTGCTGACCGGGGCCCACCCGCGGCCGCCGGTGGTGTCGCTGCACGCGACGGGCAAGAACCTCACCGCGATCCGGGACGAGGTCGGCAAGCAGTTGCCGAAGGTGCTGGAGATCGCGCACATCAACCCGCGGACCCCGTTCACGGACTGGTTCGGCAACCTGGGCACCGTCGAGCGGTCGACGACGATCGGCGATTGGCAGATCGACTGGTCCACCGAGACCACCGACACCGAAGACCCTGGTGCCCACCTGACCCTGGTGGACAAAACCTGCAAGGTGAACTGCCAGGCGGAGTAATTCTTCTGAAGAACCGCCGTCGAGGCTTCCTCGACGGCGGTTCTTCGTCTTTCAGGTCAGGAGCTGCCTGCGGCGCCGGCAGAGCTGGCTACGACGATGGCTGCGGTTACTGCTGCTTGCATTTCCTGGACGGCCTTGCGGACAGCGGCAGCGGCCCAGTCCGACTCGGAGATCTCCTTGGCGCGTTGCTTGAGGGCCCTCTTGTCCACGGCGCCGGTGACGATCTTCGGGACTACGTTCAGGGCGCTGAGCAGGGCGATCAGTGCTGCGGTGCGCTCGTCAGGCTGGGTGCCCAGCTTCAGGACGTTGTCCAGGCCGGTACGGACCTCTGCCTCATGCCGTGCGTCTTTGGCCGGCCAGCGGGTGACCGGGAACAGGCCGAGCACCTTGCCCTTGTCCTGCTCCAGCACGCCGCGCTCCGCCAGCCTGGCGAGCACCTGGTAGCGCAGGTTGTTGGACAGCTTCTTCATCAGGTCCTTCGGCCGGGCACCCGGCTTGGTCGCCAGCAGAGCGAGCCGCTCGTCCAGTACGGCGTCCCCGGTCGGCGTGGTGTCCAGTACCTTCAACCGCCCGGCCTTGACCGTGTCACCGGCCTCGGCGATGTCTACCTTGCCCAGCAGCGTCAACTCGATCAGCACGGCTCCACCGAGCGCATAGTCGAGCCCGGGCGACCCGGTGACGGGCTTCCCGCTCTCGTCGTCGTACAGGAGCAGCGCGAGGTCCTCTGCGATCAACATGTCACCAACGTAGGACGCCTCCACCCGCCCCGACATCCGCCGCGCGGACTACCTGCGGCATCCGCCCTCAGTAGTGGTGACCGTTGAGCAGTACGGGTTCGTCCAGCGTCTCCGCCAGCTCGGTGAGGAAGTTCGGCGAGAAGTAGTACCAGCGGATGCTCCGTACCTTCCCGTCCTCGGTAGTGAGCCGCATGAGGTCGTTGACCACCGCCACACCGTCCTCCACTCTCCGGATGACCAGCACGGCCTCACCCCACACCTCCTCCACAGTCGCCGCGTACCGGTACGGCGTACTCGGGTCCAGCGTGTGCTCGATCGACCCGCTCCTGATCTGCTCCGCCCCGTCCTCCGTGAGCATGCCGAGGATCTCGCTGTCCGCATCCGCCAGTAGCAGCGCAGTGAGCCTCGGTACGTCGTACGCGGTGAACGCCTCAGCTACTGCGTCCAGCAGTCGCCTATCCGGCTCAGCCCGCACCTTGAGCGCAGTACTGCGATCAGGCGCCTCCAGCCGTCCTCTCCCCCGGTGTAGTGCGGCCTTGACCGCGCCAGGCGTAGTACGGAGTACGTCGGCCGTCTCCGCGAGCGTGAACCCGAACAGGTCCTTCAACGCCAAGGCAGCCCGCTCCTGCGGCGGCAGCAAGGTCACCAACTCCTTCCATGCGTCCCGGACCTCGACCGGGTCAGCAGTAGCCGGTGCTGCTGAGTCCGGGAGCTCTGCCGGCACCGGGTGGCGCCTGCGGTAGCTGTCGACGTACGTGTTGGTGGCAACCCGGAACAGCCAGGCCCGTGGCTTCTCGATCGGGCTGTGCGCCTGCGCTGCCTGGGTGAAGGCTCTAGTGAGCGACTCCTGGACCAGGTCCTCGGCATCGAAGGCATTGCCGGTCAGGTGGCGACAGTAGGCGTACAGGTCGCGACGGAGCGGCTCCAACCGGTCCAGGAACTCCTTGCGCGCCTGCCGGGCCGCCTTGATCGCGGGGAGGTCGAGTGCGTCGGTCACACCTACATCCTGAATCGTCATACCCCTTCCGACGGGGTGGCGCGGCTCTGGGATACGGGTCACTTTCAGTGGACTGTCGGGCAGTTGGTAAGGTTAGCCTTAGCTAATCAACCGCCCTCTGATGTAGCGACTGGAGTTTCTCCGTGCCCACCTTCCGCCGTTTCGCCGCTGGGATCGGCACTCTGAGCCTGCGGCCACTCGACCTCGCCACGGACGTGCCTACGCTGCACAGCTGGGTCACCCAGCCTTATGCGCAGTACTGGGGACTGCTGACCGCCACTGTCGACGACGTACGCACGGAGTACGAGCGAATCGAGCGCACTGGCTATCACCAGGCATTACTGGGTATGCACGACGGGCGGCCGGCGTTCCTGATGGAGCGGTACCTGCCTGCCCACGACCCGGTCGGCGAGCTGTACCAGCTGGCGCCGGGTGACATCGGCATGCACGTCTTGGTCGCGCCGCCCGAGCAGCGCGTGCCCGGCTTCACCACCGCCATCTTCGAGACGATCCTCGACTACCTGTTCAGCGATCCGCAGGTCGATCGCGTCGTGGTCGAGCCCGACGTCCGCAACACCAAGATCCAGGCCCTGAACCAGCGGATGGGGTTCCGCAAGCACAGCATCGTGACGCTGCCCGACAAGCAGGCCTGGCTGAGCTTCTGCACCCGCGACCAGTACGCCGAGGCGACCCGGATGAACGAGGCAGGCTGACCATGACCACCACACATCTCCAACCGGACACCTGGGCGGTTGCGAACCGCGCGCTGGTCCGCAAGGCGCTCGCCGAGTTCACCCACGAGCGGCTCTTCGAACCTACGGTGTCGGGCGAGGGCTACACGGTCGCGAACGAGACGAGCGAGTACTTCTTCAAGGCCGACCTTTATCCCTTGAATCATTGGGAAGTCGACGCGTCGAGCATCACCCGGACGCGCGATGGCGTCGACGCGGCGGTCGACGCGCTGGACTTCATCACGGAGTTCCACTCACAGTTGGGCATCGGCGCCGAGATGCTCCCGGTCTACCTCGAGGAGATCAGCAGTACGCTCGCCAGTTCGGCGTACAAGCTGGCCAAGGACGACCTGACCGCGGCCGAGCTGGTCACCGCGGATTTCCAGACGATCGAGTCCGCGATGACCGAGGGACACCCTTGTTTTGTTGCGAACAACGGGCGGCTCGGGTTCGGCGTCGAGGACTATCGCGCCTTTGCTCCTGAGGCCGGTGCTGCGGTCCAGCTGGTGTGGATCGCGGTGCGGCGGGATCGCTCGACGGTGTCGCACAGCAAGACGATCAGCTATGACGAAATGCTGCGTGACGAGCTCGGAACGCCCGTCCTGCAACGGTTCAGCGAACGCATTCGGGAGGTCGGCGGCGATCCGGCCGACTATCACCTGATGCCGATGCATCCTTGGCAGTGGGAGAACAAGACGACGATCACGTTCGCCGCGGATATCGCTCAGCGGCATATCGTCTATCTCGGCACGAGCGATGACGAGTACCAGGCACAGCAGTCGATCCGGACCTTCTTCAATCGGACTCAGCCGTCACGGAATTACGTGAAGACGGCATTGTCGGTGCTCAACATGGGCTTCATGCGCGGCCTGTCCCCGGCGTACATGGCGAAGACGCCGGCGATCAACGACTGGGTGCACGACCTGGTCGAGAACGACGCGATCCTCAAGCGTTATGGCTTCTCCGTGCTGCGCGAGATCGCGGCCGTCGGGTATCACAACCGGTACTACGAAGCGGCGACCAGCCCGACTTCGGCGTACCGGAAGATGCTGTCCGCCCTGTGGCGCGAGAGCCCGGTGCCGACACTGGCTCCGGGCGAGCGGCTGGCGACGATGGCGTCGCTGCTGCATGTCGATCGGCACGGCTCGGCGTTTGCCGGGGCGTTGATCAAGTCGTCGGGGTTGAGCGCTCGCGAGTGGCTGCGGTCGTATCTTGATGCGTATCTTGTGCCGTTGCTGCATTGCTTCTACGCGTACGAGTTGGTGTTCATGCCGCATGGCGAGAACCTGATTCTGGTACTGCGTGACGGCGTGCCGGTACGCGTGCTGATGAAGGACATCGCGGAGGAGATCGCAGTACTGAGCACGGCGACCGCGCTGCCGTCCGAGATCGAACGGGTTCGCGTCACCAACGTGCCGGATGACGAGAAGCTGTTGAGCATCTTCACCGATGTTTTCGACTGCATCTTCCGGTTCCTGTCGCCGCTGCTGGCAGGCGAAGGGTTGTCGCCTGAGGAATTCTGGGCGGTCGTCGCATCGTCGGTGCGGGATTACCAGGAGGCGACGCCGGAGTTGGCGGCGGCGTTTGCGAAGTACGACCTGTTCAGTCCTGAATTCGTCTTGTCCTGCTTGAACCGGCTGCAGCTGAAGAACAACCAGAGCATGGTCGATCTGGCGGACATGGCCGGGTCACTGCAGTTCGTCGGCACGCTGCAGAATCCGTTGGCCTTCGACTGATCAGCTACGGGTGGGGTCGGGGTCCAGGCGGATCAGGTCGGCGGGGGTGCAGTCGAGGGCGTCGCAGATGGCGGTGAGGGTGCTGAACCGGACCGCTCGGGCGTGACCGTTCTTGAGGATGGAGAGGTTGGCGACCGTGACGCCGACCCGCGCGGCCAGTTCGACCAGGGTCACGTTGCGGTCGGCGAGCACTTCGTCCAGATGGATGGTGATCCGGTGCTCGGCCTCGGGTTCGGATTGGCCGGGGTCGGGCCGACCGGAGCGTTTTGTTGCCTTGGGCATCAGATGACGGTGTCCAGCTCGGCGCGCAGGGCGACACCGCGGGCGATCAGCTGGGCGAGCGCGGCGAAGATGAAGCCGACCGCGAGCCAGCCGACCGGTGAGTCGTAGGGCTCGATCGCCTTGCCGGACTCCAGGACGGTCTTGGCGAGGATCGAGGTCGCGACACTGCTGAGCACCCAGGCGCCGGTACCGCCGAAGGCCGTGAGCTTGGCGAGGAAGGTCAGCTCACGCACCGTACGAGTGGTGAACGGGTCGCTGCCTTCGGCGCCCCGCAGGAGCGCCGCCAGCCGACGGGCGATCTCGGCGATCAGGAGAACACTCGGGAGAACCGTGGCGAGATAGAGCAGGCGCTGGCCGAGCTCCGGGTGAACCACCCGCAACGGGATCCTGCCCGCCGGGTCGGCGATGACATCGCTCACCACACCGCGGATGCCGTCGAGCGCCGCCGTCAACTGTGGATAACTTCTGCGGCGGTTGGTGGGTTTCCGCGATGCTGGTCAGATGATCGAAGGACTGACTGCTGGTTGTGCCACGGTTCGGGCGCCGGACGCGCGGCGGTACGAGGTGATCGACGGGCGGCTGGTGGTGACGGGCGTGCAACCACCGGCCCACCAGGCGGCCGTCGTCGCCCTGATGGTGATGCTCAAACAAGCCTGTACTCCGGACCTGCTGGTCTCCGTCGGCTCCCTCGACTTCCGCCCGACGCGCCGGCTCTCACTCCGCCCCGACATCCTCATCACCCCGCGCGCTGACGCCGGCCCGCACTACGTCCAGCAGGCAGTCCTGGCCGTCGAGGTCCTCTCCCCCACCACGAGAGTCACCGACGTGGTGACGAAACGCGAGCTCTATGCGCAGCACGGCGTACCGGCGTACTGGCTCCTGGACCCAGACCGCCAAGAACTGACCATCCTCCACCTAACCCCCACCGGCTACACCTGCCAAGCAGTCCTCCAAGGCGAAGAAACCTTCCACACCACAACCCCCTTCCCCATCACCCTCTCCCCCGCCACCGTCCTGGGATGACCGGCCAGATCGGGGGCAGACAAAGGGCAGTTGCGGGCAGATCTCCCGAACCGGCCGAACCACCAGCCGACAACCACCATGCTGGTCAGGTGACACCGAAGGAGGCAATGGAACTCGTGCAGCACATCGAGCCCAACAACTTCACCCTGGCCGATCTCGACGCCCTTCCTGACGACGGCAGCCAGTACGAACTCGTCGACGGGATCTATCTGGTGACGCCGTCACCCACCCTGCTGCATCAGGTGGCGGTAGCTGAGCTGAGTTATTTACTACGACAGAAGTGCCCGGCGGGTTATCGCGTCATTCAGGCTCCGATGGATTACCGACCCACGGCGGGCCGCTCGCTGCAGCCCGATGTGATCGTGGCGACCCGTGACGATCCGGGGCCTGACGCGCTTCGCCTTCCGCTGCTACTGGCGGTCGAGGTGCTCTCCCCGGCAACCCGTTCCAAGGACTTGGTCCTCAAGCGGAATCTCTATGAAGAAGCAGGGGTCGCTGCCTACTGGATGTTCGACCCTGAGGCCGAGATCCTGACCGTGCTGGAGTTGGAGGACGGGCGGTATGCCGAGCGGGCCGTGGTGAAGGCCGAGGAGGCATTCGAAGCTGAGTTGCCGTTTGCCGTGCGGGTGGTTCCGGCGGAACTCGTCGGATAGGCCCGCCGGCCGGGGTGGCCGGCGGGCGCATTGGGGCCCGGCTAGTTGCAGGTGGTGTTGAGGCTGAAGCTTTCCATGTCGTTGTCGAAGGTCAGGGCGGCGATCGACTGGTTGGGGGCTACACAGCCGAAGAAGCCGGTGGCGTCGTCGTTGGCGTACATCCGGACCCAGTAGCCGGTGCGGTTGTTGACGCTGCTGATCTCGTTGTCGCCTTCCCACCAGTCGATGTCGATGAAGCCGGGCTGGCCGACGACGTCGACGTACTTCGTTCCGTTGAAGCCCGGGTCCTCCCACATGCAGACGAAGTTGGCGCCGCAGGTGCCCGACGTGGTGGTGGCCTGCGCGGGGCCGGTCGCGGCGGCGGTCAGCGCGGTCGCGGTCAGGGCGGTGCCGAGGGCAAGTTTCAGGAACGCTCGCACGAAGAACTCTCCTTCAATCGTTTGTTTGACGCTCCAAACGTAGAAGACCCGGCGAGTGCGACAAACCCTTTCGAGACTGCTGGAAATGCTGTCCCGGAAGGTTCAGCCGTTGAGGAGGGTGATCAGGGCGGCGCGGTCCGGCAGGTCTTCGGGGCGGACGACCTCGCCGGTACGCACGTAGTAGAACGCGGCGCCCACCTGCTCGACGGGGATGCCGAGGAGCTCGGCCCAGGCGACTCGGTAGATGGCCAACTGGAGCGGGTCGGCGGTTTCGGAGCGGCTGGTCTTCCAGTCGACCACGTCGTAGCCGCGGGAGCCGTCGGGGCGGATCACCTGGTAGACGGCGTCGATCCGGCCGCGGACCATCCGGCCGCCGATCGCGAGGGCGAAGGGCGCCTCGATCTCGTGCGGCATCTGCTCGCCGTACGGACCGACGCGGAACGCATCCATCAGCTCGGTCAGATAGGTATCGTCGACGATGTCCTCGTCAGCCGCACCCGGCAGATCATCCGGATCCAGCAGGAACTGCTGACCGAAGTAGCTCTCCACCCACGCATGGAACCGGGTGCCGAATCGCGCCGCCCGGTTGGGTTTCCGCGGCATCGGCCGGGCAAGATCCGCCGCCAGACCGTCCGGGTCCTTCGCCAGCCGCATCACCTGGGTCGCCGACAGGGATGGCGGCAGCGCGACGTCGTACGCCTTCCGGCTCCGGCTTTCCCTTGCCTCTGACAACAATCGCTCGAGCTCGGAGTCCCAGCGCGCGACCGTCGCCTGCTCGTCCAGCAGCAGCGAATCCTCGGCCTCCTGCGACGGGCCTTCCGCGCGTGACTGCTCGACCAGCGCCACCGATTCGAGCCGGCGCTGGTACGCCGCTGCGTCGTACGGCGCAGGCCAGGCCGCGAGCGTCTGCTCGGCCAGTTCCGGGTTCTCCTCGTTCAGCTCAGGCTGCGGCGCCCAGTCGATGACCCGCTCTCCCGCGTGCTGCTTGAGCGTCTCCAGGTACGACGAGGGTCCACGCGGCCGCTTCTGCGTCGGCCCCCACCAATGCCCGGTGGCGACCAGGATCTCCTTGGCGCGCGTGAAAGCGACGTACCCGAGCCGCCTCTCCTCCAGCGCGTTGACGTCCTTGCACTCGTCGGCGAACGCCTTCAGCCCCGCGTTCGACAGGTCGTGGAAGTCCGGCAACGTGTCGGCGTCACCGCGCAACGGCCACGGCAGCACCTTCGCGTTGGTCGTCCACTTGTCGCGGCCGCGGTCCGACGGGAACACCTTGTTCACCAGCGTCGGTACGAACACGATCGGCCACTCGAGCCCCTTCGACCGGTGCGTGGTCAGCAACTTCACCGAGTCCGCTTCACTCGGTACTGCGAGGTCGAGCCCCGCCGCGTACTCCTCTTCCGCCGCCAGATACGCGAGCAACCCGTCCAGCGAACCACTCGACTCCGTCGACACGAAGTTGCCCACGGCATCCAAGAAGGCGGCCAGGTGATCCCGCCGGCCGGAGTCGACGTGATCAGGCGTCGCGGTCAGCTCGACGTCGAGACCGATGGTGCTGATCACCCGGCGTACCAGGTCGAGCAGCGGCTCGCTCGCGTGCGCGCGCAGCTCACGCAACTCGGTCGACAACTCCCTGAACCGCTCCAATGCCTCAGCTGAATAACCCCAGCCTGCCGGCCCCGGATCATCAACGGCTTCGGCCAGCGAGATGACCTCGGTGGAGTCCATCCCAGCCACCGCGGCGTCGAGCGCGGCGACCAGGTCGTCCGCGGCCGGGCGGTCGCCTGAATCGGCGAGCGCACGGGAACGGTTGGCCAGCAACGCAAGGTCGCGGTGGCCGATCCGGTAGCGCGGGCCGGTGAGGATGCGGAGCATCGCCGCGTTCGCGGTGAGATCGTTCACGGCTTGCAGGGTGGCAACGACGTCGACGACCTCGGGCAGCGCGAGCAGCCCGCCGAGGCCGACCACCTCAACCGGGACCTTGCGTGCAATCAACGCCTCATGGACCGCGCTGAGGTCGACGTTCGTGCGCATCAGGATGCCGATGTCCTTCCATCGGCGGTTCGGCATCTTGTGCGCTGCGACGATCGCGTCCGCGACCCACTCGATCTCCTTCGAGCGCGTCTCGAACAGGCCGACCGTGATCGAGCCCTCAGGTGCCTCGGGCGGCGCCTCCAGCGGGATCACGCCGGGGTGTTGCTGGTAGAGCTCGGCCGCATGCTGATTGGCCGCGGCGAGGATCCTGCTGCCGCAACGCCGATTCACGCTCAAGACGTACCGCTGGGCCGGCGTACCGTCTGCGTTCTTGAAGTGTTCGGGGAACTCGTCGAGGTTCGCGACGGAGGCACCGCGCCAGCCGTAGATCGCCTGGCACGGGTCGCCAACGGCAGTGACAGGGTGACCGTCGACGCCGAACAACGCGGTCAGCATCCGGCGCTGTGAGACCGAGGTGTCCTGGTACTCGTCGAGCAAAACGACCTTGTACCGCCCTCGCTCGATCACCGGGACCTCGGGACACTCCTCGGCCAGCCGGGCACCGAGCGCCATCTGATCGGCGAAGTCGACGACACCGCGCTCACCCTTGTATGCCTGGTACTCCTCGACAAGCTGCAGGATCTCGCCACGTTTCAGCGCCGTCTCGGCAAGCTTCTTCACCTCGACCGTCTGCTTGCGCGCGGCAGCGACCTCAGCCCGCACAGCCTCATCATGAGCCCGTACTTCGTTCGCGCCGAGCAGGTGATCGGCGAGCTCACCGTCGAGGGCGAGCAGGCTGTTGACGAGCGTCGGCACGTGATGGGACGCGAACCGGATCGGCCCGTTGGACCGACGTACGACCCGGCCGGCCAGCTGGAACCGGGTCGCGTCGGCAAGTACCCGGACGTCGGGTTCGAGACCGAGTCGCAGGCCGTGCTCGGCGATGAGAGTGCCGGCGAAGGCGTGGTATGTCGAAACGACAGGCTCGCCCGGCTCCTCGGGCTCCCAGTTGGGGACGTTGCTGCGGAGGTGAGCGGCGAGGATCGGGTGCTGGTCGCGCGGGAGGGTGGAGCCGAGCACGCCCGCCTTGGTGAGGTCGTCGCGGATTCGTACGTCGAGCTCGTTGGCCGCCTTCTTCGTAAAGGTGAGGCCCAGGACCTCCTCCGGCTGGACCTGGCCGGTGCAGATCAGCCAGACCACCCGAGCCGCCATCGCCGTCGTCTTACCCGACCCGGCACCCGCCACGATCACGCCCGGCGCGAGCGGCGCCGTGATCGCCTGCAGTTGCTGATCGCTGAACGGAATCCCGAGCAGCTCGCACAACTCCGCGGTCGTCTCCAACTTGGCCCGCATCAGGCGACCCTCCGGCCTTCGGTGTCGGCGCTCATCAGACGATCTCCCGGCCTTCGGGCTGGATGGGGCAGAGGGCTCGGACGTCGCACCGATCGCAACCCGGGTTCCGCTTGGCGATGAACTCCTCCGACCGAACCATCGACTCCGCATCCTCGACGGCGTCGTCCAGCCAGGTACGACCGTCCTCGTCGGGCTCCAACGGCGCCTGGCCCTGGACCTTCGGCAGGCCGATGTCGTCATGCCGGAGCTGCACCAGCTCGGCCCCACCACTTCGCGGCTCCTCGCCCAGCTTCTTCATCTGCCGGGACTCGATCGCGCGCTGATAGATGGCCAGCTGGACGTGCCGCTCCAACGCCGGCTTGGTCGGCATGTTGCGGCCGGTCTTCAGGTCGATCACCCGGATCCCGCCGTCACCGTCCTGCTCCAGCCGGTCCATCCGGCCCTTCACCCGCACGCCGGGTTTGTCCTCGTCCGGCAGCAATACGTCGAACTCCACCTCAGTACCGAGCAGCGTCCGATCCGGCCGGCCTTGATGCCAGGCGACGAACCGCCGCAACGCCTGCTCGGCCTCCACCCGCTCGCGATCGGAGATCCAGGACGACTCGAACTCGAGCTGCGTCCACACCTTGTCGAGCCAGCCGTTCAGCTCGTCGATGTCCGGCGGCAGCGTCCCGGTCGCGACGGCGTCGGCGAGTGTATGGAGCACCATGCCGAAGCCGATGGCCGAAGTACTGGGGGTCTCCCCACCCGCGCGACGCTGCAGGAACCAGCGCAGCGGGCAGTCGACGATCGTCGTCAGCGCGCTCCCGGACAGCGGCACCGGCAGCTCGGGATCGGTGATCGGGCGCTCCGACTTGGTCCGCTCGCGCACACCCCACCAGCGTTGCGGGTCGGCCGTCGGGACCAGCGCGTACTCACGGTCGTCGATCGCGTCGGCGAGCTGGGCCAACCGGTCGGCCGCGACCCGCCTCAGGGCAGGCGACGACGCCGGATCGGCCAGTACGCAGCGAAGGTCGGCCACCAGGCCGGGCAGCGACAACGGGCGACGCGGCCGTCCGGCCACCAACTTCAAAGGAATGTCCAGCTCAGCAAGTAATCGGGAAGGCTGATCGCCGTCGGCCTCGGGTGCTTGCACCGCTGTCACGATCAGCCGCTCCCGGGCTCTGGTGATCGCGACGTAGAAGAGCCGTCTCTCCTCGGCCAGCAACGCGCCGGCCGACAGCGGCTCCACCAGTCCATCCGGCCCGAGTCGATCCGGCTCCAGCAATGACCCGCGTCGGCGCAGGTCCGGCCACTGCCCTTCCTGCACACTCGCCACGACGACCAGCCGCCACTGCAGCCCCTTCGACCGGTGCGCGGTCATCAGCTGCACCCCGGCCTCCCGGTACGTCCCGTCGAACCGGTTGTCGCCGGCGATGTCGAGCGCCTCCAGCTCGGCGAGGAACGTCGACACGCCCTTGAACCCGATCTGCTCCTCGGCCCGGCTCGCGGTGTCGAAGAGGGCGCACAGTGAGTCAAGGTCGCGGTTCGCAGTACGGGCTACTTCGCCGCCGCTGTTCGCCTGGCCGCGGAGTCGTCGCAACCAGGGTGACTCCGACCAGAGGGACCACATCACCTCGTCGGGCGCGGCGCCCGCCATCACGATGTTCCTTGCCTTGAGCAACCTCTCGCCTAGCGCGACGAAACGCGCTTCGGCGGGTGAGGCCTGCTCGTCGAGCAGCAACGGGTTCATCAACGCTTCGCGCAGCAGCTCATCGGACGAGCGCGGCAGCCGCTGGCCACCGGCTGCCTCGCGATCGCGCTTGCGGAGTACGCGGGCAAGGCGGCGCAACTGGCCGGCATCCATCGCGCCCAGCGGCGACAACGCCAGCGCCCGCACGACATCCACGGTCAGCGTCGCGGGATCGGCGACGGCTCGCAACGCCAGCAACATCGGCCGTACTGCGGGTTCGCGCGACAGCGGCAACTCGTCACCCGCGACGTCGACGGGGATGCCCGCGGCGGCCAGGGCGCGACGCAGCGGCGGGATCGACCAGCTGCCCGATCTGACCAGCACCGCCATCTCATGCCAGCCGACGCCGTCTTGCACGTGGGCGCGACGGAGGATGTCGGCGATGTGCTCCAATTCGGCGCCGCTGGTCGAGTACAGGTTGGCCTCGACCTTGCCAGGGCCGTAGACGCAGGAGCTCGCGTCGGGGTTGCGGAAGCGCTCGAAGGTGTCGCGGTCGAGCGTGCCGGGGACGCCGAGGCGGTTGACGACGTTACGCGAGATGCGTTGCAGGGTGGTGCCGAATCGGCGTGTGGTGGCCAGCGCGATCTGGGCGGCTTCGGCGCCTCCCGTAGTACGGAACTCGTCGGTGAAGCGGAGCAAGCCGCGGACATCGGCGCCGCGGAACGTGTAGATGGACTGGTCCGGATCGCCGACCACGACGAGGTCGCGGCCGTCGCCGGCGATCGCCTGTAGCAGCTTGGTCTGGCCGGGGTCGGTGTCCTGGTACTCGTCGACGAAGACGGCCTTGAACTCCTCGCGAAGCCGCGCCTTCACGTGCGGCTGCTCGGCCAGGATGACCGCGCGGTGGATCAGCTCGGAGTAGTCCAGCACCTGCTCGGCGTCGAGGATCTGCAGGTACTCCTCGAAGAAGTCGCCGACCGCGACCCACTCGGGCCGGCTGGCCGAATGCCCGATCGCGGACAGGTCCTCCGGGTCGAGCCCGAGCTGCCGCGCCTTGCCGATCACGGCCTGTACTTCGTCAGTGAACCCGCGCGTCTTGAGCGCCGGATGCAGGCTGGCCGGCCACTTGGTCACCCCGACCTCGCGACTGCCCTCGAGCGACTCGCTCAGCCGGACCGTCTGCTCGGGACCGGACGGCAGCCGAAGCGGTACGTCGAAAGCGTCGGCCGGCGTGAACCTTCTCAGCAACGCATAACAGAACGAGTGAAAAGTCATCGACGGCATCGCCCGCGTCGTCCGCCCGAGCCGCGCCGTGATCCGGTCCCTGAGCTCCGTCGCCGCCTTCCGCCCGAAGGTCAGCACCAACACCTCATCAGGCTTCAGCCCACGGTTCCCCACCCGATCGACAACGGCCTCGACCAACGTCGTCGTCTTCCCCGTCCCCGGCCCCGCCAGCACCAGCAACGGCCCACCCGGATGATCCACCACAGCCTGCTGATCAGCATCCAGCACCGGCGCCTCGGTGACCCGAGCCTGATGCCCGTCACCCCGCACCAGTCGATACCTGGACCCAGTTCTACTGACCATCCCCCCATCCCACCAGACCCCACCGACAAATCCGAGTCGGCCCTCAAAGGTACCGCGATCGACGCGGCTCGATTGTTTCGGCTGTTTCAGATGTTTCGGATACAATTTTCGGCGAGAGGAGCACATCATGCCCATCAGCAAGAGCGGAAAGCTCAACTCCGGGTCCACCCCCAAGGCGAAGACGGCAGCGGCACGCAAGCACGCCGCGTCCCCCGACCAGCCGAACCGCACCAGGAGAACCACAGGCGGTACGGCGAAGGCCGTTGCCGGCAGGTCGTCGACCGCCGGGAAGAAGGCCACCAGCAAGCCGGTCCACAGGCCGGCGCCCCTGGCAGGCCGGCCGCCTTCCGAGCGGGAGCAGTCGGTGATGTCAGTGAACAGGCCGAGTCTTGGTCAGCTGGGCGATGTGGAGTCGATCATCCACCGGGGCAACGAGATCACGATCACTCAGGGAAAGACCAGCGTGAAGGTGAGCGGCACGATGCTGACCGCGATGCGCCAGTTCGTCACCGCGCTAGGTACCGGCCCGCTCAGCCTGCTCATCGAGAATCCGGACACCGAAATCACCAGCCAGGAGGCCGCCGATCTACTCAATGTGTCGCGTCCTTATGTCGTCAAGCTTGCCCGCGAGGGCCAACTTGCCCACAGACTGGTCGGGAACCGGCACCGGTTCCGGCTGTCCGACGTGCGTGCTCTCGAACGAGCTCAGTACCACGAACGCGACAGGTTGCTGGCTGAGATGATGCCCGAAGGTGGCTACGTGGACGGGGACTTCTGACCGATGTCCACGGTCTGTTCAGGTCGCCCGATCGGCGTCCTCGATGCATGTGTACTGATTCCGCCCAGCCTCCGTGACGTGCTGCTCTCCTGCGCGAACGAGTCTGCGTTCCACCCCATCTGGCAGGACGAGATCCTCGACGAAGTCCTGCGCAACTCGGTACGGCTGCTGAGGGATCGCGCCGGCTTGACAGACGACGACGCCATCGCCGCCGCGACCCGGCTGCTCGGTCAGATGCGCAGAACGTTCCCGGCCGCCTGCCGGCCCGGCGCGGAGTGGATTCCGTTGGTACCGGGCCTCACCTGTGACGAGAAGGACCGCCATGTGCTCGCCGTCGCGATCGGCGCCAAGGCCACCCATCTGGTGACGAGCAATGCGCGCGACTTTCCCCCGAGATCTGTACCGGCCGGGCTCGCCGTAGTACCGCCCGACAGATTTCTGCTGGATCTGCTGACCGCAGTCCCCGAGCAGGTCGTGGACGCGGTGGAGCGGATGGCGAGCCGCTTCCGGCAGCCGAAGACGACGGTCGTAGAACTGGCGGAGCAGATGGCGAAGGGCCGGTACGTTCCCGGGTTCGGTGATGAGCTGGGCAGGATCCTCTCGGACGGGATGCCCTAGCTACAGCTGCTCTTCGGGGTTCCAGCGGACTTCGCGGAGGTTGACCTTGCCGTTGGTGACTCGGATGCCGTCGCCGCGGAGGAGTTGGATTTGCTGGTCGAGTACCTCGTCGGCGGGGATGCCGCTGGCTCGGATGACGCGCCACCAGCCGACAGCTCCGCCGTACTCGCGCATCACGGCACCCACCTGGCGGGGCCCGCCCTGGCCGACGTACTCGGCGATGTCCCCGTACGTCGCAACCCGCCCAGCCGGAATCGACTCGACCGCCACCAGCACGGCCTCCACATACTCCTCCCGATCCACCAGGCCACGCTATCCGCCGTCGCCGACAAAGTCGCACTCCACAGCCGGCCGACACCCCACGCCGAGCTTGCGGTCTGAGGTCCGCATGGGTGGCTCGGGGTCGACTGGCGGGTTATTGGACCACTGGCGTCAAGCATCACGCCAGCGGTGGAAAAACCCGCCAGCGGCCAAGCAACAGACAGCCCGGGCGACGCGATCCGCAGCGGCTCCGGGAGCGTCTGTTGCTCAGGCGAGGGCTTTGGCTAGGGGGTCGAGGATTGTGGGTGGGGTGTCTAGGGGGAGGTTGAGGACTACCAGGTCTACGCCGGCTTCGGCGTAGGAGGTGGCGGTGGTGATCGCCGTGTCGATGGCTTGGTTGAGGGGGACGTCGGGGTCTATGCGGACGTTGACCGAGCAGGTGATTTCGGTGACGTCTCGGCCGAGGGTTTCGCAGTGGGTGATGAGGACGTCTTTGAGGGGCTTCCATTCGTCGGGGGTAGCGACGATGACGTTCCAGTGCTGGGCCCAGCGGGCGACCGCGCGGAGCGTGCGTTTGGGGCCTTTGCCGCCGATGGTGATCGGCGGGTGCGGGGTCTGGACGGGCTTCGGTTCGCAGTAGGCGTCGGTGAGTTTGACGTACTTGCCGTCGAAGTTGGCGACCTTCTCGGTGAGGAGGGCGATCAGCGCCTGGGTGCCTTCGTCGAAGCGGTCGAAGCGTTCCTTCAGTGGGGGTAGCTCGATGCCGTAGGCGTCGCACTCCATCTGGTTCCAGCCGGCGCCGATGCCGAGCTCGAGGCGGCCGCCGGAGATGATGTCGGTGGTCGCCGCCATGTTCGCCAGTACTGCGGGATGCCGGTAGATCATCCCCGTGACCTGGCAGCCCACCCGGATCCGCTTGGTCGCCTGAGCGAGGGCAGCGAGTGTCGTCCAGGCCTCGAGGTTCGGGCCGGCCATGTCGCCGCTCAGCGGGTAGAAGTGGTCCCAGTGCCAGGCCGACTCGAAGACCTCGTACTCGTCGGCCGCGATCCACACGTCGCGCAACTGTTCCCAGCTCGTGTGCTCAGGCCTGGTCTTGATCGCGAACCGCATCCGCTGCCTCCTCGGTAAGGGTTTTCCAATCCGGAATCTACCCCAGCGGCAACCGGCAGATCGAGGAAACCGGCGCCGACTGCTGGACCGCCGCGATCAGCGCGAACACCTCGAAGACCACCCCAGCCACCGCCGTGGCGAACAGCACGATGGTGATCACCTGCCGACTGGACCAGCGGATCAGGAGCAGCAACGCGACCACTCCGAGCAGCAAACCGATGGAGCCCAGAACAAAAGCACTCGGCGGCATCGCGAGCGAGCCGTCGCAGGCCGCACGGCGACGGCGCTCGAGTTCCGCGCCGGCGTTCAGGCAGGTCAGGGTCAGCACCACCCCGACGACCGTCAGGCCGAAGACCACCCCCTGCCGGCGCCAGTCAGCCATGCCACCGAGCATCGGGCCACCATCTGTTCGCGAGCCCCCCACCGGGCTGTCAGTCCAGGCCGAGACGAGCCCGTACTTCGGGCCTGCGCAACGGCGGCACGGTTTGCGGCGGCACCCGGCGCTCCGGCATCTCCTCCAGCAGGGCCTCGGTGATCTTGGCGACCTCGGCGGCGGCACGCTCGATCGGGCCGCGGGTGGTCGCACTGAGCGAGCCGACGCCGGTCACCTTGCGCACGTACTGCAGCGCCGCCGCGTAGATCTCTTCGGAGGTCGCCGCCGGCTCAAGTCCACGAAGAACGGTGATGTTTCTGCACATACGAAAACAGTACGTGCCACCGGGGACAGCGAAGAGAAACTCTACGAGCTGTTGACTTACCTACGACCATTAGGTTTTCCTCAACCTATGAGCACAGCAGCCGCCCCGGACCGCCGGTCCCGGCGCCGCCAGCAGACCATCGACGAGATCCTCGACGTCTCCGTCGCGTTGATGGAGACCGAGGGCGTCGCCGCGCTGAGCCTGTCCGCGGTGGCCCGGCAGCTCGGGATGCAGCCGCCGTCGCTCTATCAGTACTTCCCGTCGAAGCTCGCCATCTACGACGCCCTCTTCCAGCGCGGCGCCGAGCAGGTCCGCGACGCCCAACGCGCAGCACGAGCGGCCGCCGCACCCAAGGACCAGCTCAAAGCCGGTATGACCGCCTTCAGCCGCTGGTGCATGGCCAACCAGGTGCTCACCCAGTTGCTCTTCTGGCGCACCATCCCGGGCTTCGAGCCGTCACCCGAGGCCTTCGCGCCCGCGGTGGAGGGCCTGCAGGACGTGAAGACCTTCTTCCAGCAGGAGGTCGAGGCCGGACAACTCCACCCGGATGCCGCCGGCGAGGAAGGCATCGCCCTGTTCACCGCGATGACCGCCGGCGTGCTCTCGCAGCAGATGGCGAACGAACCACAGGCGACCTTCGAGGACGGCCGGTTCATGAAGCTGCTGCCGATCGTGCTCGAGATGTTCTATCAGCGCTACCAACCGACCAGGGGGAAAGAGAAATGACCACCACCGCGATAGCCGCGCGGGAGATCGCCCGCGCCGACCGAGCCGCCGCAAGGCGTCACCGCGACGCCGAGCTCGAGGCCTGGTACCACCTGATGACGACCCTCGACGGCACCGACTGGAAGCACCGGACGGTCTGCGACGAGTGGGACGTCGCCGACATCGTCGGGCATCTGTGCGGACAGGCCGAGGACGTCAACAAACCCTGGTCCTTCCCACTGCGCGATCGCCGCGCCCGCCGCACCTACCCGACCACCCCGTTGCTCGACGCGCACATGATGATCCAGGCCGACGACCACCGCGGTACGCCGTACGACGTCCTGCAGAACCGCTTCGGCAACCTCTGGGCGAAGGCCACCAAGACCATCAGCCGCAACCCGGCGCTGATCCGCAAGATGACGGTCAAGATCGAGGGCATGCCCGGCTTCGACAAGCTCGACCTCGGCTACATCCAGGACATCCTGCTCGCCCGCGACCTCTGGATGCACCGCGACGATGTCTGCCAGGCGCTCGGCCGCGAGTTCGACACCGGCCCGTACGCCGGTGAGCTGGTCGCCCAGGTCATGCTCGACATCGAAGACGGCCCCTTCTGGTCCGGTACGCCGGTACTCCTGACCCTCACCGGCCAAGGCGGAGCCACCTACCGCCTCGGCCACGGCGACCCGATCGCCACCGTCAGCACCGACGCGGTCGGCTACATGCGCACCCTCTCCGGCCGTGACGACCAGCCGACCGTCGTACTGGTCGACGGCGATCCAGCAGGCGCCGAAGCCGTCGCCACCTGCCGCATGCCCTTCTGAACCAGCACGATGGGGGCATGACTGAACTCCCGACCGGGCTCACGGTCCGCCCGCCGAAACTCACCGATGCCGAGGCGATTCACCGACTCGCCGCGAGCTACTTCCAGCGGATCGTGGGCCGCCCGATGGTCACCCTGTCGGAGATCGTCGAGGGCCTCACCGCCCCGACGATCACCCTCGAGCGCGACGGCTGGCTGATCCTCGGCAACGAGGACAATGAGGGCAATGAGGTCAACGACAGCCAGCCGGCCGGGTACGGCTTCGTGCTGCTCGGCGGGGATCGCCGGTTCGTACAACTGAGCGTCGTGAAGGAAGACCCGGCGATCGCGACCTGGCTACTGACCAAGGGAAGCGAGCGGGCCCAGGAGCTCGGTGCCGAGAACGGCTATCAGGAAGTGATCGTCGAGGTCGGCATGTTCCGCGCGGACGACACACTGCGCGAGGTCGTCGCCGGCCAAGGCTTCGAGTTCGCCACCTCGTACCAGCAAATGCGGATCGACCACGAAGGACCACTCCCCCTCCCCGAGCCACCAACCGGTACGACGATCCGCACCGGTGCCCACGATGACCCGACCCGGCGGGCTTTCCACACGATGATGTCGGCGGCGTTCGCCGGACAGGACAGCGCCGCGCTGGCGCCGTACGACGAATGGCTGGAGACCCACGAGAAGCGCGACGGGTTCGACTGGTCGCAGCTGACGATGGTCGAACGCGACGGCCGGATCATCGCCGCCAGCGACTGCAACCACGCCTTCGTGGAGACCGACAACTGTGGCTATATCGGCCGGCTCGGCGTCCTCCCCGAAGGCCGCGGACTCGGCCTGGCGAAGTACCTCCTCCGCCGCGCCTTCGCCCAAGACGCAAACGCAGGGCTGGCCGGCACGCTCCTCCACGTCGACACGAGCAACCCGACTCCGGCCCTCGGCCTCTACGAGTCGGTCGGCATGCGTACCGTCGAGATCGCCGACGGCTGGCAGCGCAAGCTGCCGGTTTTGCAACAACCTGCAACCTGACCCCGACGCTGTAACGTGCGCGTGCCGGTGCCGATGAGGACAGCGCGACCGGCTTTCGTGTCGCTCTGACTTCCTAGGGGTTCTCTTGCGTGCGTTATCGCGCTTCACCATGCCGATGGCTCTGTCTGCCGTCATCTTCACCGCGACCGTCCCGGCAACGGCGGCCGGCAGTTCCATTGCCGCCGAACCGGCCGATTCCATCACTGTCGCGCACACTGTGACGACCGAGGGGGTCAGCCGGACGTTCCTGGGGCGGATTCCCGTCCAGGGCGCGACCCAGGTCGAGCCGATCGCGGCCTCGGGCCCGACCCAGCAGGTCGACAAGGCCATCGCGGCTTCGGCAGATGGCCGGCAGGTCGTCTTCTCGCAGGCAGGGACGAGCCTGTGGACGGTCTGGATCGTGCCGTCCGCGCAGCCGGTGAAGATCCTTGACGGCGCGACCGGGATCGCCGCGAAGTCCTGGTCACCTGACGGCACCCGGATCGCCTTCGAATCCGGGCAGAACGGCACCTCCTGCGTCGACCTCGTCGCTGCGACCGGTGGCGCGACGGTCCGCGTCGGCTGCAACCTGGCGGCGCCGTCCTGGCTGCCCGACAACCAGACGCTGATCGTCAAGGACCAGCTGACCGGCAAGCTGCAGCGCGTCCAGGCGAAGGCGGCCGGCACGGTCCTGACCACGTACGCCGGTACCGAGCTGGCGCAGCACCCGGTCGCATCCCCGGACGGCCTGTGGATCGCTTACTTCAAGAACACCTCCGTGAACGTGCTCCCGGTGGCCGGCGGCACGCCCGTACCCGCTCCGGCCGTCGGCACGAGCGGTGAGTCGATCAGCTGGGCGAAGTCCAACCTCCTGCTCGTCACCCGCCGGACCGCGACGGGAAGCACCCTCCAGCAGATCCCGGTCAACGACGGACGGCCGCAGACGAACGCCGAGCTGTTCGAGCCGGCGGCCGGGGAACTGGTCGAGTCTGCCGTCCTGCAGGGTCCGCGTCTCACCATCAAGCCGACCACGGCCGCCGTCGGCGCGAACCTGTCGGTGCCCTTCGACACCACCGGGCTCGTCAGCCCCTCCGTGACGTGTGAGTTCGACGGAGTGAAGACGGCGCCTTGCCCGGCATCGCCCTTCACAAAGTCCGGCGTCGCGGCCGGCCAGCACGTGCTGCGGATCTTTGCGGTCGAGCAGGGCGGACGCGGTACGGAGGCAGTTCGCTGGCTCAACGTCGACACCGCGCTGCCGACCGTCAAGCTCACCGGTACCGCGTTCGACGTGACCAAGGCAGCCACCGCCACGGTCACCTACGCGGGGACGGACAACACCGGCATCGGCTCGTACGACGTCCGCTACCGGATCGCACCGACCGCGGGAGCCTTCGGCGCCTACGCAACGATCAAGTCCGGTACGACGGCCACCTCCGTCGCGATCGGCCTCGCCGCAGGCTACGAGTACTGCGTCTCGGTCCGGACCCGCGACATCGCCGGCAACCTGTCCGCGTGGACCGCTGACCGCTGCTTCTCCAGGCCGTCGGACGACCGCCTGATGGCAGCGGCCAAGGGCTGGGTCCGGGCGAGCAATAGCGCGTACTACCTCGGAACCGCGACCACCACCAAGGCGGCGGGCATCTCCGTCTCCCGCAGCGTGCAGGCGAAGCGCCTGTTCCTGATCGCGACCAAGTGCGCGACGTGCGGCAGCCTGAACGTCTTCTACAACGGCAAGTCCGTCGGCTCGGTCAACCTCTACAAGGCCACCACCGAGTACCAGGCCATCGTGCCGATGCCGGTACCGGCGACCTTCCTCACCGGATCGGTCCTGCTGACCACCCGGGTAGCCGGCAAGGTCTACCAGGTCGACGGCCTCGCCGTCCGTCGTACCTGAGCAACCAATGCGAAGGCCCGCCCCCAGCACTTAGGGGGCGGGCCTTCGCATGAAGATCAGTAAGCGGGCTGCGACGGATCGATCTGGTCGACCCACGCCACCACACCGCCGCCGACGTGCACCGCGTTGGCGAAGCCGGCGGCCTTGACGATGGCGAGCACCTCAGCGGAGCGGACGCCGGACTTGCAGTGGAAGACCAGCTGCTTGTCCTGCGGGAGCTTCTCGAGGGCGACCCCGGTCTGGAAGTCGGCCTTCGGGATCAGCACCGAGCCCGGGATCCGGTTGATCTCGTACTCGTTCGGCTCCCGGACGTCGATCAGCTGGAAGTCCTTCTCGCCGTTGTCCTTGAGCTTGATCCACTCGCTCAGCGTCTTCACCGAGATGGTCGAGCCGACGGCCGCGTCGGCCGCCTCCTCGGTCAGCGCGCCGCAGAAGTTCTCGTAGTCGATCAGCTCGGTGACGGTCGGGTTCTCGCCGCAGATCGCGCAGTTCGGGTCCTTGCGGACCTTCAGCGCGCGCCAGTTCAGGTCGAGCGCCTCGTAGATGTTCAGCCGGCCGAGCGACACGTCGCCGATCCCGGTGAGCAGCTTGATCGCCTCGGTCACCTGAGCAGCGCCGACGGACGCGCACAGCACGCCCAGTACGCCGCCTTCGGCGCAGGACGGAACCATGCCGGGTGGCGGCGGCTCGGGGTACAGGCAGCGGTAGCAGGGACCGTGCTCGGCCCAGAAGACGCTGATCTGGCCGTCGAAGCGGAAGATCGAGCCCCAGACGTAGGGCTTGCCGAGCAGTACCGCGGCGTCGTTCACCAGGTACCGGGTGGCGAAGTTGTCGGTGCCGTCGACGATCAGGTCGTACTGCTCGAAGATCTCGAAGACGTTGTCGTTGTCCAGCCGGGTCTCGTGCAGGACGACGTTCGTGTTCGGGTTGGTCTCGAGGATCGACTCCTTGGCCGACTGCGCCTTGGACTTCCCGACGTCGGACTGGCCGTGGATGATCTGACGCTGCAGGTTCGACTCGTCGACGGTGTCGAACTCGACGATGCCGAGCGTGCCGACCCCGGCCGCGGCCAGGTACAGCAGCGCGGGGCTGCCCAGGCCGCCGGCGCCGATCACCAGCACCTTGGCGTTCTTCAGCCGCTTCTGGCCGGCCATCCCGACCTCGGGAATGATCAGGTGCCGTGAATACCGGCGGACCTCGTCGATGGTCAGCTCGTCGGCCGGCTCGACCAGCGGTGGCAGCTGTGGCACGTGACACTCCTCGTCAGCGGGAAACTTCGCGGAACTCCGGATACAACCCTTCGTTCCTCCTCCATGTTCCCGCACCGCCCCAAGGCAGGCCCGCAGGGTCCGCATGCCGGACCCTGCGTCTCAAACTCAGTCGTCGTCCGTGATCGTGCCGGTCGCGGTGGCCGGCACCCCGAGATCGGCGCCGATGACCTCCAGCAGGGTGACGGTGAAGGTCTCGGTGGGTTCCTTCACCTTGTCGTCGACCAGCTCGGCCACCAGCTCACCAGTGATCTCACCTGGCTCGAGCGCGCCGTAGACGTCCCGGAACGGCTGGCCCGAGCTCTCGTCGCCAGGTGCCCGGTAGTCCTTCCGGGCCAGCGCCGCACCGTCCTTCAACTCACCCCGCAGATAGATGTACTTGTCGCTCGGCGCGGACAGCTTCAGCCGGAACGCCAACTGCCCCGCGTTCTCGGCCGCCGTCACCGGCAGCACGGTCAGCGCCGGGGCCGGATCGTCGTCGAGCACCTCGATGTTGCCGAACGAGCTGCCCAGCTGCGCCTCGGTCGGCACCGACAGGACCAGGCTGACGAAGTGGTCATAGCTGTCCCGGGTGTTGCCCGTGACAGTCACCTTCAGCTGTTTCCTGGTCTGGCCCGGCTTGAAGACGAGGTCGTGCGCAACAGGCGCCTCGTCGCCGTTCGACTCTGCGTGCACCGTCACCGGCCGCACGCTCGGCCTCGACAGCGTCACCGCGATGTCGTAGGTCTTGACCTTGTCACCTTCCACCACCTTGCCAACGCTGGACGCCGACAGTTGCGGGAGCCGGGTCGGCGCCGACCTGCCGAGCCCCGGAGTGGAGAACGCCAGATCGCTGAGGAACACCGAGCCCTTCGCGACCTTGTCGGTGCGCAGCTCGATCGAGCGGACGTCGCGCAGGTCGATCCCCTTCAGCAGACTGGTCGGGATCCGTACCGTCCGCAGCAAGTTCTTCGGCAACCCAGCGGTACCGGCCGCGCCCGGCAGTCGCACCAGCGCATCGCTGACCGCCGACACAGGTACGTCGACCTTCCGCCCACGCCCATCGACCATCCGCACGGTCAGATCCAGCTTGGACGCGCTCGCCGGGTCAGGAGCAGCCCGGAAGGTCAGCGCGGAGTACTTGCGCACATCCCGCTGAGCAGCGGTGAGGCCGACCTCGAGCACACCGTTCGTCCCCGTCCAGTCCAGCTTGGTGACCGCCGTGGTCTGTGCGGTGGACGCGAACCAGGCCTCGACCCAGTGCGGCGAATCGGACGGTGTCTGAGTCTCCACGCACGTGGCAGGGGCCTTCTCAGCGTCTGGCCTGCGCGTCCCCGCACAGACCGAGGCCGTGGCTTTGCCCGTCACGGGCAGCGCCTTGTCGAGGCGGTTCACATCGAGCCGGCCGGCCGCCTGCGACACAACCCGTACTACGGCCCGCCCGGCCGACGCCGGATGCGCATTGGACCCGTCGAGCAGCGGCAGCAGCTTGGTCTCATGACCGAGCTGCAACCGGAAGAACCCCGCGATGTACGCCGTACCGACCGCCTGCTGCTCCTTCGCGGTCAACCGGCCCGCGTACTCGCTTCCGCAGGGCCGGCCCTTCGGGTTCTCGGGATCCGTGTACTCCCAGTCGTCGATCGACGGCGCGACCGACTGACCCGGAGTCCACTCGGTGTTGAAGAAGTTGTGGTTGGCGCCCATTACCAACACGGTCGAGCGGGCGGCGGGGTCGCCCGTCACGGAGTACCGGGTGTCGTCGTAGAACTTCTGGCCCTGCAGGTCGGAGACGTCGCCGTCGCAGTACGGCAGGATGACGCTCATCGCGACGCCGGGCACCGTGGCGCGGGCGAAGTCGGTCGGGGCGAGCGGCAGGACCGCACGGATCCCGTACTTCCCACCACGATCGGCGTTGAGCACAGCCGCCCGAGCGACACCTTCGCCGCCGCGGGAGTGGCCCATCAGGCCGATGTTCGTGAAGTCGATCCGGCCGACGAACTTGCGGCCGAACGGTCCGCTACCGACGGTCGCCCACTTCTTCCACAGGTGGAGGTGATCGAGGATCAGTTCGGCGCGCGCCTGCGCACCCTGGTCGAAGCTCCGGCTGTCCCAGCCGTTGATCGCGTTCGAGCTGATCGAGACGACCTGGTAGCCATGGCCGGCGAGCGCCTCAGCCGGACCGTCGTACCCGCGATAGCTAGGGACCGGTTTCTGCCCCTTCGCGCACGGCCAAGGAATTTCGGGGTCGCCCGCATCGCCATAGCAGGACTCGTGCCGGCCATGCAGGAAGATCACCAGCGGCCTGGTACCGATCGCGCCCCGAGGTGAGTAGACCTTGCCTGCGATCTCGGACTTGTGCCCCAGCCCCGGCAGGTACACAGCCTCATCACCGAGGTTGTACTCCGCGGTGTCCACCTGGTACTTCCCAGCCGCACCCGGATCGACCGCCAGCTTCGGGCCGAGCGGCGCGTTCAGCCAGTACTTGTCCGTCGCCCCACCGGCCAGACTCTTGCTCTGCTTGCCGAGTTGGTCACCCGACCAGGCCAGCCGGACGTCCTGGGCGTTGCGCAGCGCCGGATCGGGGCTGGTCAGCCAGAGCGTGCGCTGGTCGGGCGACAGCTTCGCCGGCCCGACCGGTACACCGTCCACAGCGATCAGCGGCAGCGCGTCGCGCTTCGGCGCCGGCGCATCGAGATGCAGCGTCACCCGGTAGCCGCCGGCCACCGGAAGCACCTGCCAGTTCTTGCCTTGGGCAACTGAATTGCCGGGCGACGGCGGCGCGGCCTGCGCCGTACCCGCCGGGACGAGCAGCGCCCCCGCGATCAGCGTCGCCGCGAGTACCAACCCCGAACTTCTGAATCCGCGCACAGTGCACCCCTCCGTCGGCAGCCCCAGATCTCAGCCAAGGGCATCCTGGCAAATCCGAAGGGTCATCGCGCCCGGTGGCCTCAACCGGCCGGAAGAAGGCCCGCATACCGGAAGGCGGCGCCCACCCTTTGGGAGGTGGTGGACGCCGCCGGTTCGGTGGGGTCGGTCAGTCGTTGTCGGTGATGGTTCCGGTCAGGGTGACCGGGACCTTGTAGTCGACGCCCTCGACCGAGACCACGGTGACGCCGAAGGTCTCGGTGGGTTCCTTGACCTTGTCGTCGATCAGCTTGACCTCGATGTCGGCGGCCGTCTGGCCGGGCTCGATCTGGCCGTAGACGGAGGTGATCGGGTCCTGGGTGCCGTCATCGTCCGGCGCGCTGAAGTCCTTGCGGATCACCGCGGTGCCGCTCTTCAGGTCAGCACCGATCCAGACGAACTTGTCGCTCGGCGCGGACAGCTTGAGCGGGAACTTGATCGTGCCCGCGTTCTCGGCCGCCGTCGCCGAACCGATCGTCAAGGTCGGCGTCGGGTCGTCGTCGATCACCTCGGCGTTGCCGATGGACTGCCCGAGCAGTGCGTCGTGCGGCACCGACAGCACCAGGCCGAAGGGGGTGTCGTAGCTGTCCCGGGTGTTGCCCGTGACCGCTACGGTCACCTTCTGCTTGGTCTGACCAGGCTTGAAGACCAGGTGCTTGGCGATCGACGTGACCGCCGGGGAGTCGCTGTTCGCCTCGGCGTACACGGTGATCGGGCGGATGCTCGGCCGTGACAGCGTCACCCAGAAGTCGACGTTCTTGACGCCCGAGTTGCCCTCCTGGATCTTGCCCACGTTGGAGGCCGACACCTGCGGCAGCGTCGACGGCGCCGACAGGCCGAGCCCGGCGGTGGCGAACGCCAGGTCGCTGACGAACACCGAGCCGCTCGCGACCTTGTCGGTCGCCAGCTCGATCGCCCGGACGTCGCGCAGGTCGATCCCCTTCAGCGAGCTGGTCGGGATCCGTACGGTCCGCAGCAGGTTCTTCGGCAGACCGCTGTCATGGGCTCCCGGCATCCGCAGCAGCGCATCACTGACCGCCGACACCGGTACTACGGCCTTGCGGCCATGCCCGTCGACCACCCGGACGCTCAGATCCGTCTTGGGTGCACCCGACGGGTCGGGAGTCGCCCGGAAGGTCAGCGCGGAGTACCGGCGAACGTCCCGCTGGTAGGCGCTGAGCTTGATCCGTACGACGCCGTTCTTGCCGGTCCAGGTGACCTTGGTGACCGCCGTGGTCGGCGTCTTCGAGGCGAGGTACGCCGTGACCCAGTGCGGCGAGTCCGAACCGTTGTCCGTCTTGAGGCAAGCGGGAACAGCAGCAGCACGTTGCGTGGCCTCGTCGACCCCGCCACACACAACCGCCTTGGCGCTGCCCGTGACCGAGCCCTTCGGCAACGCTGCGTCGAGCTTGTTCACGTCACGCCGCGACGCCACCGGAGCCTGCGAAACGACCCGCACGACGGCCTTGCCGGCCGAAGCGGGGTGCGCGTTCGACCCGTCGAGCAGCGGGAGAAGCTTGGTCTCGTGTCCCAGCTGCAGCCGGAAGAAGCCGGCCACATAGGCAGTACCGACAGCCTGTTGCTGCTTCGGCGTCAACCGGCCCGCGTACTTCGCACCACACGGCGCGGCCTTGTCGTTGTCGCTGAACCAGTCGTCGTTCGACGGCGCGACCGACTGGCCCGGAGTCCATTCGGTGTTGAAGAAGTTGTGGTTCGCCCCGAGGACCGTGACGGTCGAGCGGGTCGCGGCGTCGCCGGTCACGGAGTACCGGGTGTCGTCGTAGAACTTCTGCCCCTGCAGATCGGAGACGTCGCCGTCGCAGTACGGCAGGATGACGCTCATCGCGACACCGGGCACAGTGGCCCGGGCGAAGTCGGTCGGGGCGAGCGGCAGGACCGCGCGGATCCCGTACTTCCCTCCGCGATCCGCGTTGAGCACCGCCGCACGCGCGACACCCTCGCCACCGCGCGAGTGACCCATCAGGCCGATGTTGTTGAGGTCGACCTTGCCGACGAACTTCTTGCCGAACGGGCCGCCGCCGACCGTGGACCACTTCTTCCACAGGTCGAGGTGGTCGAGGATCAGCTCGGCCCGAGCCTGCGCGCCGGTGTCGAAGACGCCGCCGTCGTAGGCGTTGATCGCGTTGGCGCTGATCGAGACGACCTGGTAGCCGTTACTGGCGAGCGCCTTCGCCGGACCGTCGTACCCCTTGTAGCTGGGGATCGGCTTCTCACCCTTGGCACAAGGCCACGGCTTGGTGGGCTCTTCGGTCGCGTCGCCGTAACAGACCGAGTGACGGCCGTGCAGGAAGATCACCAGCGGCCGCTTGCCGGCCGCGCCCTTCGGCGAGTAGACCTTGCCGACGACCTCTGACTTCTCGCCGAGCCCGGGCAGGTAGACCGCCTGGTCGCCCAGGTTGTACTCCGCCGTCTCGACCGCATATTTGCCGGTGGCACCGGGATCGACGGCCAGCTTCGGGCCGAGTGGTGCCTTCAGCCAGTCCTTGTCGGTGGTCGCGCCACCGGCCAGGCTCTTGCTCTTCTTCCCGTCGTTCCGGCCCAGATCCCCCGACCAGACCAGCTCGACGTTCTTTGCCTGGAGCAACGACGGGTCGGCGCTGACCAGCGAGACGGTGCGCTGGTCCGCGGACTGCGTCGCCACCCCCACCGGCTCACCGTTCACCGCGATCAGCGGCAGCGCGTTGCGCATCGGCGCCGGCGCGTCCAGCCGCAACGTCACCTGATAGCCGTCGGCTACCGGGCGTACCGTCCAATTCTTGCCTTGGGCAACTGATTGCCCTGGCTCCGGCGGCGCGGCGTGCGCCGGCCCCACCGGGGAAAGCAGCGCTCCACCGAGCAGCGCGACAGCCATCCCCGCTCTTCCGAATACCCGCACAGCGGTCCTCTCGTCAGCAGACAGATCACCTCGACTGACTCCCGGCTTTGGCGGCAGGTTGTCGAGTTCGGCGAAATCGGCAGAAGATCATCCCTGGGGATGATCTTCTGGCCCCCGGCCTGCTACCTGAGTCGGTACCCCCGGCCGTGCCGAACTGTTCGTACGTCAGTCGTCGACTGCCAATAGTGCGGGCTGATCGCCCTGCGAATGTGAGGATCTGATGGCAGGTTGATTGCAGTTATGCGATCAACTGACGGAACGCCCGCGCGACCAGGTCCGGGTGCTCCATCTGCGCGACGTGTCCCGAGTTCGGCAGGTAGAGCAACCGTGCGTTCGGGAAGGTCCGCTGGGCCTTGGTCCGGATCTTCGAGTCGACCAGCCGGTCCTTGCCGCCGTAGATCAGCAGCACCGGGCAAGTCACCTTCGCGGCGTCGGCCCACAACGACCGGCGCGGCGGCGTGAACTGCGAGGCGAGGATGCTACGGGCGGCCTCCAGGGTCGCCTCGGTCCCCCACGTCTGCGTGTCACGGGCGCGCAACTCGGCCTCGTACGCTTCGAGCACCTCCGGTGGCAGCAGCCGCGGCTCACCGAAGATCACCGACAGCGAGGCCTTGAGCCGCCGCTCGAACGGGATCCGCCGGGTCCGCTCCAGTACGGCCTTGCCGAGGCGTGGCGTGGAGATCGCGGTGAACCAGAGCGCGCTGGCCGAGACGCGCGGATGCGGCAGCGCCGGCGACACCAGGGTCAGCGAGGCCACATCGCCCGGTCGCCGCGCCGCGAGTGCCACCGCGGCGGCACCGCCCATCGAATTGCCGAACAGATGCACCGGCTCGTCGAACTCCTTCGTCATCAGCTCGCTGAGCAGGTCCGCCTGCTCGCTGATCCCGCCCATCCCCGCCAGCGGCGGGGTCTGACCGAAGCCCGGCAGGTCCGGCGCGATGCCGCGGATGGTGTCGTTCAGCAGCAGACCGAGCGTCGTCCAGTTCAGCGACGATCCGCCCAGGCCGTGCGCGAAGAGGGCGGGCGGGAGCTTCTCGTCCGCCCCCGGGACGTCTCTGACCAGCAGATCCACACCCGAGACCGGCACTGTCCGTGCAGGCCATTCCTGCGCTCCCCGCGACGCCGAAGCGCCGGTTACTGCCCCGTAACTCTCCATTAGTGCATGGTAGGACGCATGGCGCCGGGACCGAAGCAGCTGACCACTGAGGTTGATGGGCAGACGATGAAGCTCACCAACCTGGACAAGGTGCTGTATCCGCAGACCGGGTTCACCAAGGCCGAGGTGATCGACTTCTACCACCAGGTCGCGCCGCTGCTGCTCCCCCACCTGTCGGACCGCCCGCTGACCCGCAAGCGCTGGCCGGACGGCACCGGAGCGGCGTACTTCTTCGAGAAGAACGCACCCCGCGGTACGCCGGACTGGGTCCGCACGGTGACACTCCCCACCCCAGGTAGTTCCACCGGGCGGGACGAGGCGGAGTTCGTGATCGCCGACGACATCCAGACGATCGTCTGGCTCGCCAACCTGGCCGCCCTCGAGCTCCATGTCCCGCAATGGCGGATCGGGCTGTCCGACACCGGCAAGCACCCGATGGCCGACCTGATCGTCTTCGACCTCGACCCAGGCCCCGGTACGACGATCGTCGAGTGCTGCGACGTCGCACTGGCCCTGCGCGAACTGCTGAACCACTTCGGCCTCGAAGGCTGGCCCAAGACCTCCGGCAACAAGGGCATGCACCTGTACGTCCCGATCGAACCCGCCTCGTCCCGCTCCACCAGCGCCTTCGCCAAGCAATTGGCCGAGCAACTCGCCGAGGCCCTGCCGGAGAACGTCACCGCCAACATGACCAAGGCGCTCCGCCCTGGCAAGGTGTTCATCGACTGGAGCCAGAACGCCAGCGCGAAGACCACGCTGGCGCCGTACTCGCTGCGCGGTGCCGAGGAGCCGCGGGTCTCCACCCCGATCGACTGGGACGAGGTGGCCGGCGCCACCGAGCCGGCCGATCTGACCTTCCTGCCGCACGATGTGCTGGCCCGGATCGACGAGTACGGCGACGTGCTCGAGGGCCTGTACGACGACCCGAAGCCGCTACCGTCGTAGTGGTCAGTACCGGTAGGTAAGATTCGCTTCAACTATTCGGGGGATGTTTGCTCCCGAGCCGCACCACCGAAGGAGCCCGACGTGTCGACGACACCGGAGACCGCGCCCAAGCGTGGCAGCCGCCTGCCGCGGTTGGCCCGCCGCGCGCAGCTGCTCGAGGCGGCCCAGGAAGTGTTTGTCGCGAACGGCTACCACGCCGCCGCGATGGACGACATCGCCGACCGTGCCGGCGTCTCCAAACCCGTGCTCTACCAGCACTTCCCCGGCAAACTCGAGCTGTACCTGGCCCTGCTGGACTCGTCCTGCGAGGCGATCGTCGCCTCGGTCCGCGGCGCGCTGCGCTCGACCGAGGACAACAAGGAGCGGGTCGGCGCGACGATCCACGCCTTCTACGACTACGTCGCCAACGCCCAGGGCGCCTTCCGGCTGGTGTTCGAGTCGGACCTGACCAACGAGCCCGCGGTCCGCGAACGGGTCGACCGGGTCACCCACGCGTGCGCCGAGGCCTGTTCCGAGGTGATCAGCGCGGACGCCGGGCTGAACAAGGAGCAGTCGATGGTGCTCGCGGTCAGCCTGGTCGGGATGGCGCAGGTCAGCGCGCGTTACTGGCTCGCCTCGGACAACCCGACGCTGATGCAGCAGCAGGCCGCCGATCTGGTCGCCAGCCTCGCCTGGCGTGGCATCCGCGGCTTCCCTCGTACCGAAGGCTGAGTTCTGCTCTAGGCGGACGGGTGAGAACCCGGGGTCGGTACCGGATAGGCTCGAATCGGGTACCGGCGAGAGCCGCCGGTCGGAACGTGCCCGGGAGGGTTTCGTGGAGGTCAAGATCGGCGTACAGCACGCCAATCGCGAGTTGGTGCTCGAGAGCGAGCAGAGCCCCGAAGAGGTCGAGAAGGCCGTCGCGGACGCACTGGGTGGCAAGACCGGTCTGTTGCAGCTGACGGACGAGAAGGGCCGCCGGGTGCTCATCCCGGCCGAGAAGCTGGCGTACGTGGAGATCGGCGAGGTCGCGATCCGCAAGGTCGGTTTCGGCGCGATCTGAGAACGTCCGCGTGTCCTGGTTGCGCAGTGCCACGAACCGAGGACGATGAGTCGTAGACCTGTATGACCGGTGGTCCGGTGCGGTGGGTTTAGTACTGGGCACCAGTCGACGGCAGGTCAGTCATCGCTCAAGGAGGAATCGTGGGTTTCTGGGTCTGGATGATCATCGTGAGCCTCATCGCCGGAATCATCTTCGGGCCGCTCGCGCGACTCGTACTTCCGGGCAAGCAGAACATCAGCCTTGGCTGGACCATTCTCGGCGGCGGGATCGGCGCCTTCATCGGCGGTGTGATCGCCTACGCGCTTGGCGTGAAGGACACCAGCGGACCGGACTGGATCCAGTACCTGATCCAGATCATCTGTGCCGCGGTCGTCGTCGCGATCATCTCGTCGCGGAACAGCGGTAAAGCCAGAGTCTGAGCAGGATCGTCACAGCGGCCGCCACCCCGATCAGGGGCAGGCGGCCGCTCTGCGTTTCAGGGGTTTTCAGGCTTGCAGGCCCAGGGCCGTCATCCGAGCGGTGTGGGCTTCGGTCAGGCGGGTGAACATCCGGCCGATCGCGGCCAGGTCGAGGCCGGGGCGATCGACGCTGCCGGCCAGCAGGGCGGCGAGCGGGTCACGGTCGGCTGCGATCCGCTGGGCCTGGCTGAGCGCCTCGCCCACCAGGCGGCGTCCCCACAGAGCGAGCCGGCCACCCAGCTTCGGGTCCTCCTCGATCGCGGCCCGGACCCGGTCCACGACGAACTCGGCCTGGCCGGAGTCGGCGAAGACCTCCAGCACCAGCGCCCGCGTCTCGGCATCGACGTACGCCGCGACCTCACGATAGAAGTCGTTCGCGAGTCCGTCGCCGACGTACGCCTTGACCAGCCCCTCGAGCCAGTCCGACGGCGCGGTGTGGTCGTGGAAGGCGTCCAACGGCGTCACGAACGGCTGCATCGCGTCCATCGGGTCCACCCCGAGGGTGACGAGCCGGTCCCGCAACTGGACGAAGTGGCCGAACTCGGTGGTCGCCAGCTGGGCCAGCTGGGCTTTGTCGTCCAGGGTCGGGGCGAGCTTGGCATCCTCGGCGATCCGCTCGAACGCGGTCAGTTCGCCGTACGCCAGAACTCCCAGCAGATCCACCGCCGCGGCCCGGTAGGCGGGATCATCGAAGGCCGTCATCTCGGTCATGCTGCGCACACTATCGGGCCCGGGCTCGCGGCGGCGGAAAAGCGGCGAAGCGGCCGTGGCGGGTATTCCGGCTACACTGGACCGTGTTTCGCCGGTGACGCGCCCAGATGGGCAGCTGGTGCGAGCCGCTTGCACAGTGTCCCGCGCCGTGAAAAGTAGGGCATTCCACGCCCACCCGGCCACTGATGCAACTGTCCGTACAAGCATGTGAGAGGCGATCAGCCTGACCACCTTCCGAGAGCTCGGCGTCCTGCCCGAGATCTGCGACGCGCTCGACCGCGTCAACATCAAAGAGCCTTTCCCGATCCAGGAGATGACGCTTCCGGTCGCCCTGATGGGCACCGACCTGATCGGCCAGGCTCGTACCGGTACCGGTAAGACCCTCGGGTTCGGTATCCCGCTGCTGCAGCGCACCATCTCCCCCGGCGAAGCCGACTACGAGGAGCTGGCCGCGCCCGGCAAGCCCCAGGCTCTGGTGGTCACCCCGACCCGTGAGCTGACCATCCAGGTGGCCAAAGACCTGGTGACCGCGTCGACCGTCCGTTCGGTCCGCATCCTGACCATCTACGGCGGTGTCGCCTACGACCCGCAGCTCGACCAGCTGAAGGCGGGCGTCGACGTCGTCGTCGGTACGCCGGGCCGGCTGCTCGACCTCGCCAACCGCGGCGTGCTCGACCTGAGCCACATCAAGGTGCTCGTCCTGGACGAGGCCGACGAGATGCTGGACCTCGGCTTCCTGCCCGATGTCGAGCGGATCCTGCGCAAGACCCCCGAGCTGCGGCAGACCATGTTGTTCTCGGCAACGATGCCGTCGGCCGTGATCGGCCTGGCGCGCACCCACATGCGGCACCCGCTGAACATCCGGGCCGAGTCGCACGAGGACACCCAGATGGTCCCGACGACGGCGCAGTTCGTCTACCGGGCGCACGATCTGGACAAGCCCGAGGTGGTCGCCCGGATCCTGCAGGCCGAGGACCGCGGCCGGGTGATGATCTTCTGCCGGACCAAGCGCGAGGCGTCCCGGCTCACCGACGACCTGATCGACCGGGGCTTCCGGGCCGCCGCGATCCACGGTGACCTGAACCAGCAGGCCCGCGAGCGGGCGCTGACCCGCTTCCGCGGCGACAAGATCGACGTGCTGATCTGTACCGACGTCGCGGCCCGGGGTATCGATGTCGAGGGCGTCACGCACGTCATCAACAACACCTGCCCCGAGGACGAGAAGGCCTACATCCACCGGATCGGCCGGACCGGCCGCGCCGGTGCGAGCGGCATCGCGGTCACCTTCGTCGACTGGCCGGACCTGGTCCGCTGGAAGACGATCAACAAGGCGCTCGACCTGCCGTACGACGAGCCGCAGGAGATCTACTCGACGTCGCCCGAGCTGTACCACGACCTCGGCATCCCGACCGAGGCGAAGGGGCGGATCAAGCCGCCGCGCGAAGCCGTCGAGCGGCAGGAGCGCACCGACCGTCCGGCGCGCGGCGACAAGCCGTCCGGGCGACGCGGTGAGCAGGACCGGAACCGGGTCCGCAGCCACGACGGCGACTCCAAGCCGGCGGGCGACGGAGCTGCCGCGCACGGTGGATCGGACCGTCCGGCCCGCAAGCGGCCGAACCGGAACCGTCGCCGCCTGCGTGCGGGTCAGCCTCTCGAGGGTGGCGAGTCGACCGAGCAGAAGCCGGCCGAGCGCAAGACCGACGCCGACGTCACCGCCAAGACCGTGGTGCCGCCGACTGTCGAGTCGTCGACCGAGGCTGCCGAGGGTTCGGCGGTCGAGCGTAAGCCGCGGTCGCGGACCCGGCGTCGTCGTGGGGCCGAGGCTGAGACCGTGACGGCTGAGGCGCCGGTTGTGGCTGAGTCCGCGCCGGTCGAGGCAGCGGCTGAGGCTCCGGCTGAGGTTGCTGAGGCTCCGGCCAAGCGGACGCGGAGCCGTCGGCGTGCGACCGAGCGGTCGGCCGAGTCGAGCGAGACCCAGGCTGTGGTCGAGGCACCTGCCGCGCAGCCCGTGGTTGAGGCACCTGCTGCGGCACCTGTTGACGAGGCGCCGGTGAAGAAGGCGGCTCGGAAGCGGACTGCCAAGAAGGTTGCAGAGCCGGTTGCTGAGCAAGCTGCTGAGCCGGCGGGCGAAGTACAGGCTGAGAAGCCGGTCAAGAAGGCTGCGGCGAAGAAGGCTGCCGCCAAGAAGACCGCGGTCAAGAAGGCGGTGGCCGAAGACGAGGCCGCGCCGAAGAAGTCGACGGCCAAGAAGACCGTGAAGAAAGCTGCGGTGAAGAAGGCCGCGGTGAAGAAGAGCGCGGCCGGTGTGGTCGTGCCGACCTTCACCGCACCTGAGTAGGTTGTGACCGGCGCGTCACCTTCTCGTTCCTGAACGGTGACCGCCGGAGCGCAACGCCCGGCATTTCGCTCCCGTCCCTTCCACGACGGTAACCATCGTGGAGGGAAGGGTGTGGCGATGACGAGGACGCGTACGTCGGCCGCGGTCGCAGGAGTGATCCTGACCGCGGCCGTGCTGTTGTCCGGGTGCGGGGCGAGCGGCAACGACGAGTCGAGCAGCAGTTCGGGGGCAGCGGCCCCGCAACAGGCCGACGGCGCCAGCGACTCCAAGGTCCCGGCCAAGCCCGATGCCGGCGGCAAGGCGGCTCCGGCGGCTCCGGGCAGCGGCGCGGCCCAGCCGAGCGTCACCCGGGCGATCATCAAGACCGGCGCGCTCACCATCGAGACCGATGCCGATGTGAACGGCCAGCGCCAGAAGGCGATCGGCATCATCGCCAGCCTGCGCGGCCAGGTCGCCTCCGAGGACTCCACCAGCAACGAGGACGGCCGGATCACCCAGTCGAACCTCGTCGTGAAGGTGCCGACGGGGTCGTACGAGACCGCGATCGACCGCCTCTCTGACCTGGGCAAGCGGACCGCGATCCATCAGGAATCCAGCGATGTGACCGAGCAGGTGGTCGACGTCGACAGCCGGATCTCATCCCAGCGCGCGAGCCTCGACCGGATGCGCGCACTGCTCACCAAGGCGACCACAATCGGCGAGATCGTCTCCGTCGAGAGCGAACTGACCCGCCGCGAGGCCGATCTCGAGGCGCTGCTCGCCAAGCAGAAGAACCTCTCGTTGCAGACCGAGCTCGCGACTCTCAACCTGACTCTGGCGGAGAAGGGCAAAGCGCCCGAGCCGGCCAAGGCAGAGTCCCACGGCTTCCTGTCCGGCCTGCGCGGCGGCTGGAACGCGTTCACGGCGACCTTCTCCGCGCTGGCGACGGCGGTCGGCGCGCTGCTCCCGTTCCTGATCGCCCTGGCCTTGATCGGCTACCCGATCTGGCGATTCCGCGGCCGCTTCCGCCGTACGCCGGTACCGGCCATCGCCACCGCTGGTACCCCGGCCGGCGGTCCGCCGCTACCGAAACACCCGGACACCCCTTAGCCGGTTTGCCGCTTCGCCGCTTAGAGCAGGGCGCTCGCCACGGCTCGGTAGGCCTTTGCGCCTGCCGAGCGGGGGGCGGTGGTGAGGATCGTCTGGCCGATCGCGGGGGCCTCGGCGAAGCGGATCGACTTCGGGATGGGCGGAGTCAGGACGGTCAGCGCATAGGTTTCGGCGATCGTGTCCAGGACGGCCCGGGCATGGGTGGTGCGGCCGTCGTACAGGGTCGGCAGGACACCCAGTACTTCGAGACCTGGATTGGTCAGCCGCTGGACATCGTGGACCGTGTCCAGCAGTTGGCCGACCCCGCGATGCGCGAGCGTCTCGCATTGCAGCGGGATCAGCACGTCGGTTGCCGCGGACAACCCGTTGACCGTCAGCAGCCCGAGGGTCGGCGGACAGTCGATCAGGATCCAGTCGTACGCCGCTTCGACCGGGCGCAGCGCAGTACGGACCAAGTGCTGTGGATTGCTCTCGGCCGCCAGACTCAGCTCGGCCGCGGCCAGCTCGATCGTCGCGGGCAACAAGTCGGGGCCTTCGTCGGACGGCACGATCACGTCCCGCGCCTTCACCCCGCCGAGCAGGACGTGATGGATGGACTTGTCGAGGTCCTCGGGGTCGAGCCCGACCGAGAACGTCAAGCAGGCTTGGGGGTCCAGATCGACCAGCAGGACCCGCTGGCCGAGCTCGGCCAGGGCAGCGCCGAGCGAGGCAACCGTGGTCGTCTTGGCCACGCCGCCCTTCTGGTTGGCTACCGCAATCGTGCGAGGCACCCGGCCATTGTGCCGCACTGCGGAACGCCCGGCTCTCCGGGGCGAGCCAGAACTTCAATCATTGTTGAGGTCTCAGGGTGATCCGGCCGACCGGATACCGTGGTGCCGTGAGTACGCCACGGACGATGACACTGCCCGACGGGGTTCACCCCGCGACTCTGGAGACCGATCGCGGCTCGTTCGCGACGCTCCAGGCCCAGCCGGATGTCGGCATCCCGCTGGGGACGGTCTTGCTCGTTCCCGGCTGGACCGGGAGCAAAGAGGACTTCACGCCGCTGGTGCACCACTTGGCCCGGTACGGGTGGCGGACGGTGGCCGTGGACCAGCGCGGGCAGTACGAAACGCCGGGCCCGGACGACCCGTCGGCGTACACGCTGGCTGAGTTCGGGGCCGATGTGGTGGCGATGAGCAAGGCGCTGGGTGGCTACAGCCAGTTGGTGGGGCACTCGTTCGGCGGGCTGGTCGCGCGCGAGGCGGTACTGACCGATCCGAGCGTTTTCTCGACGATCACGCTGCTGTGCTCCGGGCCGGGCGCCTTCAGCGACGAGGCGAAGCTGAAGGGTCTGCAGATGCTCGCGTTCGGGCTGGACAGCCTGCCGATCGAGCAGGTGTACGACCTCAAGCTCGAGCACGACGTCAAGGAACCCCGCTTCGTACAGCCTGCCGAGGATGTCGCCGCTTTCCTGCGCAAGCGGTTCATCGGCAACTCCCCGGTGGGGCTGGCGGCGGTCACCCGGCGGCTGATGGACTCCGACGATCGGACCGAGAAGCTGGCCAAGGCGGGCGTTCGCACCCAGGTTGTGTACGGCGAGACGGATGACGGCTGGCCGCTGGCGGTGCAGGACGAGATGGCGAAGCGGCTCGGAGTACGGGCTCAGGTCGTGCCGGACGCCGGTCACTCCCCCGCGATCGATCAGCCTGCGGCGACGGCCCGGTTACTGGTGGACTTCTTCCACAAGCACTGAGGGGATTTTTTAACGACGCGCCGGGCAGAATGGGAGCTGCTGCCCGGCGCGTCCTCAGATCGCCGGCCTGGTGCAACAGGCCTGGCGATGGTCTGGGCGCCAGGGCTGTCTCAACCCGCTGAAAAGATAACCCAGCCGTGAGGTCATCGGGGTTGTCACTCTCAGTCGTTGCTCTCAGTCGTTGCTACTGGCAAACGCTCCCCGGAGAGATTTTCAGCGGACCGGGCGGACGTCGACGGTGAACTCGAAGTTGGCCAAGCCGAGTGGGGCGAAGGCGTCTCTCGCCTTCTCGTCGAGCACCAGCAGGGTCATCGGCACCGTGCCGTCGTCCGGCCCCTGTCCGCCGCCGGCGGTGATGCCGAGATCGTCCCGGCCGGCCAGCAGGTTGTTGACGGAATCGGTGATCCGGTAGTTGTCGGTCAGGCTGACCTTGCCCCGGTAGATACAGAGATTGCCCCGGTAGATCGTCTCGAACGTCTTCCGGAAGGCGTCGAGGTCACCGTGCGCGACGCCGATCGCGAACACCACCGGCGCCTTCCGGCTCCGCCCCTCGGGGTACTTGAGCCGGGTCCCGGAGATCACGTTCTGCTTGGCGTCGAGGAAGTCCTGCACCGCCTTGGCCGAGAAGTTGCTCGGCTTCGACTGCCACCCGCCGGCCGGTGCCGGGCAAGCGATCGCGTCGAGGTTCGACGCCGGCGGCGTCCGGTACGCCGTCTGTTCCTCGACCGTGATCGTCCTGTCCTTCCAGACCCCGACTACGTGCGCGTCACCGACACTGACCCCCTTGATGATCTTCGCGCCGGTCAGCCGGGCCGCGTCGAACCCGATCAGCCTGACCCCGTCCTCGTCGCAGCTCGGCGCTCGCTCGGCGCCCGGGGCGATGACGGGCAGGGTCGTCGCCATGACCTGGCAGTACATCGCGTCCTTGCCGGGCGCGATCACGATCTGACCGTTGACCTCGACTTTGTCGCCGTTGCGCACCAGCAGGTCGTCGGCGGTCGGCTTGCCTGTCGCGGCGGTGCCCTGGGCAATCTGTGGCGTCGCTTGGCTCGCAGGTGGGGCGACGGTCGGCTCGTTGTGGTCCGGAAGGATGGTCAGGGCGGCGGTGGCGATCGCGGCGACGCTGGCCGCGGCCAGGGTCGGTACCAGCCAGCGGCGCTTGGGCTTGGTGCTCATGATCCGGTCGAGGTCCGGTTCGGGGGCGGACGGCTGACTCGCGCGCCACTGGGCGCCGGCCTCCGCCAGCAGGTCGTCGACCTTGTCGGTCGGGTTCATTCGCTGACCTCCAGCAGTGAGCGCAGGCGGGCCCGCGCATCGGAAAGAGTTGATTTGACGGTGCCTTCGGAGCAATCCATCACCGCTGCGGTGTCAGCGATCGACAGGTCGGCGAAGTAGAAGCAGTCCACCGCCAGCCGCTGCCGGGCGGACAAGGTGCCGAGCGCCTGGCCGACATCGACCCGCCCCTCGACATCCGGCCGGGCCACGGCCTCGTCGTGCTCCACCAGCTCCGCGACCGGGCGCACCCGGCGGAGTGCCTTGCGAGCCTGGTCCGCGGTGATCGCGAGCAGCCAGGACGAGGCGGTGCCGCGCGTACCGTCGTACTGGTCGCGTTTGATCCATGCCCGGGTGAGGGCCTCCTGGACGATGTCGTCGCGGTCGGCGCCGACCGCGAGCCGCGCGGCCAGCCTGGCCATCGCGGGCAGGTGCGGCCGCACCCACTCGACGAACCCGGCCCCGTCCGCGGGCGGGGCCTGCGCCGGTACCGGCTCGTTCGTCATCGTCGGCATACCTTGTCTACCCCGGGAACAGCCGTCCGGTTGGGTTGGGGCCCTCCGGCAAGGTCAACGAGAGCGGCCTTGCCAAGTCATGGCCTTGCTTCGTCACAGCCGTGGCTCAATTGAGTTGACCGTACCGCGCGGATCGGCGTACCGTCCGATTCCTTGCCTTGACAATCGGTGCGCTTCGGCGTGCCTGCACAGTGGTGTCCGACCCCCCACCCTTTCCGGATCGGGGGCGGTTCTGCGTGCCACTGGGCCTTCTTCGGACATCGCTGCGACTTGTTTTTCGAAGGAGGTTTCGTGGGCGTTTACTGGGCGATCGCAGTGCGGTCGTTCCGCCGGTTCTCGACGTACCGGATCGCCACCTTGTCCGGCGCCTTCACCAATACGGTGTTCGGCTTCATCTTCTGCGGCGTCTATCTGACGCTGTGGCACACGCGCCCCGGCCTGGGCGGGTACGACACGGCCGACGCGCTCACCTTCGTCTGGCTCCAGCAGGGGCTGCTGCTGCCGGTCGGCATCTTCGGCGCGACCACCACGATCGAGCTCGGCGAGCGGGTCCGCTCGGGTGAGATCGCGGTCGATCTGTACCGGCCGACGCGGCTGATGATCTGGTGGATGTCGGTCGACGCGGGACGGGCTGCGTTCCAGCTGATCGCGCGGGGCGGGCTGCCGCTGCTGGTGGGGGCTCTGGTGTTCGATCTGAGCTGGCCGACTTCGGTGGTGCAGTGGCTGGCGGTTGCTGTGTCGCTGGTGTTTGCGGTGCTGGTGAGTTTTGGGGTCAGGTACCTGGTTGCGCTGTCTGGGTTCTGGATTACTGACTCGCGGGGTGCGGAGGCGGCGGCGCTGGTGCTGTCGCTGTTCTTCTCGGGGGCGACTCTGCCGCTGGTGGTGTTTCCGGGGTGGATCGGCTCGGTTGCTCGGGCGACTCCTTGGGCCGCGACGCTGCAGGTGCCGATCGATGTCTGGCTCGGGCGGAATCCGGGTGGATTGCTTTCTGCGTTGGGATTCCAGTTGCTGTGGATCGTCTTGCTGGGGATGGCTGGATGGGTAGCTACTTCGTTCGCGACGCGGAAGGTGGTGATCGCCGGTGGATGAGTCGTTGCTCAGGTCGTTGCTCGGGTCGTTGCGTAGGGCCCCGGGCCAGTACTGGATGCTGGTGACGATGTGGATCAGATCCTCGATGGTCTATCCGATGTCGTTCCTGTTGAACCTGGCCAGCACGGCGCTGATCACCGCGGGCGATTTCGGCGCGGTACTGCTGATGTTCAGCCACATCGAGTCCTTCGGCGGCTTCAGCCTGGCCGAGATGGCGCTGCTCTACGGTACGACGTCCGCTGCCCTCGGGCTGGCCGATCTACTCACCGGGTCGATCGAGCGAATCGGGCAGCGGATCCGCACCGGCGAGCTGGACGTCTGGCTGGTCCGGCCGGCGCCGGCCTTCATCCAGGCGATCGCCGACAACTTCGCGCTGCGGCGGCTCGGTCGTCCCTTGCAGGCCCTCATCATTTTGGTGCTTGCCATCGGCCACTTGTCGCTCGACTGGACCGTTGCCAAGGGCATCGTTTTGGTGGTGTCGATACTGACCGGGACGATCATCTTCGCCACCATCTTCGTGCTCGGCGCGGCGTTCCAGTTCATCTCGATCGACTCGGCCGAGCTGGCCAACTCGTTCACCTACGGCGGGCAGCAGCTCACGCAGTACCCGCTGTCGATCTTCGGCAAGAACATCGTCCGGGCCGTCACCTTCGTCGTCCCGCTGGCCTTCGTGAACTACTACCCGGTGCTCTACGTGCTGGGCAAACCCGCCCCGCTGGGGCTGCCGTCCTGGATCGGCCTGCTCGCGCCGCTGGTCGCCGCCGTGATGATCACGGTCGCGTCGCTGGCCTGGCGAGGCGGGCTCCGTCGCTACCGCAGTACAGGGAGCTAATCGTGTCAGTGATCGAACTCTCCAATGTGTCCAGGGCTTTTACCGTGTCGAGCCGGGTGGGGCTTCGGCGTACCAAGCGGGAGGTGCGCGCGGTCGACGGGCTGAGCTTCACCGTCGAACCGGGCGAGGTGATGGGCTACATCGGTCCGAACGGCGCCGGCAAGTCCACCACGATCAAGATGCTCACCGGCATCCTGGTCCCAACCGGCGGCTCGATCCGGGTGGCCGGTGTCGACCCGTCACGCAACCGCCTGCGCCTGGCCAAGCGCATCGGCGTCGTCTTCGGCCAACGCACCACCCTGTGGTGGGACCTACCTCTGAAGGACTCCTTCGCCGTACTCCAGAAGATGTACGGTGTCCCCCGCGACCGACACCGCGAGAACCTGGCCACCTTCGTAGAGCTCCTGGACCTAGGCGACCTACTGGACGTCCCCGTCCGCCAACTCTCCCTAGGCCAACGCATGCGAGGCGACATAGCCGCCGCCCTCCTACACGACCCCGAGATCGTCTACCTGGACGAGCCGACCATCGGCCTGGACATCATCAGCAAGTCCCGCCTCCGGGAATTCCTGGCCCAGGTCAACAAAGAACGCGGCACCACCATCATCCTCACCACCCACGACCTGGACGACATCGAAGCCCTCTGCTCCCGAGTCATGGTCATAGACCACGGCCATCAAGTGTTCGACGGCACCCTAGACGTCCTCCGCTCCAGCCAATCCGCCCCCCGCACCCTGATCGTCGACCTGGCCACCTCCCTGCCGCCCATCAACATCCCAGGCACCACAGTCACCAAAACCGAAGGCCCCCGCCAACACCTAACCTTTCCCCCCACCACCAGCGCCGCTCCCCTGGTAGCCCAGATCGCCGCCACCTACCCCCTGGTAGACCTCTCCATCTCCGACCCCACCATCGAATCCATCATCGCCCGCCTCTACGCCACCACCCCCTAACCACCTGCCCACCTGACTACCGCAAATCCGCCACCACACTCGCAAAAACCTGCTCGGGGTCGAATTGCTCAGGGTCGGATCGCCACCGAGCCAGGGAGTCCGCCATCAACTCTTCGTCAACGGGGTCAAGTCCGGCGTCGATCATCGCCTTGGCCTTGGCGACAGTGATCTGCTCGTACTGAAGATCCTGCGCCATGAAGAAGTCGTCGCGCAGACCGTCGTTCAGGTGGAACTTGCCGGTGTTCGGCACATAGCTATAGATGTCCTCGGCAAGCAAAGCCGCGACCCACACGAACCGCTCACCATCCCGGACGATATAGAGACTCATCGTTCCATCGTGTCCTTCCTGAGGTTCTGTTGACGTTCGGGGCGTGTCACCCGACCGTCCTGGGGTCCGGCATCGGCGATCGGTGTGGCCACGCGACCGAGGCCGTACCCGCGTACCTCCACCTTGCACTCTCCCAGCGTGTTCAGGTCGGCCAGTCCGTCAGGTGGCGCAAGGCTCGCCGACAGTCGGACGCACTCGGCCCTGGCGATGTCACGCTCCTGAGGAGAACGCCTTCGATCACGCTCGGTCTCGTACAGCTTCGTGGTCGACTCCTTGACCGCCACGGACCGAGGGGTATGGACCTGAACCTCGACGCGCTGCCCACCCGGGGTGCGCCAATCGAGATGCAGCCCTTTGTACCGGCTGCGTTCGACGTAGGAGTTCCGGACTCTCGTCAGCTGCCAACCTTTGGCTTGCAACTCCTGCGTCACGCTCTCGGCCAGTTCGACGAATCGCGCGGCTTCGGTCAGGTACGTGTACCTCAGCAAGTCCTCCACCTCCGGCGCTTGCCCCTCCTTGTCCACCCGTCCAGCCAGCTTCCTGGCAAGGGATTGCGGCGACTTGAGTCGATGCTCCAACTGATACATCGAACCTCCTTTCGGCGCCGCCGCCACCAGATCCCCCGTGGCCAGATCCACACTCCGCCCAAGTTCATCCAGCTGCCTCAACGCCGCCCGAGTCGCCACCACCCCGAACTCCCGAGCAATCTGCTCCGCCGTAGGAAGCCTCTCCCCCCAATCCAACGGATACTCCGCCGAGTACCTAGCATGCAACTCCCAAGGCTCCGGAAGCCCTTCCAGACTGGGTGGAGTGGGCGGCATCTCTTCCCCCTGACTAGATCGACACTTCGACCGTAGTCAGCGCGGAGACAGCCGTGGGGGTGGAGATTTGGATCTGTGGATAACCCGTCAGGGATTGAACCCAGCAGCCATGGAGAGGACTTCGACGGGATCAAGGGGCTTCGGGTCGGCGCGCCATCTGGCCAGTGCGTCGGCGTAGTCGTCCTCATCCATCGGGGTGATCTCGTTGTCGATCAGGCGCCGCGCCTCGGCGCTGCCGATCGGCTCGTAGCTGAAGTACCGCTCCATGTAGAAGTCATTGCGCAAGGCGTTGTTGTTGTGGAACTTCCCGGTGTTCGGGACATACCCGTACATGATCTCGTGGGCCAAGGCCGCCACCCAGACGGGCCCGTCATCGCCCGTGACCAGATAGAGCTTCATCGGCCAAACCCATCTCGTGTCGTCATTGTCATCGCGACAACCCGCTCAGGGGTTGAAGCCGGCGGCCATGGAGAGGACTTCGGTGGGGTCAAGGGGCTTCGGGTCGGCGCGCCATTCGGTCAGGGCTTCGGCGTAGGTGGATTCGTCGAGGCGGCCGAGGTCATCGTTGATCAGACGTTGGGCCTGGGCCGTTCCGATCTCGGTGTAGCTGAAGTGGCGTTCCATGTAGAAGTCGTTGCGTAGGGCATTGTTGTCGTGGAACTTGCCGGTGTTGGCGACGTAGCTGTACATGACTTCGTTGGCCAGGGCAGCCACCCAGACCATCCGATCGCGTTCCTTCACCAGGTAGAGCTTCATCGCTGGATCCCGTCGCTTCTGGTCGCTGTCGGCCTCTGGCTTGCGTCCGGATGACCGGCGTCCACAGCCTTCCCCGACGAGTTCGACTTCGTCTGTTGCCGGGAGTCACTGTAGTTGTTCACCTCGACAGGCTGCCCGCCCAGCGCCTGGAGGTTGTCGATGCCGCGCGGAGCCACAAGGGTCGCCGACAGCCGGACGCACTCCTGGCGCGCCACGGCCCGCTGCCCGAGGGTTGCGTCGGCGCTGCGCTCGATCTCGTAGTACGGGGTGGTCGCTTCCTTGATCTTCGCCGACGCGAGCGAATGGAACTGCACCTCGACCAGGTCTCTCGACCGAGCCACGAAGTAGGTGTGGATTCCTTTGTACCGTGAGCCTTCGGTGTACGAATGCATCGCATAGGTCATCCGCCACCCGGCTCTGTCCAGCTCGTCGGTGGTCTGCCGAGTCGTCGTGACCAGCGGATCGGGGTGTTCGGTGAGCACGGTGTAGCGGAGAAGGTCATCAGGTGGCAGCTCCCGGCCGGACCGCTGGGCGTCCCGGAGCTTTCGAGCCAGCGATTGTGGTGACTTGATCCTGGACTGGAGTTGGTACGCAGCGCCGTCAGGACCGATGGCGGCGCAGAACTCAGCCGTTACCAGTGGCTCGGTGGCAACGGCGTGCTCCAGCAATCGCAGGCTCCGCTCCGTGGCGGCGGCGCCGTACCGAGCTGCGATCTCAGCAGTGGTCGGCAGATCAGTACCCCAATCGACTGGTCCGTGCCTCGCGAAGGCGCGCAGTAGGTCGCGTGGTTCGGGTGGCATGCGGTCCCCCTGATTCGGTCGATGGTTCGACCGTAGTCAGAGGGGAGGGAGCTGTGGGGTGTGTTTTCGGATCTGTGGATAACTCGTGCCGGATTCCACACCGCGGCCCGAGCGCGCGGCACCTCGTCAACCACAGGCCGAAGGAGCGCACTGTTCTTTGTTCTTTGTTCTTTGTTCTTTGTTCTTTGTTCTTTGTTCCTTGTTCCTTGTTCCTTGCTCTTTGTTCCTTGCTCTTTGCTCTACGTGAGTTCGGCTTCTAGGACTTGGGTTAGGAGGGTGGCGAAGGGGGTGGGGTGGCTGGCGTAGCCGGTGTGGGGGCCGGGGAAAGTTACTACTGGCCAGCCTAGGTGGGTGGAGAGGGTGGCTATGGGGCGGGCGGGGAGGTGGGCGGCGGCTTGGCGGCCGGCGGCGGGGACGATTTTGTTGGTGTGCGGGAGGAGGGCTGGGAGGTTGGGGCGGTAGGTGGTGAAGGGGAGGAGGTTGTGGGCGAAGAAGGTCTCGGTGTTTGTTTGGGTGCGGTCCAGGAGGTCGCGGTATTCGGGGCGTAGGTCTTCGGGGGCGGGGAGGTCGTCCTCGTCCAGGCCGGTGCCCCCGGCGTACAGGAGTTGGGCCATGGGGGCGCCTTCTCGGAGGTACGTTTCGTGGACGTCTTCGAAGAAGGCTCGGGCGTCGGTTGCGTCTGGCAACAGTTCTACGCACGGGGGTTCGTGGGCTACGAGCATGCGGACGCGGTTTGGGTGGTGGGTGATCAGGTCGAGGCCGGTGATCGCGCCGGTGCCCGTACCGAAGACGAAGGCGGGGGCATTTGGAGACAGCAGGTTGATTAGGGCTAGGGCGTCTGCTGTTCCTGCGGCTACTACGTCACCTGTCGGCTTACCGGCGTACTGGCTGCGGGAGTTGCCTCGGGGGTCGTAGGCGACGACTGTGTAATTGGTCGCCAGCAGGTCGATCATGCTGTCGAAGGCGCCTGCGTCGCTGTCGCCGTCGGCGATCAGGAGGAGCATCGGGCCTGTGCCGGTGACCTCGTAGTGGAGGGTCGCGCCGGGGACGGGGAGCAGGTTCAGGGTGCGGGCGGTCATCGCAGGGCTCCTGTCAGTACGCGCTGCAGCAGCGTGGCGAACTCGAACGGGTCGCTCGTATAACCGCCATGCCCACCAGGGAATGCGATGACATCCCAGCCGACGCGTTCGGCCAGCGCAAGGATCGGTTCGGCAGGCAGTACCTTCGACGACTCGCTGCCGACGGCCGGTACGAACTTGTCCTCCAGCTCGACCAGCGCGGCGACGTCCGGCACATAGCTCGTGAACGGCAACAGCTTGTGCGCATAGAAGATCTCGCCGTTGGCATCCATCCGCTCGACCACCTCGCGGAACTCCGGCGGCAGCTCCTCGGCCGGCGGCGGCTGGTCGTCCCCGTCCATCCCGATCCCGCCGAGGAACAACTTGTCCGCGGCCACTCGCCCGTCCCGCCGGTACGTGTCGTAGACCGACCGGAAGAACGCGCGCGCCTCAGTTGCATCTGGCAACAGTTCGACGGCGGGCGGCTCGTGGGCGATCAACAAGCGGATCCGGTCCGGGTGGCGGATCAGCAACTCCATCGCAGTGATCGCTCCGGACGAGCTTCCGAACACGTACGCCGACTCGCCACCGGCGACCGCGTCGAGCACGGCCAGCGCATCCTCGGCGGCCACATCGACACGCTCGTCGGCCGGCTCACCGTCGTACGGGCTGCGTGAGTTGCCGCGCGGGTCGTAGGCGACGACCGTGTACTGCGCGGCGAGCTGCGGCACGATGCCGTCGAACACCGCCGTATCGGTACCGCCCCCGGCGATCAGCAACAGGACCGGCCCACTGCCGGTCATTTCGTAGTACAGCGCAGCACCGGGCACTGCCACCCGGCCAACGGTCTTCACAGTCATCCAGTCACCCCTCAGCTCCAGCCACCCTCACTTCGAAAAGGTGGTGACTACAGACTGCTGAAGAGCGCTGGTACGCCGCGCACATCCGGCTGGCATGACCACACCAGCCGTGACAGCGGGGTCAGCCGACCTCGGCGACCGGTACTTCGGAGTCGGTGTCCTCGAGCGCGGCCCACGGGTCCCGCGGCGGCGCGACCCGGCGACCCTGAGGGCAGATCCGGGCGAAGTCGCACCAGCCGCACAACGCGGAAGGCTCCGGTGGGAAGTACTCGTCCGCCTCGGCAGGCGTGAGCCCGGAATGCCAACGCCCCTCCGCGGCCGCAGCGTCGTCCGCGATCGACTCGGCGCGACGCTGGTGCCGGGCCAGCGAGGCATCGTCATGGTCGGCCGCGGCGACGGTATTGGTCGGCAGGTGATGCAGCTCGACCCGCGTCGACGGCCGACGCAGCACACGCCGGGCGCCCAGGACATAGAGCGCCATGGCGAGAGACGATCGCGCATCCGTGCTGGTCAGCGGATGGCGGCCGGTCTTGTAGTCGACGATGACCAGCTCGGTCCCGCCGCTGCCGTCGCGGGCCGGGCGCTCGTCGATGCGGTCGACGCGTCCGCGCAGGCTGGCGCGCTCCGTGGTGAAGCCGACGGTGCGCTCGACCCCGAGCGGTTCGTAGTACGGGTCGCTGTCGGTGAGGTAGCCGAGGACCATCTCGGTCGCGCGTTCGCGCCAGGTGAGCGCCTGCTGCTCGTCGCGGAATCCCTCCTGCCGCCAGCTCGAGCGGATCTTGGCGACGACTTCATCCGGCGTACGCCGGGACGCCGGCCACCGTCCGAAGAACTCGGCGAGCACCTCATGCACGATCCCGCCGACCGTGTTGTGCGCCCACGGCGGACCCTTCGGCGGGCGCGGCGTCTCGAGGTAGGTGTACCGGTACTTCCGCTTGCAGTCGGCGAAGTTGAGCAGCTTCGTCGGGGTCGCGACGAACAGCTTCGCCGGCATCCCGGGCAGCGTGTCGTTCACCAGACCGTCAGCTCGCCTTGATGAAGTCCGTCACCGCATCTGCCACCAGTTGCACGGCGATCGCGCTCAGCAGCAGCCCCGCGATCCGGGTGACGAGCAGAACCCCGTTCTCCCCCAGCACCCGCATGATCAGCCCGGAGAACCGTAGCGTCAGCCACATCACCAGGTGGATCAGGATGATCCCGACCGAGATCGCGACCACATCCGGCAGCGAACCGTCGGCCCGCTGGACGAACACCATGGTCGCGACGATCGCGCCCGGCCCGGCCAGGAGCGGTGTGCCGAGCGGGACGAAGGCGATGTTCACGTTCTTCGTCTGGACCGGGTCCTCGGCGGTGTCGGTCAGCAACTGCAACGCGATCAGCAGGAGCAGCAGCCCGCCCGCGCATTGCAGCGCCGGCAGCGTGATGTGGAGACGAGTCAGGATCTGTTGCCCGAAGGCCGCGAACGCGACGATCACGCCGAATGCGACAAGTACCGCCTGCCAGGCGGCCTTCTTCCGTACCGCGCGTGACTGGCCCGCCGTCAGCGAGATGAACACCGGCACGGTGCCCGGCGGGTCCATGATCACGAACAGCGTGACGAAGACCGAGCTGAGCAGCGAGAGGTTGATGATGCTGTTCACGGCAGGTAGGCCTCGGGCACCGTCGCGTCGGGGGCGGCGGCCGCGTTCGACTTGGCGACGTCGAGCAGCCGCTGGAACTGCTCCGGTTCGGTCGTGTTCACACCTAGGTCGTGGTCGATCTTGCCGACGCCGTGGTGGTCGCTCGAGCCGGTGTAGATGATGCCGAGGTCGTTGGCGATCGCGCGTAACGCAGTACGGGACTCCGGCGAGTGGTCCTGGTGGTCCACCTCGATGCCGGCCAGGCCGTGCTCCGCGACGAGCTGGGCGATCCGCTCCGCGTCCATCACCTTGTAGCTGGAGCGGCCCCACGGATGGGCGATCACCGGTACGCCGCCGGCGCCGCGGACCAGGTCGATCGCGTGGCCGGGCTCGATCGCGTAGTGCGAGACGTGGCCCGGACGCCCGTCGGCCAGGAACCGGTCGAACGCCTCACTCCGGTTGGCGACCGTACCGTTGGCGACCAGCGCGTCGGCGACATGCGGGCGGCCGACGGACGGCGTCCCGGTCGCCTGGGCGAGCACCTCGTCGACGGTCAGTGCGACGCCCAGACCGTTGAGCCGGGCCACGATCGACGGCAGCCGGTCGGTACGCCCCTCGCGGACCGTGGCCAGCTCGCGGGCCAGCGGTACGTACGACGGATCGGGCAGGTACCCGAGCAGGTGCACGCTGATGCCGTCCAGCTTGCAGGAGATCTCGATGCCCGGTACGAAACCGATCCCGAGATCCTCGGCGGCACGGCGGCCCTCGCCCCAGCCGTCGGCCGTGTCGTGATCGGTCAGCGCGATCACGTCCAGGCCGTCCCGCTTCGCGTGTGCGATCAGGACGTCGACCGGGTCGGTGCCGTCCGAGCGGTTCGAATGGGTGTGCAGGTCGATGCGCACGAGTGATCGGGATCCCTTCTCTGGACAACTGTCAGCAGTGATGCTATCGGTGCTTGCCCTCCGCTCTATCGTTTTCCACATGGAACTGCCGCCGGATGGCGAACGGGTCGAGTGTGTCGGGGCTCTTGTGTATGACGAACAGCACCGGTTGCTCGTCATTCAGCGCGCCAACGAGCCTGGTCGCGGACTGTGGTCGTTGCCGGGTGGGCGGGTCGAGCCGGGTGAGGACGATCCGACCGCGGTGGCCCGGGAGGTCGCCGAGGAGACCGGGCTGACGGTCGAGGTCGGTGAGTTCGTCGGCGAGGTCGAGCGGGACGCCCCGAACGGCAAGCTGTACGTGATCCGCGACTACCAGGCGGAGTCGGTCGGTGGCACGCTGACGGCCGGCGACGACGCGCTGGACGCCCGCTTCGTGAACCGCGAGGAGTTCGAGAACCTCCCCACATCGACGCTGCTCGCCTCCACCCTGGCCCAATGGAACGCCCTGCCGGGGTAAATAGGTCGAACACCCTCGACTGGTTGGCCGACACTGGCAAGCATGGATGACGCGGAGCTGGTCCGGGCGATCGAGGAGAACGCGGCCGAACTGCTGCTGGCGATGGGCACAGCCGGCGGCGGACGCCAGCGGCCTGGCGGTGGGCAGGAGCCGGGTGGCGGCGCTGCTCGGCGGGAGCCGGGTGGTGGGGAGTCGCTGGCTGGCGATGGGGTGCGGTGGAGTATTGGTGGGTCGCCGCTCGACTATCACAACGCGGTGGTCGGTTGCTCGGTCGAGGACGGTGCTGCGGCGGACCTTGTGATCGCGGAATCCCTGCAGGAGTTGAGGGATTTCGGCGTACCGGGGTGTTGGCATGTCGGGCCGTCTATGCGGCCGTTGGATCTTGGGGAGCGGCTACTCGCCGCTGGCTTCTCCTATGGCGGGCCTGAGCCCGGTATGGCGCTCCGGCTCGCTGAATTGCGTGAGGCGGAGGCGGCCGGGTTGCGGGTCGAGCGGCTGACGGAGGTCGATGGGCTGACGGTCTGGGCTCAGACTCTGGGTCGCGGCTTCGGTGAAGGCGTGAAGGAAGCCGAGTGGGTGGCTTCGGTCTATCGCCGGCTCGGGGTTGCCGATCCGTGGCGGCACTACGTCGGCTATCTCGCCGATGAGCCGGTGGCCACGGCGACCGTGTTCCTGGCGGCCGGTGTCGCCGGGGTGTACTTCGTGATGACGGTGCCCGAGGCCCGGCGGCGCGGGATCGGCGCAGCGATCACGGCCGCCGTACTACGGGAAGCGCGGGACTCAGGTCTGGAGTACGCCGTGCTGGGGTCCTCACCAGCCGGGCACTCAGTTTATGCGGGCCTCGGATTTCGGGAGCTCTGCGCCGTCCACCTGTACGAACGGGCGCTCCCGGAGGAGTAGGACGGCGACGGCCGCGACGATGACGGCGGTCAGGCCGTGGATGCCGAGCGCGGTGGCGACCGAGCCGCCGTGGGTGAGGACGGCGATCATGTCGACCACTGGGACGAGCGTGACGAGGGCCATCGCGATGCCGGTGGCGCGGCGCTGGCCGAGCGCTAGCAGGACCAGCAGGTTGAGACCCATGAAGAGGTCGCGACCCGCCTTGACCATGTAGTAGCCGCCCGCATTGCCGGTCGGCCAGGGGTGGATCCCGAATCCGCTCGCGGCGCCCAGCGGGTTGAACAGGAAGTTCAGACCGAAGCTGATCGGCGCCAGCGCGAGGACGACGGTGAGGATGGTGGTGATGCGGCGAAGGGTCATCTCAAGCTCCAATTTCTAGCGCTGCTAACTTTCATAGCGACGCTAGCATTGCAGTCGCTAGAATGTCTAGCAGTGCTAGGATCGGCACATGCCAGCTGAGCAGAGGAAAGCGAAGGCGCGCCAGGAGCGCGGCCGTCTGATCGTCGCGGCCGCCCGGGAGCTCGCCGAGGCGGAGGGCTGGGAGGCGGTCACCACCCGCAAACTCGCCGACAAGGTCGAGTACAGCCAGCCGGTGCTCTACAGCCACTTCAAGAACATGGACGCGATCGCCGCCGCGGTCGCCCTCGAAGGCATCGAAGAACTCGGCACCCTGTTGTCAAGGGCGCAGGGGCTGCGCGGTCTGGCAGATGCCTACCTGTCCTTCGCCGCCGAGCATCCCGCGCTCTACCAGGCGATGTTCGTCCGCCCCACCAACCTGACTTTCGCCACCGGCGACATCCCACCCAGCCTCCGAGCGGCCTTCGCGACCCTGCGCGCAGGCGTCACCCCCTATGCCAAGGACGACGCCGAAACCCTCACCGAACTCTTCTGGAGCTCTCTCCACGGCCTGGCCACCCTGCAAGCCGGCTCCCGCCTCCGCCCCGACCACCAACACCACCGAGTCAGCCGCCTGATCGCCCTCATCACCGGCTGACTGATCTGCCCCCATCGGCTGACAGCTCTGGTCCATCGGCCGACGGGCTGCCCATCGGCTGATCAGCGTGGAACGTCGACCCGGCTGAGCACGCCGCCGGCGGGAGCCAGCCGGATCGACTCGCCACAGTCACAGTCCTTGCCGCTCGGCCGGCGCAGACTGACCGAGCCGCTGAACGAGTCCGTCCGCCGCGCACCCCGATACACGTCCAGCCGAACCGACTTCGCGTCGTAGATCGCGCCCCCGATCCACACCGTCGGTGTTTTGCCCGCTGCCGCTGCCTCCCCCGTCAGCGGGACCGGATCCGCACAGACGTCGTCGAGGCAGACCCGCACCGAGGTGGAGCCTGCCCGCAACGCCGACACCTCGATCTGCCCCGACGGCCCACACGGACTGCAACTGATGCGGTTGTCGCAGGCGGCAAGCGCGAGGGTCACGGCTACCAGTCCGAGCAGCTTGCGGCGCATACCTCCAGTGTGGGGCGACTGGAGCTCACTCCACGGCGTCGCCACCGTACAAGCCGAGCTTCGGTCAACGCGTCGGACCGCTGCATTCCGATCCTTTGCAGGTGATCAGCGCACCGCCCGCGCCCGGAGCCAGCGACCGCTGTTCGCCACAGTCACAGCTCTTCCTGTCCCCGTCCGGGGGCCGCAGCGAGAGCACGGTCTGGTAGGTGTCGGTGACCTTGCTTCCGCGATAGACCAGCAGCTTCACCAGAGTGGGCTCGTCGACGGGCTGCCTGACCGGCACCGAGGGGAGGCCATCCGCGATCGGGCGAACCTCGCTGCAGCCGAAGCCGACGCAGACCTGGAAAGCAGTGCTGCCCGTCCTGAGGGAGCTCAGATAGATCTCCAACTGACTGCCGCCGCACGGGCCACAAGATATGCGGTTGTCGCAGGCGGTGACGGCGAGAGTCAGGGCTATCAGTCCGAGCAGCTTGCGGGGCATGGCTTCAGTGTGGGCGTCAGGCGTTCCACTGGTGGATGGCCGGCGAGCCTCTTTCCCAGCCGAGGATGGAGATGGTGGCCGTGTTGAGGACGAAGTGGCGGCCTTCGGTGACTTCCAGTTCCAGCCAGCGCGCGGTCAGGGCCCGGAGGGCGTGGGAATGACCGAAGACCAGGACGTCGCCATCGACCGCGGCGATGCGGGCATTGACCCGGTCCAGGCGGGCTGAGACCTGCGCGGGGGTTTCGCCGTTGGGCACCGGATCATCCCAGACTGTCCAGCCAGGGACCGTCTTGCGGATCTGCGCGGTGGTGATGCCTTCGTAGTCGCCGTAATCCCACTCGACCAGGTCGTCGTCGACCTCGGCCTTCGGGAAGCCTGCGAGCTCCGCCGTACGCCGGGCCCGCTGGCGCGGGCTGGTGAGGACGAGGTCGAAGTCGTGGCCGGCCAGCCGCTCGGTCAGCGAGGCCGCGATCCGCTCGCCCTCCTCGGTCAGCGGAAGGTCGGTCGTCGACGTGTGCCGGCCCGACTTGCTCCACTCGGTCTCACCGTGCCGAACCAGCCAGAGCCGGTCCTTCCGCTCCGCTGACTCTGCGTGTGTGCTCACCGGAACATAGTCGCAGAACCGCGATCCACCCACCGCGAGCCCTTGACCAACAGCACCGAACCAGGGCAAGGTCGGAAACTGTAAGCGCTTCCACTTTGCCGTACGACCGACGTGAGGAGACCGACGGATGGCGTCCGGACCGACCGCCAAGCCGGCCACGATCTACGACGTCGCGGCGCTGGCGAAGCTGTCGATCGCGACCGTTTCGCGTGTCCTGCAAGGGACCGGGCCGGTATCGGCGAAGGCGAGGGCCCGGGTCGACCAGGCGGCGCACGAGCTGAACTACGTGCCACTGCGAGCCGCCCGAAGTCTCGCGGTGCAACGTCATGAGGCGCACGGGCTCGTGCTGCCCGACCTGGCCGGCCCGTTCTACGGCGATCTGCTGATGGGGTACGAGCGCTGGGCCGGCGAACACGGCCAGAGCGTCATCCTGACCGTCACCCACGGCAACCCGGATCCCCTGCGAAGCCTGCGGGACCTCGCCGGACGCGTGGATGGAATAGTTGTGCACGGCAACGCGCTCGACCGGCCGGCGGTACAGGATCTGCGGCGGGCCAACGTACCGATCGTGCTGGCCGCCCATCCGCCCGTCACCGGCTGCGATTCGGTTCGCACCGAGAGCGCCTCCAGCGCAGAGCAACTGACCAGCCGGTTGCTCGATCACGGGCGGAAGCAGTTGCTGTTCGTCGGCGATCCGGCCAGCTCGTATGACGTGTCCGAGCGGTACGCCGGCTTCTCGGCGGCCCTGCGCGCCCACGGGCTGGAGGTGCCGAAGCCGGAGCAGATGCCGTTGACGGAGGAGGCCGGAGCGGCCTTCGCCACAACGTTGCTGGCCGCAACGGGTAGCCGGGTCGACGGATTGGTGTGCGCCAACGACGAGTTGGCGTTGGCGATTCTCAAGACTCTGGGCGACGGGGGCGTCGCCGTACCGGGCGAGGTTGTCGTGACGGGGTGGGACGACGTGATGGCGGCTCGGTACGTGTCGCCGGGGTTGACGACCGTACGGCAGCCGATGGCTGAACTGGGGCGGTTGGCGGCTCAGCGGTTGCACGAGCGGATCACTGGGGAGCGGACGCGCGCGCGGAACGACGTACTGCTGACTGAACTTGTGCTGCGGGGCAGCTGCGGCACAGGACCGGGGGAAACACAGGCAACACGATCAACCGGTTGAGGAGAAACAACTGATGTTCACCCACACCACCCGCCGCCGACTGGTGATCGGCGGTGCGGCACTGACCGCGACCGCGCTGGCACTGACGGGCTGTGGTCGCTCCGCGGACAGCGGCGATTCGGCGCCCAAGGCAACGACGAGCATCGGCGACGGTCCCGCCACCGGCGAGCTGTCCGTGTGGGCGATGGGCACCGAGGGTGAGAACCTGCCCAAGCTGACCGCCGCCTTCGAACAGGCCAACCCGGGCGTCAAGGTGAAGGTCACCCCGATCCCGTGGGACGCCGCGCACAGCAAGTTCACCACCGCGATCACCGCGCAGACGGTGCCGGACGCCGCGATGGTCGGCACCACCTGGATGGGTGAGTTCGCCGACCTCGACGCGCTCGACCCGACCCCGGCCAGCATCGACACGAGCGGCTTCTTCGAGGGCGCCAACGAGACCACCAAGGTCGGCGAAACCAGCTACGGCGTGCCCTGGTACGTCGAGACGCGGCTGGTCTACTACCGCAAGGATCTCGCCGCCAAGGCCGGCATCACCACTCCCCCGACCGACTGGGACGGGCTCAAGGCGATGGCCAAGGCGATGAAGGAGAAGGCGGGCGCGAAGTACGGGATCAACCTGCAGCCTGGTGGTACCGGGTCGTGGCAGACCGTGATGCCGTTCGCGTGGTCGGCGGGTGCGGCCATCACCGGGGACGACCAGAAGGAGTTCACCTTCGACACCCCGGAGATGCAGGAGGGGCTCAAGTACTACCAGAGCTTCTTCACCGACAAGCTGGCCGGGACCGACCTGCCGCCGAACCAGACCGAGGCGCAGTTCGTCAGCGGCCAGGTGCCGATGTTCATCTCCGGTCCGTGGATGGCGGGCTCGGTCGCCAAGCTCGGTGGCGAGAAGATCAAGCCGAACATCGGTGTCTTCCAGCTGCCGAAGAACAAGACCGCGACGTCGTTCGTCGGTGGTAGCAACTTCGTCGTCTTCAAGAACAGCAAGAACAAGGACAGCGCCTGGAAGCTGGTGAAGTGGCTGTCCGATGCCAAGACGCAGGCGCAGTGGTTCAAGTTGTCGACCGATCTGCCGGCCGTGAAGAGCGCGTGGGAGGACCCGAGCATCGCGAGCGATCCGTTGCTGCCGGTGTTCGGCAAGCAGCTCGAGGACGCCAAGGCGCCGCCGGCGATCGTGAACTGGGAGCAGGTCGCCACCGCGTTCGACGCCGAGGTGGAGAAGATGGCCAAGTCCGGCCAGTCCCCCGCCGACACCGCGAAGGCGATCCAGACCAAGGCCGCGTCGATCGGCACCGGTAGCTGATCGACGATGAGTTCAGCAACGCTGCAAGCTCCTGAAGTACCGCAACGAAAGAGCTCTGGACCGGCGGCGCGCTCGCGCCGGTCCGGAGCGCGGGGCCGGCAGACGGCGGCTGCGTGGATTCTGACGTTGCCGTTCGTCGTGCTCTTCCTCGCTTTCACCGCCGGACCTGTGCTCGGGTCGCTCGGGATGAGCTTCACCGATCTCAAGCAGCGCGATCTGCGGACGCCGTTCGCGGTGAACGGGGTTGGGTTCAGCAACTACGTCAAGGCTTTGCAGGATGAGACGTTTCGTAAGGCTGCACTCAACACGGCGTACTTCGTGTTGGTGGGTGTGCCGTTGACGCTGGCGCTCGCGCTGGCGGCGGCGGTCCTGCTGGATCGTGGCGTCAAGCGGTTCCAGAGTCTGTTCAAGGTGGCTTACTACCTGCCGGTGATCACCTCGATCGTCGCGATCGCGGTGATCTGGCGGTTCGTGCTGGCGCCGGAGTCCGGGCTGCTCAACACGGTGCTGTCCTGGGTCGGGATCGACGGGCCGAACTGGCTCGCGTCGAAGACCTGGGCGATGCCGTCGCTGATCATGATGGCCGTCTGGCGCAACTTCGGTTCCGCGATGATCATCTTCCTGGCCGGCCTGCAGGGCATCCCGGCCACCGTCGAGGAGGCCGGCCAGCTCGACGGTGCGGGCTCCTGGCAACGGTTCCGGTACCTGATCGTGCCGTTGCTCAGGCCAACGATCCTGTTCACCAGCGTGACCACCGGGATCGGCTACCTGCAGTTCTTCGAGGAGCCTTTCGTGATGACCCAGGGCGGTCCGCTCAACAGCACCGTGAGTGTGTCGATGTACACCTACCAGCAGTTCGGCTTCGGCAACTACGGCGTCGCGACCGCGATGAGCTACATCCTGTTCGTCGTGATCGCCGTGATCACCTTCATCCAGTTCCGGCTGCTGAGGGAGAAGTGATGAGACGCACCTGGTGGATCTACCTGATCGCGGTCCTCGGACTGATCGCGGTGGCCGCGCCGTTCGTCTGGATGCTGCTCGGCAGCTTCAAGACCCAGGGCGAACTGCTCCGGGTCCCGCCGACCTGGTTGCCCGAGGCACCGACCACGCAGAACTACGACGACCTGTTCAGCAAGGCGAACTTCCCCCGGTACTTCCTCAACTCCACGATCGTCGCGCTCGCCGTGACGGCCGGCAACCTGTTGTTCTGCTCGATGGTCGGCTACGCCCTGGCGAAGCTGAACTTCCACGGCCGGAACGCGCTGTTCGTCGTCGTGCTCGGCACCCTGATGATCCCGGGCGTGGTCACCTTCGTACCGCTGTTCGTGCTCGTCACCAACGCCGGGCTGGCGAACAGCTACCCCGGCCTGATCCTGCCGTTCCTGGTCTCGCCGTTCGGCGTGTTCCTGATGCGGCAGTTCTTCCAGGGCCTGCCCGACGACCTGATGGACGCCGCCCGGGTGGACGGCAGCAGCGAGCTCGGCATCTTCGCCCGGATCATGCTCCCGTTGACCAGGCCCGCCCTGGCCACCCTCGGGATCCTCACCTTCCTCGGTTCCTGGAACAACTTCCTCTGGCCGCTCGTGGTGGCCCAGACCGAAGAGAAGTACACCCTGCCGGTCGCGCTGGCGCTGTACTCGACCGGACAGAACGCGCAGAACTTCGGCCTGCTGATGGCCGGCGCGGTCGTCGTCGTACTCCCCGTACTGGTGATCTTCCTGGCCTTCCAGCGCCACGTCACCAAGGGCATCGCCATCACCGGCATCAAATAATCTCTGGAGGCTCGGATGACCGCCAACATCGGCCGACGCACGTTGCTAGCAGCAACAACCACCGCCGCCATCGCCGGATCCACCGGCATCACGACCAGCTCGTACGCCGGTACGCCGGCAGCTCTAGATCCTGGAAAACTATTGCGCGGCAACTGGCAGCCAAGTCGCCACGACCGTGCACTGGTCGGGCGCTGGGCCAGGGACACCTGGCGCAGCCTGGTCGCGATGACCGACGAGAAGACCGGCCTGCCTGCCGACAACATCGGGGACTCGGTGACGAGCCCGGTGCGCAGCAAGTACACGTCGCCGACCAACATCGGCGGCTACCTGTGGAGCGTCGTCGTCGCTCGCCACCTCGGCATCATCTCGCCGCAGGAGTCGCTCCGCCGGATCACCCAGACGCTCACCACCATGAAGAACGCCGACCACCACGAGCCCAGCGGCATGTTCTTCAACTGGTACGACGAATCGACCGGCGAGGTCCGCTACGTCGACCCGGACGGCACGAAGCCGATCACGCCGTTCGTGTCGAGCGTCGACAACGGCTGGTTCGCCTGCGCGCTGATGGTGGTCCGCAACGCCGAGCCGCGCGCCCGGGCCCTCGCGGACTCCCTGCTGGACAAGATGAACTTCGCCTACTACTACAACCCAGCGGCCCGCCCGGGCGGACTGATGCGCGGCGGCTTCTTCGAGACGCCGCCGCCGGATGAAGAGACCGACAAGGGCAACCACGCCGGTACCGGTCCGGACGTGTACTACCGCAAGTTCCACTACGACACCCTCAACACTGAGGCACGGATCGCGGGGTACGTCGGGTTCGTACTCGGCCAGGTGCCGCACACCCAGTACTTCGCGACGTACCGGACCTTCCCGGAGAGCTGCGACTGGTCGTGGGTGGAGCAGCAGCCGGTCGGCGTGCACCGCACGTATCTCGGGCTCGACGTCTTCGAGGGCACCTACTCCTATCGCGGGATGCGGCTCGTCCCGTCGTGGGGCGGCGACCTGTTCGAGTCGTTGATGCCTGACCTGTTCGTGCCGGAGTCGACCTGGGCGCCGCGCAGTTGGGGGGTCAACCACCCGCTCACCGTCCGGGCGCAGATCGAGCACGGGCTCGACGAGGCGAAGTACGGGTACTGGGGCTTCTCCCCCGCGTCGAACCCGAAGGGCGGCTACTCCGTCTACGGTGTCGAGCCGATCGGGATGGATCCGGGCGGCTACCCGTCCGACCTCGAGGGCACCAACTTCGACAGCGGATTCGGGGACTGTCGCGCGGGGGTCAACCCGAACCCGACGTACGGCGATGGCGTGGTCACCCCGCATGCGGCGTTCCTGGCGATGTCGTACGCGCCGCGGCAGGCGATCGAGAACCTGAGCAAGATCGAGCGCAACCTGCATGCCTACGGCAAGGGCGGGTTCTACGACTCGGTGGCAGTGAAGTCGGGGCTGATCGCCAAGCGCTATCTGGCGCTCGACCAGGCGATGGTGATGGGTGCCATCGGCAACGTGTTCGGCAACAACCTGATCCGGCGCAACTTCGCCGACCGGCGGGCCGAGCGCGGGATCCGGCCACTGATCGCGATGGAGCAGTTCGGGTCCGGCATCGAGTGACGGGGAGCGGCCGTATGCAGAGCAACGCAAAAGCTGACTGGGACGAGCGGATCGCGGTCCGCAGTGACACAGACGGTACTTTGGAACTGCCGGAGCTGGAGCCGCCGAAGTGGGTGACCGCTGTCGGCGGGGTCGGGCAGGTGACGATCGACTGGGCGACGGTGGCAGGCGCGGTCGGATACGTCATCATGCGCGGGACCGGTTCGCAGGAGCTCGAACCGGTCGACCACCACAGCGGTGACCTCTTGTCGGTACCGTCGCCGCCGTACGTCGATACGACCTGCACTCCCGGTACGGCCTACAGGTACGCGGTGGCGAGTGTGCCGGAGGTGACTGTGCACGGCCGGCCGGGCGCAACGGTCGAAGCGACTCCATTGATTGCTGATGGCAACCCGCCGGTCGTGCACCTGACGGTCGATGCCGTTGCCGAGGGCACCGAGTTGCAGCGGCCGTGGGTGCCGATGATCGGAAGTGAACGACTCAGTCAGTTGCTCTGCAAGGACCTCACCGGTGGGCGGGAGATCGGCGGCGAACTCGAGGACGCCCTGCGCCGGATGCGCGACGAGATCGGGGTGCGGACCGTTCGGGCGCATGCGATCTTCCATGACGACACCCATGTGTTCGGTGCTGAGGGCTACGACTTCAGTGTCGTGGACGCGATCTACGACAAGCTGCTCGGGATGGGGCTGCGGCCGGTGGTGGAGCTCGGGTTCATGCCTCGGGAGCTCGCCTCGGATCCGTCGAAGACGGTCTTCGAGTACGGCGCGATCATCTCGCCGCCCAGGTCGTACGAGGAGTGGTACGACCTGGTGCGCGCGCTGGTCGGGCATCTCGTGGAGCGGTACGGGCTGGACGAAGTACTGAGCTGGGACTTCGAGGTGTGGAACGAGGCGAACCTCGAGGTCTTCTGGTCCGGCACCAAGGCCGAATGGATGCACCTGTACGACGTGAGCGCGGCTGCGGTGAAGTCTGTGGACGAGCGACTGGCCGTTGGTGGGCCGTCGTCGGCGGCTGCTGGGTGGGTTGATGATCTGCTCGCCCACTGTGCCGAGAGTGGTTCTCCGGTGGATTTCGTGACGACGCATACGTACGGGAGCCCGCCGCTCGATGTGCAGGCGTCGCTCGATCGGCATGGGTTCAGTGAGGCGCGGATTCTGTGGACCGAGTGGGGGGTGACGCCGCGGCACTTCAACCCGATCAATGACTCGGTGTTCTCTGGGGTGTTCCTGCTGCGCGGGATGCGGTCGGCTGCCGGGCGGGTGGAGGCGCTGTCGTACTGGGTCGCGTCGGACCACTTCGAGGAGCTGGGGCGGCCGCCGCGGTTCCTGCATGGTGGGTTCGGGTTGCAGACCGTCGGTGGGCTGGCGAAGCCGCGGTTCCATGCCATGTCGTTGCTGAGCCGGCTCGGGCCGGCTGAGCTGCCGGTTGCCTTCGAGGGTGATGGTGGCGGGAGCCTGGTGGAGGCGTGGGCTTCTAGGGATCGCGACCGGATCGCCGTACTGGTGTGGAACCTGACACTCGACCAGTCGAAGGCGGAGGGCGCGGCGGAGCTGACCCGCGAGGTCACGCTGTCGTTCCCCGGCGTCGACCCGAGCTGGCAAGTAAGCGCCACCTGGCTGGCACCCGGCGTCGGCGCTGGCTCAGGAGATCTGGCGGCTGAGGCAGCTGCGCTCGGAGTCGGCGAGTGGCCGACCGACGAGCAATGGGTCCAGCTCGCCGAGCGCAGTCAGCTCCGAACGGCACCGGTGGAACGCACCGGCGAGGATCTCACCATCGCTCTGCAGATGCCTTCGGCAGTCCTGATCGAACTCCGCCCGGCAGTCTGACCCGACTACTCCGCCCGCTCGCCGCTCCGCGGCGAGCGGGCGGAGGTAAAGCGGGGGGCGCTCAAGCGCTTGGGGTGGGGCGGCCGGGTTGTTCGCCGCCTCGTGCCTCGAGGTAGGAGTTCTTCGGGACCATCACCTTGCGAGTGAAGAGGCAGACGACTGTGCCGTCCTGTTTGTAGCCCTTGGTTTGGACCTGGACGATGCCGCGGTCGTCCTTGGAGGTGGATTCCCACTTGTCCAGGACGACGGTCTCGCCGTAGATGGTGTCGCCGTGGAAGGTCGGGGCGACGTGCCGCAGGGACTCGATCTCCAGGTTGGCGATCGCCTTGCCGCTCACGTCCGGGACCGACATGCCGAGCAGGATCGAGTAGATGTAGTTGCCAACCACAACGTTCTTGCCGAATTGGGTGGTCTGCTCGGCGTAGTTGGCGTCCAGGTGCAGCGGATGGTGGTTCATCGTGAGCAGGCAGAACAGATGGTCGTCGGACTCGGTGACCGTCTTACCGGGCCAGTGCTTGTAGACCGCGCCGACCTCGAACTCCTCGTAACTGCGACCGAACTGCATCCCTGCTCCTTCCGATGTCCCCGTCCGAGGCCCATGCTGCCCAAAACCGGGCGCCGGCGGCAGTGCCGCGCCGCGTGGCCTACCTCTCAGTAGGGTTGCGGCGGGGCGAGAGATGCGTCACGCGGTGAGCCATCGGGCAGTAAGCCATCGGTAAGGGGCAGATGTTTCTCTGACCCCATGCTGCGGATCCATTTCACGGCCGACGACCTTGCCCGTACTACGCTCGCCGCCGAGCCGGACCCGCTCTGGGAGGTACTGCTCAGCCTGCACATGCTGCAGGTCGACGACGACCCGGTGGCCTACGGCACCTGGCGGCAGCGAATGCGCCGGACACTGCCGCGGGAGACTGTGGGTCCGCTGGCCGCCCTTGCTCCGCCGGTGGGCTACTCCCCCGACTTCCTGACACCCTCGGCCCAGTCGAGCGGGCTCGACCACGCCGTCGACCTCATGCTGTCCGTACCGCGTCGCCAACTGCGCAGCGACCTCTCCCGGCTGTCCACCCGCCGTACTGCGGCCACGTGGATCCGGCAGCTGGCCGAGGCCCGTCCGGAGACCCTGCACCGGCTGGGCCACTCAGTACGCGTCTACCACCGCGAGGCCCTGGCGCCGTACTGGTCGTCGCTGCGGTCGGCCGTGCAGCTGGACTACCGGCGACGCATGCAGCAACTGTCGACCGATGGTGTCGCTTCAATGCTTGAGGCAATCCACCCAGAGGCCCGTTGGCAGGGCGAGACTCTGGAGATCGCAGCCTTCGCCGACGAGGAGCTGCGACTCAACGGCCGGGGACTGCGGCTGCAGCCGTCGTACTTCTGCTGGCGGGACCCAACGAAGCTCCTGGACGCCGACCTGCCGCCAGTACTCGTGTTCCCCATCCGGCACGCCAATGGGCTGCTGCAGCGGGCCCACGCGGACGCCGACTCCCAGGAACGGCTGTCCGCCCTGGTGGGCAAGACCCGGGCGACGGTGCTGGCGCTGACCATCGATGGCGCGACCACGACCCAGTTGGCTCGCTCCTGCGGCATCACCCTCGCGACGGCCAGCCACCAGACCGCAGTACTACGGGATGCCGGCCTGATCATGTCCCGCCGGCACGGAAAGTCAGTGATCCACCAGGCGACCACCCTCGGCATCGCCCTGCTGGACGGCACCGCGCCCTAGCGCGAGCTAGTTGGTCTGCTCCGGCAGGCGGGGAGCCACCTCGCCCTTGAGCGCCAGCTTGGCCAGGTGGTTGCGGGCCTCTTCAGCGAACTTGAAGTCGCACAGTACGTCGTACGTCGTCGCCACCACCGCGGTGCGCGAGGTGAAGTCGCGCCGACCGGCCGACTGCGCGTAACCGATCGCGCCGAACGCCATCCCGAAGACGGCGCCGAGCACCACACCGGTGATGAGTGCGGCCAGCCACCCGCCGTTGCCGTTGGTGAACAACCCGAGCAGCACTCCGACGAACAGACCGAACCAGGCACCACTGGCCAGACCGGCGGTCAGTGCCCGGCCCCAGGTCAGGCGGCCGGTGATCTTCTCCACCTGGCGCAGGTTGTTGCCGACGATGGTGGTGTGCTCGACCGGGAACTTCTCGTCGGAGAGGTAGTCGACCGCTCGCTGTGCCTCCCGGTAGGTGTCGTAGGTCCCGATCGTCAGGCCGGTCGGCCGGGGGTCTATCGAACCCATGCCCTGCGTGGTCATCGTCGTTCCTCTCGCTTGCGTCCAACTCCATCATTGCCGACGACTGGTGACGGCACATTGATAGCCTCGCCTCGATGGCCGGGCGGAAGTGGGACATGGGCGCGACACGCCGGGTAGGACGCGTCTTCGCGAGGCGTCCCCCGGGTACTGACGCACCCCTCGATCTGGTCGGCAGCGGCAAGCTGGACGGCGCCCTGGTCGACTGGGCCTACTACCGCGGCGGCCGTCGCGACACCAGGACCGGATCGTATGTCGACGCGCTCAGCCGGGCCAGGCGCGGCGACGGCTTCGTCTGGATCGGACTGTTCGAGCCGAACGAGCATCAGCTGGCCGTGATCGGCGGCCAGTTCGGGCTGCACAAGCTAGCTCTGGAGGACGCCACCGAGGCGCACCAGCGGCCCAAGCTGGAGCGGTACGACGACACGTTGTTCGCAGTACTGAAGACCGTCCGGTACGTCCCGCACGACGACCTGACCGCCACCAGCGAGGTGGTGGAGTCCGGTGAGGTGATGGTGTTCTGCGGTCCCGGCTTCGTGATCACCGTGCGGCACGGGGACCATGGCGAGCTGACCGGGCTACGGCAGGAGCTGGAGAAGGTGCCCGAGCGACTGGCCGCCGGACCGGGAGCTGTTCTGCACGCGATCGCGGACCACGTGGTGGACAGCTACCTGGCCGTGGCAGAGGCGGTACAGGGCGATATCGACCTGATCGAGATCGAGATGTTCAGCCCGCGCGGCTGGCGCAACATCGACCGGGTCTACCAGCTCAAGCGCGAGGTACTGGAACTGAAGCGGGCAGTGGCGCCGCTGACCGGCCCGATGCGGCTGCTGTCGACGCTGCCGCACCCGTTGATCGGCGACGACATCAGGAACTACTTCCGCGACGTCGACGACCACCTGCTGCAGGTGAAGGAGCAGGTGATCTCGTTCGACGAGCTGCTCAGCTCGATCCTGCAGGCCGGGCTGGCCCAGGTACAGGTGTCTGAGAACGACGACATGCGGCGGATCTCGGCCTGGGTCGCGATCATCGCGGTGCCGACGCTGGTGGCCGGCGTCTACGGGATGAACTTCGAGAACATGCCCGAGCTGACCTGGCACTACGGGTACTACGGAGCGCTCGCGCTGATGCTCGGCGCTTGCACCGTGCTCTACCTGCTCTTCAAGCGGAACAGATGGCTCTGAAATTCCACTGTCACCCATTCACCGCCTCTACAGGTTCGACGGTCAGTTGGCAACCTCGTGCCATGGCCGCCACTGCCCTGCCGGAGTGAGACTCATCCGGTTGTTTGTGCACCGGTCCGCCTGATTCAATCGTTGAGTCGCTTTCGGTCAGCGATCCGCCACATTCTGCGACCGACGGCATCTGGGGGATGTCGTGATGCTCAGGATCAGGGAGGGCCCCATGCTCCGCATACATTTCACGCCGCGCGATCTCGCCCGGACGACGGTGTCGACCAAGCCCGCACCGTCATGGGAGATCCTGCTCAGCCTGCACATGCTGCAGCACTCCGAGGGCCGGCTGATCTTCGAGGACTGGCGCCGCTCGATCCGGACCAAGGTGACCCCGGACCAGATGCGGCTGCTGCTCGAGCTGACCCCGCCGAAGGGCTACTCACCGGACTTCCTCACCCCGGCCGAGTCCGCGCCGGACTTCGAGACCGGGCTGGACCTGATGCTGTCGACGCCGAAAGTACAGCTGCGCAGCCAGTTGGAGCTGCTGAGCAAGTACCGGCCGGTCTCGCCGTGGACCCGTGAGCTCGCCCATGGCGACAGCAACTCGCTGCACAAGCTCGGCCGGGCCATCCGGTCGTACCACGACGCCGCGATCGCGCCGTACTGGAAGTCGATCGGCACGCATATCTCCGCCGACCACTCGCATCGCGGTGAGGCACTGGCCACGCATGGTGTGGACCGGCTGCTGTCGACGCTGCACCCGCGGGTCCGCTGGGTTGCGCCGGTGCTGCAGGTGCTGGACATGAACGACCGGGACCTCTACCTGGACGGGCGTGGCATCGAGCTGCAGCCGTCCGCCTTCTGCTGGCAGGTGCCCACCAAGCTGCGGGACCCGGGGCTCAAGCCGATCCTCGTCTACCCGATCCAGCACGCACCGGGCATCCTGCGCCAGTCGTCACACGACGGTGGCGAGTCCTCCGACGCCCTCGGCTCTCTGCTCGGCTCCACCCGGGCAGCCGCCTTGGAAGCCACAGTGAGCGGCTGTACTACGACCGAGCTGGCCCGCCGTTGCAAGATCTCCCCGGCAGCGGCCAGCCACCAGGCGACCGTCCTGCGCGAGGCAGGGCTGATCACCACCCGGCGGGTGGGGGCCTCGGTGCGGCATGAGGTCACCCAACTGGGGATCTGGCTGCTGTCCGGCCACGGCTCGGGCGGTGTCCGGCCGCGTACCGCAGTACCGGTGGATGCCTTGGTGCGTTAGGGCTTCACAGCTTGTAGTCCTCGAGGAGGCGGCGGCCGATGATCATCCGCTGGATGTCGGCCGTGCCTTCGCCGATCAGCAGCATCGGCGCCTCCCGGTACAGCCGCTCGATCTCGTACTCCTTCGAGAACCCGTAGCCGCCGTGGATCCGGAACGAGTCCTCGACCACCTGTGAGCAGTACTCGCTGGCCAGGTACTTCGCGACGCCGGCCTCGAAGTCGTTGCGCGAACCGGAGTCCTTCTTCCGGGCCGCCTTGACCATCAACTCGTGCGCGGCCTCGACCTTGACCGCCATGTCGGCCAGCCGGAACAGCACCGCCTGGTGCTCGGCGATCTTCTTGCCGAACGTCTCGCGCTGCTGGGCGTACGAGATGCCGAGCTCGAACGCGCGCCGGGCGACTCCGCAGCCGCGGGCGGCGACGTTGACGCGGCCGACCTCGACGCCGTCCATCATCTGGTAGAAGCCCTTGCCCGGGACGCCGCCGAGAATCTGGTCGGCGGCGATCTGGTAGCCGTCGAAGATCAGCTCGGTCGTGTCGACGCCCTTGTAGCCCATCTTCTCGATCTTGCCCGGCACGGTGAGGCCCTTGTCGACCTCGCCGAAGCCCGGCTCCTTCTCGACCAGGAAGGTGGTCATGTTCTTGTAGACCGAGTCGTTGCCCTCATCGGTCTTGACCAGCACCGCGACCAGGTTGGCCGAGCCGCCGTTGGTCAGCCACATCTTCTGGCCGTTGATCGTGTAGAGGTCGCCGTCTTTGACAGCCTTGGTCTTGATCGCGGCGACGTCGGAGCCGCAGCCGGGCTCGGACATCGAGAACGCGCCGCGGACCTCGCCGGTGGCCATCCGCGGCAGGTACTTCTGCTTCTGCTCGTCGGTGCCGTGCTGGATCAGCATGTACGCGACGATGAAGTGCGTGTTGATGATGCCGGACACGCTCATCCAGCCGCGCGCGATCTCCTCGACGCAGAGCGCGTAGGTGAGCAGCGACTCGCCAAGGCCGCCGTACTCCTCGGGGATCATCAGCCCGAACAGGCCGAGCTCCTTGAGGCCCTCGACGATCTGGGTCGGGTACTCGTCCTTGTGCTCCAACTCGGTCGCCACCGGGAGGATCTCGGACTCGACGAAGGCACGTACCGTCTTCAGGATCTCTTCCTGGATGTCGGTGAGTCCCTCGGTCTGCTGCAACCTGCTCATCAGCGGCGCTCCTTCGGTCGGCCCACGTCGACACTACTCGCGAGTATCGCGGGTCCTCCAGCATCGCGGCCAGCACCGACACCCGCTGTGACACCGACCACGCCCCAACCGTCGCCTGCCTCACGCCGCCACGATCTGGTACTACGAAGCGCAAGGTGCTGGCTAGTTGCGGTTCCAGCCGTTGCCGGGGTCGCCGTTGTCGCCGTCGTTCTCGGCCCGTAGTGCAGCGCCAACTGCTGCGAACATGCCGGAGATCTGCGGTGTCGACTGCCACCTGCCCTGCTGCTGAGCTTGGATCAGCCGCTGCCTGGCCTGCTGGTACTGCTGCACGGCCTCGTCGGAGTCGCCCTGGTCCAGCGCCTTGGCGGCCTGCTCCAGGTCCTTGGCGGCCTCTTGCACGGTCCGCTTGGCGTGCTCCTGCTTGTGGTCCCGCACCATCTGGGCCAGCGTCCGCAGTGCCGCGGAGGTGTTGTTCTGCGGCTGCGAAGGCTTCTTCGTAGGCGTCTTGCTCGGCGTCGGCTTCTTGCTGGGCGTCTTGCTCGGAGTAGGCGTGGGTGTCGGCTTCGGCTTGGCGACTGCCTTCACCGTGGTCGACGGGGTGGTCGACGGCACTCCCCCGGCCTCAGCCGGCGTATCCGAGGACACGCCTTCCCGCAGCAGCGCCGCAATCATCACTCCAACCACCAGCACTGCAGCCCCCACCAACACCTTGGTGAAGGTCATCCGACGCTTGCTGGGCTCATCCCGCTCCGGATGCTCATCAAACGCTCCGACCGGCAAGACCTCGGCAGCCGCGGGTACCTCAACAGGAATTGGGGTAGCTGCCGCCGGGAGCGGGAGTACCCGGGTGCTGTTGTCGTCCACTGGCGGGGGCGGAGCAGTTGGCTTTAGGTAGGCGGCGAGGGCGGAGGTGGAGGAGGGGCGGGCTGCTGGGTCTTTGGCGAGTAGGTGCATGACCAGGTCGGCTAGACCCGGAACTGTGTCGGTACGGCGTACCGGAGCCGGGATGGCGTCCAGGTGCTGGTGCATGACGTCCATGACGTCTGTGCCGACGAAGGGGGTGGTGCCTTCGAGTAGTTCGTAGAGGACGCAGCCGAGGGCGTACCAGTCGCTGGCGGGCGTCGCGCGTTCGCCACGGACCTGCTCGGGCGAGACGTACCCCGCAGTACCGAGGAGGATCGGGCCGGTGGCGCCGTCTGCGCCGCTTGCCTGCGCGATGCCGAAGTCGGTGATCTTGAGCGTGCCGTCGGGGGCCAGCAGGAAGTTGGCCGGCTTGACGTCGCGGTGCACGATCCCGGCCGCGTGGGCCGCGTCGAGGGCGCGGGCGCCCTGCATGGCGATGTCGGCGACGAAGCGCTCGGACGGCAGACCCTTGGTACGCAGCAGTTGCGACAGGTCGGGGCCGTCGACGAGTTCCATCACCAGGAACACCTGGCCGTTCGCAGTACCGACGTCGTACGTCGCGACCACGTTGGGGTGGGTCAGCCGGGCCGCGGCCTGAGCCTCGGTGCGGAACCGCTCGACAGCGTCCATCTGGTCGCCTTCGAGCCGGCGCAGCAGTTTCACCGCCACCGGCCGGGCCAGGACCGAGTCCTCGCCCCGCCACACCTCGCCCGCGCCGCCGTGCCCCAACGGAGCCAGCAATCGATAGCGCCCCGCGAGTACCTCGCCGTTCACACCCAACACCTCACTGTCGGCTCTGTTCGCCGCCCTACCCTAGGCGGCCGACCCGGCAGGAGCGAGTCCGCAGCGAAATCCTTCAGCTAGCTCTGAGGTCCACCGAACGTTTGAAGCAGTTGATGCCCGCTTTCCGGTGACAGTGCCGTCATGTCAGGACTAGGTTGGCGAACATGTTGCGCAGACTGAGTTTGCTGGTCGTGGCCGGCCTTGCCGCCGCGACCCTCACGTCCACCGCCGCGAGTGCGGCGCCTGCAGTACCGGCTGGGCACAAGCCGCCGACCGTGCGGTGCGAGTTCACGCCCACGCCGGAGAACCCGGCCGCCAAGCCGGTCACCGTGCCGAAGGCCAAGGCGCTCGCGAAGGGCACAGTCGATGTGTTCTTCGTGACGAACTACGGGCCGTTCGTAGTGCGGATGGACCGGGCCAACGCGCCGTGCGGGGTGTCCAGCTTCGTCCACCTGGTCAACAGCCGCTTCTACGACCGGACGCAGTGCTTCCGGCTGACGAACTCGGCCCGGCTAGGCGTCCTGCAGTGCGGTGACATCTACCGCCAGGAGGAGGGCGGCCCGGGGTACAAGTTCCCCGACGAGGTGACCGGCAAGGAGACCTACCCCCGCGGCACCGTTGCCATGGGCAACCAAGGCCCGGGGACGAACGGCAGCGAGTTCTTCGTCGTGCACTCGTTCGCCAACATCCCGCCGAACTACACCGTGCTCGGCCACGTCGTCTTCGGCATGTCCACCTTCGACCGGATGGTCAAGGCCGGCATCGCCGACCCCGACCAGGACGGCCCGCCGGTCCGCCCGATCCGCATCCTCAAGGTCCTCACCCTGCGCTGATCCTTGGCTGAGCCCAGGGTTTCGACGCTCTGGGCTCAGTCTTCGGGCTTCCACACGTCGGTGCGGGTCATCCCGGCGGCGCGGCCCTTGGCGGAGATGACGAGGGCCATTTTGCGGGAGGCCTCGTCGATCATCTCGTCGCCGAGCATCACCGCGCCGCGGGCGCCGCCGGCGGCGGAGGTGTAGTGGTCGTAAGCGTCGAGGATGTTCTCGGAGTGGTCGTAGTCCTCCTGCCGCGGCGAGAAGACCTCGTTGGCGGCGGCGATCTGGTCCGGGTGCAGCACCCACTTGCCGTCGAAGCCGAGGGCGGCGGCGCGGCCGGCCACCCGGCGGAAGCCGTCGACGTCCTTGATCTGCAGATACGGGCCGTCGATCGCCTGCTTGCCGTAGGCGCGGGCCGCCATCAGGATCTGCATCAGGATGTAGTGGTAGGCGTCGCCGACGTCGTAGCCGGGCGGCTGCTCGCCGACCACCAGCGACTTCATGTTGATCGAGGCCATGAAGTCGGCGGGCCCGAAGATGATGGTCTCGACCCGCGGCGAGGCGGCCGCGATCGCGTTCACGTTGGTCAGGCCGAGCGCGTTCTCGATCTGCGCCTCGATCCCGATCCGGCCCGGCTCGTAGCCGTGCACCTTCTCCAGCTGGGTCAGCAGCAGGTCGAGCGCAACCACCTGCTCGGCGGTCTGCACCTTCGGCAGCATGATGCAGTCTAGGTTGGCCCCGGCCCCGGCGACCACCTCGATCACGTCGCCGTAGGTCCACTCGGTGGTCCAGTCGTTCACCCGGACCACGCGGATCTTGTTGCCCCAGCCGCCTTCGTTCAGCGCGGCGACGACGCTCTTGCGCGCGTCCACCTTCGCGATCGGCGCGACCGAGTCCTCCAGGTCGAGGAACACCTGGTCGGCGTCGAGGCCCTTGGCCTTCTCCAGGAAACGCGGGTTCGAGCCCGGTGTGGCCAGGCAGGAACGCCTGCTCCGGAGCGCCTTGGTGGTGGTCGTCTCGTCAGCCATCGCCGCATCCTTCAGTCCGGTTACCCGTCGGTCACTCGCAGCGTACGGCGAAACCGCGGGCTGCACGTCGGTGACATCCCTCACGCCCGAAGGGGATGTGTCCGGGGTCACCGGCTCCCGAACGACCCCGGGCGTGAGCGATGATCGGTGCTGTGCTGGAGCCTCTCGGACTAACTCGTGCTGAGCAGGACCTCTACGAAGACCTGGTGTCCCGGCTGCCGGTGACCGAGGCGGAGGTCACTGACCCGGCTGCCGCGAAACGCCTGGTCGAGCTCGGCCTCATCTCGCTGATGCCCTCCAACCCGCCCCGCTACCTGGTACTCCCCCCAGACATCGCCATGGAGCTCCTGCTCCGCGATCGCGAGCTGGAGTTGGCCAAGGCGCGCCAGGAGACGGTGCTGCTCGCCACCAGCTTCCACACCAGTACTACGCGCAGTGAGCCCGCCGAGCTGATCGAAGTACTCCGGGGTGAGCCTGAGATCGCCGCTGGCATCGAGCGGCTGGTCCGGAGCGCCAGGACCGAGGTGTGCTTCTCGGATGCGCCACCGTTCATGGCCGACCCGAGCCAGGTCCACCAGAACGAGCTGGAGCACCTCCGCGAGGGCATCACCTTCCGGATCCTCTACGACCGGAAGGGGTCCGTCGACCGGCCCGGCCGGCTCGCCTCGCGGGTCAGCGGCGTCAACGACGGCGAGCGGGCCCGGGTGGGCGAAGTACCGCTCAAGCTGATCCTGACCGACGGCCCGATGGCCTTCGTACCGATCGACATCGGCGCCAGCCAGTACTCCGCTGCGCTGCTGATCCACGATCCGACGCTGGTAGCCACCCTGCAGGCGCTGTTCGAGCTGCTGTGGAGCCGGGCGGTCCCCCTGGCCACATACGCCGGGCAGTCGGGCCGTACGGACCGTCCCACCGAGCAGGAGCGGGAGCTGCTCGCCCTGCTGATGTCAGGGCTCACGGACAGCGAGACGGCGACCCAGCTGGGCTGGACCGAGCGCAATGTCCGCTCACGGATCGAGCGGATGCGTCAGCGGCTAGGGGCCGACACCAGGTTCCAGGCGGGCTACCAGGCCGTACTCCGGGGATGGCTGGACTCACATGACGGATGACCTCGCAGTACTCGGCCTGACTCCGGCCGAGCAGGTGGCGTACCGGGCACTGGTTGCGCACCAGCCTGTGCCGGCCGGTGACGCGTTGACGGCCCTGGTGGACAAGGGGCTGGCTACACCCGTCGATGGCGGGTATGAGGCAGTGGCTCCGGACATTGCGCTAGAGGTGCTCATCCTCGACCGCGAGCGACAGCTGCGGGAGGCCCGGGAACACATCTCCTCGCTCATGGTTGCCTATCGCAAGCATGTGACCGCGCCGAGGCCGACGCTGCTCGAGTACGTCGGTGACGCCGCTGCTGTGCGGCAGCGGATCGTGCAGGTTCAGCAGGCTGGCAGGCTCGAGGTACGGCGGCTGATCCGATCGCCGCAGGTGCCTCTCGAGGTGCATGTCGAATGCCGGACCATCTATGAGGCGGCCGCTCTGCAGCCGGATCCGTGTGGCGAGGTGCGGGTGGTACCGACCCTGCCGGTGGAGCTCTACCTCGTCGACGATCGCATGGCGCTGATCATGCTCGGTGAGGACCGCGCTGCGATCCTGCAGCCGTGTGGGCTGCTCGATGCCTACCAGGAGCTCTTCGAGCGGCTGTGGGAGCGGGCACTGCCTGCTGTGCCGGATGAGGAGGCGGAGGCGCGACTGCTGACCTCGCTGCTGCTGTCGGGGCTCTCGGACGGGCAGATCGCTCGTGAGCTCGGGGTGAGCCCTCGGACGGCTCAGCGGAAGCTGGCTGCGCTGATGCAGGAGTTGGGCGCGCAGACGCGGTTCCAGGCCGGAGCACAGGCTGCACTGCGCGACCTGTGACAGTCTTGGCTGGTGACGACTGACGAGGCTGTTGCGGAGATCGCCGGGGTGATGAAGAAGGCCGGGCTCGTCTGGTTGTCCTGGAACGGCGGGCGGCCGGCGCCGGCTTGGTTTGCCACGGTGGACGGGGCGTACGTAGTACTGGCTGACAAGGCCGGGAGTGCTGAGCAGCCGCTGCCCGGGTTGGCTGAGGCGGGGACGGCTGAGGTCGTAGTACCGGCCAAGCCTGCTACTAATCGGCTAGCCGGCTGGAAGGCGTCGGTACGACGTCTGGATCCCGCTAGCGAGGAGTGGACGGCCGCTGCGCTGGTACTGCGTACTGAGCGGCTCAATGCGGACGGACTGGACACCCAGCTCGACCGCTGGCGGATGGAGGCTGACCTGCTCGTCCTGGAGCCCACTGGTGAGATCACCGAGGCTGTTGGCCGGTTCGACGGGCAGTCCCGGCTGGAGACGCCTGCTGGGAGCACTGCGACCACCCGGGGCAAGCGGCCGATCACCTTCCATCGGCGCTCCAAACGCCGTCCCAAGCTGACCTGAATCGCTCCAAACGGCGTCCCGGGCTGACCTGAATCATGTCTTGGGCAGGGTGAACCTGTTCGGGGCATTAGCCTTCGAGTTATGAGCGGCCCTCCTACGCGCGTCTACGTGGCCCGGTTGGCTGGTCTTCCCGTGTACGACCCGAACGGGGACCAGGTCGGCAAGGTCCGCGACGTCGTCGTCATGCTCCGGCAGGGGACGCAGCCACCGCGGGTGCTCGGGCTAGTGGTCGAGGTGTTCACCCGTCGGCGGATCTTCCTGCCGATGACCCGGGTGACCTCGGTGGACGTCGGGCACGTGATCACCACCGGGCTGGTGAACATGCGGCGGTTCGAGCAGCGCAGTACCGAGGTACTGGTGCTCGGTGAGCTGCTGGACCGGACGGTGACGATCAAGGAGTCCGGTACCCAGGCGACTGTGTTCGACCTGGCGATGGAGCAGTGGCGGACGCGCGACTGGGTGCTGACGAAGGTGGCCGTCACCGAGGGCGGCAAGCGGTTCCGGCGGCGCCGGGGGCAGTCGCATGTCCTCGACTGGGCCGACGTGAGTGGGTTCGCGTCGGTGGAGGAGGGCCAAGGCGCTACCCACATCCTGGCGGCCTTCGACTCGATGAAGGCGGCCGACCTGGCCGGCGTACTGCATGAGTTGTCGCCCAAGCGGCGCAAGGAGATCGCTGCGGCGCTGGATGATGAGCGGCTGGCCGACGTACTGGAGGAGCTGCCCGAGGACGTCCAGGTGGAGATCCTGGCCGGTCTGGACACTGAGCGGGCTGCCGACGTGCTGGAGGAGATGTCGCCGGACGATGCGGCCGACCTGATCGCTGAGCTGCCGACGGAGACAGCTGAGGCGCTGCTCACGTTGATGGAGCCGGACGAGGCTGAGGACGTCCGGCGGCTGCTGACGTACGAGGAGCGGACCGCTGGTGGCCTGATGACCTCGGAGCCGGTGATCCTGCCAGCGGACGCCACTGTCGCCGATGCTCTGGCACACGTGCGGAATGCCGAGCTGAGCCCGGCACTGGCCGCGATGATCTACGTCTGCCGGCCGCCGCTGGAGACGCCCACCGGCCGGTTCATAGGTATCGGCCACATCCAGCGGCTGCTGCGCGAGCCACCGTCCGCGCTGGTGTCCGGAGTACTGGACACCGACCTCGACGGGCTCCGTCCGGACGACAGTTTGCATGCCGTGAGCAAGTACCTGGCGACCTACAACCTGGTGGCGGCGCCGGTGCTCGACGACGAGGGCAGGCTGCTCGGTGCGGTCACCGTCGACGACGTACTGGACCACCTGCTCCCCGACGACTGGCGCGAACCCGATCAGCAGGAGGTGGACGGCCATGCCCCGTGACGACCGCAGTACCGACGAGCGCCGGTTGACCCGGCCCGCCGTCGATCGGCTGGACATCCCCCGCGAGCTGCGCCGGACCATCGTGCGGCGGCGCGCGTACGACGCGGACGCGTTCGGCCGGCTGTCGGAGCGGATCGCGCGCTTCCTCGGCACCGGGCAGTTCCTGGTCTACATGACCCTGACGATCCTGGTATGGGTGGCTTGGAACATCTTCGCGCCGGAAGGCATGCGCTGGGACCAGTACCCGTTCATCTTCCTGACCCTCGCGCTCAGCCTGCAGGCGTCGTACGCCGCGCCGCTGATCCTGCTCGCGCAGAACCGGCAGGAGGCTCGCGACCGGGTCCAGTACGAACGCGACCGCGACGTCGACGCCCGGACCCGCGCCGACATGGAGTTCCTGGCCCGCGAGATGGCCGCGCTCCGGATGTCCGTGGGCGAGGTGGCTACCCGCGACTTCCTTCGCTCGGAGCTGCGTTCCCTGCTCGCCGAGCTGGATCTCAAGGATCGCGAGGACGACCGCGTCTGACGACTCTTGGTGGCGAGCTAGGCTCGATTCCACGGTGTGAAGGGATGTCGGATGAAGAGTCGTTTCAAGCCCGATCGTGGGCTGACCAGGCGGATGGTGGTGACCAGCTTCCTGCTGGGGCTGCTGTACGTGGCGTTCGTCGCGGCGTTGATCGCCTTGACGAAGAGCGCGGTACTGGCGGTCGTGATCGCGGGCGGGATGCTGTTCGCGCAGTACTGGTTCTCCGACCGGATCGCGCTCTACGCGATGCACGGGCGGATCGTCACCGCGGAGGAGGCGCCGCAGTTGCACGGCGTGATCGACCGGCTGTGCGCGCTGGCCGACATGCCGAAGCCGCGGGTCGCGATCGCGGACGTCGACCTGCCGAACGCGTTCGCCACCGGACGTAATCCGAACAACGCCGTCATCTGCGTGACGACCGGGATCATGCGCCGGCTGGACGCCGACGAGCTCGAAGGCGTGCTCGCCCACGAGTTGTCCCATGTGGCCCATCGCGACGTGGCCGTGATGACGATCGCGTCGTTCCTCGGCGTCCTGGCCGGGCTGATCACCCGCTTCGGCCTCTACAGCGGCATGGGCGGCGGCCGGCGCGACCAGAACACCGCCGTGATCGTGCTGACGGTCGTCGCGGTGTCGGCCGTGGTCTACGCGATCTCGTTCCTGCTGACCCGGGCGCTGTCGCGCTATCGCGAGCTGGCCGCGGACCGGGCCGGCGCGATGCTGACCGGCCGGCCGTCGTCACTGGCCTCGGCATTGACCAAGATCAGCGGGGACATCGCCCGGATACCGGCGCGCGACCTGCGCCAGGCGGAGGCGTTCAACGCGTTCTTCTTCGCTCCGGCCATCTCCGGCAAGGGCCTCAGCCTGTCGTCGCTGTTCTCCACCCACCCGCCACTGGAGACCCGCCTCGACCGCCTCGGTGTGTTGTCCCGCGAGCTGGGCGAGCAAGCTTAGCCACATGGGTCTCCTCGACATCCTGCTCGGCAGGAGCAAAGCCGTCCCCCCGAACCTCGATCAGCTGTTCCAGCTTCCGTCGGCCGCGATCACCCTGGAGACCGCGGCCGGTTACCGCGCGACCGGCAGCGGTTCGGTCTGCTTCAAGCCGGCCGAGGGCGGCGGCTTCTCGACGATGCGCGACGAGGTCGACAAGCTGCTCGCGCTCGACAACGGCAAATTCACCAGTACTACGGACTCGTACGGCTTCACCTGGCTGGTCCGCGAGACCACCCCGGACGACCTGGAAGGGCTCGTCACCGATCTGCACGGCGTGAACTCGTCGCTGGTCGACGCCGGCTTCGGCAACGCCCTGCTTTGTACCCTTGTCTCCTTCACGAACGGGACTCGGTCGCTGGGTCTCGTGTACCTCTACAAGCGGGGTTCCTGGTACCCGTTCGTCCCGGTCGGCGCGGACCGTCGCGACAACGCGACTGAGCTCCAGGTGAAGTCGCTGATCGGCGCGGACCTCAACTTCGAAGCGGACCTGGGGCGCTGGCTCGCCGTCTACGGAGCTCCCGGCCTCTAGGGGCGTCTCCTGGGCGTCTCTTTGGCGTCTCTTGGCCGTCTCTGAGGGCGTGGCTGAGGTTAGGCTTGCCTTGCGGGGGCCAGGTCACAGTGGACTGGGGTCAGGCGGGGGTTGTCCAGCACGTAGCCTTGTGGACATGGCCCCAACTGCTGACCAAGTGACCGCCGCGCTGGGTGGCGTCATCGACCCGGAGATCAAGAAGCCGATCACTGAACTCGGCATGGTCGAATCCGTCGTGGTGAAAACCGACGGCGTGGTCGCGGTGAAGATCCTGCTGACCGTCGCCGGCTGCCCGATGAAGGACACCCTGCGCCGCGACACCAACGCCGCCGTCAGCGCGCTCGACGGCGTGACCGGGGTGGAGATCGAGCTCGGCGTGATGTCGACCGAGCAGCGCGCCGCCCTGCAGACGCAGTTGCGCGGTGGAGTCGCCGAGAAGGAGATCCCGTTCGCGCGGGCCGACTCGCTGACCAAGGTGTTCGCGATCGCCTCCGGCAAGGGCGGCGTCGGCAAGTCCTCGGTAACGGTGAACCTGGCCGTCGCGATGGCGGCCAAGGGCCTGTCGGTCGGCGTACTGGACGCCGACATCTACGGCCACTCGATCCCCGCCATGTTCGGCGTCGCCGACGAGCGGCCGACCGCCGTGGACGACATGATCATGCCGGTGCCCGCGCACGGCGTGAAGGTGATCTCGATCGGCATGCTCAAGCCCAAGCGCGACCAGGTCGTCGCCTGGCGCGGGCCGATCCTGGACCGGGCGCTGGTGCAGATGCTGGCCGACGTCTACTGGGGCGACCTCGACGTCCTGCTCCTTGACCTGCCGCCCGGTACGGGTGACATCGCGATCTCTGTCGGCCAGCGGCTGACGAGCGCTGAGGTCATCGTGGTGACGACTCCGCAGGAGGCTGCTGCCGAGGTGGCGGAGCGCGCCGGCACGATGGCGCAGATGGTGCACCAGCGGGTGGCTGGTGTCATCGAAAACATGTCCTTCCTGCCTTGCCCGCACTGTGGTCCTTCGCACCGGATCGAGATCTTCGGCTCGGGTGGTGGGGCGCGGGTGGCTTCGACTTTGTCGCAGCGGCTTGGGTATGAGATTCCCTTGCTGGGCGAGGTCCCGCTCGACGAGCGCCTCCGCAGCGGCGGCGACATTGGTCAGCCGCTGGTGATGGCCGATCCCGAAACCCCTGCCGCGCTGGTGCTTTCGGAGATTGCTGAGCGATTGGGCGGCAAGCCGCGCGGACTGCTCGGCCGGCAACTCGGGCTCTCCCCGGTCGGCCGCTGACTCTGGTCCACCCACGCAGTCTGGCGACGCAGCCTCCTCCGTCGCCAGCTGCGCAGACCGCTCCCACCCATGGGCGCGTGCTGTGCCCGCTTACTCGACAGCGCCCTGGCTCACCGGTCGCGGAGTTACCGCTGGGGCCTGGTCATAGCTCAATGTCTCTCGTCCTGCTGGCTCCCATGGCAGGGCACCCAAGTCGGCCTATCCCACCGTGGAAACGTGCCGACGAACAGGACGTAGTAGCCAGCGCCTAGTGCACCTGAGCGCGTCGACCATCTCCGCGTACACCGTATTAAGGTGCACTACCTGTCCATCGGCACACCCTCCCGCACCTCAGGACCGAAACAGGGCCACCCCAGAGCCTGCGAACTCGGCATAGGCGAGCACCTCGCGCCGGACGGCAACCCGGAAGTACTAAGTAGATTCGGGGTCGAAGGGGGCTCGGGTGCCGGCGGGGAGGCGTTCGGGGGTGGCGTAGCCGTTGGAGACGGGCTTGTCGTCGAGGTCGTCGTCCATGCCGTCGAGGAGGTGTTTGCGGACGAAGCTGCGCGGGTTCAGGTCGCGGACGTCCAGGTCGGCGAACTCCGGGCCGAGCTCCTCGCGGAGGTCGTTCTGGGCGTTGTTGACCATCGTCCGGACCTGGCGCAGCAGCTTGCCGGCGGTGCGGGCGAACTCCGGCAGCCGATCGGGGCCGAAGACGAGTACGGCGACGATCGCGATCACACCCAGCTCGAGCGGCCCGATGCCGAACATGTCCCCACCCCTTCAGTATTTCGTTGCGCCGCGGACAGCCTAGCCCGCGGCTGGTCGACGACGAGTCCGGGTCTCAGCCCTCCTGGGCGGTGAGCTTGAGCGTCACCTCGCGCGGTTTGCCGCCACGCTCGAAGAGGAGCTTGACGTTCTCGCCGGGCTGGTGCGTACGGATCGCCACGATCAGCGCCTCGGCGGTGTCCACCGATTGACCGTTGATCTGGGTGATCACGTCACCGGTCCGCAGTCCGGCCCGCTGCGCCGCGCTCTTCGGCTGGATCTCGCTGACCCGCGCGCCGCCCTCGAACTGCATGTCCACGTTCGCGCCGATCACCGGGTACGACGCGTGGCCGGAGGCGATCAACTGCTGGGCAGTACGCCGGGCCTGGTCGATCGGGATCGCGAATCCGAGCCCGATGTTGCCGCTGGAGCCCGGTTCCGCGCCGCGGACGGTCGCGATCGCGGAGTTCACGCCGATCACGTGCGCGTCCATGTCGACCAGCGGCCCGCCTGAGTTGCCCGGGTTGATGGCCGCGTCGGTCTGCAGCGCGTTGATGTAGGAGATCTCGCCCTCGCCGCCGGCGGTGACCGGGCGGTTCTTGGCCGAGACGATGCCGGAGGTGACGGTCCCGGCCAGGCCGAGCGGCGAACCGATCGCCACCACGTCCTGCCCGACGATCGCCTTCGCGGACTCGCCGAACTGCACCGACGGCGCGTCGATCCCGAACACCTGGACCACCGCCAGGTCGTACGCCGGTGAGCGGCCGACCAGGCGAGCCGTGGCGACCTTGCCCTTCTCCGTCACCACCTGGATCGAACCGCCGGTCGCCGCGGCCGCGACGACGTGGTTGTTGGTCAGGATGTGCCCGGAGCCGTCGATCACGAAGCCGGAGCCGGTCGCGCTGGAGTCGTCGGCGCCTTCCACCTTGAGCTGGACGACACTCGGCAGCAGCGTCTGGGCGACGGCCGAGACGGAGCCGGTCTTGATCTTCGGGTCGGCGCCGGTACCGATCTCCGGTCCGGAGTTGTCGACGCTGGTGTTGTCCAGCGCGACTACCGCCACGGCCGCACCTCCGCCTGCGACCAGACCGACGAGCAGGGCGACCACGGCCGCCAGGCTGATGATCTTGTTGCGCTTCTCCGGCGGTGCCGGCGTGTACGCCCGCGCCTGCTGCTGATGCCAGTCCAGCGGCGGCGGGGGCACGTACGACGGCTGCGCGGTCGGCCAGGCCTGCCCGGAGTACGTGGGCCGGAACCCGTTGTCCTGCACCTCGGGCCGCCCGAAGCTCCGCTGGGTCGTGGACCGCCCGTTGCTCTGCCGGTACGCCGAACTGCTGCTACCCGGAGCCGCCAGGGGCTGCGACCCCGCCATGGTGTTCGGCGGAGTCAGCGCGGAGACCGCGGGACTCCCCGCGTACCCGTTGGCCGAAGGAGCCGCCCCGAAGCCCCCAGGAGGCGGCGCAGGTGCAGGCGCCGGGCCAGGTGCCGGAGTCACCGGCGTAGGCGCAGTGAGACCCGCGGCCGCGTCGGCGAGGGTCGGGTCGCCTACAGGCTCCCCACTGTCCGGATTTGAAGGGTTCCGGGGCGTCGGTTCGGCGTCATCCCAGCTCACGGTGCCCGCCTCACGTCGTCGTCATCTTGGAGTCGGGAGCCGCCCGCACCGGGGTGCCGGCAGGTACTCCCACAATTCATTATCCCAGCTTGTGGGAAAGCGCACCCATCGGTGTGAGCCAAGACGCGATTTTAGCCAGTCCGGTCCCCATCCGCTGGACCGCCGTGACCTTCGGCGGCGGAATGTGCGGGAAGGCCGCCACCACCTTCCCGAGCGTCTCGAAGGGCAGGTCGCCGACCATCGTGTACACGATCCCCCCGGACGACCAGACGACGTATGAGGGCATCCCGTACCGCTGGTAGACCCGAGCCCCCTCAGGCGTCGTCGAGGCCGTGTAGCCCGCCACCGCCGCCGGGTCGAGCTCCCCGCGCTGTTCGAAGAGCGACACGTTGAACAGCCCGTCGGAGTACGAGAACTGCAGTGACTTGGTCGCCTCGTCCTGATGTACGTCGTACAGCTGCAGAGACGCCGGGAGCGACGGCGAGCACGTCCAGCCCTGCGACCGCAGCCCGTCGACGCTGCCCATCCCGACCGACTCCACACTGCCCGGAGCCATCGGCGGCAGGTGCCCGATGAACTCGGACTCCTCGATCTCCAGGTCGGTGAACACGGTGGCCCGGACCATCGTCTTGCCGTCGTCGCTGAACAGCTGCCGCTGCAGCAACAACCCGGTCGCCTGGTCGATCCAGAACCGCGCAGCGAGCGTCCGGTCGCCCCGCAGCGCCTCGATCAGTACCGCCGCCCGCCCGATCGTGTCCGTGCAGCACTTGTAGACCAGCTCGTACGTCGCCTTGAGCAGTGAGAGCGGCCCACCGTCGACAGTCGGCCCCACCGCGTGGCTGGCGCGCTGCACGAAGGCCTTGGCGCCCGGCGACGCGGCCGGGCCGACCACGCTGATCTCCGACCCCTGCGAGGCGGCATGGACGATGTCGAGCATCGCGGAGCTCGCCCCCTGCGTTCCCCAGGAGGTGATGATCTGGGTGCCCTGGTACGAGACGTGATCCGGCGCCGCCGCCGCACGCTCCAGCCAGGCGACAGCGTTCGGGTTGTCCTCGCGCTGCGCGACCGGAACAGGCGAAGCGACAGCAGGCATGGGCAGGCCGAAACCGATCAGCGCAGTGCCGACCAGTACGGCGAGCCTGGAGAGGCTCATCGGTCAGCGCCCCGTCAAGGCCACCGGCTGCAGCGTCGGGCTGAGCCCGGCGTATCCAGCCCCGTTGAAGGAGTTCATCAGCGCTACCGGGTCAGCGAAAGGAGCACTGGCAGTCGCGGCCGCGTGGTCGGCGGTGTAGCTGGTCAGCGGGGGTTGCAGCGACGGTGGTTGCTCCGACCGAGCCGGGTCGCCCAGCACGAACGCAGTACCGAGTAGTGAGGCCATGGCGGCTGCAGAGCCCGCTGCGCCCAGTACGCCGGTACGCCGGCGGCTGCGCGTCGCAGTACGGGTCCCTGGTCGCGTTGCGTCGCTGCGCGCAGCCGGGAAGGCCGACCGTTGCGGCATGAGTGAAAAGGCGGCCGGTGTGAGCACCGGGCGGATCTCCTCGCGCGGCTCGGTGCCGAACGACGAGACACCCATCAGACGCTGCATCAGGTCCATCGAGGGGTCCGGAGCGGCCGACGCGGCCAGCCCGGCCTTGAGCCGCCGCTGGGCGTCCACCTCGGAGCGGCAGGTGTCGCAGCCGACCAGGTGGCTCAGCACCCTGTCGCGCGAGTCGTGGTCGAGCTCACCGTCGACGACAGCGCTCAGCTTGTCCAAGGGATGTTGCACGGTCACCGGTCGTCACCTCCGGCAGCGAGCGGCCCGTCCGCGGGCGGGCCACTGATACGGGTCTGGCCGGACCGTGGCGCGCGGTGCTCGAGGTGCTTGCGCAGCATCGAGCGGCCGCGGTGGATCCGGCTGCGGACGGTGCCGAGCTTCACATCCAGTACGTCGGCGATCTCGTCATACGTCATGCCCTCGATGTCGCAGAGCACCACCGCCGCCCGGAAGTCCTCGGGCAGCGCGTCGAGCGCGTACTGCACATCGTGGTCGAACAGGTCCTGGTCGAGCTTCTCGGCCGGGCCGGAGCCCTTGGCCGGCAGCCGGTCGTGCGCGTCGTCGGGCAGCCCGTCGAAGCGGATCCGCTGCTTGCGGCGGGCGCCGTCCAGGAACAGGTTGGTGGTGATCCGGTAGAGCCAGCCCTCGAAGGTGCCCGGCGTGTAGGACGACAGCGACCGGAAGACCCGGACGAAGACCTCTTGGGTCAGGTCCTCGGCGTCGTGCTTGTTGCCGGTCAGCCGGTACGCGAGCCGGTAGACGCGGGCCGAGTGGGCCCGGACGATCTCGTCCCAGGACGGCAGCGCCTCGATCTCCGGCTGGACCTTCGGGGTGCTCGCAGCGGGCACCACGGGGGTGTCGACCGGTTTCACGACAACGCCTCCCTGGGTCCGCTCGGCAACGAGTGAGAACACCATGGTGCCGCGTTCACCGTCCTCTTCGCACGTCGGGTACACCCTGGTTCGACCCTGGGATGCCAGTACGACGAGTCAACGGCCCCCGCTGACGGGAAGTTCCCCGCCTCGCCAGCTCTCATGGAACTCTCATCTACCAGACGCGCGAGGGCGCATAAAGGTTGAACGCTACTTCTCTTCGATCACGGCGATCGGGTCGCCGTCGCGGACCACTTCACCCTCGGAGACCTTCATCTCGGTGATCGTGCCGGCCACCTCGGCGAGCACCGGGATCTCCATCTTCATCGACTCGAGGATGACGAGGGTGTCCTCCGGCCCCACCGTGTCCCCGGCCTTGGCGATGATCGTCTGGACGTTCGCCACCAGCTCTGCCACCACGGTGTGACTCACGCGCACTCCTCTTGTTGCCGGTTTCCTCGCGTCGATCCTATGCGCCGGCTGCCTTCGAGCGGGCCCGGTACGACGCAACGCGGGTCCGGCTGGAGCAGGTCGGCGTACAGAACCGCCGTGGCCGCCGCTCGGCCGCGTTGACGAAGACCCGCTCGCAATCCGCCGCGGCGCAGGTGTCGATCGCCTCGAACCCGTGGCCCGCCGCGAATCCCGACAGCCCGAGCGCCGCCCCGGCCGCGATCCACTCGGCCCACGTCGCCTCGGGCTTGGCCACGTGCAGATGCCACGGCGACCCGTCGTGATCGGACAGATAGGGCCGTACCGCGTACTCGCTCAGCAACTCGTTGAGGATGCGCGCGGCCTCCCGCGGCTCGGCGTGGAACACCGGCCGAATGCGCTCACGCACCGCCTTCACCGCAGCCAGATCACCCTCGTCGACCGTCGCCGTCGGCTCGCCGTGCTCGAGCAGGAACTCCCGCAAGGCGGCCACCGAGGTCAACCGCTCCGGATCGAGGGACTTGGTGTTCACCAGGTCCACCGCGATCCGGATCATCCGGTCCGGCGTCGTCAGGCTCTCCACTCGACCGATCGTAACGCCTTTGTTAGCGTAACGCGTAACTGCTATCCATGCGTTACAGGGAGAAGCCGATGCTGGCCCGCTACCTCACCGCCGCGACGCTCGCGCGAGTCGGCGACGAGATGGTCGCGTTCACCCTCGTCCTGCTCGTCCTCGATCGCACCGACAGCGCAGCTCTGGCCGGCCTCACCGGAGCCGCCTACGCCCTCCCGGCGATCGTGACCGGCCCACTGCTCGGCGCCTGGCTCGACAGAACCCAGTACCGCCGTACTGCGCTAGCCCTCAACCAAGCCGTCCTAGGCGCTGTCATGGTCGCCATGCTCGCCGTCGTCGGCCATAGCCCTCACTGGGTGACTCCCGCGCTCGCAGCACTCGCCGGTACGACCCTGCCGCTGGTCAGCGGAGGATTCACCAGCATGCTCCCGAGCCTGGTCCCAGCGGAGCGTCTACCGCGGGCCAACTCGTTGGAGGCAGCCAGCTTCGGCGCAGCCACCATCACCGGCCCAGCGGCCGCCGCCACGATCGCTGCAGCCGTATCCGTGGAAGCAGCCGTCGTGGTCATCGCCATGACCGCAACCCTCAGCATCCTGGCCATCGGCCGCCTACCCGCACTGCCCGCGGCCCGCGGCTCCCAGGAGCCCTTCCTGGCTTCAGTAATAGCCGGACTCACCCACCTAGCCCGCACTCCCCGCCTGCGAGCCTCCACAGTGACCACGACTCTCCTCATGGGCGTCATCGGCATGCTGCTCATCACCCTGCCGCTCCACATGGCCTCACTCGGCATGCCCCGCTCAACCGCCGGGTACCTCTGGACAGCCCTAGAGCTGGGCAGCGTCACGACAGCCCTTCTCCTAGGTCGTTTCCAGACCCGTTGGCGTCCCGAGCACGTCGTGATGCTGTCGGTAGCCGCGTACGGCCTTGCCTTCACCGCTTGGCCCCTAGCGAGCAGCTTCGCGGTCCTTGTCGTGCTCGCCGCCGCCACCGGCCTCCTAGAGGGTCCGATGCTCCCGGCCATGTTCGCCGCGCGCCAGGTCTACAGCCCGCTAGCTCTACAAGGCCGAGTCAGCACTACAGCCGCCAGCCTCCGAGTAGGCGCCGCAGCCCTCGGCCAGGCGGCGGCCGGCCTCCTAGTCCCAGCCATAGGCACCCACACCGCGCTCCTACTGATCGCAGCCGGCCTGGTTGCAGCCTCAGCCCTCGGCTACGCCTCGAGCCACAGCAGGGAGGTCGCCCATGCTGGTTAAAGCCTGGGGCTGGGCTGGGCGCTGAACAGCGCAGTCACTGCTGCTCGACTGTGCGGGCCAGAATGCCCAGGGTCGCGCGCAGACCTGCCTCGGGGATGATCGGGAAGTTGACCTTGCCCCGGTAGCGGTCCTCGATCTGGCTCCAGTCGTAGTACGTGGTCACCAGGGTGCCCGTGGCGCTTGGCTGGAGCTGGTAGCCGTACAGATGCTTGATGGGCGGCTGGATCGCGCCGGAGATGGTCCACTCGATCTCCGCGTTCTCGGTGAAGCTGGTGATGATCACCGTGACGTCGTACTTGCCCATCGGCAGGTCGTTGAGCGCCTCCCGGTCCATGTGGACGACGAACTCGTCCCCCACCGCCTCGACGGTCTTGCCCTCGGCGGACTGGAGCATGCCGGAGCTGTCGATCGCCACGTGGCCGCTGGGCTCCCGTAGTACGGCGAAGATCTCCGCGGGTGAGGCAGCGATCTGTCGCCGTACTTCGAACCGCTCGTCGTTGGTCATTCGCCGAGGATGCCAGAGCCGGTGAAACGAGTTCGGCCGGCTTGTGACTTTCGGGCCGGGTCGCGCATCGAAAGGGGTAAGCCGACCGAGGAGAACGATGCCGATCACCGGTGCGACAAGTCATCAGCGGGAGTTCGAGGAGTTCGCCCATGCGCGAGCCGCTCAGCTCTACCGCTCGGCCTGGCTGCTCTGCGGCAGCCATCACCAGGCGGAGGACCTCGTCCAGGAGACCCTCGCCAAGGTCTACGCCCGCTGGCGCCGGCCGTACAGCCGGATCGACAACCCCGCCGCCTACGCCCAGACGACGCTCACCCGCACGTTCCTGGGCGGGAAGCGCCGCCGGAGCAGCGGCGAGCAGCCGTACGCCGACGTGCCGGACCAGACGATGCCCGACCCGGCGGTGCGCGCCGACATCCGGCTCGCGCTCTTCCAGCTGCTGGCCGAGCTGTCCCCACCCGACCGCGTGGTGCTGGTACTGCGCTATCTCGAGGACCTCAGCGTCGACGAGGTCGCCGACCGGATGGGCGTCTCGCCCGGAGCGGTCCGCACCCGCAGCCTGCGCGCCCTGCAACGGGTCCGCGGTCTGGTCGGCGACTCACTGACGATCGGAAAGGACTGACCATGCACGACGAAGACACCATCGACGAGCAGGTCGCCGCGCTCTTCCACGACACCGTCGCACAGCTCCGGCCCGACGTCTCCGCGCTGGTCAAGGGCAGCGTCGAGCGGGGCGGGGCGATCCGGCGCAGGCGCGCCATCAGCACGGTGGCCGCCGCGGCCGTTGCCGCGATCGCGGTCGCCGCGGTCACCACCGGCGTCGCCACGAACCTGCACGGCGCCTGGGGCGAACCAGCCGTCACCGGCCCGACCGCCACGCCATCGACTACCACGTCGGGCGGCACGCCGTCAGCCTCCGCACCGGCGATGGCACACCCGAACGGCCTGCCGAGCGAGAGCTCGTCGAAGCCCGCACAACCCCCTATCCCGACCGCCCAGTTCCCGGTCAAGGCGGCCGAGCTGCCCGGCCTGTTCGCACGGATCCAGCCTGGCAAGATCACCCCCGCCGAGGCGTCGAGCGGCCGGATCATCGACGACGGCAAGGCAGGTCAATACGCCCACTTCCGCTGGAACGGCTTCGTCACCACCGTCGGCTTCCGCGCCTTCCCCGGTACTCCGGCCCAACGGTGCCAGCAGTTCCAGCAAGAGGGCGGGCCACCCGTCACCTGCCAGCAGCGCTCGGACGGGACCGTGCTCGTGGTGGGCCCGGATGACGTGGCTCCTGATGTCGACGGCGGCGTCACCGCGCGAGGCGCCTGGCTGTTCACCAAGCACGGCTACGAGATCTCCGTCATCTCCTACAACGCCGCCAGCATGAAGGGAACGCCCCGGGCCGCCCATCCGCCCTTCACCGCCGCCCAACTGGCGCAAACCGTCACCAGTCCCCTCTGGAGCTCCAAGTGACCGTACGCCGACAGCTCATCGCAGCCACGCTGGCACTAGTGCTAGTGGCCACCACTGGTACGACCGGAGCGGCCGCAGATCCCACCGCTCACCCGACGAAGGGCAGCACACCTACTGAGACGATCACCCTGATCACCGGCGACCGCATCGACCTGCCGGCCACCGGCCGGCCAGTCCCCCACCCAGGACCAGGCCGCGCAGGCATCCAGTTCCTCACCACCAAGGACGGCACCAACACCTTCGTACTCCCGTACGACGCCCTCCCCCTGGTCGCCGCCGGCCGACTCGACCGCCGCCTCTTCAACATCACCAAGCTGGCTGCCCTCGGCTACTCCGACCAGGCCCGCCGCGACATCCCCCTCATCATCACCGGGACCAACGCAAAGCTCAGCGCAGCCGGCACCCACGAACTCAAGAGCCTCAGCGCCGTCGCCCTGCACCAGCCCAAGACCCAGGCAGCCGAGTTCTGGAAGAGCGTCAAAGGCGCCGCGAAGACCACTCTGGTCGCCGGAGTGAACAAGATCTGGCTCGACGGCAAGGTGAAGGCCACCCTCGACCGGAGCGTTCCCCAGATCGGCGCACCGACCGCCTGGCAAGCCGGCTACACCGGCGCCGACACGACGGTCGCCGTGCTCGACACCGGCATCGACACCGCCCATGCAGACCTCTCTGATGCCGTCGCCCGGTCGGAGGACTTCACCGGCAGCGAGTTCGGCGCCGACGACCACTTCGGCCACGGCACGCACGTCGCCTCGACCATCACCGGCAGCGGCGCGGCGTCCGGCGGCAAGTACAAGGGCGTCGCGCCCGACACCAAGCTGCTCAACGGCAAGGTGCTCGACGACCACGGCAACGGCGACGAGTCCTGGGCACTGGCCGGGATGGAATGGGCCGTCGCGCAAGGCGCCGACGTGGTGAACCTGAGTCTCGGCTCGGAGTTCCCCACCGACGGGACCAGCCCGATGGACCAGGCGGTCAACCGGCTCACCGCCGAGTCCGGCACCCTGTTTGTCGTTGCCGCTGGCAACGATGGGCCGGGCAGCCAGACCGTTTCCAGCCCGGCCGCCGCCGATGCCGCCCTGGCCGTCGGTGCGGTCGACAAGTCCGACCGGCTGGCGGACTTCTCGTCCCGTGGCCCGCGCCAGGGAGACGCCGGGATCAAACCCGACATCACCGCACCGGGCGTCGGCATCGTGGCGGCCCGGGCGAAGTACGCAACCGTCGGTACGCCGGCCGGTCCGGAGTACCTGCAACTGGACGGGACGTCGATGGCGGCGCCGCACGTCGCGGGCGCGGCCGCGATTCTGGCTGGTCAGCACCCCGGCTGGAAAGCGGGCGAGCTGAAGGCCGCGCTGATGGACAGCGCCGAACCCAACGGAGCGCTCACGATCTACCAGGAAGGCGCCGGGCGGGTCGATGTGGCCAGGGCAACCGCCCAGCAGGTCCGTACGGACGCCGGCAGCATCGACCTGGGCGAGGCGCTCTGGCCGCACAACGACGACAAGCCCGTCCAGCGGACCGTGACCTACCGCAACGACGGCGACCAGCCGGTCAGTCTGGCCCTGTCCACCGACGCCATCAGGAACCCCCAGGGCGAGCCGTCGCCGGCCGGGATGTTCACGGTCTCGGCCGAGCGACTGACCGTGCCCGCGCACGGATCGGCAGCGGTCCGGCTGACCGCGAACCCCGCGATCGACGGCCCGGCCGGGACGTACAAGGGTGCCCTCGTCGCCGCTGCGGGCGCGACCCGGGTGCGGACGATCATCGCCCTCTACCGCGAGGTCGAGAGCTACGACGTGACCGTGAAGACGCTCGGCCGGGACGGCAAGCCGGCTCCGCTGGGCCACTTCATGATCGTCAACGTCGAGCAGCCCGGGTTCAAGGTGCGGGACGGGGCGCCGGAGAGCTTCGTCGTCCGGCTGCCGAAGAGCCGGTACTACTACGAGGGTTTCCAGGAGCGGGTCGTCAGCGAGGAGCCGTACAGCAGCCGCCTGGACTACTTCTTCGAGCCGGACTTCGCAGTCACCAAGGACACGGTTGTCACCCTCGACGCCCGCGACACCGTGCCGCTCGTCCTCCGCACCGACCATCCGGAGGCGGACCGGGCCGGACTGCAGATCGAGAGCTGGCGGGACACACCGTGGGCGGGCAAGGCGGCGGTCGGCTCCGGGTCGGACGGTATCGAGTTGTTCCCGCACGACGACGACAGGCGGGTCCGGCCGTCGCGGACCTCAGCACTGAGCGCGTACAAGTTCAGTGCCGGGGCGCTGCTCGCCAAGCTGGACGGACATGGCGGGTGGACGGGCAGTCCGTACCAGTACCACCTGAAGTGGGCCCAGGACGGGATGGTGCCCGGCACTCTGGACCGGCTGTTCAGGGATCGGGAGCTTGCCGAGCTGCGGACCACAGTGGCCGCGCAGACGCCAGGCGAGGTGATCCAAAAGGATGTCGCCGGTGTGACGACGCCGGGCAAGGTCACCGACTGGTACTCGCCTGGCTTCGAGTTCGCGCCCGGCACCCTCACCCAGTGGAGCGACGACGGTCAGCTCCTGAGCCAGTCCGCGGTCGCGCCCAAGTACTTCGAGAAGCCAGGCCCCGCGGGGACGGAGCGGTGGAACGTCGGGCCGTTCATGCCAGCGCTGAACCCGGACGACGGCAGCCGGCGCGAGGGTGACCGGCTGACAGTCGACCTCTGGATGTACTCCGACCAGAAGCTCGATCACGTCGGGGACTCGGCCACTGACTCGAGCAGCGCCAGGCTGCTGCGGGATGGCGTGGAGGTGGCCTCGTCGGAGTCCGCGGGGTATCTCGATGCGGGGGTGCCCGCTGATGCCTCGACGTACCGGCTGGAGAGCACGGCTGCTCGGAGCAACTCGCCTTACACGACCCGGCAGTCGGGGGCTTGGACCTTCCGGTCCGGTAGGACGGCTGGGGAGACGCGGTTGCCGCTGATGATGCTCCGGTTCGCGCCGAAGCTGGATGAGCTCAACCAGGCGCCGGCTGGCTGCACATACGCCGTGCCGGTTGCTGTGCAGCTGCAGAGGGGGGCGGCGTACGGGAAGTTGGCCTCGCTGACGGTTGACGTCTCATACGACGACGGTGCGACCTGGAAGCCGGCGAAGGTGAAGGGGAGGACGGCGCTGCTGGAGCACCCGCGGCAGGCTGGGTTTGTCTCGCTGCGGGCGACTGCACTCGACTCGGCCGGGAACAAGGCCGAGCAGACCGTCATCCGCGCCTACAGGCTCCACCGCTGACTGCCTGCTGCCGCGACTCTCGTCGGGCCCGGTCGCTGCTGCGGCCGGGCCCGGCTACCCACCTGGCGGGCGCGGCGTCAGCTCAAGATGACCGAGCGGGACAGGCTGCGGGGCTGGTCGGGGTTGAGGCCGAGGGCGAGGGACTTGGCGACCGCTACCCGCTGGGCGACCACCAGGGACGCCATCGGGTCGAGGTCGGCGTGGTGGACGATCGTGGCGCCGGTGGCGGTCACATCGTCGAGCAGGTCCGCCGGCGGCTCACCGAAGATCCACACGCCGCGGCCGGGCTGGGCGATGGCGATCGGGCCGTGCCGGTAGTCCATGGCCGGGTAGGCCTCGGTCCAGGCCGACGCTGCCTCGCGCTGCTTCAGACCGGCCTCATGCGCCAGCCCAATGGTCCAGCGGGTGCCCAGGTACGTGACCTGATCCAGCTTGGCCAGCTCATCCACGTCGATCGTCAGGGCGACCTCGGCATCCGCGGCAGCCTGCGACAGGTCCTGCCCGAGCGATGCCCGCAGCAGCGCCAACGTGGTGGTCGCGAACCGGGTCTGTACTACGGACTGCTCGTCGGCGAAGTCGAGCATGATCGTGTGATCGGCCAGCTCCACGATCGGCGACCCCGGCGTCGCGGTGATCGCGATCGTCGGCAGCGACGTGTTGCGGATCAGGTCGAGCACCTCGGTGGTCGTACCGGACCGGCTGATCACCACGATGGCGTCGTACTCGCGGCCGGCCGGGAACTCCGAGCCGGCGAACGCGTCGGTCAGGCCCTGGCCGAGGTCCTCGCGCAGCGCGGCGTACGCCATCGCCATGAACCACGACGTGCCGCAGCCGACGGCGGCAACGCGCTGCCCGGCCGTGGGCAAAGCGCCACCGTACTGCGCGAAACCGGCGGACACCTGCCGCCACAGCTCGGGCTGAGTGGCGATCTCAGTGCTCACGAATGGCGTGTCGGTCATGTCGTCTCCGGAGATGTAATGGTCGAAACTGCTCGAACGTGATCGAATGGTGCCAACCGGCAGCCGTCCGGCTGACCGATTGTGTGAAGGAGGAGCCCCGGGTGAAGCGTTATGAACGCCTGAATACGTTGCTCGAATCGCTGGCGGAAAAGGGAGCGATCGATGTCGACGAGCTCGCGGAGCAGCTGCACGTCTCCGCGGCGACCATCCGGCGCGACCTGGACCACCTGGGAAAGCAGCAACTTCTGACCCGTACCCGCGGCGGCGCGGTCGCCAACGCGGTCTCCTACGACCTGCCGCTGCGCTACAAGACTGCGCGTTTCGCGTCGGAGAAGCAGCGGATCGCGCAAGCCGCGGCCACGCTGGTCCGGCGCGGCATGGTGATCGGGATGAACGGCGGAACCACGATCTCCGAGGTGGCGCGCACGCTGGCGACCCGGCCGGAGCTGTCCGCCGAGCACGGTGAGCCCGCCTTCACCCTCGTCACCAACGCGCTGAACATCGCCAACGAGCTGATCGTCCGCCCGCACGTCAAGATGGTGCTCACCGGCGGCGTCGCCCGGCCGCAGTCGTACGAGATGATCGGCCCGCTGTCGCACCGGATCCTGGCCGACCTGTCGCTGGACATCGCCTTCATCGGCGTCGACGGGATCGACGAGACCGGCGCCACCGCCCATCACGAGGGCGAGGCGAACATCAACCAGCTGATCGTCAGCCGGGCCGCCAAGGTGGTCGTGGTCGCCGACTCCAGCAAGCTCGGGCAGCGCGCGTTCGCCCGGATCTGCGAGCTGAGCGAGATCGACACGCTCGTCACCGACGCGCAGGCCGACGAGTCGCAGCTGTCGATCTTCAAGGAAGCCGGGATCGACGTCATCCGGTCCTGACATCTGTCCGCACCTCCCTCACTGGGTGATTCCTGCCTAGTCAACACGATCATATCTGCTCGTGGCTAGTAGTTACGAGCAGGAGTGCGCAGCGTCAGCGCGGGAGGCGCGGTTCAGGACATGCGGGACGCTAGGCTTCGCCGTAGATGAGTACCGCAATGGCATCGATCGAGGAGGGCATCATCGCCACGGGCATCGACCCCACGTCCTGGGCCTACGCCGAGGACTACACCGGTGAGGACGAAGTCGTCACGGGTGCACGGGCGAGCGCCGAGGACAGTGGCATCTCCTCGATCGGCCCCGGTGCCGCCTCCGCGCTGAGCATGCTCGCCGCCGCAGTGGGTGCGAAGGCAGTCGTCGAGATCGGTACCGGTACTGGCGTCTCCGGCCTGGCGCTGCTGCGCGGCATGCGCGCCGACGGCACGCTGACGACGGTCGACCTGGACGCGGAGAACCAGCGGCTGGCCCGCAAGACCTTCCTTGACGCCGGCGTGCCGTCCAACCGCTTCCGTCTGATCGCGGGCTCGGCCCTGGACGTCGTCACTCGGTTGACCGACGGCCACTACGACCTGGTCTTCTGCGACGCGGACAAGCGCGAGTACACGGCGTACCTGCACGAGGCACTCCGCCTGCTCCGCCCCGGCGGCGTCGTCGCCTTCGACAACGCCCTGCTCCGTGGCCGGGTCGCCGACCCGTCCCACCGCGACCCCGACACCACGGCCGTCCGCGACCTCATCCGGGCCATCCGCGACAACGACGACCTGACCTCAGCCCTGCTCCCCACCAGCGACGGCCTCCTGGCCGCCGTCAAGCGCGCCTGACACCTACTCCTGGGCCCAGCCGGCGAATCTGCTGATCTCGGCTGTGACGTGGGGCCAGGCGCTGCTCAGGGGGTCGATCAGTTCGTAGTGGCCGACGCCTTCTACCCGGACGAGTCTGGCGGTGGGGTGGGCGGCTGCGTAGGACTCCGAGACCTCGAGGGGCACTCTGGCGTCGGCAGTGCCGTGGATGATGGAGACCGGCATGATCGGGGCGGGCAGGTGGACCGGGTCCAGGTCGTTGCGGACACCGCCACCCAGGAAGTCCTGTACTGCGGTCTTGTCCAGCTCTAGTTGGTCGGCCATCAGCAGGTCGGCTACTGGAGCCAGGGCGACTACCCCGCGCATGCGGATCGGGTTGAAGGTCGCTGCGGCCCAGAGAGCCAGCTGGCCGCCGGCGGAGTGCCCGGCTAGTACGAAACCTGCAGTGAGGTCCATGAGGTCGGGCAGGCGGTCTAGGGCGTCGCGGACGTCGGTAGCGGTGGCGTCTGGGTTGCCGGGCTCGCGGCGGTAGTCGATCGACGCCACCGGCCAGCCCTCCTCAGCCAGCGCTTCGCCGAGCGGGCGCGCATGGGTCCGGTCGTACTCCGGGCGCCAGAACCCACCGTGCAGGAAGACGATCGCCGGCCGGTGATCCTTCGCATGCCAGACGTCGACCATCTGCTCGGGGTACTGGCCGTAGGCCAGCTCCTCGTCCGGATCACGGGCCTCGCGGGTCAGTACAGAGCGGTCCTCAGTCATCGAGACCTCCCAGCATGCGGTTCCCAGTCATCAGGGCCTCCCAGTTCGGTCCCCCAGGAAACGTACTGCGTTCTCTGACAGCAGCTTGACCTGCTGAGCCTCCGAGAGCCAGTCGGCCCGCCGGACGACCTCCCCGACGGGTCGCTCACCCAGTGGATACGGATAGTCACTACCGACCATCACGTGGTCCTCGCCGAGGGTATCGACCAGTAACCGCAAGGCCGATTGCTCAAACACGACGGTGTCGACGGAGAAGCGCCCGACGTAGTGGCTCGGCGGGTGCTGCGACTTGCCCCGTACTACGTCGCCGCGGCGCTGCCAGGCGTTCTCCACCCGGCCCAGCCAGAAGGCGAAACTCCCACCGCCGTGGGCGAAGCAGATCCGCAACGACTCGGGCAGCTCGTCGAAGGCGCCGCCGAGAATCATCGCCAGCAACGAAAGATGCGTCTCCGCAGGCATGCCGGTCAGCCAGCGCGCCATCCATCGGTCGAGGCGCGGGCCGCCCGGCATGTCCCACGGATGCACGAGCACCGGGGCGCCGACCTCGGCGCAATGCTTGAGAAAGGCAACGATCCCGGCGTCGTCGAGGTCCTTGTCGCCCACGTGGTTGCCGATCTCAACACCCACGTGCCCCGCAGCCAGACACCGATCCAGCTCCTCACACGCCGCATCCGGATCCTGCAACGGCACCTGACAGAACGGCACCAACCTGCTGTCACCGGCAAGCGTCTCGAGTGTCAAATCATTGAAGATCCGCGAAACCTTGACCGCCTGATCCGCCGGGCGCTCATACGCAAAGAACACCGGCGTAGGCGAAACCACCTGCAGATCGATGCCATCGGCATCCATATCCGCCCGGCGCGTCGCCGGATCCCAGGTCTGCGCCCCGATCGGCCGGAACTCGCTCTCCCCCACCATGATCATCGCGTCCCGCTCAGAATCCACCCGCAACCACGGCCACCCCTCACCCCCACAAGCTGAGGCGAGGTCCGGCCACCCCTTCGGCACGAGGTGCGTGTGCACATCCACCGCTCGCGTCATGCGCTCCGCTCCCCCACCGCGCGCATCGCCGCGCAGCGGCGATGCGCGCGGTTCTTTGCTTTTGGCATCAGGCCTTGCCGGGGTGAAGGGTTCCGCAGGATGGGCAGGTGCGGGCTTCTTCGCTTTCGTAGAAGGCTTTGAAGACCGGGGGGAGGTCTTCGACGATGTCGTTCACCTGGAGCTCGACCTCGTGCACGATCGCGTTGCAGTTGGCGCAGTACCAGCGGAACTTCTCCAGCGTGCCCTGTTCGCGGACTCGTTCGATCACCAGGCCGATCGAGTCCGCGTCGCGCTGGGGAGAGTGCGGCATGTTGCGCGGCAGCATCCACATCTCGCCCTCGTTGATGTCCACCCGGGCCGGCCCGTCGTCGGTCTGCACGTCGACGTGCATCGTGCCCTTGATCTGGTAGAAGAACTCCTCGTACGGATCGACGTGGAAGTCGTTGCGCTGGTTCGGGCCGCCGACCACCATCGTGATGAAGTCGTCGCCGGTCGGGAACATCTGCTTGTTGCCCACCGGCGGCTTGAGCAGGTGCTTGTTCTGCTCGACCCACTCGGGGAAGTTCGTCGACTCCAGGTTCGCCATCGTCTTCACCTCTCCTTGACCGCTGCGACTGCTTGGATCTCGATCAGTAGCTGGGGATGCGGCAGCTGATGCACCGCGACCGTCGTCCGGGCCGGCCCACCCTCGTCGAAGAACTCGCCGTAGACCTCGTTGTACCCACCGAAGTCGTTCATCGACACCAGGTACGTCGTCACGCTGACCACGTCCTCCAACCCGGCCCCGACCGCGCTCAGGATGTCCCGGATGTTCTCGAGCACAGCCCGCGTCTGCACCCGGATGTCCAGCGTCGTCGTCCCGAACTCATCCACCGACGCCCCGGCAATCGTATTGTCCGGCAGTCGACTGGATGTCCCCGATACAAACGCGAACCCGCCCGCCACCTTCACATGCGGGAACCGCCCGCGCGGCGTCGCCTTCCCCGCCACCACTTTCGCGTCGCTCACGACAACTCCACGCAGACGTTGGTCAGTTCCGAGTAGAAGTGCAGCGAGTGGTTGCCGCCCTCGCGCCCGATACCGGAGAGCTTGGTACCACCGAACGGCGTGCGCAGATCCCGCAGGAACCACGTGTTGACCCAGACGATCCCGACATCGAGCGCCGCCCCGGCCCGATGCGCCCGCCCGACGTCCCGCGTCCAGACCGTTGCCGCCAGCCCGTACTGCGAATCGTTGGCCAGGGCAAACGCTTCGTCCTCGGTGTCGAACGGGGCGATGTGGCAGATCGGACCGAAGATTTCCTCAGTGTTGGTGCGCGCCCCAGCGGGCAGCCCGGTCACCACGGTCGGTTGCACATAGCAACCGTTGTCGCGAGCGTCGCCGAAGGACGGAACACCGCCGCCGGTGAGCACTTCGGCGCCTTCGGCTCGCGCCAGGTCGTAGTACGAGAGAACCTTGTCGCGATGGGTCTTGGAGATCAGCGGCATGTTGACGGTGGCCTCGTCGGCGGGCCAGCCGAAGGTGAGTTCGGCGGCGCGGGCGGCGAGGCGGGTACTGAACTCCTCGAAGACCGGGCGTTCGACGTACAGGCGTTCGGTGCACAAGCAGACCTGGCCGCCGTTGGTGAAGACCGAGCGGACGGATCCCTCGACCGCCGCGTCCAGGTCGGCGTCAGCGAAGACCAGTCCGGCGTTCTTACCGCCCAGCTCGAAGGACACGGCCTTCACCCCGTCGGCTGCGACCTTGGCGATCGCGGAGCCTGTGGCGGACTCGCCGGTGAAGGTGATCGCGTCGACGCCCGGATGCTTGGTCAGAAACTCACCGGCCGAGGACGGCCCGAAGCCGTGCACAAGATTGAAAACCCCATCCGGTAATCCGGCAGCCGCCATCACCTCGGCGAGAACCGTCGCCGACGAGGGCGTCTCCTCCGAAGGCTTCACCACCACAGTGTTGCCACAGGCAAGCGCCGGCGCCACCTTCCAGGTGAGCAGCAGCAACGGCAGATTCCACGGCACGATGATCGCGACGACCCCCACCGGCTTCCGCACCGCGTAGTTCAACGCCCGCCGCCCATCAGCCAGCGTGGTCGTGAACGACTCGGTCGAAGCAGTAGTCGCAAAATCCGCGAACGACCGGAAGTTGGCCGCACCTCGCGGGATGTCGAGCGTCCGCGCCTGGCTGATCGACTTCCCGGTATCGCCCACCTCGGCAGCCACCAGATCGTCGAAGCGCCGCTCCAACTCATCAGCCACCCGCCGGAGCACCACCGCCCGCTCCTGCTCGCTCATCCGCCCCCAGGGCCCTTTCAAGGCAGCCCGAGCAGCGTCGACGGCGGCATCCACGGTCGAGGCATCAGCCTCGGAGACGTCGAAGATCTGCTCTCCGGTCACCGGACTGACTTTGGCGAACGTCGAGCCACCCTCGACAAAAGAGCCACCGACAAAATTCCGCAACAACCCAACAGACGACGGCTGCCCGGTCAGCAGGCCAGGCTGCCACAAATCACTCATCGCGAGCCCCGGCCGGAGCGGGCGATCCGGGCGGCGGCGCCGATCACGCCTGCGCCTAGGAGGACGGCGGCGGCCAGGAATTGGTGTTGGCGGTGGACTCTTTGCTGGACTTCGGCGTACGGGGTGGTGGAGAAGGAGACCAGTTCGTAGCGGGAGACGTAGCGGCCGGGGAGGGCTCGTTCCAGGGCATGTTCGATTTGTTTGCCGAGGCGGAAGACGGGTGAGGTGACCTTGTCTCGCATTTCTACGAAGTTGTCGAGAGCCATGGCCGCGATGGCCTCGGTGTTTTCTCGGCGGCGGTGTTCGTACAACGGCAGGGCTCTCGCCCAGGAGCCGCCGGTGTCGGCTAGGCAGCGGTCCAACTCGACTACGTCTTCGAAGGCGCAGTTGGCGCCCTGGCCGTAGAAGGGGACGATCGCGTGGGCTGCGTCGCCGATCAACGCGGTACGGCCGTGGGCTTGCCAGGGTTGGGCGTGGACGGTGCCGAGTACTCCGACCGGGTTCTGCAGGTAGTCGTCGACCAGTGAAGGTGCCAACGGCAACAAGTCGGGATAATGCGTACGGAAATGCGCCTCGATCGAGATGCGGTTGCTCAGGGCATCGAAATCGCCGGCCGGCCAGAAGAGCGTGCAGGTGAAGGAGCGATCCGGGTTCGGCAACGCGATCATCATCGACGTGCCGCGCGGCCAGATGTGCAACGCACCGGGATCCAAGGCGAACGAGCCATCCACCGCAGGGATGCTCAACTCCTTGTAGCCGTAGTCGAGGAAGTCCACCGACTCCCCCACAGCGCCTTCGGCCAGCAACTGCTCCCGTACTGCCGAGCCGGCCCCATCAGCACCCAGTACTACGTCCGCCGACACCTTCACCTTGCCGGTCGGCGTCTCGAAGACCATCGACCCGGTGCACGAATCCAGCTCCACCAGCCGATGCTCGAAGAACACCGAGACCCCGGGAGCCGCAGCCGCCGCGTCCAGCAGCGCGTTGTTCAGCGTCCCGCGGCTGATCGAGTTGATCGCCCGGTCCCCCGACGCGCTGTACTGGTGAAAGTCCAGCTCACCGGCGACGGGATGGATCATCCGCCCCTTCATCGGCAGCGCGTCGGCCATCACCGAATCGACCAGCCCGATCCGGCGCAACGCGTCCAGCCCGCGCTCGGAGATCGCCAGGTTGATCGACCGGCCCCGCTCGGGTTGCCCCGCTCGCGGGTCCGGGCGGCGTTCGTACAGGGCGACCGACAGCCCGCGCCGCGCCAGATAACACCCGAGCAGACTGCCCGCCAGGCCGGCACCGACGATGGCTACACGTTCAGTCATGCATTCTCCGGAACGGCTTGAGCCAGCGCCTCCACTGCACGCCAGCAGTCGTGGTACAGCGAATAAAGGGGTACGGGGGCAAGCCGCAGTACGTCGGGTTCGCGGGCGTCGGCGATCACGCCGTGGTCGAAGCGCAGCGTCTTGGCCAACGCGCCGGCCCGCAGCCCGCCGCCGATCCGCAGCGAGAGCTGAGCACCCCTTCGCGAAGGATCGGTCGGCGTGATCACCTGCAGAGGCCGTGTCGAGGTGATGCCGGCGAGCAGCTTCTCCAGGTACGCCGTCAACCGCAGGCTGCGCTCGCGGAGTACGGAGATGCCGACCTTGTCGAAGATCTCGAGCGAGGTCCGTACCGGGCTCATCGAGAAGATCGGCGGGTTGGACACCTGCCACGCGTCGGCCGACGCCGGCGGCCGCGACTCGGCAGCCATCTCGAACCGCGACGCCTCCTCTGTACTCCACCAGCCCTCGAACCGCGGCAGGCCACTGGCCAGATGCCGCTCGTGCACGAAGGCGCCGGCCAGCGCGCCCGGACCCGAGTTCAGGTACTTGTACGAGCACCAGGCGGCGAAGTCCACGTCCCACTCGTGCAGCGCCAGCGGCACGTTGCCGACGGCGTGCGCGAGATCCCACCCGACCACGGCACCCGCCGCACGACCGGCAGCGGTGATCGTCGGAATGTCCATCAGCTCGCCGGTCAGGTAGTTGACGCCGCCTAGCAGGACCAGGGCGACGTCCGGGGCTGACACGGCGGCGAGCACGTCTTCGGTGTGCAGTACGTCCTCGCCAGCTCGCGGGCTGAGACGGACCACCGCGTCATCAGGTGAGTAGCCGTGGAACGCGGCCTGCGAGCGTACGGCGTAGCTGTCCGACGGGAAGGCCGCGTCCTCGATGACGATCTTGAAGCGGTCTGCTGTCGGCCGGTAGAAGGAGACCATCAGCAGGTGCAGGTTGACCGTCAGCGAGTTCATCACGACGGTCTCGGTCGGCAACGCACCAACCAGCCGAGCAGCCGGCTCGGTCAGCAACCCGTGGTACGGCAACCACGGGCGCGAGGCGTCGTGGTGCCCCTCGACGCCCCAGCGTCCCCAGGAGTCGAGGTCCTCCATCAGCTCGACCCGGGTCGCCTTCGGCCGCAACCCGAGCGAGTTGCCGGCGAAGTACGCAACCTCCGGATAGCCCCCGGACTCCACCGGCGGAATGTCGAACAACTCCCGCCACCCCGGATCGCCCTCGTCGAGTGCGACCGCAGCAGCCTCGGCCTCCCCCGGATCCACAATCCAGTCCGGTTTCACCCAGTTCGGGGTCACGGTTCGATGACCGTGTCTTTTCCGATGGCTGTCACGCCGCCCTTGCTGACGGTGAAGCCGCGTTCGCGGTCACGGTCCGGGTCGATGCCGATCTCGACGCCGGCCGGCACGATCACGTTCTTGTCCAGGATGACGTTCTTCAGGACGGCGTTCGCGCCGATCTTGCAGTTGTCCATGATGACGGCGTTCTTGATGTTCGCGCCCGCGAGGACGATCACGTTGGCGCCGAGTACCGAGTGGTCGACGGTGGCGCCGGAGATGATCGAGCCGGCGCAGACGATCGACTCGCCGATGGTCGCGTTGTCGGTGAACTTGGCGCCGGGCAGCTGCGGGTGCGAGGTGAAGATCGGCCAGTCGGAGTTGTACAGGTTGAAGACCGGCTGGATCGAGACCAGGTCCATGTGCGCCTCGTGGTACGAGTCGAGCGAACCGACGTCGCGCCAGTACGACCGGTCCCGGTCGAGCGCGCCCGGTACGTCGTTGTCCTTGAAGTCGTAGACCCCGGCCTTGCCCTCGGCAACCAGCATCGGGACGATGTCGCCGCCCATGTCGTGCCGCGACGCCGGGTTGGCGGCGTCCTTGCGGAGCGCCTCCACCAGTACGTCGGTGCTGAACACGTAGTTGCCCATCGACGCGAAGGTCTCGTCCGGCGAGTCCGGCAGGCCGGGCGGGTCGGCCGGCTTCTCCAGGAACTCCGCGATCGTGTGGCCGTCCTCGGCGGTCTTGATCACGCCGAACTCGGACGCCTCGACGCGCGGGACCCGGATCCCGGCCACCGTCACGCCGTTGCCGCGCGCGATGTGGTCGGTCACCATCTGGGAGACGTCCATCCGGTACACGTGGTCCGCACCGAACACGACGATGATGTCGGGTTTGGCGTCGTTGATCAGGTTCATCGACTGGTAGATCGCGTCGGCGCTGCCCTGGTACCACTGCGGGCCGAGCCGTTGCTGGGCCGGCACACAGGTGACGTAGTTGCCGAGGAACGTCGACATTCGCCAGGTGATCGTGACGTGTCTGTCCAGCGAGTGCGACTTGTACTGCGTCAGCACGCACAAGCTGCGGATGCCTGCGTTGACCAGGTTGGACAGCACGAAGTCGATCAGGCGATAACTGCCCCCGAACGGCACGGCCGGTTTGGCCCGGTCCGCCGTGAGCGGCATCAGCCGCTTCCCCTCGCCACCGGCCAGCACGATTCCCAGAATTTTCGGTGCCTTCGCCATGTCCGCACCTTAGCTTTCCAAGACCCTTTGCATAAGACAGTTGAGTGTGTCGTGACACTAGGTGCATGCCGATGCTCGTCGAACCCACCACTGCTGTTCACCGATCTTTCCTCGAAGCTTGGGACGAGCTGAGGTCTTCGGAGGAGCGCTGGATGGGTGCGAGCGGGTTCCGCGAGCGCTGGAGCCGGGAGCGGGCCGAGGACCCCGCCGAGTTCGCGCGGATGGTCGAGGCGATCCGCGCGGACGCTGACGAGAGCGTTTCGCCGCCGCCCGATCTTGTGCACCAGACAACCCTCTGGTTCGTCGACGACGGCGTCGAGTGGCTCGGGCGGCTGGCCATCCGGCACACCCTGACGCCGCCGCTGCTCGAGCTCGGCGGACATATCGGGTACTGCGTACGCCCCTCCGCCCGGCGCCGCGGCCACGCCACCCAGATGCTGCACCAGTCCCTGCCGATCGCCGCCCGGCTCGGCATCGATCCCGCCCTGGTCACCTGCGACGCCGACAACGAGGCCTCCCGCAAGGTCATCCTCGCGGCCGGCGGCGAACAGGAAGACGAACGCCACGGCAAACTCCGCTTCTGGGTCGCCACCCGGATGTCGTGAAGCCCCCACCGCGACATTTCAGGGGTTAACCCCTGAAATGGTGGGTTGCCTGCCCAGGTTCTCGCTAGGCAACCCACCAGCTCAGGGGTTAACCCCTGAAATGTCGGGCTGCTGGGAGCGGGAGGTGAAGGGGTGGTGTGGCTTATGGTCGGGGGATGAAGATCGCGATCCTGACGCGTGAGTTTCCCCCCGACGTCTACGGCGGGGCTGGGGTGCATGTGGACTTCCTCGTCCGCGAGCTGCACAAGCTGCTCGACGTCGAGGTGCACTGCATGGGAGAACCACGGGCCGGCGCGATCGCGCACTCCGAGGACGATCCACGCATCCCGCACGCGAACGCGGCGCTGCGTATCCTCTCGACCGACCTGACCATGACGGCGTCTGTGGGCAGCGCTCAGCTCGTCCACTCGCACACTTGGTACGCGAACATGGCCGGGCACTGGGCCAAGCTCCTGTACGGCATCCCGCACGTGGTGACGGCCCACTCGCTGGAGCCGCTGCGCCCGTGGAAGGCCGAGCAGCTCGGCGGCGGGTACCGACTGTCGAGTTGGGCGGAGCGTACGGCGTACGAGGCTGCTGATGCCGTCGTCGCGGTCAGCAACTCCACCCGGGACGACATCCTCGCCAGCTACCCGGCGATCGACCCGGCCAAGGTGCACATCATCACCAACGGCATCGACTCGGACTTCTACCACCCGGACCCGTCGACGGCAGTGCTCGAGCGCCTCGGCGTCGACCTCAGCCGGCCGTACGTGACGTTCGTCGGCCGGATCACCCGCCAGAAGGGTGTACCGCACCTGCTGCGCGCCGGGATGCAGCTCGACCCGTCAGTGCAGCTCGTACTGCTGGCAGGCGCGGCCGATACCCCCGAGCTGAAGGCCGAGACCGACGCCCTCGTCGACGAGCTCAAGGCCACCCGCGACGGCGTCTTCATCGTCTCGGAGATGCTGCCGCGCCACGAGGTCCGCCAGGTGCTCACTCACGCGCTCGCGTTCTGCTGCCCGTCGGTGTACGAACCGCTCGGCATCGTCAACCTCGAGGCGATGGCGTGCGAGACCGCCGTCGTCGCCAGCGCGGTCGGCGGCATCCCCGACGTGGTCGTCGACGGCGAGACCGGCACCTTGGTCCCGTACGACGAGAACGACCCCATCACCTTCGAACGCCAACTGGCCGAAGGCATCAACGACCTGGTCGCCAACCCCGGTAAAGCCGAGGCGATGGGCAAGGCCGGCCGCACCCGAGCCATCGCCGACTTCGGCTGGGACGCCGTCGCCAACCGCACCGTCGAGCTGTACCAATCGCTGATCTAGAGAGCGGACCGCCAGCACACACCAACCCGGCAAGAACTGCGTGCCGGCGGCAGCGCTGAGCGTGAGCCAGCTGAGGTCGGCGAGGTTGGTGTGTGGCGGGCGTCCGGGTCTTAGCCGATTCCGGCGGTCGGTGCTTCGCCTGTCAGCCAGGTGGTGAGCAGGCGGGCGCCGGCGCCGGTGGCGCCCAGGGAGTACTCGTACTCGTCGCGCGGTGATTCGGCGATGCTCGACAGGTCGAGGTGGGCCCAGGGCAGGCCGCCGGTGAAGGCCTTCAGGAAGAGGGCGGCGGTGATCGAGCCCGGTCCCTTCGAGCTGTTCACCGAGTCGGCGATCGGGGTCGAGATCAGGTCGGTGTAGACGTCCGGCAGCGGCATCCGCCACAGCCGCTCGCCCGACACCTCACCCGCGCCGGCCAGCTGCGCCGCGAGCCCGTCGTCGGTGGCGAACAGTCCGCCGTACAGCATCGAGCCGAGCGACACCTTGATCGCGCCGGTCAATGTCGCGATGTCGACGATCGCGTCGGGCTTCAACTCGTTGACCGCATAGGCGAGCCCGTCGGCGAGTACCAGCCGTCCTTCGGCGTCGGTGTTCTTGACCTCGGTCGTCCGGCCGCCGTAGTGCCGGATCACGTCGTCCGGCCGGTACGCCGTGCCCGACGGCATGTTCTCGGCCGAGCAGATCAGCCCGGTGACCTTGACCTGGGCACCCAGCTCGCGCAGGGCCGACATCGTCGCGATCACCGAGCCGCCCCCGGTCATGTCGCGCTTCATCGACACCATGCCCTCGCGCGGCTTCAGCGACAGGCCGCCGGTGTCATAGGTGATGCCCTTGCCCACCAGGACGACGTACGGGGTGTTCTTCGTCGCGCCGGCCGGCGTGTAGTCGAGGCGGATGAAGCGCGGCGGCCGGGTCGAGCCCTTGCCGACCGCGAGGATGCCGCCGAAGCCGTCGGCGGCGAGCTGCTTCTCGTCCCACACCTTGACCTCGAGGCCGGTCTGCGCGGCGAGCTCGGTCGCGCGGGCGGCCATCCAGGCCGGGTCCTTCTCGTTCGAGGGGGTGGTGGCGAACTCGCGTGCCAGCCACCCGGTCCGGCCGATGACCAGGCCGCGCTGGACCACGGCGGCGCGGTCGAGGTCGGTACCGTCCGTCAGCACCACCCGCTCGACCAGCGGCTTGCCCACGTCGACCGTCTTGCGGGTGAACGTGAACGACCCGAGCGCGATCCCCTCGGCGAACGCCTGGAGCCCCTCGTCGTCGATGCCCTCAGCAACGACCGTGGTCAGCTCGTCCTTGCCCCGGCCGAACCGCGCGATCGCCGCACCGGCGTGTCGCAGCTCCGCCGCGGTGCCGTCGCCGGCGCCGACCAGCAGCACCTCGGTGACCTCACCGGTCAGCAGCGGGTACGCCGCGGTCGCTCCCGCCGCCGCGCTGAACCCTGTCGCGCGCTGCGCCTCGAGCAGCCGGTCGAGGTCAACCCCGAGCCGCTCACCAGCCTCCTTGGCCGCGGCCGGCAGACCCGCCTGGCCGGCCACGATCACCCAGGTCCGCGACCCGTGCACGGGGAGCCCCGGCTGCCAGACGACGGCAGGCAGAGTCGGGAAGCTGTTGCGGGCGCTGCTGCGGCGAGCCACCTTGGTCGTCCTCACTGTTTTGATCAAAGGAAAGTGTCGATGTCACCGTAACGACCCCGGCCGGTGCCGGAAACGGCACCCACCGGGGTCGTGGAGTTATGGATGCACTCACCTGGAGCACACCGGAGAATCGGATCAGCCGACAACGGCTTTGAGCGCGTTCCCCAGCTCGGTCGCCTCATCGGCGTTCAGCTCGACGACGAGCCGACCGCCGCCCTCGAGCGGAACCCGCATCACGATGCCCCGGCCCTCCTTGGTGACCTCGAGCGGACCATCGCCCGTCCGCGGCTTCATCGCCGCCATGCGCGCACCCCTTCCCTCATTGGATACTGCCCTCTTCGGTGTTGAGCGACGACACCACGCGGGCCCTCCGTCGCCGGTGCCCGTGCGGTGATGCGCCGTCGGCGCGCATCGCAAAGTGTGTATCTCGACCCATTATCCCCGATCCTGGGCCAGAGCCGTGCACCATACGGCAGACTCAGGTCTCGTGCATGCCCGTTCAGCCCTCTTCGACCTGTACGGCGACCACCTGCGCGCGCGTGGAGCGCAAGCACCGGTGGCCGCTCTGGTCCGGCTGCTTGCCCCACTGGGTGTACATCCACCGGCGGTCCGGACCGCCGTGTCGCGGATGGTCCGGCAGGGCTGGCTGGAACCGGTACGGATCGACGGGCAGCCCGGTTACGCGTTGACGTCCCGGGCGCGTCGCCGCCTCGACGACGCCGCGGTCCGGATCTACCGAACCGAGGCCGACGGCAACCTTCCGCCGGACGGTGAGAGCCACCCCGCCGACCCACCGGGCGGGTGGGACGGGCACTGGCATCTGGGCATCCTGCGCGAGGTCCCGAACGCCCGCCGGCGCGAGCAGCTGGCGAGCCAATTCGCCTTCCTGGGTTGGGCTCCGCTGTCCGACGCGGCCTGGGTCGGCCTGCGCAACGACGCCGAGGTGGACCAGATCCTCGGCCTGGAAGGGATCGCCGCCGACCGGTTCCGGGCGCCGATCGACGACGACGCGGCCGAGTTCGCCCGCCGGGTCTGGAAGCTGGACGAGCTCGGCGCGTCGTACGACTCCTGGCTGAAGGACGCGAAGGCGCTGGTCGACAGCGCCGGCGACGACCTCACCGACGAGCAGGCGTTCGCCGTCCGGTCGGAACTGCTGCACGAATGGCGCAAGTTCCTGTTCCTCGATCCCGGCCTGCCGGCCGAGCTGCTGCCCACCGATTGGGCCGGTACCAGGGCGGCCGCGTTCTTCGACTTCCACGCCACCCGGCTGGGCCACGCGGCCGGGCGTTTCGTGGACAACTGCCTGACCGTTCACTGATCTTCTTCACCGAGTGTTGGGAGCCCGCAACGATGAGTGACTCTGTTCTGTACGACGTGGCCGAGGGCGTCGCGACGATCACCCTGAACCGGCCGGACGCGATGAACGCGTTCGACACCCCGACCAAGGTGGCGCTGCGGGACACGGTCCAGGCGGCCGCGGCGGACGACGCCGTCCGGTGTGTCGTGCTGACCGGCACCGGCCGTGCCTTCGGCGTCGGGCAGGACCTGAAGGAGCACATCCGGCTGCTCGCGGCGAACGACACGGACGCGCTGTGGAGCACGGTCCCCGACCACTACGCGCCGATCGCGCTGGCGCTGGCCGAGATGCCGAAGCCGGTGATCGCCTCGGTCAACGGGGTCGCCGCCGGGGCCGGCGCGTCGATGGCGTTCGCCTGCGACTTCCGGGTGGTGGCCGAGACGGCGGGCTTCAACTTCGCGTTCGCCGGGATCGCGCTGAGCTGCGACACCGGCATCTCGTGGACGCTGCCCCGGCTGATCGGGACGGCGCGTGCTACCGAGTTGCTTTACTTCCCGCGGACGATCCCGGCCGCTGAGGCGCTCACGCTCGGGCTGGCGACTTCCGTAGTACCGGCTGAGGAGCTCGTTTCGGCGACGGCCGAGCTGGCGACGAAGCTCGCCAATGGGCCGACCGTCGCGTACGGATCGATCCGGCAGTCGATCGCGTACTCCGCGACGCACACGCTGGCCGAGTCGCTCGCCTTCGAGGGCGGCAAGATGCAGCTCACCGGCGACACCGAGGACCACCGCAACGCGGTCGCGTCCTTCGTCGCGAAGGAGAAGCCGACCTTTCACGGCAAGTAGTCCCCGCACGTACCGCGGCCCGGAAACCCACCTGGGGTTTCCGGGCCGAGGCGCTGTTCAGCTGAAGATCAGCGGATGGTCTGGAAGGTGCTCAGACCGGTCTTGCCGTTGGCCCACAGCTGGTTGACCCGGTTGCGCTCGTTCGTGTTCGGGTAGGCGTTGGTGCAGGACGTGCCGGGGCCGCCACCGGACATCAGCTCGCTGCACGGACCGGAGTAGTGGTCCGGCAGGCCGAGCACGTGGCCGGTCTCGTGGGCGACGATCCGGGTCTTGTTGTACTGCTGCGCCTGGGCGAAGTCGATGAAGATGTAGCCCCGGCCGTGGCCGTTGGTGGACGCGTAGGACCCGCGCGGGTCGTTGCCCTGTGTGTAGTAGAAGTCGTACGAGCCGCTGGTGACCTGCTGCAGCTTGACGTTGGCGACCGACGAGTTCCAGATCGACGTCGACTGCGAGATCTGGCTCGAGAACGACGACGCGTTGTTCCGGTACCGGACGGTGACCGCGGCGAGCTTGTTGCCGCTCTTGGCCTGCTTGGCCGTCGCGGACTTCATCACCGCGTCGTAGAACGCCTTGTTGGCGGCCGCTTCGGCCGGCGAACCGGCGTAGGTCGAGACGGTGGTCGCCTCGGCGCGCTCGGGGGCGGGAGCGGCGGTCGCCTGGCCGGCCGCGGCAGCGGAGAAGCCGAGGGCGGCGGTGGCCAGAACGGCCAGGGAGGAGAGGAGCTTGCGATGGGGCATGGGCGGGCCTCATTCGTTTCTGGGGCGGAGAGCGATCCGTGGACTACCGAACGCGACTGACCCAGAAGAGATACCAAGTGGCGGCATTTTCCGCACCAGGACGGTAAATAACCGAGGGTATTCCTGCACCCACCCTTGGTTATTCCTGAAAAGCCTCCGGGTAACCCGGCGTTTGAGACCGCTCACAGAATCTCAGCGGTAAAGGGTGGCGGCGATCCGGGCGAGCGAGCGGATGGGCGGGGTTCGGTTGGTACTCGACCAGGCGAGCACGAGATGGCTGGGTTGGCGATCGCTGAGCGGCACGATGGTCAGGCCCGGCGGAAGGTCGTGCCCGAGCGGCGCGATGCCCACGGTGCCGTTCCAGAGCACGGACTGCATGCATTCGTGAACCGTCCGCACGATGGGGCCGCCGCGGCTGTCTCCGCGATGGCGGTCGGCGTCGCGGAGACGGTCGGTGGCACGCGCGCCGATCGGCTCGCCGGTCCAGTAGGCGCGCCAGCGGGGGTCGGCGCCTTCGGGGAGGCGGAACCAGGGGCGGTCGGCCAGGTCGGCCAGGGTGAGCGACTCACGGTCGGCCAGGGGGTCGTCGGTTCGTAGGACTGCGCCGACCGGGTCGGAGCGCAGGACCTGTGTTGCGATGCCAGTGTCGTCGAAGGGCGAGCGGGTGATGGCGACATCCACCAGGCCGGTGCGCAGGCCGATGGTCGGGTCGGTGAAGTCGGCCTCGTGGATTCGCACGGTGATACCGGGGTGCTGTTCGCGGAAGGCGGCGATGAGGTCGGGGCCGGCCTGCTCGACACTGTCGCCGAGCGTGCCGATGGTGATCGTGTCGGCGCCCGCGGCGATGGCGACTCTCGATCTCAGTTGGTCGAGCTGCTTGAGGAGGAGTCGCGTTTCGTCGTACAGGGCGCTGCCTGCGGGAGTGAGTGTGACGCCTGCCGGGGAGCGGGTCAGCAGGACGGCGCCGAGGTCGGTCTCGAGTTGTTTGATGGCGCGGCTCAGCGGCGGCTGGGTCATCGCCAGCCGTGCGGCGGCGCGGCCGAAGTGGAGTTCCTCGGCGACGGCGACGAAGTAGTTGAGGGTCCGCAGGTCCATCACCAGCGACGATACCCGGAAGGTATCGGGGCATCCGGACTGGACTTGGACGACGGCCGCTCCCCCGCGCTGAACTGAACGGGACGCGAAAGGAGTCCTGAATGGACCTGCACGACCTGGAGTTGCCCGAGCCGATCGTCGATGTCGCCGGGGCGCGGGAGATCGGCCGCGATCTGGTGGTGATCCCGGACCGGAGTGTGCCGCTCGTCCCCAACATCGGCGTGATCGGCGGTACGGAGGCGGTGCTCGTCGTGGACACCGGGATGGGGCCGCGGAACGCGGAGCAGGTGCTGGAGTTCGCGCTCGAGTACGCCGCCGGGCGACGCCTGTACCTGACCACGACGCACTTCCACCCCGAGCACGCGTTCGGCGCCGCGGTCTTCGCGGGCGAGGCGAAATACCTGGTCAACCAGGCCCAGGCGGACGACCTGGCGGTCAAGGGACCTGGGTACCTCGAGATGTTCCGTGGATTGGGCGAGACCGTCGCGCAGGCGCTGACAGGTGTCGAGCTGGTCCGGCCGGACACCGTCTACTCCAACAGCTACGCCCTGGATCTCGGTGGGCGGGTGGTCGAGTTGCGGGCTACTGGCCGCGCTCACAGCAAGGGCGATCAAGTGGTGAGCGTGGATGACGTGCTCTTCACTGGCGACCTGGTCGAGGCGGGGCAGTTCGCGATCTTCCCGTGGTTCCCACCGCATGATGTCGACGTGTCGGGGACCCGGTGGTTGGCGGTGATGCAGAGGCTGGCCGATGCCGAGTCGGTGCGGACCGTCGTACCGGGGCATGGTGAGGTCGGTGGCGCTCAGCTGCTGGCTGATACTCGCGACTACCTCGAACTGCTCCGGGACGAGACCTGGCGCCGGCGCGACTCGTCCATGGACGAGGAGACGATCGTCGCCGAGGTCACCGACGTGATGCTACGACGTCATCCCGACTGGACCGGCCAGGACTGGATCGCCTCAGGCGTTCACTGCCTCTGCGCGGACCACGGCTAGCGGGCGATGCAGTCCGCCAGGTGGTCGTTGACGATGCCGGTGGCCTGCATCAGGGCGTAGCTGGTGGTCGGGCCGATGAAGACGAACCCCTTCTTCTTCAGGGCTTTGGCCATCGCGATCGACTCCGGCGTGGTGGCCGGGACGTCGCCCATCGCCTTCGGCGCCGGGCGATCGGCGGGCTGGAACGACCAGAGCAGCTCGGTCAGCTCGCCGGGCTCCAGCGCGAGCAGGGCGCGGGCGTTGGTGATGGTGGCGTTGATCTTCAGCCGGTTGCGGACGATCCCCGGATCGCCCATCAGGCGGTCGAAGTCCTTCTCGCCGTACTCCGCGATCCGCTCCGGGTCGAACTGGTCGAAGGCTTTGCGGAAGTTCTCCCGCTTCCGCAGGATCGTGATCCAGGACAGGCCGGACTGGAACCCCTCGAGCGTCATCCGCTCGTACAGGCCGTGGTCGTCGCGGATCGTCTTGCCCCACTCGTCGTCGTGGTACGCGATGTACTCCGGCGCGGAGGTGGCCCAGCTGCAGCGGGGTTGCCCGTCGGGGCCGATCACGGTCATCGCGCGACCACCGCGGCGAGGCGCTTGAGCGAGATGCGCATCATCAGCTCGAAGGCGGGGCGGATCAGCGGCCAGGCGGTACGGCCGTTCCAGTCCATCAGCGCGTCCCAGGCGGCCTGCGGGTCGAGAGGCAGGTCGATGGCGGCTTCGGCGTGGCAGGACATCAGTTGGGTCGCTGGACGGCGCTCACATCGGGTGCGGCGCTGTGCCGGCCGCGCGACTGACCATCCGCATCGGTCTCGTCCTCGTCGTCGTCAGCATCGGAGTCTGGGTCGGCCTCAGCGGGCGGGGTGGCGGCGGCGTTCTCGGCGAGGACCTCTTCGGAGTACTCGGGAGGGGGCTCTTTCGCCGTGAACCAGGACTCCGGTTCGGCTTCCTCCGTGGTGTGGACGAGCTCCTGCAGCATCGGCGGAAGCGGCACCGGAGCCTGCGGCTGGCCGTCGAGCGCAGACGCCGGCTCCTCCTCGAACCAAGACTCAGCCGGTACGTCGTCAGCCGCCGGCGCAGCAGGTGCCTCCGTGCTGGCCGCTGCGGTGGGTTCAGCAGGTGCCTCGGCGGTGGTTGCCGCTGGGGTTGCCTCTGGCTCGGAGGCAGCTGCGGGCTGCTCAGCGGGCTGCGCTGGGACCGCGGCTTGTTCGGAGGTGGGGAAGTCGCCGCCTACGAGGATGGGCTTGTTGTAGCCGGTGTCGTCGAAGTCGGCGGGCTGGTAGTCGGCGCGGGCGGTGAAGCCGGCGCCTTCCGGGCCGTGGATGATCGGGCTGACGGCTCGCTCGAGGTCGGCGATCCGGCGGTCCCGTTCGGCCACCTCGCGGGCGACCCGTTCGAGCAGGGTGTCGACCTCGTCCATCCGGTAACCCCGCAGGCCGACGCCGAAGCGGGCCGTCTCGAGGTCGTCGGCGGTGAGCGCTTGCCGCGCCGGCACCGTCATATCCGGCCGGTCGTCGTACGCCGGGGCCATCGCGCCCCACCGTCCGGAGGCAACGACGGCAACAGCCCCGATCAGGAGCACGACAATCAGCCCGAAGAACCACATCACGTGACCGATCGTGCCATGCCGACGGACAACCCCGCACAACCACGGGCCGGTCGCCGGTTGTCAACCCCCAGTTTCACCCGCGGCACCAGCCGGGCCGACCCACGAATCAGCTGCCGTCCGAGCCGAGCCGACGGGTCTCGCGGCGCTCCCGGGCCTCGGGGCTGTCGGCCTCGGCGACGTCGCGGGCGGCGGCCGCGGCAGCCTCCTCAGCGGCCGCGTCGGCCATCTCGCCGGCCTTCACGATGTAGCTGATCGCCTCGTCCACGTCGTCGGTGATGGTGAACATCTCCAGGTCCGCCGCCGAGATCTTGCCGTCGGCAAGCATCGTCTCGCGCAGCCAGTCGGCCAGCCCGCTCCAGTACGACGTCCCGAACAGCACCACCGGGAACGACGTCACCTTACGCGTCTGCGCCAGCGTCAGCGCCTCGAACAGCTCGTCCAGGGTGCCGAACCCGCCCGGCATCACGACGAACCCCTGCGCGTACTTCACGAACATCGTCTTGCGGGTGAAGAAGTACCGGAAGTTCATCCCGATGTCGACCCACTCGTTCAGCCCGTTCTCGAACGGCAGCTCGATGCCGAGCCCGACCGACATCCCGCCGGCCTCGGAGGCGCCCTTGTTCGCCGCCTCCATCACACCCGGCCCGCCACCGGTGATCACCGCGTACCCGGCCCCGACGAGCTTGCGCCCGAACTGCTCGGCCGCCGCGTACATCGGGTCCTCGGGCTTGGTCCGCGCCGATCCGAACACGCTGATGGCCGGCCCGAGCTCGGCCAGCATCCCGAAGCCCTCGATGAACTCCGACTGGATCCGCAGCACCCGCCACGGGTCGGTGTGCACCCAGTCCGTCGGCCCGCGGCTGTCCAGCAGCCGCTGCTCGGAGGTCGAGTGCTGCACCTGGTTGCGGCGCATCACGACAGGCCCCCGCTGCTGCGAGCCCTGCGGACGGTCGGGGTGGATCGATGGTTCGGTCATATGTCCAGATTAGTGGGCGCCCGCACCAGAGACCGGTCGAAACCCTACGACGTCAACCAAGTCCTCAACCGTTGTTCACACTGCTCGATCTCCGCCTCGGGCACGAACTCGTCCTGCTTGTGCGCGTACAACGGGTCGCCCGGCCCGTAGTTCACGGCAGGCACCCCGAGCGTCGTGAACCGCGCGACATCGGTCCAGCCGAACTTCGGCTGCGGCTCACCCCCGACCACCTGCAGGAACGCGGCCGCCGCCGGCCGCTCCAGCCCCGGCAGTCCGCCCGGCGCGGAGTCGGTCACCACCACGTCGTACCCGGCGAAGACCTCACGCACATGCGCCTCAGCCTCGGCCTCCGACCGGCTCGGCGCGAACCGATAGTTCACCGACACCGTGCACAGATCCGGTACTACGTTCCCCGCGACACCGCCGCTGATCGCGACCGCGTTGAGCCCCTCGCGGTACTCCAGCCCGTCGATCGGCACCCGCCGCGGCTCGTACGCCGCCAGCCGGTTGAGGATCTCCCCGGCCGCGTGGATCGCGTTCTTGCCCATCCACGAACGAGCCGAGTGGGCCCGCTCGCCACGCGTCGTCACGTCGACCCGCATCGTGCCCTGGCAGCCGGCCTCGACGACTGCGTTCGACGGCTCCATCACGACCGCGAACACACCCTCCAGCAGCTCGGGATGCGTCTGGGTCAGCTTGAACAGCCCGTTGCGCTCCGACTCGATCTCTTCGCAGTCGTAGAAGACATACGTGATGTCGCGGTTCGGCTCGGTCAGCGTCGCGGCCAGCCGGAGTCCGACCGCGACACCGCCCTTCATGTCGCAGGCGCCGAGCCCGTGGATCAGCCCGTCCGCGCGGCGAGCCGGCAGGTTGTCGTTCAGCGGGACGGTGTCCAGGTGCCCGGCGACGACGATCCGCTCCGCACGCCCCAGCTCGGTCCGCGCGACGACGGTGTTGCCGTGCCGCGAGACGGTCAGATGCGCGTATCCCGACAGCGCCGACTCGACCGCATCGGCCAGCTCCTCCTCGGTGCCGCTGACCGACGAGATGTCGACCAGGGCGGTACAGAGGTCCGGGCCGGACAGGGACAGATCAAGCTTCGCCATCAGAATCCTCGGTCGCTGGTGGAAGGAACACACAGAACTCGTTGCCCTCGGGATCGGCGCAGACGTGCCAGCCGATCGTGTCGTCCTTGGGCCGCAGCAGTGTCGCACCTGCGGCCAGGATCGCGTCGAGGTCGTCCGCTGTGATGTCCCAGTGGATCCGGTTCTTCACCGTCTTCGGCTCCGGCACCGGGTTGAAAACCCAGTACTTGAACGGCAGCCCGGGCACGTCCTCCAGCCAGTACCAGGGCTTGTCCGGCTGATGCCCGACCTCGCCACCGACCACGCCGGCCCACCAGCGCGCCTGTGCCCCCGGGTCGGCCGAGTCCACCACCAGCTCCATCAACCGGTACTCCGTAGCCTTCTCGCGCACGAATCCGCAGAACTCGCCGCCTTCGGGATCGGCCAGTACGGCCCAGTGCTGCTGCTCCGAGATCGGGCTCAGCACCGTCGCCCCGGCGCGCTCCAGTTCCTCGATCGAGGTCGTGTGCACGTCCAGATGAACCCGCTGCTTGACCGTCCGCGGCTCCGCCACCCGATTGAGCCAGATCGTCTTCTCCGGCCGGTTCCCGACCAGCACCTCCGGATTGTCCGCGGGCGAGGTCAGGCCGAGCAGCCGGCCCCAGAACGACGTCATCACACTCGGGGACCCCACGTCGATACACAGGTCCTTGAATCGCCCCAGGCTCATAGATCCGAGGCTAATGCTTGTCCCGCGTGCTTTCGCTGATAGTGACGATTGACGCGCTCACGGTTGCCGCAGGACGGGGAGCACCAGGTCTGGCGCGGGTCGTCCTGGAGGAAGTACTTGACGCAGCGAGCCGCCGGGCAGGCTCGGAGCCGGAGCCGCTCAGGTCCGGCGAGGAAGTCGATCCCCGAGCGGCCGATGGCGCCCACGAGGAGATCCAGCGGGTCGGATGACTCAGGAGACCACCGCGTCACAGGCTCGCCTTCCTCAGGCCAGTCGAGGTGAGCGGTCCCGAGCTTGTCGGCGGCCTCGTTCAACCTCCTCAGGGCCGCGGCCGGATCGAGCAACCTGCTGGCATCGGCCTTGCTCGGCAGCGCCGGGCTGACGGCCCGGGCAAACAACGAACGCACCGCCCGCCGTACGCCGACCAACTGCTCCCGGACGCCGTCGTCGACCACGAGCAGCGAGGCATCAAACGACCGCCCCAGAACCTCCCCCACCAGCGAGGCATTCGCCTGAACCCACGCCTCCGCCAGCTCCACCGTCGCCAGGCCGTCCGCGACGCCACCCTGGCCGTCATGCCGGATGGTCGCAGCTATCTCGAAGGCGAGTGGACCCACGATCCGCATACTATCGCCTCTAACGGCAAAATTAGATCTACCATTAGGCGGATGCATGAGCAACCTCCGGACCCGGCTGCGCGCGGTACCGACACTGACCGGCAAGCCACCGGCTTTCGATCCGGCGCAGACGCCGGGCGAGCCGCACGGGTTGTTCGTCGACTGGCTGACGACCGCGATCGACAACGGCGTACCGGAGCCTTGTGCGACCACGCTGTCCACGGTCGACGAGACCGGGCGTCCGTCGGGGCGGATCCTGATTCTCAAGAACGTGGACGAGCGGGGCTGGCAGTTCGCGAGCAGCGCGGGCAGCCGCAAGGGGCGCGAACTGGCGACGCACCCGCTGGCCGCGTTGACGTTCTACTGGGTGCCGCTCGGTCGTCAGGTGCGGATCACCGGTACTGCGACGCCCGCCGACCCGGCCGAATCCCTGGCTGACCTGATGGCGCGCCCGCCGTCGGCCCGCACGCAGGCCGACTGGACTCTCTACACGCTGGACGCCGACGAGGTGGAGTTCTGGCAGGCCGACCCTGATCGCAACCATTTGCGCCTGCGCTACGACCGGTCATCCGACGGCGCTTGGACGAAGGGCCTGTTGTGAAGCCTCCGATCGAAGCGTCGGTCAACCGACTCAACGCCCTCCTCGTCAACCTCGACGAGCAAGCTGTCCGGGCGCCGTCGGGGCTGCCGGGGTGGTCGCGTGGGCATGTGCTGACGCATCTTGCGAACTTCAGCGAGGCGATGACGCGTCAGGTCGAGGAGGCACTGGCCAGCCGGCTGGTCGAGATGTACGACGGTGGCCGTCCGGCTCGCGATGCCGCGATCGAGGCGGGTGCCGGCCGGTCCGCTGACGAGCTGACGAATCACGTGGCGACGGCGAGCGCCGGGTTGCTGGCCGCTTGGGGCAAGGTCGACGACTGGTCGCGCCCGGTGCTGCATCGCAACAGCGATCTGGCTGCGACCGTCTACGCCGGCTGGCGGGAGTACGAAGTACACACTGTCGATCTCGCGCTGGAGTCCACGTCCGACGACTGGTCCGAGGAGTTCTGCCTGCATCTGCTCGACTTCCTCCGGCCGCGGACGCCCGACGGAGTCCACCTGGTTCTGGACTCGGGCGACATGCGCTGGGAGAACGGCACCGGTGAAGACCTCGTCCTCACCGGCAAGCTGACGGATCTCACCGCCTGGTTCGCCGGACGGCCACATTCGGTCGTCGGCGACCTTCCCGACCTCAACCCCTGGCCCTGACAATCGGAACCGTGGATCCAGAGCTGCGCGCGGCACTCGCCGCCGACCGGGCCGGTACGGCGGAACGGATCGCCGCGCTCACCGCCGACCTGGAGACGATCATGGAGGCGTCCCGCCTGGTCGCCACCGACGACGAGCACGATCCGGAGGGCTCGACGATCGCCTTCGAACGCTCCCAGACGACGACCTTCCTCGACGACGCCCGCAAACACCTCGCGGATCTCGACAGCGCTCTCCAGCGGCTCGAGGCCGATGACTACGGGTACTGCGAGGTCTGCGGCGATGCGATCGCGGCCGACCGGTTGATAGCCCGGCCGGCCGCGCGCACCTGCATCGGCTGTGCGACCTGATCAGCCGACCGTCAGGCACTCACTTCAGTCCGGTGGTCTTCATCGCGTCGACCAGGCGTTTCTGGCCGGCGACGAAGACGACGACGGTCGGGATCGCGGCGATGACCGCGGCGGCGAGGATCAGGTTCCAGGCTGAGGCGTACTGGCCTTGCATGCCGGCGATACCGAGCTGGATCACGCGGAGGTCGGGGTTGCGGGTGATGGTGAGCGGCCAGAGGAAGGCGTCCCAGTTGGCGAGGAAGAACAAGACGGACAGGCTGGCGAGGACCGGGCGGCTCAGCGGCAGGATGACGCTCCAGTACCGCCGCCAGTAGCCGCAGCCGTCGAGGTCGGCCGCTTCCTCCAGCTCCCGTGGGATGTTGAGGTAGTACTGGCGGAGCAGGAAAATGCCGAAGGCATGGAAGATGCTCGGCACGATCAGCCCGGCGTCACTGTCGAGCAGGCCGAGTTGCTTGGCCACCAGGAAGAGCGGCACGAGGATCACCGGCAGCGAGACGAGCAGCGTCGACATGATGCCGGAGAAGATGATCCCGCGCCCGGGGAAACGTAACCGGGCAAGGGCGTAGGCCGCCATCGAGTGGAAGAACAACGCGACTACGGTGACGATGACCGAGACGATCGCGCTGTTCAGCAGGAAGCGCGGCAACGGGATCTTCAGCAGCCCGTACTGGAGATTGTCGAGCGTCCAGGTCGACGGCCAGGAGAGCCAGTACGTGAGCCAGGATCGGGAAGAACCTAGTCCTCATCGAAGCGGCCTCCTCGGGTGACGGCGAACATCACGCCGGTACAGAGGATGAGCAGCCCGACAACCACGGTCGTCAGCGCCGCGGCGTACCCCATGTTGTTGAAGGTGAACGCCTGCTCGTAGATGTAGATGACAACCGTGCTCGTCGCCCGCGCCGGCCCGCCCTTGGTCAGCACGTAGACGAGGTCGAACGCCTGCAGCCCGGTCACCGCGCCGATCGTCGAGTTGACCACGACGAAGAAGCTGGTCGGCCGGAGCAGCGGCCAGATGACATACCGGAACCGCTGCCACGCACTCGCACCGTCGATCTCCGAGGCATCTTCGAGTTCCTTCGGTACATCCTTCAGGCCGGCCAGGAAGACCAGCATCTGGTACACAGTTGGCGCAGGCGACGCCTTTTGCGGGTCACTCGCCGCTTCCCTGGCCACCGGCACGACGCTGGCCGACGCAGTACGCCTCGCCAATGCCGCAGGTGCTCTGGCTACAACGATGGACGGCGCAGCCACCTCCTGCCCCGACCGCTCTGCAGCCGTGGCCTTGCTGGACTCGTGAGATCCTGGTGCCGTCCGGACGGCGGGTAGGCATCCAGCGGGGAGCGAGTATGACGACGATCTACGACGTCGCGCGTAGATCTGGCGTATCGCCGGCCACCGTGTCGCGGGTTCTCAGTGGCCGCCGGAACGTGGACCCGGAGCTGTCCGAGAAGGTTCGCGCGGCGGTGGCGGAGCTCGGCTACCGGCCGAATGGGGTCGCGCGGAACCTGCGCCGGGCCAGCACCAACCTGTGGGCCGTCGTCATCTCCGACATCGAGAACCCGTTCTTCACCTCGCTCGTCCGCGGGCTCGAGGACGTCGCGCAGACCGAGGGCTATCACGTCGTACTGTGCAACTCCGACGAGGATCCGGCCAAGGAAGCGGCGTACGCCTCCGCGGTACTGACCGAGCAGATGGCCGGCGTCGTAATCTCCCCGACCTCCACCGCCGAGGGCGTCGAACTGCTCAGCGGCGCTAAGACTCCCATGGTCCTGATAGACCGTCGGGTCGAAGGCGTCGAGGCCGACACCGTTCTGGTCGACAACGAACACGGCGCCGCTGAAGGCGTGAAGCATCTGATCGACGGCGGCTACCGCCGGATCGCCTGCATCACCGGCCCGCGCCGGGTCAGTACCGCGATGGACCGCCTGGCCGGCTACCGCTCGGCCCTCCGAACCGCAGGTATCCCCTACGACAAGGACCTGGTCCGCCACGCCGACTTCCGCGAGGCGGGCGGATTCGCCGCGATGGAAACCTTGCTCGACCAGCCCGAACCCCCCGAAGCCCTCTTCGTCGCCAACAACCTAATGACCGTCGGCGCCCTCGAATGCCTGGCAAAACGAGGCCTCCGAGCCCCCGACGACATCGCCGTAGTCGGCTTCGACGACATCCCCTGGGCCGACCTGGTAGTCCCCTCCCTCACCACAGTCGCCCAACCCACCTACGAACTAGGCCGCACCGCAGGCCAACTCCTCAAAGACCGAATAGCCACCCCCGGCCGCCCACCCTCCACAGTCACCCTCCGCACAGAACTCCACATCCGAGCCACCTCAGCCCCCAAGAAATCCTGACCTCCCCTGCTATTCTCAGTTCTACGAGGCCTTCGATGGCCGCGGAGAGAACGCCAGGTCTGCTGCCAGACCCTCCCGGTACCCCCGGGCTGCGGCGCTCCGGACCATCGAAGGCCTCGTCGCTCGTCAGAGCCCCTCGCCAGGCCACCACGGGTACGCCTCCATCAACCCCGGGACGGCTATCACCCGCAGCCCATGCCCCCAGCTCTCCCCCTCGCACCTGCGGATCTGATGCCTGATCGCCAGCAAATGATGATGCTCGAACCCACCGAACTCATCCGCCTCCAACGCCGCCCGCAGCATCCCGGCGTACTGGTCAGCAGCCTGCAACCCATCCAGTTGACCCGCACCCAGGAACCTCGGCTTGCTGCACAATAGCTCCCACAGCTCTGCGTCGACCGCACCAGCACGCAGCTTCTCGAAGTACGCCAGGGTGTGCTCGTGTGGGAATCCTCGGACATGCCCGAAGGTCACCACCACGTCGCGGCGACCCCCAGGCCAGGCATTCGCCGTCAGCAAGATCCCCTCGAGGATCAACCCCGCAACGTAGTTGTAGAAGGCAACTTGATCGCCTCGCATCGGGTCACCCGCCGACAGAGCCGCCTTCTCGACGAGCACGAAGTTGACCACCACCCCTTCCACCGCCGCGAGCCGGCCGGCCACGAACTGCCTCCGGGGAAACCTTTTGACGTGCTCGGTCCAGTGCAGTGGCTTCCCCACCGGCACCGAGAGCCGCTGACGACACGCCTCAATCGCCCTGCGCAATGACGGATCATCCTCGTCGCCGATCACCACCGCGACCATCGCGAAGTACCGTGAAGCTTTCCCGGAGGTTCCGCGGTCGCCGGTCTCGTCGATGTAGGCACGAACCAGCGGCCGCTCGAAATACATGCCGAGGACCCTACGCATCAGCCGCGCCCTGGCGAGCGCTTGAACTCGCACCTGTGGATATCTGCCCTCGATCATCCCCAGGCTGCCCCGTACTACTTGCTAGTTGCTGCGTACTTGCGGCGGGGGTCGTACTTGGGGACCCAGTGGGCTAGCCAGGTGGCGCCGAGGGTGGTTAGGGCGCCGAGGGTTAGGGCGGCTGCAGCTAAGGGGGCTGTGAAGGTTATGGCGGAGATGAGGAGGGGGCCTAGGACGCTGCCGGATTCGGCGGTGAAGGTCCAGCCGGAGAGGAACTGGGCTCTCAGTGCGGGTGGGGAGGCGTCGGCGCCCAGGGTTTTGACGATGCCGGAGCCTAGGCCGTTGCCGATGGCCATCAAGGTGGCTACTGCTAGTACGCCGTACAGGGCGGTGGTCAGGGGGAGAGTGAGCATCCCTACACCTAGTAGGACGGTGGAGGGGACGGCGATCCAGACTCTGCCGAAGCGATCCATCACCAGTCCGGCGGGGTAGAAGAGCAGCATCTCGATGCCGTTGGTGATGCCGAAGACGATCGAGGTGTCGGTGGCGGAGAGGCCTACATGCTCGCCCCACAAGGGGATCAGGCTGGTGCGGGCTGCTCGTGCGACGGCGATGATGAAGACGCCGGTGCCTAGCGTCAGGAAGATGCGGCGGTTGTCCCAGAGGACCTTCTTGATCGGTTGTGATTCGGCGGGTTGCGCTTGGCCGGCCGGCTCGTGGGAGAGCAGCAGCAGTACTGCGGCGCCGAGCGAGCCGGCGATGCCGACGGCGTACGCGGCGGCGATGCCCCACCAGTGGCCTGCCGCGGCGCCGAGGAACGGCCCGATGAACAAGCCGATCCGGCTCACTCCGCCGAGTGTCGACAACGCTCTGGCCCGCAACTCGATCGGGACCACCTCGGTGACGTAGGACTGGCGGGCGAGGCTGAACACCGCACCCGCCAGGCCCGCTCCCAGCAACGCGACACCGAGTACGGCGACACTGCCGGCCAGCCACGCCGCGAGCCACGCCATTGCACTGACGATTGCCGCTAGCAACAAAGCCCGCCGCTCACCGACCCGGACCACCAGCGCCCCGGCCGGTAACGAGCCGGCGAACTGACCGATCCCCAGTACGCCGACCAGGAACGCCGCCACCCCGACCGACCCACCCAGCTCCCGGGCGGAGAGCGCGACGATCGGCAGCACAGCGCCCTGGCCGACCGCGTTCAGCACGGTCGGCCCGAATGCCGGCACCGCCACCCGCCACAGACTGAACCGCTCGCTCACCGCGCCAGGCCCTTCAACTCGTTTATCTCGACATCAAGATACACGACTTGAAGATAACCCGGTCAACCTTTTGACTCGGACAGTTTCGTCTCCGCGTAGATCGTCATCGCGTCCCGCAGGTACTCCACGACGCTGTCGTCACCGCCGCCGATGGTCTGCCGGAAGCGCTCGTCGTCGACGTACATCTGACCGAGGGCCTTGTAGGCCTCGTGGTTCGGGGTCCAGAAGAGGCTGGTTACTTCGTAGTGGAGCTGGATCAGTTCTTGGACTGTTGGGTCGCGCACGTCTTTTCCTTGGGCCTTCAGGGCTGCGATTTCTCGGTGGACGCGTTGCTGGCCGGTGCGGGCGAGGTCGGCGTCTTGTTCGGTCCAGTTGCGCATACGTTCGTAGCTGGCGTCGACCTGGTCGTCGCCCCAGCGTTCGCGGGCCTCGGCCTCGTAGGGGTTGTGTTCGAAGCCCTCGAAGACCTGGTCGGGGTTCATCTCTTCTCCTTCGCGGAGGTTGGTGATGGTGGCGTCGACGGTGCGGATCAGTTGGGCCAGGCGCAGTTGCTCGCGTTGGAGCCATTGCTTGTGGCGGCCTAGTACTTCGATCGTGCTCGCGCTGCTCTGGCGTTCGAGGACCTCGGCGACCACGTCCAGGCTGAGGCCGAGGTCTCGTAGCAGGAGGATCTGCTGCAAGCGGAGCAGCTGTTCCTGCTCGTAGTACCGGCGGCCGTTCGGCGCGGTGCGGGCCGGGATCAGCAAGCCGATCGCGTGGTAGTGCCGCAGCGTCCGCGAGGTGACACCCGATTCGCGCGCCACCTCGGCGATCGACCAGGCCACGTCGCTACACCGTCCCTCCACCATCATGCGGCCGGTCCTTCCGGCCACGAAGACGACGCTAGGTGCTACCGCTACGTCAACTTCAAGCCTATTAATGCGGCGGCGGAGGCGGAGTGTTGCCGGCTCGGATCCACTCGACACAGGCCCGCGCCGACTCCTCAGCCGGCCGCACCACGAGGCCCGCCGCGAGTGCCTTGCGGTTGTCGAGCTGGAAAAGGCCGTCGTGGGTCAAGTGAAAGCGGTCCTCAGACGGATCCCAATCAACCGGCAGACTCCCCGGTACTACGGAACGCCACGCCTCAGCCAACGCGCTCATCGTCGTCGACTCACTCACAGCGTTGAACGCCCCGCCCCGACCGTCAACGCTCAAGCGCACCAGGAACGCGGCCAAGTCGCGTGCGTCGAGGTACTGAATCGGCTGCTCGGGCCGAGCCGCACACTCAAGCGCCTTCCCCGTAGCCAACGCCTCACCCCAATTGCCGAAGTCAGGGTTGTACGGCCCGACCACGAAGCCCGATCGCACCGCCGACATCCGCTCCCCGAACGCCACGGCCAGCAGGCCCTCAGCCTTCGCCTTCGACACCTCGTAGATGTCCATCGAGAACTCATCCTCAACCGCCCCCGACGGCCAAGGCTGCAGTGCGGCGTCCTCGGTCATCCCCGGCGTCGTCCTGCTCGCGTAGACCCCGATGGTCGACATGAAGGTGTAGTGGCCGACACGACCACTCAGCACCTCGATGCTCCGGCGGAGGTCATGCACCAGGAACCCGGACATGTCGATCACCGCATCCCACTCCCCCGTCGCCAGCGCGACCGGATCGGACCGCTTGCCGACGAGCTTCTCGACAGAAGGAAAGAGACCCGGATTGGTCAGCCTACGATTGAACAGCGTCACCTGATGGCCGTCCGCCAGCGCCACCTCGACCACATGCCGCCCGAGGTTCTTCGTCCCACCGAGCACCAGCAGCTTCATCGCAGATCCTTCGTGACGTCATCAAGCTCGGCCAGCAACGGTTCGATCCACTCACTGGAGGACGGCACCGTCCGCACGCCTTCCTCGACGACCCAGGTGAGCGCGCGGAGGATGAAGGCGATCCCTCCCGCCGTCAGCTGCCGCTGGACGAGCGACGGATCGGTGCCCGCAGCATCGATGTAGCGAGCAACGATCGGTTCAGCTTGGTGGCCGACGGCAACGGCGTCGCGAACCAGCGTGTAGAGATCACTCAGATGCGGCGCGACATAGGCGAGCGGCCAGTCCACGATCGTCCACCGGGTGCCGTCGGTGACCAGGTTCTTCGGAACATAGTCGCCGTGGACAACGCGGGCCGGTGTTGCCTCATGCAACTGGTCGAGCGCGGCGACGCCCAGGGAAAACAGGCGCTCGGCAAGCTCAGGGCCGACCGGGCTTCGGCGTACCAGCTCAACCAGCTGCCGCGAGGTGAACTCGCTCGCAACATCGACCGGCTTGGATCGCACCTCGGCCAGCAGCTCAGCCGCAGCCAGGAAGCCCGACGCAGAGGGCTCCTGCTCCAGATTCACCCGCCCGACGTCGGCCAGGACGAGTAGTACCGCGTCAGAGGTCTCCGCGCTGTGGATCAATCGAGGCGCGGGCAACTGGAGCGGTACGACGAACCGCCGGTACGCCGCACCCTCGCTCGTCTGTGCGTCGCTCCCCCGCTTGACGATCACACTGCGCAGTCCGTACGACAGCCGCCACACCTCCGACGAACCCCACTCGCGCAGCACCTCGCCCTTGAGCTCACCGACCGCCGGCGCTTGCGTCGCAGCAACAACAGGTCCGGCGATCAGGTCCAGCCAAGCGGGCAGCATCCAGCCATCCTGACAAGCCGAGCTGCACCTTCCAAACGAGTTTCAGCTAATCGCCGCAAGCATCCGGTCCACGATCCGGCGGGCAACCCGCTCAGGATCCAGATCCGTCACGATCCGGTGCGGACCACCTTCCTCGACGGTGAAGCGCGTCAGCCCGTCCTCCTCCACCACGATCCGCCCGGTGGCGAACGAGAACAACTCCGGCTCCACCATCATCACCACAGCCGCCGGATCGTGCGGCACATTGAAGTCCTGCTGCCGATAAGCCCAGTACTGCCGAATCTCACCGCCAAGCAACTCCCCCAAAGCCCCCGCGCCCTCCAGCTCAGCCACCATCCCCGCATCGAGCCGCAACCGCGTCGTCTGCTCGAGCCCGATCACCGTCGCCGGTACGCCGGACCCGAACACCACCGCAGCAGCCGCCACATCGCACTTGATGTTGTGCTCCACCTTCCCCGCCGTGAAGTCACCACCCATCAAGAAGAGCTGCCCGATCCCGTGCCCAGCCACCTCGACCGCCGCAGCCACATTGGTCAACGGCCCGATCGCCAGCACCGTCGAGGACCCGGCCAGCAACGCGATCGGATCGCCGCCATCGACCTCCTCCTGCTCGAGATCAGGCATCAGCCCGCCCTCATGCCCGGCCCAGAAGACTTCCCGCCCGGACCGAGGCTCGCCACGCCCAGGCACGACCGGACCAAGGTCAAGGCCGGCGACGCGGGCGAGCCTGGCGACCATACGGGCTCGCAGCAGCACATCGCCGTACACGGTCGTCACCCCGGCGAGGGCGAGTTCCGGTGAGCCGAGGATGGCGGTGAGCGCCAGGACGTCGTCGACATCGGTGCCGATGTCGGTGTCCAGGACGAGCGAGGTCGGCACGGGGGATCCTTCCGAAGTCGGAGACAGCAGGCTATCGACTGGCAAGACCGGTGGTCGGCCGCTGACCGGGCGTCTGGCAGGCTTTGGGGTATGACTGAGAACGCCACTCGCGCCTGGGGCTTCGGCCTCGCCACCGTCACCGCCTCGGGCAGTGTGCTCGATGTCTGGTACCCGGCCCCCGAACTGGGCGAGGCGCCCGAGGGTGCGAAGGCGCCGGCCGAGCTGATCGCTGCCGAGGGCAACGACGATCTCCGCCAGGTACGCCGTACTGTCGTGAAGGCCGCGATCGCGCTCGACGAGGCCCCCGCCGACGTCGCCGACGCGTACCTGCGGCTGCACCTGCTCTCGCACCGGCTGGTCCGTCCGCACGGCCTGAACCTGGACGGCATTTTCGCCGCCCTGCCGAACAACGCCTGGACCTCGCACGGCCCGGTCCCGGTCGAGGAGATCGAGCACGTACGGCTGCGGGCCCGTGCCGCCGGGATGCACCTGTCAGTGACGAGTGTGGACAAGTTCCCGCGGATGACGGACTACGTCGTACCGTCCGGGGTGCGGATCGGCGACGCGGACCGGGTCCGGCTCGGCGCGCACCTGGCGTCCGGGACGACGGTCATGCACGAGGGCTTCGTGAACTTCAACGCCGGCACGCTCGGTACCTCGATGGTCGAGGGCCGGATCGTGGCGGGTGTCGTGGTCGACGACGGCAGCGACATCGGCGCCGGCGCGTCGATCATGGGCACCCTGTCGGGCGGCGGCAAGTCCGTCATCTCGATCGGCAAGCGCTGCCTGCTCGGCGCCAACGGTGGTACCGGGATCTCGCTGGGCGACGACTGCGTGGTCGAGGCGGGCCTCTACGTGACCGCCGGTACGAAGGTCACGCTCCCCGACGGCACCGTGGTGAAGGCACGCGAACTGTCCGGTCAGCCCGGACTGCTCTACCTGCGCAACTCCGTCACCGGCGCGGTCGAGGCACGGCCCCGCAAGGGCGAGGGCATCACGCTGAACGAAGCCCTGCACGCCAACGCGTGACGAATCACGCCAACCAACACGAGGGGCAACACGTCATACAGAGCGTGACCTATCTCCCGGAACCAGTTCACCGCTGTCGGACGTTGGGACCGGTATGCCGATGAACCGGGGCGCCTTGGTCGCAGTGGGAGCAGTGGGTGCCTTCGCCGTCGCTGTCGGTGTGGGGATCCACTGGGTCAGCGGTAAGGACTTCGGCCCGCTGCTGCCGCCACGCGAGCAGTGCGAGGCAACAGTCAGTACCGGGTCCGTAGTACTGGATCTGGAGCAGGCGGAGTCGGCGGCGATCATCGTGGGCGTCGCCGTACGCCGTGGGCTGCCGCCGCGGGCTGCGACGGTTGCCCTGGCTACGGCGTACCAGGAGTCCGGACTGCGGAACCTGGCTCACGGGGACCGGGACTCGCTCGGGTTGTTCCAGCAGCGGCCGTCGCAGGGGTGGGGGACGGTCAAGCAGGTGCAGGACCCGCACTACGCGGCCGGCAAGTTCTACGACGCCCTGGTGAAGGTGCCGAACTACCAGAAGCTCGCAGTGACGGTCGCTGCCGACCGGGTGCAGCGCAGCGCCTTCCCGAACGCCTATGCGGACCATGAGGCGGATGCACGGATCCTGGCGTCCGCGCTGACCGGGCAGTCGAAGGCCGCGCTCGCCTGCACGGTCAACACCGAGTCGATGCCGGCCGAGACGATGGGCAAGAACGGCCTGACGCCCCGCGCCGAGAAGGTCCGCAAGGACCTGGTCACGACCTTCGGCAAGCTCCCCACCGGCGGCTACGAGCCAGGTGGCGTGACGACCGGCCACATGGAGGGCTCGGCGCACTACGAGGGCCGGGCCGTCGACATCTTCGTGAAGCCCATCTCGGCGGCCAACACGGTCAAGGGCTGGGCGATGGCGCAGTACCTGGTCTCCCGTGCCGACCACCTGGGCATCCGCACGGTCATCTTCAGCGACAAGATCTGGACCGCAGGCGGCAAGTCCGACGACGGCTGGCGCGACTACACCGCCCCCGACCGCCCCGGCAACAAAGACACCCTCCGCCACCTGGACCACGTCCACGTGGACGTCATCGACCAGTAGTTGCGACCTTGAACACCAAAGGGCGACCTCGGACAGGAAATAACGTGTCCGAGGTCGCCGCTAGGTGTTCAAGGTGCTGACTTCTGGTCAGCTGGGGCGGGCGAGTTCTACTCGTCGTGCTCCTGCGGGGGCAGCGCGGCGATGAACGGGTGGTCCTTGTCGATCTTGCCCATCTTGGAGGCGCCGCCCGGCGAGCCGAGGTCGTTGAAGAAGTCGACGTTGGCGGTGTAATAGTCCTTCCACTGCTCCGGGGTGTCGTCCTCGTAGTAGATCGCCTCTACCGGGCAGACCGGCTCGCACGCTCCGCAGTCGACACACTCGTCGGGGTGGATGTAAAGCATCCGGTTGCCCTCGTAGATGCAGTCGACCGGACACTCCTCGACACAGGCGAGGTCCTTGAGGTCAACACACGGCTGCGCGATGACGTAGGTCACTGGTACTCCTCCTATAGCCAGCAGGCGCAGCGGACTGGGTGCTGCGGTGCGGTGTTCCCGATGCTCATATGGTGGTGCGGCTACCTAGTATCACGGTAGTACCAGCCCCACTCTGCCAGGAGTCCGCATCGTGTCAGGCCTGAATGCCCGTGATATCGGCCACCGTGTCGTGGTCCGCCACCGGCTTCCGGGCGGCCAGTCGACCGATGTGATCGGGGTCCTGCAGGCATACGACTCGGGTTGGCTAGTGGTCCGGCACTCCGACAGTACGCTGCACCGGGTCAGTTTGCAGGATGTCTCAGCAGCCAAGCGGATCCCGCCGATGCCACTGCGCCCGGTGGACGTCGAGCAACTCTTCCTCACCACCGCCCTCGGCCGCCCCGCGGTAGAGACCTCGTACGTCGGCCAGTGGCTCCTGCGAGCCTCCGACGGCTGGACTGGGCGCGCCAACTCCCTCCTGCCTGCAGGTGACCCGGAGATGCCCGTCTCGGAGGCTCTCAAGCAGGCTGAGGCGTTCTACACCGACCGGGGCCTGCAGCCGCTGGCCCTGGTACGTCTGGAGAGCCCTGCGGCCCAGGAGCTCGGCCAGCTGGGCTGGGTCGACGCCCGGCCGGAGCAGGCCGACGTACAGGTCATGCACACGACGCTGGAGCTGGTGAATGCCGCTCCGGACTACGAGGTGACCATCAGCGACAGGCCAGACGCAGCCTGGTACGAGGCTGCCTTCGACGGCACTCCACCGGCAGCGGCGCCAGCTGTGATGGAGGGCGCCCCCAAGGCTGCCTTCGCCTCTGTGGAGCTTGACGGCCGGGTCGTCGCGGTAGGGCGCGGCTCGATGACTGGCCACTGGCTGGGTGTGGACGCTGTGCGGGTCGACCCGGAGTACAGGAGGCGTGGGCTCGCCACAGCCATCCTGCAGGGGCTTGCACGCTGGTCTGGGCAGCTCGGCGGCCGCCGCAGCTACTTGGAGGTCGTGGAGGACAACAAACCGGCCATGACGACCTACACCAACCTCGGGTACGCCACGGCCTACCGCTATCGCTACCTAACGAACCAACCGTCGAGCTGACGCAGCCCCCGCCAGTGCCAGCCCGGCAAACCCAGCCAGTACTACGGTCAGCGCGTGCACAGGCCCTGCGATCCCGGCGTAGACCGCGCCGCCCACCGCCACCCCTAACGCACCGGACAGCTGTGCATTGGTAGCGATGACTCCGGACGCATCAGCCGCGTACTGCGTAGGCGTAGCCGACGTGACAGCCCCGATGAGCGTGTTGGAGCTGAACCCCAGCCCCAAGCCACCAACGCCGAGCAACACGAACAGCAGCGGCCCAGCCATACCTCCCAGCAGCAAGTAGGCGAGCACCGCCAGGTAGCCCGCAGCCAGGATCAGGCAGCCGATCACCGGCATCCAGCGGAAGCTCTCCGGCAGCCGAGGCAGGATCGGCCCGGCCAGCCCGAAGGCGGCCACCCACACCACCATGGCGAACCCCGAGTAGGCCGGGCCCTTCCCCAGCCCCTCCTGGAGATACAACGCCAGCACGAACAGCAGGCCGAAGTAGGTGGCCGTGGTCAGCGCATGAGCGAGCAGCCCGGCCCGCACGGCCGGCGTGCGGAGTAGAGGGCGAGCGATCAGAGGCCGACCGCCACGGGCGGCTGTGCGCCGCTCCCCAAGCTCGAACAGGACTGCAAGCGGCACGCTGCAGGTCAGACACAGCCAGGACCACCAAGGCCAGCCGCGTTCGGAGCCCAGCAACAGCGGCACGATCACCAGGAGCACGGTGACCGACAGCGTGAGCACACCGCGCAGATCGATCGCCCGAGGCTGCCCGCCAGCGTCAGCCCCAGAGTCGGCGCCGTCTGCCTCGGCATCGGCATCGGCCGGGAGGCGGCGCCGGGCCACAAGCACCAGTGCGACACCAAGAGGCACGTTGATCAAGAAGATCGGTCGCCACGCAGTACCGAACAGGTCGGCCGCGATCAGCAGCCCACCGAGTACTTGCCCAGCCACTGCTCCCCCGGACAGCGCGATGGAGAAGTACCCGAGCGCCTTCACCCGGTCGCGGCCGGCGAAGTACAGCTGGATCCCGCTCAGCACCTGCGGCACCATCAGCGCGGCCCCGGCTCCCTGGACGAACCGCGCCACCGTCAGCGAGTAGACCTCCGGCGCCAGCCCACAAGCCAGCGATGCGACCGTGAACACCTGCAGGCCGAGCAGGAACACCCGGCGATACCCCCACGACGACCCGAGCCGCGCACCCGTGATCAGCAATACAGCGAACGCGACCACGTACCCGGAGACCACCAGCGCGACCTGTCCCTCCGAGGCACCCAGCGTCGCGCCGATCGAGGGAGCGGCGATGTTGGCGACCGCCGTGTCCACGTTGGCCATGAACTGACCGGTCAGCAGGATCGCGAGGATCGCCGTCCGGCCGCGCGTCCGGGTGAGTGTCTGCATGGGGATGGAACGTGTCGCGACAGCTCTGTGTGAGGGCGGACAGTCGGTAGGGTCGGCACATGACTGAGCAGGTGCGACCGGAGTACGCAGGGGACTACGAGGGCACGGTGCACGTCGAGTACACGCCGCACCCCGACGACGGCGTCGCCGATCCGGGCGAGGTCGTCTGGACCTGGGTGCCGTTCGAGGAGGACCACCAGCGCGGCAAGGACCGGCCGGTACTGGTCGTCGGCTCGGACGGCCCGTTGCTGCTCGCGTTGATCCTGACCAGCAAGGACCATGACCGCGACGCCGCCGACGAGGCGCGCTGGGGCCGGGTCTGGCTCGATATCGGCAGCGGGCCGTGGGACAAGGCCGGCCGCAACAGCGAAGTACGGATCGATCGTGTACTACGGATCGACCCGGCCGAGGTCCGCCGCGAAGGCGCGGCGATCGGCGAGGACATCTTCAACGACGTCGCAGCCCACTTGCACGAGCTGCACCGCGCCTGAAGTCGGCCAGCCAAGCAAAAGGGCCGCCCCCAAAGCACGGGGACGGCCCAGAGGATGCTCAGCTAGGCGGCCGGGTGGTTGTGGGACCTGACGGCTTGGTCATTCCCGGCGGACCAGGAGTGGTGGGCGTCACCGGCGGCGTACCAGGCTTGGGGCCGCAGTGGATCTTGTCGGCCGCGTTGTAGTTCGTGGTGAACGACTCGGTCTTGACCCGGGCGCCGTTCTTCGCGAAGTACCGGTAGATCTTGATGTCGAAGCCACCGGTCGGCGCCTGCGGCCGGCAGTTCGCGGCGGTGTCCCAGACCTCGCCCGGCGCGCGGAAGTTGGTCCGCTCCGACTTGCCCGCGGTGATGTCCCAGACCTTGGTGCCCCAGATCTTCACCGTCAGGGTGCCCTGCCCACCGGGCTTGGCGGCGGTGAAGATGGTCTGCACGAAGATCCCGTGACCGGAGTCGTTGAGGAACTTGAGGTCGACCGACGGCCAGGCCACGGTCGCCTCGCGGCCGACCGGGTAGCGGTCGATGTAGACGCTGTGCGCCTTGTGCTGGACGTCCTTCAGGCCGGCGAAGAAGGCCGCGTTGAAGGTGGTGGTGGCCGACTGCGAGACGCCGCCGCCGAGGTCCAGGACGAACTTGCCGCCGCTGATGATGTTGCCGTCGGTGAAGCCGTTCTCGCGGGTCCGCTCGCCGACGATCTTGTTCAGGCTGAACATCTCGTTCGGCTTGAGCAGGGTGCCGTTGATCTTGCGGGCGGCGGTGCCGATGTTGACGTTGCGGTACTCGGCGTAGGGGAAGTGCGTGGTGAACTCCCCCATCACCTCCTTGACCCCGAGCGCGGTCGCGGCCTCGGTGGTGACCTTGGCCTTGGAGTGCGCCAGGCCGACCGAGGCGGTGCGCTGACCGGCCGGCTTCGGCAGGATCTCGAGGATCGCCGGTACCACCTTGTCGCGGGCGACCACCATGCCGTCGACGGCGGGGATCACCTTGACCTTGCCGTTCACGATCCCGATCGTCGCGTCCTTCGGCAGCGTCTCCAGCGTCTTGAACCGCTCGGCGAACAGCGGCTCGAGCAGCTTGGCGTTCAGGCTCGGCGTGAAACCGCCGTCCTTGGCGACCAGGGTCAGCGCGGGCGCGAGCTCCTCGGGCTGCAGGTCGGCGCTCTTGTCGCCGACGGTCAGCCGGACCGGGCCGGACATCGCCGGTACGGCGTACTCGGTCATCGCCTTGTCGATGGCCTCGGTACCGGCCTTCGGCTTGGTCACGCTGACCTGGAGGTCCTTGGGGTTGCCGTCCGACGGGAAGCCGGAGACGACGGTCTCGGTGGCTTTGTCGTTGTCCAGCTGCAGCCCGTCGGCGGACGGGTGCTGGACCGCCTTGGCCTTGACGAAGGTGATCGTGCCCTCGGTGGCCGGCCGGTTGACCTGCTTGGCCAGCGTCTCGACGGCCGCCTTGAGCTTGGTCTCGTCCTTGGCGACCACCGGCTGGATCGCGTCGCCGCCGGTCATCGCCCGCCAGATCCGGGCCGGGCTCAGGCTGCGCCCGGCACCCGCCGCGGCGACGGTGGCGTCGACGTCCAGCGTCAGACCGGCATCGGCGGGCTTCACCGCGAAGGTCGACTCACCGGCCTTGACCTTGATCGGCAGCACCAGGCGGTCCTTCAGCCCGGCCTGCAGTTTCGCCTTCGCGTCGCCCTCGGACAGGCCACCGAGTGGAATGCCGAGTACTGTCGTGTCCCCCGGTACCTTGTCGCCGGTCAGCGCGAACGCCAGACCGTAAACGACGACGAGCACCCCGAACCCCGCCGCGGCGATGATCCCCGCGAGCTGTTTTCTCCCCACCGGACAGAGTCCTCCTGCTCGTAACCATGTAACAGCAACGGCACAGACTACAGGACGGGGCAGACCTATCTGCCCTTCAGTGCCCGGTATCCGCCCGCGTAGTAGATCAGTGCGGAGGGGTCATCCGGGTCGCCGGCGCCCAGGCTCAGGACCTCGCCGACGACGATCGTGTGGTCGCCGCCGGGATAGGTCGCCCAGGTCCGGCACTCCAGCCAGGAGAGCGCTCCCTCGATCAGCGTGCAGCCCGTCTTCGGCCCGGTCTGGGTGGCGATCCCGTCGAACTGCCGGTACAGGTCCCGGCCCGACTTGGCGAACCGCTCGCAGATCTCGCGATGGGTGTCCGAAAGTACCGAGACCGCCCAGTACCCGCACTCCAGTACTGCGTCGTGCATCCGGACCCCGTGATCCACGCAGACCAGGACCAGCGGCGGATCCAGCGAGACCGAGGTGAACGCGTTGGCGGTCATCGCGTGCGCGACCCCGTCCTGCAGGGTGCTCATGATCGTGATCCCGGACGCGAACCGGCCCATCGCCGTACGGAACTCCCCGGAATCGATGCTGCCGCCGGGGTCCGTTGTCACTCCAGCACTCTAAGACCCAGCGAAGGTTGACGCCTCAACTCACGGTGTGGAACCTGTCACTGCCTCGCCAGCAACTGTCTGGCGTGCGCCGACTGAGGGCTCCCCTGACTCTCGTAGAAGCGCAAGGCGGCTTGCCACTCGACCCGTGCCTCGTCCACCCGGCCGAGCGCGGCCAGGGTCTGCCCCATCCGAAGCCGCACGTTCGCCTCCCGGTCCTGCGCCTCGACGTCCAGCGCCAGCTTCAGCGCATCCTGCTGGGACTCCAGCGCGTCCTCATAGCGCCCGAGCTCGAACCACACCGCACCGAGATGATCGAGTACCTCCGCCACTCCGCCGTCCGACCCGAGGGCGCGATGGATCACCTCGGCCTGCTGCAACGCGTCGACCGCCTCGTCGTACCGGCCGGTCGTCCGATAGGCCTCGGCGATCGTCAGCTGCATGGCAGCCACCCGGACCGGCCGGTCCGTCCGCCGGATCACGCCGATCGTCGACTCGAAGGCGGCCCGCTGCGTCTCGAACTCGCCTTCCTTCCCGGCGATCTGGCCGAGGATCAACCGCGAATAGGCCTCCAGGCTCTCGTGACCGAGCCGGATCGCCTGCTCCATCGAGTCCTGCGCGGCCACCCGGCCTTCGTCGAGCCGGTCTGCCTGTTCGAGCATGTGCGCCAGGTTCATCAGGCTCTTGGCCTCGTACTCCGCCTCGCCCAGCTCCGCGGCCAGCCGCCGAGCCGTGGCCAGGTGATCCGCGCCGCCGGCGAAGTCGCCCAGCTCGGCCTGCGCCAGTCCCAGGTCGAAATGGATCATGAACGCGCCCTGCGGGTCCGATCGCTCGTCGACCACACCGACCGCGAACTCGTTGAGCTGCTTCCACTCCAGCCATCGCCGATGGTGCCGGCACGCGAGGCTCGCACCGACCGCGATCCGGATGACCCGCTCGCGTTCAGCAGCTGATCCGGTCGCCGCGGCCTGTGCGGTCAGGACCAGGCTGTTGCGATCCGCCTCGAACTCCTCGAGGGCGCTCTCCAGATCAGGCAGGTCCATCGCGCCCGCCACCCAGGCCGGGTCGTGCCACTTGTCCCGCACCGGCGACTGGGGATCCAGCTCATCCGAGCGCCAGAGCATCGCGACGTACTGGTCAAGTACCCGGAGCCTCAGCGCGGCTCGGTCCTCCTCGGACGTCATCGACAGAGCGAGATCGTGCCCAACAGCCCGGATCAGGTCATGGATCCGGTACCGCCGCAGTGCCGGCGTCTCGAGCAGATTGACGTCAACCAGGTGCTCGAGTGCCGTCTCGACCTCGATCGCCGGCAGACCGAGAGCAGCCGCGGCAACCCGCAGAGAGAAGTCGTCACCGGGGAGCAGGGAGATCAGCGGGAGTGCCCTGGCGGCCGTCTGGTCGACCTTGCGAGTACTGGCCGCCAGCGCCTCGATGGAGACGCCGAGACTCGACCGCACGCCGAGACCTGTCGACGACAGCACTCCAAGCTTCGACTGCTCATCGGTCAGCGCGGCCGCCAGTTGCGCCAAGGACAGCTCCGGCCGGTCAGCCAGGTAGGTGCCAGCGATCCGCAGAGCCAGTGGCAGGCGCCCGCACAGCCGCACGACCTCAGCGGCTGCAGTGGGCTCTTGCTCTGTCCTGTGCTCAGCCACTGAGCCCAGTAGCCGCACCCCCTCGGCCTCGGACAGCAGGTCGAGGGGTAGGTGCCTGGCTCCGTCCAGCCCGCTCAACCGTCGCCTACTGGTGACCAGCGTGACCGTCTCCGCAGTACCGGGCAGCAGCGGCCCGACTTGGCTAGCACTGGCCGCGTTGTCGAGCATGAGCAGCACCCGCCGCCCGGCCAGCATCGACCGGTACCGCGCCGAAGCAGCCGCCAACTCGTCCGGTACGTCGCGTACGCCGAGGGTCCACAGGAGCCGGCCCAGCGCCTCCAGCGGTGGGACCGGATCGCCGCCGTGCCCGCGCAGATCGACGTACAGCTGGCCGTCGGGGAAGGCATCAGCGGTCTGCTGCGCAGCACGAACCGCCAGCGAGGTCTTGCCGATGCCACCCATCCCGGCGATCGCCACCAGCACAGCTCCGCCGGCAGCGGCGGGAGCAGCCGTCAACGCACCGACCAGCTCGTCGAGCGCCTGCTCCCGTCCCACGAAGTCCGCGAGATCCGGCGGCAACTGCCGCGGCACAATCTGCGACGCAGGCCTTTGCGCAGCCTGCACCAGCAGATCCTGCTCGCCTGCCGGCAACCCGAGCGCACCGGCCAACTGCTCGATCGTGCTGGGCCGCGGATACCGCCGCCGCCCGTTCTCCAGCGCCCGGATCGCCTCGACACTCAACGCGGCCCGCTCGGCCAACGCCTCTCGACTCAACCCGGCCGCAGCCCGATGCGTCCGCAACAACCCGCCCAGCCGGGTGCCCATGTCCCGAGATCCTAGCCTTCAATGAGCAGGGCAGGCTCCTGGATCAGAGCCCGGCGAACAGGTCTGTTTCGACCCCGCTGGGGCCGGGGGCCGCGGTGCCCTTGACCAGGCGGTAGGCCTCGTCGCCGAAGATCTCGTTGCCGTTGTTGTTCGACAGGGCGAAGAACGGGCCGTCGACGGTGATCTGGGTGGCGTGCGCCTTCATCGCGTTCATCTTGCGGTCGATGAACTCGCCGGCCGGGATGACACAGTCGACCAGCCGGTCCGGGGTGATCATCGCCGGCATCGGGCCGTCCGGGTCCATCCCCTCGAAGGTGGTGGTGTCACCAGCCTCGCGGAGCTTGCGCAGGCTCTCCCGCATGGTCGTCTCGCCGATCGTCGGCCAGTAGATCTTCGCGATCTCCCAGGCCTCGCCCAGGTCCTCCCGGTACGACGGCGCCGCGGCGAGCGCGGCCGCGTAGGTCGCCACCCGGTGCGCCTGGATGTGGTCGGGGTGACCGTAATTGCCCCATTGGTCGTAAGTGACCAGAACCTGCGGGCGGATCTCCCGGATGACCGGGACCAGGTCGTTCGCCGCGGCCAGCAGGTCGGCCTTCCAGAAGCTGTCCGGCCGGGTGTCCGGCGGGACGTCCGCGTTGCCCTCGGCGTTGTAGATCATCCCGGTGTCCCGGTACTTGCCCGGGCCGCCGAGGAACCGGTGGTCGGTGACGCCCAGCTCGGCCATCGCGGCGGCCAGCTCGCCGATCCGGTGCTTGCCCAGCTCGTCGGTCTGGTCGGCGGCCAGATGCGCCAGCTCCGGGACGAGGACCTCGCCCTCCTCACCGAGGGTGCAGGTCACCAGCGTGACCTGCGCGCCCTCGGCGACATACCGCGCCATCGTCGCGCCGTTGTTGATCGTCTCGTCGTCAGGATGCGCGTGGACCAGCAGCAGGCGCCGGTCGGGAAGCTCACTCATACCGCCAGCCTACGTGGGCCGACGGACAGTCTCCCGGTGCCGTTTATCCGAACCGGCGGACCAGCAAGCAGCCTGCCTGGAAGCGCGACCGGGCGCCGAGTCCGGCGATCAGCGCGCTGATCTCGGCCCGGACGGTGCGCAGCGAGAGCCCGAGCTGGCGGGCGATCGCGGCGTCCTTCGCGCCCGTGGCCATCAGCCGGCCGATGGTGACCTGGCGGCTGGTGAGCTCGTTGGCCGCGGTCGCCGTCTTGCGGTGCGACCCCAGCTCGTAGACCTCACAGACGACCTCCGGTGCGAAATCCTCGCGACGCACCGCAGGAACAGCCTGGTAAACCGACATCCACATCTCCTCCCCAGTCGTCGTGCGAGTTCAATTCTCGGCTGGCCCAGACCGGGTCACCAGGTACAACCCATACAGTTCACCCATACAAATGGGTCTTGACCGAAAGTGGCGATCGGGAGGTACTGGCGTGGACTCGCAGTTCGCGGCGCTGCTCCGGCGGCACCGGGCGGCCGCCGGGCTGACCCAGGAGGAGCTGTCCGAGGGCTCCGGGGTGAGCGTCCAGGCAATCAGCACCCTCGAGCGCGGGACCCGGCGCTACCCCCAGCTGAGCACGGTCGACGCACTGGCCGAGGCGCTCCACCTGGACGCCGACCAGGCGGCCGCGCTGGCCGCCGCCGCCTCCCGCCGCGGCAAGTCCGAGAAGGCGGCGCCGAAGCCGTCCCTAGCGGCCTCACCCAGGCAGCTGCCGTTCGCCAGCGGCGACTTCACCGGCCGGGTCCGGGAGATGGAGCTGCTCACGAAGTACCTGACCACCTCCAAGGGCGTCAGCGTGACCGCCATCACCGGCATGGGCGGGATCGGCAAGACCACACTGGCCATCCACACGGCTCACCAGGTCGCAGAGCACTTCCCGGACGGCCAGCTGTACCTGGACCTGCGCGGCTTCGGCATCGGCCCACCCCTGGAGCCGCTGGACGCCCTGACCTACCTACTGGAGGACCTGGGCGAGACACCACCCGTCGACCTCGCCACAGCAACCGCCCGCTTTCGTACTGCGCTCGCCGGCCGCCGCCTGGCATTAGTGCTCGACAACGCCTCCGACCAGGAGCAGGTCCGGCCCCTCCTCCCGGGGTCGGGCGGCTGCGCGGTCATCGTGACGAGCAGGCGCAGCATGGCCGGTCTGGGTGGCCGCCAGTTCCAGTTGGGCGAGCCACCGCTGGAGGAGTCCATCGAGATGCTCCGGCGGATCTCAGAGCGGCCGGACGCGCCAGAGGACGAGTGTGCCGAGGTGGTGCGGCAGTGCGGTGGGCTCCCGCTGGCCATTCGGATGGCGGGCGCCCGGCTGGCATCCCGGCCGACCTGGCCGGTGGCTCACCTTGCCGAGCGACTTGCAGACGGCAGGCGCCGGCTCGACGAGCTCCAGCTGGACGATTCCGGCGTACGGGCGACGCTGGTGCTGTCGATCGAGCAGTTGGCGGGTAGTGACGACCCGATCGACGTACAGGCCGTCACGATGTTCGCGCTGCTCGGGTTGTCGGACTCGGTCGATCTCACGTCGGCGCTGGCTGCTGCTCTGTCGGACAGTCCCGAGCCGGAGGCTGTCGTCGTACTGGAGCGGCTGGTGGACGTGCACCTGCTCGCTACGCCCGGGCCCGGACGGTACCGGTTGCACGACCTTGTACGGGTGGCCGCGCGCGAGTTGGCGGAGCAGATGCTCACCGAGCAGGACAAGGCGGCGGCAACCACCAGGTGGATCAGGCGAGTCTCCGCTGTGGTCTGGAAGGCCAGTGAGTTCGCCGGGCACGGGGTGACCCGCGACGGCTGGCTCGACAAGGACTGGCTGACCGGTGCTCAAGACCTCTCCAGCCAGGACGACGTACTCAACTGGCTGGACAACGAGCGGGCCAACCTGGTCGGCATCGTGCAGCAGGCCGCAGTGGACCAGCCCAGCCTCGCAGTACAGCTGGCGATCGGCCTCAACGTGTACTACGCAGTCCGCCGGGCCTGGCTCGAATGGCTACAGGCCAACGAGGCCGTACTGCGCCTGGTCAGCGGCGGACCCGACCGTATCGCCGAAGGCCTCATCCTGCACGACCTCGGCGCCGCCCATGCCGAGCTCGGCCAGTACGAGCAGGCCGTCGCTCCCCTGCGCCGGGCAGTCGACACTGCGGATGCCTCCGGCGACGGCAACCTCCAGGCACTCTGCTTGAGCAGCCTCAGCCACGTACTGGAACGCACCGGCCGCACCACCGACGGCATCCCGTACGCCGAGCGCGCCCGCGAGATCGGATTGCGCCTGGGCATCCCGCCACGGGCCGCCTGGGCCTGCCTGGCACTCGGCATGCTGTACCTCAAGACAGGGATGCCGGTGGCCGCCCGACGGCACTTCGACGAGGCGATGGAGCTCCTGATCGAGCCCGGCCTGGAGAAGTACCGCGGCATGATCGCGCAGAACGTCGGCGTCGCGTACCGCGAGGCCGGTCAGTACGACGTGGCCGGCGAATCCCTGCGCGAGAGCCTGGAGCTCTACCGCACAGCAGGCGCCGCGATCCCGGAGGCCGAGGTGCTGAACGAGCTCGGCCGCCTACGCCTGGCTGAGGGCCGGTACGACGACGCCATCGCCGCCCAGAGCGAAGGCCTGGCCATCGCCGGCCAGTACGGCGACTGGCTGGTCGAGGCCGACATCCGCAAGAGCCTGGGCGAGGTCCACCACGCGCAGGGCCACCTTCCGGAGGCGCGCCGCGAGTGGCGCATCGCCCTGTCGATCCACGAGCAGCACGACGCCCACGGCGCCACCGCCCTGCAGCAACTCCTCCGCACCACCTGACCGAGCGGGCAGGTCCACGGAACGGCGAAGGAGGCGGTCCCCCGAAGGGAACCGCCTCCTCGTCACCTAGCTAGGTGAGGGGTCCTGCTTGCTGAATCAGCTGGTCGGCTTCTTCAGGCCGATCTGGGTGAGGTCCAGGATTCCACCGGTGTTCGGGTCGGCCACCGCGTCGGCGATGTTCGATCCGGTGACGTACACGTTGAGGTCCTGAACGGTCGGCACCAGCGGCGCCGTCTTCATGATCTCGGTGTACAGGTCGGAGTAGCCCTGCTCCATCTTGGGCTTGTCCGTCTCCTTGGACAGCTCGGCCATCTTGTCCCAGCCCGCGTTGCTGCGAGCGTAGTTGTTCTGCGCGGCCTTGTTCGGGGCCGTCAGGTCCGGTCCGAAGACCGGCGGGACGATGGTGGCCAGGGTCGCCCAGTCGAAGCACCAGCCGGCGGTGATCAGATCGGTCGCCGACGTGTCCTGCTGCTGGGTCGAGTAGTAGTTGTCGCCCGGGATCTTGCGGATGTCGATGTTGATGCCGACAGCCTTCCAGGAAGCCTGCGCGGCCTCGGCGGCCTTGGTCGCCAGACCCGAGTCGGCCGTGCCCAGCGTCAGCTTCTCACCCTTGTAGCCGGACTCGGCCAGCGCGGCCTTCGCCTTGGCCTGGTCGCCCTCGGGCGGCGAGTTGAAGAAGCTTTCCTTCGTGTAGCCCTGGAGGTCCTGCGGGATGATCGAGTCGACCACCGCGGCCAGCCGCTCGCCACCACGGGCGTCGCGGTAGCTGGTCCGGTCCAGACCGTAGTACAGCGCCTCGCGCAGCTTCTGGTTCTTCAGCAGCGGCTTCTGCTCGTTGAAGGCGATGTAACGACGGCAGATGTCGGTACCGGTGACGACCCGGTCCTTGACGTTCGGCTGGTTGGTCTTGGCGATGTTCTCCGGCTGCACACCGGCGAAGCTGACCGAGTTCTTGTCCGCCGCACCGTCGGCGAACAGCCGCTGGTCGACGGTCGCCTCGGCGTCACCGAACTTGAAGACGAACTTGTCCGGCAGCGCGTTGCGCAGCGGGTCGGTCTTCTGGTCCCAGTTGGTGTTGCGAACCAGCGTCAGCGACTTCTTGCGGACGTAGGACTCGATCTTGTACGGACCGCTCGCGACCGGGTGGTTGTCGTAGGCCGTGTGGGTGTCCTTGGCCTTCGGGACCGGCGACCAGATCTTCATGCTGGCCGCGCCCTCGAAGGTGGCGACCGGCTGGTTCAGCTTGAGGATGACGGTCTTCTCGTCCGGCACCTCGATGGCGGTGCAGCCCTTGCCACCGTTGTTGTTGTTCACGTACGGGCCCTTGTAGCCGGGGCAGTCGAGGTAGTTGTGCGCGTACGGCGCACCCTCGGCCATGTCCGCCGCGAAGGACCGCTCGGCGCCGTACTTGATGTCGGCGGCAACGATCGGCGTACCGTCCTCGTACTTCAGCCCGTCCTTCAGCTTGAAGGTCCAGGTCTTGAAGTCGGTCGACGCCTCGTAGCTGGCCGCGAGGTCGTTCTCCAGAACGATCTTCTTGGTCTTGGCGTCGTAGCGGTAGTCGACCAGCGTCCGGGTGATCAGCTTGCCGATCATGCCGGAGTCGGTGACGAAGTTACGCGCCGGGTCCAAGTGCTCGACGTCGTTGACGTGGTAAACCGTGACGGTGCCCCCCTTGGCCCCGGCGGTGCCGCTGTCTGCAGTGGACTTGCTGCCGGCGTCATCGTTCCCGCCGCCGCAAGCAGTCGCCAGCAGGGCCACGGAGGCCCCAGCTGCAACTACCTGTCCTACTCGTTTGGCGTACTTCATAGCCAGTAATTCCTTCCTTGTCATGACGTTCCACGCCGGGTCGCGGCGGCCGGATAGGTCATCTGGCGTCACAATTCGCGGTTATCAACTCACGGATTCACAAGTGGTGCAACGAGCTTGCGGCTCGGTGACCAGATCGTGATTGGTTCATTGCCATCGATAGACTTATGGTGACTCTGCGCAACGTTCAGATCACATCGCGCTCCTCGGGGAAGTGGCAGGCGGCCTGGTGATCCGGTGCGCCGATCTGCATCAGCGGCGGCTCCTGCTCGGCGCAGATGTCCTGCGCTTTCCAGCAACGTGTCCGGAATCGGCACCCGGACGGAGGATTCAGCGGGCTCGGGACGTCACCGGTGAGCCGGATCCGCTCCCGGTGGGCCACCGCGTCGGGGTCCGCTTCCGGTACCGCCGACAGCAGCGCGTGGGTGTACGGGTGCCGGGCGTGGTTGTACAACTCGTCACGCTCAGCGATCTCGACGACCTTGCCGAGGTACATCACCGCGACCCGGTCCGAGATGTGCCGGATCACCGACAGGTCGTGCGCGATGAACATGTAGGCGAGCTCGAACTCGTCCTGCAGGTCCTCCAGCAGGTTCACGATCTGCGCCTGGATCGAGACGTCGAGCGCGGAGACCGGCTCGTCGCAGACGATCAGCTTGGGCCGCAGCGCGAGCGCCCGGGCCACCCCGATCCGCTGCCGCTGGCCACCGGAGAACTCGTGCGGGTACCGGTTGTAGTGCTCCGGGTTGAGCCCGACCCGCTCCATCAGCGCCTGGACGGCCTTCTTGGTGCCGCCCTCGCTTTTCACGCCCTGGATCTCGAACGGCGCCGCGATGATCGTGCCGATCGTCTGCCGCGGGTTCAGCGACGAGAACGGGTCCTGGAAGATCATCTGGACCTGACGCCGGAACGGGCGCATCTTCTGCCGGCTCAGGTGGGTGATGTCCGAACCCTCGAACCGGATCGTGCCACCGGTCGGCTCGTCCAGCCGGGTCACCAGCCGGCCCGTGGTCGTCTTGCCGCAGCCCGACTCACCGACCACGCCGAGCGTCTCGCCGGAGCGGATCGTGAAGTCGACCCCGTCGACCGCCTTGACCGCGCCGGTCTGCCGCTGGAACACGATGCCCCGGGTGACCGGGAAGTACCGCTGCAGACCCTTGACCTCGAGCAGCGCCTCGCCCTGCTCCGGCCGGACGACCTCTTCGGCCGACGTCGACGTACTCACGATCGCTCCTCAAACTTGTCGGCCGGCATCACAGCAACGGCTTGATCTGCTCGGTGAACAGGGTGCTGCGCTTGGCGTGCTCGATGTGGCACCGGACCCGGTGCTCCTCGGTACCGACCTGCAGCAGCTCCGGCACCTCGCCGGTGCAGGAGTGACCCTCGACGTACTGCTGGAAGTCGCAGCGCGGCTGGAACGGGCACCCCTTGGGCAGGTTGATCAGCGACGGAGGAGTACCCCGGATGGCCTTGAGCCGGTGATCGCCACCGCGGTTGACCCGCGGGATCGAGCCGAGCAGACCCCAGGTGTAGGGCATCTCGGGCCGGTAGAAGATGTCGCGGACCGGGCCGGACTCGACCACCCGGCCGCCGTACATGACCACCACGTCCTGCGCCATCTGGGCGACGACGCCGAGGTCGTGGGTGATGATCACGATCGCGGAGTTGAACTCCTTCTGCAGGTCCTGCATCAGATCCAGGATCTGCGCCTGGACGGTGACGTCCAGCGCGGTGGTCGGCTCGTCCGCGATCAGCAGCTGCGGGTCGCACATCAGCGCCATCGCGATCATCGCGCGCTGCCGCATACCGCCGGAGAACTGGTGCGGGTAGTCGTAGAACCGCTTGTCCGGCGACGGGATGCCGACCCGGTCGAGCAGGTCGACCGCGCGCTTCTTGGCGACCGCCTTGGTCACGTCGTTGTGCACCCGGTAGGCCTCGACCAGCTGGTCGCCGACCCGGTAGAACGGGTGCATCGCCGACAGCGGGTCCTGGAAGATCATCGCCACCTGCTGGCCGCGCAGCCGGCGGATCTCCGGGATGGACATGTCCACCAGTTCGGCGCCGTCCAGCCAGATCTCGCCGGTCACCTTGGCCCGGCTGCCCTTGTGCAGGCCCATGATCGCCAGGCTCGACACACTCTTGCCGGAGCCGGACTCGCCGACGATGCCCAGCGTCTTGCCACGCTCGAGGGTGAAGCTCAGTCCGTTCACGGCCTTCACCAGGCCGTCGTCGGTCGGGAAGTGCACCTGCAGGTCCTTGAGCTCAAGGAACGGCTTGCCGGTACGGTCCGCAGAAGCTGTGGTTGTCACAGTCTCGGTCACTTGTCGTCTCCTCGACGGGTCAGGACAACCGCACGCGCGGGTCGATGAAGGCGTACAGGACGTCGACGATCACATTGGCGAGGACGACGAAGATCGCGGCGAACAGGACCACGCCCATGATCGAGGGCAGGTCGTTGCCGAGCACCGAGTCGATCGAGAACTTGCCCAGGCCGGTGATGCTGAAGACCTGTTCGGTGATCACCGCGCCGCCGAGCAGACCACCGAGGTCCAGGCCGAAGATCGTCACGATCGGCGTCAGCGCGGACCGCAGACCGTGCTTGAAGATGACGGTCCCCTCCCCCAGACCCTTGGCCCGGGCGGTCCGGATGTAGTCCTCGTTCATCGTGTCGATCATGTTGGCCCGGGTGATCCGGGTGTAGAGCGCGGCATAGACCAGCGCCAGCGTCGCCCACGGCAGGATGTAGAACTGCAGCCACTTGAACGGGCCGACGGTGAACAACGCCGCATTGGCGGTGTCCGGGAACGGCAGCCATTTGAGCTTGACGATGAACAGGAACAACAGCAGGTAACCGAACACGATGGTCGGGAACGAGACCCCGAACAAGGCCAGCCCGACGCTCAGCTTGTCCAGCCACTTGCCCTTCCGCAGGGCGGCCAGCAGACCGAGCAGGACGCCGCCGATCAGCCAGATGATCGCGGCCCCGACAGCCAGCCACAGGGTCGGCGGGAACGCGTCGGAGATCGAGGTCCAGACCGGGATGCCGTTCTGGTACGACTCACCGAAGCACGGCCAGGCGCAGTTGTGCTCGCTGCCGGCGGTACCGATGTCGCGGCCGCCCGGGTTGACCAGGCCCTTCATGTACGTGCCGTACTGGACGATCAGCGGGTCGTCGAACCCGTAGGTCTCGTTGACGGTCTGGATCGTCGCGGTGTCGCAGTTCTTGCCGCAGATCAGCAGGGCGGGGTTCGCCGGCGTGATCCAGAACAGGAAGAACGTGATGGCAGAGATCACCCACAGGATGAGGACCGTCTGCAGCAGCCGGCGGATCAGATAGCGGCCCATGGGTCAGCTCCTCCCGGCACGCGGGTCGAGGGCGTCACGCACGGAGTCACCGAGCAGGTTGAACGCCAGAACGGTGATGAACAGCGCCATGCCCGGGAAGAACAGGTACAGCGGGTTGCTCTCGATCCACTGCGAGGCGTCGCTGATCATCCGGCCCCACGAGCTGGTGGGCTCCTTGATACCGACACCGAGGAAGGACAGCGCGGCCTCCGCGGTGATGTTGCTCGGGATCAGCAGCGTCGTGTAGACGAGCAGCGTCGGCAGCATGTTCGGCAGGATCTGCTTGAAGATCACGTACATCGGGCCGGCGCCGAGCGACCGGGCCGCCTCGACGAACTCACGTTCGCGCAGCGAGAGCGTCTGCCCTCGGACGATCCGGGCCAGATAGGCCCAGCCGAAGAACCCGAGGACGAACATCAGCACGCCTAATCGGAGCCGGTTGTCGTCGGGTATCCCGAACAGGGCCTGGCCGCGGTCGGCGACCACCGGCGTCAGCGCCATGATGAACAGCAGCGACGGGAAGCTCAGCATGATGTCCATCAGCCGGCTCAGCACGGTGTCGATCCAGCCACCGAAGTAGCCGGAGACCATGCCGATCACGGTGCCGAGCACGATCGCGATGATCGTGCCACCGAGCGCGACCAGCAGGGAGACCCGGGTGCCGTAGACCAGCCGGGAGAACACGTCGCGGCCGTTCTGCGGCTCGACCCCGAGCCAGTGCTCGCTGCTCGAGCCACTGCCGAACAGACCGCCGATCGGGATGCTGCCGTCGCGCGTGTTCAGCAGCGGCGTGCCGTCCTTGTTCAGCTTGTTGAACTGGTCCGGCGGGAAGCCGTTGATCTTCACGATCAGCGGCGCGAAGATCGCCACCGCGATGATCAGGAGGATGATGACCGCGCTGATCATGGCGATCTTGTCTTTCTTCAGCCGGGCCCAGGCGATCTGCCCTAGGGACCGGCCCTCGATCTGCTTGGCCTCAGGTGTCTCGGCCAAGCCGTCTGCCGGAAGACCGCCGTCTGGAGACAGGTCTTCGGAAACCCCCAGCGTCATCGCTGTTGCCTACCCTTCCCCTTGAATCGCACGTCGTCACCCCGACGGTCGAGTTGCCGGGAACCCTACGGATCTCGCAGTGTGGACGCCACCGGGCACTCACCGATGTCACGGAATCGTGACGGATTAGTGCCACGGTTACCGGGGTATTCAGTGCCACCCGCACTTATGTGCCGTTTTCGACTACTTGGCGTAGAGCGGGAAGGAACGGACGGTCAGCCGGCAGCCAATCCAGCTGCGCCAACTCGGCCGTGCCGACCCATCGGATCGCGCTGTGTTCGGACAAAACCGGTTCACCACGAATCAGGGCCGCAGCGTACACGCGCAACTGGTAACGATCTCCGATGGGCTGGGCCGGACCGAGCGAGACTCCTGGCTCGATCTCAACACCCAGTTCCTCGCGTAGTTCCCTGATCGCGGCCTGCGCGTCGGTCTCCCCCGGCTCGACCTTGCCGCCGGGGAACTCCCATCCGCCGTCCGGCCCGGGGCGCAGCGCCGCCAGTACCAAGCCGTCCCGGATCACGGCCACTCCGACAACGACCTGCGGCTCACTCATAGACACGCACTCTCCCAGAACTTGTCGGTACCTCCGTGGATGATGGCCGGGTGCCGCTACAGAACAGAGTGCTGCCGACCCAGGAGATCGTGGCCGACGCCGGCCGCGGCCTGCTGATGGGCAACCGCGGCACCATTCACCATCCCGACCGCACCCTCGGCACCACCCGCTGGCGGTCGAAGGCCTGGATCTGCTGCGTCCTGGATTGGAAAGGCGTCCAGCGCGACCCGATGCCACCCGGCCGCTGGACCGCACTGTTCTTCTTCGACGAAGCAGTCGCCCTCGCGGCCGGCCATCGCCCGTGTGCCTATTGCCGCCGCCGCGACTACCTCCTGTACGCCGGTGCATGGGCCGCCGGCCGTGGTCTGCCCGAGCGTCCGCGGGCCACCGCGATGGACGCCCAGCTCCATCTCGAACGGGTCGAGCCGCGAACCCGCAGGCAACGGACGACGATCGCCGAGCTCGACGAGCTGCCCGACGGCGCGATGATCCGGTTCGACGGCCGGCCTGCGCTGGTACTGGACTCCCAGCTGCTCGGTTGGTCGTGGGAGGGATACAACACACCGGTCCGGCCGGCCGGGCTGCGGGAGGTCGAGGTGCTGACGCCGCCCGCGAATCTCCTTGTACTGAAGGCCGGATTCGCCCCTTTACTCCACCCGACCGCCATCGGCAACTGAGGTGAACCTAACTAGGAACACGCCGTACCGAGGGGTCTTCCGTTGTGCGCCGCGCGAGGGCAAAGTGTGCCCATACTTACAGCGACAAAACCATCACTGGAGTCGGTATGGGTGACGGCAACAGCACCGTGGCAGCGGTGCAGCGCGCGCTCGAAGCGCTACACGCCAGCGTCGGCAATCTCAGCCAGGAGTACGGTGACACCCTCGGCGTTCGCCGATTGGTGTCGGACGTGGCCAGGCTGAGCGACGACCTGGCCGAGCTCGGCCCTCCCGACCCTCATCACAGACCCGGACCCGTTCCGGAGGAACTCGAGGAGATCCCCGACGTGGAATACGACGCGTCCATGTGGACCGACGCGGAGCATGAAGGCTTCGGCGCACCCGACCGGCGCGCTCCCTGATGGCGACGACGGGCGTTGGCGCGCCGGGTCGCGCAGAGATCAAGCAGAAGACTCTACGGACCGATCGCTGGTGGCTCGCGCCGCTGCGGATCGGTGTGATCCTGGGCTTCTTCGTCGTCTACGCGACGGTCCGGATCTTCATGAACAAGTACTACTGGGTCGACGCGTACCACTACCTCACCCCGTTGTACTCGCCGTGCGTGACCTCGTCCTGTGTCGAGGGCTCGAGCCATCTGGGCACCTGGTTCGGGGACTTCCCCCGGGTCATCCCGTTCAGCATCATCACGTTCGCCGTGCTGGCCGGCTTCCGCGGTACTTGCTACTACTACCGCAAGGCGGGCTGGCGCTCGCTGCTGCTCGCCCCGGGCGCCTGCGCAGTGCCGGAGCCGCACAAGAAGTACAACGGTGAGCGCAAGTTCCCGATCACCGCGGTGAACCTGCACCGGTACTTCTTCTACGGCGCGCTGCTCTTCGGCCTGCTCAACGTCTACGACGGCACCCAGGCCTTCCACGGCAAGGACGGCGGCTTCGGCATCGGCCTCGGCACCGTGATCATCTGGGTCAACCTGGTGATGCTGTGGATGTACACGCTGTCGTGCCACGCCTGCCGGCACATCGTCGGCGGCCGGCTGAAGAACTTCTCCAAGCACCCGTTGCGCTACCGGTACTGGACCTTCGTGTCGAAGCTGAACCCCAAGCACGGCACGTACGCGATGATCTCGCTCTTCACCGTGATCATCACCGACGCGTACATCATGTCGGTCTCGGCCGGCTGGTTCTCCGACCTGCGGTTCCTCAACTGACGCAGCATCAACTGATTCGGACGTTTGATTTTTATGACTGAGCTGGAACGACACCAGTACGACGTGATCGTGATCGGCGCCGGCGGCGCCGGTCTCCGCGCGGCGATCGAGGCCCGTGAGCAGGGCAAGCGCACCGCGATCATCTGCAAGTCGCTGTTCGGCAAGGCGCACACCGTGATGGCCGAGGGTGGCTGTGCCGCGGCGATGGGCAACGCGAACTCGAACGACAACTGGAAGACGCACTACGTCGACACGATGCGTGGCGGCAAGTTCCTGAACAACTGGCGGATGGCCGAACTGCACGCGCAGGAAGCCCCCGACCGGGTCTGGGAGCTGGAGACGTACGGCGCGCTGTTCGACCGGACGCCGGACGGCAAGATCAGCCAGCGCAACTTCGGTGGGCACACCTACCCGCGGCTCGCGCACGTCGGCGACCGCACCGGCCTGGAGCTGATCCGCACCCTGCAGCAGAAGATCGTCTCGCTGCAGCAGGAGGACTTCAAGGCCACCGGCGACTACGAGGCCAACCTCAAGGTCTACGCCGAGTGCACGATCACGGAGCTGCTCAAGGATGGCGACGCGATCTCCGGCGCCTTCGGCTACTGGCGTGAGTCCGGCCGGTTCGTACTGTTCGACGCACCGGCCGTCATCCTGGCCACCGGCGGCGTCGGCAAGTCGTTCAAGGTCACCTCGAACTCGTGGGAGTACACCGGTGACGGTCACGCCCTCGCGATGCGGGCCGGCGCGACGCTGATCAACATGGAGTTCATCCAGTTCCACCCGACCGGCATGGTCTGGCCGCCGTCGGTGAAGGGCATCCTGGTCACCGAGTCCGTCCGTGGTGACGGCGGTGTGCTGAAGAACTCCGAGGGCAAGCGGTTCATGTTCGACTACGTGCCGGACGTGTTCCGCGCGCAGTACGCGGAGACCGAAGAAGAGGCCGACCGCTGGTACAAGGACGCCGACAACAACCGGCGCCCACCGGAGCTGCTGCCGCGGGACGAGGTCGCCCGGGCGATCAACTCCGAGGTCAAGGCCGGCCGCGGAACCCCGCACGGCGGCGTCTTCCTGGACGTGTCCTCGCGGCTGCCCGCCGAGGAGATCCAGCGCCGGCTGCCGTCGATGTACCACCAGTTCAAGGAGCTGGCGGACGTCGACATCACCGCGGAGCCGATGGAGGTCGGCCCGACCTGTCACTACGTGATGGGTGGCGTCGAGGTCGAGCCGGACACCGCACAGTCGTCGGTCAAGGGCCTGTACGCCGCTGGTGAGGTTGCCGGTGGCATGCACGGGTCGAACCGGCTCGGTGGCAACTCGCTGTCCGATCTGCTCGTCTTCGGCCGTCGCGCCGGAGCCGGTGCGGCGATGTACGTCGAGTCGCTCGGCGAGAACCGGCCGAAGATCTCGGAGGCCGACGTCGACGCGGCTGCCGCCGAGGCCCTCGCGCCGTTCGAGCTCGAGGGCGGGGAGAACCCGTACACGATCCACCAGGAACTGCAGCAGTCGATGAACGACCTGGTCGGCATCATCCGCAAGGCCGGTGAGATCGAGCAGGCGCTGGCCCGGCTGGTCGAGTTCCGCGGCCGGATCGCGAAGATGACGGTCGAGGGCCACCGGCAGTTCAACCCGGGCTGGCACCTCGCGCTGGATCTCCGCAACATGCTGACCGTGTCGGAGTGCGTCGCGAAGGCCGCGCTGATCCGCGAGGAGTCCCGTGGCGGTCACACCCGCGACGACTTCCCGGGGATGAACGCGGAGTGGCGCAAGCTGCTGCTGGTCTGCTCGTTGCAGAGCACCGACGACGGGGTGACCGTGGTCAAGAAGGACCAGATCCCTATGCGCGAGGACCTGCTGGAACTGTTCGAGCGCGACGAGCTGAAGAAGTACCTCACTGAGGAGGAGCTGCCTCGTGGCTGAGCGAAGCGAAGACACCAATTGGCACAGCGAGCTCCGCTCATCGGCGCCCGCAGCGAAGCGAGGACGGCGATGAGCTACCTGGCGAAGTTCCGGGTCTGGCGTGGGGACGCCGAGAGCGGGGACCTCAAGGACTACGAGGTCGAGGTGAACGAGGGCGAGGTCGTCCTCGACGTCATCCACCGGCTGCAGGCGACCCAGACCCCGGATCTGGCGGTCCGCTGGAACTGCAAGGCCGGCAAGTGCGGCTCCTGCAGCGCCGAGATCAACGGCATGCCGAAGCTGATGTGCATGTGCCGGATGAACACGTTCGAGGAGGGTGAGACCGTCACGGTCACCCCGATGCGGACGTTCCCGGTGATCAAGGACCTGGTCACGGACGTCTCCTTCAACTACCAGAAGGCGCGCGAGGTACCGGCGTTCTCTCCCCCGGCCGACCTGAAGCCGGGCGAGTACCGGATGCAGCAGGTCGACGTGGAGCGCTCGCAGGAGTTCCGCAAGTGCATCGAGTGCTTCCTGTGCCAGGACACCTGCCACGTGATCCGGGACCACGAGGAGAACAAGGAGTCCTTCTCCGGTCCGCGTTTCCTGATGCGGATCGCCGAGCTGGACATGCACCCGCTGGACTCCGCGGACCGCCAGAAGGCGGCCCAGGACCAGCACGGCCTCGGCTTCTGCAACATCACCAAGTGCTGCACCGAGGTCTGCCCCGAGCACATCAAGATCACCGACAACGCCCTCATCCCGATGAAGGAACGCGTCGCCGATCGCAAGTACGACCCGATCGTCTGGCTCGGCAACAAGATCCGCCGCCGCGACAGCTGATCCTCGCAGCACAGCGAAAGGCCGCCCGCAGCTACCAGGCTACGGGCGGCCTTCTGCGTCCCAAGACAACACAACAAGGGAAACAAATCCAAGAAAGAAAAATAGAAGACAATTACTCGACAACACTAAATCATGAAGAACAAAAATATAAGGAAAAAGAAGAAGAGAGAGAAATATAGCGGGCTGGGCGCCTGGCAGGGTTCGGCGTGCGGGCGCCGGTCGGCAGGCTGACCGGGCAGGAGAACAGCCAGGGCCCTGAGGTGCTGGTGGTCTGGCCCGAAGGGGCCGAGCGCGAGGCGGGGGTTCCGACAACCTCAGCGCCAGACTGCCGCAGGTCGGCAGGCGACCTGCGGCAGCACAACTAACATCTTCTTTTTTGCAGTTTGCTCTTTAAAGCTCTTCTGTATTCTTTTCTCTGTTTTATTCTCTTTTTGTTCTTTTGGTTCTTTTTTTGTCAGCTCTTGGCGGCGGTGGCGAACTCGGTGGTGTAGGTCTTGGTGATGTCGATGGTGTCCTTCTTCGGCTTGACCGCCGGCGAGAACTTGCCGAGCACGGCCAGCGCGTTCTCGGCGCCCTTGGCGTCCATCACGCCGGTGGCGTTGAACATGCCCTTGGAGTCGGTGATCGACTTGACGTACAGGTCCTTGTCGGTGCCCGCGTAGTCGGCCGGCATCTTCGCCGCGATGGTGGCGGCGTCGTTGCTGGTTATGAAGCCGAGCGTCTTCACGAAGGCGTTCGCGAGCTTCTGTACGACGTCCTTGTGCGAGGCAACATAATCGCAGGACATGTAGAGCGAGCTGGCCGGATACAGCCCACCCAGCGCCGCCTTCGTCCCCTCCTCGGTCCGCAGGTCGAGCAGGATCTGCCCTTCACCCGTCTTGGTCAGCCTGGCCACCGTCGGGTCCGTCGTCATGCCGGCGTCGATGCCACCCGAGTTCATCGCGGCGATGAAGGTCGAGTCGGCTCCCGCCTTCACCGTCGTGTAGTCCGCGGTACTGACTCCGGCGTTGCCCGCCAGGTACTGGGTCAGGAAGTCCGTCGAGGACCCGGCACTCGTCACGCCGAGCTTGCGGCCCTTGAAGTCCGCGGGGGTCTTGATCGTGCCGGCCTGAGCCTTGGACACCATCTCCACCTCCCCCGGCACGTTCGCGAACTGGACGACGCTCTGCAGGCACTTGCCCTTGGCCTGCATGTCGATCGTGTGGTCGTAGAACCCGACGACGCCCTGGGCCTGATTGGCCAGCAGCGCCGTCTCGGCCGTGACGCCGGCCGGGGTGTCGACGAGCTCGACGTTGAGCCCCTGATCCTTGAAGTAGCCGAGCTGTTCGGTCAGCTTGGCCGGCATGTAGATCACCTTGGCAGCGCCACCGACCATGATGGTGACCTTGTCGGACGAGGAGCCCGAGCCGGACGAAGTACCGGATTTGTTCTGGGTCTGACAGCCGGTCAGGACGAGGACAGCGGCCAGTGCTGGGAGGGCGAGTACACGGATCTTCACGATTGTCTCCTAGGGAAGTCAGATGGCGGCGGCGAAGGATGCCTGGGCGGGAGGTCGCCAGCGCAGCAGCCGCCGTTCGGCCAGGCCCAGGACGACCTCGGCCAGCAGAGCGAGCACGGTGGTGATGAGCATTCCGGCATAGATGCCGGCTGCGTCGAAGGAGCCCTGGGCGGTGCTGATCAGCAGGCCCAGGCCCCGGGTGGCGCCGGTGTACTCACCGACGATGGCGCCGATCAGCGCGAACCCGAAGGCGGTGTGCAGCGACGCCAGGATCCACGAGGTCGAGCTCGGTACGACGATCGACCAGAGCACCTGGGCCCGGCCGGCGCCCAGGATGCGCGCGTTGTTCACCAGGTTCCGATCGACCTCGCGAGCGCCCTGGAAGGCGTTGAAGAACACCGGGAAGAACACCAGCACGAACGCGGTCGCGATCTTGGACTCCATCCCGAGCCCGAACCAAATCACGAACAGCGCGGCCAGCACGATCCGCGGTACGGCGTTGAGCGCCTGGATATAAGGCGACACCACCTCGGCGAGCAGCCGGGCGCGGCCGAGCAGGATGCCGAGTACGACGCCGGCCAGCGAGCCGAGGACGAAGCCCGCGGCCGCTTCCTCCAGGGTGACCGCGATCTGCGCCCAGATGGAGCCCTGCGCGGTGCCGTCGGTGAACCAGATGACCAGCTTGTCCCAGATCAGGCTGGGCTTGGAGTAGAAGAACGGATCGAGCCACAGGCTGACCGACAGTTCCCAGCCGCCGAGGATGACCAGCAGCAACAGGAGTCTGAGCGCGTAGACGAGCGCTTTGTGCTTACGGCGTACGACGGCGGCGGTCTGGGCCGTCCTGGCCGGGGCTTTACGCAACACGGGTGGCTCCTGTCTGGCGGGCGATCGCGACCTCGGCGGACAGCGAACTCCACACCTCGCGGTAGATCGCGATGAACTCGGGCGTCATCCGGATCTCCTCGACGTTGCGGGGCCGCTCGAGTTCGATCGGGAAGGCGTCCTTGATCCGGGCCGGACTGGCGGTCATCACCACGACCCGGTCGGCCAGCGTGATCGCTTCCTCCAGGTCGTGGGTGACGAAGATGACCGCGGCGCTGGTCCCCGACCACAGGTCGAGCAGCTCGTTCTGCATCAGCGCCCGGGTCTGCACGTCCAGCGCCGAGAACGGCTCGTCCATCAGCAGGATCGACGGCTCGTTGACGAGGGTCTGAGCCAGCGCCACCCGCTTGCGCATGCCGCCGGACAGCTGGTGCATGTAGTAGTCCTCGAAGCCGGCCAGCCCGACCCGGGCGACCCAGTCCCGGGCCGCCGCGTCAGCCTGCTCCTTCGGTTTGCCTCGCCAAAGGGGGCCGGAGGCAACGTTTGCCAGTACGGTCCGCCAGGGCAGCATCGCGTCGGCCTGGAACATGTACCCGACACCGTCCGGGATGCCGCGTACCGGCTGTCCGTTGACCTCGACGGTGCCCTCGGACGGCGGCTCCAGCCCGGAGACCAGTGACAAGGTGGTGGACTTGCCACACCCGGTCGGCCCGACGACGGCCACGAACTCCCCGGCGCTAACCTGCAGGGTGATGTCCTGTACTGCGGTGTGGGCGGTCCCCGCGCTGGTCAGGAACCGCTTGGTCGCATGGTCGATGTCGACCAGATAGGTCATGGCGCCCTCCTACCTCTCCTCGTACCCGCCTGCGGTGTTACCGGCGGATCACAGCTCTGTTGCTCGAAAGGTAGGGAGGATCGGGCGGGAGCGGATCCCTTGCTGTCGTTACCCGCCCATTCCCCATAGTCCGCGTTCTGCGCATTCCGCTCACGGGCGGGTTTACGGTGGGCGGATGATGGCTCGATTGCGCGGGATGCGCTTCACGCGGCAGCTCCTGCTGCTGCAGATCGGCCTGGTCACGTTGATCGTCGGCATCGGTTTCGGACTGGTCGCCTGGCTGCTCGACCAGAGCCTGGAGCACCAGTACGAGCAGCGCGCGCTCAATGTCGCCAGGACGGTCGCCGCCGAGCAGCACCTGGGCGACCTGGTCCGCGACGGCGACCAGCCCGCGGTCCAGCAGATCGCCATCGCCGCCTCCCGAGCCACCGGCGCGCTGTTCGTCGTGGTGACCGATGCGCGCGGCATCCGGCTGGCGCATCCGACGCCCGACCAGATCGGCAAGCCGGTCAGCACCGATCCGTCCGGGGCGCTGTCCGGGCAGGAGGTGGTCAACATCGAGCGCGGCACGCTCGGCCTGTCCGCGCGCGGCAAGGTCCCGGTCCGCGACACGTCGGGCGCGATCGTCGGCGAGGTCAGTGTCGGCTTCGACGCGGCCGACATCCGGCACGCCCTGCTGGACCTGATCGGCGCGACCGCTCCGTTCGCCGTCGGCGCCCTCGCGCTCGGGGTGGCCGGCTCGACCTGGCTGTCCCGGGTGCTGAAACGACGGACGTTCGGCCTCGAGCCCGCCGATCTGGCCGATCTGGTCCGCGAGCGGGAGGCGGTCCTGCACGGCGTCGGCGAGGGAGTCCTCGCGGTCGACACCGACCGCCGGGTGACGATGTGCAACGACGAGGCGATCCGGCTGCTGGGCCGCCCGATCCACGCCGGGACGCCGCTCGACGACCTGCAGCTTCCACCGCGGTTGAGATCCGTCCTGGACGGCGACCGGGCGGACAACATCCTCACCGTGGCCGGCGACCGGGTGCTGGTGGCTAACCACCGACCGGTTCACCGCGACGGCCGCGATCTGGGCAGCGTACTGACGCTGCGGGATCGTACCGACCTGGAGCAGCTGACGAGCGAGCTGGACGCGGTACGGAGCATGACCGGCGCTCTTCGCGCGCAGCGGCACGAGTTCGCCAATCGCATGCACACGGTCCTCGGATTGCTGCAGGCGGACGCGCACGCCGATGCGCTGGAGTATCTGCGCTCCGTGACCCAGTTCCAGGAGGCCGACGCGATCAGCGAGTCACCGGCCGTCCGGTCGGCGACGATCCGGTCGTTCATGGCGGCCAAGACCGCGCGGGCCACCGAGCTGGGCGTGACGCTGAAACTGTCCGAGGCCAGCTGGGTCCAGCAACGGCTGGTCGCACCGGTCGAGGTCGTCACGGTGCTCGGCAATCTCGTCGACAACGCCCTGGATGCGGCTCATGTCTCGACCCGGCGGCCGGGTGGCGTCGAGGTCGACCTGCTGTCCGACGGAACGCGGCTGGTCATCTCGGTGGCCAATACCGGCGACGGGGTCTCGCCCGAGCAGACCGAGGCGATCTTCGTCGAAGGCATCTCCACCCGCGGCACCGATCGCGGGCTCGGGCTGGCGATCGCCCGGCAGACAGCCCGTGGGCTCGGCGGCGACATCACCTTGGCGAATCCGGGCTGTGACGGCAGCGAGACGGTGTTCGTCGCGCAACTGCCCGACGTACTGGAGGAGGCCGGCGCATGATCGGCGTACTGGTGGTGGAGGACGACTTCCGCGTCGCTCAGGTCCATGCACTGTTCGTTGCCCAGGTCATCGGTCTTGAGGTTGTCGGCGTTGCCCACACCGCGGCCGACGCGCTGCGGCTGGCCGCCGAGCTCAAGCCCGACCTCGTGCTGCTGGACAGCTATCTGCCCGACCGGCCGGGGATCGAGCTCGCGACGGACCTGACGGCCGACATCTTCATGGTCACCGCGGATTCGTCGGCAACCTCAGTTCGGGCCGCCTTCGCTGCGGGTGCACTGAACTACTTGATCAAGCCGTTCAGCTCCGAGCAACTGACCTCGCGCCTGCGTGCGTACGTCCGCTACCGCACCCTGCTGGGCGGTCAACTGGAGGAATTGAGCCAGCAGGCTATCGACCGAGCGGTGGACGCCCTGCACGACGCCGACCGCCCGCCGACACCGAAGGGCCAGTCGCCGGTCACTGCCCGGCTGGTGACGAGCGCCCTGCGGAAGGCCGGTGAGCCGCGGACCGCTGCTGACCTGGCGGCGCAACTCGGAATCTCCCGGGCGACTGCCCAGCGCTATCTGGCCGCACTGGCCGACGACGGCCGCGCAGTACTGAGTCTGCGCTACGGATCGACCGGACGCCCAGAACATCAGTACCACTGGGCATCACGCTGAGTACTTGCTACAAGCAACCTTTCGGGTGGCGCGCAGGTTCTTGAGCAGGGCAACATCGCGTACGTGGGTCGGGGTCTCCACCAGAACCGGTACGTCCACCAGTGCCGGATGGGCGAGGAAGGCGGCCAGTGTCGGCAGCCCGATGGTGCCGACGTCGAGGGATTCGTGCCGGTCCCGGTGCGAGCCTCGAGGGTCTCGGCTGTCGTTGACGTGGATCAGCTCGATCGCGCTCGCCAGACCGTCGATCAGCTGCGGATCGGCGAGATCCTCACCGGCGGCATGCAGGTGGCAAGTGTCCAGGCAGAGGCCGACCCGCTCGTCGTCGACGGCCCCGAGGTACTCGATCGTGCTGCCGATGGTCGACGCCATCGATTCGCCCGCACCCGCGGTCGGCTCGATCAGCAGGCGGACGGCCGGATCGGCCCGATCGACGAGCGGGCTGATCAACCCGGGCAGGGCAGCCAAGGCCGTCGTACGCCGTCCCGGGGTGACCGATGACCCGGCGTGGACGACGACTGCGGTGGCGCCGAGGTCCGACGCACGTTGCAGGGTCAGCTCCAGGGCAGCCAGCGAACGGGACAGCACCAACTCCGACGGAGCACCGAGGTTGATCAGGTGTGGGGCGTGCACCACGACCGGCAGCGCGCGCTCGGCACACGCGGCCCGGAAGGCCTCGTCAGCGGCGGGGTCGGCGGCTCGCGGCGCCCAACTGCGTGGGTTGCCCGCGAACAGCTGGATGATCTCGGCACCGACCTCGTCCGCCTCCGCCAGCCCGACCTTCACCAGCCCACCGCCGACTGCCACGTGCGATCCGATCACTGCCCCAGCCTAGGCATGCCCTCCACCCGAACGTCCGGCCGCTCCGCTCACCTGAGCGATTGGGTTGGGTCCCCCGCGTGGGTGAGGCGGGTGGACTGGTGGACGTCCTAGGGTGCGGGGATGGACGTGGCGTTGGTCGGCCTGGTCAATATCGGGATCTTCATGTTCTTGTTCGTGCCGGTGTCGCAACGGTTGCTGGGGGTGCGGTTCGGGTTCGGGCGGCTGGCGGTCGGGGCCGCGCTGACGCTGGCCATCGCCGGGCCGCTGGCGACCGCGCTCTCAGGACCGCAACCGTGGACCGGGTCGAACGGGGCCGCGTTTGCCTTGCTGGCTTTGACGGCGCTGTGTTCGATGCTTGCCGGACTCATCTTTCTCGTCCTCGCCGAGGCGCTGGTACCGACCGGATCGTTGCCCAGGGCCCGTGACCTCCGCCGGGACCTGACCGGCCGGATCGCACGCACCCGGCGGTACCTGCAGATCCTCCGGATCGCGATCAAGCACGGCCTCGGCCCATACCTGCGTGGCCGCCGCCGACCCGGTCACGAGAACGCAGCCGGGCAGGCGGATCTGGCCCGATCGCTCCGGCTCGCGCTCGACGAGGCCGGCGTCACCTTTGTGAAGCTCGGCCAGGTGCTGTCCACCCGCAGCGACGTGATCCCGGCCTCGGTCGCGCTCGAGCTCAGCCGATTGCAGGACCAGGTCTCCCCCGCGCCATGGGATCAGATCGAGGCCGTACTCACTGAGGAACTCGGTGCACCACCCCAGCAGGTGTTCGCCGACTTCTCCACCGAGCCGCTTGCCGCCGCATCGGTGGCTCAGGTCTACACGGCCCGGCTGGACGGTGTACCGGTCGTCGTGAAGGTGCAGCGTCCCGGGATCGCGTCGGTCGTCGAGCGAGATCTGGACATCGTGCAGCGGTTGGCCCGGTTGCTCGAGCGCAACACCGACTGGGGCAAGTCGATGGGCGTGCGTTCCCTCGCGACCGGGTTCGCCGATGCGATGCGCGAGGAACTCGACTTCACGGTCGAGGCAGGCAATATGGCCAGCGTCGCGGCCGGTAAGTCGGTGGTGGGCAACCGCGACATCGTCGTACCGGAGTTGTATCCGAAGTACTCCACCCGCCGTGTGCTGACCATGCAGCGCCTCGACGGGATCGGCCTCGGTGGCGCCGCCAAGTCGATCGCGGAGCGCGGGCTGGACGCCGCCCGGCTGGCGAAGGTGCTGTTCGAGTGTCTGCTCGGCCAGGTCGCGATCGATGGCGTCTTCCACGCGGATCCGCATCCGGGCAACTTCCTGCTGCTCACCGACGGCCGGATCGGCATGCTCGACCTGGGCTCGGTCGGGCGGCTCGATCCGTCCACGCGCGAGGCGTTGCAGCGGTTCCTGCTCGCCGTCGACCACGGCGATCCGGTGGCCGCGACCGATGCGCTGCTGGAGATCGTCTACCGGCCGGACGTGATCGACGAGCAGAGCCTGGAGCGCGCGGTCGGGCAGTTCATGGCCCGGCACCTGGGCGCCGGCGCGGCGATCGGGCCGGCGATGTTCAACGACCTGTTCAAGATCATCACCACACATGAGTTGGGTGTTCCGCCCGAGGTCGCCGCGGTCTTCCGAGCGCTGGCGACCGTCGAGGGCACGATCGCGCGGATCTTCCCTGCCTTCGACCTCGTTGCTGCCTCACGGTCGTTCGCCGCTGCCCACGTCACCGACCGGCTCGCACCCGACGCACTCCGCCGTACTGCCACCGAGGAGCTGGCCACGTTGCTGCCGATGCTCCGCAGGCTGCCGCGCCGGATCGACCGGATCGCGGCCGCCGCGGAGAGCGGTCGGCTCGGCCTCAACGTCCGCCTCTTCGCCGACGAACGCGACCGGCGGCACCTGACCGGTCTCCTCCACCAGGCGCTGCTGGCTGTCCTCGGCGCGACGGCGGGCCTGATGGCAGTACTCCTCCTCGGTACCCCGGGCGGCCCCAAGGTCACCGATACCGTGACGCTCTACCAACTCTTCGCCTACAACCTGCTGGTCATCTGCGCCGTTCTGGTGCTCCGGGTTCTCGTTCTGGTGTTCCGGCTGCCTGATTCCCGCAGTTGACCTCAAGCGCGCTTTAAGTCCAACGATGGGGGCCATGTCTGTGACCGAGGTCCCCACGAAACCGCCGCGCCTGTTCAGCGGGCCGCATCTCCCCCTCGTCTTCGGCGCCGTCGCCCTGGTGACGCTGAGCGCGTTCGAGAACCGGGCGGTGGGGACCGCGTTGCCGACGATGGTCCGGGAGTTCGACGCGCTCGGCCTGTTCGGGCTGGCGAGTGCGGCGCCCAATGCGAGCTACCTGGTCGCGCTCGCGATTGCCGGCCAGTGGAGTGATCGTCGCGGGCCGATCCCGACCCTGCGGGCAGGCGCGATCGCGTTCGCCCTCGCCCAACTGCTCGTCGGTACTGCGCAAGGCATGCCGATGGTGGTGGCCGGGCGGTTGCTGAGCGGGCTGGCGGAAGGGCTGCTCGACGTCGGATTGATGGTGCTCGTCGCCAGGGCGCTTCCCGCCGTACTGCGGCCGCGGATGTTCTCGTTGTTCGCGGCGATGTGGATCCTGCCGTCGGTGGTCGGGCCGGTGCTGACCGGGTTCGTGACCGAGCAGGTTGGCTGGCGATGGGTCTTCCTCGGCGCGGTCGTCCTGCTCGTGCCGAGTTGGTTCCTGCTCCAGCCTGCGATGCGGCTCGCCAGGCGGACGCCCGCGCCTGAGCGCAGTACGGAGGATGCTGCGGAGTTGGCCGCGTGGCGGGCGGCCATGCCGTGGGCGTTCGCGGCGTCCGTCGCGCTCTTCTCGATGACGCTGGCGGGCGATCATCTCGAGCGGCACCATCTCCTTGCAGGGTTGACGATTCTGGTCAGTTTGCTGGTGCTCGGCGCTGCGGCGGTACGGGTGATGCCTCGCGGCACCTTCGTACTCCGTCGCGGGTTCCCGTCGGTGGTCGCCGTCCGCGGGCTGACCGGCGCGGCCTTCGCGGGCACTGGCGCCTACCTGCCCCTGCTCCTGACTTTGCGCCACGACTTCAGCCCGTCGCGCGCGGGCATCACGCTCTCGATCACCGGCGTCAGCTGGGCGTTCGGCTCTTGGCTGCAAGGCCGCGAGCACGGCATCCAGCGCGTGACGGTACTCCGAACAGGCCTGACCGTGATGACCGTCGGGCTGGCCGGCACCTCCCTCCTAGCGTGGGCGGGCGACGTCATCTGGCCCGGCCTGATCGGCTGGATGATCTCGGGCATCGGCATGGGCCTCAGCTCGTCCAGCCTCTCGGTGCTCACTCTCGGACTGTCGGACGACAGCAACTCCGGCCGCAACGTCAGCGCCGCCCAGATGGCCGGCACGATGAGCATCGCCACGGCTCTCGCGGTCAGCGGAACCCTGCTCGCCCTCAACGCCGACGCCCCCGGCGCCTGGGTCTTCGGCGCCATCATCACCGCCAGCTCCGCCCTCGCGCTGGCGGCGCTGGCCACCGCCGCCAGGATCCGTTTGCTTGAGTAAGCTAAGGTTTGCTCATGCGAGCAAATCGGACTCTGACCGAGCAGGCGCGGCGGGCGCAGATCGTGACCGCGGCGATCGAGGTGATCGCGCGCGACGGGGCAGCGCAGGCGTCGTTCAAGTCGATCGCACAGGAAGCCGGGCTGAGTAGTACGGGGATGATCTCGTACCACTTCGCCGGCAAGCAGGAGCTGATCGCGGAGGTCGGCCGGGAGATCCTCGAGCGGTTCGGCGAGTTCGTCCTGGCCCGGACGAGCGGCGTCGAGGAGCCCGCTGCGATCCTCCGCGGTTTCGTCGAGGCCAACGTCGAGTTCCTCCGAACCCACCGCAGCCACGCCGCCACGCTGATCCGGATCAAGAGCGACCTCGCCCCGGTTGAACTGGCCCTCTCCGACCAGGCCGCCCTCGCCGCTGTCCTCCAGCAGGGACAGACCGACGGCGTACTACGAGACTTCGACCCCCAGTTGATGGCCGTGATGATCCTGTCGATCCGCGACGGCCTGGTCCGCCAGTTCGACCTCGACCCCGCCCTCGACCTCGACGCGGCAGCCGCGGAGTTCACCGCACTGGTCGACCTCGCGACCAGGAAGGCGTGACAATGCGACGTCTACTCGGACTAGGAGCCGTCCTGCTCCTGCTCACCGCCTGCAACAAAAACGCTGTACCAGGATCTGACACACTGGATCCGGTCGTCCGTACCGACGCCGGCGACGTCCGCGGCGTGGTGCACGACGACCACCGCGTCTTCAACGGCATCCCGTACGCCGCGCCGCCCGTCGGCGACCTGCGCTGGACCCCGCCCGCGCCAGTCAAGCCCTGGACCGGCGAGCGCGCAGCCATCAAGCCCGGCAGCCCATGCCCGCAGGTCAAGAGCGCCATCGCCGACCTGTCCAGCGACAACGAGGACTGCCTGTTCCTCAACCTGACCACGCCCCACAGCGCGTCCCCGCAGAACAAGAAGCCGGTGATGGTCTGGATCCACGGTGACGGCGCGATCGGCTCGGGCGACCAGTTCGACCCGACCCGGCTCGCGGTCGACGGCGACGTCGTGGTGATCACCTTCAACTACCGGCTCGGTGTCTTCGGCGCCTTCGGCCACCCCGAACTCGAGGACTCCGGCACGATCGGCCTCCAGGACCAGCGCGCCGTACTGCGCTGGGTCCAGCGCAACGTGGCCGCCTTCGGTGGCGACCCCGGCAATGTGACGCTCTTCGGTGTCTCGTACGGAGCGACCGCGACGGGTGCGCACCTAATGTCGTCGCTGTCGCGAGGGCTGTTCCACAAGGTGATCATGCAGAGCGGGTTCACCCTGATGGACCTGCCGGCCGGCGCGCTCTACCCCGGCATCCCCGCACTGCCGTGGCTCGGCTGGACCACAACGGCAGGCTCCGCTTCGCAAGGTCAGGCTCTCGCGAAGCAACTCGGGTGCGAGGACCTTGCCTGCCTGCGCAAGGTGCCCGTCGCGAAGATTCTCGCGGTGCCGCAGGTGATGAACATCTTCCAGGCGTACGCCCTCGGCAATGCTCAACTGCCTGCGGATCCGGCTCAAGCACTTGCCGACGGCAACTTTGCTGAGGTGCCCGTGTTGGCGGGGACGACGCGGGACGAGCACACCACCTTCGTCGCCTTCTTCCGTGAGTTGGCCGGGCAGCCGGTGACGGCCGCCGGGTATCCCGAGTTGCTCCGGACCGCGTTCGGCGCCGATGCGCAGAAGGTCTTGGCGGAGTACCCGTTGAAGGACTACCCGACGCCAGCGAGGGCTTGGGCGTCGGTGATCACGGACCGGATGTGGGCCCAGGCTCAGCTCCGGCAGAACCAGTTGCTCTCGGCGAAGAACCCGTTGTGGTTCTACGAGTTCGCCGATCGGGACGCTCCGACGGACATCCCGTTCCCGAAGGGGTTCGATCCGGGCGCTTGGCACGGCGGCGACGTCGGCTACCTGTTCCGGGACGCGGAGGGCGCGGCGGCGATGCGGCCCGACCAGGTCGCCCTGTCCGACACGATGATCGCGTACTGGACGAACTTCGCGCATCGCGGAGATCCCAACGGTTCCGGCGTACCGGAGTGGAAGCGATTCAGCACCCCGGACACCGTCCAGTCGCTGGCCCCCGGCAAGATCGCGCCGGTCGGCTACTCGGCCGAGCACCAACTGGAGTTCTGGCGGGGTCTGGGGCACTAGTGCCCCGAGTTCGAAGTTGTTTGACAGTGGGAGGTGTCCAGGTGCGTGCATCGCGGTGCTTGAGGAGCGTCCTCGATGCGGAGCATCGTGGATGATTCTCAAGTGCCGTGAGGTGCGTGCCTGGGCGCCTCCCACGTCAAAGAACTTCGGACTCGGGGCACTAGAGTGTCGGCTATGGCTGAGCTGCTGACGGATGACCAGATCGATGCCGCGTTGCGCGACCACCTGCCGGAGTGGAAGGTCGTGGACAACGCGCTGGTGCGCAGCGTGAAGAAGGACTCGTTCATGGACGGCATCCGGCTGGTCGCCACCGTCGCCCAGCTGGCCGAGTCGATGAACCACCACCCGGACATCGACATCCGCTACACCACGATCACCTTCAAGGTCACCAACCACGAGGCCGGCGGCCTCACGGACGACGACCTCGTCCTGGCCCGCCACATCGACACCGCCGCCGGCTGACCTCAGCCTGCTCAACCGAAGTCCAGCCCCAGCCGGTCAGCGCCGAGCTGCCGTCAGTCAGGTCGCGGGGTTGAGCTGTGCTGCGTCCGGCCATGCCATCCGCAGTCCGTTGGGAGTGCCGTTGAGCCGGTCCGGATCACCTCCAGGCGGAGCCACAGGCGCGGTCTCCACGCACTCGGCTCCGACCGCGACGTAGAACTGCTGCGCCGCGACGTTCTGCTCGAGCACCCACAGATACATCGCGTCGCCGCTCGCCTGATCAACCACGGCCTGCGCCGCACGCCCCAGCAACTGCCGGCCGATCCCGCCCCGCCGCCGGTCGTGCACCACATGCAGGTTGTCGACCAGACTCCCCCACACCGGGTCGAGATCGAACATCACATGGACGAACCCAACGAACTCGCCATCCTGCTCAGCAAGAATCGTCGCCGTACCACCCGGATCGATCAGCCGCTTCGACCACACCGACACCCGCTCCGCGACCAGCTCCCCATCGAGGAACGCATCGGCGAACGCCCCGCGATAATTCCGCCGCCAACTATCCGCGTGCAGCCCCGCAACCCGCTCCGCATCACCAGCACCCGCCGACCGAAACTCCACAGCCTCGATCCTATTGGCCTCTGAGCCCCACCAACGTGCCTTCCGGATCGCGGACATAGACAACCCGCCCCTGCCCAGGAATCTCCTGTACTTCGCCCGCCACGCTCCCACCGGCTTCCCGTACCGCAGTCAACGTCGCGTCAAGATCATCAACCTGAAGCCAAGCGATCGTCGCCTGCTCCTGGTACGCCCGCGCCATGATCGCCCCATCGATCCCCTCACCGGCACCCGTCGTCGCGACCAAGTACTCGTCGACGAACGGCGACGACTCGGTCTTCCACCCGAAGGCTTCGGCGTAGAAGGCAGCCGCCCGGGCAGTGTCCGTAGCGGTCAGCTCGACGTGAATGATGCGTCCCACAATGCTCTCCTCTGCTTCGACACTGGAAGCATCTCCCGGCGAGCATCAGCCGTCTTGGACAGATCTTCCATGCATCAACGCGGCGATCCCGTTCTGTACTGCGCGGAACGACGTCGCGCTGACCCCGGTGTAGCGCTTGAAGTCCCGAGCCGCATGCGCCTGGTCGTAGTACCCGTGCAACGCCGCGAGCACGGCGGTCGCATCAGCCGGTCCGTCCAGCAATCCGCCGACGAACCGGAAGTACCGGACGATCTCACCGAACTGCTTCGGCCCGATCCCCGTCGCTGCGACGAACACCCGGTAGAGGCTGCTGTACGAAACCCCGATGCTGTCAGCCAACTCACCGACAGCCGCCGACCCGCCACTGTCCTCGAGCAGAGCCACCGCCTGCGAGACCACCCCGACCCCACGCACCGGCCGAAGCTGCCCCTCCACGAAGTCCGCCAGCCTCGCCGCCCGCTCTGACCCAAACACACACTCGGCAGGCCGAGGGCGGCGATGCCCCACGGTTTCAGCTCGGCGCCTACATAGCTCGACATCCCGGTCTGACTGAGGACGTGCGGCCGCGTCATGATGCCGAACACCGCCGCATCGTTGACCCAGGTCGCGCCCCTCACCGGATCCTGCCGGGCCCCCGGCTCGGCCAGCGAAACGGCCAACCCCGGACGTCCGTTGGGGATCAGGATCTGCTGCTTAAGCTCCGTCGCCGAGCCCGGCATCTCGAGCATCCAGTAGTGCTCGACGACGTCGCGTTGGGCCGCCGGTGGCGGAAAGCGAAGGTACCCGGACACAGCGCAACGATAGGCCCGGACCCCTCGGTTTCTGTGCGCCGCTTGGCGAGAAATAGCGCGGACTCGTAACTATCCAACGACTACGGTTGGGCTGTGACCACCGTTGAGGAGTACCGACTGCTGGGTTTCACCGAGGCCGATCGGGAGGCCGCGGAGAAGTTCGAGGCTGACCCGGCCGTGGTCGAGGAGCTGGCCGGGCAGATCCGGGCCGCGATCGGGACGTTCCCGGCCGAGGGCGAGTCGGTCAAGATGCCGGACGACCCGCGGAACACGGTGGCGGCGCTGCTGGAGACGCTGCCCGACATCCGGCGGTACCACCAGCAGCGCGGCATCAGCGACGAGATCAGCTGGGCGACGCTGGCCGACCTGGGCAAGCAGTTGGACGTCCATCGGCGGACCTTCGGGGAGTACGGGCTGGCCACGCACTGGTGGATGGGGATCCACTGGACCGGGATGATCTTCGCGCTCGGTCGGCTGCAGTTCCTGCTCCACCAGGTGCCGGACGGCAATCCGGTACCCGGCACCGAGCCCGGCGAATGGGTGATCGGCGTCCACATTCCGGAGACGGGTCCGCTGACGCCCGAGGCGATCGACGACAGCTTCGCGCGGGCTCGTGAGTTCTTCCCGCGGATCTTCCCGGAGTACCCGGTGAAGACCGCGACTCTCGGCTCCTGGCTGCTCGATCCGTACCTGCTCGACAACCTGCCCCAGGACTCCAACATGGTCCGCTTCGGCCGCCGCTTCACCCCGTACGGCGAACCGCGGGACTCCCAGGACAGCGCGGTCTTCTTCACCTTCCGCAGCCACGACCTCGACCACCTGGACGACTTCCCCCAGGACACGACGCTGCAGCGCCTGATCGTCGCCCGGATCAAGGCCGGCGGCACCTGGCAGAACGCGTTCGGCTACCTCAAGCTTTAGGTACGCCGTACCGGGTCAGCCAACTCACTAGCTCGATGTTGGAGACGCAGCGGACGTCCGGTTGCGTGCAGGTCTCCTGGACGAAGCTGGTGAGCGCATCGGAGTACACGCTGTTGTTCCAGCGGTTGAAGTGGTTGCCGAGGAACAGCGGCGGGTTGCCGCCCGCACGGGAGCGGGCCAGCGCCATGCGGTAGGTAGCGAGCACCTGTGCCTTCAGTGCGGGCGCATGCGCGGCCGGAGCCTCGTGCGCCTCCGTCTGGCTGTACCAGAGGTTGTAGTCCATCGTCAGCGTGTTCTTGTGGGTGCCTGCGAGCTGCACGGACTGCAGTGGGAAGTTCCACAGCCCGTTCTCCTTCTTCGGCCACGCGATGTAGCCGGGCTCGGAGGCGTCGTACAGCATCCCGCGCTGCTTCATCACTGCCCGGTACGCCGGCCTGTTGCCCTCCAGGCACGGAGTCCGCATCCCCTTGACCGTACTCGGATCGAACGGCGGTGCCAGCGTCTTGCCCGCAGCCAGCGACGGCCCGTTGCGCACCATCGCGTCGAAGGCTGTCAGCTCGTTGGTCCACTGCGGGCCGGTCCAGCGGTCGATGCCGTCCTTGCCGCAGAAGTGCCCGTTGGCGTGCGTACCGATCTCATGGCCTTCGGCGATCGCCTGGCGCAGGACGACGGCCCGCCGCTGGATCTTGTCGGGATCACCCCAGCCGATGTCCGACGCGCCGGGCTTCTTGTACGGCGGCTTGTAGTTGGTCTTGCGTGATTGCGGGTAGAGGTACGGGCCGGACAGGAAGAACGTCATCCGGGCGTTGACCTGCTTGGCGATGGACCGCCAATGCGCCCACAACGGGAGATCGCCGGCGCCGTCGAACGAGATGACCACGAAGAGCGGCGGCTTGCCGTTCCGCAGCGTCTTCGGGAACCTCCGCGTGACCGGTGCGGCGGCCGGCGCCTTCACACCTGGAGTCAGCGTGGTCGAAGGATCCGGCGTCGCACTGGGAGTCTTGCTGGGTGGCTTGCTCGGGGTCTTCGAAGGAGGGTGGCCCGTGCTGGGCGGCTTGGTCGGGTTCTCCCCCGGACCGGCGCCTTCGAGCGGGACGTCGGCGCAGCCACCGACCAGTGCCGCCATCACGACGGTACAGGTCAGCAAACGCAGTACTGCGGGCCTCACCACGCCTCTACTGACGCACGAAAGGGCAACCGGGTTGGCCCCGGACACGCGCTCGCGCGGAAAGCAAACGGCTGATCGTTACCCGGCTGTGACCTTCGCCGCGGCCATCGCCTTGCGCTTCATCGCGATCCGGCGGGTCGTCTCGACCACCGTGCCGATCGTGAACGCCAGCCCGAGGCTGAACGCGAGCGCCTTGAGCGAGTCGTGCGCGAACGCACCGCCGCCCAGGTAGCCGAGCAACGCGACGTAGGTGTAGGCGATCGTGACCCCGGCGATGGTGAACAGGATGAACTTGCGGAACGAGTACGCCGTCGCGCCCGCCGTCAGCGTCGCGACCATCCGCGCGCCGGGGATGTAGCGCACCGTCATCAGGATCAGTCCGCCGCGCGAGTGCAGCGCCTTGGAGACCTTCTCGAAGATCCGTTGTCGCTTCTCCTGGCGCCGCATCCAGCGATGCAGGGCCGGCCCGGAGCCGCGGCCGAGGAGGTAGCAGACGGACTCGCCGATGACGGAGCCGACCATCGCGGCGACGATCACGAGCAACAGGTTCTGATGACCGGCCGCGGCCGCCATCCCCGCGGTGAGCACCAGGCCCTCGCTCGGTACGACCGGGAAGACAGCGTCGACGGTCGCGGCCACGAAGAGAACCAGGATCAGCCAATGCGATGCCGTGGCGATCCCGAGGAGGTGCCGAACGGCGTCCATCAACTCTGTCACCTCAGGAAGCATGCCATCAGATGTCAACCCCGACCCAATCGACGAAACCTGTCTCAGGCGGGGAAGTGCCAGGAATTCATCCGTAAGGACCACAGGGTTTCCAGTGGTGCGTCGGCGTACTCGCCCGGGTCGCCGTGCAGGGAACGCTCCCAGACCAGCGCGCGGGCGACCTTGCCGATCCAGCAGGCCAGGTCGAGTTCGGCGACCAGCTCGGCCGGATTCCCGAACACCTCCAGGTAGGCGTCGCGCGGCCGGAGTACCCGGTCGTCGTCCGGGCCGACTTCGAGCAGCTTGGTGAGTGCCAGCAACGGGACCAGCATGGTGCTGAACGAGTGCGCGAGCACGCTGTCACCCCAGTCATAGAAGCGCACAGCGTCGTCCGGGCCGCCGAGGATGTTGTTCGTGTGCAGGTCGTTGTGGTCGAGGCTGGCCCGATCGGACAGGTCGGCGCAGCGCGCGGCGAACTCAGTTCGCTGCCCGGCGATCCAGGCGTACCGCTCCTTGGCCTCTGCGTCACCCGCTGAATCGACGTACCGGCCGGTGGCCTCCAGCGCCTCGTCGAACCGCTGCGGCATCACGGCCGGTCGCATGTCGGTGACACCGGCAGCCAGGAGATCCTCGGCATGCGGCATCAGCTCGAGCTGCAGTTCGGCGTACTGCGGAAGTACTCGCGTCATCACCTCGGACAGGTCCCGGTCCCCCAACTGCTCGCGCAGCGTAGGGCCGCCATCCGGCAGGAGCACCCAGCCGCGCTCCACATCGACAGCGATCGGTTCCAGCACGAAGCGCGGTACGAGCATCGCCAGCAGCCGATAGAGCGGTACTTCGAAAGCCGTGTGCGGACCAGGAGCCTTCAGCCAGACCGGGCCGGCAGTCGTGTCGGCGCGCAGCACAGTCCCCCACGCCCGGACCCGCGGCTGAGCCAACTCGCCCACGCGCTGGGTGCCGGCAGCCGCCAGCTGTTCGTCGAGCCAGGCTTGTGCCTGACTGAGCCACTCGTCAGAGGTCCACGTCGCAGCATCCACAGTCGGACCATGCCATGCCCCGGCCCAGATCGCCCGGCAATTACCGGCCTCCACCCTGATCCCTGCTCTCGAGTACTGCAGCCAGCTCCGGGCGGGAGTGGATGCCTAGCTTCGTGTAGACCTTCCGCAGGTGGTACTCGACCGTCTTGGGACTCAGGAAGAGGCTGGCCGCAACACTGCGGATGCTCTGGCCACCAGCGAGCAGTAGTGCGATCTGCCGCTCTTGTGGAGTCAGGTCATCCGCAGTACTGGGCTCGCGACGGCGTGCTGTCTCCCCTGTCGCCTTGAGCTCCGCAGCAGCCTGGTCAGCCCAACCAGGTGCGCCTAGCCGGTCGAAGGCCGCTACTGCTTCCCGTAGCTGCCCTCGGGCGTCCACTCTCCTTCTAGCCCTGCGCAGCCAGCCGCCATAGGCGAGGCGAGTGCGTGCGGTCTGGAAGACGTCCAGTGTCCGCGCATGCCACTCCAACGCCTCCTCGAACCGGTGCTCGTCATCCTCAACCAGCCCGAGCACCCGAGCAGCGCGCGCCTGTGCCCACGGCTGCCCTTTCTCCCCGGCCCGCACAGCGAATGCCCTTGCCACCCTTGTTGCTTCGTCGGCTCTCCCAAGTCGCAGGTAGACCTCCACCAACTCGGGCGCCGGCGACAGGTCGGGGTCCAGCACCCCCAGCGAAGCCAGTACCTCCGCCAAGCGCTCGTACTGCGGTAGCGCCTGCTGCGGATCGCCTTTGCCCAGCTCGAGATCGCCTAGCGCGAACAGCGCCCAGACCAGCCCGAGATGGATCTGCCGTTCCGCGCAGATCTCCATCGCTTCGGTCGCATTCGCCCGGCACTCCTTCTCGCGGCCTTGGTGGGCCGACAGCCACGCCAGGCCGGCCAGGTTGATCGCGAGCTCGGTCGTCTGCCCGGTCTCCCGGCTCAGCCGGACCCCTTCGTCGTACGACGTCGCTGCGTCGGCCCAGCGGTCGGTGGTGGCGTCGTCACGCGCCAAGTGGAAGAGCACGCCAGGTAGTACTCCTACTGCGACCTGGTCACGGCGTTCCCGCATCGCCTCTTCGATCAGTGCGCGGCCGGTGCCTGTCTCGCGCAGGAAGAGCGGCGCGAGCATCATCCAGATCTGCCGTCGCCTGTCGTGGTCCAGGGCGACCGATGGTGCCAGCGCGATGGCTTGGCGGATCTCCTCCGTACCACCGCTGCCCCCGAGTACCTTGGCGATGCCGCTGGCGAGTAGGCCGATGACACGGGTGCCTGGGCGCTCGACCTGCGGCAGTAGCTCGGTCAGGCCGGCTCCGGCCTTCAGCGCTGTCGATGCGTCGCCTAGACGGAAGCAGGCGCTCACTACGTCCGCGAGGAGGCCTACCGCTGCTTCCGGGTCGGTGGTCTCAGCTGCTGCGGCCATGAGGATGTCGCGGGCGCGTGCTGGGGATCCGCACTTCACTGCGATGTCGCCGCGCAACTCGTCCGCGTGGGTACGGACGGGTCCGGGCGGATCGAGGGTCAGCGCCTCGTTGAGGAGGTCGTCGGCCCGCTCGGCGATACCAGCGAACCAAGCAGCCTGACCGGCCGCTACCAGCCGCAGGGCGCGTGCGTTCGTAGTACCGGTGAGGCGGGCGGAGCGTTCGTAGGCGGTTGCTGCGACTGCATGTGCTCCTCTGTCGACGGCGTGGTCGCCTGCTAGCTCCAGTGCTGCGGCTACTGCGTCGTCTGTACCGAGCACTGTCTCGGAAAGATGCCAGGCGCGGCGGTCGGCATCCTGTACTGCGTTGGCCACCGCTAGGTGCACTGCTCGACGGTGTGCGGGCTCGGCGCTCGCGTAGATGGCCGAGCGGACCAGAGGGTGTCTGAACTCGACTCGTCCGTCCTTGAGGTGGATGAGGCCGGCCTGCTCGCCTTCAGCCAGTACTGCGATGTCTACCTCAAGGTCAGCGCAGGCTTTCGCTACCACTCCCAGGTCGCCGTCTTCCATGGAGGCGACGAGCAGTGCGCGCTGTGCTGCATCGCTGAGCTTGTCAGCCCTTGCAGTAAAGGCTTCTGCGAGCAGTGCTGGTACGGGCACCGGCACACCGGGCGGTACCCGCTGCAGTTGCTCTGGATCCCTGGCCAGCTCCAAGAGCGCCAACGGATTCCCTGCCACGGTCCGATGCAGACTCGCCACCAGATCCACGGGCAACCCACCCACCAACTCGTGCGCCGCCGCCAGCCCCACCCCGCTCAACCGCAGCTCCGGCAGATCCGCCTGAGCCAGCGGATGCGGCTCCCCCGACCGCGCCGCGATCACCAGCCCGATCGGATCCGCCACCAACCGCCGAGCCGCAAACAAGATCGCCTCCGCCGACGGCAGATCCACCCACTGCGCATCATCCACCAACACCACCACCGGCGCCCCCTCGGCGTATCGGCAAACCAGGCTCAACACAGCAGCCCCCACAGCAAATCGCTCCTCTGGACTTGTATGTACCGAGGTCGTCCGCAGGGCAAGAGCAGCCGCCAGCGCATCCCGTTGGGGAGCTGGGATGCGAGGTAGTTCTCCCAGTGCTGGGCGGAGGAGTTGGAGGAGGGTGCCGAAGGGGAGTTCTTGTTCTGCTTCGGTGCCTTGGGCTGTGAGGACGCGCAGACCTGCGGCGAGCATCGCCGTCTCTGTCACGAGAGCTGTCTTGCCGATCCCCGGTTCCCCGGTGATCAGCAGTACCCCGCTGGATCCCACCCGCGCCCCCGCGACCAGCCGTTCGATCGCCCGCCGCTCGGTGTCCCGCCCGATCAGCATGTCTGGCAGTACACACCAGGTGGGCCACCTGATGCGAGGGGGTTACGACGACTTCTAGGTTCGCAGTACAGATCCAGGGAGGGAACTGAGAGATGACCACAGTTGCGATCGACATGGACAAGCTGATGGCCTTCGTGGGCCAGGCAGTGGGCGAGGTGGGCGCGACACTCAACGCTGCGCTCGTGGTGATGGGGGACCGCCTCGGCTACTACCACGCACTAGCGGACGGCGGTCCGACCACACCGGCCGAGCTGGCGGAGAAGACGAGCACCAGCGAGCACTACGCCCGCGAATGGCTCAACGCCCAAGCAGCAGGCGGTTTCGTCGAGTACGACCCGAGCACAAGCAAGTACCTACTGCCACCGGAGCAGGCAGTAGCCCTCACGGACGAGACCAGCCCGGCATTCCTGCCCGGCTTCTTCCAGATCGCTCTCGGCACCGTGCAGCACACCACCGAGACGATCGAGGCCGCCCGCAGCGGCGCAGGGATCGGCTGGCACGAGCACAACTCCGACGTACACCTGGGCTGCGAGCGCTTCTTCCGCCCCGGCTACAACGCCAACCTGATCGCCGGCTGGCTGCCCGCGCTCGACGACGTGGTGCAGAAGCTGCAGACGGGAGCCCGGGTGGCCGACATCGGCTGCGGGCACGGCGCCTCGACCATCCTGATGGCACAGGCGTTCCCGCAGTCCACCTTCTTCGGCTCGGACTACCACCCGGAGTCGATCGAGACGGCTCGCCAGCGCGCGGCCGAGGCGGGGGTCTCGGATCGCGTGACGTTCGAGGTCGCGGCAGCGACGAAGTACAGCGGAAGCGGGTACGACCTGGTGACGACGTTCGACGCGCTGCACGACATGGGCGACCCGGTCGGCGCTGCCAAGCACGTGCGCGAGTCGCTGGCGTCCGACGGCACCTGGATGGTCGTCGAGCCGATGGCAGGCGACCGCGTCGAGGACAACCTCAACCCGGTCGGCCGCGCGTACTACGGCTTCTCCACGCTGCTCTGTACTCCGGCTTCGCTGTCCCAGGACGTCGGCCTGGCCCTCGGAACGCAGGCGGGGCCGGCCCGGATCCACGACGTCACCACCGCGGCCGGCTTCACCCGGTTCCGTACCGCCGCCGAGACCCCGTTCAACCTGGTCTTCGAGGTCCGCCCCTGAGACAGTGCCGAGGTGGGGGAATGTACTGACAGGCAAGGCCTTGGGGGTTAGGCAGATGGAACCGGAGCGTCCCGCTCGACCGGCAGACCACGTGGGGACGGTCGAGCGGGGCGGGGTGACGATCGCGTACCACGTGTGGGACGGACCGACGCCTGAGCAGGGGTGGGACGGGCCGATGCCCGGGCAGGGGGACGACGGGCCCGCCGTCGAGAGGGGGAACGGCGGGCCCACGGTCGTGCTGATGCCGACCTGGTCGATCGTGCCGTCCCGGATGTGGAAGGCACAGGTGCCGTACCTGGCCAGGCACTTCCGGGTGATCACCTTCGACGGCCGCGGCTCCGGCGCTTCCAGCAAGCCGGTAGGAGCCGCGGCGTACGCCGAAGCGGAGTACGTGGCCGACACCCTCGCAGTACTCGATGCTGCCGGGGTTGCGGAGTGTGTGCTGGTCGGCTTCTCCCGTGGTGTTCCGTGGGCCCTGCAGGTGGCCGCGGCTCAACCGGATCGGGTGCGGGGCGTCGTGTGCGTGGGCAGCGCACCCGGTCTCGTCCCGGACCCGAAGGGCTTGTGGGGCAAGCGCCAACCGACTGACGAGGGGTGGGCGAAGTACAACCGCTACTACTGGCAGGAGGGCGGCTACGGGGACTTCATCGGGTTCTTCTTCGGACAGGTCTTCAGTGAGCCGCACTCCACCAAGCAGATCGAGGACGGCATCCGCTGGGGCCTGCAGATCGGCCCCGACCGCCTGGTCGACACAGAAGCCGCCCGCCAAGCCCAGCAGCCGTCTCTTCCGCCGGTGCAGTGCCCGGTACTCATAGTCCACGGCTCCGACGACACAGTACGTCCGCTAGCCGAGGCCCAACGCCTTGCCGAACTGACCGGCGGCACCCTGGTCACCATCGAAGGCGCTGCCCACGCCCCGCACGCCCGAGACCCAGTCTTCTTCAACCGCCTCCTCAAAGACTTCATCACCACCAACCACCCATCCCGCCAGGCGAGCGCAGCCGCACGCCAGCCGGGGCTCGCCGCTGCGGGCCAGCCGGCGCGGCGCACCTGGGTTCGTGCGCTCAACCGCCCTCGCCGAGCCCTTTATCTCTCGTCACCGATCGGACTCGGCCATGCGAAGCGCGATCTCGCCATCGCCCGCGAGCTCCGCCTACTGCGCCCTGAGCTGCAGATCGACTGGCTCGCGCAACATCCGGTGACCAGAGTGCTGCACGATGCCGGCGAAATATTGCACCCAGCATCCTTGCTACTGATCAGCGAAGCCGCGCACGTCGACTTCGAGGCAGACGACCACGACCTGCACGCGTTCCAGGCGATCCGCCGGATGGACGAGATCCTGGTCGCGAACTTCCTCACCTTCGCCGACATCGTCGACGACCAGTACTACGACCTGGTGATCGCCGACGAGGCCTGGGAGGTCGACTACTTCCTGCACGAGAACCCGGAGCTCAAGCACTTCAGCTACGCCTGGCTCACCGACTTCATCGGCTGGCTCCCGATGCCCGAGGGCGGCACCGCCGAAGCCGCCCTGACCGCCGACTACAACGCCGAGATGCTCGAACACCGGGCCCGCTATCCCCGCCTCCGCGACCACTCGCTCTTCGTCGGCGACCCAGAAGACATCGTCACCACCACCTTCGGCTCCGGCCTCCCCTCGATCCGCGACTGGGCCACCACCAACTACACCTTCACCGGCTACATCAACGGCACGGCACCGAGCTCTCCCGCGGCCACAGGAGGCGGGCGCGAGGAGTTGGGGTATCGCAGCAATCAACTGCTGTGCGTGGTCAGCGTCGGTGGATCAGCGGCCGGCCAGGCTCTGCTCCACCGGGTGCTGGACGCAGTACCGCTGGCCCGTCGCCTGGTCTCCGGTCTGGAGTTCGTGTTCGTCACCGGCCCCCGCATCGACCCAGCCGACCTACCGCCAACCGAAGGCGTCACCATCCACGGCTATCTACCGGACCTGAACCAGCACCTGGCAGTGGCCGACCTCGCCATCACCCAAGGCGGTCTATCCACCTGCATGGAGCTGACAGCACTCCGCATCCCCTTCATCTACGTCCCTCTCGAGCACCACTTCGAGCAGAACTTCCACGTCCGTACCCGCCTCGAGCGCCACAACGCCGGCCACCACCTGCCCTACGCGGCAGCCAGCAACCCACAACTCCTCGCCGAGGCGATCGCCAAACAGCTGACCCAGCCAGTCGACTACCTCGAGATCCCCACCGACGGCGCCACCCGCGCCGCCACCCTGCTCAACCAGCTTCTCTGAGCGCCTTGACATTCACTTCACCGTTTGGTGAAGTATCGTTCATGCCCCTGGCCACCACCTTCGCCGCGCTCGCCGACCCGACCCGGTTGGCGATCGTGCAGCGGCTCAGCCAGGGCGAGGCGACGATGAGCGAGCTCACCACCCCGCACGCCATCACTCCACCCGCGATGACCAAGCACGTCGGCGTCCTGGTCGACGCCGGCCTGGTCATCCGCCGCAAGGTGGGTCGCTCCGTCGTCTGCAGGTTGCAACCAGCCGCGCTCACCGAAGTACAGGCTTGGCTCGGGGATCTCACCGCGTACTGGAACAGCAGCATCGATCGGCTGGAAGAACTCCTGGAGAGTGACGATGAGCACTGATGTCCGGATCGAGCGCTTGCTCAAGGCAACGATCGATCGCGTGTACGACGCCTGGACCCAGCCCGGTCTGTTGACCCAGTGGTACTGCCCCAACCCGGCGCTGGATCTGAAGGTCGAGGCGGATGTGCGGGTCGGCGGCGAGTACGTCGTGACGATGGGCCCGTACGTCGTACGCGGCCACTACACCGAGGTCGATCCGCCGAAGCTGCTCGGGTTCACCTGGCAATGGGACCACGAGGGTGAGCCCTCGCAGGTCCGGGTCGAGCTGACCGAGGTCGAAGGCGGCACCCGGATGCTGCTCAACCACACCGCGTTGAGCAGCCCCGAGGACGCCGCCGGTCACCTGGAAGGCTGGGAGCTCCAGCTGACCAGGCTGGCCGACCTGGTCAGCGCTCCACCGAGCGACCACGTAGACGATCCAGTGTGACAACCAGTACCACCGTCACCGCGAGCAGCACCAACGACTCGGCCGCCGCCGTGAAGGTCTGGCCGCGATCGGTCAACGCGAACACACTGACCGGCAAGGTGCGCCAGGACGCCGGGTAGACCATGATCGTCGCGCCGACCTCGCCCATCGAGAGCGCGATCGACAGGCTCGCGGCGGAGACGATTGCCGGACGCAACATCGGCAACCGGATCTGCCAGAGCACCCGGGCACTCGACGCACCGAGTGACGCGGCGACATCGGCGTACGCGTCGTCGGTTCGTTGCAGTGCCGCGGCAACTGTTCCGTAGCTGAAGGCAACCATCAGGACGAGGTGGGCGATCACCACGATCCACTTGGTGCCGTTGAGCAGTACCGGTTGGCGCGAGAAGGCAACGAGCAGGCTGAGGCCGACGACCACGGACGGTACTGCGATCGGCAGGTGATGCAACGCGTCCGCCAACCGGGCCAGCGGTTTCGGCGCACTCCGCGCGGCGAGCGCGGCCCACGTTCCGAGGACGACCGCGAGCAGCCCGCCGAGGAACGCGGTCTGCAGACTGACTGTGAGTGAGGCCAACTCGTCACCGGACAATGCTTCGGACAGGTGGGAGCCGGTCGGGCTGGACGGGAGGACGCCGTTCCAGCTGCCCGCGAAGGCAGCCGCCGCGACCACGACGAACGGCGCGAGGACGAGTACGCCGAAGACCAGGGCGAACGCGATCCAGGTGACGATCTTGCCGGGCTTAGTCCAGAGCAGCACGGCGGCCTCCTTGCCGGTTCAGGACAGCGCGCATGGCGACGTACAGGCCGATCGACAGCAGCACCTGGACGACGGCGATCACGCAGGCGCCCGGGTAGTCGAACATCACGATGCCCTTGGTGTGCACGAGCATCGGCAACGTCGTCGTGTCGCGCGCACCGAGGAACAGCACGATGCCGAACTCGTTGAGCGTCAGCAGCAAGGTCAGCCCACCGCCGGCGGCGAGGGCCGGCTTGACCTCGGGCAGCACGACCTGGCGAAGTACGCGCCAAGGACCACCGCCGAGACTCGCCGCGACGTCGAGCTGGACGCGCGGGATCTGAGCCATTGCCCCGAGCAACGGCCGCATCACGAACGGAGTGTAAAAGGTGATCTCGGCAAGGATCACCGCCCACGGCGTCGTCAGGAATACGCTGTCACCAACCAGCGCCCCCAGCACGCCCGCGGATCCGTAGATGAACGTGAACGACAACGCCACCAGGAACGACGGCAAGGCCAGCATCGCGTCAACCAACCCGGAGATCACCCGCGCCCCCGGAAACGGCACGAAGCTGATCACCACCGCAAGGAACGTCCCGACGACCATGCACCCGACCGTCGAGCAGACCGCGATCTGCACGGTACGGACGAGCGCATCACGAAACTCCACCGAGCCGATCACCTCCCGCCAGGTCGCGAACCCACCGGTGAACGACTCCTGCGCCACCAGCACCAGCGGATAGACAACCAGCCCCGCCAGTACCAACAACGGCGGCAACAACCACACCGTCCGACTCACCCGCTTGCTGGACGCTTGATTGCCCAAGGCAAGAGGTGTCCCCAGCGCCTCGACCGCCATCAGCGCCCCTCCGCCGCAACCAACGTGCACGCCTCAACCGGCAACTCGATCGACACCTTCGCCCCAACCTCAGGCAACCGCCCATCAGCCGGCACATCAACCTGCACCGGCACCCCCGGCAACCCATCGATCGTGCAAGTCAACCGACTAGAAGCCCCCCGCCACTGAGCCGCCACCAACTGCGCCGGCCACCCCTCCGTACCGAGCTTGATCGCATGCGGGCGGATGCACAGCAACTGCGGCGCTTCACTCCCCTGCGTCAACCCTTCAACCTTGCGTCCGGCCAACGTGACGCCATCGCCGGCCCGCTCGACCGGCAGCAGGTTGGCTCCACCCAGAAACGATGCGGTGAAGGCCGACGGCGGAGCGGCGTACAGGTCGGCGGCAGGTGCGATGTCGACAAGTCGAGCATCGCGCATGACTGCGATCCGGTCGGCGAGCGCGAGCGCCTCCGACTGGTCGTGCGTGACATAGACGATCGCGACATCAGGTACTTCGCGCCGAAGCTTCTGCAACTCACCCAGCATGTCCGCCCGCAACTGAGCATCGAGTGCAGCGAGCGGCTCGTCCAGTAACAAGACCGGCGGCTGGATAGCGAGCGCCCGCGCGATGGCAACCCGCTGCTGCTGCCCACCGGACAGCTCTCGCGGGTACCGTCGAGCGAACTTCGCCATCCCAACCATCTCAAGCATCTCGGCCACCCGCCGCGACACCTCAGCCTTGGGCTTGCGAGCCGCCTTCAACCCGAAGGCGACGTTGTCGGCAACCCGAAGATGCGGGAACAGCGCGTACTGCTGAACCACCACCCCGATCCCCCGTCGAGCAGGCGGTACGTCGGTGACGTCCTGCCCGGCCAGCCAGATCCGCCCCCGACTCGGCCGGACAAACCCCGCGACAGCCTTCAACGCAGTCGACTTGCCCGATCCCGAAGGCCCGAGCAACGCCACCGTCTCACCGGCTGCGACCGTGAGATCGAGCCCTTCCAGCGCGACTGTGTGACCGAACTGCACGGTCACGTCCTCGAGCCGAACGGTCATCCCTGAACTGCCTTGTTGTACGCGGCAACATCCGCGTCGAGCGACGCGAGCACCGCGTTCCAGTCCGGCTGCCAGATCTCGACACCGGTCGTTGCCTTCTGCACCGAAGCGAAGTTCGCGTCCGTCGGCTTCACGTCCGATCGGGCCGGGATCCCGAAGGCGTCACCGGAGACCGTCTGCTGCGCCTCGGGCGAGAGCAGGTACGTCATCAGCTTCTCGCCACCATCCTTGTTCGGCGCACCCGCGCCGAGACCCATGACGTACGGCAGTGCGACGGTACTGCGCTTGCCGTCAGCGGTCGCCGGGAAGAACACCTGGAAGGCCGACTTGTCGTTGGCGATCGAGGTCAGGTTCATCTGGACGTCGCCGTTGGCCACGTAGATCTCGCCCTTGCTCACCTTCGGCTGCAGCTTGCCGGTCGACGCCGACGGACCGACGTTGTTCGCCTCGAGCCTCTTCAGGTAGTCGAGCGCACCCTGCTTACCGAGCAGGTGCTGCAGCAGCAACAGGACCGCAGTACCGTCGCCGGCCTGGCCGGGCGTCGAGTACTGGATCTTGCCCTTGAAGCGCGAATCCAACAGATCGTCGAACGTGCGAGGCAGCGCGCCCTTCGACGGGTTGCCGATGAAGCTCAGGTAGTTGTCGATCACGGTCACGTAGTCGGCGGCCTTCGGTCCCTTGACCTGGTCGCTGCCCGGGACCTGGTAGTCCTGCAGCAGCTTGTCGGCCGACGCCTTCTGGATGAACGGCGGCAGCGTGATGACGACATCGGCCTGCGGGTTCGACTTCTCCTTCTGCAGCCGGGAGACGACCTCGCCCGAACCGGCCTCGACCAGCTGGACCTTGGTACCGGTCTGCTTCGTGAAGGCTTCGAACCGGGTCTTGTACCAGTCGGCCAGACCGTCGGCGCTGTAGACGGTGACGACCTTGCTGTCGCCGCCACCGGAGGCGGTGGACGCCGCGCCGGTACCACCGCAGGCGACGAGTGAGGTGAGCAGGGTACCGGCGAGCAGACCGGTGAGGGCACGCGAGCGGAACATCACAACTCCGTTTTGGCTAGCAGGCCGGGCAGGTCCCGGACCGACTCGAGTACGTGCGTGGCGCCGGCGGCAACGAGTTGATCGTTGCCGTGGGCACCGGTAAGGACCCCGGCGACGATCCCGGCGCCGGCCCGGACCCCCGTGGTCATGTCGTACGCCGTATCACCGGCCACGGCCACGTTGGCCACGGCATCAGCTTTCAGTTCGAGCAATGCTTTGAGGACCATGTCCGGGTACGGCCGGCCGCGACCCGCCTGCGCCGGACAGAGGGTGAGGTCGGCCAGGTTCTTCCAGCCGAGCGCGGCGAGGATCCGCTGCTGCGTCGTCTCGGAGAACCCGGTGGTCAGGCAGACCTTGATACCGCGGCTCTTGATCTCACGGATCGCGTCCTCGGCGCCGTCGATCGGTGCGCTGTGCCCTTCGTCGACGAGCGTTCCGTAGGCGGTCTCGAAGGCCTTGTTCGCCTGCTGGGCAGCCGCTTCGTCATTGTCGAGGAGATGACGGAAGACGGTGATCTTCGACTCCCCCATCGTCGCCCGGACGTGGGCCAGCATCTCGTTGTACTCCGGACTGCCCTGCTCGATGCCTTGGGCACCGATCGCCTGCGTGAAGGCCTTCTCCACCAGACCGTCGTCGGCGACCGTGGTACCGGCCATGTCGAGCACTACGAGCTGGATCACAGTCCTGCCTCCAGGTAGCTGGTTTCGGCGATCGCGGGGGACATCGTCATACCGCGGCCGCCGGGGCCGGTGACGAGCGTGACGCGATCGGCGACGGTTCGGCGTACGGCGATCTCGCCTTCGGTGGACTGCGAGTAGACGCCGGCCCACCGGCGTACGACGGTCGGCAACTCACGCCCGAGCAGGCTCTCGACCGTCGCCTTCAGGTAGTCGTAGGGATCGCTCCGTACGTCGAACCCGAACGGCTCGGCGTATTCGTGCGTGTCGCCGAGCGTCAGCCCGCCGTCGGCGCGCTGGACCATCAGCAGCTGCATGGCGTTGTCGGCGGCAACAGTTGCCTGAGGCGTCTGATTGAGCGTGTCGAGCGCCGTCCCCTCGTACGCCGGGTAGTACCGGAAGCTGTCCGCGTCGGCGACCGCCGTGGTCAGCTGCTCGTCGAGCGGAGCCGTCTGCATCATCTGCAGCCGGACCCGGCGTACCGGCAAGTCGCCGGCCAGCTCGCGGATCAGCCCGCCATGCCAGGCGCCGGTGCAGAGGAAGATCTCGTCGGCCGCGTGGATCTCGCCGTGGTCGTCCCGCACCTCGCCGGTACTGACGTCGCGGACCTCACGCCCGGGGACGAACTGGTACCGACCGGACTTCTCCAGTTCGGCCCGGAGCTCGGGGAGCACCTTGCGCGGCTCGACGATCGCGTCGCGCTCACACCAGAGCGCACCGAGCAGGTCGCCCTTGAGTGCGGGGTTGCGGAGCCGGGTCTGCTCGGCGTCGAGCAGCTGGAATCCGCGGGCGGCCGCCTCGGACTTGCTGGCGGCCTCCTTCGCCACCGCCAACTCGTCCTCGGTCCGGCAAACCGTCAGCGACCCAGCCGGCCGGAAGCCGATCCCCGGAACGCCGTCCCACAACTCCCGGGCCCGCAACGCGGTCTCGAGCTCGGCCCCGCCGGCCCGCCCGCTGACCCAGACCAGCCCGAAGTTCCGCACACTCGCGCCGCGCCCCTCGCGCTCCCGCTCGATCTGCACCACGTCGTACCCGCGCCTCACCCCCTCCCAGGCGTGAAACGTCCCGAGTACGCCGCCACCCACCACCACAATCCGCATGCCGACAAGATTGGTCCGGACCAATTACGCCCAGCCCGACTCCCCTCAACCACCAGATGAACCCCGGCCAAACAACCGGTGCCCCACCCAACAGCCCCACCCAACAGCCCCAACCAACCAGCCCCAGCCTCACGACCACCCACCCGCCCACCCCGCGACGTTTCAGGGGTTAACCCCGCAGATGGTGGGTGGCCCCATGAGATTCTCGGGGGGCAACCCGCCGTTTCAGGGGTTAACCCCTGAAACGTCGCGAGGTGGGCGAGGCTGAGCGCGGCGTTCGTAGTACCGGCTAGGGGCGGAGGGTGGCGCGGAAGCCGACGCGGTCGCCCCGGTAGAGGGAGCGGACCGCCTCGATCGGGCGGCCGGCGGTGTCGCGGCTGGTGCGGTGGAGGAGCAGCATCGGGAGGGACTGGGTCGCCTTCAGGAGATCAGCCTCGCGCGGGGTGGCGATGACCGTCTCGACCAGCTCCTCGCCTTCGCCGAAGCGGACGCCGAGCTCGTCGGTCAGGCAGCGATACAGCGAGCCCTCCGGCTTGAGGACGTCGCGCAAGGTCGGGAAACGCGCCACTGACATGTACGTCGTCTCCAGCCCGATCGGCTGACCATCGGCGAGCAGCACTCGCTCCAGCAAGTGGACCGGATCGCCGACCGCGATCCCGAGCTGCTCGGCCAGCGACTCGTCCGCCTCGATCTGCTCGAAGGCGACCAGGTCGCGCCCGGGCTCCTGCCCCTGCGCCCGCAACGCCTCCGTGTAACTCACCAGCGCCAGCGGCTGGATCAGCTTCGGGGTCGCCACGAACGTCCCCTGCCCCTGGCGCGCACGTAGCCGGCCGTCCGCGATCAGCTCCCGGATCGCCTGCCGCATCGTCCACCGGGAGACGCCGAACTCCTTCGCCAGCGTCCGCTCCGGCGGCAACGCGGCGCCCTCACCGAGCCGTTCGAGCAGCTCGACGAGCCGGGTCTTGACGGCGAAATGCAGCGGCACGGTCACCCGCCCGACGATATCCGAGCTTGCGGCGGTACCGGGAAAGCTGCGGCGGAGGTACTGGAAAGCAACGGCCGCGCGGCGGAGGTACCGGCTGCGGCGGAAGTACCGGGAAAAGCTAGAGCCCCGGGCGGCAACCCGGGGCTCGAGGTGGATGGATGGGCGGCGGAATTCAGCTGCCGGACTTGCGCCGGAACTGGCGCTTCTGCTTGTCGTTGTGCGCCTCGCCAACACCCTCGTGCCGCGGCCCACTGCCGGGGTGCGAGTCGTGCTGCTGGTTCTTCTTGGCGAGTGCCTCGCGGAACTTCTTCTGCAGATCGTCCTTGGCCGGCTCGCTGGGCGTGTCGCTCATACCGTCTCCTTCAAACCGTCAGGCAATCAACCTCTAGCTAACCAATTGTGCCTACCCGCACGCCACCGATTATCAGCGGCCCCCATCTCAGCCCCCGAAAATGCCTCCGACCCGCCTCCGGCCGGCTGTTAGCGTCGCGACGACGCAACGGCGAAGGGGACGGTTCATGGTCAGCACGGAAGCACTCGTCGGGATCGCGCTGGTCGAGCTCGGCCTGGTCGTCATCCCCGGCCCGAACATGATCTACCTCGTCTCGCGTTCCGTCGTCCAAGGCCGCCGCGCCGGGCTCACCTCACTCGCCGGCGTCGGGGTCGGCTTCCTCGCGTACCTGCTCGCCGCATCCGCCGGGCTGGCGACGCTCTTCGCGCTCGTACCGGAGATCTATCTGACCCTGAAGCTGGCCGGCGCCGCGTACCTGCTCTGGCTCGCCTGGAACGCCCTCCGCCCCGGCGGCAGCTCAGCCTTCACGCCTTCCGAACTGACTCCGGATCGCCCGCGCAAGCTCTTCGGCATGGGCCTGCTGACCTGCCTGCTTAACCCGAAGATCGCGATCCTCTACATCTCGCTGCTCCCCCAGTTCGTCGACCCGTCCCGCGGCCACGTCGGCACCCAGAGCCTTCTCCTCGGCCTGACCCAACTGGCGGTCGGCGTCGCGGTGAACGCGATCTTCGTCATCACCGCCGGCTCGGTGGCAGCCTTCTTCAGCCGCAAACCCCTCTGGTCCCGCATCCACCGCTACCTGACCGGTACTGCGCTAGCCGTCTTCGCCGTGAAGCTCGCCACAGACCGCGCGCAACCCATCGCCGCTCCGTAGCCCCCGCGATACCGCCCGCAGTCACCAAGGCCCCACCCTCACGCCCAGCCACCGCGCGGGCACAAACCCCTGCATCTCAAGCGCTTGAGCCCCGCGCCCGCCGTTTGGCCCCCCACGTACATTTATTGATACGGCCCCCGGACCACCGGTACACCCCGATCGCCCCACTCAGCGCAGCGATCCCCACCGGCCCAACGCTCCGCCGCGCCGCCCACCACCCCCGCGTGGTCCCCCTGACAGGTCAGGGTGCCGGTGATCCCCATCCCCTGCCCGGCACCCTGGCCGCTCCACCTACCTGGCGATGAAGACCCACTCGAGCCCCGGCCGATCCGGCGCATCCCGTACTTCGTCAACCGCGAACCCGGCCCGCGCCAGCGACTCCTCGATCTCCTCCCGGGACCGAAACCGCAACGTCGACTCCGACGTCAACGTGGTCCCGTCGCTCGCAAAAACGTAGGTCCCCCTGAACGTCACCAACGGCAACTCGACCGCCAGCAACTCGGTCCAGTTCTCCACCACCCCAACCCCAGGCAACTCAACCCGCTTGTAGGTCTCCTCCCGATTCCACCTCAACCAAGCCTCCCGCCCCGGATCCCTTGCCTCAAAGACAAACCGCCCACCCGGCGCCAACGCTTTCCGAACACCTTCCAGCGTCGCCACCCACTCCTCATCCCCCACAAACACCTGCGCCACATTCCCCGTCATCGCCGCCAACTCAACCTGCAACGGCGGCAGCGCCCCAGCATCCCCATGCACCCACCGAACCCGCTCAGCCCCCGCCTTCCCCCGAGCCACCTCCAACGAAGCCAACGCCGGATCCACCCCCACGACCTCGATCCCCCGCTTGGCAAGCATCAACGCAAAGACGCCAGTCCCACACCCCACATCCAGCACCCGCCGCGCCCCAAACTCCTCCACCATTCCCGCATAAGCCTCGAGATCACCCCGGCCCGGCTCCAACGCGTCATAGAGCTCAGCCAACCGAGGTACCGCAAAAAGCGCATCAGCCATACGCCGGACCCTAGGTAGATCCACCCCAGAAATCCCACCGATTAATCGCAAGGTTCGAGGTCGAGGCTTGAAGCCGCGCTGCGCAAGGAGCGGGCCGCAGCGATGCGTCGCGCTGTCCTGCGGATGCCGCTCGGCGAACCGGACGGCATCGACATCGCCGCCGAGATCGCCCGCGACCGCGAGGACGACGGCCGATGATCTATCTCGACTCGGCCGCCATCGTGAAACTCGTCCACGCCGAGACGGAAACCCAGGCGCTGCGCGACTGGCTCGACGAACGGGCGGACACCGGCTGGACGAGCTCGGTTCTGGCGGAGATCGAGTCATCGCGCGCGCTCGCCCGCCACGCCCCAGAAGCCGTCACCCGACTCCACCTGGTCCTCGACCTCATCGACTTGGTGGAACTGGACGCCAGCATTCGCATCCTCGCCCAGACGGTCAAACCAGCGATGGTACGGAGCCTGGACGCCATCCACCTGGCAACGGCTCTCCGCATCCGTTCCCAGCTCACCTCATTCGTCACCTACGACAAACGCCTAGCCGACGCCGCCCAGGCAGCCGGTCTGACCGTCGACATCCCGACCTGACACAGCAAGACCTAGCTTCAGTACTTCGACAGTAGAGCAGCACCTGCTCGGATGGCGTTCCAATCAGTAGCGCGTTGCCAGCTGCGAGCTCTCTGCAACCAACCTGACCGATCCTCGTGCTCACGGCGAAGCTGCTCGAGGTCAATCTCGACACCGACCAACGGAGAAGCTTCTACCTCTGCGATGCGGGCTGCCATCGCCGCCAGCAACTCCCGGTCGAACTCCTCGATCGCGGCAACGAACTGCCCGGCATCGACCGCCACGGTGCCTGTCCTCGGTACGGCAAACTTGTTCGGCTCCGGCATCTCCCAGTCGATCGTCACTTGGCCGTCGCGGCGGCTGAAACAGATCGCCGGACTGTCGCGCAGGTATCCCAGGTACAGCCAGTGGTCCGAGTACCAGTTCATCGCAGCGTCCGCCGCTTCCGACTCCACGTCATTCCAGCCAAGGGAATCGCCGCTGACGAAGCCGACCAGATCCTCGGGTACATCCTCAAGCAGCGCGGGAAGCAGCTGGAGCAGGTCCTCCCACAGCCGAACGACGTAGTAGTCGATGCCGGACCCATCGGCGTACTGGAGCAGCCGCAACTCACCGACTTCGATCCAGTACCAGCCATCGGTCAGCCCGAACCAATGCAACCGAGGCGCCTCCCCACCCCAAACCCCAACCTCCGCCAACCCCCGAAACTCAAACCCGAACCGGATCGACACCGGTCAATCATCCCGGGTGACGACAGCGAAGAAGTCGCGACACCAGAAGGCGAAGAACCCCTCGCCTTCTGCGACGCGGTAGCTGGTGTGCTCCAACTGGTGAGCATCAACGTCCCTGATGTCGATGACGTCCAGCTGTGCGGGTACGAAGTGTGGCCAGGACACCTGCAGGTCGACCACCCCCAAGAAGGTCACCTCCAGCCGCGACCGCCCATCCGCCGACTCGGTGTTCAACCTCAGCGTCTGCCCAGACTGCTCCTGGCAGACCCCAACGGTCTCGATCATCCGGAAACCTCCATGCCACCTGCGATCGGCCCTCCGCCCTGTACCAGGCAGGGCCGATGTTAATGCGGGCCGTCGATACCGGCGGTCGAGCCAACGCTCCTGCTGCCATCCGCAGTAGCCAGGCGTACGTTGCGAGATCGTGCCGGCCAGGTCTTCACGTCTCAGACGTTGAACGCGGACTCGCCCAGTCACGGTCAGCGCTTGTCGGCGTCACGCTCTCGGCGGGCCTGCTCGAAATCGGCGACATCCGACATCCACGGGCCATGCTGGTCGAGCGCGGCGCAGCCGCCGCTGACGAAGGCGCGGACCAGGATCCGGTATTCGTCCAGCCCGTCGACCAGGCCGTACTCGACCCGGTGCTCCGGGGCCGACCCGCCGCCGGCCACGGTCGTGATCCGGGCGAGCGAGTTCGCGTAGAAGTGGAGCTGGAGTCCTTCGCCCTGCTCCTCGTTCTCGATGGTGAAGACCTCGTTGTCCGCGGCAGATCGACCGCCGACGAACTCCCAGAACTCCGTGCTGGCCGGACGGGGACTGCCCGGGAGCCAGATCTCCTCGCCGTCCTTGTCGTCGGTGAAGATCAGCTTCGTACTCCCGGCAACGCCCTCATCCTCGAACAGCGTGCCCCTGGCACGCCCCGCGGCCTCCGAGCAGATCAGAAACTTCACGGTGGCCACCGCGTCGTCGACGAGCTCGGGGTGTGTACTGCGCACCGCCGCGTCGACCGTCGCCGCCATCCGGTCCCACGCACGTTTGTCCGTGGCACGCCCTCCCCGGCGCGGATCGCGACCGATCCGCATCCCGACGCACGCTCGCTCCGCGGTGGCGATCACTCGCAGTACGTCGGGCAGCAGCGCCGGATCGACCGCCTCGGGACGGCGCCCAGGGATCGTCGCGCCGTGCAGGTACTGCCCCGTGTACTTCAAGATCGCCGCGTCGAGCGGAGCCAGCCTCACACCGCGCTCAGCGCGTCGACGGCTCGCGTCGTACTCCTGAACCCGAGCCCAGTCAGCCGTCTCCGTCGCCGAACCCATCGCGGCCCAGATCTGGCCGCGATCGAGCAGGTCGATGTCGGCACCGTGAGCGATCAGCTGGCCCCTGCTCCACCTGGTGCGTTGGAACAGTGCCTCGATGTCAGCAGGCGCGGCGAAGAGGATCGGATCCAGCAGCGCGACGGCAGCATCCTCGTCCAGCGGGCCCCGGGTACCGGCGGCGTCGCACAGCGGCAGGATCGCGCTCCACAGCAGCAGATGCCGCGCCAGATCGTCCCGGATCACCGCAAGGTGGGTGTCGTCGATCGGGAACGTGAAGGTGCGAGGGTCGTGGTTGGCATCGGCCCCGGCACCGAGTTCGATCCGCAGTACGCCGTCGTCCCGGACCACTTTCGGGATCCACCCAGAGCGGGCGAACACGACCTCTGTCATGACCACCGTTCGAGTTCGGCGTCGAGGCGTGAATCCGTGCGCACCCAGACTTCGCCGTCGGCAGCCTCGGCCGGGGGGTCGCCTCGTTCGAGCCCGAGGAACTCGATCAGGACGAGCAGCGCGGCTCGTTCGGCTCGGTCGTCGTCGGCACCGTGCGAGTCGAAGAAGACGCACCACTGATCGCTCGGGTCGACGATGCCCGAATCCGCCCAGATCCGGCCGATCTCTTCGAGGGCCGCGGTTTCGGTCGTGATCGTGGCGGCGCGGGCGGCCCCGCGAGCCTCCGGCGACGCGTCGAGGTCCGCCAGGTTCGAGAGCCACTGGCCGAAGTGGTCGAGACCCGCGTACCCGTTCTCGAAGAACAGCATCGCGCTCGGCGTGTAGCGATTGGGCCTGTCGATCTTGAGGTACTCGAGGTTCGCCCCCGAGCTCCGGGCGATCACCCCTTGACCACGCATCAGCACCAACCGCTCACCCGCCGGTTCGTCGTCGATCGTGCAGGTGTCACCATCGCGCTCCCTGAAGAACGCGGAGAACGCCACATAGGCTTCCTGAGCGTCGGGTACGACGACCCGCTGATCGTTGCCGTCTCCGACACCGAAGACGAACTCTTTCGGGCCAGGGCTGTAAGGGCGAGCCATCGGTGTCCTCACTCGAATCCGTCGTACGAACGGAAAGGCTGGTCGGCGGCAATCACGTGCCGGACCAGCCTCTTGCCGCGCGGGGCTAGACGTTGAAGCGGAATTCCACGACGTCGCCGTCTGCCATGACGTAGTCCTTGCCTTCTATGCGGACCTTGCCGGCGGACTTGGCGGTGGCCATGTTGCCGGCTTCCATCAGGTCGGTGAAGGAGACGATCTCGGCTTTGATGAAGCCGCGTTGGAAGTCGGTGTGGATCACGCCGGCTGCCTCGGGGGCGGTGGCGCCCTTCTTGATGGTCCAGGCTCGGGATTCTTTGGGGCCTGCGGTGAGGTAGGTCTGCAGGCCTAGGGTTTCGAAGCCGACTCGGGCCAAGACGTCCAGGCCGGGCTCCTCGACACCCATCTCGTTGAGCATCTCGCGGGCTTCGGCCTCGTCGTCGAGCTCTACCAGTTCGGCCTCGAACTTGGCGTCCAGGAAGATCGCCTCGGCGGGGGCGACCAGGTCGCGCATGCTCTGCTTCAGGGTTTCGTCGGCGAGCTCGTCGGCGTCGCAGTTGAAGACGAAGATGTACGGCTTGGCCGTCATCAGCATCAGTTCGCGGATCGCGTCGCGGTCGACGTTGGTGGCGATGATCGGCGTACCGGCCTCGAGGTGCTTCTGCGCCTCGCGGACCGCTTCGAGGACGGCGACGCTCTCCTTCTTCAGCCGGGCTTCCTTCTCCAGCCGCGGGATCGCCTTCTCCACGGTCTGCAGGTCGGCCAGGATCAGCTCGGTCTGGATCGTCGAGATGTCGTCGGCCGGTGAGACCTTGCCGTCGACGTGGGTGACGTCGTCGTCACGGAACACCCGGGTGACCTGGCAGATCGCGTCGCCCTCGCGGATGTGGCTGAGGAACTTGTTGCCCAGCCCCTCGCCCTCCGACGCGCCGCGGACGATGCCGGCGATGTCGACGAACTGCACCGTCGCCGGGATCACCTTCGCCGAGTCGTACAACGTCGCCAGCTTCGCGAGCCGCGCGTCCGGTACGCCGACCACCCCGACGTTGGGCTCGATCGTCGCGAACGGGTAGTTCGCCGCGAGCACGTTGTTCTTGGTCAGCGCGTTGAAGAGCGTGGACTTGCCCGCATTGGGGAGCCCGACGATTCCGATGGAGAGTGCCACGGGCAGCAAGACTACGCGGCGTGGCCCACTCGACCTAAATCACAAACGACTCCAGCTCCGCGTCGTACCAGCGGGAAGTCAGTCCCAGGGGCTGCATGCCGAGGCGCTTGCACACCGCGATCGACGGGCCGTTGTCCGGCCGTACGACGGCGTAGATCTCCCCCAGCCCCGCCTTGAACCCGTGAGCGATCGCCCCCTGCGCCGACTCCGTCGCGAGTCCCCGTCCCCACGAGTCAGGGTGGAAGTGCCAGCCCACCTCGACCTCGCCCTTCGACGAGGGCCCGTCAGGCAGCGGTACCAGCAACACCGTCCCCGCAATCGTGCCGGTCGACTTCTCCTCCACCGCCCAGATCCCGTAGACAGCGTCCGCGTTGCGCGCGTTCCACCGCTCGATCGTCCGCGACGCCGCGTCGCGATGCGGCATCACCCGCGGATCGGCGCCGAGCCAGCGCGACACCTCCCAGCGCCGGTAGATGTCGAACACCCGGTCCCCGTCGCTCTCCGCCCAGTCGCGTACGACCAGCCGGTCCGTCTGGTAGACCACCTTCGGCTCCATCGCGACACCTCCTCCGTAGGGAGTGATCTATCCGTCCCAACCAGGCGATAGCAAGCAGCGTCTCCTTTCTGTGACCAGTTGGAGAAAACTCGCGCCCCACCGATCACGGATCGTGTTCGCCTGCTTGCAATTCCTGCGGTTCGGCTGGACCGAACTGGTCTCCTGCCTCTTCCCCGCCGCGCTGTTCGCCGGCCTGGCGCTCTCGAAGTACGTCGAACTGCCGATCGCCCGGTACGACGCGTTGCTGGTCTACTCGCTGCTGCTCACCCTCGGGTTCTGGCTGGCCGGGCTGGAGACCTGGCGCGAGATCGCCGTGATCTTCGGCTTCCACCTCGTCGGGCTCGGGCTGGAGCTCTTCAAGGTCCAAGTCGGCTCCTGGCAGTACCCGGGCGACGCGGTGACGAAGTTCGCCGGAGTACCACTCTTTGCCGGCTTCATGTACGCCGCAGTCGGCAGCTACATCTGCCAGGCCTGGCGCCGCTTCGACCTGCGGGTGAGCGGCTATCGGCCGATCCTCACCACAGTGCTCGCAGTACTGATCTATGCGAACTTCTTCACCCATCACTGGATCGCCGACCTGCGCATCCCGATCGCGCTGGCTCTTCTGCTCGTACTGCGGCGCACCTGGGTCTTCTACACGGTAGGCACCCGGCGGTACCGGATGCCGCTGGCACTCGGGTTCGCGCTGATCGGCTTCTTCCTCTGGATCGCGGAGAACTTCGGCACCTTCCTGGACGCCTGGAACTACCCCGATCAGGTGAATGTGTGGCACCTCGTGCACCCGGCGAAGTTCGGCGCGTGGGCGCTGCTGGTCAGCATGAGCTTCGTCCTGGTCGCGAGCGTGAAGTCGTTGGAGGGCAGGCTGTACCACCGTGGCACGCTCGCCACTGTTGCGACACCGAAAGCCACTGAGATCTCCCCGCAACACAGTGATGCCAACCAGGTCCGGATGTAAGGCGTCTTACCAACGAAAGCTCCTTGAGGGGGAGCGTGTCTGGGGAACATCCGCCTGATCTGCAAGGGAGCATCATGTCCCGAAAGCTCGCCGCCATCATCGCCACCGCCGCCGCCTTGGCGCTCGTCGTCGGCTCGTTGATCGCCTTGGCGCTGGGACACACGAACCAGCCCAAGCCGACCTCGGCGTCATCACCGAACACCCCGTCGTCGACACCCATCGAGACGCCGACGCCCACGCCGATCACCTCGGGCTCACCGGAGAGCGGCAAGCCTCGTAAGCCCGCCGGCGACCCAACACTCGCCGCGTCCGCGGGCAACAAGAAGGTGCTGTTCTTCAGCTTCGACGACGGCCCGGACCCGTACTGGACGCCGAAGATCCTCCAGGTGCTGAAGAAGTACGGCGCCCACGCGACCTTCTTCGAACTGGGCAACATGCAGGCCGCGCACCCCGGGCTGCGTGAGCAGATCCTTGCTGCAGGCAACACGGTCGGCAGCCACTCGATCTCGCACCCACAACTGACCGCGATCTCCGCGGCCAAGCGACATCACGAGATCTTCGACGGCCCGCAGTCCAAGTGCTTCCGGCCGCCGTTCGGCGCTTCGAACCCGAAGGTCCGCGCCGACATCAAGGCCGCCGGTATGGTCCAGGTGCTCTGGGACGTCGACCCGCGCGACTGGGCCCGCCCCGGCGTGCACGCGATCGTGAACAACATCATGACGCACGCTCACAAGCGCAACATCATCCTGTTGCACGACGGCGGCGGCGACCGCAGCCAGACCGTCGCGGCCCTCGACAAGGCGCTCCGGCTACTCAAGGCCCAGGGCTACAGCTTCCCCGCGATGGCCTGCTGAGCTCAGCCTGTACTTCAGGGCTTGAGCTCAAGCTCACTTGAAGTCGTACTGTCCAGCCATGGACACCCCGACGAACGGCTCGTGGCGCGAACTGCTCGGCCTCACCTACGCCCCGGTGGCGGTGGTACTGGCCGGCGGGGTGTTGATGGAGGCGAGCAACGTCTACCTCACCACCAGCCTGCTGCCGACGATCGTCGGTGACATCGGTGGTACCGGCTTCTACGCCTGGACGATGACGGCCTTCCTGGTCGCGTCGGTGATCAGCTCGATGCTGGTCAGCCGGATCCTCATCACCCGCGGCTCAATGGCCGCCTACCTGCTCGCCTTCGGAATCTTCGGCCTCGGCTCGCTCATCGCCGCGCTGAGCCCCGGCATCGGCGTCTTCCTGGCTGGCCGGGCCGTGCAGGGGTTCGGCGGTGGTCTGCTCGCAGGACTCGGATATGCACTCATCCAGCGGGCGTTGCCGGAGCGCTTGTGGGCGAAGGCGGCGGCGCTGGTGTCGGCGATGTGGGGTGTCGGCAACCTGGTCGGGCCGGCTGCCGGTGGCGCTTTCGGGCAGGTGGGGGTGTGGCGGCCGGCGTTCTGGCTGCTGGTCGCGCTGGCCGCAGTACTGATGGTGGTCGTCGTACGGGTGATTCCTCGTACTGAGCGTGCGGCCGCCGGGTCCGCCGTACCGGGGGTGTCGCTGGTGCTGTTGACCGCGGCCGTCGCGATGGTCAGCATCGCGAGCATCGTGCCGGCTGGCGTGCTGACTGCGGTCGTGCTGGTGATCGGGCTCGCGCTCGGTGTGGTCTTCGTCTTGTACGAGCGGACTGCGAAGGCGGCCGTCCTGCCGCGGGTGACGTTCGCTGCGGGCAAGTCGCTGAAGTGGGTCTACCTGACCGTCGGGATCCTTGCCTTTGGCATCGGTACCGAGGCTTTCATCCCGCTCTTCGGTCAGGAGCTGGGCGAGCTGTCGCCGTTGCTTGCCGGATTCCTCGGAGCTGCTCTGTCGCTCGGCTGGTCGCTGAGCCAGACGGTCAGCGCGAGTTTTGTGCGGATTGCGGTCGTACGCCGGCTGATCGTCGGCGGCCCCGTGTTGCTGGCGATCGGCCTCGCGGCGTACTCCGCCTTGCAGGTTGCTGGGCCGTCCGTGTTCGTGGTCGCTCTGTGGTTCGTCACCCTGTTCGCGGCCGGCGCCGGGATCGGGATCGCCTTCCCGCACCTGGCCGTCGCCGCCTTCAGCAGCGTCGAGGACACTGAGGAGGCTGCCAAGGCCTCGGCGGGGATCAATACGGTCTTCTTGATGTCGAGTGCGTTCAGCGCGGCCTTGGCCGGAGTACTGGTCAAGCTCGGTGAGCCGTCCGCCCTCTCTTCGGCCCACTTGTTGCTGTCGGTCTTCGCGATTGTTGCCCTGCTCGGCGCCTTCCCCGCCTGGCGGATCGCTCGCTCAGGGGCCACTCGGAAGCCTGTCGCGGCGCAGCTCACACACTGAGGTTCGGTGGTACCGGGCTTGTCGTCCGGAAATTGTCGGCGGCGTCTGCGACTGTCTGTGACATGACCGGTACCGCGGTTTTGTTGCTCTTGGTTTTCCTGCTGGTCGGGCTCGGGCTCGGCTGGGTCTTCGGCCTGCTCTGGTCGCGGGGACGCGACGGCGCCTCGCTCGCGCGGATCACGGCCGAGCGGGATGCGGCCGAGGATCGCGTGGTCGAGCTCACACAGGAGCGGACGACGGTCGGGCAACAGATGTCCGGGCAAGCGGTGGTGAAGGAGTCGCTCGACCGGTTGCATGCCCAGCTCAACCAGTTGGAGAAGGGCCGCGCCGCCTGGCAGAGCCAGTTGCACCAACAGGTGAACGAGGTACGGATGAGCGGTGAGGCGTTGCGTCGCGAGACCGCCTCACTGTCGACCGCGCTGCGCAAGCCACAGGTCCGCGGGCGATGGGGCGAGCTGCATCTCCGGCGTACGGTCGAGCTGGCCGGCATGGTCGCGCACTGCGACTTCACCGAGCAGACCACGACCACTGGCGATGACGGCCTGCTGCGCCCGGACATGGTGGTGAGACTTGCCGAGGGCAAGAATCTCGTCGTCGACTCGAAGGTACCGCTGGCCGCGTTCCTGGAGGCCGCCGAGAGCGACGACGCCGACTTCCGCGAGGAACGCCTGCGCGCCCACGCCCGCCATCTCCGTACTCACGTAGACCAACTCTCCGCGAAGGCCTACTGGTCACGGCTCCCGTCGACTCCCGAGTTCGTCATCCTCTTCGTCCCTGGCGAGTCCTTCCTCTCCGCCGCATTGGACGTCGAGCCGATCCTCCTCGAGTACGCCGCCGAGCGCCGGGTGATCCTCGCGACCCCCACCACCCTGATCGCTACCCTGCGCGCAGCCGCCTACGCCTGGAACCAATCCGCCCTCACCGAGTCCGCCCAACAGGTCTTCGAACTGGGCCGGGAACTCTACGAACGCCTAGGAACGATGGGCGACCACCTGAACCGCGTGGGCCGCTCCCTCACCTCAGCCGTGGACGCCTACAACAGCACCGTCGGCTCCTTCGAACGCCGAGTCTTCACCACCGCCCGCAAACTCCGCGACCTCCACGTGACGGAAGCCGAACTAACCGCCATGGAATCCATCGAAGCCTCCGCTCGCCCCCTCACCGCCCCCGAATTCCTGGCCGTAGAAGAAGACACCCCCGACACCCACCGCTGGCTCCCCGGCCCCACCATCGACAAAACCCACCGCGAGCCACCCCCACTCCCCGGCCTCGACTCCCAAACCGGCTGACCCCGAAGAACCCCCACGCCTGCTCCGCCCGTCCAGCGCCGCACCCCCACGGCAAGACAGACCCGAGCTGCGTCGCCGAGTCGGCCGTCCAACCCGCACCCCGGCGAACTCCTGCGCGAGCGTGCGAAGACGCCCGTACCACATACGACCGACGTCTCACTCGCGCATTGAGTAGTTCGCCTCATGCGCTGGGGCCGTGCCGCGCTGACGATTAGCCCATGACGAAACCGATCCAGCCCTCGCAGACCTCCGCGTTCTACCTCCAAGCGATCCTGTCCTTCGCCCTCTCGATGACCGCGATGACCATCGCCATCGTCTACCTCCCCGCCGCCGGCTGGATCCGCGCCTTCCTCGCCCTCGGCCTCCTCTACCTCGTCACCTCCACGGTCACCCTCTGCAAAGTCGTCCGAGACCGCCAAGAACTCTCCGTCGTCACCAACCGCGTCGACCAGGCCCGCCTCGACAAACTCCTCGCCGAACACGACCCGTTCAAGGTCGACGCGTAACCGACGACCTCGCCGGTTGCTGACTCACATCGCCCACCTCAGCCACAGGCTCGCTCGGCCACTGGCGGGTTTTTTGACCGCTGGCGTGCTGCTTCACGTCAGCGGTCAAAAAACCCGCCAGCCGACCCCGAAATCGCCTGCGGGGACCTCAACTGTCGGATCGCAGCTATTTCTGCTGCTGTCGCCTGCTGCTCTGGCCGGCATGTCGGGGGTAGGTCGGCATATCAAGCGTCGGAAAGCCGACAGGGGTCAGGTGTTGACAGGGGTGGAGGGGCGGCCAAGTATGAGAGCGCTCTCACTCATTCGGCGGCTCACCGTCCCTCGTCGGATGAGCAGTGGGTACCGCTCGCCCCCAGCGGTGACTGTGTCCTGGTAGCGCAGTCTCTTCGTGGTCGTCCGGTGCTCCGCCTTCTCTCGCACGGGACAAACCTGAGGAGGAGTTGTGCGCATCAAACACAAGTTGCTGGCGGTTCTGGCCGCCGCGAGTACCGTCGCCGCCGGGCTGGTCGCGACTGTCGCGATGCCGGCCCAAGCGGTGCCGGCGACCATTCCGCTGAAGATCACCAACAGTTCCGGCCGCGGCGACGCGGTCTACATCTACAACCTCGGCACAAATCTGCAGACCGGCCAGCAAGGCTGGGCAGACGCAGCAGGCAACTTCCACGCCTGGCCGGCCGGCGGCAACCCGCCGACCCCGGCACCTGACGCCTCCATCGCCGGCCCCGGCAACGGCGGGTCGATCACCATCCAGATGCCGAAGTTCTCGGGCCGGGTCTACTTCTCGTACGGTCAGAAGCTCGTCTTCAAGCTGACCACCGGCGGCCTGGTGCAGCCCGCGGTCCAGAACCCGAGCGACCCCAACCGCAACATCCTGTTCAGCTGGACCGAGTACACGCTGAACGACTCCGGCCTGTGGATCAACAGCACCCAGGTCGACATGTTCTCGGTCCCGTACGCCGTCGGCGTCCAGCAGGGCAACGGCAACGTACTGACCACCGGCCACCTCAAGCCAGGCGGCTACAACAACTTCTTCAACGCGCTCCGCGGCCAATCCGGCGGCTGGGCCAATCTGATCCAGACAGCACCCAACGGATCGGTACTCCGCGCACTCGCGCCGACCTACGGCGTCGAGACCGGCGCGCTGCCCGGCAACGTGATGGACGACTACATCAACCGGGTCTGGTCGAAGTACAGCTCACAGACCCTGACCGTGCAGCCGTTCGGCGACCAGCCGAACACCAAGTACTTCGGTCGCGTCTCCGGCAACGTCATGAACTTCACCAACACCTCGGGCCAGGTCGTGACGAGCTTCCAGAAGCCCAACGCACCCAGCATCTTCGGCTGCGCCGGCCTGCTCGACGCCCCGAACGACCTGGTCCGCGGGCCGATTTCGCGCACCCTCTGCGCCGGCTTCAACCGGTCGACGCTACTGACCAACCCGAACCAGCCCGACCCCAACAACTCGAACTTCTACCAGGACAGTGTCACCAACCACTACTCCAAGCTGATCCACGCGCAGATGGCCGACGGCAAGGCGTACGGCTTCGCCTTCGACGACGTCGGCAACCACGAGGCCCTCGTCCACGACGGCAACCCGCAGCAGGCCTACATCACCCTCGACCCCTTCAACTGATTCAAAAGCAGGAAGAAACAGACCCACCCCGGGTCCCCGCAGCTGCCCGCGGGGGACCCGGGGTGTTCCACGTCTTGACACCCGCAATGGTTAGTGGCATGCACGTACCAGTCAGCCGCCCCGCGATCTCCCAGCACCTCAAGGTCCTAGGCCAAGCCGGCCTCGTCGACCAGTTCTGGGACGACGCACTGGACGCGTTCGCGGCGTACGTCCGAGAGACCGAAGGGGAACAGTAATGAGCACCGCGCCACTCGTGAAGCGGGTGGTCGTCAAGACCACCCAGGAACGCGCTTTCGACTTGTTCACCAAGCACCTCGGTGCCTGGTGGCCGCTGAAGACCCACTCGATCGGCGAGGACAAGGCGACCAGCGTCGAACTGGAGGGCGCCGTCGGCGGCCGCATCGTGGAGTACGGCGAAGACGGCCCACACGGCTACTGGGGCACAGTGTCCGACTGGGACCCGCCGAACAGCCTCTCCTTCACCTGGCACCCCGGCAGCGACCCGAAGCAGGCAGGCAGCATCACTGTCAGCTTCAAGCAACTAGACGGCGGCACCGAGGTAGAACTGATCCACAGCGGCTGGGAGCGTCGCCCCGACGGCGCCGAAGCCCGCGAGAGCTACAACACCGGCTGGGACTACGTGCTCGACTTCTACGTCAGCCACAGCCGATAGTGGGCGGATGGCGAACGCTCCGGTCGATCCCAGCGCACTAGCCGCTTCACTCCGCCCGCACGGAGAGTCGGTGATGCTGCCGCAAGCGGCGTACACAGACCCCGCAGTACTGGCATGGGAGCGCCGCAACTTCTTCGCCGGCACCTGGACCTGCCTAGGCCGAGCAGAGGAACTAGCAGCCGGTACTACGTACAGCGCGACAACAGTCGGCGACATCGGCGTCCTTCTAACCTATGCAGACAAGCCCCGCGCATTCGCCAACACCTGCCGGCACCGCGGCCATGAGCTACTGCCACAAGGCGACTCCAGCCAACGCAGAGCCGTCGTCTGCCCGTACCACGGCTGGTCGTACGACCTGGACGGCGCAGTGAAGGCAGCCCCACGGATGGGCGACACCTTCGACCCCACGCCATACGGGCTCACCGAGCTGCCGACCGAGGTCTGGCAGGGCTGGCTGTTCGTCAACGCACTCGGTACCGCCCCACCGTTCAGCGAGCACGTTGGCGGCCTCACGGACCTCGTCGCGCCGTACCGACCCGAGGCGTTGACCCTCAAGGCTCGGCACAGCTACGACGTCGCGTCGAACTGGAAGACGATCGTGGAGAACTACCACGAGTGCTACCACTGCCCGTTGATCCACCCGGAGCTCTGCAAGGTCTCGCCACCGACCTCAGGCGACAACTGGAACCTGCCCGGCGCCTGGGTCGGCGGCCTGATGGACCTCCGTCCCGACGCCGAGACGATGTCCCTCGACGGCAAGTCGCACGGAATCCCCTTGCCAGGCGTCAATCCACGCACTGTGAACTACGTCGGCCTGTTCCCCAACCTGCTCATCTCCCTGCACCCCGACTACGTGATGACCCATCGCCTCGAACCCCGTACTCCGCGCCTGACGGCGATCGAGTGCTCCTGGTACTTCCCGGCCGAGGTGGCCGACCCGTCGTACGCCGTCGACTTCTGGGACATCACCAATCGCGAGGACTGGTCGGCCTGCGAGTCGGTCCAGCGTGGCGCCGACTCGCCCCACTTCCGCCCCGGCCCACTGGCTCCGGCCGAGGACGCCGTCTACCAATGGGTCACCATGCTGGCCAGGGGTTACCTAGGCAAAAGTCTTACCCAGTAAAGGAATTACCCGGGTAAAGCAATCAGTTCGCGACCGTGAACCGGCCACGCCGGTGCGCAGGCTGCTCGAGCTCGTCCACCAGCGCGACGGCATAGTCCTCGGCCGAGACCGCGCTGCCGACCGGCTCATCTGTTCCCAGCTTGAAGACACCTGTGCGCTCACCCGGAGCGATCACCGGCGCAGGCGAAAGCAGCGTCCAGTCGACGTCCGCCGGCGTCGCACGCAGGGTGTCGAGAACCCCGGCGACAACCAGCGCCTCAGCCTTGTAGATCTCCGGGAAGTCCGGCGAGTCCACCAGACGCTTGCCACCGGCAAGCAGACTGCCCGCCCCACCGACCACCACCAGCCGGGTCCCACCGACCGAGGAGATCAACGTGTCGATCGCATCCAAGAAGCCCTGCGGACCCTCGCCCGTCCGGCTCGGCCCCATCGCCGACACCAGAACATCGGCCGACGACGCGATCTCCTTCACGGACGCCGCATCGTTCGCCGACCCGACGACAGCCTCGACGCCGGCCGGCTGAGCGCCACCCGAGCGCGTGATACCAACCACCTCGTGTCCACGCCGGACAGCCTCAGCCGCGATCCGGCTCCCGATCATCCCGCTCGCACCGTAGACGGCAATCTTCACAACGAACTCCCCAAAGGCATCGGCAGCAATCTCAACACCGCTGACAGTAACCATTGGTAACTGGCTACTTCAACGTGCTATAAGTACCTGGTGGTTACTAATGCGGAGGACCTCGCGGCGAAGGATCTCGTGGCGCAGCTGAGCGACCGCGGCGATCTCTTCGATCCGAACTGCCCGACCCGGCTGATCCTGGACCGGATCGGCGACAAGTGGACCGTGCTCGCCGTGCTCCTGCTCAGCAACGGCCCGCTCAGATTCACCGAACTCCGCGACGGCATCGGCCGCGTCGCGCCCAAGGTCCTCACCCAGACCCTCCGACGGCTGGAGCGCGACGGCCTGGTCACCCGCGAGGTCTTTGCCGAGGTACCGCCCCGCGTCGTCTACACCCTGACCCCGATGGGCGAGTCCCTGATCGTCCCGATCCGGGCGGTCAGCGAGTGGGCCGAGGTCCACGTGCCGGCCATCACCGCCGCTCAGAACAGTTACGACCTCGACTCCGCCTGATCTCGACTCAACCTTTCGCCCCCACCCGGTCATCACACTGCTGACCGAGTACGAAACACACCTCGCTGGGGGCGACAAACGATGGATCCAGGGTTGGACGCGGAGTTCGCCGCATTCGTGGACGGGCGGTTCACCGCCCTGCAACGATTCGGCTATCTGCTCACCGGCGAATGGCATCTGGCCGAAGATCTGGTCCAGACCTCGCTGACGAAAGTGTGGTTCCACCGCAAGTCGCTGCGCAGCGGCACCGCGCTGGAGTCCTACACCCGGACGACGATGGTGAACACCAGCACGCAGTGGTGGCGGCGCAAGTGGAAGGGCGAGACCCCCACCGAGCAACTGCCCGAGCCGTCGAGTCCGTCCGAGTTCGGCACGGTCGACGACCGTGACCTGCTGCTCCGAGCGCTCGCCACGCTCCCCCGGCGTACCAGAGCAACGCTGGTACTCCGGTACTTCGAAGACCTGCCGGAAGCCGAGATCGCCCACATCATGGGCTGCTCGACCGGCACGGTGAAGGCGAACATCTCGCGCGGCCTGGCCAAGCTGCGCGAACACAAGCTCTTCACCGACCCCCTGATCGCCACATCTACCGACCGCCCCGGCCCACGAGGAGGGCTGTCCCATGACCGATGAGCTCAAGGAACGCTTCCAGCAACTGGTCGCCGACCCGCCACCCCCGACCGCGGTCCCGAGCGAGGCAGTCTTCGCCCGCGTCCGCACCGTACGCCGCCGCCGTACGGCCGGAGTCGCCATCAGTGCCGCGGCTGCCGTCGCCGTCGTCACCGTGGTGGCCGGCGGCCTCACCGACATCCGCAGCGGCCCACCGGTCTCGGGCCAGCCGTCGAACAAGGCAGCCACCACGTCACCACCGCCGCCCGCACCGCCGAAGATCGGGGCGACGGTGACGCTGATCCCGACCGTCAAGGGCCGCGTCGTGACGATGAAGGTGACCGTCGCAGGCACGGTCCTGGTGCCGATCGGGGCCGACGATCACAAGCCACTACCCACCAACGTCGGCCTGATCGACCTGGGCCTGGGCTCCGACTACAGCTACGGCGACGGCAGCGAGCCGGGCGGCTCGGACGGCGGTGCGATCACCTGCCAGGGCGCGAAGATCCGCAAGACCGCCAAGGAGACCTACACCCTGCTCGACGGGCCCCACGTCTTCACCAAGCCCGGGACTTTCACCTTCACGTACCGCATCTCGTTCTGCGGTGGCCCGAAGGGCAGCTTCACAGCTGCCAAGACCGCGAAGATCGTCGTCCGTTAGGCGTGGTCGGACGTGCCTGTGGTCGCCATCCCGGCGGCCTTCAGGTCCGCCCGCAGCTCACGCGGCAGTGAGAACACCAAGCTCTCCTCAGCCGTGGTGACCTCCTGCACCTCGCCGTACCCACGCTCAGCCAGCCAGCTCAGCACGTCCCGCACCAGCAGCTCCGGCACGCTCGCCCCGCTGGTGACGCCGACCGAGTCGACGCCCTCCAGCCAGGCCTCGTCGATCTCGGCCGCGTAATCGACCAGATGGCCGGCCCGGGCGCCGTGCTCGAGCGCGACCTCGACCAGCCGGACCGAGTTCGAGGAGTTGCGGGAGCCGACCACGATCATCAGGTCGACGTCCGGCGCCATCTTCTTGACCGCGACCTGCCGGTTCTGGGTGGCGTAGCAGATGTCGTCGCTCGGCGGGTTCTGCAGTTTCGGGAACCGTTCGCGCAACCGGCGTACGGTCTCCATCGTCTCGTCCACCGAGAGCGTGGTCTGGGACAGCCAGACCACCTTCTCCGGGTCGCGGACCTCGATATTCGGGACGTCGCCCGGGCCGTCGACCAGGTGGACGTGCTCGGGCGCCTCGCCGGCGGTGCCGATGACCTCTTCGTGCCCGTCGTGGCCGATCAGCAGGATGTCGTAGTCGATCGCGGCGAACCGCTTGGCCTCGTGGTGCACCTTGGTGACCAGCGGGCAGGTCGCGTCGATCGTCTTGAGCTGCCGCGCGGCCGCTTCCTGATGGACGATCGGGGCGACACCGTGCGCGGAGAAGATCACCGTCTCGCCCTCAGGTACCTCGTCGGTCTCGTCGACGAAGATCGCGCCGCGCGCCTGCAGCGTGGAGACGACGTGCTTGTTGTGCACGATCTCCTTGCGCACGTAGACCGGCGGCCCGTACAGGTCGAGCGCCTTCTCAACCGCCACGACAGCCCGGTCCACCCCCGCGCAGTACCCCCGTGGGGCCGCGAGCAGCACCCGCTTGCTCTTCAAGGCGGTCGGCGTACCAAGGTTCTCAGGCTGGGCAGTCACGGGGCCCATCGTACGGGGCGTAGCTGAACACCCCACCGGCCGTGGCGGACGTCACGATCCCGCCAGCAGACCCCGCTTGAACCCCTCGGCGACCGCGGCGGCCCGGTCGTTCACGCCCAGCTTGAGGTAGAGATTCAGCAGGTGACTCTTCACAGTGGCCTCGCTGATGAACAATTTCACCGCGATCTCGCGGTTCGTGTTGCCCGCCGCAACCAGTTCCAGCACCTCGACCTCACGCTGGGTGAGCGGCCCGGTCTCCGGCGTACGGACGCGGCTGACCAACCGGCTCGCGACGGTCGGCGACAGTACGGACTCCCCAGCAGCAGCCGCCCGTACTGCGCGGAGCAGCTCATCCCGTGGCGCATCCTTCAGCAGATACCCGGTGGCCCCGGCCTCGATCGCCGGTACTACGTAAGTGTCGGTGTCATAAGTCGTCAGCACCAAGACCCGCGCCCCACTCCCCTGCTTGGCGAGCTCGGTGATCGCGGTCACCCCATCCATCCCCGGCATCCGCAGATCCATCAGGATCACGTCGGGCCGAAGCTCCTTGGCCAGCGCGACCGCCTCGGCCCCATCCGCGGCCTCACCCAGTACTTCGAAGTCCGGGTCGCGCGCGAACATCCCGCTCAACCCATCGCGCACCACCGGATGATCGTCCGCGATGAGCAGCTTGATCGGCCCGCTCATCGCGCACCCGGCAACACCGGCACACTCGCGGAGATCGCCGTACCAGCGCCTGGCTCCGACTCGATCTGGAGCCGGCCGTCCAGGGCCTCGATCCGCTGCCGCATCGCGATCAACCCGAATCCGCCCTCTCCGTCGACCACACCAGCCTGGAATCCCTTGCCATCATCGCGGACGTCCAAGGCGACCTTGTCCTCCAGGTAGGACAGTGTGAGGCCGACCCGGGTCGCTTGCGCATGCTTGGCGACATTGGCCAACGCCTCCTGCGCAGTACGAAGCAGAGCGAGCTCCGCGTCGGGCGGTAGGGGGAGCGTAGTACCGGTCGTAGTGACCTGTACTTCGATGTTGTGCAGTGCAGTCCAGCGTTTCGCGACGTCGGCCAGTGCATCGCTCAGCCGGGCACTGTCGAGCGATCCGGGGCGGAGCGCGTGCACGGATCGCCTTGCCTCGTTGAGACTTTCCCTGGCCAGGGCGATCGCGGCCTCCACATGACGGCTCGGCTCGTTCTCCGCCGCCTGCAACTGGGTGATGATCCCGGTCAGGCCTTGCGCGAGGGTGTCGTGGATCTCCCGCGCCATCCGCTGCCGCTCGTCCAGTACGCCGGCCTCGCGGGCCTGGTCGAGCAGTTGCTGGTGGAGTTTCGCGTTCTCGGCCAGCGTCGCCTCGAGCCGGCGATTGGCCTCGCTGACGTCCTGCAGGGCGTGGTTGCGGGCGTCGTTGCGTTGATCCTGTTGCCGGTCGAGCCAGGCGAAACCGGTCATCGGCAGGATGTTGGCGAGCAGTACGGCGAAGAAGATCGCGAGGCCGACCGTGGTGGTCTTGTCGACCGTGGAGGCCTGCGCGGCCCCGGCGACGGCCGCCACCGCGGCGACACCGAGCAACTTCCAGGGCCACGGCAACACCCCGAAGGCGTAGAAGTACCCGGCCGGGGTGAAGAAGCCGAACCAGGGGTCGCGATGGACCAGTACCCCGACGATCAACAGCAGACCGGCGACGAAGACCAGCATGTGCGGCGTCCGCTCCCGCCACGCGGGATGCAGGGTGAACATCCCCAGCATCCACAACGCAGCCAGGGCACACAGCCCGAGGTCGACCGCCAGCGAACGCAGGTCGTTGTGCTTGATGATCACCGTGCCGACCGTCAGCACGGCCAGCAGGACATAGGGCACGACGGTGACCAGCAAGGGCCAGCGTCGCTCCTCCATTCTTCGCACCCTACCTGCCGTTGAAGGCGGTCCGCAGGTGCTTGCCATTGACAACCAGTACGACGCCGAGCAGCAGCAGGCCGCAGACGCCCTGCTCGACCTTGAGCCAGACCGGGAAGTCGCCCGGGATGGCGATGATGACGGCGATCGCGACCAGCATGATCGCCGAGACGAGCCGCAACCGGAGGTACGAACGGCCGTGCCCGCGCGCTGCCCTGGCGGCGAAGGCTGTCATCAATGCGGCGCTGCCGACGACGATGACGGTCCGCACCCAGACGGCGTCGGTGACGACCGACGGATGATGGCGAAGGATGAAGACCGCCACCACCGTGAGAACGCTCAGCGCCAGATAGCCCGCGACCAGCGCCTTGACGGTCCGGAACGCGGCGGTGTGGGTTGCTTCGAGCTGTGTGGTCATGGTTCGAGCCTGACAGCCGGGCCGGCATGACGCATCGGCCAACACGCTGGTTCGCAGGCCAACCGACCGGCCGAGGGTCCGGATCAGCCGATCGGTTGGTTCATTGCCTACAGCAAGCAAAAAGGAATCGCCCGCCCTGTCCGGGCGACTCCTCTTCAGGAGGTGTTCAGGCCTCAAGAATGCGCCTCATCAACCTTCCACGCAAAGGATTTACCAGCCAGCCAGCCCGCCAGCCCGTCCACCCCGCCTCCGCGTCATCCTCAATCCGCCTCCGCGCAAGCTCGCTGTCCCGCTCGACAGGAGGTAGTACCCGACGCCATGCCGCCCCAGGCTGCGGCAGACGGCCACAAGCGCGCCGGAGGACGCTACCTCCTGTCGAGCGGGACGGCCCTCCCCTTTACAACACCCCAGGACATCCCCCGCACCCCGCTGATCGGCCACCGCCCGTCGGTGGCAATCCCAGCCCGTCAGCAGTTGGTGGCCGCCCATTCGGCGATCTGGGTGAAGTCCGCCGGCGCCAGTCCACAGTTGGCCTCGACCCGATGGAGATGGAAGGCGCTGATGCCGGGTGTCGATTCGAGGAACATCCGGTCGTACCGGTTGATCTCGTCGTCGATCCAGACGAACGGGCGACCGCCGACCCAGCGGGCGACATGTGGGGTCTTCCAGGAGCGTCGACTGCGCTCGGCGCCGGCCCGCGCACCGGGCGGCCACACGATGACCGGAAGATCGCTGGGCAGACCGATCCGCGGTGCGATCAGCCTGTTGGCGCCGTGCTCCCAGGTCGTTGCCCACACCAACTCGAAGAGATCGGTGAGAGCCGTCAGTTCTGCGCCGTGCTGTTGATTGAGCAGCAGCTTCCACGTCTTCTCGCCCTCCACGATCTCCTCCAGCCGGTAACCGGGCGGGACCGTCTTCGCCCGGTACGGGTTCAGAGGACCGTCGACGTCGAGCAGGAGGTACGGGCGGGGCTCCATGTCACGCAATGTACTGGGGGTTGCGGGGATTGTCGGTGTGGCACCGTAGAGTCGCCGGGTGGCATTGGAGACCTCACCGGATGCGCCTGCAGCCGTTCGCACGATCGCGAACGGCATTGCCGGCTGGATCAATCAGCTCGGCGCCGTCTGGGTCGAGGGGCAGCTGACCGACGTCTCGATCGGGCGCGGGACGACGACCGTGTTCGGCACGCTGCGTGACACCGACGCCGACATCTCGCTGCGCTTCACCTGCAACCGCCGCGTCTTCGAGGCGGTCGACCCGCCCGTCACCGACGGCTCCCGCGTCGTGGTCAACGCCAAGCCGAACTTCTTCGCCCGGCGCGGCACCCTCGCGCTCGCGGTCAGCGAGATCCGGCACGTCGGCATCGGCGAGCTGCTCGCCCGGATCGAGCGGCTGAAGCAACTACTCGCCGCCGAAGGGCTCTTCGAGTCGTACCGGAAGAAGAAGCTGCCGTTCCTCCCGCACACGATCGGGCTGATCTGCGGACGCGACTCGGCCGCGGAGCGCGACGTACTGGAGAACGCGAAGCGCCGCTGGCCGGCGGTCGCCTTCCGGATCGAGCACGCGTCGGTGCAAGGTCCGGCCGCGGCCGGCGAGGTGATGACCGCGCTGCGCAAGCTCGACGCCGACGAGTCGGTCGAGGTGATCGTGATCGCCCGCGGCGGCGGCTCACTCGAAGACCTGCTGCCGTTCTCCGACGAGGGTCTGATCCGCGCGGTCTCCCAGGCCAGTACTCCGATCGTCAGCGCCATCGGCCACGAACCCGATTCGCCGCTGCTCGACCTGGTCGCGGACCTCCGCGCATCGACCCCGACCGACGCCGCGAAACGGATCGTGCCGGACGTACGGGAGGAGCTGGACGGCGTACGGCTCCTGCGTGAGCGTGGTCTGCGCGCGATCCGCGGCTGGCTCGACCGCGAGACCCACGCCCTGGCCGCCATCCGCAGCCGCCCGTCGCTGGCCGCGCCGACGTCGGACCTGCAACGCCGCGCCGATGAGGTCACCGCCCTGGTCGACCGCAGCCGCCGCACCCTTACCCATCGCCTGGACCGCGCCAGCGACGACCTGGCCCACCGCCTGGCCAGCGTGCGAGCCCTGTCCCCCAAAGCAACCCTCGAGCGCGGCTACTCCGTGCTCCAACTGGCCGACGGCACCGCAGTACGAGAGATCGCGCAGGTATCACCCGGCGACATCCTCAACGCCCGAGTCAGCGACGGCCGCTTCGACGTAGAGGTAAAGGACACCAAATGACCAAGAACGCCGACCCGGCAGCCCGCCCCGAACTCTCCTACGAACAGGCCCGCGAGGAACTGGTCGAGGTAGTCCGCAAACTAGAAGCCGGCGGCACCACCCTCGAAGAATCCCTAGCCCTCTGGGAACGAGGCGAAACCCTGGCCACCACCTGCCAGCAATGGCTGGACGGCGCCCGCAAACGCCTAGCCGAAGCCCAAGCCGCCCACGAAGAAAAGCCCAACTGACGTTGGCCGAACCGGCCCAGGCCGGACGCCCATCTGAGATCCGACCGGCAGCGCGCTCATCGGAGGTCCAGTCGGCCGGACGCTCCTTGGAGATTCGCCCGGCCCGGTCCACGGACCTGTACGGTGCCGCGCTGACTCGGATCGCGAGCTGGCGCGCAGCTTTCACCGGCCTAGTCCCGCAGGACTTCTTGGACTCGATGGATGCCGAGACGATCTCCGCTGGCTGGGCAGCCAGCATCGCGGCAGGTCGCTCCCGCCTCTACGTCGCCGCCGCGACGGGCACTCAACCGGACTGCGGCCGAATCCTCGGCTACGCAGGTACCGGCCCAGAGCGCGACGGGCCAGCCCACGCGGGCGAGCTGTATGCGCTCTACGTCCATCCGGACGCCTGGGGCTCCGGAGTCGGCCGAGCGCTTCTCGACGCCGCCGCTCGCGACCTGCAGCAAGCAGGCTGCACCACGATCAGCCTCTGGGTGCTGGAAGCCAACGAGCGAGCCCGCGCCTTCTACCACCGCTACGGCTTCACCCAGACCCCCAACCGCACCCACTCCAGCCTCGGCCAGCTCCCGGAACTGCGCCTTTCGCTCGACCTGCGGACGTCCACCACTCACTAAGCCGCCAGATGCAGGCAATCGGGGTGCGCGCTGAGCGTGGGCGACAGCCTCGCTCAGAGTTTGGTGTGTGCTGGCGGTCCGGGACTCCTGCCGCGTAGCCCGGACTCGGGCATCAGCGCGCGAGGAGGGCAGTGGCGGCGGCGATCAGGCCCGCCTGCATACGGGGTAGGTCGAAGCCTTCTTCGCGGAGGGCTTGGTGGAGGTCGGCCGCCAGGGGCGCCAGGATGAGGTGGGCCGTGTAGTCGGCGTCCAGGTCTGGGCGTGCTTCTTCCACCAGCATCGCGATGTGCCGATGCCACAGCCGGTACGAACCGATGCGGTACCGGGCGCCGTCTGAGGCGTTCTCGCTGTCGGCGAACAGCTCGACGTGCCGATCCAGCAGCTCCGTGTACGCCGTCAGGAACGCGGTGACCCGGTCGACGGCGGGTGCGCCGGGGCCGAGCGGCGGTGGGCCGCTCAGCAGCTTGGCCTGGAGTTCGACCTCCCGCTCGTCGAGCAACGCGACCGCCAGCCCGGCCCGATCGCCGAAGCGCCGGAACACCGTCCCCTTGCCCACCCCGGCCGCCGCCGCGATGGCGTCGAGCGACACGTTCTTCACGCCATGCTCGGAGAACAACCGCTCGGCCGCCTCCAGGACCTTCAACCGGTTGCGGCGGGCGTCGGCGCGTTCCGGGCGTGGTTCACCCAGGACCGGCAACGCCCGCTGGGCCGATGTCTGTTGTGAACCGGACTGCGGTCCGCTATGGTCGTTCATAAGACGGACTGTAGTCCGCTCAAGACCTTGGAGGAAGCACCATGAGCAACACCACCGCCCGGATCGCGGTCGCGTACCACTCGGGCAACGGCCACACCGCGAGGCAGGCGCAAGCCGTCGCGGCGGGGGCTGCCGAAGTACCGGGAGCTGTCGCCGACCTGGTATCGCTGGACGAGCTGACCGATGACGTGTGGGAGCGGCTCCAAGCGGCCGACGCGATCATCTTCGGTACGCCGACGTACATGGGCAGCCCGAGCGCCGTCTTCAAGGCGTTCGCCGAGGCCAGCGTGAAGGTCTGGGCCGCCGACCTGGGCTGGCGGGACAAGATCGCCGCCGGCTTCACCAACTCGAAGGCGATGTCGGGCGACAAGCTGAACAGCATCGTCGACCTGGCCGTGTTCGCCGCGCAGCACGGGATGATCTGGGTCGGCCTGGACATCTACCCGGGCTGGGCCGAGTCGACCGCGAGCATCGAGGACCTCAACCGGCTCGGCAGCTGGCTGGGCGCGATGGCGCAGTCCGACGCCGACCTGTCCGCAGAGAAGGCACCGCCGGAGACGGACCTCCGTACTGCGGCAGCCCTCGGCGCCCGGGTCGCGACCATCACCCTGCGGCACCAGCGCGGCTCGCTGGCGGCCTGATGGCCTGGCTGGTGCTGATCGCGGCGGCCGCGTTCGAGATCGCGTTCGCCGTGAGCCTCAAACCGAGCGACGGGTTCAGCCGGTTCTGGCCGACGGCCGGCGTGCTCGTCTTCGGCGTCATCTCGGTGGTACTGCTCTCGAAAACCCTGGACCGGCTCCCAGTCGGCACGGCGTACGCCGTCTGGACCGGCCTGGGCTCACTCGGCGTCGTCACCCTCGGCGTCCTCTTCTTCAACGAGCCACTCACCCCGGCCCGGATCGCCTGCATCGCCCTGATCGTCGCCGGAGTCATCGGCCTCCGCCTCGCCGGCGCCGACTGAACCTCCGAGGGTGGATCGTGAAGAGGTGACGATCGACGACCTGGCCGCACACGCCGTCCTCATGCACGTCGGCTTCCACTGGCGACTTCGCCTGGCCAGAGCCGAGGAAAACAAGGGTTAGACGCGGCGGCGACGCAGCGAACGACGGTTGATCCGGCCGCGGGTGGGCACCGCGGCCGGCGGTACTACGGGAGGGTCGACGCCGAGCGAGTCCGGCTGGGCGACGAGGGACTGGTAGTCGTCCCAGCTCTCCACCCGCAGCGGAATGTTGCCGACGGCATCGACCTCGGTGACCGGGTGCCGGCCGGTGCCGATCACGCCCCAGATGTCCTGATCGTTGCGCAACTGCCGGAGCTCGCCGAACAGCTCCCGCCCGAACCAGCACGGGTTGCCCCGGCCGTTGTCGTACCGGCTCACCCCGATCGGCGTCGACGGCCCGGCCACCTCCGCGACCAGCGACCAGACAGTGGCCGATGTCACTCCGGGTTGATCGCCGAGCATGATCACCAAGCCGTCGGTACGCCGGTCCACCACATCCAGCGCCGGCACGATCGACGAGCTGCCGGTGTCCGCGTGCGGCGACTCGACCACCCGCGCGCCATCCAGATCAACGCGCTCCCGTACCTGCTCAGAAGCCGTCCCGAGCGTCACGATCAACTGGTCGAACCCACAGTCCCGCGCCGTCCCCAGCGATACCCCGAGCAGCGTGTCGCCCTGAAAGGCCAGCAACTGCTTCGGTACGCCGAGTCGCGGCGACCCCTCGGCGGCGAGCACCAGTCCGGTGACGAACACGCGGCATCAACCCCCGACCTGGCCAATGCGATTCATCCCAGGCCCTTTCGTCGATGCCAATCCGACGATTGCACCCCGGCGGGGCCGCGCATGTCAACGGGTTGAATAAGTTCCGGGAATTCAGCGCAGGGTGGCCGCAAACGTTTCAAGTGCTTGATATCCGGCATTCCCGGTGACGATCGTGGTGACCCCGGAGCCGACCAGCACCAGCGCCTGCTCCCCCTTGCGCTCGGTCAGGGTTTTGCGCTGCCAGACGACGCCGCCGACGGTCGAGGTGCCATCGTCGGCGGTACGACCGAGTTTGTCCGCCGGAAAACCTTTGCTGGTGACGTTGGACTGCTCCAGCCCGACGTATTTCTTCTGGTCGGTGACAATTCCCAGGTGCCAGCTGATCGGGCTTTGCTGCGGCGCCCGGAATTCGACGCTGGTCGCCTTCCAGCCGGCCGGCATCGGCTCCGGCCCGCGGATCCAGGAGGCCTCCTTGCGGGCGTCGGCCAGCTGAGCCGTGTACTCGACCTCGTTGACCTTCTCCGACTTCGGTCGCCAGGTGACGATCATCAGGAACGCGACCACGATGAAACAGGCCAGCAGTGCCCAGAACATGTTGGTCAGCGTCCGCGCCTTGGCCCGGTCGATCTTGTTCTGCGCGCGGTAGGCCAGCGCCTCCTCGCGCGCCCTGACCTTCTCCGCCTGGGCCAGTGCCTGCTCCCGGGTCGGCCCTTCACTCGTCGAACTCATGGCACCAGTGTCCCCCGAGACCGCCAACAGGCGGACACCGGTCGTTGGCTACGATCCGTGGCATGAACGACCCGTCCACTCCCCCTGCCCATCTCGAGGTCGACGAGCACGCCCCCGACCGCAACCTGGCCCTGGAGCTGGTCCGGGTCACCGAGGCAGCCGCGATGGCGGCGGGCCGGTGGGTCGGCCGCGGCGACAAGAACGGCGCCGACGGCGCGGCCGTGAACGCGATGCGGACCCTGATCGGCACGGTCGGGATGAACGGCGTGGTGGTGATCGGCGAGGGCGAGAAGGACAACGCCCCGATGCTCTACAACGGCGAGCGGGTCGGATCCGGCGAGGGCCCGGAGTGCGACGTCGCGGTCGACCCGGTCGACGGTACGACGCTGGTCGCCAAGGGGATGGCGAACGGGATCGCCGTGATGGCGGTGGCGCCGCGCAACACGATGTACGACCCGTCCGCGGTCTTCTACATGGAGAAGCTCGTGGTCGGCCCCGAGGCCGCCGACGTGGTGGACATCCGGCTGCCGGTCGGCGAGAACATCCGCCGGGTCGCGAAGGCGAAGGGCTCATCGGTCGACGACGTCACCGTCGTCCTGCTCGACCGGCCCCGGCACGACGAGCTGGCCGCGCAGATCCGGGCGACCGGCGCGCGGATCAAGTTCATCAGCGACGGTGATGTCGCGGGCGCCGTCGAGGCTGCGCGGCCCGACACCGGCCTGGACATGCTGATCGGCATCGGCGGTACGCCGGAAGGCATCATCGCGGCCTGCGCGATGAAGTGCATGGGCGGGATGATCCAGGGCCGGCTCTGGCCGAAGGACGACGACGAGCGGCAGAAGGCTCTGGACGCGGGCCATGACCTCGACCGGGTGCTGTCGACCGACGACCTGGTCAGCGGCGACGACTGCTTCTTCGTCGCCACCGGCATCACCGACGGCGAACTGCTCCGCGGCGTCCGCTACCGCAGCTCGATCGCCCGCACCCACTCGCTGGTGATGCGCTCCCGCAGCGGCACCATCCGCAGCATCGAGAGCGAACACCAACTCTCCAAGCTCCGCGCGTACTCCGCCATCGACTTCGAGCACGCCCGATGACAGCACCCGTCCTCGTCATCGGCGAGGCTCTCGTGGACATCGTCTCCAACGGAAACGGATCCGGCGCCGGCCGGAACGGGAAGAACGGGTCGAAGGCGACGCCGGGTGGGTCGCCTGCCAACGTGGCTGTGGGGTTGGCTCGGCTTGGGTTGCCGACGGAGCTTGTCACCCGGTTCGGCACCGACCCGTACGGCGATCAGCTCGGCGCTCACTTGTTCGGCAACGGGGTCCAGCTCTCACCCGGTTCGGTCGACCCGAGCTTCCGAACCAGTACTGCGACCGCCACGCTCGACGCCGCAGGCGTTGCGTCGTACCAGTTCGACATCACCTGGGAGCCGCCGGCACTCTCGCTGCGACGCGGCTGCCCTGCGGTGCATACCGGCTCGATCGCGACGGTGCTCGAACCTGGCGCGGCGGCGATCCGTACGTTCCTTAGCTCGCTGGCCGACCAGCCGGTCACGGTGACGCTCGACCCGAACGCGCGGCCGACGATCACGCCCGACGCGGAGAGCACGTGGGCCGCAGTACGGGTGCTGGCAGCGTCGGCCGACCTCGTGAAGCTGAGCGACGAGGACTGCGAGTTCCTGCGCCCTGGGATGACGCCCGACGAAGTAGCCGCCGAGCTCCTGTCAGTAGACCGAACCAAGTGCGTCGTGATCACCCGGGGCGGCGAAGGCGCAATCGGCATCACCCGCACCGCCCGAGTCGAGGTGACCGCCCCGTCGATCAAGGTCGTCGACACCGTCGGCGCCGGCGACTCCTTCATGTCCGCCCTGATCGCCGGCCTGCAATCCCGAGGCCTACTAGGCGACGTCCGCCTAGAAGGCCTGGACGAACAAACCCTCCACGCCGTGGTCGACTACGCCGTCAAGGCAGCCGCCATCACCTGCACCCGCCACGGCGCCGACCCACCCACCGCCGCCGAGCACACCGCGACCTGGGGCTGAGTCGGTGAGTACTGCGGACACCTGGTCGGCCGAGCTCGAATCCACCGGCCAGGTGGTTTTTCCTCAACGCCGCAAGCGGTTGTGGATCCGTGGCGCGATCGCCGCGCTCTTCTTCGGCAACTCGCTCTGGTCGCTGATCGCCCACATCCGCGCCGACGACATGAGCGGCGTGGTCGCCGTACTACGCATCACCTCGCTGGGCGCCTTCGTCTACCTGCTCGGCATAACCGCCTGGCAGCTGGTCACCCTCCGCCCGACGCTGACCGTCGACCACACCGGCATCCGACGCGGCAAGAGCACCAGAAACGGCTACACCTGGCAACAGATCGCCAGCATCGACGATCCCTCAGGCACCTTCGGCATCAGCGGCAGCCTCGGCCTCCGCACCGTCCAGGTCCAGCCCGTAGACCGCCACCGCTCAACGGCCCTCGGTATCACCCACGACAACGTCCTGAACCTGGCCGAACTCTCAACCTGGCTACGCACCCTCCACGCCACCCAAACCCGGCCTACCGACGCCTGACGCGTCGCGCACCGATCACGTAGCTGGTTCCGAAGAACAGCGCGAGCACCCCGAATCCACCGCCGATGTAGCTGCTGATCCGGGTCGTGGAATGCATTCGGTCCACGAACCAGACAGCGCGACTCCGGTCCGGTCGCGCCACGGTGTACTCAATCGGTACGAGCTCGTTCAGCTGCAGCTTGTGCCGTTGAAGAACCCAGTCGGTCTTCAGTTGGTGCTCCGAGCCGTCGGCGGAGTAACGGATGTACGCGTAGCCGGCGTCGTCGTACAGGTCCTTCGAGGCGCGGAGCTCGACCACCGTTCCATTGACCACCGCGGTCGGCTCTGTCCACGGCCGCCCGGTCCACCAGGCCCCCACCGCAACCACGCCGGCGACCAACGCCCCCACCGCGCACAACCACCCCAACACCTCACGCCACCGCTGACGCGGAACCCCCATCCACCCCATCCCCACAGTCTCCCAGACCGCACCCTTCGCTGCGCGGTGGTCGACGCGATCGACCGGTCGGGCTGATCAGCTCAGGCCGAGGCGTTTGCTAAGGCGGGGGCCTCGTTTGATTTTGATTTCGCCGAGGATGGCGGTGCCGCGGATGTGGAAGATCTTGGGGGCCGACGGGGGTTCGTCGACGGAGCCGAGCGGGGAGTCCTGTTCGGAGACCGAGCCGAGGATGGGGTTGCTGTCGAGGTGGACGATCGCGTTGCGGGGGACGCGGATCTTCACGTCGGCGAGGATCGACTTCACGTCGATGTAGATCTCGTTGTACGGGACCTGCGCCTCGGTGTAGTCCAGCGTCACGTCGCCGAGGACCGCGTTGACCTCCTGGCGCTGCGGCGCGAGCCAGTTGCCGATGCGCTTCTGGTCGGACAGGAAGACGTTGATGACCGGAGCGTGGACTGTCATCCCGGCACTGGGCTGACCGACCGGCGCGACGGCGGCCGCTCCGGCGGCGAGGGTTGGGCCGTTGGGGAGGTCTGAGGCGATCTCGACCAGCTCGCCGTAGGTCTTGGCGGAGTACAGGGTCTCCAGCCGGTCCTCGAGTTCGGTATAGCTCAACCGGCCCTCGCCCGCGGCCTCGCGGAGTACGTCGGCGACCTCTTCCCGCTCCAGATCCGACACCCGTCTGCGCAGCGCCAGCTCATCACCGGTCGGCTGAGCTGCCGGCTTCGGGACACTGTCCTGCGGGCGGTTCGGCTGGGGGAACTCGTCATCGGCCACAGCAAAACTCTACGTCCGTACCGGCCGACCCGCAGATAAGGAATGACCCCGGCCGTCCCCTGAGCGCCCCACCCACAGGAGGCGGGGTCCGGGCCGCCGTTCTAGGCTGGTGGGGTTCTGAGACCACTTGCCCTGGAGGTACGCCCGGTGTCCGCCGACTTCAACTACTCCGAACTGCTCCCGCTGGGTGCCGACGACACGGAGTACCGGCTCCTCACCACCGAGGGAGTGAGCACGTTCACCGCGGGCGGCCGCACCTTCCTGCAGGTGGAGCCCGAGGTGCTGCAGCAGCTCACGGCCGAGGCGATGCACGACATCTCGCACTACCTCCGTACCGCGCACCTCACCCAGCTCCGGCGCATCATCGACGACCCGGAGGCGTCCGGCAACGACCGGTTCGTCGCACTCGACCTGCTGAAGAACGCGAACATCTCGGCCGGCGGCGTACTGCCGATGTGCCAGGACACCGGTACCGCGATCGTGATGGGCAAGAAATCCGAGGGCGTGCTCACCGGCGCGGTCGACGAGGAGTGGATCAGCCGGGGCGTGTACGACGCGTACACCAAGCTCAACCTGCGCTACTCGCAGATGGCGCCGCTGACGATGTGGGACGAGAAGAACACCGGCTCGAACCTGCCGGCCCAGATCGAGCTGTACTCGACGCCGGGATCGGCCGCGGCGGATCCGGCGTACAAGTTCCTCTTCATGGCCAAGGGTGGCGGGTCCGCGAACAAGTCGTTCCTGTTCCAGGAGACCAAGGCGGTGCTCAACCCGGACGGGATGATGAAGTTCCTGGACGAGAAGATCCGCTCCCTCGGTACCGCTGCCTGCCCGCCGTACCACCTGGCGATCGTCGTCGGCGGCACCTCCGCGGAGTACGCGCTGAAGACCGCGAAGTACGCGTCGGCGCACTACCTCGACGCGCTGCCGACGACGGGATCGCCGCTGGGCAACGGGTTCCGCGACGTGGAGCTGGAGGAGAAGGTCTTCGAGCTGACCCAGGAGTTCGGGATCGGCGCGCAGTTCGGCGGCAAGTACTTCTGCCACGACGTCCGGGTGATCCGGCTGCCGCGGCACGGCGCGTCCTGCCCGGTCGCCATCGCGGTCTCCTGCTCGGCGGACCGGCAGGCGCTGGCGAAGATCACGCCGGAGGGTGTCTTCCTCGAGCAGCTCGAGCGCGACCCGGCCCGCTTCCTGCCGGACACGACCGACGAGCACTTGTCAGATGACGCCGAGGTCGTACGGATCGATCTGAACCGGCCGATGGCGGAGATCCGCACCGAGCTGTCGAAGCTGCCGGTCAAGACGCGGCTGTCGCTGAACGGGCCGCTGGTGGTCGCCCGCGACATCGCGCACGCCAAGATCAAGGAGCGCCTCGACGCGGGCGAGCCGATGCCGCAGTACCTGAAGGACCACGCCGTGTACTACGCCGGCCCCGCGAAAACCCCCGAGGGCTATGCCTCCGGGTCGTTCGGGCCGACCACGGCCGGCCGGATGGACGCGTACGTCGACCAGTTCCAGGCGGCGGGCGGCTCCTTCGTGATGCTTGCCAAGGGCAACCGCTCGGCCAAGGTGACGGCGGCCTGCAAGGAGCACGGCGGCTTCTACCTCGGCTCGATCGGCGGACCCGCGGCCCGGCTGGCGCAGGACTGCATCAAGTCCGTCGACGTGATCGAGTACGCCGAACTCGGGATGGAAGCCGTCTGGAAGATCGAGGTCGAGGACTTCCCCGCCTTCGTCGTGGTCGATGACAAGGGCAACGACTTCTTCACCGACACCCGCAAGCCGGTCCCGCTGACCGTCCGGCCCCGCAGCTGAGGATGAGCACCAAGGACGGGCCGGCCCAGGTCGGCGACCTGCCTGCGATCGGCCGGCCGGCGACCAGCGCGCTGATGACCGCCGGGATCTCTACCTTGGCGCAGGTCGCCGCTCTGAGCCGCAAGGAGCTGCTCGCCATGCATGGCGTCGGTCCGAAGGCCGTCCGTCTCCTCGAAGCCGAACTCGAGGAGAACGGCCTGTCCTTCGCCGGCTGAAGGCGACGCAGGCTGTGGCGTGGCGGGCTAGCTGAGGCGGCGCGCTAGCTGGCGTTGGCGGCGGTGGTCGCCGGGTCGGGGAGTTTGATCATCAGGTGCTTGGCGGCACGCAGCAGGTCGGCCTCGTTGTGACCGAAGGCCTGGAGGTAGGAGCGCAGGGCGGATCGCAGCAGCCTGAGCTCCTCGTCGTTCAGTTCGATGGTGTGCATATTTGACGGTAAACCCGCTGCTGCCAGAAAGCGCCGCCCGTGATCGAGCCGTTGCGTCGGCCGCCTCACCAGGCGACTGTCACGCCGTCGGCCAGCCGGCGATCTCCAGAATCTCGGTGGCGACCTTGGCCAGCTTGCGATCGTTCACCACGGTGAAGTCCTCCACCTCACCATGCCCGTCGTACTCCACCCGCGCCCGCTCCAACCGCACCATCTGTACGTCGCAGCCGGTCAGGCAACCCTCGTACGACTGCCTCAGCTCACGCGTCTCGACGACCCCACTGACGACCACGAACCGCGCACCCGCCGCTCGGTAGGTCCCCCAAACGGCCTTGAGGTTCCGTACCTTCAACCGATCATGAAAGCCCCGCTGATTGGCCGGAGCCGGCCCATACTGCGCCAGCGCATCCAGATCAACCACAGCAGTCGGCAGCAACCGACCGGTAAGGATCCGCCCGATCGCCTGCCCGACAGCCGTCTTCCCCGCTCCCCCGCCACCGCTGATCAACAAACCCCGGCACCCGGTATCCATGATCGCCATCTGCCCAGATTAGGAGCCATCACCTCGTTTGAGGACATAAACCGTCGGCCGAAGTTTCCCGAGAAACTGGTAAACCTCCCAATGCAGGTTCGCCTCAACGTGCTGATAGACGTCCTCACCATGCTCGGCGACCACTGCTTCCCTGGTACGCCGAAGCCGCGCCAGCCGCAGCATCGCCCGCGAGACGGGCTGGGTGCGCTCCTCGGCGTACTCTCGCCACTCGGTGCCGATCACATCCTTCTCGTCGATCACCAGCCCCGCATCGGCAAAGGCAGCCTCCAGCGTTGCCTCGTCCAGATTGCCGATCACGTTCCCGAGATGCCGCCTCAGCATCTCCGTCTCACCAGCCGTGAGCAGCTCCGTCGCCGTCTGGGTGAACACCACCATCCGCCCACCGCTCTTCAGCACAGAGGCGGCCCCCGCCAATGCCCCCGCCAAATCCTCCAACTGCGGCACCACGTCGCGACACCAGATCAGATCGAACCGCCGCTCACTCCCGGCAAGCTCCTCCATCGCCAACCGCTCAACGCTGATCCGCTCCCCCAACCCAGCAGCCGCCACAGCCTCCCGAGCCTGCCGCACATGAAGCTCCACCGGATCAATCCCGTACCCCGTGACATCCCGCTCCCCCACCAACCGAACCAACTGCGCCCCATCCCGGCACCCCGCATCAAGCACCACCGCTCCCGGTACCAACCACTCCGCAGCCCGATCCACCAACTCCTCAGGCCCCCGCGGCTCCAAACTCCGATCCAACTGCGCATACAGGTCCCAGGTAGTTGGCCCGTATACGCGAGCCAACTGCTCCACATGCGCCGTACCCGATCCACCGGTCCGCTCAACCCCACTGGTCTCCACCACCCCACCCCAGCAGCACCCACCCACAAACTCCACCGACTTTCACCCGCCCCTCTGCACGGCGCGCTGGATGCGGAGCGTCGTGGCCGGGTGCTGTGGGTTCGGGGTTGGCGCGTGGTGAGGGACTCTGGATCGCGTCGCCGGGCTGCTTGAGTGTCCTAGTCATGGTGGTGGGCATCAAGGGCGCTTCGCGTCCCTTCGGGATCGAACAAGTTCGACCCTTGACACCCACCACCACGACCAGGGAAAGACGCAGCTATCCCGGAGCCGCTGACAAGACCGGCCACAAATGAAACATTCACCCCAGTCCCGGGCGCACCCGCCACCCGGGCCCGGACGAGCACGGCCGGCCCCGACGGGTAGGTCACTAACGGGTGGGCCGCTAGCGGTGGTTCTGCCCACGACAGATCCGGCGCAGCCAGTTCACTCACCCACTGGCAGGTTTTCTACCGATGGCGCCAAGCATCACCCCAGCGGCACCAAAACCCGCCACCGAACACCGCTTCTTCGCCCACCGCCGCTCTACAAGCCGCCACCGGCCGAACAACCCACCAGCCAACCTCCGATCAGCCCGAATCAGCTCGGACGAGGCCATCTCCGGCCGATCCGTCGCCGCGCGACAGCACCATCCCCAACACACCTGCCGCACCGCGATGCGGAGCACCGGCCGGACCGCCACGCATACACAACCCCCACGAACATCCCCGACGCGCCGAGGCAACCGCTTGCCGACCGGGTTTGGTGTGCGCTGGCGGACCGGTCCGAGCGCCGGGCGACCGCCAGCCCATCAAACGCCCCGCAAACCACCCCGACACGCCGAGCCAGACGTTGCCCTCCGGGGCTTTGGTGGGCTGGCGGTCGCTCGTTGCCCTCAGCAACCAATCTCAGCCACCCCGGCGACCGCGGCACCGCCGCACAAGCCACCTTGCCATCGTCACCCCGCAACACGGCCCACCTTGCCATCGGCACCCCGCAACTCGACCTGGCTTTGCCGTCACCACCCCGCAACTCGACTGGCTTTGCCGTCACCACCCCGCAACACGATCCGCCTTGCCATCGGCACCCCGCAACACGAGCCGCCTTGGGCAAGGTGACCCTTTGGCCCAGACCCTTCCGCGGGATCCGCGTAGCTGCGTCTTTCCCTGGTCGAGAGGGTGTGGGTCAAGAGTCGAACTTGTTCGATCCCGAAGGGACGCGAAGCGCTCTTGACGCACACCCTCTCGACTAGGACACTCACGCGGCGGAGACCGCGCACCGCGGCCATCCTTGCCGGAGCACCCCGCAACCACGACAGCCCTCGCAGCACACAGCCGTCCTCACCCGAGGGCCTGGACCGGTCAGCCGAGGAGCTCTTCTGCTATGTGGGTTACGGCGTAGCCGGTGGGGGCTTCGGGGAGGCGTAGGTGGGGGTCGGGGCGCCAGGATTGCCAGTTGTCGGAGAAGGGGGTGGTCCACGCCTCGATGTCGCGGATGGCGGTGTGGGCGGTTGCGGTGATGCGGTCTGCTTCCGCCTGGGTGTAGCGGCCGGCTGCTACCGCGCCTTCTAGTTCGTCTTCGTCTTTCCACTCGATTCGGCGGTCGGGGTGGATCCAGAGGTCCAGGACGTAGTCCTGGGAGGTGGTGCGCTTCGCCTCGAGGTCGCGTTGGTGCTCGGACTCCAGGTTCACGTACCAGCCGAGGAAGGTGTCGTCGGCGGACCAGAAGTGCCAGACGGACCAGGGCTTGCCGGTCGGGGCGACCTTGAGGATGCCGGTGCCGTGCCAGATGTCGAGCTTGAGCACTCGGTCCTCGGTGAACATGCCTTCCGGACCCGCATGGCGCATCTCGCGACCGTCGACGAGCACGGGCTTGATCACCGGCGTACCGGGCGCGAGCCAGGCGACCAGGCCGTCCTCGTCGTCGCGGACGACCGTCATCGGCCGGACGTTCGGCAGGTCGCTGAACCGGCCGGTTCCTTCGTAGACCCACTCGATCCTGGTGCCGGGTGCCCAGTACAGGTCGACGCCGGTCGTCGTCTCGGCCGTCATGAGCCGGCCGGGCGGGTCATCGAGAGCACGTCGAGGGCCGCGTCGAGTTGCTCCTCGGTCAGGTCGCCGTTGCTGACGTGACCGTTCTCGATCACGACCTCCCGGATCGACTTGCCCTGCTTTAGCGCACTCTTGGCAACGGCAGCAGCATTCTCATAGCCGATGTACTTGTTCAGTGGCGTGACGATCGACGGCGACGACTCGGCCAGCGCGCGGGCGTGCGCGACGTTCGCGGTGATGCCGTCGACGCAGCGGTCGGCGAGCAGGCGGGACGCGTTGCTCAGCAGCTGGATCGACTCCAGCAGGTTGCGCGCGATCACCGGCAGCATCACGTTGAGCTCGAAGTTGCCGCCGGCGCCGGCCACCGTGATCGTGGTGTCGTTGCCGATCACCTGCGCCGCGACCATCAGCGTCGCCTCGCAGATCACCGGATTCACCTTGCCCGGCATGATGCTCGACCCCGGTTGCAGGTCCGGCAGCGCGATCTCGCCGAGCCCCGCGCGCGGCCCGGAGCCCATCCAGCGCAGGTCGTTGCAGATCTTCGTCAGGCTGACCGCGATCGTCTTCAACTGCCCCGACAACTCCACCAGCGCGTCGCGAGCGCCTTGCGCCTCGAAGTGATCGGCCGCCTCACTCAACTCCAGCCCGGTACGCCGATTGAGCTCGGCGATCACCTTCCCCGCGAACCCGGCCGGCGTGTTGATGCCGGTGCCGACGGCAGTCCCACCAAGCGGCAACTCAGTCACCCGCGGCAGCGTCGCGCGCACCCGATCCGCACCCCGGCTGATCTGCGCCGCATACCCGGTGAACTCCTGCCCGAGCGTCACCGGCGTCGCATCCATCAAGTGAGTCCGCCCCGACTTCACCACGGAAGCGAACTCAGATCCCTTCCGGGACAGGGATTGCACCAGGTGCTCCAGTGCCGGCAACAGGTCTTGCACCACACCGGCCGTCGCGGCAACGTGGATCGCCGACGGGAACGTGTCATTACTCGATTGGCTCGCGTTCACGTGGTCGTTCGGGTGCACCTCGGCGTCGAGCGCCCGGGTCGCGAGCGTGGCGAGCACCTCGTTGACGTTCATGTTCGTCGACGTGCCGGAGCCGGTCTGGAACACGTCGATCGGGAACTCGGAGTCGAACTCGCCGGCCGTCACCCGGTCCGCCGCCGCCACGATGCCGTCGGCAAGCTTCTGGTCCACCACGCCCAGCTCGGCGTTCACGACCGCGGCCGACGCCTTGATCTGGGCGAGCGCGTGCACGAGGGCCGGCGCCAGCGGTTGGCCGGAGATCGGGAAGTTCTCCACCGCGCGCTGGGTCTGCGCCCGCCACAACGCGTCGCGCGGCACCTTGACCTCGCCCATCGTGTCGTGCTCGATCCTGAATTCCACGTTGTCTCCCATACCTGCAGAGTACGTCGATCCGCGCTGTCCGCCCGGACTGGTAGAACCGTTGTGGACAACGACACACGAGGGAGCCGCTATGCGTTTGACCCAGGCATTCGAGATCACCAAGTGGGACCAGTCGACCTACGACGAGTCCGGCGATCTCACCCTAGGCCGTGCCGCCGTCGGCAAGACCTTCAAAGCCGTCGGCGACGAGCTGGACAGCGCCGGCCTCGAAGGCACCAGCACCGCCGAGCTGCTGATGGTCGGCACGACAGCCGGCCCAGCGGCGTACACGGCAGTGGAGCGTTTCACCGGCACGCTGAACGGGCGCGCGGGCTCCTTCGTGATCGTGCACGGCGCGAGCGCCGACCAAACCTCGTCCCCCGGCAAGATCGTCGCCGCAGACGGCGACCTGACCGGCCTCACCGGCACCGTCGTCTACGAGCACGACGACAAGGGCCCGCGACTGACGGTCGACTACGAGCTGCCCTGATAGACGTAGTACGTCTCGGCCCGTCCTTGCAACGCAACAGGGACGGGCCGCACCACACACGCGCCGAAAATGAAGCGGATCGCCGACTCCAAAGCGGCCGACGCCGACGACGACCACACCGTCAACACCCCACCCGGCGCCAGCCGAAGCCTGCATTCCCCCAAGAAATCGCTCTCATACAAAGCAGAATTCTCGTTGTAGACAAGGAAGTCCGGCCCGTTGTCCACATCCAGCAACACCCCGTCCAACGAGGCAACAGGCTGAGCCAGTACGACGTCCCGCACATCCCCCACCACCACCGAGACCCGCGCATCGTCGAGCACCGACGGCACCAGCCCGGACCGCATCCACTCGACCACAGCCGGCTCGATCTCCGCGACCACCACCGACTCGACACGCAAATCGGTCAGCAGCGCACCCACGGTGTACCCGAGCCCCAACCCACCCACCAGTACCCGCGCAGGCCGCAGTACGGCATCCAGCGCCGCAGACGCCAGTAATTCCTCGCTGGACGTCTCGGCGTCGTCCATCACGAACACGCCGTTGACCCGCAACTCCAGGGCCCCGTCCGTTCGGCGGCGGAGCAGGAGTTCACCCCGCTCGCTGACCGCCCGTGCCACCTCACCCACGCTTGAGCTCAGTACCAGCCCTTGTTCTGCGAGTGCGCCCAGGCGCCGCAGGGGGAGCCGTAGGTGTTGTCGATGTAGTCGAGGCCCCACTTGATCTGCGTGATCGGGTTGGTGCGCCAGTCCGAGCCGTACGCCGCCATCCGGTTGCCGGGCAGCGCCTGCGGAATGCCGTAGGCGGTCGAGGACGGATTGTCGGCGTCGACCCGCCAGCGCGACTCCTTGTTCCACAGGCTCTCCAGGCAGCCGAACTGGCTGTCCTTCCAGCCGTGGTCGGCGAGCAGGTTCTTCGCGATCTGCTTCGGCGTGCCCTCGAACTTCTTCCGCTCGGCGTCGCGGCTGGCGCGCTCCTCGCTGGAGCTGCGCTGCGTCTTCTGCAGCGCCTTGTACCGGGCCATCGCGGTGTTCTTGGCCTTCTGCCGCAGGTCCGACTGGTCCTGGGCGGCCTTTCGGGCCGACTCGACGGCCTCGATCTGGTTGCGGAGCTGGACCACTTCCTGGGCCTGCTCGGCGGCGGTCAGTTCCTTCGGCTTCGGCGACTTGGCCGCCTGCGCGCGCTCGCTGTTCAGCACGGCCATCTCGGCGCGCCCGGAGACCGGGTCCGAGGCATTGGCGCTGCCAGGCGAGGCGAAGAGGTCGAGGCCTGCGACAACGGAGACGACGACGATCCCACTGACCGCGAGGATCGCGACGGAGCGCTTGGCTTTCATCTGTCCTTCCGAATTACCCGACCCCCGTCGGCTGCAACAGGAACATACTCTGGCCTAATCAGAGCGTGATCACAACAACGTCACAAAGAACGGTGCGGCCACATGACGTGTGGCCGCACCGGGTAACGCGAAATCCTTACTCTCGCCTTACAGAAACAGTTCCGTCAGAGACAGTTACAGCTGTACGTCCTCCAGCATCTCGGTGACGAGGGCGGCGATCGGCGACCGCTCCGACCGGGTCAGCGTCACGTGGGCGAAAAGTGGGTGACCCTTCAGCTTCTCCACCACCGCGACCACGCCGTCGTGCCGGCCGACCCGCAGGTTGTCGCGCTGCGCGACGTCGTGGGTGAGCACCACCCGCGAGTTCGCGCCGATCCGGGACAGCACCGTGAGCAGCACGTTGCGCTCCAGCGACTGGGCCTCGTCGACGATCACGAACGCGTCGTGCAGCGACCGGCCGCGGATGTGGGTCAGCGGCATCACTTCGAGCATGCCGCGGTCCATCACCTCGTCGATCACGTCCGGACTCGTCAGCGCGCCCAGCGTGTCGTGCACCGCCTGCGCCCAGGGCGCCATCTTCTCGGACTCCGAGCCGGGCAGGTAGCCGAGCTCCTGACCGCCGACCGCGAACAGCGGCCGGAAGACGACGACCTTCTTGTGCTGACGCCGCTCCATCACCGCTTCGAGCCCGGCGCACAGTGCCAGCGCCGACTTACCGGTACCGGCGCGCCCGCCGAGCGAGATGATCCCGACGTCCGGGTCCAGCAGCAGGTCCAGTGCGACCCGCTGCTCGGCCGAGCGGCCCCGGAGCCCGAAGGCCTCCCGGTCACCGCGAACCAGCCGGATCCGCTTGTCCGGCATCACCCGGCCAAGTGCACTGCCGCGCTCGGACAGCAGCACCAGTCCCGTGTGGGTGGGGAAGTCCCGCCCCTCGGGGATGTCCAGTACGCCGTCCTCGTAGAGCGAGTCGACGTCGCTGGTCGGCACCTCGATCTCGTCCATCCCGGTCCAGCCGGACTCCAGCGTCAGCTCGGCGCGGTACTCCTCCGCGTCCAGGCCGCAGGCCGAGGCCTTGACCCGCATCGGCAGGTCCTTGGAGACCAGCGTGACGTCGCGGCCCTCGGCCTGGAAGTTGCAGGCCACCGCGAGGATCCTGCTGTCGTTGTCGCCGAGCCGGAAACCGGCCGGCAGGCTCTCGGGGTCGGTGTGATTCAGCTCGACCCGGAGCATTCCACCCTTCTCCCCCACTGGCAGGGGCGCGTCCAATCGTCCGTGCTGGATCCGGAGCTCGTCCATCAACCGCAATGCCGTGCGAGCGAAGTAGCCGAGCTCAGGGTGATGCCGTTTTGCCTCCAGTTCGGTGACGACGACAACCGGGATGACGACCTCGTGCTCGTCGAACCGCAACATCGCGTGCGGATCGGACAGCAGCACGGAGGTGTCCAGCACAAAAGTGCGCTGGTCCGGCGTGGATGAGGGGTTTGACGCCTTGGCGTGGGTGGCAGCCATGTCGCACGTCCTCTCGGACCGCAGCGTGCACCACGCCCGGCCCACCAGTGGTTAGGTGTTGGACCGGGTCCGGACCCGGAGGTCTGGTGCAGACCCCCTCCGTCCCGCAGCACGCGCGGAACCGGAAATCAGTGAGGGTGAGACCGTGGGTCTCGGGCACTCCGTTCGGCGCCTCATGGGGCTACCGCTGAGCAATTGCGTCTCATCTGATCGGGCCTCCCGGACAGCCGGCTTCCCCTCCGACCGTCACTAAGGACTGTAGGTCTGTCGCGCGAACGCCGCAGCCCGACACGCCCGGCCACGGGGTTAACGGCTTGTTACACGTTTCCCCCTACCGGACGACACCGTTCACCCCGCAGAGTGAGCTGTACGACGGTCCGCCGCCGCACGCTGTTCGCATGCTGAAATCCACGCTCGGTTACGTGACAGCGCTGTGGTCGCTGACGTATGGAGTTCTCGGGATCTACTGGGCCACAGGCGGCTCCGGCTACCCGTTCGCACGGGTCGACGACGACCACGCGACCGCCTCGATCCTGGAAGGCGCACCAGCGAGCGTGGTCGCCCCGGTGATGGTTGCCCTAGGCCTGCTCGGCGCAGTGGTCGCCGTACTGATGACACGGCAAGAACCCCGGGGCGGTGGTCAGGTGCTGCTGGGGTTCGCCGTGGTGATGGCTGTACTGCTGGCACTCGTCATCCCCGACTAAACGCCCCTGGCCATGCTCGCCCTGTCCCCCGCGCTCGTGGTCTTCGCCTTCACCGGCGTGCCCGGCGCCCAGGACGGCGTCGGCGACATCCTGTACTGGCACCGGGTGAACGTCCTGATCATGTTCGTCGGCGGCCTCCTGTGGGCCGCTACGGCCGTCAGCTACCACCGGCGGCTCCGTCACGCCTGCACCAGCTGCGGACGCGACGACAGGCCGCTCAGGGCCTGGCAGACGCCCGAGGGCGCCCTGCGATGGGGACGCCGGGCCGTACTGATCGCCGTCGTCGCCAATCTTCCCTACGAGCTCACCCGGGTCGCCTGGTACTTCGGCTGGGAACTGGGCATCACCCACGAGTTCCACCAGATGATGGCCGACACGCCAGGCATGCTCGAGATGGGTCTCACGATGGCCGCGATGGGCGTCGCCGGCAGCATCCTCACCCACGGCCTGGTGCACCGCTGGGGCGAGGTCTACCCCCGCTGGATCTGGTTCAAGGCGGGCCGCCGCGTCCCACCCCGCCTCGCCATCATCCCCGCGTCGATGGTGGCGGTCGTGCTGATCCCCGCCGGTCTGATGAACATCCGGCTCCCCGGCGACCACGCAGGCTTCGAGTGGGGCCTCGCGCTGCCCGGCACGCTCTGGGTCGTCTGGGGCGCGGCACTGGGCGCCGCCACCTACGCCTACTACCTCAGACGCCGTACTACGTGCCGCCGGTGCGGGCGGGGTGCGCCAGCGGCCGCAGTACTCACGTCCCGAAGCGGCGCTCTCGTTGGGCATAGCTCCGAATAGCGCGGAGGAAGTCGACGTGCCGGAAGTCCGGCCAGAGCGCCTCGCAGAAGTAGAACTCGCTCAGCGCGCTCTGCCAGAGCAGGAAGCCGCCCAGCCGCTGCTCCCCCGACGTCCGGATCACCAGATCTGGGTCAGGCTGGCCCTTCGTGTAGAGGTGCTCGGCGATGTGCTCGACATCGACCCGCTCGGCCAACTCCTCGATCGAGATGCCCTTCGCAGCTTCCTCGAGCAGCAACGACCGGACGGCATCGGCCAGCTCGCGCCGGCCGCCGTACCCGACGGCCACGTTGACGAGCATGCCGTCGACGTTCTGCGTGGCAGCCTCGGCGCCCTTCAGTACTTCGGCTGTCGCACCCGGCAGCAGGTCGAGCGCGCCGACCGGATGGATCCGCCACTGGCCGATCGTGGTCAGCTCCTCGACCGTCGACTCGATGATCCGCAGCAGTGGCTCGAGCTCCTCGGCCGGGCGGGTCAGGTTGTCGGTGGACAGCATCCAGACCGTGACGAGCTTGACGCCGACCTCGTCGCACCAGTGCAGGAACTCGGTGATCTTGGTCGCGCCGGCCTCGTGGCCACGTGACACCGGATCACCGGTCGCCCGGGCCCAGCGCCGGTTGCCGTCGATGATCACGCCGATGTGGCGGGGCATCCGGTCCGGTGACAGCGAGCGCGCCAGCCTGCGCTCGTACAGCCCGTAGACCACGTCGCGCAGCTTTGCCTTGCCAGGTGTCCGCATGGGCAGGTGCTCTCCTCAAAGCTCTCCGGCTTCTGAGGCTAGCCGAGATTTCCGGTTCCGCAGAGTGATCGAACTTTTACCGCTGTTCGTGCGTCAGACACTCCGGGAGGCCTGTTCGCGGCGGTGATCTGGCCTACATTCATCCTTCTGGACGATGTGAACCTACGGATCCGTAGGTTACGGTTGCGTAGGTAAGCCTGTGCGCACACGAGAGGATGGCGATGACGGCCAAGCCTGCGATCACCACCCCGACCGACGTTCCCTCGAGCGAGCACGAGCAGGGACACGAGCACGGGCACCGGCTGACCGACAGACTCTCGCCGCTCAAGCCGAAGCTGCGCGGCTGGCTGCACGCCGGCACCTTCCCGTTCGCGACCGCGGCCGGCATCGTGCTGATCTGCCTCGCGCCGAGCACCAGCGCCCGCTGGGCCGCGGCCGTCTACACGTTCGGCTCGATGCTGCTGTTCGGCATCTCCGCGCTGTACCACCGGTTCTACTGGGGCCCGACCGGTGAGGCGATCCTGCGCCGGCTCGACCACAGCAACATCTTCCTGCTGATCGCCGGCACCTACACCCCGCTGGGGGTGGTGCTGCTGCGCGGCAACGACCGGATCCTGCTGCTCAGCCTGGCCTGGGGCGGCGCGCTGATCGGCATCCTGTTCCGGATCTTCTGGGTCGGCGCCCCGCGCTGGCTCTACACCCCGATCTACCTGGCGCTGGGATGGGTCGCGGTCTTCTGGATGGGCGACTTCTACCACCTGGGCGGCGCGTCCGTGGTGACGCTGCTGGCGATCGGCGGCGGGCTGTACTCGATCGGCGCGGTCATCTACGGCACCAAGCGGCCGAACCCGTCACCGTTGTGGTTCGGCTTCCACGAGATCTTCCACGCCTGCACGGTGGCCGCCTTCATCTGCCACTACGTCGCCGTCAGCATCGCGACGTACCGGAGCTAGCTAAGGCCTGGAGAGCCACTCGAGCTCTTCGTCGAGCGGGCCGCAGACCTCCACCAGCGTCTCGCGGAACAGCTCGAACTTCTCCGCGCCGAGGCGCCGCTTCCACTCCTGCTCGACCCGGTCGATCGACGCCCGGCTGTACTCCATCGCCCGATCCCCTGCCTCGGTACGCCGGACCAGCCGGACCCGGCGATCCCCGGCCACCCGCTCGGATTCGGCGTACCCGCGTTCCTGCAGGTAGTCGACGTGCTGCCCGAGCCCCTGTTTCGTCATCCCGGCGATCTCGGCGAGGTCGGTGATCCGCGCCCCGCTGTCCGGGATCAGCTCCAGCAACCGGAAGTGCGACACCCGCAACCCCGGGAAGTGCTGCTCGCCGTCGACCAGGATCTCCTCGCGCAGCCGCTTGAGCGCGAGTCCGAGCAGTCCGGCGATATGCAGCCCGCGGAGTCCCTCAGCATGGCCCGACAGTGCCGTTTTCTGGGGGCCGTTGACGGAAGTCATAAGGCAACTTTACTATCTGGGTAGTAAGGCTGCTTTACTTCTTCGGCGGGTCGGATCTGAAGGCCACCTGAAGGGCCGCACTCAAGATCGAAGCACTACCGATTGACCGGGGGGGACCCATGAACACCACCACCGTCAGCGACGGACTGGCCGAGCTCGGCCGGGACGCACCCGACGAGCGCGCGCTCGCCTGCCTGGTCCGCGACGTCACCGGCCTGCCCGGCGCCGTACCGGTCTCGGCCCGGATCGAGCCGGTCGACTACGAGATCGGTACGCCGAGCACCGAGGCCCTGCTGCGAGTCGTCGGCACGGCCGAGCTGCACTCCGGCGAGAGCATCGACTGGTCCGTCTTCGTCAAGAAGCTCGCGTCGGTCCGGCACTGGCCGATGATGCACCTGGTTCCGGCGGAGTTCCGGGAAGCCTTCATCCAGAACCTGCCCTGGCAGCTGGAGATGATGGTGCACCGGAGCCCGATCGCGACCGTGCTCCCGGACGGCCTGCGGCTGCCGGTCATGCACCGGATCAGCGAGTACGACGACGATCGCGCGACCCTGTGGATGGAAGACATCGACCAGGCGCCCGGCCCGTGGACGCTCGGACGCTTCGAGCGCGCCGCGAACCTGCTCGGCCGGATGTCGGCCCGCCGCCAACTGCACCTGGTCGAGCCGCTGTTCCCCCGCGGTGATGTCCACGTCCCGGGAATCGGGCTGCGGTACTACACCGGCGGCCGCGTGATGACGAGTGCGGTCCCGTTGCTCGCCGATGACCAGACCTGGCAGCACCCGATGCTGGCCGAGGCGGTCTGCTCGACCGGCGACCACGGTCTCCGCGACGAGCTACTCGAGCTGGCGAACCGGCTGCCCGCAGTACTGGATCGGCTGGACACCTTGCCGCAGACGTACCAGCACGGGGACGCGAGTCCGCAGAACCTGCTGGTACCGAAGGACAAGCTGGACGAGTTCGTCGTGATCGACTGGGGCTTCGACTGCCCGCAGGCGATCGGGTTCGACCTCGGCCAACTGCTGGTCGGCTTGGCGCACGCCGGCGAGCTCGCGCCGGAGGAGCTGCCGACGATTCATACCGTCATCGTCTCGGCGTTCATGGAGGGGGTGGCCGCGGAGGGGATGACAGTCACCGAGGACGAGGTGCTGTACGGCTACCTCGGCTCGCTGATGGCCCGGGCGACCTTCACCGCGTTGCCGTTGGAGCAGCTCGGCAAGACCACCGCGTGCGGGGCGGAGCTCTTCGAGCAACGCGTCCGGCTTACCCGCACCTTGGTCAATCTGGTCTCGACCATCAACTAGGCGTCAGGACGAAGACCCGGATCGCCCGGCCGCTGCGTTCGACGTACGTGTCGTACGCGGGCCAGACCTTGGTGACGAGTGGCCAGACCCGGTCCCGCTCCGTTCCTTCGGCCAGGACGGCGCGGACCGGGACGTCCCGGCCACCTTCGAGCGAGATGATCGCCTCACTGGAGGCGAGCAGGTTGCCGGACCATGCCGGGTGGTGCTCCTGACCCCAGTTCGACGCGGTGACGACATAGCCGTCGCCGTCCGGCGCATAGATCAGCGGGACGGTTCGGGGCAGTCCGGACTTCCGCCCACGAGTCGTCAGAAGCAAAGTGGGCAAGGCGGATCGGCCGAGGATGGTGATCCTCCCACCGGTCCTTCGTTGCAGCCAGCGATCGACCGGTACCATAGTGCGACCGACCAGGGCGAACCACCGTCGATGCCCTAACGAGCGAATGACATTCGTGTACCAGCCCATGCACGAAGTCTGCCGTCACCCTCAGGACGGGTATGTATGAGGGTGTGAAAAACATTCGGTTCGTAGTACTGGCAGCCGCCGCCGGTCTGGTTCTGGCCGGATGTGGCGATGAATCCGGCGCGGGCGGTACGCCGTCCGCCTCCACCAACCCGAGCACGCCGATCGCGAGTCTGCCGTCGCCGAGCACGGCCCCCAGCGGACTGCCCCTGACTGTCAGCCGGACCGGCGGTTTCGCCGGGTTCAACGACCAGGTGGCCGTCGGCACCGACGGCATCGTCACCGCCAGCTCGATGGGCAAGGGACCGTCGAAGTGCGAGCTGGAACCCGGGTTCCTGACCACCCTCACCGATGCGGTGAAGCAGGTCGACTGGGCCTCCGTCGGTGTCACCAAGCCGACGGTGCGGCACCCCGACGACATGATCATCGCAGTGGCGGCCGGCGGTGGGCTGGCGCGGCTCGACGACCCGAAGCTGAAGCCGTTGGTGGCCCCGGTGGGCACGCTGCTCACCGAAGCCACCAAACCCGGCAGTCTGTGCAAGCCGGTCTAGCTCTCAGCTCGTGGTGAGCGCCACGTCGTCGATCACGAAGCTCGTCTGCAGTGACGAGTCCTCGGCGCCGAGGAACTTGACGGTCACCGTTTTGCCCTTGTAGGCAAGGACGTTGAACGTCTTCTGGGTGTACGTCGTGTTCTTGTTCAGGTTCGAGTACGTCGCCAGCGTGGTCGTGGTCGACCCGTCGACCACCTGCACCTTCACCGTGTCGTACACGGTCGAGGTGGTGGTCTCAGCGGTGTCGATCCGGATCCACAACGAGAGGGCCGCGGCGGTCGCCGTCGACGGGATGGCCACCGACTGGCCGGTGTTCTCGGTGCTGGTGCTGCCATTGCCTTGCAGCCAGGCCTTGTAGGTGCCGGCGTGCGCGGGCTTCGAACTGCTGTTGGTGATGACACCGTTGGTACCGGTCCAGTTCGCCGCGCCCGACTCGAAGCCGGGGTTCTGGATCAGGTTGGTGCCGGTCGGCGGAGTGACCGGGCCGTAGTCCTTCTGGGCGTAGTTCCAGATCATGTAACCGATCGCGTCGATCTGACGGTCGAGCGACGTCAGATTGAGGTTGTTGATGGTGTCGCAGGACCGGTGGTAGCAGGCGTCGAACGCGGTGTTCGCCGTACCGCCCCACTTGGTCGCCTGGGCCGACGTCTTGATCTCCTCGGCGCCGGAGAAGGTCCCGGCAGTCGGGATCCCGAGTGACCGGAAGGCCGCATGGTCGGACCGGCCCTGCACGTCGATGTACTCGGTCTGAATGCTCTTGCTGGTGAAGTAGTTCTTCAGATCGTCGCGCGCGCCGTTGCCGGCCGGGTTGTCGTCGTAGACGAAGTAGCCCGGGTTGGGCGAGGCGATCATGTCGAAGTTCAGGTACAGCTCGATCTTGGCGCGCTCGGCCGCGGGCAGGTTGTTGACGTAGTACTTCGACCCGAGCAGGCCGAGCTCCTCGGCTCCCCAGAAGCCGAAACGCAAGCGATTCTTGGGTACCTGGCCGCTGGCGGCGTAGGCGAGTGCGGTCTCCAGGACGCCCGCACTGCCGCTGCCGTTGTCGTTGATGCCCGGCCCGGCGCTGACGCTGTCGAGGTGCGAGCCGGTCATCACGACGTGGTTCGCGTCGCCTTGCGGCCATTCGGCGATCACGTTGTACGACGTACCGGCCGATGTCGAGAACGACTGCAGCGTGGTGGTGAAGCCGGCCGCGTCGAGCTTCGACTTCACCCAGTTGGCGGAGGCGAGGTAGCCGGGGCGGCCGGTGTAGCGGTTGCCGCTGTTGGCGGTGGCGATCGACTGGAGCTGGTCCAGGTGCGCCTTGGTGTTGGTGACGGAGATGTCGGGTGAGTCGACGGCCTGGGCGGGGCCGCCGGGGACGAGGACGGCGGTGGCGACCAGAGCGGTGCCGAGTACGCCGTACAGAGGGGACTTGAGCATGGGCGGATACTCCTTTGCCTCACAAAGGAAAGGCCCCGGCGCGGATCCTGATGAGACCCGCGCCGGGACCAAGTGTTAGCAGGCTGCTGAGCCTGCCGGTACCGAGATGCCGCTGAAGGCGGCCTGAATGCCCTTGCACTGCGCGGAACCAGCGCCGTAAAGCTCCTTGGCGGAGGTGATCGCACCGTTGCGGGCGTCCTTGTAGGTCGAGCCCGAGCTGAGCTTCGTGCTCAGCGTGCGGTACCAGACCTTGGCAGCCACGTCCCGGCCGACGCCGGCGAACGTGGTGCCGTTGCAGGCGGTGCTGTTGTAGCTGACACCGTTGATGGTCTTGGAGCCGGTGCCCTCGGAGGCCAGGTAGAACCAGTGGTTCAGCGGGCCGGAGGAGTAGTGCGGATCCAGACCGCCGGTGCTGGTCGTCCAGCAGTCCTTGCTGCGACCGTCCTTCGACGGCTTGTCCATGTAGCGCAGCGGGGTGCCGTTACCGTTGATGTTGATCTTCTCGCCGATGAGGTAGTCACCGACGTCGGACGAGTTGTTCGCGTAGAACTCCACCATCGTGCCGAAGATGTCGGAGGTGGCCTCGTTGAGGCCGCCCGCGTCGCCGGAGTAGTTCAGGCCGGCGGTCGCCTCGGTGACACCGTGGCTCATCTCGTGCCCCGCGACATCGATGGCGGTCAGCGGGTGCGTGTTGCCCGAGCCGTCGCCGTACGTCATCTGGGTGCCGTCCCAGAACGCGTTCACGTACGCGTTGCCGTAGTGCACGCGGGAGCGGGCGCCCTGACCGTTGTTGAAGATGCCGTTGCGGCCGTGGACGTTCTTGTAGTAGTCCCAGGTCAGCTGGGAGCCGTAGTGCGCGTCGACGCCGGCGGTCTGCCGGTTCGAAGCCGCACCGGTGCCCCAGGTGTTGTCCGCGTCGGTGAAGGTGGTGCCGGCGCCGGACGATCCACCGTTCAGGTCCGTGGTGTAGTTGCCGCCACGGGAGGTGTCCTTCATGACGAAGTTGGGCGCGCTGCCCGACGTACCGATCGTCACCGTACCGGCGTACATCGACTTGCCGGTGCCTGTCTTGACCTCGTCGTCGGAGGCCAGCAGCGCACCGGTGTTCGCGTCGATGAACGAGTGCAGCACCGACGGGGTCTGGTCGGCCTTGACCCCGGTGGTGACGACCTCATAGGCCAGTACCGGTTTGGCCGGCGTCACGTACACGACCAGCGTGCCCTTGTTGCCGGTGGCCTTGAAGCCGGCCGCCTTCGCACCCTTGGCCAGCGCCGCCGACTGCGACAGCGTGGGCTTGGTCGACTTGACGCCGACCCCGGTCGCGTTGCGGTTGTAGGTGACGCCGCTGATCGCACCGTCACCAGCGCGCTTCACGATCATGTCGCCGCCGGCGACCTTCAGCCCGTTGTACGTCCGCTCGTACCGGACGAACTCGGTGCCGTCGGCATCTTTCACCACGTCCTTGACCTGGAGCACCTCACCCTTGCCCAGGCCGAGCGCGGCCGCGGTCTTCGCGGACAGCGTCTGCTCGGACTGGACCGCGGCCGGCTGGTCGAAGCCGGAAGCGGGCAACGGGGCGGAGCGAACAGACGCGCCGGCGGGCGCGATGGCCAGGCCCGCAGCCGCCAGAACGGCGACTGCGGCTACAGATGTCATTCTCTTCACAACAGCACTCCTCACGGTTTCGTCGCTGAATGGGCGCAGCGATCGTTTTTCGCTTGGTACACGTGCTTCGCGGCAGGGATCACTCCCGCGCAACGGGAGGAAACTGGGGTCGGTCCGGGGGCAGACCAGGGCGGCAGCCGCCCCCGGACCGGTGATTCGGGACGAGCAGGGTGCTGACTAGCCGATCAGCGACACGTCGTCGACGACGAAGCTGGTCTGCAGCGAGGAGTCCTCGTTCTCGAGGAACTTCACCGTGATCGTCTTACCGGCGTACGCGCCGACGTTGAACGTCTTCTGCGTGTACGTCGTGTTCTTGTTCAGGTTGGAGTACGTCGCCAGCGTCGTGGTGGTGGAGCCGTTCACGACCTGGACCTGCACCTTGTCGTACACCGTCGAGGTGGTGGTCTCGGCGGTGTCGATCCGGATCCACAGCGACAGCTGGGCCGAGGTGGCACCGGCCGGGACCGCGACGGACTGGCCGATGTTCTGCGTGGAGGTGGTGCCCTTGTTGCCGAGAACGGCCTTCCAGGTACCACCGTGAGCCGGCTTCGTGCCACCGTTGACGATGACACCCGACGTACCGGTCCAGCTGGCGGTGCCGGACTCGAAGCCACCGTTCACGAGGCGCTCGGAGCCGGTCGGCGGGATGACCGCGCCACAGCTGGCAGCGCCGGCCGGGACGGTGATGGCGTTGAACGCGGCCTGGATGCCGAGGCACTGCGACGAGTTGTCGCCGTACAGGGCCTTGGCGACTGTGATCGCGCCTTCACGGGCGTCCTTGTAGGTGCTGCCCGAGGTCAGCTTGGTGGTCAGGGTCTGGTACCAGACCTTGGCCGCCACCTCACGGGTGACACCGGTGACGGTCGAGCCGTCGCAGGTCGGGCTGTTGTAGGAGACGCCGTTGATCGTCTTGGCGCCGGAGCCCTCGGAGGCCAGGTAGAACCAGTGGTTCAGCGGGCCGGAGGAGTAGTGCGGGTCGAGCCCACCGGTGCTGGTCGTCCAGCAGTCCTTGCTGGCACCGTCCTTCGACGGCTTGTCCATGTAGCGCAGCGGGGTGCCGTCGCCGTTGATGTTGATCTTCTCGCCGATGAGGTAGTCACCGACGTCGCTGGCGTTGTTGGCGTAGAACTCGACCGAGGTGCCGAAGATGTCCGAGGTGGCCTCGTTCAGGCCGCCCGCGTCACCCGAGTAGTTCAGGTTGGCGGAGGCCTCGGTGACACCGTGGCTCATTTCGTGGCCGGCCACGTCGATGGCGGTCAGCGGGTGGGTGTTCCCGGAACCGTCGCCGTACGTCATCTGGGTGCCGTCCCAGAACGCGTTCACGTACGCGTTGCCGTAGTGCACGCGGGACCGCGAGCCCTGGCCGTTGTTGAAGATGCCGTTGCGGCCATAGACGTTCTTGTAGTAGTCCCAGGTCTCCTGGGTGCCGTAGTGCGCGTCGACGCCGGCGGTCTGCCGGTTCGAGGCCGCACCGGTGCCCCAGGTGTCGTCCGGGTCCGTGAAGGTGGTTCCGTTACCGGAGGTCGCACCGTTCAGGTCCGTGGTCCAGTTGCCACCGCGGCCGGGGTCGGTCATCGAGTAGTTGCCCGAGCTGCCGGACGTACCGAGGGTGACCGTGCCGGAGTACATCGAGTTACCGGTACCGGTCTTGATCTCGTCGTCCTGGTCCAGCACCGCGCCGGTCTTGGCGTCGATGAAGGAGTGCAGGACCGACGGCGTCTGGTCGGCCTTGACCCCGCTGGTGACGACCTCGTAGGCGAGGACCGGCTTGGTCGGCGTGACGAAGACGACCAGCGTCCCCTTGTTGCTGGTGGCCTTGAAGTCGGCGGACTTCGAACCCTTGGCCAGGGCGGCGGCCTGGGACAGCGTCGGCTTGGTCGAGGTGACCCCGACGGCCTTCGCACCGCGGTTGTAGGTGACGTTGCTGATCGCCGCGCCGTCGCGGTGCACGATCAGGTCGCCGCCGACGACCTTGAGACCGTTGAAGGTCCGGTCGTAGCGGACGTACTCGGTGCCGTCGGCATCCTTGACGACATCGCGGACCTTGAGCACCTCACCGCCGGCCAGTCCGAGAGCGGTGGCGGTCTGCGCGGTCAGCGCGGACTCTGCCTGCACAGCGGCCGGCTGGTTGAAGCCGGACGCGGGAAGCGGAGCCGTACGGTTGGCGGCTCCTGCGGGCGACATCGCCAGCCCCGCGGCTGCGACGATGACCACCGCCCCTGCTGATGTCAGTCGTTTCAAGACAACATCTCCTCACGGTGTGGTCGCTGTTTGGGCGCAACGACCAGTTCATTGGGGGGACGCCGGATATCTGGCCCAGCAGTGCCACTGCCTACTTGTGACACTGTGTGTCAGCACATGCGAGTTCTGTTACATCCGACTGAGGGAGGACTCTGTCCTCCGTCGGAGCCGCAGTCAAGTGATTCCGCCGAAATGACAGGGAAAACCCGCACTTCCGCAAGGGGTCAGCGAGTGGTCTTCAACTCACGCCGAAGGTCTTCCGGCAACACAACCGGCAACTTGCAGGTAAACCGCTGACACACGAACGCGGCCGCCTCCCCACCCACCAGCCCCCGCCCCTCAAGCAACGGCACCCCACTCCCAGCCAGACCACTTGCGATCGCGGTCCCCCACGGCGAATCCTTCACCGCAACCCGCAACAACCCAGCAAAGTCACCGCCGCCGACCGGGGCGACTTCGCCTTCCGGCTCGCCGTCGACGCGGCCCGCAGGGCCGCGGATGACGGCTACCTCCAGGGGGCCTGCGGCAATCGTCTCCGCCACCGCGAGAGCTCTCCCCGCGAAGCGGGGAGCTCGAGTTGCGATGGCTGCGGACATTTGCAGTGCTTGCTGGGCGGCAGCCTCGTAGCGGGCCGATCCGGTCAGGGAAGCGAGGGTGCTGAATGCTTCGGCTGCTAGGGAGACTCCAGAGGGACTGGCGTTGTCGGTTGCGTCTTGGGGGCGCCAGACCAGCGTCTCGGCATCGGCCGCCGTGTCATAGAAGATGCCGTCGGCAACAAACTGCTCAAGCACCCGGTCCAGCAGGCTTTGCGCAAGCTCCAGCCAGGCAGCTTCACCAGTCACCCCGACCAGCGTCAGACACGCCTGCGCATACGCCGCATAGTCCTCCAGCACCCCATGCGCCGACCCGACCACTCCATCGCGCGACGTCCGCCGCAGGATTCCGGACTGATCCAGATGCACGGTCCGGACCAATTCAGCCGCGGCGACCGCAGCCTCGACGTACTCCGGCTTCGCCAGTACGACGCCCGTCCGCGCAAGCGCCGTGATCGCAAGACCGTTCCACGCCGCCACCACCTTGTCATCGCGGCCGGGATACGTCCGGCCGCGTCGCGCGTCCCGTAGTACCGACTGAACCTTCTGCCAGCGAGCCAGATCATCCGGATCGCGACGCAACTGGAGCACCGAGGTGCCGTGCTCGAACGTGCCGGTGACGTCGCAGAGGTCTATCACCCAGTCGGCATCCGCACCGAGCAACTCGTGCAGCTCAGCGGGCGACCATACGTAGTACCGGCCCTCTTCGCCCTCGGTATCAGCGTCGAGCGCCGAAGCGAACCCACCCTCGGGTGTGCGCAACTCCGCGAGCAGGAAGTCAGCCGTCTCGAGAGCGATCCGCTCGGCGAGCGGCTCCTCCGTGATCGCCCACCATTGCGTATAGACGTCCAGCAGCAGCGCGTTGTCGTAGAGCATCTTCTCGAAGTGCGGGATGACCCACTGCCCGTCGACGCTGTACCGCGCGAACCCACCGGCCAGCTGGTCGTACATCCCACCCCGCGCCATCCGCTCACACGTCTGCGCGACCATCTCCAACGCCTCCGTGGAACCGGTCCGCCGATGGTTCCGCAACAGGAAGTCGACCGCCATCGACGGCGGGAACTTCGGCGCCCGCCCGAACCCCGCGTCCACCGGATCGAAGTCCACCTTCAGCAACGCGACCGCCCGCTCCAACGTCGCGTCGTCCATCACCCCTTCGGCGACCGCCCCGCGCGCCCCCAGCTGCTCGACGACCGACCGCCCCACCTTGTCGATGTCCTCCCGCTTGGTCCGCCACGCGTGGACCAACGACTCCAGTACCTGCCGGAACGACGCCATCCCATGCCGCGGCTCCGACGGAAAGTACGTCCCACAGAAGAACGGCTCCGCATCCGGCGTCAGGAACACCGACATCGGCCACCCACCCTGCCCGGTCATCGCCACCGTCGCCTGCATGTAGATCGCATCCACATCCGGCCGCTCTTCCCGATCCACCTTCACACAAACGAAGTTCTCGTTCAGATAAGCCGCCGTCGCCTCATCCTCGAACGACTCGTGCGCCATCACATGACACCAATGACAAGCCGAATACCCCACCGACAAAAACACCGGCACATCCCGCTCCCGAGCCTCCGAGAAAACCCCCTCAGCCCACTCCCGCCAATGCACAGGGTTGCCGGCGTGCTGCCGCAGATAAGGCGAAGTGGACTTGGCTAGCTCATTGGAGGCCATGCCCCCACACTAGGGAGTCCGTGAAGACGGCTCGGCAGGACCAACCGCGCTGTGGACACCATCTATGTCGCCGCCCCGAGTATCCTGAGTCCTGCACCACCGGCCCGTCGCTGACCCAGGGGAGGTACACCGTGACCGCGGATATGGTCGCTCCGGCGTGGATGCATTCCCAGATCACCGCTGAGCAGTACGACTCCTGGTCGGCCGAACAATGCGCCGGCATCGAGATCGTCGACGGGATGGTCGTAGTGACCCCGAGCGCTTCCAAGCGACACAACCGGCTGGCACGGATTCTGGCGAATGGGCTGGATCTCGCAGCCGGCCAGGACTGGAACGCCGACACGGATTTCGACGTCCGGCTCCAGGACGTCCCACTGACCAATCGGCGCCCAGACGTCGTGGTCTACCGGGCGGACACCATCGATGTCGCGCCCACCCGACCCGAGCACGTACTACTCATCGTCGAGGTGGTTTCGCCCGGATCGGAGACCACCGACCGGATCGTCAAGGCCGACCAGTACGCGAAGGCCGGTATCGCCTTCTACTGGCGTGTTGAGCAGGCAGTTACCGGCGTACCGGTGGTCTATACCTACGTACTGGACCCAGCGAGTGGCGTCTACCGCGATGGCGACGTCTGCACCGGTGTCATCAAAACCTCCCTGCCGTTCCAGCTGGAAATCGACCTCGGCGCGCTCTGATTCCACCAGCAGTACTAGATGGTCTGGGCCAGGGCTATGGAGAGGCCTATGGCTACGGCCATGATGAGGAGTTCGCCGGCTACTAGCTGCCAGAAGCGGTTGCCGGGGGTGTCCAGGTCGCCGATGGTGTGGCGGCGGTGGAACCAGCCGCCGATGATGAGGATGAGGAAGGCGACGGTTTTCACCAGGAGCAAGGCGCCGTAGGCGTCTGAGGTGAGGATGTCGGGGATCTTGCCGAAGCCGCCGCCTTTGGCTGCCAGGCGGCCGGCGGCACTGATCAGGCCGCTGAGTAGAACAGCGATCGAGGACAGTAGTGCCACCTGGCTGAAGCGTTCTAGGACTAGCGGTAGGCCGTTGCGGCTGGCTCGGCCGTAGCGGACCAGGCCTGCGAGGCCGCCTACCCAGCTGGTCGCGGCGATCACGTGGATGACCAGGGCCGCGCCCGCGAGTACGACGTATGACTCGTTGCGTGGGAAGGCGGTCAGTGCTGGTGGGACCAGGGCGGCGATCGCGACCAGTACGCCGAGTCCGGCGGCTGAGGAAGTCTCGGCGCGGCGGATGCCGACCGCCAGCGCGACGACGAGGATGCCGGTGATCAGCAGCGACTTGACCTCGGGGACGGCGAGCGCGTCGTCCAGCCGGAGACGCAACAGGTTGACCGGGGTGGCGAGCAGGATCGCCGCGGTCAGTACCGCGCCGGCGAAGGAGCAGACCGCCCAGATGATGGCGGAGTTGCTGGCGTCGCGGATCGCCCGTCGCCCTTGCATACCGAGCGGTCCGCCGTCGGTACGCAGCAACACGACTGCTGCCAACAGGGCACCGGCGCACCCGACGGTCGCCATCGTGGAGAGCAGCCTGAACAACGGCAGCAGCCATTCGACCAGCAGGCCGGGACCGCCGAGCCCGTCATCCCCGGTCTTCGGTTCGCTGCCGGCGGAGTACAGGGCGATCACCATCGCCACGGCGGCCACCGCGACGGCACTCGCGCCCCCCGCGACCAGGCGGCCGGGCATGCGGTGCCGGGCTACGCGGGTGGCGCGGGTCGTAGTCACAGAGCGTTCCCGCCCTCGGCACCATGGATGGACACGCGCACACTATAGGTGAGCTATCTAACAGATAGCTGCGCACGACACCATCTCGTGACCACTGGGAAGCAAACGGTTGCTCCACCGTGACTTTCGGCGATCGCAGACGCCGTCCGCGACCCCACCCAACCGTCAACCCGTTGCTCAAGGCATCGACTCGGGGCGCCATTCACCCCGAGTCACCGGATGCCTACTTCTTGGGTGGTTCCGAGGTTTCAGCCGCCTGCTCGGCAGCGCCAGCCGGGCTCGCCGAGTCGGCCGTGGCCGTCGGGACGTCGGACGGTGCTCGGTCGCGAGCACCGGCGTCCGGGTCGAAGTCGATCCGCTTCAGCTGCTTGCCCATGTTGCGCCACAGCAGGACGGTGGCGCCACCAAGTACCAGGACGATCAGCAGCGCGACCCAGCCGGGCCTGACCGAGTTCGGATCGATCTCGGTCATCGGCGGGCTGATGGTCAGAACTCGGGTCATCGCTGTCACCTCTCCAGTCTCTCACCGGCTGCTCCCGCCCTCAGCGCAACCCCGCGAAGAGGTCGTCTTCAGGCAGTTCGGAGTCCACCAGCGTGCGGGCCAGCTCGTAGTCCTCGGTCGGCCAGGCCTGCTGGTGAACCTCCAGCGGTACTGCGAACCACGCGCCGTCCGGGTCGATCTGGGTCGCGTGGGCGAGCAGGGCGCGATCGCGGAGCTCGAAGTACTCGGCGCACTCGACGCGGGTGGTGATCCGCTTCTCGTTCTCCGGGTCCGGCTTCCAGTCCTTCAGCCGGTCGGCGTACGGCGATTCGAGGCCGCGCGCGATCATCGCGTCGTGCAGCGCCTTCATCCGCTCGCGGTGGAAGGTGTGGTGGTAGTACAGCTTCAAGGGCTGGTACGGCGTACCGAGCTCCGGGTACGCGTCCGGGTCGCCGGCCGCCTCGAACGCCGCCACCGTGATCTGGTGGCACATCACGTGATCGGGATGCGGATAGCCGCCGTTCTCGTCGTACGTCGTCACGACCTGCGGACGGAACTCACGGATCAGCTTCACCAGCGGGGCCGCGGCGTCCTCGACCTTGAGCGACGCGAAGCAGCCCTCCGGCAGCGGCGGCAGCGGGTCGCCCTCGGGGAAGCCCGAGTCGATCCAGCCGAGCCACTCCTGCCGGACACCGAGGATCTCGCGGGCCGCGTCCATCTCCTTGCGGCGGATCTCGGTGATGTTCGCCAGTACTTCGGGCCGGTCCATCTTCGGGTTGAGGATCGAGCCGCGTTCGCCGCCGGTACAGGTCGCGACCATCACGTCGACGCCTTCGGCGACATACCGGGCGGTCGATGCGGCGCCCTTGCTGGACTCGTCGTCAGGGTGTGCGTGGACATGCAGTAGGCGAAGATCTTCAGTCACAAGACACAATGGTCCTCCAAGCCCGAGGAGAACCAGTGACCGACCCACGACCAGCCGGTACCAGCACCAGTTCGAGCACTGGTACGAGCGCCGGTACCGACGCCGGTACGAGCGCTGCGCTGGATGCCCGGTACGGGCGGACCGGTCCCAGTCGCCGGGTTCTCCTGATCGCGGGCGTGGCCGTAGTCGCCGTGATCGGGCTGGTCTGGCTGATGTGGGCCGCGTTCATTTCGTCCAACCCGCCGGTCTCGTCGCGGCTGATCGGCTTCAAGATCGAGTCTGCGACCTCGGCGTCCGCGACCATCCAGGTCGACCGGAGCAAATCGGTCGAGGCGCAGTGCCGGCTGCAGGCGAAAGCGGCCGATTTCTCGATCGTCGGCGAGGTGACCGTGACGGTTTCGCCGGACTCTCCGCGTCAGCAGACCGTCGACGCCAAAGTGACAACCCAGCGGGCCGCGACTGCCGTCGTACTGGTCGGTTGCACCACTGCTGACGCGCATCGGCCGAACTAGTCCGTATACCCGGTTTCCGGGCGGGGCAAACGATTGCCTCGCTGGCGATGGTAAGCGTTTGCCAAGTGTTTGAGAAAGCGAAGAACTGTGGGGTTCTGAGCGCTGTCTTGCTACGCTCAGTGGATTGGTCGCCGTCGACGACGGCGGCCTCAGCCTTTTTCTACGCCCCCATCCCATCGACAAAGGAGCAGCCATGACGCAGAAGATCGACGAGGACAGCGTTGTCTGGCTGACACAGGATGGTTACGACCAGCTGAAGTCCGAGCTCGAGGAGCTGAAGGGCGCCGGCCGGACCGAGATCACCCAGCGGATCAGCGACGCGCGCGACGAGGGCGACCTGAAGGAGAACGGCGGCTACCACGCCGCCAAGGACGAGCAGGGCAAGATGGAGGCCCGGATCCGGCAGCTCGAGGACATCCTGCGCCGCGCCCGCGTCGGCGAGACCCCGAAGGCCGGCGGCAAGGTCGAGCCCGGCATGAAGGTCTCGATCAAGTTCGCCGGTGACGACGACGTCGAGACGTTCCTGCTCGGCTCCCGCGAACTCCTCGCCCTGGACACCTCGGTGGACATCGACGTCTACTCGCCGCAGTCCCCCCTCGGCTCAGCCATCCTGGGCAAGAAGAAGGGCGAGAAGGCCACCTACGAGGCCCCGAACGGCAAGCCCGTCACGGTCGAGATCGTCGCGGCGGTCCCCTTCAAGGGCTGACCCACGTGTAGTGGGCTTGAACAACCACCGGCGACCTTGAACAAGTTATTTCTTGTTCAAGGTCGCCGTTTCATGTTCAAGGTCGCCAAACCTGGCGGGTCAGTGGCCGGTTGCGCGGCGGTACTTGTTGACGGCTAGTGGGGCGAAGACGGCGATGATGGCGGTGCACCAGATCAGGGAGAGCCAGACCGGGTGCTGGGCCGGGAAGCCGTCGGGGCTGGCGAACGGGCTGGGGTTGCCGAAGAGATGACGGCAGGCAGCCACGATCGACGAGATCGGGTTCCACTCGGCGACCGGTTGCAGGCCGCTGGGCAGGTTGGGCGTGGGGACGAAGGCGTTCGAGAGGAACGTCAGCGGGAAGAGCCAGATCAGACCGGCTGAGGCGGCGACTTCGGGACCGCCTACGGACAAGCCGATCAAGGCGCCCACCCAGAGCATGGCGAAGGCGAACAGCAGCAGGATCGCGAACGCGGCAAAGGCATTGCCGATGCCGTTGTGCCAGCGCCAGCCGACGATGAAGCCGCAGATCACCATGATCAGCATCACGAACGCGTTGAAGATGACGTCCCCGATCACCCGCCCGGCGATCACCCCCGAACGCGCCATCGGCAGCGACCGGAACCGGTCGATCAACCCCTTCGACATGTCGTCGGCCAGCCCGACGCTGGCCGAGGCGACCGCGAACGCCATCGTCTGCGCGAAGATCCCGGACATCAGGAACTCGCGGTACGCCCGTGCCCCCGGGAAGCCCGGGATCGGGATCGCGTTGCCGAAGACGTACGCGAACAGCAGCACGAACATGATCGGCTGGATGGTGGCGTAGATCAGCATGTCCGGTGTCCGCGGAATCCGCTTCAGACTCCGCCAGGCCAGGATGCCCGCGTCCGACACCGCGCGAGCGAGCGGGCTCACCTTCACCGGAGTACCGGTCGTGCTCATGCCTTCACCTTCTTCGGGTCGGTACTACCGACCGCCTCGTCCGCGGCCTGGCTGTCCTCTTCGGTCGCGTGCCCGGTCAGGCTGAGGAACACGTCGTCGAGCGTCGGCCGGCGCAGCCCGATGTCGGCGATCCGGATCCCGGCGCCGTCGAGCGTGCGGATCACCGCGACCAGCGCCTCCGAACCACCCGGCGCCGGCATCGTCAGCCGCTTGCTGTGCTTGTCGAGTGTGGTCGACTCCGGATCGGTGACCTCCAGCGCCGCCATCAGCAACTCGAGCGCCCGGTAAGTCTCGTCCGGCTCGTGCACGACGACCTCGATCCGCTCGCCACCCACCTTCGCCTTCAGCTCGTCCGCGGTGCCACGCGCGATCACCGAGCCGTGGTCGACCACCGCGATGCTGTCAGCCAGTTCGTCGGCCTCTTCCAGGTACTGCGTGGTCAGCAGGATTGTCACCCCTTCGCTGACCCGGTCGCGGATGATCTTCCACAGGTCGAGCCGGCTGCGCGGGTCGAGCCCGGTCGTCGGCTCGTCCAGGAACAGCACCTTGGGATGGGCGATCAGCGAGCCCGCGAGGTCGAGCCGCCGGCGCATGCCGCCGGAGTACGTCTTCAGGATCCGGTCGGCCGCGTCGGTCAGGTCGAAGGTCTCGAGCAGCTCGTCGGCTCGTTGCTTGGCCTGCCGGCTGTTCAGGCGGTACAGGCGGCCGAACATCCACAGGTTCTCCCGGCCGGTGAGCAGCTCGTCAACAGCGGCGTACTGTCCCGACAGCCCGACCAAACTGCGGACGGTGTCGGCCTCCTTCACCACGTCATGGCCGAGCACCCGCGCACTGCCCGCGTCCGGCGGCATCAGCGTGGTGAGCACCCGGACGGCCGTCGTCTTGCCCGCGCCATTCGGCCCGAGCAGGCCGAGCACGGTGCCTTCGGGGACCTCCAGATCGATGCCGTCGAGCGCCTTGACCGTGTTCTTGCGGGACTTGAACGTCTTCACGAGGCCGCTCGCCTCGATTGCAGCCATCGCAGCCGCTCCTTCCAGAATGTGATGCAGGTCATCCTGTCGGAGCACACCGACAAATTTCGAGAGGTTTACCGCCCGACTTCCGCCGCCTCTGGATCGCGGACCTGCTGAGCCAGCTCGGCAGCCGCCTCGGCATGATCGCCGCTCCCCTGCTCGCCTTGGCCGCGTCCGGTGCCTGCCAGCGCTCGTCGCTGCGGACCTCGGGCGGGCGGTCGCGGACCCCCGCCACACACCAACTCGCCGATCGGCGGCGAACGTGATGCCCGCTGAGCCTGCAAGCGCTCGGAGCGCGGAGGTTGATGTGTGGTGGCGGTCCGGGTGCAGCGGTTAGTCGGAGGTGATCTGGGCGCTGCCGACGAGGACCTCTACGTCTAGGGCGGCTCGGCCTCGGCCTATTTCTACGTCTTTGGATTGGCCGGAGACGGCGCCGGTCCAGGAGACGCGGCCTAGCTGGGCCTCGGTGTGGACTCGGACGTCGGAGCCTCGGCGGAGGGTGACGTTGGCGGAGCCGGACTCGACGCGGACGCGGGAGCGGCCCTTGGTGATCTGGGCGTCGAGGGTGGCGGTACCGGCCTGGACGAGCAGGTCGATCGGGCCGTCGACGTCGGTCACCTTGGCGGTACCAGCGGTGACGCGGACCCGGGACAGGCCGGGGAGGCGCTCGGCGTGAACGCTGCCGCCGGTCACCTCGATCTCCACCTGGAGCATCGGGTTGACCCGGATGGACAGCTCCTTGGCGAAGCCGTTCACGTGCGACTTGAGATCGGTCGGGTTGCGCAACATGCTCAGCCCGTCGATCGAGACGCCCATGTCGCCTTCGCTGTTGATCGCCAGGGTGTCGCCGTCGCGCTTGATCACATGCGGGCCGTCCACGGCGACCCCGGTCACCGCAGGCTCCCCGATCAACCGCACCCGGCGGCCGATCGCCCGGATGGTCACCCGCCGCACACCCGAAGGCACCACCAGATCGCTGTGGAGGGTCTCCTCCTCAACCACCGGCTCAGCGGTAGGCGCATGCACCGGCTCGGCAGCCGCCGCAGGCTCGGCGGCTGGCGCGGGCGCGGCGGGCGCGGCGGCAGGCTCGGGCTCGACAGCGGGAGCAGGCTCCGGTACTACGGCAGCGTCGTCCACCACACTCCCCTGGCCCTCGGAGGCAGCAGCCGCGTGCTTCGGAGAGCCGTTGGGGGCGGGAGTGTCGACGACCTCGGCCCAGACGGACGGCGAAGGCGAGTCATCCGCAGCCGCCGCGTCGGCCGGTGCCGGTGAACCAGCAGGAGCCGAGTCAGCTGAGCCCGCGAAACTCCGGTCAGCGGGAGCCGAGTCGCTGGGCGCCGAGTCGGCGGAGGCCGCTGAGTCAGCGGGAGCTGTCGAGGTGGGGGCTGTGGAGTTGGTGGCTGTGGAGTTGGTGGGGAGGGCAGCGATCAGGGTCGCGGCTTCTTCGGTGGTGAGGTGGCCGGCGGCGACTCGGTCGAGGATGGTTCGGACCCGTCGGTCGTAGTCGCTCTGATTGCTCTGATCGCTCATGTACCCCAGTCCAGCACCCGGAAGGTCCGAAACCAATCGGGGAAGGCCCCCAACTCCCCCCGGGCTCGGGGGTGAGCGGACCGCCAGCCCATCAAACCACCGGGTTCGCCGCGAGGCCCAGGCGTGTCGGCGCCGGGGCATGGGGTGATTGATGGGGTGGCGGTCCTGGCCGCAACCCGAGGTGCGGGCCCCGGCGGAGTAGCCCGGGACCCGCACCGTTCATATGTGTTTCAGGCGGCCGGAGTCATTTCCTCGTCCGCCAGTTCTTTCTGTACTGCCTCCAGCTCAGCGACCTCCGCCGCCTCGGCCGCCCGCCGCGCCGCCAGCCCACGCAGCCCCGCGAACCCGACCAGCGCGCCCAGCACGGTGATCCCGATGATCACGACCAGAGCCGGCTTGTACGCCGAGAGCATCCCGCTCGGCGCCGTGATGCCGTGCGACTGGCTGCCGATCACCGCGGTGGTGATGGCCAGCACGATCGCGCCGCCGACCTGCGCCGAGGTGTTGAACAGACCCGACGCGAGCCCCTGCTCGTTGTCGTCGACCCCGTTCGTCGCCTGCATGTTGGCCGCCGGGAAGCTGATCGCGAAGCCCAGGCCGATCAGCACCATCGTCGGCAGCACCGTCGACAGGTAGTCCGACGTCGGCCCGATCCGCAGGAACAGCGCGTACCCGGCCACGAACAGCACCATCCCGGTCGCGAGCATCCGCTCGGTACCGATCCGGTCGGCCACCTTGCCGGCGTTCGGCGAGAGGAAGGCGACGATCAGGCCGGCCGGCAGGAAGCCGAGCGCGGTCTGCAGCGACGACCAGCCGAGCAGGTTCTGCAGGTACAGCGTGCCGATGAACTGGAAGGACACGTAGGCCCCGAACACCGTCATGATCGCCAGGTTCGCCCGCCGCAGGTTGCCCAGCCGGAAGATGCCGAGCCGGACCAGCGGGTGCTTGGTCTTCAGCTCGATCAGCACGAAGGCAGCGAGCAGGACCGCAGCGAGAACGAAGAGCCCGATGGTGCGGAAGGAGGCCCAGCCGGCCCCTTCGGCGCCGACGACGGCGAAGACCAGCGACAGCATGCCGGCCGTGACGGTGACGGCACCCGGTACGTCGTACCCGCCGGCGCTCTCGTCCCGCGGGCTGTTCGGGATCAGCTTGAGCGCGAACAGCAGCACGATCAGCGCGACCGGGCCGGGCATCAGGAAGGTCCAGCGCCAGCCGACCTCGGTCAGCAGGCCACCGAGGATCAGGCCCATCGAGAAGCCGCTGGCGGCGCAGGTGGTGAAGACACTGAGGGCGCGGTTGCGATCCGGGCCCTCGTGGAAGGTGGTGGTGATGATCGAGAGCGCGGCCGGCGCGGTGAACGCGGCGGCGATGCCCTTCACGAACCGCGCGGCGATGAGCAGTTCGGGGTTGGTGGCCAGTGAGCTCAGCATCGAGACCACGGCGAAGACGGCGAGCGCGATCAGGAAGACGCGGCGACGGCCGAGCAGGTCGGCCGTGCGGCCACCGAGCAGCAGGAACCCCCCGTACCCGAGAACGTAGCCGGTGACGACCCACTGCAGGGACGACAGCGAGACGCCGAGGTCGGCGCCGATGGACGGCAGCGACATACCGACCATGGACACGTCCAGGCCGTCGAGGAAGATCACGCCGCAGACCACGAGGAGGGCGCCCCAGAGGCGCGCGTCCCAGGTCAGGCGAGCCGGAGATGTGGTGTGCGTTGTTGTTTGTGTCACGAGAAGAGAGCATTGCATGCACTTGCATCTAATGTCTACTCATTAATTGCGCTTGCATTGAATGCAGTTGCATGATAACGTCACCTCCATGACCGAGACGAAGGTCAGCGCTGAGACTGGTGAAGTCAGCGCCGATGTCCGCATCTGGCGCGAGCTGTTGGCTCGACACGCCGATATCGGCTGTGCGCTCGATCGCGAGCTGCAGCAGCACGGGCTGGGCATGAGTGAGTACGAGGTGCTCGAGCGGCTGGCTGAGCTGCCCGAGCAGTCCGCGAAGGTCCAGACGATCGCCAAGTCGGTCCACCTGAGCCAGAGCGCGCTGTCCCGCGTGATCGGCCGGCTGGAGACCGCCGGCCTGGTCGAGCGGCTGATGTGCCACGAGGACCGCCGCGCGGTCAACGTAAAGCTCACGGACGAAGGCCTGCTCCGGCAGACCGAGGCAGCTCCAACGCACCGCCGAGTGCTGGCCGAGCGCCTGCACTCGCCGCTGCTCAAGTCGTGCGAGCCCCTCTAACTACTCCCGCAGCGTCATTCCCGTAGGGCGCCCTCCAACATCCCCGCGATGAAGTGGCGTTGCAGGAACGCGTAGACGAGTACCACCGGTGTGCCCACGATGACCGCGCCGGCCGCGAGCAGCGTGAACCCGGACGTGTACTGCCCGGAGAAGAACGCCAGCCCCAACGGCGCGGTCCGCAGCGACTCGCTCGTCACCATCACCAGCGGGATCAGGAACTCGTTCCACGTCCACATGAACACGAGCACGATCAACGTCACCAACGCCGGACGCGCGGGCGGCACCAGTACCAGCCACAGCGTCCGCCAATGCCCCGCACCGTCCAGCCGGGCAGCCTCCACCAGCGACCGGCTCGACGACCGGAAGTACGCCCGCATCCAAAAGGTGCCAAAGGCAACCGATTGCGCGACCTGCGGCAACGCGACGGCCCAGAACGTGTCGGTCAACCCGAGCGAGCGCAGATCGAAGTACAAGGGAACGACGATCGCCTCGGTCGGCATCATGATGCCGAGCAGGAACAGGTAGAACAGCACCCCGGCGCCGCGGAACCGCATCGTCCCGAAGGCATAGCCGCTCAGGATTGAGAACAGCACGCTCACCAGAACCACGAAGACCGAGACGAGCACGCTGGTCCGCAGGTAGCTGCCGAAGTGCCCGATCTCCCAGGCCTTCCCGAAGTTGCCGAACCCACTGGACCCACCGCCGCCGTCGTCCGGCCCCAGAGCAGACACCACGATCGTCACGATCGGCCCGAGCGCGAACAACCCGAAGACCGTCAAGAGCAGGTAGTTGCCCACCCGCTCGGCCAGCGGCGCCCTCACGAGGTACTCCGATCCGCCAGCCGATTGACCCCCAGCGTGATCACGAAGATCAGTATCGTCAGACAGACCCCGATCGCCGCCGCCGAGCCGACCTGCCCGAGCTCGAAGGCCCGGTGATACACCTCATACGACGGAACGCTGGTCGAGTTCCCCGGTCCCCCACTCGTCGTCACGTAGACGAGGTCGAAGGTCCGCAGCGCCGCGATCACCGTCAACGTCACCGCGACCGCGATCTCACCCCGTACCGCCGGCAGCACCACCGCGAAGAACTCAGCCACCGCACCGGCCCCGTCGAGCCGCGCGGCCTCATACCGCTCAGCCGGAATCCGCGCCATCCCCGCCAGCAACAACACGGTGACCAGCCCGGTCTCGAACCACGTCCCGATCACCCCGACGGCCGGCAACGCAAACGTGTAGTCCCCCAGCCATCCCCGAGCAACCGAGTCGAGCCCAAGGAACCGCAGTACGTCGTTCAGCGGCCCGTCAGGCGCATAGATGTGCCGCCACGACACCGCGACGACCACCATCGCGATCACCTGTGGCAGGAACACGACGGTCCGGAAGAACCCCATGCCGCGAACACGAGCCCGCTGCAGCACCGACGCCAGCGCCAGCCCGATCAGCACCGGAAGTACCGAGTAGAAGACGATCAGCACCAGCGCATGCCCGAAGGCCGCGCGCAGCCCGCCGTCCGCGATCACGTCCGCATAGTTGCTCAGGCCAACGAACTTCCCGAGCGTGATCCCGTCCCACTCGAACAGCGACAGATGCACGGCCCGCCCGAGCGGATAGAGCAGAAACGCCGCATAGACCAAAAAAGCAGGCAGGATGTAGAGATAGCCGATCTTGCGCGGCTCGCCGGGAGGTGAACTCACTTTCCGGCGAACTTGCTGTAGTCGGCCTCGATCTTGTCGACGAACTGCGCCGGGGTCGCCTTCTTCGCCAGCAGGTCCTGGAGGGCGGCGCCGAGGGTGTCGTACATCGTCGGCGTCGCGTAGTCGAGGTACGGGACCAGGCCCTCCTTGCCGACGGCCGTCCCGAAGGCGTTGAAGATGTCGGCCGCGAGACCGGCAGGCGCCTGCTGGGCCGAGGTGTCCGCGATCGGCAAGTTGCCGGTAGTGGTGAGGACCTTCATCGCATCCGGGCTGGTGATGAAGTTGATGTACGCCGCGGCCGCGTCCGGGTTCTTCGCCTTGTTGGTGACGGCGAACGGCAGCCCCGTACCACCGGTCACGACCGGCTTCTCGTCGGCCGTCGCGCCCGGCGGGAGCATGAAGCCGACCTTGTCGCCCAGCGCCTTCTGCAGATCGGCTTGCAACCAGGTACCGGCGATCAGGAAGACGCCCTTGCCCTTGCCGAAGTCCTGCCAGGCCGGGTCGTACCCCTGCCCGTTGAAGCCCTGGTTGAAGTACCCCTTGTCCACCCAGGACACCAAGGTCTCAGCGGCCTTCGTGTTCTCCGTCGTCTTCCACGACGCTCCCGCCCGTCCGAAGGCGAGCGTGGTGATCTGCTCGGCCGGCACGTTCTTGTCCTGCACCGTGCCGAAGACGTGGATAGCCGGCCACTTGTCCAGGTTGCCGAACTGCATCGGCAGCTCGCCGGCCGCCTTCGCCTTGCCCAGCGCGTTCTCGAAGTCGCCCCAGGTCTTCGGCGGCTCGAGCCCGAGCGCGGCGAGCTTGGTCTTGTTGTAGTAGATGCCGACGACCTCGCCGACCTGCGGCATCCCGTAGAGGTTGCCCTCGCCGAAGGTCTTGCCGTCCGCCGAGTACCGCGAGTACTGCAGCACCGAAGCCGGGTACCGGCTCTTCCAGTTGTACGCGTCCGCCCACTTGTCCAGCGGCACCAACTGCCCGGCCTTGACGAACTCCCCCATGTCCGAGCGCCCGTTGTTCGCCTGTACTACGTCCGGCGCATCATTGCCGGACAAGGCGAGCCGCAGTGTCGTCTTGAGATCGTCGAAGGACCGCGAGACCCGCTTGAGCTTGATGTTCGGGTACTTCGCCTGGAACTGCTTGTTGAGCTCGGCCATCTGCGCCGCCTGCCCGCCACGGACCTCCTGGTCCCAGACGGTCAGGGACACATCGCCCAGCGCGCCCGCGTCGGTCTTCACCGAGCTCGGCGCGCTCGCACCGCCACTCGGGTTGTCGGCGCCCGGAGTACAGGCTGCCGTGAGCAACAAAACCGCTGCTGTAGCCAGTGCGACGACCTTCACGGGGAGCTCCTTCTAGTTCAAGGTGTACGTGTATCCGTTGGTGCTCAGGCTCGCCAGTACCCGTGAGCGGTGGTCCTCACCCCGGGTCTCGAGCTGCAACGCGACCTCGACCTCGTCCAGGTTCAGCGTTTCCGAGATGCGCTCGTGCAGCACCTCGATGATGTTGGCCTCCACCTCGGCGAGCCGGCCGAGAAGGGTCGCCAGCCCGCCAGGGGTGTCGGGAATGCGGACTCGCAGGGACAAGTACCGGCCTGCCGCGGCCATGCCGTGACGGATCACTCGCATCAGCAGCAGTGGGTCGATGTTGCCGCCGGACAGGACGACGACGACCGGCGGCTTGAACCGCTTCGGGTTGTCCAGTACTGCGGCGACGGCGGCCGCACCGGCGGGCTCGACGACCAGCTTGGCGCGTTCGAGCACCAGCAGGAGTGCCTTCGACAACGAGTTCTCATCGGCGGTCAGTACGTCGCCCACGTACTTCTGGATCGCGCCGAACGGGACGGTACCGGGCAGCCCGACGGCGATCCCGTCCGCCATGGTCGCCATCTTCTCGAGCTGCACCGGCATACCGGCTTCGAGCGAGGCCGGGTACGCCGCGGCGCCCTTCGCCTGGACGCCGACGACCTCGATCGGCATCCCGTCACGTTGCATCGCGAGCGCGATCCCGGCGATCAGGCCGCCGCCACCGGTCGGTACGACGACGGTCCGGACCTGCGGGCACTGCTCGACGATCTCCAGCCCGGTGGTCGCCTGGCCGGCGACGATGTCGCGGTGGTCGAACGGGTGGATCAGGATCGCGCCGGTCTCCGCCTCGAACGCCCGCGCCGCGATCAGGCAGTCGTCGATCGACGTACCGACGAAGCGGATCTCGGCGCCGTACGCCCGGGTGGCCTTCTCCTTGGGGATCGGCGCGCCGTGCGGCATGAACACCGTCGCCTTGATGCCGAGCAACTGGGCCGCGAGCGCGACGCCCTGCGCGTGGTTGCCCGCGCTGGCCGCGACGACTCCGAGGGCCCGCTCCTTCTTCGACAGCCGAGCCATCCGGACGTACGCGCCGCGCAGCTTGAACGAGCCGGTCCGCTGCAGGTTCTCGCACTTGAGGAAGACGTCGCCGCCGACCAGGTCGCTCAACCACCGCGAGTACTCCAGCGGGGTCGGCGCCACCACGTCGTGCAGCAGATCCGCTGCCCTGGCAATCTCAGCCGCAGTGATGCTCACCTTGTCCACACTAAGTGCGACAGAGCGTTGTGGGTGCTTATTTACCCGGCTGAGCCGCGTCTTGTAATTGTTTCAGGCGGGCGATCAGGCCGGAGCGGACCGGGCGGTCGAGTTCGTCCTCCCAGGGTGGGACGCCACGGGTGCCGCGGCGGAAGGCGTAGTACGCGAGGGCGTCGCTGAGCGCGCGCTCGCGGAGGTAGGACATCGCCATCGTCCCGTTGCGGTCGCCGCCGGGCAGTGGGCCGAACGAGGCGTTGGCCACGAAGATGCCGAAGCCCTGGAAGACCGAGAGCAGATCGGTCAGCGACTCGTGATCGGGCCGGTCGGACGTGATCCGGCCTTCGCCGATCAGCAGCTCGTGACCGATCTCGTGGGCGAAGTTCGCGACCAGCACCGACGGCTCGCCGAGCAGCCGTCTGCTGGTGAAGACGGTGTTGCGGTTCCGGCCCGGCACCCACAAGCCGAACCGGAGCCTGGTGGCGCCGGTCAATTGCCGCTGCGCCTTGGTGTGGATCACCGCCGGGTCGATGTCGTCCAGGTCGAAGCGCAGCACCAGCCGGCCACGCGGTACCCCCATCCGCTCCCGGACCTTCTCGAACAACTTCCGGGCCGCCGCCTCCGAGCCGTCGTACCCGGCGGGGATGAAGGCTGACGGCCGGACGATCGGACGGTTGAACACGTCCGATCCGAACTGCTCGATCAGCCACTCCATCGAGTCCTGGATCCACTGCTCCTGACCACCGGGCAGCTCTTCCAGCGGCACTCTCAGCTGCTCCAGCAAGGCCAGCTGATCCTTGATCCGGCGCATCCGCGCTCTGAAAGCTTTGAACATCCTTGTCAGACGCACGCCGTGCCCGATCGGTTGCAGCCAGCTACGGCCGACCGTAAATCAGTGGGTTGTTCACCACCCGCCAGCTACGCTGCGGCCGGTGACAGGAGGTGCTGTGAGAGTCACGGCCGTAGTGGTGCATCCGGACGACGAATCCCTGCTGGTGCTGCCGTCCGGGCTTCCCGAAGTATCGGTTGCCGATGAGTTCTGGTTCTTCGATGTCGAGGCCCCGGTCCGGGCGTTGCGCGAACAACTGGGGATCGAGGCGTGCGTTCTGACCTGTCTCGACAGCCAGCCGGGCGCGACGTCCTATCTGATGCTGAGCATCGGAGCGCTTCCTCCCGACGCTCGATTCGTCCCGGCCTTCGACCACCCTTTGGTCGAGGCGGCGCGCGAACACCTTGCCTTACCCGCTGACGCTCCCGTGACGCCGGCCTGGACCAGACCCGGCTGGTACGCCGAGGCGCTGCCGTGGATCGACGAGCGGCTCGCGGCGGCGGGCACCCCGCGGACCGGCGTACCGGATCAGGTGCGGTCGTGGGGGTTGTCGAACGTGCTGCGCTGCCCGACCAGCAAGGGCGACGTGTACTTCAAGGCGCTGGCCCATTCGAGTACGGTTCGGCCGGCTCGGGCCGATGCGTTGCCGCTGCTGTTCGCGCATGAGCCACTGCTGCTCCAGAAACTGTCCGAGGCCCGGCCCGGCGAAGTACCGGCGCCGTTGGCGATCGACCAGGAGCGGGCCTGGATGCTGCTGCCCGATCTCGGTCCGGCACTGGCTGCCGAGACCGACGTCTCCTTGTGGATGGACTCGTTGCGGGGCCACGCGCGGCTGCAGCGCGGCTTCGCGGATGAGCCGGAGCGGTTGCTGTCGTTCAGCTGTGTCGATCGCCGGCTGACCGTGCTGGAACGCGAGCTCGACCGGCTCTTCGGGCCGAACCCGGCGACCGAGCAGCTGGAGCCGGCCGAGCGCGCGAAGCTTCCGCGCCGCGCCGATCAGTTGCGTGAGGCAATCAACGAGCTGGCGGCGATCGGGATCCCGGAGACGCTCCTGCACGGCGATCTGCATCCGCGCAATCTCGCCGTCCGCGAGGGCACCGTGCTCGCCTTCGACTGGACCGACGCGGCGGTGGCGCACCCGTTCCTCGACCTGGTCACCTTCGTCGAGAAGCGGTCGCCGATCTCTACCGATCCCCGCGTGAAGGACGCCTACCTGGCCGAGTGGGAGGCGTACGCGTCGCCGGCCGCACTTCGCCGCGCACTCGAGCTGGCAGAAGAGCTGGGCGCGCTCCACCAGGTGATGACGTCGCTGCATCTGTCCGACCACGTGTCGAGGCTGACCGCCGAGTCCATGGTCCGTGGTGCCACCTTCTGGCTGCGCAGACTGGTTACTTGAGCAGCAGTTTCCCGAGGCGGCGGGAGGCAACGTACATACCGGCTGTTCCCATCACCGCGAGGTACAACGCGTTGATGAGCAGGGTCCAGCTGACCGCGCCTGTCGTGAGGGCGCGTTCCAGTGCGACACCTTGGTACAGCGGGGTGATCTCGACGAGCCAGCGGATGTAGCCCGGGTAGGTCTCGACCGGGTAGAAGGTCGCCGAGAACAGGAACATCGGCATCGTCGCCAACTGGACGAACTCGAAGTCCTGCCAGCTCCGCATAAAGGTCGTCAGCGCCATCCCAGCACCGGCGAACGCATAACCGAGCAGCACCGCCACCGGCAGCGCGAGCAACGCCCACCACGATTGGATCAGCCCGAGCACGAGCATCACCAGGATGAACATCGCCGAGTAGCAGGCGCCCCGCAGCAACGCCCAGGTCACCTCGCCGGTCGCGACATCCCACGGTCGCAGCGGCGTCGCGAGCATCGAGTCGTACAGCCGCGCGTACTTCATCCGGAAGAAGATGTTGTACGTCGAATCGAAGATCGCACCGTTCATCGCCGAACTCGCCAGCATGGCCGGCGCGACGAACGCGGCGTACCCGATCTTGGTGCCGTCGGCGAGGGTGAAGTCGCCGACCAGCTGGGCGACGCCGATGCCGATCGAGAGCAGGTAGAAGACCGGCTCGAAGAAGCCGGAGACGAAGACGATCCAGGATCGCCGGTAGACAAGGAAGTTCCGCTCGACCAGCGTGCGGCCGTTACCGGGCTTGATCGGCAGCGGGATGACTCGGGCGGTCAAGGTGGCCATCAGCTGATCAACCTCCGGGTCAGGGCGCGCACGGCGAGCCAGGTGCCGACGACGAACCACGCCGAGAGGTAGGCGAGGTTGCCGAGCGCTGGCAGCAGCTCGACCGTGCCGAGGCTGAGGTCACGCGACAGCTCGACGCCGTGCCACAGCGGACTCAGGTACGCGAGCCACTCGATCCAGTTCGGCAGCTGGGAGACCGGGAAGAACGCACCCGAGAACAAGAACGCCGGGATGACCCCGAATCGGAAGACCATCGCGAAGCCCGAGTCGTTGTCGAGCGTCGCCGCGTACGCGCAAACCGGCGCCGAGACCGCCAGCCCGACAAGTAGCGCGACCGGCAGCCCGAGCACACCCCAGGCCGTCTTCAATCCACCGAAGGCGGCGATGACGGCGACGAACACCGCGCACGTCGTGACCACCCGGAAGGCGATGAACGCCAACTGCCCGTACATCACATCGGCAGGCCGGAGTGGCGTCGAGATCATCGAGAAGTACGTCTTGTGCCATTTGATCCCACCCATTACCGGGTAGGTCGACTCAGCCACGGCGATCTGCAACGCGGTCGCGGCGAGCAGACCGGGTGCGATGAACTGCAGGTAGCTGACCCCGCCGAGTGCCCCCGTCCCGTTGTCGTCGACGAACGAGCCGAGCCCGATCCCCATCGCGGCCAGGTAGAGCAGCGGCAGCAGGAAGCTGCTGACCAGGCTGCCCTTCCAGGTGCGTTTGTAGACCGTCAGCCAGTAGTCGAACTGGCGACGGCCGTTCTCCACCGCGAGCACGGCCATGTCAGTCGACCAACGTCCGGCCGGTGAGCCGCAGGAACACGTCCTCCAGCGTCGACCTGCGCACCAGCACCGCAGCCGGCTGCAACCCGCGCTCATGCACGGCCGCGACCGCACGCTCCCCGTCATCGGTGTAGAGCAACAACCGATCAGGCAGTACTTCGATCCGCTGCGCGAGGTCCTCCACCTTGCCGGCCAGCGCGTCGTGATCCGCGATCATCACCTCGGGCCCGAACCGGAGCTCGGTCACCTCGCGAGTCGAGTAGTCCCGGATCAACTCGGCCGGCGACCCCTCAGCCGCGATCTTGCCCGCGTCCATCACGACCAGCCGGTCGCACAGCTGCTCAGCCTCGTCCATGTAGTGGGTGGTGATGATGAGCGTGACACCGTCCTGCTTGAGCCGGAACAGCTTGTCCCAGAGCAGATGGCGCGCCTGCGGGTCGAGCCCTGTCGTCGGCTCGTCGAGCAGCAGCAGGTCGGGCTTGCTCACCAGCGAGCGGGCGATCGTCAGCCGCCGCTTCATCCCGCCCGACAGTTCGTCGACCTTGACCTTGGCCTTCTCGGTCAGCGCCACGAACTCGAGCAATTCGTCGGCCCGCTCCCGGCACTCGGCCCGGCTCAATCCGAAGTACCGGCCGTAGACCGTCAGGTTCTCGTGGACGGAGAGCTCGACGTCGAGGGTGTCGTCCTGTGGGCAGACGCCCAGCCGGGCCCGGATCGCCGGTCCGTCCGTGCCCGGATCCATCCCGAGGATGCGCAGCTCACCGCCACTGACCGGAGAGACCGCGCCGATCATCCGCATCGTCGACGACTTGCCCGCCCCGTTCGGCCCGAGGAAGCCGAAGGCCTCCCCTTTCCACACGTCCAGGTCGATCCCCGCGACGGCCTCGAAGTCCGCATACGACTTCCGCAACCCCCGCGCCCGCACCAACGACTCCCGCTGTTCCTCCACCCCACGACCCTAAACCGGCCCGCCGACAATCCTCTTGTCGCTTTGGGCGCGCTATCCGCGGCCGGCGTACGGCATGCCGGCGGCCATCACCATCAGGGTCGGGACGGCGACGTCGGTCGGGAGCTGGGCGATCTTGACCACGAAGTCGGCGACGACCTTGGGGTCGAAGGTGGGCTCGACCTCGATCGAGCCGTTGGGCTGCAGGACGCCGGCGCCCATCTTCGCGGTCATCGAGGTGGCCGCGTTGCCGATGTCGATCTGGCCGCAGGTGATGCCGTGCGGGCGGCCCTCCAGCTCCAGCGCCTTCGTCAACCCGCTGATCGCGTGCTTCGATGCCGTGTACGCGATCGCCTGCGGCCGCGGTACGTGCGCCGAGATCGACCCGTTGTTGATGATCCGCCCACCCGACGGCTTCTGCCGCAACATCAGCGCGAACGCGGCCTGCGCACACAGGAACGACCCGGTCAGATTGGTGTCGACCACCCGCCGCCAGTCCTCCTCCGTCACATCCTGTACTGCGGCCGCCGGCGCCCCGGTCCCCGCGTTGTTCACCAACAGGTCGAGCCGCTCCAGGCTCCCGAAGAACGCGCTGACTTCAGCACCATCCGTCACATCCAGTACTGCGGTCCGCACCTCCCCCACGCCAGCCGGGCCGACGGCAGTCACCGCGGCGTCAGCCGTCTCCTGAAGCTTCGCCTCGGTCCGGCCGGTCACCGTGACCTGGAAGCCCGCCGCCGCGAGTGCCAGCGCCATCTCCCGCCCGAGCCCCGAACCCCCGCCGGTCACCACCGCCACCTGCTGCATGCCGTCCTCCACCCTGCTCGCCCGATGCCCCCATTCTCGCTGGTTACCTCTGTGTGACCGGCCGATGACGAGAAGTTGACAACTTGCGACATCGTCAAGAGATCCGGAAACTCATTTGCGTGCATCACGCAAGTATGTATATGCTTGCACCATGCATGTAAATGAGGGATGGGTGCCGCAGACGCCGGTGGAGGGCGTCCTGCACGCTTTCACCCGGATCGGCCGCCGGCTGAAGAGCAAGCAGCCCGGCGACACGATCGACCACAGCGCGCACCTGGCGCTGTTCGTGCTGCGGTGCAACGGGGCACTGCGGCTGTCCGACCTGGCCGCCAAGATGGAGATCGACGCCTCCACGGCCAGCCGGCACGTCCGGGCGCTCGAGCAGGCGGGGCTACTGCGCCGCTCCCCCGACCCGGACGACGGGCGTGCTTTCCGGGTCGAGCTGACGGAGCAGGGTACGGCGGAATGGGAAGCCGCCGCCAAGCGCCGGATGGGACTGCTCTCCCAGGCGATGGACGGCTGGTCCGAGCAGGACATCGAGACCTTCGAGAAGTTGATGACCAGATTTGCCGACGGGGTGATCAACCTCGTCGACGAGCGCGATGCCGGCAAAGCATGGGCCGACAAGGGGTGGGCTCTAGAAGCGGCCGCCGCGCACCAAACTGCAGAGAACGTGGAGAACAACGCATGAGCACGACGGAGCCCGCAGTCGCGGCGCCTGATTCCAACACACCCAGCTATCTGTCCCACAAGCAGATCCTGGTGATCCTCGGCGGCCTGATGGCCGGCATGTTCCTGGCCGCACTGGACCAGAGCATCGTCGGCACCGCGCTGCCGCAGATCGTCAGCGAGTTCAACAGCCTGGACAAGCTGTCCTGGGTCGTCACGGCCTACCTGCTGACCTCGACCGCCTCCACTCCGCTGTGGGGCAAGATCTCCGACCTGTACGGCCGCCGCCCGCTGTTCATCGCGGCGATCGTCACCTTCCTCGCCGGCTCGGTCCTGTCGGCGATGTCGCAGAACATCGAGATGCTGATCGGCTTCCGGGCCGTCCAGGGTCTGGGCGCCGGTGGCCTGATGTCACTGGCCTTCGCCACCATCGGCGACGTGATCCCGCCGCGCGAGCGCGGTAAGTACATGGGGTACTTCGGCGCCGTCTTCGGCCTGTCCTCGGTGGCCGGCCCGCTGCTCGGCGGCGTCCTCACCGACGGTCCCGGCTGGCGCTGGATCTTCTGGATCAACCTGCCGATCGGCCTGGTCGCCCTGGGCGTCGTGGCCGCCGTCCTCAAGCTGCCGCACGTGAAGCGCAGCCACAAGATCGACTACCTCGGTGCCTCGATCGTGACCGGTGCGGTGACCGCGCTGCTGCTGGCCGTCTCCTGGTCCGGTCCGAGCAACGGCTGGGGCAACGGCACCACGCTGGCCCTGCTGATCGGCGCGGTCGTGCTGGCCGTCGCCTTCGTCCTGGTCGAGCTGCGGGTCTCCGAGCCGATCATTCCGATGGACCTGTTCAAGGGCCGCATCTTCTCCGGCTACGCCGGGTTCGCGTTCCTGCTCGGCTTCGCGATGTTCGGCGCGCTGATCTTCCTGCCGCTGTACCTGCAGGCCGTCAAGGATCTGTCCCCAACCCGCTCGGGTCTGGCGCTGCTGCCGATGATCGTCGGTATCTTCTCCGCCTCGATCCCGAGCGGCCAGCTGATGAGCAAGACCGGCCGGTACAAGATCTACCCGATCATCTCGGCGATCCTGGTCGGCGCAGCGATGGTGATGCTGTCCACGATCGGCATGAACACCCCGTACTGGCACCTGGCGATCTTCATGTTCGTGATGGGCGCCGGGCTGGGCCTGTCGATGCAGATCACCGTCACCGCGGCACAGAACAGCGTTCCCCGGCAGCACATGGGGACCGCGACCTCGACGATGACCTTCTTCCGCTCGATGGGTGGAGCGATCGGTACGGCCGTCTACGGCGCGGTACTGACCAGCCGCCTGAAGGTGCACCTGGAGGACATCGTCCCGGCCGCCGCCCAGAACATGGTCGAGCCGCTGTCGAAGGCCGCCAACAGCGTGCCGGTACTGCACGCCCTGAAGGAGCCGATGAAGGGCTGGGCCCTGAACGGCCTGGTCAGCGCGATGGACGACGTGTTCCTGGTCTCGCTGCCCTTCCTGGCGATCGCCCTGGTGATCGCGATCATCACCCCGGAGCAGCGTCTGGCCGGCCGCACCGACGGCGCCCCGAAGCCCGAGGAAGAAAACCTCGAGGCCTCAGCCGCCGCCGCGATGCACTAAGCACCAACCAACAGAACAGCCGCTCCCGGGACTTCCCGGGAGCGGCTGTTTTTCTGTGGTTCTTCGGCAGTAGGCTCGGTTCCGATGTCACGACTTGAGGCCTTCGGCAATCAATTGATTCAGTTCCATGTGTATCTGCGGGAATTGCTCGACGACCTCCGCGACCAGGTCGAGGCGGGTGAGCCGGTCAGCGTCGGTGGGCTCGACCTGCGCGCGCATTGCCTGAGCTTCTGCCAGGCCGTCACCAGCCATCACACGGGTGAGGACGACGGCGCGTTCCTGGTGATCGGCGAGCATTATCCCGAGCTGCGGCCGGTACTGGCTGAGCTCAAGCGCGACCATTACCTCGTCGCTAGCGCGCTCCGCCGGATCGAGGTCCTTGATCAACTCGAGCCCGCCGCGCAGGCGCAGGAGCTCGCCACAGTGGCGGCATTGCTGGAGACACACTTCACCTACGAGGAGCGGAAACTCCTCGACGCATTCAACGCGTTGAGCGACGTGGACGCCCTCGATCGGGAACGACTCGCGCTGCCCTTCCGGCGTACCGCATCGAGCTGACGGCGGCGTTCCGGAGTACCGAATCGGGCTGCGGCAGACCGGGGCGCCTGGACCGCCGCCACACCCCCTACGAACAGTCCCGCAACCCCAACGACCTAGGCCGCTGACCCCCTCGCAGGACGCAGGCGCACCGGGCGCCGGGCGGGGCGTCCCGGCGTACCGGGGTCAGGTTGTTGGTTGTTCTGCCTTGGGGGTTGGCGGGCGGCGGCGGGGGATCGGCCGTGGGATCGGGCGAGGTGGTTCCGGGTCCACGTCGTTGCCGGCCAGGTGGTTGACGATGGTGCTGAGGACCGCGGCCGTCGGTACGGCGAGCAGGGCGCCGACGATGCCGGCCACGATCACGCCGGTGGCGATCGCGAGGATGACTGCCAGCGGGTGGACGTTGACCGCGCGGCCGAGCAGGAACGGCTGGAGCACGTGGGCTTCCAGTTGCTGTACGCCGATCACCACGCCGAGCATGATGATCGCCACGATCGGTCCCTTGGCGACCAGCGCGACCAGGACGGCGACGATGCCGCTGACCAGCGCACCAACCACCGGTACGAACGCACCGACGAAGACCAGGATCCCGATCGCGCTGACCAGCGGCAGCCCGAGGATCGCGGCCCCGAGCGAGATACCGATCGCGTCGACCGCGGCCACGATGATGGTCGCCCGGACGAACGCGGTCAGCGAGACCCACGCCTTGCGGCCGGACGAGTCCGCCTTCTCACGCGCGTGCCGCGGGAACAACCGCACCACCCAGGCCCAGATCTGCGGGCCCTGGTACAGGAAGAAGAACAGGCAGAACAGCGCGATGAACAGGCCGGCCACGACATGCGTCGCGGTCGTCCCGACCTCGGCCGCCCGCTGACCGATCCCGCCACCGTTCATCACGGTGCCGCGGAGCTTGTTCAGCGAGTCGGTGATGTCCTTCTCGGTCAGCCCGAAGTTGAGCCGGAGCAGATCCCGCAGCTTCTGCCAGCCCTCGCCGACCTGGCCCGACAACTGGTCGAACTGGTTGGCGATCTGCGTCCCGACCAGAGTCAGCAGCCCGGCGACGAGCGCGATGGTCCCGATCACGGTGATCCCGGCCGCGGGTCCGCGGGCAAGTTTGATCTTCTGCAGCGCGTTCGTGATCGGCACCAGCAGGGCGGTCAGCAAGATGCCGACCGTCACCGGTACGACGACCTCGGACAGGTACCGCATCCCGTACGCGATCACCAGGACGGCCGCGACGATCACCAGGAAACGCCACGCCCAGGCGCTCGCGATCTGCATCCCAGGGGTGACCCCGAGGTCGACCGTCCCCTTGCTGGACGCCGCGAGCAGATGCTGGTCGTCGGGTACGGAGACGACCGTGTCGCTGACCTGCTCGGCTGCCGCGTTGTCGGCTACCGGGCTCTCCTCGTCCCGCCAGACGTCGGGTACGCCCGCTCCGCGGGCGTCGTCATCCGGTCGGTCGACCCTGCTTGCACTGCCTGCGGGCACCTCGGCCGAGTCGTCCCGTCCTACCGGCTCGTCCGGCTTGCTCATGACACCTCCGGGGTCTCAAGTCTCACTGAGACTAGTGCCCGGCTTCGGCGGTTCCATGAATATGAGCGGCCAGTCCTTCGGCCGCCTTCGGATCGAGCTCTGCGAGCAGTCCCACACCCGCCAGCACGTAGTCAGAGTCCACGCAGGTGCGCGCGGCGACCGGCACCAGCCAACCCTCTTCCTGAGCGCCTAGCGAGATACCGCCGAGAATGCGGCTGGCGACCTCCGGCCCGTTGTGCCGCAGCACTCCCCCGGACCCGACCAGCAGGTCGACCTCGCGCAGATCCTTCCCGGACCGCTCGATCACCCGGCCACCCGGCCCGAACACCACCCGCTGCCGCCCTGCATGCCGCCGGAGCGCCACGGTCGCCGCCACTCGAGCCAGCGTCTCGTCGTACGACGCCTCGGTCGCATCACCCGGCAAGAACGACGGGTCCTCATGCCGACGCACAGCGGCCGCCTCGAGCACAGTACCGGCCTCGAGCAACCCCGCCTCCACACCAGCACCAACGACCGGTACTGCGCTCCAGCGCATCCCCAGATCGCCTTCGACCGTCCGGGTCACGGGATGTGTCGCGACCACCTCACGCCCGAGGTTCGCGTCCTCCGGGTCGAGCTCGATGACCGAGTGCACATCGGTCGTCGCCCCACCGATGTCGACGACGGCGACATCCCCGTGCAAGGTGGCGAGGACCTCGACTCCGCGGAGTACGACATCCGGCGTCGCCGCCCGGACCATCCTGGCGAAGCCCGGGTCGCGCGACAGGTTCTTGCCACCGATCACGTGCGCCAGGAACATCTCCCGGATCGCCGCCCGCGCACTGTCCGGCGCGAACACCCCGATCTCCGGTACGACATTGTCCGCGATCACATGCGGAACGTTTGCCGCAGACAACAACTCACGGATCTGCGGCTGCGCCTCAATGTTGCCAGCAGCAACTACGGGACGACGCCACTTGTACTTCGCCAGCACGGCAGCCGCATTGGTGATCACCGCCGAGTTGCCACCATCGGTACCACCGAGCAGCAGCACCACGTCCGGGCGTTCGGCCCTGAGCGCCTTGAGGGAAGTTGCCGTCAGCCCGCCGTTGACCACGGCAACCACTCGGCCGCCGCTCGACAACGCGACCCGCCGGCCCGCTTCCGCGGTCACCAGCTCTTCGTTGCCGACGACACCGATCCGCAGACCGCCGCCGGCACTCGAACAGGCCAGCACCTCCGCCTCGGCGACACCTGAGTCCGCCGCGAGCAACGCAGTACGGCAGGCGTGCCAGCCGTCCATCACGTCGCTGTCGACGGTGGTGCGGTGTTCGGCCCGGGCGACCAGGTCACCCGAGCCGGCGTCCACCGCGATCGCCTTGGTGAAGGTCGACCCGAAGTCGACCGCCACCCATAGGCTCATGACATCGCGCGGTCGAGGTCCTGCAGCAGGTCGTCGATCGTCTCGATGCCGACGCTGAGCCGGATCAGGTCGGCCGGCACCTCCAGCGGCGTACCGGCGACCGAGGCGTGCGTCATCTTGCCCGGGTGCTCGATCAGCGACTCGACCCCGCCGAGCGACTCGCCCAGAGTGAAGACCTCAGCCTTGTTGCAGATGTCCAGCGCGTGCTGCTCGCCACCGGTGACCCGGAACGACACGATGCCGCCGAACCGCTTCATCTGCTTGGCGGCGGTCTCGTGGCCGGGGTGGCCGTCGACGCCCGGGTAGAGCACCGAGGTGACGCCCTGGTGCCGCTGCAGGAAGTCGACGACCTTCTCCGCGTTGTCGCTGTGCCGGTCCATCCGGACGCCGAGCGTCTTGATGCCACGCAGGACGAGGAAGGAGTCGAACGGGCTCGCGACGGCGCCGATCGCGTTCTGGTGGAAGGCGATCTTGTCGGCCAGCTCGGCGTCGCGGACGATCAGCGCACCGCCGATTACGTCGGAGTGCCCGCCCATGTACTTCGTGGTCGAGTGCACCACCACATCGGCACCGAGCTCCAGCGGCTGCTGCAGGTACGGCGAAGCGAACGTGTTGTCGACGACCAGGATGGCGCCCGCGTCGTGCGCGATCTGCGCGACGATCGCGATGTCGGCGACGTTCAGCAGCGGGTTGGTCGGCGTCTCCAGCCAGACCACCTTGGTCTTGCCCGGGCGGATCGCGGCCCGGATCGCCTCCGGGTGCGTCACCGCCGCCGGGGTCATCTCGACACCCCAGGCGCCGAGCACCTTGGAGAACAGCCGGAAGGTGCCGCCGTACGCGTCGTCGGGGAAGACCACGTGGTCGCCGGGCACGCACAGCGACCGGATCAGGGTGTCCTCGGCCGCCAGCCCGCTCGCGAAGGCGAACCCACGGGTACCGGCCTCGATCGCGGCCAGACACTCCTCCAGAGCCGTCCGGGTCGGGTTGGCCGACCGGGAGTACTCGTAACCGTTGCGCAGCCCGCCGACACCGTCCTGCTTGTAGGTGCTGGTCGCGTAGATCGGCGGTACCACCGCGCCGGTGGTCGGGTCGGGCTCGTTTCCGGCGTGGATCGCAAGCGTCTCGAAGCCGTAGGAGTGTTCAGAGTTCACCGGACCAGCGTACGGCCTGGTCCCATCCGGGCCGGAATCCAGTCCCAGCCGCGAGACAGGGCTGTGGCGTGGCTGTGGCGTGGCTGTGGATAACTCTGCGTGGTGCCCCTGGGTTGGGCCTAGAGTTTCCGTGGCCGACGACGTACGGAAGGAATCCGCCGGATGAAGACGCAGGACAGGTCGCTGGACGAGGACAGCCTGGCGATGGCCGACCTCGCCGAGATCACCGACTGGACCCCGATCGCCGGACCCGACGACGACGAGTCGGGCGAGGCAGTGGTCCGCGCGCTCGTCCACCGGGTGATGGCCTCGACCACCTGGAAGCCCTGGCCGCTCGAGCCGGGCGAGGTCATCGACGCCGAGATGGTCTCCTGGGGTTTCACCACCGGCCGCGGGATCACGATGATCGTCTTCGCCGGGCTGGCCTTCTCGGACTGTCCGGACAGCGGCTGGTCGGCGTACGACATCGGTCCTGACGACCTGGCCGCGGCCGAGGCCGGGCTGGACGAGCACTGGCCGGAGCACCTCGCGCTGGCGACGCAGCACTGGGGTGTGCCCGACTACGTGAACGACGACAGCGCCGACGGGTTCGACGACGAGTGGGAACCGGGCGCGGGTGCGGGCCGTCGGCATCTTGCGGTCTGGGTTCGCCCCGGGGCGCAGTACCGGCTGTACAGCACCAGGCCGAGTAGCGATCCTCTGACGACGGCTGTCGGGGTCAACTACGCCGTCTACATCGACTAGGAGATCCGATGAGCCTCTCGAACCCGTCCCCGCGCCGGATGACCCGGCGAGGCACTCGGACGCTCAAGGCCGCGTACGCCCAGGCACAACGGGACGTCAAGCGGATGGACCCGGCCGTGCTGGCCGCCGTCGGTCGCTCCAAGATGAACAGTCTGGACCTCAAGCACCTGGCGCACGCCAACATCAACGGCCTGTACGGCTCGAACCACGAGCGCTTCGCCAACCAGCTCAACGCCCAAGCGGCCGCGCAGGTCCAGGCGACCACTCCCGCGTCGCAGCGGACCCGCAACCCTTTCAAGCAACTCTCGAACTGGAACCAGAACCGCAAAGACATCCGCAGCGGCCGGCAGACACTCGAGATGGCGTACGCCCAGGCCAAGAGCGAGGTGAAACGGATCGACCCAGCCGTCCGGCAAGGCATCGGCCACTCCCGCGTCAGCAAGCAGGACCTGGCCAACCTCTCCATCGCCCAACTGGACGCCCCGCTGCGCGCCGGCATCAACCAGGCAGCGCAACACCACCACACCCAGGCACGCATCTCCGCAGCCGCGGTGGCCGCACAACCACCCCGCCAATCCGCGGGCCAACGGGTGGCGAACGCGGTGAACACTGCCTCCCGGTGGAAGAACGCCGTTCGCGATGGCGCGAACGGCGCGATCGCCAAGGCCGAGAAGTTCCGCGCCGACTACAACGAACGCCGCCAAAACCCCATCGGCCGCAACGCCCCGGCCGCCGCTCCCACCGTCGCCCCTGCCGCTGCCGCTGCCGCGCAGACCGCGCAGGCCGCCGGGCCGCGGACTCCCGATGTCGCCGCCGACAAGGCCGCCCAAGCCAAGGCAGTCCACGCCGGCCTCAACAACACCATGCCCATGCCATCGCCGGAAGCCGCTCCCCAGGCCCCCGAACCCGGCACCGGCCGCCACCGCGCCCCCGAAGCCTCCGCCGCCTTCGACGGCCTAGCCCCCGCCAACGGCGCCGTAACCGGCCAGAGCGCACCAACCAGCACGACAACCCCAACCCCCCAAACCCAGCAAGCAGCCGAGGCAGCAACAAACCAACCCCACACCGGCTCCTTCAACGGCCAACTAGACCCCGCCATGGCCCCCGCCGCCGGCGCCGTAGCCACAAAGCCACCCGCCCAACAATCCACCGGCCAAGGCGAGGCAACCCCCACCCACGGCAAACACCACAAACCCGAAGGCCAAGAACGCTAACCGTCCAATCCCCCACCCGTACTCGTCTGGCGGCCTGAAGCATTGCGCCCACCCGAACCACTGGGGTGCAGCGCACACGCGTACGGGACGCGCATCGCCTTGGCCAACGAGCGGCTCGCGTAGCCACGCAATACGAGCCGGCTGCTTAAGTGCGCTGCATCGGAGGTGTTCGGGTGGAATTAAGACGCTGACCAGCAATGTGGGCCACGGGGTGGTGGTAACACGCTGGCCCGGTGTGAGTGCGTATGGCGCCAGCCCGCCAGCGCCACGCGGGCTCGGTAGCACTGGCGACGGACCCTCAAGTGGTTCGGGCGGGGGCAATTCGTCAGCGCGACGAGTGAGTCGGGGTGGGGCCTATGCGCCGACCCGGGTGATCTCGGTCGGGAGGTGGGATTAGTTGGTTTTGCGGGAGAGTACTGCGCCTGCGGCGTCGAGGAGGATGGTTTTTAGTTCCTCGTCGGAGAGCTCGGCGGCGTCGAGGCCGGCCGACAGGACTGCGCCGACTACCTCTACGGCCGCGGCGGCCAGTACGCGGTCGGTCGGTGTCGGGTCGGGCCCGGCCAGCCACAGTTGGAAGGCTCGGCTCTGGGCGATCAGGTCGTCGAGTTGGTCGTCGAAGGCGGCCAGTACGGCGGTGATGTCGCGCAGTACCGTCGGGCCAGTCGAGCGGTGCTTGATCACCACGTCCAGGTACGCCGAGAGCAGCTCCACCTCGCGCTCGACCGACCACGGCTGCTCGCCAACCTGCGCGAAGACGCGTTTGATGTCGTCGAAGAACGTACCGATGATCGCCTGCAGCAGATCCTGCTTGGACGAGTAGTGGTAGTACAGCGACGCCTTGGTGATGCCGACCTGCTCGGCGATCTCCCGCAGGCTGGTCTTCTCGTACCCCTGAGCCGAGAACAGCTCGAGCGCCGCCCGATGGATCTCGGCCTTGGTGTCGCGACTCTTCTCGCGCCCTGCGGTCTCGCGCTGCACATCGCCAGCCTACTGACTGTGCGGATGCCGGGCCCCCTGGTCCGGCATCCGCAGCTTTACTTCGCCGCTGCTTCGGTCTTGAGCTTGACCGTGAAGAGCGGAAGCAGGATGTGGACCAGCGGTCCAATCGCCAGCGCATAAGCGATGGTCCCGATACCGACCACGCCACCGAGCAGCCAGCCGACCGCAAGCACGGTGACCTCGATGCTCGTACGAACCAACCGCACGCTCTTGCCGGTACGCCGGACAAGCCCGGTCATCATGCCGTCGCGCGGGCCGGGGCCGAGCTGGGCGCCGATGTAGAGCGCACCCGCCAACGCGTTCACCACGATGCCCGAGACCATGAACACGATCCGCAACCAGAGCTGGTCCGGCCGGTCCACGAGCTCCAGCGTCAGATCCACGGCCAGCCCGATCACGATGGCGTTGCTGATCGTGCCGAGACCAGGCCACTGCCGCAGCGGGATCCAGGCCAGCAGGACGAGGAAGCTGACCGCGATGGCGACCGTACCGAAGCTCAGATCCACGTGCTTGGTGATGCCCGAGTGCAGGACGTCCCACGGGTCGAGGCCGAGGTTGCCCTGGACCATCAGGCCCATCGAACCGCCGTACAGGAGCAGCCCGATGTAGAGCTGGACCAGGCGGCGCGGCAGATGACCGGCCTTGAGTTGCTCGATCGGGTTCAGCGCGGCCAGTTGGCGGCCACGGACTGGTTTGGTGGCAGGGGCTTCGGAGGTGGCGGTCACACGATCCAGTTTGCGGCCGATTGGCCTGGTGTTCGATAGCCACTTGGGCAATAGTGGACTGCATGACAGGGCAACAGCTTCCCGCAAGCACGCTCGCCGGACTACTCGGCAGTTGGTCGGACGACTCTGGACCGGCGTACCGGAGCCTGGCCGAGCGGCTGCGGCTCCTGATCGCCGACGGGCGGATCATGCCCGGCGCGCGGGTGCCGTCGGAGCGCGAACTGACCGACGCGCTCGGTGTGAGCCGTACCACCGTCGCCTCGGCGTACCGGGAGCTGCGAGACCGCGGGTACCTCAACAGCCGGCGCGGCTCGGGCAGCGTGACCTCCCTGCCGTCGAAGGTAGAGCCGGAGCTCGGCCGGCATCACGCGCCGTGGATCGACACCGTCGGGCTCTACGACTTCACCTGCGCGGCCTCGCCGTCCGTACCGGGGATCAGCAGTGCCGTCGCCGAGGCGGTCGAGGACCTACCGCTGCATCTGGCGACTCCCGGGTACCACCCGCAGGGGCTGCCCGAGTTGCGGGAGGAGATCGCCGCGTCGTACCGGGCCCGCGGACTGCCGACGACGGCGGACCAGATCATCGTCACGGCCGGTGCGCTGGCGGCGACCGCGATCGCGATCCGGGCGATGACGCAGATCGGTGACCGGGTGCTGACCGAGAGCCCGACGCATCCGAACTCGGTGGACACCATCCGGCGGAGCGGGTGCCGGGTGGTCGGCGTACCGATGAGCCCCGAGGGCTGGGACCTTCCCTTGCTAGAGGCAACGATTCGGCAGTCGGCGCCGCGGGCTGCCTGGATGGTGGTGGACTTCCAGAATCCGACCGGGCGGTTGATGTCCGCCGCGGATCGGCAACGGTTGGCTCGGGCGTTTGCACGCGCTCGGACAACCGTGATCATCGACGAGACCCTGTACGAGCTGCCGCTGGACGGGCAGGAGATGCCGCCGCCGTTCGCGTTGTTCGACCCGCAGGGTGTGATCACGCTCGGGTCGGTCAGCAAGTCGTTCTGGGGCGGCCTGCGGATCGGCTGGCTGCGCGTGCCGGAGACGCTGGTCGCCCGCATCCTCGATGCGCGGGCCTCGCTCGACCTGGGGGCGCCGGTACTTGAGCAGCTGGTCGTGACTCGCCTGCTGCGTTCGTACAGGTCGGTACTACCGGAGCGGCGGGCCGCGTTGGCGCTGCGGCGGGACACGCTCGCATCGGCGCTCCGTACTGCGCTGCCGTCCTGGCGGTTCACGTTGCCCGGCGGCGGGTTGTCGATGTGGTGCGAGTTGCCCGAGCCGGTGGGGTCGAGCCTGGTGGGGGTCGCCCAGCGGAACGGAGTACTGCTCGTGGCCGGGTCGCGGTTCTCGCCCGATGGCGGGCTGGAGTCGTTCTTGCGGCTGCCGTACACACTGGATCCGGACACTCTCCGTGACGCCGTGTCGCGCTTGGCGGCGTCGTACGAGTCATTGACGGCGGGACCACCGCTCCGGCGTACCGCCGCGATGATCGCCTGACGTAAACGCCCCGTAATCGGCCGGGGGAAGGTTCACTCCGGGCACGACGTTGAGAGACTATGAAAGCCACTTCGCGAGAGGCGTGAGATGTCGTTCTTCAACCGCAACACAGCCCTGGTCGAGCCGGAGCGCGCGCTACCAGGCCGCCCGGAGCCCACCTTCGCCGTACCGGCGGACAACATCGTGCTCGGTACGCCGCAGACCGCACCCGCTCCCGAGGGATTCGAGGAGGTCTGGTTCGGTACCGGCTGTTTCTGGGGCACCGAGGAGATCTTCTGGCAGCAGCCAGGGGTCTACACGACCGCGGTCGGCTACGCCGGCGGCTACACCCCGAACCCGACGTACGAAGAGGTCTGCTCCGGCCGCACCGGCCAGACCGAGGCCGTCCGCGTCATCTACGACCCGACCAAGACCACCTTCACGAACCTGCTGAAGGTCTTCTGGGAAACCCACGACCCGACACAGGGCATGCGCCAGGGCAACGACCTCGGCTCCCAGTACCGCTCCGCCGTCTACTACACGACTGAGGCCCAGAAGGCAGAGGCAGAACGCACCCGCGACCTCTACGCCCCAGTCATCAAGCCCCTCGGCTACGGCGACATCACCACCGAAATCGCCCCACTCGGAGCCCACTACTACGCCGAGGCCTACCACCAGCAGTACCTGGCCAAGAACCCGAACGGCTACCGCTGCCACAGCAACACCGGCGCCAAGTTCCCAGCCGACGCATAGCACCCACCCCGACTCACCTCGCCGGCTGAGGTTTGAGCCCACCCGAAGCACTCCGCGGCCCCACGCGATGCGAACTGACTCGCATCCCGTGGGGCCGGCGCGTGGCGCTCGCCCTTTCTCGGATCCCGGACCGCACCCCACCGAAATGTCGAGAGTCGTCGGCTGGTCCCGATGTAGCTTCGAGAGGGCCGATCGGCGGCTGCTCGGACGTTAGGGAACCCTGATGAAGTACGTCGTACTGATCCATTCCAACCCGCAGCCGTGGGGTCACCCGACCGGCGACACGGTGGCCGAGCACCAGGCGCTTCCCAAGGCGGAGCGCGACCGGCTGAACTCCGACTTCGAGAAGCTCTTGGGCGAGCTCCAGGCCAGCGGCGAACTGCTCGGCGGCGAAGCCCTGGGCGACCCGGCCGCGTCCCGCCTCTACCGGTACTCCGGCCGCCCGGTCGTCACCGATGGCCCGTACTCGGAGGCCAAGGAACAGCTGGCCGGCTTCTTCCTCATCGACGTCGACACCCCGGAACGCGCCGACGCCGTGGCCCAAACCTTCGCCGGCCCTGGCGAAACCATCGAACTCCGCCCGATCCACGTCTTCTGAAAGTCCCTGGCCGGGCCAGTACGCCGTACTGGCCCGGCGGTCAGGGCGCCGCGTCGTGCTAGTGGCGGCGGCGGGCTAGGTGGACGTGGATTTCGGCGTTTAGTTCTACGGTTTCGGGGAGGGCCTCGAGGGTTCGGCGGAAGACCTCGGCTCGGTCGGCGGGCTGCAGGAGCACGTATGCCGAGACCGTTGAGAGTTGGCCGATGTAGTCGTGGGCGCTCATGGTCACGCGGCGGTCGATGACCGACTGCTGGACGTCGGTGAACCACTCGGACTGCTCGAGCTCAGTACCGGGCCATTGCATCGGGCGATCTGCGGGGGTGCCGTCGGGCGACGGGACGCCGTCGTCATCGAGGTACGGCGCACGTGCTGCGCGTGCGGCCGCCTGTAGTGCCGGGTCGGCCAGCTGGATCGGTACTCCGAACGAAGCGAATACGCCACCCGGTCGGACGAGCGCGCCCATGCGCTCCCAGCGGCCTTCGGGGTTGGTCCAATGCAGCGCGGCCGCCGAATACACCAGGTCATACGACGTATCCAGCGGCAGATCCTCAAACGCGGCCTGCACGGTCGTGACGTCTGCCGGCAGGTGTTTGCGCAGCTCCGCGAGCATCGCCGCGTCGGGCTCCGTAGCCGTGACCGCGATCCCTCCCTGCACGAACAGACGCGTCGCCTTACCCGTCCCGGCGCCGATCTCGAGCGCAGTCCCGATCGGCCCACCGGCGTACGCGACCACAAGATCGAGAAGCTCCACCGGATACCCGGTCCGGTACCGCTCGTACGCCTCTGCCACCGACCCAAAACTCAACGCCCGCATCACCATCCCCGCATCCTGGCACCTCCCCACACCCCAGCGCCTGTCGTTTTCCACTGCCGGAGCCCCTGTCCGTCAGGGATAGACGTGTGACGGCGGGGTGGACATTCAGGGGTGTGGAGGGGATGCAAATGGAGCAAATTCACGCGCGATCGGGGCTGGGCCAATGGTGAACGCGCCGTTCTTCGTGAACTTCACCTGCAGCTCGACCAGGCATCCCGGCGTGGCCAGGTTCGAGTGGGTGAACGAGCAGTGGCTGCTCGTCGGGGCGTCGCGACAGCGGCCTGAGAGCAATCCGGTGGCCGCCGAACAGCGCTCGCAGTCGGGCAGTTTCGCCTGCGCGTCGACGTACACCGGATGTCCGAGTTGTAAAGCCGACAGCTTCGTCCAGTGCGGCCGTTGCCAGAGCCTGGGGTGCTGGGACAACAGCTGGCCGGAGTACACCTGTCCTGCATGCGGCAACCAGGGCCCGGTGTCGGGCGGAATCGAATCCGTCTCAGCAACCGGTAGCAGCTGAGGAGCCGGCGATGGGATTCGATCTCGAGCGCGGCCAGTACGGCGCATACCAGGTGAACCAGGCCACCCTGGCCAAGGGCGGGGTGGGCTCGATCCACCGGACCGACGATCCGCGCTTCGTCTTCAAGCGGTACTTCAGCCCGTCCAAGGCACCGAGCCTGGGACAACTCGACCCGCTGATCAAGGTCGGGCGAGAGGTACTGGTCACCCGCGGCAAGCGCCCCGGCGACACCCCGGAGTCCTCGGTGAACTGGCCGGTCGACTTCGTGCTCGACCGGTCGGGCGGCGTCAGCGCCGTCGTGCTGCCCGCGATTCCCGACGAGTTGTTCAACGCCGACCTGGGCAACGTCCGCACCCTCGACTTCCTGATCATGTCCCGGGCCAATCCGCCGCAGACCAAGGAACGGATGGCGCTGCTGCTCCGGATGGCCGAGATCCTGGCGTTCGTCGATGCGCAGAAGCTCGTGCACGGCGATCTCAACGCCAAGAACCTCGCCTGGACGCTGACCCCGGAACCGATCATGTACCTGATCGACTGCGACGGAATGGTCCTGCGAGACCCGCCACCCCAGGTGGGCGTCGCGGCGGCCGGCTGGACCGATCCGCGGGTGGTGAGCAGGGCGATCAAGGCGCACGACCATTACAGCGACTGGTACTGCCTCGCGCTCGCCATGTACCGCGGCCTGCTACTCACCCCGGGTCGTCTCGACCGGGCAGCCGACGGTACTTGGCCGGAACCCGGCAACATTCCGGCCCAGCTCGACAAGGAGGTCGCCGCCCTCATTCGGCGCGGCCTGTCACCGCTGGATGCCGGTAAGCGGCCGCGGCCCAAGGAGTGGGTCGATGCGCTGCTCCGTGCCTATGTGCCGGGCGGACAGTTCGATCTGAAGGCACTGCGAGCCCTCGACGCCATCACCAAGCCGAGGCCGAAGCCGAAGCCGGCCACTCCGTTCGTTCCGTTGCCGCCGACCTCCTGGGATCCGACGTCCACGGTTCGGCAGCCGCCGCCTCAGCCCAGGCCGACTCCTCCACAACCCCCGCCGACTCCGCCGCCTCAGCAATGGTCGCCGCCACCACGACCGTTTGTTCCCCAACCACCGCCGCCGGCTTTCCCGTACCGCTATCCGACCACCCCTGCCTACCCGTCGTACGAAGTCATCTCCGGTCCCCGCGGCGGCGTGGCCAGACGGGCACTGGCCGGCGGAGTTGCCTGGTACCTGAAGGGTGCGCTCGCCTCCGTCATGTTCTCACCGGTGGCACTGCTCTATTGCATCATCGGAATCCTGCAACTGATCCGGGTTGATTCCCGGTACCCCGGAGTGACCCGGGCAATGGTCAGCCTGGTGGTTTACGGCGGAATCGCGGGCCTCTTCACCCTGAGCCTCATATCGGCCATTAGTAATCCATAAGCATCGCCTGAATCCGCAGAAAGAGAAATAGAATGACTGAAAACTCGGAGTCCTACACAATCTTTCCGATCTTCCTGCTCGTCGACGTCAGCGCGTCCATGGCGGGCGGACCGATCGAGGCCCTGAACTCGGCCATGCCGGAGATCCAGAAGGCGATGCTCTCGGATCCGACGGTCGGCGAGATCGCGCGGGTCGCGCTGGTGACGTTCTCGGACGTCGCCAGGACCGTCATCCCGCTCTGTGACCTGGCGGACGCGAGTATCCCCGAGGTCATGGTCGAGAGCGGCACGAACTTCGCGGCCGGTTTCCGCGAGGCCAAGTCCGCCATCGACAGCGGTCTGCGCTCGATGCCGAAAGGTACGCCGTTCTACCGGCCGGTGGTGTTCTTCATGAGCGATGGCGAGCACATTGCCCGGGAGGACTACCGGCAGGCACTGTCGGAGTTGAAGGACCCGAACTGGAAGCTCGCCCCGGAGGTGGTGTCTTTCGGTCTGGGCGAGGCCAAGGTGGAGCCGCTGAAGGAGATCGCGACCCGCTTCGCGTTCATGGCCAAGGACACCGATCCGGCCGTCGCCGTCAAGGAGATCATCAACGCGCTGATCAGCAGCATCCGCACGACCTCGCGGAGCTTCCACGATCCGAACCAGGCCGACGGTCTGCACATCGACGCGCCGAGCGAGCTCTTCACGCCGCTACCGAAGATGTCGCTGTGACCGCCGGCCAGGACGAGCGCATCGAGTCGCCATCGGATGCGCCGGATCAGCAGGCGACCGCGCCGCAGATCCAGTCGACCGAGCCGCCGGCTGAATCATCGGCCCAGTCATCAGCCCAGGCATCGGCGCAACCTGACCGCGACCCGGAAACCCATGACCTGCCGACGTCTGCGCCGTTCATCGGCAAGGTGAGGCCGCTGCCCCTGCTGCACCTCAGCCCTGGGGTGACACATCGCACGCCGACGGTAGCTCTCGACGGACTGAGCGTGGGCCCCTTCCATGTCGGGGCGGCATCCCAGGCGGGTACCGCGCACCTCATCAAGGGCGAGCCGCGCCAAGACGCGTACGACTTCGTCCTGACGCCCGAAGGCCGGCTGGTCGTAGCGATCGCCGACGGTCTCGGCTCGCGCCGCGCTTCGCAGGTCGGGGCCCGGATCTTCTGCGAGCATGCGACGGCCCTGGCCGGTACGACGGACTGCACCGCGGCCGAGTACCTGGTACAGGCAGCCGCCCTGACCAGCACAACCGCCGAGAACAACTACGGTCTGCACAGCGAGGACATCTCGTTCGTTGGTGCTGTCGCCGTATTCGACGAGGCCGGCGAGGACGTCGTCGACATCGCGCGCGTCGGGGATGTGTCCGCGTTCGTACTGACGTCTGATGGCGCCATCAGCGAGCTGTTCCAGCATGACGACGCGGCCCTCAACATCGTGACCGCGCTACTACCGGGAAAGGGCGCGCCCGAGCCTGAGGAGGTCCGCACCGGCGGCGACAGCCAGATCGTGCTGACCACCGACGGACTCGCGACGGACCTGCGGAACTCCACCAGCCTGCGGGAGTGGCTCGCCCAAGAGTGGCGACTGCCTGTCGGGCCCTATGCCATGGCCGACAGCCTTCGGTACCGCCGACAGGGCTCGCACGACGACCGAACGGCAGTAGTCGTGTGGAGAACCAAGGAAAGCGCCGCCGAGCCGCCGGTCGACTAACGCGCGAGCTTTGGGGAGATGCGTAGGAGTAGTGGGGAGGCTAGGAGGATGCCGGAGGCAACTACAACGGCGAAGATCGACGCGGCCGTCAGCCCGGTCAGGAGTGCGGGGATGAGCACGGTTCGCCGCCCGTACCAGTCCGGTCAGCCCATCGTCTTCTGGCCGTCGATCGTTTCGCGAATGATGTCTGCGTGGCCGGCGTGCTGGGCGGTTTCGGCGGTGATGTGCATGAAGACTCGGCGGACCGACCAGAAGACGCCCGGCGGCTGCCACGGCGCGGCCGGGAGTTCGTAGCTGGCGTTGAGGTCGAGCGTGCGGACCAGCTCGTCGGTGGCCGCCGCGACCTTCTCGTACTCAGCTAGTACGCCGGCCAGCGTCTCCCCCTCGGTAAGGCGGAACTGGTTCTCCCACTCCGCGATCAGCTCCGGCGTGAACTCGATCTCCGCCGGTACCTCCTCGCCACCACCTGTGACCGCGAACTCGGCCCACTTCTTCTCGACCGCGGTCACGTGCTTGATCAACCCACCGATCGTCAACTCGCTGACGGTGCTGCGAGTGTTCGCCTGCTCGTCGGTCAGCCCCTCGGCGGTGTGCCGCAGGAAGTACCGATGCTTGCCAAGAAAGTCCAGAATGTCGTCGCGCTCGCCGGTCGAGATCCGCTCGTTCGTAGTCATGCCTTCAGCGTAAGCACAGTAGCGGCCAGCTCCTGACCTCTACTCGAAAATCTCCACACGAGTTCGAGGCCCCGTCGGGTAGCTGGAATACGCTGCATCAATGGACGAGCACGGGTATCCCGAGGCAGTCGTCGACGGCTTCACCCTGGGCATGTTCGTGAGTTACGACCACTGCGGCGACGCCTGGGTCACCGCTCCCGACGGAAGCGTTGGAACGCTGATCTGGGAGACGGGATCGCCTTCGTACTTCGAAGAGTCGATCGCCCCCGACCCGAACGGCCGCTGGGGCACGTACGCGGTCCAACTCCCCCTTCCGTTGACCACCGACGCGGAGGCCGCGGAGTACCTGCGAACTCTCCTACCCGAGTTGCGCACCCGCTGGGAGTACTGGACGACCAACCGATAGCTCTGATGCTGCGTTTGGCCGGATCCGCCGTTCTCGGACTGGCGACTGCGACCGCTGTGGTTGGCCTGCAGGTACTGCCCTCCCGGCACGACGAATCGGTAGCGGCCGCCAACCAGGTCATCACCTTCCTCGAGAGATCGCCCGGTGTGCTGACCCAGGTCGACACGGTCGGCTGGTACGACGGCGACAGCCTCATCCTGCAGGAGCGCGGCTAGACGAAGGCAGGCGGTCAGCGGGTGCCGAGCCACACCAGGCGAGCGGCGAAGGTGCCTCTCTCGGTTGCTTTGGCTTGGCGGAGCTGCTCCAGGGTCGGCCGGTCGGTGTCTAGGTCGGCGGCCAAAGCGTAGACGACCTCCAGTACGTCCGCCAGTTCCTCGATGGCTGCTCCGTCGTCGGCGGTCAGGAACTCGTTGACCTCTTCGAGGAGCTTGGCGCGGAGTCTTTGGCGGTACTCGGCCGGGTCGGCCTGATAGGTGATCGGCTCTTCGCCGTTGGCGCGGATGATGTCCGGGATCCGGTCCCTGACCAGCTTGCCGTCAGACATGGGACTCGGGTGGGAAGCCGGTCCAGCGGAGGTCCTTCGTTAGGTGGCGCATGTCGTTGTAAACAAGGGCCGTTGGAGGACGGCCGGGGGTGTAGCGGAGGACTGTCAGGGCGGCGTTGCAGTGGTTGAGGGAGAGCCAGCGCCAGCCTGGGGCACCCAGGGCCACGCTCACGAGATACGCCACCAGGAAGTTGTGGGTGACTAGTAGGTCGTGCCGATCGCTAGGGCCGTCGGCTGGGCCGGTGAAGAGTTCCAGAGCCTGGCGGGCGAGTAGAGGGCCGTCGCGCAGCTCATCGGGTGTGAACTGAGCCAGTACGTTGCGGATGAAGTCGGCGTATTCGGCCGGTACTTCGCCAGCCTTCGGCGCGGCAGGGAGGTAGTCACCGGCGGCCTCGGAAACCTCCGGCGGAACACCTGCCCGCAGTTGCCCACTGACCAATCCAGCAGTCTGTACTGCGCGTGGCAACGGACTGTGGTGGAACGCCGCGAACGGCACGTCCCGCAGCCGCTTGCCGAGGAGCTCCGCCTGGCGGCGACCCTTCGCCGTCAACCCGCTCTGGTCCGGCAACGCCTCGCCGTGCCGGGCGAGGTACAGGTAACGAGTAGCGGACATTCCGGCCTCCTTCGCTCTTGCGATACTCACACAACCCGAGGCAGGAGACCGAGAGATGGTTGATCCCGAGTTCGACCCGCACCCAGACCCGGTACCACCGCCAAGCTGGCCGTGGGATCCTGAACTGCCGCCAGGCGCCACTCTCCGCCGCGAAACCGTCACGAATGCGGACGGTTCGACTACCGAGACGGTCACCCTCGCTGACGAGTGACTGATCAGCCGGGGCGTGACCCATGGGGCATTTAGTGTGCCTGGACGGCGGTGTCGATCCGCGGGGCTGCCTGGCGAGGGGTGGGGCGAGATGGAGATGGACCGGAGGCGGTTGCTCGCGCTTGGGGCTGGGGCGGCCGTAGCGGCTGGGGTTACCGGGTCGGCCACGACAGCGGAGGCCACGGGCACAAGCGGCGTGCCGTCGGACGCGGCACTGGCACGGAAATTGGGCCTGCGGAGCAAGTACGCGAAGGGTCAGCACTACGTCATCGGTGGGCGCGGTGAGCCTCTGGTACTGCTGCCCGGCTGGCCGCAGACCTGGTGGTCGTACAACAAAATCCTGCCTGCGTTGGCAAAGCGCTACACGGTGATAGCCGTCGACCTGCGCGGGATGGGCGGATCAGCCAAGCCCGCGGACGGATACGACAAGAAGACGATGGCCGGCAACGTCCACGACCTGATCCGCCATCTCGGCTACGACTCGGTCAACATCGCCGGCCACGACATCGGCGCAATGGTCGCGCACAGCTTCGCGGTCAACCACCGTGCGGCGACCCGCAAGCTCATGCTGATGGACGTCGGCCACCCCGATCCGTCGATCTACGACCTGCCGCTGCTGGTCCGACCCGGGCAGGGCTTCAGCCTGTGGTGGTTCGCGTTCAACCAGGTCCAGAGCCTGCCCGAGAAGCTGATCACCGGCCGGTCGCGGTACATCGTCGACTACTTCATGGACGCCTTCCCGCCCGACCCGTCAGCCATCGACGAGCTGTCCCGCCGCGTCTACGCCCACGCGTACGCCGGTCCGGACGCGATCCGCGCCGGCAACGCGTGGTACCAGGCCTTCCACCAGGATGTCGTCGACTTCGCCACCTACGGCAAGATCACGGCGCCGTTCCTCGGCCTGACCTCGGAGTACAGCTTCGAGTCCAACCAAGCTGTCTGGTCCGGCCAGGGCACCGACGTACGGGTTCACAAGGTCCCCGGTACCGGCCACTTCCTCGCCGAGGAGAACCCGCAGGCAGTGATCAGCGAGCTGACAGCGTTCCTCGGCTAGCGCCCGTGAGCGCGTCCAGCAGCCCTGGGAAGGCTTGATCCAGGTCGTCGCGGCGGAGTGCGTTGAGGCGGGAGGTCCCCAGGTAGTACTGGCGGATCAGGCCCGCCTCGCGCAGGACCTTGAAGTGATGCGTGGCCGTCGACTTGTGCACCGCGATGTCGAAGTCGCCGCACTTGATGTCGTGCCCCGCCGCGTCGAGCTGCTCGACGATGCTCCGGCGGACCGGGTCGACGACCGCCTCCAGCACCTGCTGGAGCTCGAACTCGGACACCTCGGGATGCTGCGGCGCACGTGCCATGACTCCGATAGTACGACACTCATCATAGTTTGACAGCCTTCAAACTACCGCCTTGACTGGGTCCATGACGACGACCGTGCGCTTCCACACCACCGGCGGCCCCGACGTACTGCAGCTGCACGACCTCGACCCGGGGCAACCTGGCCCTGGCGAGGTCCTGCTCCGCATCGACGCGATCGGTCTCAACCGCGCGGACGTACTGTTCCGCAGCGGCCACTACATCGAGTCGGTCAAGCAGTTCCCCGCCGGCCTCGGCAGCGAAGCAGCCGGCGTCATCGAAGCCCTCGGCCCCGGCATCACCGGCTTCACGATCGGCCAGCCGGTCAGCGTCATCCCGAACTTCTCCCAGAACGACTACCCCCTGTACGCCGAACGCGCACTGGCCCCCGCGACCGCCCTCATCCCCCGCCCCGACTCCGTCGACGCCGTCTCAGGTGCAGCGGTGTGGATGCCGTACCTGACCGCGTACGGCGCGATGGCCGAGATCGCCCACGTCCGCCCCGGCGACGTCGTCGTCATCAACGCCGCCTCAAGCAGCGTCGGCCTAGCCGCCATCCACACAGCCAACCGCCTAGGCGCAACCCCCATCGCCATCACCCGCACCACCACCAAACGCCAACGCCTACTCGACGAGGGCGCCGCCGAGGTAATCGTCTCGGACGAAGACGATGTCGCGGGCACCATCCTCGCCCTCACGGACGGACGCGGAGCGGAGTACATCTTCGATGCCGTGGCCGGTCCAGGCGTCGCCGACCTGGCGCGAGCCGTCGCGCCGGACGGCACCCTCCTCCTCTGGGGCGCCGCGAGCGGCCAGCCGACGCCGTACCCGGGATTCGATCTCGGCATGCCCGCCCTCAACCTGCGCACCTACACAGTCCACGAGATCACCCGAAACCCAGAACGCCTACGCCGCGCAACAGCCTTCGTCACCAGCGGTCTCCGAAGCGGCGCGTTCAAACCCACCGTCGACCGCCTGTTCACCCTCGACACCATCGTCCAGGCCCACAAACACCTCGAATCCAACACCCACATCGGCAAACTTGTTGTCACCGTCTCGCACTGATTCGCGGACGGGGAACGTCCGGGTCATGCTCTAGCGTGCAAGGTATGACCGGCTTGGTGTTGGAGGATGTTCAGGTGCGCGGAGCCTTTCTGCGCAAGGTGCGGTTGATCGGCGCGGAGCTGTGCGACGTCGAGATCACCGGCGACATCCAGAACCTGACCATCAACGGAGTCGAGGTCGGCGCGCTGATCGACGCCGAGCTCGATCGGCGCGACCCCGACCGGATCAAGATGCGCCCGGCCGACGCCGACGGCTTCCGCGAGGCGTGGGACCTGCTCGAGCGCCGCTGGACCGAAACCACTCAACGCGCCCGCGCCCTGCCACCAGCGCTCCTGCACGAGAGCGTCGACGGCGAATGGTCGTTCATTGAGACGCTCCGCCACCTCGCCTTCGCCACCGACGCCTGGATCCGCCGCGCGATCCTCGGCGACCCAACCCCTTGGCACCCCCTCGACCTCCCGTGGGACGAGATGGCCGACACCCCCGGCGTACCGCGCGACCGCACCGCCCGACCCTCCCTCGACGAAGCCCTGGCCCTCCGCCAGGACCGGATGGCCACCGTCCGCCAGTACGTCGACCAGCTCACCGACGAGCAACTCGCCGCCGACACCACGCCCGTCACCACAACCCAAGGCTGGCCCCGCCCGATCAGCTACCCGGTCCGCGAATGCCTGCTCATCACGATCAACGAGGAGTACCAGCACCGCCTGTACGCCGAACGCGACCTGGCCGTCCTCGCCGCCGCGAACTGATCGACGGGAGGACTGAGCTGGGTCAGGACACGCTATGATGTCAACCGTTCTGGCGACAGATTCAGCCGGCGCAGCAACTGCGCATTGAGGGCGACAACGATCGTCGACAGCGACATCAGTACTGCGCCCGCCGCAGGCGACAACACAATCCCGGCAAAGGCCAGGACACCCGCCGCCAGTGGCACAGCGATCACGTTGTAGCCGGTAGCCCAGACCAGGTTCTGCCACATCTTGCGGTAGCTCGCCTTCGACAGATCGATCACCGACAACACCGCCCGCGGATCGTCCGCGGCCAGTACGACGCCCGCCGACTCGATCGCGACATCCGTACCGGCGCCGATCGCGATCCCCACCTCGGCCCGAGCCAGCGCCGGCGCATCGTTCACGCCGTCACCGACCATCGCCACCTTCAGCCCGCGCGCCTGCAACTCGGCCACCTTGGCGTCCTTGTCATGCGGCAGTACCTCCGAGAACACCTCATCGATCCCCAGCTCAGCCGCCACCGCGTCGGCCACCTGATGCGCATCCCCAGTGATCATCGCGACCTTCACGCCACGCTTGTGCAGCGCATCAACAGCCTGCCGCGACTCGAGCCGGACCTCATCCTCCAACGCAACCGCGCCGAGAACCTCACCCTCACGAACCACCTGAAGTACCGCCGCCCCACGCGCCTTCCACTCCTCGATCCTGCCCTCCAACGAAGCAGGAACCTGTACTCCGGACTCGCGCAGCAACGCAGGTCCGCCGACCGAAACGCGAGCGCCGTCAACAACAGCCTCGACCCCACGCCCAGTCAGCGACCTGAACTCAGCTGCCTTCAAAGCCTCCCCACCAGCCTCCACCGAAGCCCGTACGATCGCCTTGGCCAACGGATGCTCGCTGTCCGACTCAACCGCCGCCGCAATGGCCAGCAACTCGTTGTCAGCAAGGGAAACCGCCGCAACCCCGGTGACGGCCGGCTCGCCCTTCGTCAGCGTGCCCGTCTTGTCGAACAGGACCACGTCGATCGTCCGCATCCGCTCCAGCGCCAACCGGTTCTTGACCAGTACTCCGGCCCTCGCCGCACGCTCGGTCGAGATCGCGATCACCAGCGGGATGGCTAGCCCGAGGGCGTGCGGGCAGGCGATCACCAGTACGGTCACGGTCCTGGTGACCGCTTCGTCCAGCTTGCCCAGCAGGCTCCAGACCAGGAACGTGATGACGCCTGCGCTGGAGGCGAAGTAGAAGAGGAACGCGGCCGCGCGATCGGCGAGTGCCTGGGCTCGCGATGTCGAGGCCTGTGCTTCTGCGACCAGGCGCTGAATCCCTGCCAGGGCGGTGTTTTCGCCGACGGCGGTGATCTGGACACGCAGGGCGCTGTCGGTGGCGACGGTACCGGCGACGACCTGGTCGCCGACGGCGCGGAGTACCGGGCGGGACTCGCCGGTGATCATCGACTCGTCGACCTCGGCCTGGCCGGCGACCACTTGGCCGTCGGCGGGCACCCGACCGCCGGAGCGGACCAGGACGACGTCACCCTCGGAGAGGTTGCTCAGAGCAACTTCGACGACGCCGTCGGCGGTGACCTTCTCGGCGGTGTCTGGCAGAAGCGCGGCCAATGCGTCGAGCGCACCGGAGGCGGCGCCGAGCGCCCGCATCTCCAGCCAGTGCCCGAGCAGCATGATCACGATCAGCAGCGCGAGCTCCCACCAGAAGTCCAGGTCGAATCCGCCGATCCCGAGCGTCGTCACCCAGGACGCCGCGAACGCGACCGAGATCGCCATCGAGATCAGCAGCATCATCCCCGGCTGCCGGGACTTGATCTCACTCCACCCACCGCGCAGGAACGGCTGCCCGCCGTACAGGAAGATGATCGTGCCGATGATCGGCGCGATCAGGTCGGCGCCGGCGAAGTCCGGCCGGCTGTAGCCCAGCAGATCCGAGAACATCTCGCTGAAGAACACCACCGGCACGGCCAGCCCCAGACTGATCCAGAACCGGTCCTTGAACTGCGCCGCATGATCCCCATGCCCAGCGTGCCCGCCGTGCTCATGCTGCCCCACGTGCTCGTGGCTCATCTTGACCTCCATCGGTTCCCCAGCACCTCAAACATACCCCCATGGGGTATGACCTCGGCAACCCGGCACCCCCGCGCCCTATTCCCACCCGCGACAAATTTGCTGGAGATCGCCTCCACCACCCGTGAGACTGTGCGGATGATCGAGGAAGCGACACAGACCGCTCGGCGACTGGTCGAGGAGCGATATCCGCAGGCACGCGCCGCCTGGCTCGGCGGCAGTATTGCCCGAGGCGCCGCCACGGCCACCTCGGACCTCGACATCACCGTCCTCCTCCCCGGCCCGCCCGCACCGCTACGCGAGTCCATCCGGTACGCCGATTGGCCGGTCGAACTCTTCGTGCACACCGAGGCCTCCCTCGCCCACTACTGCGACAAGGACCGCCAACGGCGCCAACCGTCGATGATGCGCCTGGTCGGCGAGACGATCGTCCTCCTCGACACCGACGGCTCCGGCGCCCGCCTCCAAGCGACCGGCAAAGCCCAACTCCTGGCCGGCCCGCCGCCGCTGCCACGCCAGGACATCGACATGCTCAGGTACAAGATCAGCGATCTCCTCGAAGACCTGATCGGTGCCAACAGCAACGATGTGCGGACCGTTGTCGCCTCCGTCCTCTGGCAGGAAGCCGCCACCCTCCTACTGACCGGCGCGAACCACTGGGCCGGCACCGGCAAGGGCCTCCTGCGCGAACTCGCCGCCTACGACGCAACGCACACCACCGACTACGCAACAGCCCTCCCCGCCGCCGTCCGCGCAGCCGCCGACGGCAACTCAGCGGCGATGATCACCGCCGTCGACACAATCCTCGAGCCGTACGGCGGCCGCCTTTTCGCCGGCTACCACCTCTCTGGCGACTGACTCAGCCATCGCCGAAGTCGGAGCTGGACGCCTGGCTTCGTCCCGCTCGACAGGAGGTAGTGCCCGTTCAGCACCCGACCGAGGCCCTGGTGAGCCTGGCGCCCGGCCCGCCTGCCGACTACTTCCTGTCGGGCGGGACGCTTAAGTTGGCAATCACCTCGTTGATCACGTGCTGGGCGTTGGCGGCGATGCCGGGGTTGGTGTTGCGGTAGTACGGGAGCTGGATGAGCGCCATCGACAACGCCCGGCCGCAACCACGCACCCAGGCGTCGTCGTCAACCTCCAGCGCCTCGCGATAGACGTGGCGTCCGGCCGCGGGGAGCAGATTCCACGCCGGGATCAGGTCGCAGGCCGGATCCCCGACTCCCGCTGTCGCGAAGTCGATCACCGCCGCTACCCTTCCCTCGTCGGTAACCAGCAGGTTGGACGGCATCAGATCGGCATGCACCCAGCTCAGCGAGGTTGGCGGAGTCGCGGCCAACGCCGATTCCCAAGCAGCCAACGCAATCCCCGTATCAATCCACCCCTCAAGCTGCACGAGCGCCTTCCGAGTCTCCTCGTTCTGCGACGACAACGGCCCACCCCGATACGCCGCCGGCCCACCTGGTAGGTCGACCGCCCGGAATGCACGCACAAACGAAGCCAGATCTTCCGCCAACCCGACCGGCTCGCGCACCTCGCCGGCAACCGCGATGGACCCCGGGATCCACTCCTGCACCAGCCACGGCCACGGATACCCGTCGGCCGGTTCCCCCAACGCGATCGGCGTCGGAATCCGTACCGGCAGCAACGGCGCCAGCCGCGGCAACCACTCGAACTCCTTCTCGATGTCCGACACCCCACCCGCGATCCGCGGCAGCCGTACGGTCAGCGAGTCGCCCAGCCGGTACATCGCATTGACCGTCCCGCTCGACGGGATCTCGCTCACCGGCAACCCGCTCCACTGCGGAAACTGGCCCGCCACCAAGCGCAGTAGCAGCTCGTCGTCGATCAGCGCCTCGTTCGCATGCATCCTGCCCATGACCTCATCCAAGCCCAGGCAGCGCGATTCTCAGAACGAATTTCGCCGCCGCATCCGCCGCGGCCGCCCGTCGGGGTCATAGACATGGTCGTAGAGCGGCCGCGCCCACACCCTCGCCACCCGCCCGACCGGCACCGGCTCATGCCGCCGAAGCTGCCCCGCCGGCCGCGGCCCCACCTCGCCACCCGCATGCCAGGAGTCCAGCGCCTCCGCTGCGGCCTTCCACTGCTCAAAACCCTTTACCGGGTCAAGTTCGGGCTCGGCTCCCAAATGCTCCGACCACAGCTCCTCCCGTACCGACCGCGCCAGCCCGTCGCCGACCACGGCACACGTCAGCTCGCTGTCGTTGGTCCACGAGCGCCGATTGAAGTTGTCCGACCCACACGTGAACCACTCGTCGTCCACCACACACACCTTCGCGTGCACGTAGATCGGCGTACCGGCGTCGTTCTCCAGGTCGTACACAGCAAAGCGATCTGGCGCTGCGGCATGCAACATATCGAGCGCCTGCAGTTGCCCGTACCGGGCCGGCGGCCCGCTGAACCGCCCGTCGGCATCCGGGTACCGCGGCACCACCGCGATCACCCGCAACTCCGGCGACCGCTCCAACGCCTCACACAACCCCTCGGCTACCACCGACGACCACAGGTACTGGTCCTCGAGGTAGATCAGCCGCCGCGCCCGCCCGAACGCCTTCCGATAAGCCCGCGCGATGCTGTACTCCCCCTTCGGCGCGAAGCGGAACGGCGGATGCTTGTGCCCGAACGTCCGCAACACCTGTACCGCGTGCTGCCCAGCCGCCGGCGGATCAGGAAACGTCTCCGGCAACTTCGACGGATGCCGCGGCATATCAGCCTTCCGCTGCACGAGTATCCGGTACGGCGTACGCCGGTCCAGCGGATGCGGATCGTCCCACCGCTCGACAAAAGTCCGGAGCACATCCCCAACAACCGGCCCGCGCAACTCCAGCGTCGCGTCATGCCACGGCGTCTGCTTCCCGTACCGCGGATCCATCGGCGCCTGCTGCGGATCCCCGAGATGCTTCGCGTCGTCACGCCGTTGGTGACTCAGATCGATCCCACCAACGAACGCGACATCCTTCGCTGCCTCACCCCGATGGCGAATCACGAACATCTTCTGATGATGCGAAGCCAACCGCCGCACCCGCTGATCCAGCAGCACCTCCGCCCCGGCCTCGTTCAGCTCGGTCCCCAGCCGCTGATTCTGCTGAGCATTGAACTGCACATGATCCGAATGCGACCGCCACAACAACCCCCGAACCTCCACCCCCGCCTTGGCAAGATCACAAAGCACCTCACCAACGGACGGCCCACCCTCGTACAGCACCTCATCCGCATCCCCACGCCAATCCGTGAAGTAGACCCGGTCCCCCTCCCCCAACGCACACAACTCGTCATACAACCGCCGAAAATAAACGGCCCCATGCACCAGCAACTTCACCGAGTTGCCGTCCGTCCACGCACTGTCGATATCGGTCGCCCGATTACCCCGCTCCTCAGCCGTCAAAAACCAATCACTCATCCACCCCAGGTACCCCAGCCGAGTAGATCCGAACTGATGAGAGGGTGGGCGAGTGGATCAGGTGAGGCGAAGTACTGGCAGTGAAGGCGTCATCACCTTCGTCAAGCGAAGGGCCGGCAGTGTGCTCGCGCTCGGGCTGGTGTCGATGCTCGGGTGGAGCATGGCGGTCTCGGCGTCGATGCCGAGCTGGTACGAACCCGATCGCGAGTGCGAACAGGCCTTCCCCCTCGCCCAGGGCAACGGCCTGCACATCACCAGCGACTGGCTTCCCCCGCACGCGACCTGCGACTTCGGCGATGGCCAGGTCCACCAGTTCATCTCGCCGACCCGCTCAACAGTCCTGACGATCGTATTCGCCCTGACGGCGGCCCTGACCCTCTTCGGCCTGTACTTGATCATCCGCCGCCTGACCGACCCCGCCGGGACGGTCCGGTCCGCGGAAGCCGTCGACCTCCGCCGCCGCAAACTCCGTCACCTCGGAATCGGCGCCTTCCTGACCCTCCTGATCGTCGCCCTCTTCGCCGGCGCCAACGTCTTCGCAGCCTTCATGGGCGGCCCACCCGGCATGCTGATCGTCGCGCTCACCGCCACCGCCGCCCTCTCCGCAGTAGCAGCCGCCATCGACCGCGAACAAGGCCCCCTCCCCAGCACAGCCCGCGACTCCCACCGCCGAGGCGCGGTCGCCGGCTGCACCACCCTCGCCACCGTCTTCGTCGTCACAGTCGCCTCCGGCAACTTCCCCTTCTACCGAATCTGGGTAGCCCCGGTCGGCGCCATCACCTATCTACTTGTGACCACCCTCCAGTGGTCTCGCAATCGTGGAGCCGGGGATCGGAATGCAGTCGAGGAGGATTTGCTCTGGGGACCTCGTACTTGACGACGTGATCTGGTCGACTAGCAGGCGCACCGCTTGGCGGCCGAGGTTGTGGCGGGGGACTTCGAAGCCGCTCAGGTTCGGGTGGCCGGCGGGTTGGCCGAGGACGGCGATGGAGAGGTCGTCTGGGATTCGGATGTCGTGGAGGGCGTCGAGTAGGGCGGCTGAGAGTGAGCCCGTGTCGGTCTCCTCGACGACGACGGCTGTCACGCCCTCGCCTCGCCAGCGCTCGACGAGACCGCGGACCTCGGCGTCGGCGGCGCGTACGACGATTCGGCGTACCGGCAACCGTGCGGCTTGGGCTGCGGTGAGGACGCCTTGTTCGCGGTCGGTAGAGGAGAGGGCGTCATCGACGGAGCGCAGGTAGCGGATCTCGCGGTGGCCGGCCGCGACCAGGCGGTCGATGACGGCGGCGGAGGCGGCGACGTAGTCCACGCCTACGTACGGGATCCGGCCGGCCAGCTCGTCGCGCCGGCCGATGTAGACGAGGGGGAAGCCGCCGCCGAGCAGCCAATCGATCGGCTCCTCGGGTACATACCGGCCGAAGAACAGGCAGCCGTCGGCGATCCTGGTACGCCGGATCGCGAGCTTGTCATCCGCCCGCCTCTCGGCACCGCCGGCCGCGTCCGGGTCGCCGGGCTCCCGCGCATCGAGACCGCCGGTGCCGGTGAAGAGGATTAGGTCTTGGCCTAGGGCGGCTGCTTCCTCCTCGATGCCGGCCAGGATCGGGTAGTAGAAGCCGTCCACCGCGGTCGGGAACGCGGATGCGAACGTGTACACCCCGATCATGTGATTACGCGCCGACGCCAGCCGCGTCGCAACCGGATCCGGCACATAGCCAAGCGTCTCAGCCGCCTTCAGCACCCGTTGCCGGGTCGATTCGGCCAGCCGCATGCCGTCGGTGTTCCCGGACAGGATCAGCGAAACCGTCGTCTGCGAAACCCCCGCAGCGGCGGCGATATCCGCCTGACGCGGCGCCCTTGCCATAGACATCACCTTAGCTAATACGGATTAGCTTATTGACGGACCGAACAGAAGAATCTCACACTCGGCAGCAACCGCCCCCGACAGTGTGAGGAATCAAGGATGACGAACCTACCTCCCGTCAGCCGCCGGACCCTACTCCGCGGCACCGCCGGTCTCGGGCTCGGCCTCGCGGCCGGAGTACCGCTGACCACCTCCGCCCAGGCCGCGCCCGGTGGATTCCCCAACTACAGCTACACAAGAGTCGCGTTCACCAAGGCCAACCTGCGCTACAACCCCACCGGCGAGCTGATCTTCCCCAGCGTCCGCGGCACCGTCGGCCGGATCAGCAACGCCCTCGGCCGCTTCTACCTGTACTACGCCCCGCACGACGCCCCCGGCGGCCTCTGCCTCGCGTACTCCAACTCGCTAGGCGGCCCCTATACGGAGTACCAGAGCAATCCGATCATCGCCCGCACCTGGTCGCCGTACTACAACGTCTCGCACGTCTCCTCACCCCACGCACTGTGGAACGACGACGTCAACGAGATGTGGATGTACTTCCACGGCGAGAACACCACCACCCGCCTGGCCCGCTCGACCGACGGCATCCACTTCACCTACGACAAAGTCGTGCTCTCCACCTCGATGCTCCCAGCCGGTACGACGGAAACCTCGTACGCGCGAGTCTTCCGCCACGACCTCCCGTCGAAGAATGCCAGGTACGTGATGGTCTTCATGATCAACACCACCGCGAACCGTCGCTCGATCGGCTGGGGCTGGTCGTCCGACGCCCGCAACTGGTCCTTCTCGCAGACGCCGCTGATCAACCCGCAGGACGTCGGCGCGACCAACATCGGCGCCCCGGCGATTGCCGAGCGCAACGGTTCGACGTACGTCATCTACCACACGAACATCGAGGCCGGCGGCTCGATGCGGATCACCGAGGTGGGCACCAACTTCGACAAGCGCAACCACCTCGGCGTCTTCCACGCACCGCTCGCCGGCGCACCGGACAACGGCCGGTGCGCGGCGCCCGCGTTCGGCTCGGACAACGGCGTGGAGTACATGATCTACGAAGCCGGCGAACGCCTCGCCGGCTCCATCGCCATCGCCAAAGCCGTCTGAACCACTAACCAGGCTTGATGTTCTGATTCAGATGGAACACGTTGCCCGGGTCGAACTCCGCCTTGACCCGGGCAAGCCGGTCATAGTTCTCCCGCCCGTACCCGGCCATGACTCGATCAGCACCCTCGTCACCGATGAAGTTCAGGTAGACCGCACCCGTCGACCACGGCTTCATCTCGGTGCAGACGTTCCGCGCCCACTCGATCCCCCGCTGGTCATCAGCAGCATCGGCCCACAGCCCGAACGGATGGACCACCCAAGCAGCACTCCGGTGTGGCAACGGCCACTTGCCGGCATCGCGCGCGACCGCACCGCCCCACGGCACCAGGATCTGCTGCGAAGGCGACGGATGCAGCATGCCGGCCGCAGCCCCGGCGAACGCGCCGATCGCCTCGTCGGGGAGCTCACTCAAATGCTCCGCCGACCAGTAGTTCCGGAACCCCGGCGGATCATCCAGAGCCGACTGGATCGCCGAGTACGGCATCTCCGCGATCATCACTCCCTCAGGCGACAGGTCCATCATCGGCTGGAAGACAGCCCGCGTCTCCTCCTCGGTCCCGGCATAGAACGCGGCCGCGCCGACCAACCGCTCGCCCTGCAGATGTACCGGAACGAAGTCCTCCGGCGGCCCGGTGAGGTAAATGACCCCACCGCCCAGCTCGTCCGGTACCCCCGCCTCGATCAGATCGCGGTACCGGCGGATCACCTCCGGCCCGGCATCAGCCGGCCAGAACAGCATCGCCAGCGTCATCGAGGTCAGCGGCCGCAGCTTGAACGTCAGCGACGTCGCCACCCCGAAGTTGCCGCCGCCACCGTGCAGCGCCCAGAACAGCTCGGTGTTCTTGGTCTCGTCGGCGATCACCAACTGACCGTCCGCGGTGATCAGCTCCGCCGACACCAGACTGTCGCAGGCCAACCCGAACTTGCGCTCCAACCATCCGGACCCGCCCCCCAGCGTCAGCCCGGCCACCCCCGTTGTCGAAACCCGGCCGCCGGTCGTCGCCAGCCAGTACTGCTGACAGGCGCCATCGACATCCGCCCAGGTCGCACCGCCGGCAACCCGAGCGAGCTTCGCCTCCGGATCGACCTGTACGGACCGCATCTTGCGCAGGTCGACGACGATGCCGCCCTCCGTCACCCCCGCGCCGGCAACGCTGTGGCCTCCCCCTCGTACCGCGATCTCCAGCCCCTCCGAGACCCCGTACCGCACCGCCGCGGCGACGTCGGCCGCCGACTCGCACTGCGCGATCACCCCCGGCCGCTTGTCGATCATCGCGTTGAACACCGACCTGGCTCCGTCGTAGGCCGGATCGCCAGGCCGGATCACCTCTCCCCCGAACCCGTCCGGCCGCCCCCGATGAGATCCAGGCGAACGCGCCATCGTGTCGGACATGGGAACTCCCCCCTTGCTCAGCTGCTCCCCAGTTGACACCCCGATGCTGCGCCCGCTCACCGGGCCGGTCAACGCTTCGCCGCTTACCGAAAGCTGACGCGAATCCCTTGTCTACCAAGGGTTTCCACCCGGCTACGGTCGGCACCCAAAGCCGCACCACGCCCTCGGTAATCGCTTGCCGATAGGATTGGCAGATGACCGTCACCGACGCGCAGACCGCCGCAGTACTGGGTGGACCCGGGCAGGTCCTCTCCGATGCCGACGTCACCGCCTTCATCCACGAGCAGCTGGCCGGTGCGGGTCTCGACGGCCGGAGCGTCTGCGTCATCGTCCCGGACGCCACCCGGAGCTGCCCGCTGCCGCTCCTGCTGAAGGCGGTCCACGGCGCCTTGACCGGCAAGGTCTCCCGGCTGACCGTGCTCGTTGCCCTCGGCACCCATGCCGAGATGTCCGCCGAGGAGCTGACGACCCACCTCGGCGGCGAGTACGACGTACTCAACCACGAATGGTGGAAGGACGAGACGTTCGCCGACCTCGGCACGATCAGCGCGGACAAGGTCGGTGAGATCTCCGGCGGCCTGCTGCACGAAGCCGTCCCGGTCCGGCTCAACCGCGCGGTCGTCGAGCATGACGTCGCCCTCGTCGTCGGCCCGGTCTTCCCGCACGAGGTGGTCGGCTTCTCCGGCGGCAACAAGTACTTCTTTCCGGGCGTCGCCGGGCAGGAGGTCATCGACCTCTCGCACTGGCTCGGCGCGCTGATCACCAGCGCCGGCATCATCGGTACGCCGGGCATCACCCCGGTCCGCGCGCTGATCGACGAGGCCGCCGCACTCATCCCGGCCGACAAGCTCGCGATCAGCGTCGTCGCCCAATCCGGTACGAACGGCCTGCATGCGGTGGCTTTCGGCGATACCGCATCCTCCTGGCAAGCTGCAGCCGCCGTCTCCGCGCAGACCCACGTCCGCTACCTCGACCGGCCGGTACGCCGGGTCGTCTCGCTGATGCCGTCGCGCTATCAGGACATCTGGACCGCGGCCAAGGGCTTCTACAAGGTCGAGCCGATCGTGGCCGATGGCGGCGAGGTCATCCTCTACGCGCCCCACGTGACCCGGTTGGCCGCGATGCATCCGGAGATCGAGCAGATCGGTTACCACTGCCGCGACTACTTCCTCGGCCAGTGGGATTCGTTCCGCTCGATGCATTGGGGTGTACTCGCGCACTCGACCCATCTCCGGGGTGCGGGGACCTGGGATCCGGTCAACGGCGAGCGCTGCCGGGTCGACGTCACGCTGGCGACGGGCATACCGGAGGACGTCGTCCGGGGCGCCAATCTCGGGTACCTGGATCCGGCGGGGTTCGAGCTTTCGCAGTACGAGAACGACCCGGAGACCCTGGTCATCCCGAACGCCGGCGAGATCCTGCATCGACTCCGCTGACACGGACCTGACTGACGGGTAACCTTCGCTGGTATGACTGCTGAGGCTGGATCAGGACAGGGCCGGGTCGAGGTCGCCATCGTCGGGTCCGGGTTCGCCGGGATCTGCATGGCGATCAAGCTCCGCCAGGCCGGCTGCGAGAACTTCGTCATCCTCGAGCAGGCCGATCGCCTCGGCGGCACCTGGCGCGACAACACGTATCCGGGCTGCGCCTGCGACGTACCGTCGTACCTGTACTCCTTCTCGTTCGAGCAGAATCCGCGCTGGACGAGGATGTTCGCGCCCTGGGACGAGATCCTGGCCTACCTGGAGCACTGCGCCGCGAAGTACGGGATCGCGGACAATATCCGGTACGGCTCGGACGTCACCGAAGCGGCGTACGACGAAACGACCGGGCACTGGACCGTCACGATCAACGGCACCGAGACGCTCGAGACGCAGGCGCTGGTGAGCGGGGTGGGCAACCTGCACAAGCCCAAGTTCCCTGACATCGCCGGCCTCGATTCCTTTACTGGTAAGGCTTTTCACTCGTCGCAGTGGGAGCACGAGCACGACCTGACCGGCAAGCGGGTGGCGGTTATCGGGACGGGCGCCTCGGCGATCCAGTTCGTCCCTCGCGTTGCCGAGCAGGCGGCGCAGGTCGATCTGTACCAGCGGACGCCGCCGTGGATCACGTCCAAGCCGGACCGCGCGATCGGTTCGCTGGAGCGGTCGCTGCATGCACGGTTCCCGGCCGGGCAGCGGGCGATCCGCGACATCATCTTCTGGGGGCTGGAGGCGCGCGGGCTCGGCTTCGCGGGCAACCCTCGCCTGATGAAGGGGCTCGAGCTGCAGGCCAAGCGGCAGCTCCACAAACAGGTCACTGATCCGGTACTCCGGGAGAAGCTGACGCCCGATTACCAGATCGGCTGCAAGCGGGTCCTCATTTCGAATGACTACTATCCGGCGCTGGCTCGAGACAATGTCGAGGTCGTCACGGACGGGATCGCGCGGGTGACGCCGACCGGCGTGGTCACCGCGGACGGGGTCGAGCGGGAGTGCGACACGATCGTGTACGGGACCGGGTTCGAGGTGTCCGGGAACCTGACCCGGATCGGCATCCTCGGGCGGGACGGGGTCGAACTGGCCGACGCGTGGAAGCAGAACGGGATCGGCGCGCACCTGGGCATCACGGTGGCCGGCTACCCGAACCTGTTCCTGCTCGTCGGGCCGAACACGGCGCTCGGGCACTCGTCGATGGTGTTCATGATCGAGGCACAGGTCCGGTACGTGATGCAGGCGCTCGATCTGCTGCGCCGGCGCAACGCCACCGCGGTCGAGGTGCGTGAGGACGTCCAGGAACGGTTCGTCACCGATGTCCAGCACGACCTCGACGGCAGCGTCTGGCAGGGCGGCTGCACCAGCTGGTACCTGGACGCCCAGGGCCGCAACTCCACCATCTGGCCGGATTTCACCCTCACGTACTGGCGCCGCACCCGCCGCCTGAACCCGGCTGACTACGTCATCACCCACTGACCCTGAGGCGCCCCGGACTACTGGAGTAGGAGACGGTCAGGGTCGGCGTACGACTATAGGCGGAGACGAAGACAGGTCTTTGGACCGACGCTTTCCCCTCGTTTCCGGAGGACTCTAGAACCATGAACCTCCTCCAGATCCTCAGCACAGTCGTCATCGTCGGCGGTGTCGTGATCACCGCCCTGATCGCCATCATCCCCACGGTCGTAGACCGCTGAATCAGTCCCCGCACTCGAGCCGGGCGCGCTTCCACCCAAACCCCCACGCCCCGGTAGCCGGCCCAGGCGCCACCAGCCACCGAGCGCTCGAGTGCGGCCGCCCCACCCGAAGAACCTCGGGGGGTTCATCGGCCGTGGAGCATTAGTAGTACACCGGCGCCGCGATCAACCACGCCCAGCGTGGTCCGCGGCGCCGGCTGCGCGACAACAGAGCCAGCGCGCGAGATGCCGGACAACCAGCTGCTGCGGCAGAGCGGGTGCGCGACAGCTCACGAGCAGCTGCTGGCGCGCAGCGCCAGCGCTAGCTCGCTCTCCATCTCTCGGGCTGCGTACTACTTCGCACTACCAGAAACGCCGACGCCGGCCGTCCCCGTAGGGGGCGGCCGGCGTCGGTGGTTCTGTTTATTGCTTGGGGCAACAGAAGTATGAGGGATATAAGGGGTTCTGCTACCTCAGGTGGAGCACAAGACGGGCCCGGAGACCGATGGGCAGAACAAGTTTCCGAAGGATTCTTGAGGTATGGAAATTCTTCAGATACTCGGGTCAGCAGCGATCGTGCTCGGCATCTTGCTCACGGTCCTGATCGCCATCGTTCCCACGGTCGTGGACAGATAGGAGTCAGCTGACGGACAGGTGACCGAGCAGGTCCTGCCGGGTGAGCACGCCCACCGGCTTCCCGTCGTCCAGCACCATCAGGGCGTCCCGGCCCTCCAGCAGTTCGACCGCCTGGGTAACCGATTCGCCGGCACCCAGCGACGGCAGCGCCGCGTCCATGTGCAGCTCGACGATGTCCGCGAGCCGCGCCTTCCCGGAGTACAGGGCGTCCATCAGCGTCCGCTCCGACACCGAACCAGCCACCTCGGCCGCCATGATCGGCGGCTCAGCCCGCACCACCGGCATCTGGGAGACGCCGTACTCACGCAGGATCTCGACCGCCTCGGCGATCGTCTCGTGCGGGTGCGTGTGGACCAGCGGCGGCAGGCTGCCGTCCTTGCGCGCGAGCACCTCGCGCAGCGTCGCCCCCTGCCGCTCGTGCGCCAGGAACCCGTACTGTGCCAGCCACTCGTCGTTGAACACCTTGGTCAGATACCCACGCCCGCCATCCGGCAGCAGCACCACGATGACCGCGTCCGGGTCGTCGAGCTCCTTCGCCAGCCGGATCGCCGCCGCGGCCGCCATCCCAGCGGACCCGCCGACGAGCATCGCCTCTTCGCGCGCCAGCCGCCGCGTCACCGCGAAAGAATCGGCGTCCGACACCTCGATGATCCGGTCGCAGATGTTCCGGTCGTACGTCTCCGGCCAGAAGTCCTCGCCGACACCCTCGACCAGGTACGGCCGGCCGGACCCACCGGAGTACACAGAACCCTCCGGGTCAGCGCCGATGATCTGCACGCGCCCGCCGGAGACCTCCTTCAGGTACTTCCCGGTGCCGCTGATCGTGCCGCCGGTACCGACGCCCGCCACGAAGTGGGTGATCTTGCCCTCGGTCTGCTCCCAGAGCTCAGGACCGGTCGACTCGTAGTGCGAGATCGGGTTGTTCACGTTCGCGTACTGGTTCGGCTTCCAGGCGCCCTCGATCTCGCGGACCAGCCGGTCGGAGACGTTGTAGTAGGAGTCAGGGTGCTCCGGCGCGACCGCGGTCGGGCAGACCACCACCTCGGCGCCGTACGCCTTGAGCACGTTGCGCTTGTCCTCGCTGACCTTGTCCGGGCAGACGAAGACGCACTTGTAGCCCTTGGCCTGGGCAACCATCGCCAGCCCGACGCCGGTGTTGCCCGAGGTCGGCTCGACGATCGTGCCGCCCGGCTTGAGCTCGCCGGAGGCCTCGGCCGCCTCGATCATCCGGACGGCGATCCGGTCCTTCACGGACCCGCCCGGGTTGAAGTACTCGACCTTCGCGAGCACCAACGGCCGAGCACCGTCGGTGGTCTTCGAAAGCCGCACGAGCGGCGTGTTACCGACCAGGTCCAGGAGAGATTCTGAGTAGCGCACGATCTCACTGTACGAGACGTGCGTGGCGTTCCCCTATTTCACTTGCGTGGGCGTCACAGCGTGTAATCCTGGTCGTATGACAAAAGCCCGGGCTGCCAAGAAACTGGCCCAGGCCGCAGCCTTCGGGGGCGGGGGACTCGGACTGATCGGTGCGACGCTGTACGGCGTACTGACCGCGGAAGCGCGGTACGCCAAGCGCGTCATCGGTCCGATGAAGGCGCACCCGGCCAAGGGCGACGGCCTGTACGGTCGGTACCCAGGTCGTCCGATCACGCTCGCGATGATCGGCGACTCCAGTGCAGCCGGATACGGTACTTCCTCGCCCGACGAGACTCCCGGCGTACTGCTCGCCTGCGGTCTCGCCGAGCTGGCGAAGCGTCCGGTCCGGCTCGTCGACGTGTCGCGAACGGGGGCCAAGTCCGTCGACCTGGCCGGCCAGGTCGACAACGCCCTGCTCGCCGGCCCGCACGTGGCCGCGATCCTGATCGGCGTCAACGACGTGAAGGCTCAGGTGCCGCCGTCAACCTCGGTCCGGCTGCTCGACTCCGCCGTACGCCGGCTGCGCGCCGCCAACTGCGAGGTCGTCGTGGGTACCTGCCCGGACCTCGGCGTCGTCCGGCCGATCATGCCGCCGTTGCGCCAGGTCGCCCGCTCGTGGAGTCAACGCCTCGCCGCCGCGCAGACCATCTGCGTGGTCGAGGCCGGTGGCCGCACGGTGTCGATGGGCTCCTTGCTGAGCGAGGCCTTCCGGACCAATCCGTCGATGTGGGGCCCGGACAACTTCCACCCCTCCGTCACCGGGTACGCCGCTGCGTCGGCCGCGTTGCTGCCGTCGGTGGCCGCCGCGATGGGGATCGGCCCCGAGTCGTACATCTATCCGGAGCCGTTCCGGGGCGAGGCGGTGCTGCCGATCGCGGAGGCCGCGGTACAGGCTGCCCGGACCGCTGGTACCGAGGTCGCGGCCACTGAGGTGGCCGGCCACGAACGCGGCCCGCGCGGTCGCTGGGCCGAACTCCGGCACCGCCGCCGCCATCCCAAGGTCGAGGTCGAGCGGGTCGAAGTGGCCGCCGATGGGACCGCGGACGCCGTACCCGTTGGGAAATAGAGCGTCCGCTGAGCGTTGACTTTCATGAAGAAGGGCTTGCACGCAACGTCTTCCTGATGCACAGTCGAATGACTACGCGATACCCCGGATGAAACGGGAGGCGAAGATGGGCTTGAACCACTCCGAGGAGACGCACCAACGTCTGGTGGAGAAGGTGCCCAGGTGCACTGGACGTGAGATGGCCGAGTGGTTCAGGTTGATGAACGACGGACCGTCGTTCCTGCGCTTCGACGACAGGGTGAGATGGCTTTCCAGCGAGTACGCCCTCGCACACGGGCACGCCACAGCCATCGTCCATGAGTACGACCTCGCCAAAGCGCACAGGCGAATGGGCTGACGAGCCGAACAGGAGACTGAATTTAGCCGAAGACCTGCCCTTTCAGGTGGAGGGGCAGGTCTTCGTTGCCTTCAGCGACTGTTTGCTTCAAACAACGCAGAAGTCGTTGCCTTCGGGGTCGGCCATCCAGAAGTGATCCAGTACGCCGTTCTGCGCGACCTCATGGACCACGGTCGCACCGGCGTCGACCAGTTGCGCGACCTTCTGTCTGATCGCCGTTTCGCGAGCATCTGAAGGGATGTCGCGGCCGCCGCTGACCTGGAGATCCAGGTGCAGCCGGTTCTTCGCAGTACGGGCCTCAGGCACCTTCAGGAACGAGATGGACGGCAGTACGCCGTCCGGGTCGGACAGGCTCGCACCGTCGTTCCACTCGTCCTCGGGCACGCCCTGGTCGACCAGCCAGCTCTCCCAGGTGTCCCATCCCCGGGGCGGATCGGCTTCGACGTACCCGAGAGCTGTGATCCAGAACCGCGCGACCAGAGCCGGGTCGCCGCAGTCGATCGTCATCGTCCAGCGAGTTGTCATCTGCCCACACTCGCAGGGTCCGCCGACAGTTTCCGTGGGCATGACGAAGGCCCGGCTCCTCCACCTGAAGGAACCGGGCCTCGCTGTCTGTCGAGCTATTCGCTAGTTGCCGCGGAGAATCGCGAGGATCCGCAGCAGGTTGATGTACAGCCAGACCAGCGTGACGGTCAGGCCGAACGCGGCCCGCCAGGCCTCTTGCTGCGGGGCTCCGGCGCGGACACCCTGCTCGACCATGTCGAAGTCGAGGATCAGGTTGAACACCGCCAGGCCGACGCCCAGTACGGCGAACAGCAGGCCCATCGCGCCGAACCCGCCGATACCGGTGTGGAAGCCGAACAGGCTGGCCACGAAGTTGATCAGCAGCACACCGGCGAAGGCCATCGTGCCGATGACGACCATCTTGGTGAAGCGCGGCGTCACCTTGATCGCGAAGTACTTGTACGTCGCCAGCGTCAGCGCGAACGTCACCATGGTCGCCAGGACGGCTTGCACGATGACATCGGAGCTACCGACGTAGCCGGCGATGAACTTGCTGAAGATCCCGAGGAACGCGCCCTCGACCGCGGCGTAGGCGAGCACCAGCGCCGGGTTGATCCGGCGCGAGAACGACAGCACCATCGCGAGCGCGAAGCCGAGCAGCGCCGACGCGATGAACACCGGTGATACCAGCCGGTCCGGAATCACGTTCCAGGCCACTGCGGCACCGGCGATGACGACACCCAGCGTGATGCTGGTCTTGACGATGACGTCGTCCAACGTCATCGGACGGCTGTTGGCGGGGGCTCCTTGGTACTGCTGTCCCGGCACTCCGGGCCCGCCGTATTGGCCCGGCTGACCGTACGGAGCGGCACCGGGATAAGCCTGGCCTTGGCCAGGCGCAAACGCACTCGACCGGTTCAGGACCGGGTTACTGCTCTGCATGTCATCCTCCTGATAACCCACTGTGGGTCGTAACGAGATACTACGGGCCCACCCTTAACAACGCCTGAGGATCATCCAGGTGTTCCCCAAGCGATATCGCCTCCTCCTGAACAGGTTGCACAACCCAACCGTTCACGCGGTAACAGGCTTCTCCCCCAGCATCCGCAGCCGCTCAGCCGCCAACGGCGGCGCTCCGAGCAGCACCCACCGGATCCGGGCACGGAACTGCACCGGCCGGTTGGCCGCGTGCAGCTTCAGCCAAGCCACCACGCGCTCCCTTCCGACCACCTCGACGAACGCCGCGTCCGCCCGCCGGCTCATCCAGCGGCACCAGAGGAAGTTCATCAGCACCTGGACAGGCACCATGACCACATAAGCGCAGGCCAATGCCAGCAGCAGGGCCAGCCAGTGGTTCTCGACGAACTGGCCGGCGAGCAGGATAGCGAGGAGTCCCACGACACCACTGAGGGCCGTCATCGCCACCTTGAGCCGCCGACGCCCGCGCGCCGGTCCGAGCCTCGCCTGCACGAGCCCCTGCACGATGACCAGTTCCTGCTCTTCCTCCGTAGAGAACTCGTTCACATGGTCGTGCACCGTGAGGGTGGCGACCCCCTGGCTGTTCTCCTGCAGCCGGATGCAGTCCTCGCCGACCACGCCTTCGACCCAGTTGATCGTCGGCATCGGGTAGCCGATGCGTCCGGCCCACTCCCCCACGCGGAGGAACATCTCTTGCTCATTCACCCGCGCATGATGGCGTACGGCGGCCAGTCGGGGCTAGTGGGTTGGGCTGGGCGTACCGGCGTACCGGCGTACCGGGCCGAGCGCGGTACGGCGTCGTACTTGTATGGGCAAGTACGACGCCGGGACCGGTGGCCACCCAGGATGTGGTTCTCCCGCAGGCCAGTTCAGGGGTTACGCAGAGTGCTCTCCTGCGAGGCGAGGGCCGCACCGACCTGGTCGGCCAGGGCGACGGCGACCAGGCGCTGCTCGAGGTCGGGGCGGGAGATCCGGCTCGCCGCGGTCAGCAGGAACCGCCCGCGGACGACGCCGGCGTGCTGGACGACCAGCTCGATCTCGGCATCGGTCGGCAGCCCGTCCCGCTCCACCTTGATCACGCGGTCGCGCCGGGAGACGGAGCCGTCCGGGTTCAGCTGCGGCGAATGCTCACGCTTGCCCCCGGCAAGGAACCGGCAGCCGTCGATCCGCAGTACGGCGGTCAGCTCCGTCCGTACCTGGTCGATCACCTCGGCCGTCGACCCACCCGCCGCGATCGCCTGCGAAGTGGTCATCACACCCGCCAGGTAGCCGGTCTGCTGGCTCGCCCGAGCTTGTTGCCGCCGGCCCCAGATCGCGATCTCGGTGACCGCCGCGCCGATCACCACGAGCAGGATCGTCGTCTCGATGTCGTCCTGGTTCTCGATCGTCAGCCGGTTGTAAGGCACCGTCAGGAAGAAGTCGAACCAGACCGCACTCGACACCGCCGCCACCACCCCGGCCGGCCGCACCCCGAAGGAGGCCACCGCCACGATCACCAGCACGAGCAGCAACGCCGCATTGGCATTGTCAAAACTGTCCCTGAACGGCGAAACCGCCGCACAAATGGCCAAAGGCGCCAACACCGCACCCGTCAACACCGGATTCCGGTAACTCTCCACACCCCATTGATACGCCCCACCCCCCAACATTCCAACGCTTCTCACCAGACTCTGACAAAGTCACGGCCCAGATCACAGCTGCACCTGCCGTCTCCTAGTCTGAGCCGATGACGTCCGACCAGGTGCAACCCGTGGAGCGCTCGCGCCCGCTGCAGGCTGCGGGTGAGCGCGCGACGCTGAACAGCTTGCTCGACTTTCTGCGCGGCACCGTGGTGAACAAGGTCGCCGGCCTCACCGACGAGCAGGCCTTCAGCCATTCCGTCCCCGCCTCGGCCCTCACCCCGGCCGGCCTGGTGAAGCACCTCGCGGGCACCGAACGCTTCTGGTTCGCCATCGACTTCGCCGCCCAGGACATCGAATGGCCCTGGCCCGACGACAACCCCCACGGCAACTTCGTACTCTCCCCCGACGACACCCTCCCCGCCCTGGTCGCCGACTACCAGGCGGAGTGCGCCCGCTCCCGCGCAGTAGTAGCCGCCGCCTCCCTGGACGACATGGCCCAGGGCGAAGGCATGAATTTCAATCTCCGCTTCGCCCTGACCCACCTGATCGAAGAAACCGCCCGCCACCTGGGCCACCTAGACCTCCTCCGCGAGTCCATCGACGGCTCCACCGGCCAGTAAGGGTCCCGCATGAGCCTTCTGCTGGGTTGGGGCCACCGAATCAGACGCTGGCCGAAGTTCAGAGACTCGGAGACGGCCTGGGTGGACAATCGACCCAGCGACATCAAGGTCGTCACCACCAACAGGCTCGAGGAGCTGATGGCCTTGGCCGCCCGGAGGCCGGGGGTGAGTTCCGGCCGCCCCGCGTGGCTGGAGGAGCACCGGAGCCAACTCGGCGCCCACTACATCGTGGCCGCCGGACCGCAGCCTCCCGAGCACTACCTCTGCTTCGTCACCAGCGAACTCGCCGGTGAACCAACCGGGTACTACCGCCTCGACATCCCCCAGCGCACCTTTCACGCGCTACCGGACATCTCCCCGGACCTGCTACTGACATTCGCTCACCGCAACCTGACCGCGCTAGGGCCGATCCCGCCGGACCCCGGCACACTGCAAGCCGACGACGACTTCCTGCGAGGCCTAGATGACCACTGATCAGCAGCCAACCGACCGCATTGAGCTCGAGGGGATGGTGGATGCGTTCTTCTCAGCCTTCACCTCCGGCGACGGGGTGGCCAAGCGCCTCGACGTACTGCGGAAGCTGCTCATCCCCCAAGCCGTGATCGTCCGAACCTGCGGCGGGGAGCCGGCCGTCTACGGGGTCGAGGACTTCATCGCGCCGCGGCAAGCGCTGCTCGAGGGCGGCACGCTGGTCGACTTCCACGAATGGGCACTTGGCGGAAGTACAGAGATCTGGGGCGACATCGCCCATTGGTGGGGCAGCTACGCCAAGGAAGGCGTGCAGGACGGCGTCCCCTTCACAGGCCGCGGCCGGAAGACGATCCAATTCATCCGTACCACCGAAGGCTGGCGAATCTCCGCCGCAGCCTGGGACGACGAACGCCCCGGCCTCACCATCGACTAGTCGAACGGCCCCCGCGTCCCACTCACCTCATGCTTGAACACCTGGCCATCCAGCATCTCGAAGTGCTCCCGCACCTCCGGATCCACATACGCCCTGCCCGCCACGATCACCTTCACACTCCACTCCTTCCGTCACCAGTACGACGTACAGCCCGACCCGAACCGGACAGACCCCGTTGAAGCTGTCCCGCTCGACAGGAGGTACTCGCGTTTCCTGCCGACGCCCCCGCTCACCACCGGGTCAACACGCCGCCGAATCGGCAGTACCTCCTGTCGAGCGGGACAGAAACCGGCCACAGCTGATGGAGTTGTTCAGCTCAACACCAGCCAACAGACCGCCTGGCCGCCTTCACCCGAGTCCTAGTCGCCAGCGAACCGGAGTGTGCTCCCCGAGGTACCTCGGCACGTCAAAGCCATCGCACGAAGCCGCAGAAGCCCTCTGCGCTGAAGACCAGGCATGGCAGAAACAACTAGCCGATCGATCTCCAGGAGCAGTCCGCCCATATCGGTCGGCGAGAAGCTCGCATCCTCGAACGGGCCTACCTGACTGAGCAGCGGGTACCCAGCGACATCGACCGGCATCAACTCATCGAAGTCGCCAGCGGCATCAAAAGTGCCACCCGCTGGATCCGGCAGCCGGATCACGGTGCCATCGGAACCAACAAGCTCAGCGCGAATACCCACAAGAACATCATGCCCGGCTGTCGCCAGGCTCTATGTCCGAACCGCGAGTTGTTGCCGCCAGAACGGCTCTGCCTGCGACTCTACGAATCGCAGGACTTCAGCAGCGACCGCTTCGTAGGTCGCCTGGGGCTGCAGCTGATCCGCGCCCGGCTCGTAGTTTCGCGGCCCGAAGACGAACCAGTGATCGCCCTCAGGGAAGTCCGCACTTCCAAGGCGCGGCCGGGGCGCGAGGATGTCCTGGGCCGTCACCTTCTGGGGAGGCTTGTGCTTACCCCACGCGGAGGTGAAACCATCAGGCCCACACTCAGCAACCTCCACGACAAAGCTTCCACCGGACGAAAAGAACTGAAAGCTCACCAAGCAGATTTGAGCCTCGGAACGGCGCCGCAGGTGCGGCAAGGATCCGGTGAAACCCTTAGGACGCAGGTGCTGCGTAACCGCGTCCTTCAACGCACCATTCATCGCCTCACGCGGAGTCGTCACAGTCTCCCCCATCAATCGCTGGCCGGCGGCGAGGCGGGGAAAGCCTTCCAGTGCCCTTCGGAGATGACCTCAACGACGCCGTCGGTCACCTTGATGGCGGTATCGTCATCGATCGCGTACGCCGGACCTGCGATGTCAGCGGCCCACATTTCCGCGTCGGCCATGGTGTTCCCCGGCATGAGCTCGTGATCCAGGTGCGGGTAGATCGAGAAATCGACCACCCCGAGCCCGCGATCATCCGGCGCAGAAGGCCAGCGGACAAACCCCTCACCGATCCGCGGCGTCATCACCATGCTGCCAGCACTGAGCCCCACCCAAACCATCTCGGACAACGACGAGACGACGTCGGCCAGCCCCGACTCCCGCATCCAGTGGCACAGATACGTCGCCTCACCACCGTCCACCAGCAACACATCAGCCTCCCGCACCCACGGCACCCACCGCTCCTCCCCAATGCTGGGCAGCGCAGTGAGCTCCAGGACCCCCACGGACGCCCACCCCAAGCTGGTCATAAGAAACGGAGGCTCGCCCGCGACGGCGCCCCTTACCGAGGCAGGCCCCAACATCGGATGCCCCCACATCGCCGTGGGAATGCAGAGCGCATGAGCCTCAGAGATCGGCTTACCCAACAGCTCAACCAGCGCATCCCGAATACTCTCGTTCGTAATACCACCAGACGTAAGAAGAAGCTTCACAACACCTCCCAAGCCGAGTACGACGGATTCGTGAACCAAAGGCGCCGCGAACCAATCATCGCCTGACCTCGATGGGCGGAACGCGTTCGGGCCCTGAAGGTGCCTGTCTTGAAGACGTAGAGGACCTGTCAGCTGAGTTCGGGATGCATCTCATAAGGAGTCTTTCTCTACGATCGGCAACGGACCAACCTCTTCCGAACCGGCGCCTTTCACCGGATGTTCAGCCGAGGAATCAAATGTGAGTGTGACCCAACCCGTGCCGTCATCCTGGGGGTACCCGACCCACAACTTGATCTCCCGTGGATCACCACCGAACTCCTCAGGGGCCGCGCCACCAGCCAGCCGAGTGATCTCTGAGGCCCAGTTGCTCTCCGAAATCTCGTGAGCCATCGATACGATCTCGTACTCCGGGCCACTGAGATGCCCAACCCGAAGGAGGCCGTGATCCAAGAGGACCGCCTCAGTATCTCTACGGCCTTTCGACCCGCTCCTGTCCAAGTTGCGACGCGGATCGAAGTGAACGCCTCCCTTGCGATTTGCGATGTACTTGATGACAGCGGCACGGGTGATCTTCTTCAGCGTCCCGTCAGGCACTTTCACGGCCATCGAGGTTGAGTTCATCCACGCATCGATACTGAACTGCCTACGATTGCTGGTCATCGGCAAGGGATGTGCGGCCTGATAGGCATCTGCCGATCCGTATGGCGCCCAGGTAGCTGCGGGTATCACCGCATGGATCAGACCGGCGTGGTTCGCATATTCCGCCGAGCCGGCTCCCCCTGCCCAGGCAAGTCGAACTTGATCTGGAGGCCAGACCGACAGCGTCTGGTCGATGTCTCCAGATATGACCGTCCACTGGGGTCCCCCCGAGGGATTCATGAGCCGCCACAGATGCTTGAGCTGACCTTCCGTCAACAAGCGGCGAAGAACTGAGGCAGCCAAACGCACTTCCGTGTGGCTTGGCAGGTCTTGCCGAGTGATCGAATTGAGGTACTCGAGGTCGCCTCCCACCACCACCAGGAGTTCGACATCCGGCCCAGTTAGCTTGAACGGGATGGTCAATTCGTCATGGTCGTCCGACATCACGGCTCCCTGCCGGACTCAATGAAGATGTGCGCACAGGAAGTTCTCATGCCCCGTATCAGAGGGGGCGGCACCAGTTCAGTCAACCCCTCAAGGGTGTGCTAGAACAGTGGGCGTGGAGCTTCTTCATCAGGGCAAGGTTCGGGATGTTTACAGCGATCGGCCGGGGGAGGTCATCCTCGTTGCGACTGATCGGGTGTCGGTCTACGACGTGGTGTTGCCTACGCCGATCCCTGACAAGGGCAAGCTGCTGACGAGTCTCTCGTTGTGGTGGTTCGAGCAGCTCAAGGACGTGATGCCGAACCACGTGATCTCGGCTACCGATGTGCCGGCTGAGTTCGAGGGTCGGGCTGTGCGGGTGCAGCAGGTCGACATCATTCAGGTTGAGTGCATCGCTCGTGGATACCTTGCTGGGCTTGGGTGGGAGGCCTATCAGGAGAGCGGGAAAATCTCCGGCGTGTCGATTCCTCCGGGGCTGCGAGAGGGCGACAAGCTGCCTCAGCCGGTGTTCACGCCGACTACGAAGACGGCGCCTGAGGATGGGCATGACGAGCCGATGACCTTTGAGGAGGTCTCGGAGGCTGTTGGGCCGGAGCTGGCGAAGACGCTTGAGGCTAAGACGCTTGAGCTGTTTACCCGGGCTACCGAGATCACGGCCGGCCGCGGAGTGCACCTGGCTGACACCAAGTTTGAGTTCGGGCTGGCGAAGGACGGGACGCTTGTCCTCGCAGATGAGGTTCTGACTTCGGACTCGTCGCGGTACTGGCGGGACGAGGACTGGAAGCCTGGGCAGCGGCAGGTGTCGTACGACAAGCAGTACGTACGGGACTGGGCGCGAGACTTGGGGACCTGGGACAAGACTCCCCCGGGCCCGGAGATTCCCGGCGAGGTTGTCGACGAGACTCGGGCTCGCTACGTGGCGATGTACGAGCGCATCACCGGGCTGAAGTGGGACTGACCATGGCGACATGGGAAGAGATCCAGGAGGCCCGCTTGAGCGAGGTATTGGAACTGCAGAAGGTCCATCACCGACTGCTGGCCGCTAAGGATCAGGGTGTCGAGCCGGAACCGGCGGATGTTGAGGTCGCCAGGTCCGTTGCGGCCACAGGGTTGAGCATCGACCGGGTCAACGCGCGGGACGATTACTAGACCTTCGCGCGCAATTCTGCCTATGCTAGCGGTGTTCTAGAACACCGATTGAAGAGTTTGAGGTCTCGTCATGCCCCCGAAGTTGGTGCGTCCCGCGCCGCCGTACCTGCAGATTGCTGACGCGATCCGTACCCGGATCTCCAACGGTGAACTGCAGGCCGGCGATCGCGTGCCGTCCGTACGAGCGTTGATGCGTGACTACGGCGTGGCGATCGCGACGGCGCAGCGGGCATTGACCAGCTTGCGGGCCGAGGGGTACATCCGGCCCGAACGTGGCGTCGGGAGCATCGTCACGACCGAGGATGAACGCGGCCGGGCAGCAAACGACCGCGTCGACAAGTCCCGGCGTACCGGCAAGGTCTATCCGACCGGCCAGTACGCCAAGATCACCCACGCCGCCCTCGACGAGGCCAGCGAACAAGTCGCCGACGCGCTTGGACTCAAGATCGGCGACGCGGTGATTCGACGCGTACGAGTCACCTATCGCGCCGACAACAAGCCGATCTCCGCCTCGACTTCCTACTTCAAAGGCGAACTGGCCGAGCTCGCCCCGCTGTTGCTGAGCACCGAGCGAATCCGCGAAGGAACATTCGCGTACGTCGCCACCACACTCAAACGCGCCATCGACGCCTGGCAGGACCAATTCGAGCCGGCCGCAGCGACCGCTGACCAGGCAGGCGAACTCGGCCTCGACGAAGGCGACCTCATCCTCGTCGGGCGCAACTGGATCTACGACGACGCCGGGGACGTCCTCGAGTACGGCGAAAGCATCACCTACGGCCGCGTCACCTACCGCGGCCGCCTCGGCGACTGACCTCAACTCCCGTACCACCGACAGCCGATCGCAATGGGCTTGTGCATCTCGATTCGAGTGTTCTAGTCTCTGAACTAGAACACTCGAATCTTTGGAGTACGCGATGAGCGACGCGGATCGCACGAAACCTCTTGTTCACGGCTACGTCCGACAGCACCTACTGATGACCGAAGACGAACTGGTCGGCGTCAAGGAACGACCCGCCTGCTACGCCACCACAGAGGGCTTCGCGATGGGAACGGTCTTCGTGGAACAGCGGGAGTCCACACCCGCTGCCTTTGAAGCGCTGATCCAAGCAATCCATCAGAGCCAAGCCACGGCCGTCGTACTACCGAGCATGCTGCACTTCGCCGTCCTCGGCGCTCCGCTCGCCGTCAAGCTCACCTTCGAGCGCGCAACCGGCGCCCAGGTGTTCGTCGCCACTCCCCTCGACGCGACTCCATAAGCCGGCGGGTGGACGTACCGGCCCCTGCAGCCTGCGCCCACCCGCCGCTCCACCTCGACCTGTTTGCCTATAGCAACCAACCCAGATGAGGCACCGATGTCCGACATCCAAAGACTCAAAGCCCAGCTCTACCAACTCATGACTGAAGCCCAGCAAGGCGCCGGAAGCCTCGGCGGTTTCCGGCAGAAGTTCGGCCAGACCGGCGCACAAGTCCAATCCCTCATCGCCGGCTCAGCCACCGGCGCCGACCGCGACATCTCCCAACTCCTCGACGCCGCCGGACGTTCCCTCGAACAAGCCGTTGAATCCCTCCAGATCGCCGCCCAGGGCTGCCGAAGCTATGCCGACCAGATCTAGTCGCCAGAGGCACCGCGATGCCCTCCGAACTCCAGCGAGTGGCTCAGGCGCTCCTTGCCACTCTCGACGAGACGCCTCGCGTTGCGGAGTACCTACGGCGAATGGCTCACCGATGCCGGGAGAACGCCAGCCAGGTCGGCCACATGTCCAACCACCCGGCAGCCCGGCTGGCCGCGGCACAACTGGACGAGGCCGCCCGACGCTGCGAGGACGCAGCTCAGTACCTAGCCGAGGTACGGCCAAAAGCGCGCGGCTGGGCCGAGCAGATGATCAATGGCGGCGGGCAAGGCAATGACCGAGCCACGGAGGGGAAGCCGTCAGGATCTGTCGCGAAGGCAGGCGACGACTCGAGCTCGGAAGGCAGGCGCTCGCAGCCCACGATCAGCGACCAAGAGGCGCAGGATCTGTTTCGGAGATTGCCGGTACGCGTTGAGCGTCGAGGCCACAGAGAGAAGACGAGCGGCTTCTGGCGAGATCCTGATGGCAATGAGCAGCCCTTACTCAGCGGCATCGATGGGCATCGAGAAATGGCTGACCGTCTGGCGTCGGACAAGAAGCTGGGTGACCCGCCACATACTTTGGCGATCACCTCGCATGTTGAGGTCAAGTTCGCGCTGATGATGCGTGAGCGCGAACTCACGGACGAGACGATTGTGATCAACAAGAGGCCATGCGACGGTGACCTCGGGTGTGACCAGATGTTGAGTCGGTTTCTCCCGGCGGGCGGTAGTTTGACCGTCTACGGACCAGCTGGATTCAAGCGGACCTATCGCGGCACGGAACAGGATGGATGACGACATGACGGCGACTGTGCGGGCCTTCTACAAGAATGGCGCAGGCCCGACCCTGCTGACTTCGGCCGCCGATGTTGATGCTCTGGTCGACGCTGTCCTGGCTGAGCCGTTCGAGAACTCGGTTGTCGCGCTTTACAGCGAGGCGCGCCCGCTGCTGGAGTCCGGCGTACGCGATCACGAACTGCGGATCGGCATCGATGCCGAGGCGAAGGTGGGTGGCATTCGGTACGCCGGTGACGACGGGGCCACGCGAGGCGTTTGGTACGTGCCGGGAAAGCACAGCGAGCGGGAGGAAACGTTCTTCTACTACCAAGGCCATGACGAGGGCTGGCCCCAGGATTCCGAGGTGTCGATCGAGGAGGTCCGGCGCGCAATCGGCGAGTTCGTCGAGACCGGCGGGAACCGACCAGCTTCGTTTGAATGGGCAGAGTGGCCGAGAGACATCGCCTGACGGGTGACGCTCTGTCGGCCGCGCCGCAGGGTCGGTTGGTTTAAGCGTTGTGCCCGGGACGGGATTCGAACCCGTATGCCTTTCGGCTGCGAGGTTTAAGCTCGCTGCGTCTGCCGTTCCGCCACCCGGGCCTGCGACCAAAGGAGCACCCTACAAGTAGATCCTGGTCACGGACACAGGGTAAGCGGGTCAGAGTCGGTTGGTATGTGCGGACATCCTGTTGACACATGCTGAGCCGGCAGGAGACGGCGGTTCGTGGATTTGACCTTCTGTCAGGGCAGACGGTCGGGACGGCATGGTTGGCCGACGCCTTAACGCTCAGCCCGTGGGGAGGGTGGGCGGGGAATCTTCAGCAGCCTGACCCACACTCCAACTCCGCCAAGGGCGGGTGGGCGGGGAAGCCACAGCCACCCCACCCCACACTCCAACTCCGCCAAGGGCGGGTGGGCGGGGAAGCCACAGCCACCCCACCCCACACTCCAACCCCGCCTTGGGGCGGGTGGGCGGGGACACCACACCCGCCTTATCCCACACCCCAACCCCGGCTGGGGCTGGGCGGGCGGGGAAACCACAGCCACCGCACCCCTCACCCCAACCCCGCCAAGGGTGGGCGGGCGGGGAAGCCACAGCCGCCTGAACCCATACACCGGCCGCGCCTTGGGTGGGTGAGGTTGGCGAGTTGATTGGCTGTTCGGAGTACGGGGTTGTTACAGGTAGACCTTGCGGGGGTAGATGGCGTGGGCGCCGGCTACTCGGTCTAGGAAGAGGGCTCCGGAGCAGTGGTCTATTTCGTGTTGGAGGGCTCGGGCTTCGAAGGCGTCTGTGGTGATGGTCAGTTCGTCTGTGGTGCCGGGGAGGACGCCGGTGATGGTGAGGCGGGTGGCTCGTTTGACGTCGCCGGTCAGGTCGGGGACTGACATGCAGCCTTCACGGGCCTTTTCCTGGCGGGTGGCTTCGACGATGACGGCGTTGCAGAGGACGAAGACGCCGTGGCAGGTGCGGGTTTTGGGGTGGCCGGTGACGTCCAGGGCGAACATCTGGGCTGCTACGCCGACCTGAGGGGCGGCGAGCCCCACACAGCCGGGTGAGACGCGCATGGTGGCTACCAGGTCGGCGGCGAGGGCCACCATCACCGGGTCGAGCGGGTCGACAGCGGCGCCTTCGGTGGCTAGTACGGGATGCGGCGCACGGACTACTTCCAGTACGTCGCCGGTCAGGCCGAGTTGAGCGGGGCTCCAGCTGGCGACGGTCTGGTTGAGGTGGGCGGTCACCGGGGAGCTCACAGATCGTCGCTTTCGGCCGGGCGCAGTGTGACTCCGACTCCGAGTTCCTCGGCGGTGATCTCCAGGGCGCGCTGCAGCATGCTCAGCTCAGCCCCGGCCGGCAGCTCCACCTCGGCGGTCAGCACGTACAAAGCACCGCTCAGCCGTGTGGTCTGGTCGGTGATCGTGCCGCCGACGCTCGCGATCATCCGGGTCACGGCGGACACGATGCCGGGACGGTCGGCGCCGTGGACGCTCAGGATGTACGGCGAGCCGATCGGCGCGTGGGCCTTCTCCGGGCCCATCTCACGGACAGTGATGACGAGTTCGCCGCGCAACGGCTCGAGCGCCTCGCGGACCTCGGCGAAGCCGCCCGAGCAGACGATCATCATCGCGAAATGCCCGCGCAGGAGCGTCATCGTGGAGTCTTCGAGGTTGACGCCGGTCTGGGCGAGCGCCTCGGTGACGTCGGCGATGATGCCCGGGCGGTCCGGGCCGATGACGGTGACTGCGAGCTGACTCATGGGCGGAAACTTACCTGGACCAAAGTCTTTACCCGGTCAAACTTCGGTATCCGGACGGTCCAGAAGGCAGCCACCCACCGTCAAAGCTCGTTAGATTCGACCCATGGCGGGTTCAGATGGTCCACGACGCAGCGCCCGGGACTGGGTGGTCGACAGTCTGAGCTTCGTCCTCGCGATCCTGATCAGCCTGCTCTCGTACGACAGCGGCCGGAAAGACCCGATCCCTGGGTGGCTGCACGACGTCGACTTCATCGTCGGTATGGCGTTGTGCCTGACGCTGTGGTTCCGGCGGCGCTGGCCGGTCCAGCTCGCGGTCGTCGCGGCCGCGATCTCAGCCTTCTCGGATGCCGCCGCCGGCCCGACCCTGATGATCATCCTCACGGTGGCGATCTACCGGCCGTTCCGGACGACGCTGGTGATCTTCGGCGTCAACACGGTCAGCCTGGCCATCTACATCGCGGTCCGAGACAAGCCCGAGTCCATCCAGGAAACCGCTCTCTGGGGGATCCTGATCTACTGTGCCCTGGCCGGCTGGGGCCTGTACCTCCGTTCCCGCCGCCAACTCCTCCAGACCCTCCGCGACCGGGCCGACCGCGCCGAGGCCATGGCCCTCCTCCAGGCTGAGCGCGGCCAGCTCAGAGCCCGTGAGGAGATCGCCCGCGAGATGCACGACGTCCTCGGCCACCGCCTCTCCCTGCTCAGCGTCCACGCCGGAGCGCTTGCCTACCGCCCGGATGCCAGCACGCAAGAAGTCGCCAGCGCGGCCGAGATCATCCGGGCCAGCGCGCATCAGGCGCTCCAGGACCTGAGAGAGGTGATCGGCGTACTACGAGCGCCGGTCGGCGAGCTCCCCCAACCGAGCTTCGCGGACCTGCCCGCCCTGGTCGAGGACTCCCGCAAGGCCGGCCTCCCCGTCGACCTCGAGCTCGATGCCCCCGGCAACCTCCCCGAGCACGTCGGCCGAACGGCGTACCGGATCGTCCAGGAGGGCCTCACCAACGCGCTCAAGCACGCCCCGGGCGAACCGGTGAAGATCAAGGTGATCGGTGCACCAGGCAACGGCTTGACCGTTGAGCTCCACAACCCCGCCGGCCAAGCACGCAAAGGCGACGGCCAGGGCTTGATCGGCCTGACCGAACGCGCCCAGCTAGTCGACGGCCGGCTCGAACACGGCCGTACCCCCGAAGGCGAATTCCGCCTCGCCGCTTGGCTACCGTGGCCCGCATGACCATTCGGGTATTGATCGTGGACGACGATCCGCTGCTGCGCGCCGGGCTGCAGTTGATGCTCGGCGGTGCGCCGGACATCCGCGTGGTCGGTGAGGCCGGCGACGGCAGCGGCGTACAGAGCCTGATCGACCGGCTCTCCCCCGACGTCGTGCTGATGGACATCCGGATGCCCGGCATGGACGGTCTGACCGCGACCGAGGCCGTCCGGAAGCGCCCGGGCGCCCCCGAGGTCGTCATCCTGACCACCTTCGACGCCGACGAGCACGTACTCCGCGCGCTCCGCGCGGGCGCCGCCGGGTTCATCCTCAAGGACACCCCGCCGGCCGAGATCGTCGAGTCCGTACGCCGCGTCGCCGGCGGCCAGCCGGTCCTCTCGCCAGGCGTCACGAAGAGGCTGATCACCCGCGTCGCCGCCTCCGGCCAGGACCAGCGCAAGAGCAAGGCGGCCGAGCGCCTCAAGGACCTCAACGACCGCGAACGCGATATCGCCGTCGCGGTCGGCGAGGGCAAGTCGAACGCCGAGATCAGCGCGAGCCTCTACCTCAGCATCCCGACTGTGAAGACCCACGTCTCCCGCATCCTCACCAAACTCGACCTGAACAACCGCGTCCAGATCGCCCTCCTCGTCCACGACGCCGGCTTCCTCGACGACACCCGCTGATCACCGATCCTTCACCCGATGGCATAGCCGCACCGACCTCACCGGCACTAGCCTCTAGGGGTTTCATCCGCCCTTGGAAGGTTTCAAATGCGCCTGCTCGTCGGTGGTCTCGCCCTGGCTCTCTTACTCCCCGCCCTGCCAGCCCAGGCGGTCGCGGACCAAGTCGTCACAGACCCGGCCGCCTACGTCGATCCGCTGGTCGGGTCCGCGCGAGACGGCACAACCTGGCCGGGAGCAGTCCGCCCATTCGGGATGATCTCGTGGAGCCCGACGAGCACCCGCGGCGACCAGACCAGCACCGGCGCGGCGAACGGCTACCAGTACGACGTGAGGCGGGTGCGCGGCTTCTCCCTCACCCACGTGAGCGGCGCCGGCTGCAATCCCGGCGCGGCCGGCGACATCCCGATCATGCCGTACGTCGGTACCGTCGACACCTCGCCGACCGCCGACACCACGGACGCGAAGTACGCCAGCAACTTCAGCCACACCGACGAAATCGCCAAGCCCGGCCGGTACACGGTCAAGCTGGCGAACGGCGTGAAGTCCGACCTGGCCGTCACCACCCGCGCCGGCGTCGGCGACTTCACCTTCCCGGCCGACGGCCAGCCGAATCTGCTGTTCCGTACGTCGAACTCGCTCAACGGCAGCCAGGACGCCGAGATCACCATCGACGCGGCCAACCGCAAGGTGACCGGCTCGGTCCTGACCGGCGCCTTCTGCGGACGGCGGGCGAACGGTGGTACGAACAACCGGAAGACCTACTACCGCCTGTACTTCACCGCCTCCTTCGACCAGCCGGTCGTTGCCACCGGCACCTGGAAGGACGGCACGATCACCCCGGGCGGCACCCAGACCACCGGCGGCGAAGGCTACGCGACCGGTGCCGACCGGGCTGGCAAGGGCTCGGGCGGCTTCGTCAGCTTCAACCCTGGCGCCAAGGTGAAGATGCGGATCGGCATCTCCTACGTGAGCGCGCAGGGCGCCGAGCAGAACCTCGCCGCCGAGCTCCGTCCGGACGCGACCGTCAACCGGATCGCCAACGACGGCTACAAAACCTGGAAGAACGAGCTGCAGAACGTCCGGATCACCGGCGGCAGCGAGGCTCAGCGCAGCACCTTCTACACCGCCCTGTACCACGTACTCCTGCAGCCGAACGTCTTCAACGATGTCGACGGCAAGTATCTCGGCAGCGACCAGCAGATCCACGAGCTGGCGCCTGGGCAGAAGGCTCAATACGGGACCTTCTCGGGCTGGGACCAGTACCGCGCACACATCCAGCTGCTCGCGTTGCTCAAGCCGGAGATCGCGGGCGACTTCGCGCAGTCGATGTACCAATTTGCCCAACAGAACAAGGGGATCTGGGACCGCTGGCTCCACAACAACGGCCCCACGCACGTCATGACCGGCGACCCGGCCGCGCCGACGCTGGCGACCTTCGCGGCGATGGGCGTCACGAATTTCGATGCCGAGGGCGCCTATGACTCATTGGTGCACCAGGCAACTGTTCAGAACCCGGATGCCGAGAACGACGGCGGTTGCCCCGGGCAATGCACTGGGCAACGACCTGCACTGAACACCTACCTGGCCAAGCACTACGCACCACAGGACGCCTGTCACTGCTGGGGTGGCGCCGCCGAGACGCTGGAGAACTCGCTCGCCGACTTCTCCCTTGCTCAGTGGGGATCCCGGCTCGGCAAACCAACCGCTGACCTCCAAGACCGCGGCTCCTGGTGGAAGAACACCTACGACCCCAGCGTCGGATATCAGCGAGCACGCAAGGCGGATGGGACCTGGCAGCCGGGCTTCACGCCGTCCACCGATGTGGGATTCGCGCAGGGTTCCAGCGCGACGTACACGTGGATGGTTCCGCAGGACGTGTCGGGGCTCGGGACGCTGATGGGCGATACCGCAGTACAGAGGCTGGACGGCTTCTTCCATGACGCTGCGGGCAACTGGGCGGTCAAGGGCGGTAGCGCACTCCGCTACGACCCGACGAACGAGCCCGGCCTGCACACGCCCTGGCTCTACAACGGGCTCGGCGTTGCCTGGAAGACGCAGGCGACGACGCGCGAGATCGTGGACACCGTCTACGGCACCGGCCCGTCGGGACTGCCGGGTAACGACGACCTGGGGACGCTCTCGGCCTGGTACGTCTTCGCCGCGATCGGCCTCTTCCCGCAGACGCCTGGCCGGGCCGAGTTGCTCGTCGGCAGCCCGCTGTTCCCGAAGGTCGAGCTCAAGCGCAGCAACGGCGTACGGCTGACCATCGAGGCGCCGGCAACGTCAGACGCCAACCAGTACGTCGAGGCGCTGGACCTCAACGGAAAGCCGCGGACCGAGTCGTGGCTGCCCGAGTCGTTCATCACCAACGGCGGCCGGATCAATGTACAGATGGGAGCGACGCCCACAAGCTGGGGCACCGCTCCCATCGATCACCACTGAGGATCAGCTGTCAGTCGCCCGGCGGAACTCGTCGTTGGGCGTCTGCAGGCTGCCGAGGCTGGTGACCTCGCGCCGGAAGAACAGCGCGAGGGTCCAGTCCAGGATGACCCGGGCCTTGCGATTGAAGGTGGGGACGCGGGACACGTGGTACGTCCGGTGCAGGAACCAGGCCGGCCAGCCCTTGACCTTCACGCCGTACAGCTGGGCGACGCCCTTGTGCAGTCCGAGGCTGGCCACCGAGCCGACGTACTTGTGCTTGTAGTCCTGCGGCGGCTGACCGTCGACGACGCGGAGGATGTTCGCGGCGAGGCGGTTGGCCTGCCGGACCGCGTGCTGGGCGTTCGGCGCGCAGTACGCACCGGTCTCGGAGGTCAGATCCGGTACTGCGGCATTGTCGCCGGCGGACCAAGCGTCGCTGACCCCTTCGATCCGGAGGTTGGCCAGGCACTTGACCCGGCCGCGCTCGTCGAGCGGGAAGCCGGTCTGGGCGAGCGCCGGGTTGGCCTTCACGCCGGCCGTCCAGACGATCGTGTCGGCGTCGAACTCCTCGCCGTCGCTCAGTACGACATGGCCCTTCTCACAGGACTCCAGCCGGGTCTCGAGCTTGATGTCCATGTTGCGCTTGCGGAGCTGCTCGACGGTGTACTGGCCGAGCTCCGGGCCGACCTCGGGCAGGATCCGGTTGGTGGCCTCGACCAGGACCCAGCGCATGTCGTCGGGCGTGATGTTGTCGTAGTACCGGGTGGCGTAGCGGGCCATGTCCTCGAGCTCGGCGAACGCCTCGATCCCGGCGTACCCGCCGCCGACGAAGACGAAGGTGAGCGCGGACTTGCGCAGCGCCGGGTCGGGCTGGGACGACGCGACGTCGAGCCGGTCGAGCACCTTGTTGCGCAGGGCGATCGCCTCTTCGACGTTCTTGAACCCGGTGGCCTCCTCGGCCAGCCCCGGGATCGGCAGCGTCCGGGCGATCGAGCCGATCGCGATCACGATCTGGTCGTAGGCGAGCTCGTAGTCGGGGCCCTCCTCGGGCATCACCTGGGCGACCTTGCGCTCGTGGTCGACGCCGACCACGCGGCCGGTGACCACCCGGCAGCCCTTCAGCGTCTTGCGCAGCGGCACCACCACGTGCCGCGGCTCCACCGAGCCGGCCGCCGCCTCGGGCAGGAACGGCTGGTACGTCATCACCGAGCGGGGGTCGACCACGGTGACCCGGATCTTGCCCCGGCGGGCGGCCTTGCGCAGGCCGTACGCGGTGTACATCCCGACGTAACCGCCTCCGACGACGAGGATGTGCGGTACCTGGGCTGCCATTGCCTTCACTCTCCCTGAGTGCTGTTCCAACTTCATGTCCACTTCAGGATAGCGGGCTCGTGAAAACTTTCACAAGCCATCTTCCGGGTGATCTCAACCACCGGAAGTCCCCCATCGGAGGGACTTTCGTCCTCTATCCTGCGTCCTGCCCCCGCCCGGACCTAGCCCTGACCCCACCGGTAACACAACCGCAAGTTCACCGGCTTCGCGCAAGGCGTTGAGGGTCAGCCCCACAGGCCGGAACACAGACTCTCGATAACTGCCTCGCGCCGCAGAAGATCGGCGGTCCAACTCGGGATGGTGTCATGACCGAACTCGCCCACCAGCCGGTTCCGGACCAGAGCCGTCCATCGGCACTTCAACTCGCGCGTACGTTCTGACCCGATCAATCGAGCGATGTCCCGACCCAGAAGCTCCGCGGATGCCAGCAGGCGATCGACCTCCGCGGCCAGCAGAATCGCATTGCCTTCATCAGTGTCGTAGAGCCGCTCTTCTACCTCCGCCCATCCGGCGTACCAATACGCCACCGTGGCAATGTCGGCGCCGTCCCGGAACTCGTTGTCCAGGCATCGATTGGCCCAGGCCGACAACTTCAGCGCGCAGTATCCGGCTGGATCAGGGAGCCGAACCTCGAGATCCGGGCCCAGCGGAAGTACCAGCGACCCACCAAAAACCTCATTGAACGCGAAGACGTCCATAGACTCGTCCCGTCGCACCGGTAGCACCGAGCCCACCGGGTCCTCCACCTCACCGAACGGTACGAGGTCGACCGCAATCTCCCGTACCAGGTAGCGAATCCCATTGTCGCCCACCGGCCGCAATCTCTTGACCAGGTTGTCGAACGGCGCCCAGGCGGGTAGAGCGATAGCAACGTCAACATCTGTCGTCGCACGCAAGGGAAAGCCGTGGCCTAGGCCGGCATGAAGGATGTCCCGGCACGAAGCTCCGACGATCATGATGTCGGCCGGCTCGAGATCTCCAAGCTCCAAGAGCTCCTCGACGACCAGCCGCGCCAGGTCGAGCTGTCTGACGTTGACACCTTCAAAACTGAGCAAGGTCGGCTCTCAACTGGTGAGCAGCTTCTCGTTGACGCGACTCGCCGGTTGCCATCAGGTCGGCGTACGCCAGCGTCCACGGCGCCAACAGCTTGCCGTCCGACAGTTCCTTGGGCTCTCCGGGGTCCGTCCAGAACTTCCGCCTGACGACTATGTTCGGCTGCTCATCCGAACGCCAGCGGTTGCGGATCGCCAGCATCGGATCCAGCTCGTCCACGTAGATGGTCAACGAGACTGGCCGGATCATCCGCGGGACAGCCGACTCGCCACTGACGAAGATCGGCTGATCCGGACGGACAGCTCGCGCTTCACCGATATCACCAGAGAACTCACCGAGCCGCAGAGTCGGCGCCAGCCCTGACGGATAGGTAGCGGTCCAGTGATCCAGCAGTTCCTCGCCGTCGCGAAGCTCCCGTTCCCGGCCCGGGCTCAGATAACCGTTCCGCTCCAGAAGCTCGAGACAATCGTGGGCGAGACCAGACGAGACCCCGGCCACTGAGGCAAGTTCCCTAACGCTTGCCCGCGCAAGACGAGGCCAGGTCACCAGGGCGAAGACCACTCGCGCCCGACGGGCACTGAAGAGGTTGACCGATCGCGCCGGTACTGACGATCTGGACAAGGGCACCGAGCTCCGGCGCCCTCTGATATCTATCAGGACATCTTCGAACGAGATGTAGGCGTTTCCCGCGCTGTCTAGGTATTGCACATCCGCTTCTCGCAGGGCGTTCGCGGATCGCTCAGTGATCCGCTCGCCGAGCACGAGGAGTGGGTGGTCCGCCGCCCAGCGTTTCAGCTGAACGATCTCCATGAAGGTCATGTCTCGCCTGTAGGCCAGCCAGTAGGGCGCCCGCACGTTGCGCCGCAGGATCCCGCCAGGCACAGCTCCATCGGAGGCAAGCACCTCGGGCACGGTCGGGCCGTAGATATCCAGACCGATTGCGTCCAGTTGCTCGCTGAGGAGCGAAGCGATCTGGGATTCCATCTGAACTCACTCCGTTCAATTTTGCATCGTGTTCAATATAGCTGAACATGTCCGGAGGCTGAACGCGGCTCGCCAAATTCACAGATGCGTGCGGACCACCCGCACTCTGGTGCCGACGAGCGGTGACAGGTCGGCGATGAACTCGTCGCGCAGATTCCAGTTGTTGAAGCAGACGCCGAAGTTGGCGACGTAGAAGGTCCACCTGCCCGGCCAGTCGCCCAGCGGCGTCACGACACCGCACACGACGCACTGCAGCGTCGGCTCGGGCCCCGAGAACCACACCTCGGCCAAGGCGGCATGCGCATCCTCGTCGGCGTCACTCCCACACTCCGGGCAGGTGGGTGGCGTGTAGTTCCCCATCGGATGGTGCACCGTCCGGCCCACCTCCAGATCGATCCCGCAATTGCTCATCGTGAGGATGTGGCCCTCGGGGTCCTCGTCGGCCAGCCTGTACTGCGGTCCTGCGGCGAGCTCGCTCGGATGCATGAGCTTGTCCCGTTGGCTGTTGACCTGGGCGCTGCCGCGATCGAGCAGCCACTGCCGAACCCGGGCAGCCCTGGCAGGCGCCTCCTCCTCGGACACAGCGAGGTCGACCAGGGTGATGAAGTTGTCGCTCACAGGCCTCCGATCGCCTTGGCCCTGGCCAGGACGGCGTCTGTCATGGGTTCGGTGAGTTTGCCGGTGAAGGTGTTCTGCTGGCTGGGGTGGAAGCAGCCGAGGACGGTGACTTCGCCGTACGGGCCTGGTACTACGTACTCCACCGCGTGCCCGAATTTCGGGCGTGGGGACGGCACCGCGCCGCCGACGGCTTGCAGGGCGTTCAGCAGGACGTCGAAGCCGAATTTGCCCAGGCAGACGATCGCGCGGGTCGAAGGGAGGACCAGCTCCAACTCGGCATGAAACCACGGAGCGCAGGTGTCGCGTTCCTCCGGCGTCGGCTTGTTGGCGGGTGGCGCGCAGCGGACGGCGGCCATCATCCGGGCGCCGATGAGCCGCAGCCCGTCGCCGGCGTGCTCGCTAGTCGGTTGATTAGCCAACCCGACGCGATAGAGCGAGGCGAAGAGCCAGTCGCCCGAGCGGTCGCCGGTGAAGACCCGGCCGGTGCGGTTGCCGCCGTGGGCAGCGGGGGCCAGTCCGGCGATCAGGATTCGCGGCGAAGGATCGCCCCAGCCGGCGATCGGGCGGCCCCAGTACGGCTGGTCGGCGAAGGACTTTCGCTTGCCTAGGGCAACATCTTCGCGCCACTCGACCAGCCGGGGACACGCACGACAGACGGACACCCTGGCGTCGAGTTCCGCCAGGTCGTCCGTCCGTGCGAGCTTGAGGACTTCCGCCGCGTCGTGGGCGACCGGAGTACTGCCGGCCGCCGGATCCTCGGGCCAGCCGGTGCCCGGTGGTACCGGGCTCTCGTACAGCTTCCCGGTCAACGGGTGCGGCAGCTTCATGCCCTCAGCGTAGAACCGTCAGATGACAAGCTCCTCCAGGAGCGGATCCGGCGTCGTCTTCGTGACCCGGCGAGTGGCCGGGATGGCGAGGGCCAGGACGACCGCAGCCGCCGAGAATGCCGCCAGCAGGTGGAACGTGTCGGTGAAGCCGGACTCAGCGGGCAGGCCCGAAGGCTGAAGGTGGCCGGTGATGATGGAGCTGGCCACCGCCGTACCGATCGATCCGCCGATGGTGCGGATGTTGGCGTTCATCCCGGTGGCCGCGCCGGTCTGCTCACGGGGCACGTTCTGCACGATCAGGCTGGTCATCGACGCGTACGCCAACCCGAGCCCCACACCGAAGAGCGCTGTCGAGAGCGCAAGCTGCCACGGCGAGTCATGCAGCCGCGCGAACAGCAGCGCCGCGACCAGGCTCAGCGCCGAACCCGAGACCACCTGAGTCTTCGCCCCGAAGCGCGATGCCAACGCCCCGCTCAGCGAACCAGCGATGGCCATCGTGATCAGCATCGGCAGCATCAGCAGTCCGGCCTGCGACACGCTCGAGCCGAATCCGAAACCCGCGGCCTTAGGGATCTGTACGAACTGCGGCACGAACGCGTAGACCGCGAACATCGCGGCGCCGAACAGCAACGCCACCAGGTTGGTCGTCCAGACGGCCGGCAACCGCATCATCCGCATGTCGATCAGCGGGTTCTTCGAGCGCAGCTCGACGGTGATCCAGCTGGCCAGCAGCACGGCGGCTGCGACGAACAGGCCGACGGTACGGGCGGATCCCCAGCCCCAGGACCGGCCGATGCTCAAGGGCAGCAACAACGCGATCAGCCAGCCGGAGAGGAGGAGGGCGGCGAGCCAGTCGATCCGGCCGGGCACCCGATTCGGCGACTCAGGGATGTACCGGCGTACCAGCACCGCGGCGGTCGTGACGACGGCGAGCGGGATCCAGAACAGCCAGCGCCAACCGAGCGCCTCCACGATCGGTCCGGCCAGTACGATCCCGAGCCCACCGCCGACCGCGATCACCGACGACACCAGGCCGACCACGGACGGGACCCGCTCAGCGGGGAACTCGTCGCGGATGATGCCGAACGACAGCGGGAAGACCGCCGCGCCGAGGCCCTGGACCACCCGGGCCGCGATCAGTACGCCGATGTTCGGCGCGATCGCCGCGAGCAGGCAACCGATCGCGAGGGCGACCAGGCCGGCGAGCAGAGTGCGCTCCTTGCCGACCATGTCGCCGACCCGGCCGAGCAGCGGGGTCGATACGGAAACCGAGAGGAGCAGGGCGGTGAACACCCAGGTGACGAGGGCTGGAGTGGTGTGCAGGTCGCGCTGGATCAGCGGCAGTGCCGGGGTCACCAGCGACTGCAGCATGGAGAAAGCAGCCACGACGGTCGCCAGCACGGCCAGCGTCGTTCGTGGAGAGGTATGCCTGATTCTGGGCATGCGGAAGTCCTTCGAGAGGGTGTGAGCGTGCCCCGATCTGCTAAAGTCGAGGTATGCCTCCACTATAACGGAGGAGGGCCTCCGGTTCTAGTGGATAGGGTGGTTGGGGTGACTGAGACCACAAACGCGCGTGGCAGCCTGGGCGTCGCGATCAAGCGCCCGCACCGGGCGGACGCCCGCCGCAACTTCGACGCCCTGCTGGCCGCCGCCCGGGATGCCTTCGCCGAGCACGGCTCCGGGGCCTCGCTGGAGGACATCGCCCGGCGGGCAGGCGTCGGCATCGGGACGCTCTACCGGAACTTCCCGACCCGCCAGGACCTCTTCGACGCCGTCTACTTCGGCGAGATCGAGGAGCTGTGCCAGGCCGCGGACGAGGTCGCCGACCTGCTGCCGTGGGAGGCGCTCGAGACCTGGCTGCAGCGCTTCGTCGGGTACGCCGCCACCAAGCGCGCGATCTACGAGGAGCTGAACCGCGACTCGGACCTGTTCCGCACCGCCCGCGAGGCGATGTACGACGCCGGCCAGCCTCTCTTCGACCACGCCCAGGCCTCCGGCGCCATCCGCCCCGACACCAACTTCGACGACGTCCTCCGCATGGTCAGCGGCCTCACCGCCGCCGGCTTCGTAGACGAATCCCAACGCACCCGAGTCCTCAACCTAGCCCTAGACGGCCTCCGCCCCCGCTAGCGCCTTACTGGCGGGCGAGGGCTAGGGCTACTCCGTCGAGGATGTCGTGTTCTGAGACGAGGACGCCGTCGTAATCGAGGCGGTCGTGGAGGCGTTGGAGGATGAGGGCGCCGGCGCCGATGACGTCTACCCGGCCGGGGTGGATGGCCGGTACTTCGGAACGCGCCATTCTCGTCGAGCCCATCAGCCACGAGGTGGTGTCGAGCAGCAGGTCGGACGGGATTCGGGCGTGGTGGATCACGCCTGGGTCGTACTCGGTGAGCTTGAGCGCGACCGCAGCCACCGTCGTCACCGTCCCGGCTACACCGATCAAACACCGTGCCTCCGACAGCGGCACGACCGTCGAATCGAGCAACGCGTCGACGTCCTTCGTCGCGGCAGCCATCTCCTCGACCGTCGCGGGGTCGGAGTGCAGGTGCCGCTCCGTCATGCGCACAGAGCCCATGTCGAGCGATTCCGACGCCATTACGCCGTCAGCATCGCCCAGTACCAACTCAGTCGACCCGCCACCGATGTCGGCCACCAGGTACGGCCCCGGCACCTCCAGCGCCGCCAGCCCGCTCGTCGCGCCCTGGAAGCTCAGCGCGGCCTCCTCGTCACCGGAGATGATGTCCGGCACGACACCAAGCCGCTCGGAGACGCCAGCGAAGAACTCGTCCCGGTTGCTCACATCCCGAGCCGCCGACGTCGCGACGAACCGCACCCGATCCACCTCGGCGGCGCGAATGATCTCGGCGTACTCCGCGCAGGCGGCGAACGTCCGCACCAACGCGTCAGCAGCAAACACTCCAGTGGAGTCGACCCCTTGCCCGAGCCGCACCACCCGCATCTGCCGATCAACCTCGACCAGCGAACCGTCGACGTAGTCCGCGATCAGCAACCGGATCGAGTTGGTCCCACAGTCGATCGCCGCAACCCGCACCGACTCCGCATCATCAGCCGCGTCCGAGTTCGGCGAACCACCAAGTACATATCCTTCAGAGCCGACGTCGTCAGACACAAGGCCCCCGCCGACCCCAGTCAGGGAGCATGGCCAGCGCCTCGTCACCCAGCGGATTCACCCCAGGCCCAGCAGCCAGTGAATGCCCAACCAACACATGCAGGCACTTCACCCGAGTCGGCATCCCACCCGCGCTGATTCCGTCCACCTCAGGCACGTCACCCAGCAACGCGCGCCGCCGCAGATAATCCTCATGCGCCAATCGATACCGACCAGCCAGCTCCTCGTCCAAAGCCAGCCGGTCCGTCATCTCCTTCATCACGCCCTCCGCCTCCAACCGCCCGATCGCCGAGGCGAGTCGCGGGCAGGTGACGTAGTACGTGGTCGGGAACGGCGTCCCGTCGGGCAGCCGCGGCTCGGTCTCGACCACATCGGGCAGCCCGCAACCGCAGCGATGCGCGATCGAACGGATCCCGCGGGCGGGGCGGCCGAGTTGCTCGCTGACGGCCGTAACGTCCTCGGGTGTAACGCTCACCTGCTGCCTTTCGGTGGTGCGGTCAGTACCGGCTTGGGGGTCGGCTTCGGCGTGGCCGGTTTGGCCGGCGCGGGCGGATTGCCGGCACCCTCGACGCTCCCCCACAGCTTCGTGTACCAGGTCGGCTTCTGCGGATCCGCGTGCGGATCGGCCGGTCCGGCCGGCTCGGGCGGGGCGCCGACGGGCTTGCCGTCCGCTCCGATCACCCGGTACCCGACCTCGCCCGGCATCACCCAGCCGAGCCGTTGCCGGGCCTGCGCCTTGACGTAGGCGTCGTCGTTCCAGCGCTCGACCTCGTCGCCCAGCTGGTCCACCCGCGTCTCGCGGTCCTTGATCTCCTGCTGCAACGAGCTGATCTGCTGGTGCTGGTCGAACCAGACCCGCAGGCTCTGCGCGTACGAGACGATCAGCGCACCGAGCACGAGCAGCACGACGGCTGCCCGGCCGGTGAGGTTGCGCGAACCCCTGGTGCGAGGCGTGCCCGCGCCAGGGGTTCCCGTCGTACGACGTTTCGGCGGCTGGTTGCCGTCCCTTCGGGCAGGCGGGCGCGACTGGCTACGACTCGTCGGTCGCGAGCCTGGGCGCGCACCTGGATCCCGGCGGGAGGACATCTGCCAAGCCTACGTCGGTCAGCCCTTGAATCGCGGGAAGGCCGAGCGACCGGCGTACCGGGCCGCGTCGTCGAGCTCTTCCTCGATCCGGAGCAGCTGGTTGTACTTCGCCGTACGGTCGGACCGGGCCGGCGCGCCGGACTTGATCTGGCCGCAGTTGGTCGCCACCGCGAGGTCGGCGATCGTGGTGTCCTCGGTCTCGCCGGACCGGTGGCTCATCATGCAGGCGAAGCCGTTGCGGTGGGCGAGGTCGACGGCGTCCAGCGTCTCGGTCAGCGAGCCGATCTGGTTCACCTTGACCAGCAGGGCGTTGGCCGCCTTCTCGTCGATACCGCGCTGCAGCCGCTCGACCTGGGTGACGAACAGGTCGTCGCCGACCACCTGGATCTTGTCGCCGAGCTGGGCGCTGAGGTTCTTCCAGCCGTCCCAGTCCTCTTCGTTCAGCGGGTCCTCGATCGACACGATCGGGTACGCCGCCACCAGGTCCGCGTAGTACGCGATCATCTCGTCGGCCGACTTCTTGCCGCCCTCGAACGCGTACACGCCGTCGGTGTAGAACTCGCTCGCCGCCACGTCCATGGCCAGCGCGATGTCCTCGCCCGGCTTGAAGCCGGCCCGCTCGATGGCGACCAGGATCAGGTCCAGCGCGTCGCGGTTGCTCGGCAGGTTCGGCGCGAAGCCGCCCTCGTCGCCGAGGCCGGTGGACAGGCCCTTCTCCTTCAGTACCGCCTTCAGCGCGTGGTAGACGGTCGCACCCTGCATCAGGGCGTCCGAGTACGTCGATGCGCCGATCGGGGCGATCATGAACTCCTGCACGTCGACATTGCTGTCCGCGTGCGAGCCACCGTTGAGGATGTTCATCATCGGCACCGGGAGCACGTGCGCGTTCGGGCCGCCGACGTAGCGGTAGAGGTCCAGGCCGGCGCTCTCGGCGGCTGCCTTGGCGACCGCGAGGCTGACGCCGAGGATGGCGTTCGCGCCCAGCTTGGACTTGTTCGGCGTACCGTCCAGGTCGATCAGGGCCTGGTCGATCAGCCGCTGCTCGTGGACGTCGTAGCCGACGATCTCCTTGTCGATGTCCTCCAGGATGGCCGTGATGGCCTTCTGGACACCTTTGCCGCCGTACCGGGACTTGTCCCCGTCACGCAGCTCGACGGCCTCGAACTGGCCGGTGGAAGCTCCCGACGGCACTGCCGCCCGGGAGACGGTGTCGTCGTCGAGGAGAACCTCGACCTCGACAGTGGGGTTACCGCGCGAGTCAAGAATCTCGCGGGCGCCGACGGCCTCGATGGTGGCCACATCTACTCCCTTGTTCACACCTGATGTCAGCCCGAGCCTAGCGGCCAGACCAGTCGGCCCCGTGGACCGCGTCTCCCTTCAGCACTTGGGAGATCGCTTCAGGCGGTACCGACCGGACCAGCAGAACTCCGTTGGGCGCTTGGAAAACCGGCTGATCGAGCTTGGCCGGGTCGATCCCGAGCAGGACGTCGACCCTGGATCGCCTGCCCACATGGCTGTTCGGGCTCGGCGCGAGATGGACGTGAGTACGCCGGCCCGGGTGCAGGCCGGTCCGCAGGATCTCGTCCAGCACTGTCAGGTTCGTACCGTGCCACAGCTGGTCGACGGGCTGAACCGGTCGCCAACTGTTCTCCAAAGCTTCACAGGTGACCTGCATTCCGTCGGCGGAGTGGCCTTGGCAGGCCCGGATCCGGTCCCCGTCGACCTCCAGACGCGCCTTGTCGTTGTGCTCGACGGCTGCTGCGAGGGCAGTACGGTCCATTCTCAGGACTTTGCAGACGTCTTCGATCAACACCCAGCCGTCTGGGGTCATCGCGAGTCCACGGGCGCCTGCCGTGTGTCTGAGCAGTCGGGACAACTGCCTGCTGGCCTGGCTCACGTGACGAAGCGTGTCAGGAGGGTGCGAAGCGTGTCGAGCCTCGCGTCCGTGGGGCGGTTGCGACGGGTGACGACGTAGTAGCGCACCGGCGGGAGGTCTTTGACCGGGATGGTTCGCACAGCTGCCGGCGTACGGACGAATCCGTTGACGACTGCCGGGCCGACGCCGAGACGGACGAAGTGGACCAGGAGAGCCCAGCCTTCCGCCTCCACCGCGACGGTCCAGTCGACGCCGGCGTCGAGCAGGCCGCGCTCAAGTTGCTGCCGATGTGGGCGGGTCTTCGGCGGTACGACGAGAGCCTCGCCCTGCAGGTCCTTCAGCCGGACCGTACGCCGGTCCGCCAGGCGGTGCTCTGGTCGGACCGCGAGCACTTGCGGGTACTGCGTGAGCAGCTCGCACTCGAGGTCGTCGGGCGGGATGGTGAGCGCCGTGACGCCGAAGTCGGCGGTGCCGTCGCGGATTGCGGCGATCGTGGCGTCCGAGTCGGTCGTCATCAGGCGAAGGCCGGGCTCGCGTGCGAGGTACCGGCGGAGGACGTCGCCGATGACGTACAGGTAGGCGCCGGAGCCGGCCGCGAGCACGAGCGGCCGCGGCGGCAGTACGTCGAGCGAGTCGAGGAACGCGGCTGCGCGGGTGCGAGTGTCGTTGGCGAAGGCGGCGAGCTGGTCACCCGTAGCGGTCAGCAACAGGTTGCGACCTTGGCGCTCGTAGAGCTGTTTGCCCAACGTCTGCTCCAGTTTGCGGATCCTGGCGTGCAGCGCCGGCTGGCTGACATGCAGCTCACCGGCCGCGTGGGTGAAGTTCCGATGCTTGGCGAAAACGGCGAACGCTTCCAGGTCCTCGGCCACCAACCGATCAAGAATCATCACCCCAAACTATAGCTTTGGCGTCTATTAATAGTTCTGTCGACATAGTCGCGCCGCCCACGCTTAACCCATGAACAGATTGGGAATCGATATAGGCCGCGTCATCATCAACAGCCCACCCGGCCAAGACACCGCCTTCTTCGGCGGCACCCCGGAGGCCGCCCTCCAAACCCCCGCCGTCCCCGGCGCCTTCGACACCATCCCCCGCCTGGTCGACCTCTTCAACGGCCAAGCCTGGCTCATCTCCAAATGCGGCCCGAGAATCCAGCAACGCTCCCTAGCCTGGCTCCACCACCACAACTTCTTCACCCACACCGGCATCCCCGCCGAAAACGTCCGCTTCTGCCTCCGCCGCCCCGACAAGGCAATCCACTGCGCCGACCTATCCATCACCCACTTCATCGACGACAAGGCCGACGTCCACCAAGCCCTCACCGGCCTAGTCCCCCACCGCTACCTCTTCGGCCCGCAGAAATCCATCCCGGCCGACCTGACCCACACGCCCACCTGGCCCACAGCCGAAGCCGCAATCACAGCCGACCTCGCCAGATACCCGATGGAGCCACAACGGCAATAGAATCAGCCCATGAACGACCGGCTCGGCGACCTGCTGGCAGAGCTCGCGAAGCAACACAGCCCAGCAACCGAGGAAGAACTGGCACGGGCCCGCGCCGAATGGCCCGATCTCCCCGCGAGTGCAATCACCCACCGCAGGCACTTGCGGCGCTCCGGTCGGGGATCGGCTGGCAGGTTATTCGACCGGGAGCGCTAGCCGCCCAAGAACCTGCTAGTGGCCCGTGTCAATTGCTGGTGAACCAGCGGTGGGCGTCGGCTAGGCCGATCTGGTTGCCGTCGGCGGCGGTGAGGCCGGTTTGTACGTTGGTTGAGAGGCGCCAGGCTTCTCCAGGTCGCCGACCGGGGTCTGGGAGAGCTGGTGCACCCGAGCGAGCGTCGTACCGACGGCTTGCTGGTCTTCCGGGGTGGCCAGCAGGGGGTTGCCGCCGACGTACTCCAGTACGGCGAATTGCCGGTCGCCCCAGCGCTCCACCAGATGGCCGTCGCGACTGGGGATCGGTGCGCCGTCGGTGAGCTGCACCTGCGTCAGGCGGTCGCGGGGAGCGTCGAAGGAATTAGCGGGCTTCGGCGGTTCGTACTTGGTCGGCGATGCGGTGGGTGGCGGTGCGGAGGGCTTGTTCGGGGTCTACGCCTAGGGCGCGGGCCTCTCGGACCAGTTCCAGAAGTGCGTCGCCGATCCGAGCGTTCTCGTCTGTTGCTGCCGCGGGCGGCAGTTGATCGGGCAGGACCTTGGCGGCTCGGCCCAGGACCTTGTCGGCTAGCGCCAAAGCCGGGAGGGCTAGGGGGATGCCTTCTAGGACTGAGGTTCGTTGTTTTTCGGCTGCTTTGATGGTTTCCCAGTTGGCCTCGACTGCGGCGGAGTCGGTGGCGGTGACGTCGGCGAAGACGTGGGGGTGGCGGCGGATGAGTTTTTCGACGAGGGTGCCGGCTACGTCGTCGATGGAGAAGCCGTCGTCTTCTTCGGCTACCTCTTCGGCGATTCGGGCGTGGAAGGCTACCTGGAGCAGGAGGTCGCCTAGTTCTTCGCGGAGGTGGATGTAGTCGCCGGAGTCGATGGCTTCGAGGGTTTCGTAGGTTTCCTCGAGGAGGTAGCGCGCCAGCGACTCGTGGGTCTGTTCCTGGTCCCAGGGGCAGTTGGTGCGGAGGCGGTCCATCACGCGGACGAGGTCGATCAGGCGGGCGCCTGGTACGTCGTACGAGCCGTGGACGATCTCGACCTCGTACGAAGGGCGCTCATCGCGGCTCAACGTGTCGGCGATCAGCCGCAGCAGTCCGGGCTCGCCGTCTTCGCCGACCAGCCAGGCTACGCGGGCACCCGCCGAGGCGGCGCCAACAAGCCAGGTCCACTGGTCGGCTACGTCACCGAGAATGTGCTGGACGACCAGGCCGGACCCGATCAGCGCCTGGACGTCAGGCCGTGAGGGCCCGGCCGAGGCGCCGATCGCGGAAGCGTCGGTGAAGACCTGCCAGCCGGCCCGGGTCAGCAACCCGGGCGCGACCCGTGGACTGGTCAGGACGACCTTGATCGAACCCGTCAAAGGCTCAGCCCTGCGGCTCGGCCGGCGGCTGCTCAGCGGGCGCGGACGGCGTCGCGGCCGGCTTGCTCTGCTCGGACAGCTTCGACAGCGAGCCCGAACCGTCCTTGAGCTGGGTGCCGTCCCAGGTGCCGAAGCGCGGCGCGATGTCGACGGTGATGTTCTTCGCCGCCTCCTCGACCAGCTTGGCGCCCTCGGTGCTCTGCTGCTGCGCATTCGGGTCGGTGATCGACCCGGTGCCGCCGGCCAGCTTGATCTGGCCGACCACGGCGCGCGCCGCGGCCCGGAGGAAGTCGCTGGTGACCGGGTTGGCCGCGAACTTCGGGTACAGCGACTGGTCCACGACGACCTTCATGGCCGGCACGATCTCGGCGTCGCTGACCTTGATCGAGCGCTGGTCCAGCACCTGGGCGGCCAGCTCGTTGTTCACCAGGATCTTCAGCACGGCCGCGGGGGCGATCTGCTGCTGCCCGCCGACCGCGCTCTGGATCGCCGCGGTGCTCTTGTCCAGGTCGGTGACGCTGATCTCCTTGTCGCCGATCGTCGCCGCCGCGCCCGGGTGCGTGCCCGCGGCACAGCCGCCGAGCAGCAGGACCGAGGCCAGGCCTGCGCCGACAACCTGCGCCGCACGAAGCCGTCGCGAAGTGCTCACCGAATCTCCTCGAATCTTCCAGTTCATGGTCAGACCGCTGCGCCGACCGGCTCGGCGATCACGTCGTCGATCAGTCTCGCGCACCATTGCAGCAGCTCCTGGTCGCGAAGCGGCTGACCGGCGACCGGCCGGGTGGCAGGTCTCGGCACCAGGATCGTACGCAGTTGCGGCTTGACCAGACTCTTCGGGTACAGCCTGTTCAGCCGGAGCACCTTCGAATCGGGCAGCTCGACCGGCCCGAACCTGATCAGATTGCCCTGCAGGGTGACGTCGTGCAGCCCCGCCCGGCGGGCGTGGTTGCGGAACTTCGCCACCTCGATCAGGTTCAGCACCGGCTGCGGGATGTCGCCGTACCGGTCGTGCAGTTCCTCGACCAGCTCCGCGATGCCGTCCTCGTCCCGTACTGCGGCCAGCCGCTGGTACATCTCCAGCCGCAACCGCTGCGAAGGCACGTAATCGTGTGGCAGGTGAGCGTCGATCGGCAGCTCGATCTTGACCTCGGGCTCGTCGGCCTGGGTGTCACCCCGGTACTCCGCGACCGCCTCGCCCACCAATCGGACGTACAGGTCGAACCCGACATCCGCGATGTGCCCGGACTGCTCGCCACCGAGCAGGTTGCCGGCGCCGCGGATCTCGAGGTCCTTCATCGCGACCTGCATACCGGCGCCGAGGTCGGCGTGCTGCGCGATCGTGGCCAGCCGGTCGTGCGCCGTCTCGGTGAGCGGCTTCTCCGGCGGGAAGAAGAAGTACGCGTACGCCCGCTCGCGTCCACGCCCGACCCGGCCGCGCAGCTGGTGCAGCTGCGAGAGCCCGAGCAGGTCGGAGCGCTCGACGATCAGCGTGTTCGCGTTGGAGATGTCGATGCCCGACTCGACGATCGTCGTACAGACGATGACGTCGGACTCCTTCTCCCAGAACCCCTGGATGACCTGCTCGAGCTGGTGCTCGGGCATCTGGCCGTGCGCGACCGTGACGCGCGCCTCGGGCACGAGCTGGCGGATCCGCGCGGCCGCCTTCTCGATCGTGTTGACCCGGTTGTGGACGAAGAAGACCTGGCCCTCGCGAAGCAGCTCGCGCCGGATCGCGGCGGTCACCTGGCCCTCTTCGTACGCGCCGACGAAGGTCAGTACCGGGTGCCGTTCCTCCGGCGGGGTGGCGATCGTGGACATCTCCCGGATGCCCGTGATCGACATCTCCAGCGTGCGCGGGATCGGCGTCGCCGACATCGTCAGTACGTCGACAGCGGTCCGCAACTGCTTGAGCTGCTCCTTGTGCTCGACACCGAAGCGCTGCTCCTCGTCGACCACGACCAGCCCGAGATCCTTGAACGCGACCTCACCACCGAGCAGCCGGTGCGTACCGATCACCACGTCGACCGAACCGTCGGCCAGCCCATCGAGAGTCCCCTTGGACTCCTTCTCGGTCTGGAACCGCGACAACGGCGCGACATTCACCGGGAACGCGGCGTACCGCTCCGAGAAGGTCGCGTAGTGCTGCTGAACGAGCAGCGTGGTCGGAACCAGTACTGCGACCTGCTTACCGTCCTGTACCGCCTTGAAAGCAGCCCGTACGGCGATCTCCGTCTTGCCGTACCCGACATCGCCGCAGACGATCCGGTCCATCGGCGTGACGCGTTCCATGTCGTGCTTGACGTCGTCGATGGTGGCCAGCTGGTCGGGCGTCTCGACGAACGGGAACGCGTCCTCCAGCTCACGCTGCCAGGGAGTGTCCTTGGCGAACGCGTGCCCCTTGGTCGCCTGGCGCGCGGCGTACAGCTTGATCAGCTCGCCGGCGATCTGGCGGACCGCCTTGCGCGCACGGCCCTTGCGCTTGGCCCAGTCGCCGCCGCCCATCTTGTCGAGCGTGGGCTGCTCGCCACCGACGTACCGGGTGACCTGGTCGAGCTGGTCGGTCGGCACGTACAGCCGGTCGCCGGGTTGACCGCGCTTGCTCGGCGCGAACTCGATGACGATGTACTCGCGGGTGGCCTTCTGTGCCCCGGTACCAACGGTGCGCTGGAGCATTTCGGCGTACCGGCCGACGCCGTGCTGTTCGTGGACTACGTAGTCGCCCGGCGCGAGCTCGAGCGGGTCGACCGTCTTCTTGCGGCGGCTCGGCATCCGTTGCTGGGAACGCCGTTCGGCCGCCGATCGCTGGCCGGCGAGGTCGTTCTCGGTGAGCACCGCGAACTTGATGCCCTCGGCAATGAACCCGCGATCGAGGGCGCCCTGCGAAATCTGCACGACGCCGGTCGGCGGGATGCCGTCGATGCTGTCGACGGTCCGCGCGGGCAGCTCGGCCTCGGAGAAAACTTCGGCCAGCCGCTGGGCCGGACCATGACCTTCGGTGACGCAGACGACGCGCCAGCCGTCGCGCAGCCAGCCGCGCACATCCTCAACGGCAGCAGCGGTTTCGCCACGGTACGGGTCGACCTCATGTGCCGCGACGATCCGGCTGCGGACCGCGCCGGCGTCCGCATCAATGTCGATCGAGACCCGCTCGCCCATCGAGTCGCGCAGCTCGGCAGGCGCGTCCGTCGGAGCCGCCGCGAACGGTGACATGCTCCACCAGGCAAGGCCCTTGGCGAGCGCATGCGACCGGACATCGGCCAGCGACATGTACGCCGCTGCGCCAAGGTCGATCGGAGCGTCGCCACCACCGGCGGCCGCGGCCCAGGATGCCTCCAGGAACTCCTGACTGGTCGCAACCAGGTCGTGCGCCCGCGCCCGGACCCGCTCGGGGTCGCTGACGACGACGTGAGTGCCGGCCGGCATCAGGTCGACGAGCAGCTCCATGTCGTCGACGAGGACGGGCGCGAGCGACTCCATCCCTTCGACCGCATGGCCTTCGGCGAGCTTCTCGAACAGCTCGGACAGCTCCGGGTGCTCCTTGGCCAGTACTGCGGCCCGCGAGCGCACCTCGTCCGTCAGCAACAGTTCACGGCAGGGCGGGGCCCACAGGCCGTGCTGGGCGATCTCCAGGGATCGCTGGTCGGCGACTGCGAAGTACCGGATCTCCTCGACGTCATCGCCGAAGAAGTCGACCCGGAGCGGGTGCTCCTCGGTCGGCGGGAAGACGTCGATGATGCCGCCACGGACGGCAAATTCGCCCCGGCGCTCGACCAGGTCGACCCGGTTGTACGCCGCCGCGGAAAGGCGCTCGACGACGTCCTCGAGCTCGACGGAGTCGCCGACGTGCAGCTGGACCGGGCGGAGATCGGCGAGTCCGGCGACCTGGGGCTGCAGTACGGACCGTACGGGCGCGACGAGGATCTTGATCGGGCCAGTGGTCTCGTCCGACGGGTCGGGGTGCGCGAGCCTGCGGAGTACGGCGAGGCGGCGGCCGACCGTGTCGGAGCGGGGCGACAGGCGCTCGTGCGGGAGCGTCTCCCAGGCGGGGTAGTAGGCGACGGTACCGGGCTCGACCAGGCATTGCAGCGCCTCGGTGAGCTCCTCGGCTTCGCGGAAGGTGGCGGTGACGGCCAGGACCGGACGATCCGCTCCTTGGGCGGCCGCGAGGGCAGCCATCAGCACCGGGCGGATCGGCCCGGGAGCGCTCAGGTCGAGCGTCGTGATGCCGTCGTTCTTGGCGTCACGAACGGCCTCGGCCACCACCGGATCGGTGATCAGGGTGTCGACCAGACCGGCCAGTTTCACGAGTTGTACTTCCCTTGGGTCACTTCGAGGCCATCCGTCATCAAGGACTCCACCGCGTCTGCCGTCCGGTCGACGGCGAACGGGAGGTCCTTGCGTTCGGTTGAGGAGAACTCGTTCAGTACGAAGTCCGCGGGGCTCTGCCGCCCAGGTGGGCGTCCCACCCCGAACCGGACTCGATAGTAGTCACCCGTGCCAACCGACTTGCGGATCGACTTGAGCCCGTTGTGGCCGTTGTCGCCGCCGCCGAACTTGGCGCGCAGTACGCCGAAGTCGATGTCCAGCTCGTCGTGCAGCACGATCATCGATGTCGGCTCGACCTTGAAGAACTTCAGCAGGCCGGAGACCGGGCCGCCGGACTCGTTCATGTACGACCGGGGCTTGGCCAGGATCGTCCGGATGCCGCTGATCCGGGCCTCCACCACCTCGGCCTTGGCCTGCTTGTGCTGCTTCCAGTTGCCGCCGACCCGGGAGACGAGCTCGTCGGCGACCATCTGGCCGACGTTGTGCCGGGTCTTGACATAGGAAGGGCCGGGATTCCCCAGCCCGACGACCAACCACACGTCGTCCGCCACGAATCCCGGCCCTTCCTGTTGAAGCTTTTGTACTGCGGCGTGCTTACGCCTCGGCGGCGACCGGCTCGTCCCGCTCGATGCCGGCCTCGGCCTCGGCTTCGGCCATCTCGGCGTCGGCCTGGGCCGCGGTCTGCGCGGCGGTGATGTTGACGATCAGGGTCTCCGGCTCGACAGCCAGCGTCGTACCGGCCGGCAGCTTCAGGTCGGACGCGTGGATCTGGGCGCCGGCGTCCAGGCCCTCGATGGAGACGGTGACGCCATCGGGGATGTGGGTGGCCTCGGCCTCGACCAGGATGGTCGCGTTCTCGAGCACGACCAGGGTCTCGCTGACGGCCTCGCCCTCGAGGTGCACCGAGATCTCGACCTGGACCTTCTCACCGCGCTTCACGATGACCAGGTCGACGTGCTCGATGGTGTTCTTGATCGGGTCGCGCTGGACCTGCTTCGGCAGGGCGAGCAGGCTCTCCGAGCCCTCGACCTCGATCAGCAGCAGGGCGTTGGCGGTCTTCAGCGCCAGCATGGTGTCGTGACCGGGCAGCGTGATGTGCACCGGGTCCGTGCCGTGGCCGTACAGAACGGCGGGCACCTTGTGGTCCCGGCGGATACGGCGGGCAGCACCCTTGCCGAACTCCGTGCGCGACTCGGCTTGGATCTTGACCTCGGCCACGAGATGAACTCCTCAAGTGCGTTGCGGTGAAATGTCGTCGGTGGTGTTACACAAGTTGCTAGAGCCTCAGCGGGCACGTCTTGACTCCCGTACAGGCGTCAGGCAACGAACCACCGCGTCGATCACGGAGCCGCTCCCGACAGTTCGCGGGTGAGCGCGACTGTGTCCGGGGGGCGTCCCTCGCCGAGGCAACCAAAACAGTTTACCCACGACTCAGCCCAGACAGGAAATCCGTTCTGGGGGTGACTTTCTTCCGGTCCCCTGCCGCCACCGCTGACCACCCCCGGCTGAGCGCGATTACGCCGTAGGGTTGTGAAAATGAGGATTGTCTCTTTGCTGCCGTCGGCCACCGAGATCTGTTTCGCTCTCGGTGGCGGCGACGACGTGCTCGGCGTGACCTTCGAATGCGACTACCCGAGCGAGGCGCGAGCCCGCCGGATCGTCTCCACCACCAACCTCCCCGAGGGCCTCACCCCGCTCCAGATCGACACCGCCGTCCGCGAACGCGTCGCCGCCGGCGAGGACCTCTACAAGCTCGACCGCGACGCCCTCCGCGACGTCTCCCCCGACCTCGTCATCACCCAGGACCTCTGCGCCGTCTGCGCGATCGACATCGACGACGTCGAGGAGGCACTCTCCTACCTCGGCTGCCAGGCCGACGTGGTGACCACCGACCCGCACGACCTCGACGAGGTGTTCGAGTCGATCGAGCTGATCGGCAAGGCCATCGGTCGTCCAGCCGGCCGCTTCGTCGAGGACCTCCGCAAGCGCCTGGCGAAGGTCCGCATCCAGGGCAGTACGCGGGTGATGGTGCTCGAGTGGACCGATCCGCCGTTCGCGCCCGGCCACTGGATCCCGGAGATGATCGAGTACGCCGGTGGTGTCAGCGTCCTCGGCACGGCCGGCCTCCGCTCCGTACGCACCACCTGGCCCGCCATCGAAGCGGCCCGCCCCGAGGTCATCGTCTGCGCCCCCTGCGGTTTCGACCTGGACGCCGCGAGCGCCCTCACCCAGGACCTGCTCGACAACAACAGCCTGCCGAGCGACGTACCGGTCTGGGCCGTCGACGCGAACGGCTGTTTCGCCCGCCCCGGCCCACGCCTGGTCGACGGCGTAGAAGCCCTGGCCGGCCTCCTCCACGACGGCCCAGTCGACCCCGCCGTGGCGCGCCGCCTCAGATAACGTCATCCGTATGACTGACGTTCAGGTGGTGCGGGTGTTCGCGGATCCGGCCGGCAACTTCGGGAACAAGCTCGGGGTGGTGCTCGACGGCGCCTCGGTCCCCGATCCGGCCGATCGGCAGAAGCTTGCGGCCGAGCTGAACTACCCCGAGACGATCTTCTTCGACGATCTCGAGCGGGCCGAGTTCAAGATCTACACCCCGGCGATGGAGCTCCCGTTCGCCGGCCACCCATCGGTCGGCGCCGCCTGGGTACTCACTCGCGAGCTGGGCAAGGCACCCGACGTACTACGGCCTCCGGCCGGCGAAGTACCCACCTGGCAGGAAGGCGACGACGTCTGGGTCCGCGGCCCACTCGCCTCCGCACCCCCTTGGTGGCACGAACGCCTCGACTCCCCCGAGGCAGTCGACCAACTCACCGGCCCCCTCACTCCCGAACAGGACGCCACGCAACTCTGGGCCTGGGAAGACGAGGCGGCCGGTACCGTCCGGGTCCGCGTCTTCGCCCGCCGCTTCGGCATCCCCGAAGACGAGGCCTGCGGCTCCGCCTCCATGCGCCTAGCCGCCGCCTTGGGCCGCCGCCTAACCATCCACCACGGCAACGGCTCCCTAGTCCTGGCTCAGCCGGGCCCACCGTCGTACGCCGAAGTAGGCGGCCGCGTCGTCATCGACTGAGCTTCGTCCAGACCTCACGGAGGGCCCGGGCCGCGTCGCCTTCAAGCCCGGCTGCGTCGAGTGTCTCGGCCAGCTCGTCGAACTCCGGTCCCCACCGCCACGCCACACTCCGCAGCGTCTCCGGCAGCCCCGGATCCTTCAACGACCCCGCATCTCCCCGGACCTGCTGAGCCACCAACGCGTCCGTCACCCCATGCTTCTCAGCCAACTGAAAAGCCAGCACCGCGAGGGCTGCCTTGCCCTTGTTGTACAGCGCATAAGCCGACTTGGCCGCCGAAGCCGCCCCCACCGTCTCCCCCACCACCATCGGCGTCACCGCGGTCCCGGCCCACAGCTCGGCGGCTGTCGAGGCGGCGGAGCCGGAGAGCATCAGGTGGGTGGGGCTCGGGCCGCCGGTGGGTGGCGGGCCGACTACGCCGGCGTCCACAAAGGTTGCAGCGGGTAGTGCATCCTGCGCTTCCTGGAGGGATTTCGGGGAGAGCGGGTTGGCCTCGACGTAGATCCCACCGAACCCAGCCGCACCAACCTCCCGCGCGATCTCGACCGCCCCTTGCGGCGCACAGGAACAGAGCACGACCTCAGCCGACCCCACCGCGTCAGCGAAGGAAGTACCGATCAATCCGGCGGCCTCAGCCCGCTCGACCGAAGCCTGACTACGCCCGGCGGGGACCCAGTGGACTTCGTGGCCTGCGGCAACCAGTTGCCGGGCCAGCTGCGAGCCCATCGCGCCGGGGTGGAAGACAGCGATCCGCATTCAGCACATCCGTTCGGTCAGTTCTGACCAAGATATGCCAGTACTGCGAGCACGCGACGGTTGTGTTCGGCATTCGAGTACAACCCGAGTTTGCCCATGATGCTCGCGACATGCGTCTCGACCGTGCGTTCGTTGAGCCACAACCGGCGACCGACGCCCGCGTTCGTACACCCCTCCGCCATCAGCGCCAGCACCTCCTTCTCGCGCGGCGTCAACGCAGCAAGGCGATCGGCCCGCCCGAGTAGCCGCCCGACCACCTCTGGGTCCAGCGCCGAACCACCCGCGGCGACGCGAATCAGCGCATCCAGGAACTGGTCGACGTCCAGCACCCGATCCTTCAGCAGATAGCCGAAGCCGCCAGTGCTCACCAGCTCGACCGAGTGCCGGGTCTCGACGTGCTGCGACAGCAGGACGATCCCGAGCGACGGATACGAAGTCCTCAGCTCTCGCGCCGCCCGAGCCCCGTCGTCCGTATGGTCCGGCGGCATCCGGATGTCGATCACGGCGAGATCCGGCGCAGTCTCCGCGACCACCGTCAACAGGCTCACCGCATCGCCGGCCCGCCCGACCACCTGATGCCCGGCATCGTCGAGCAGCCGCGCGAGTCCCTCGCGGAACAGCGCCGAGTCCTCGCCGATCACGATCCGCACGGCAGCACCGCCTCGATCGTCGTACCGAGCCCAGCCGGACTGTTCATCGACAACGACCCGCCGACCGCCGCGACGCGATCCACCAACCCGCTCAACCCCGAACCAGGCCGGAGCATCGCACCCCCACACCCGTCGTCCTCGACCCGAATCCTCACGTCATCAGCCGACTGCGCCACCCGTACCGCGATCGACGTCGCCCGCGAGTACTTCGCAGCGTTGGCGACCGCCTCCGCCGCCACGAAGTACGCCGTCGTCGCCAAGTCGTCCGGCAACTCTCCCGGCCCGATGTGCAGCTGAACGGGGATCGGCAACGTCTGCGTGATCGCCGTGAGCGCGGCATGTAACCCGTCGTCGAGGCTGGTCGGCCGCAGTCCGTGGGCGATCTGGCGGAGCTCGGCGATCGCAGTGGCAAGCTCAGCCACGCCCTGGTCGAGTAGTCCGTTCACGTCGACCGTGCCGTCGTCGAGATGCCTTTGGGCCAGCCGCATCGCCATTCCGAGCGAGACGAGCCGCTGCTGGGCGCCATCGTGCAGGTCGCGTTCCAACCGTCGCCGCTCCTCGTCTCCAGCCTGGACCAGTCGGGTGCGGCTGGCTTCGACCTCACGCAGTGCTCCGGCCAATTCGGCGCGCAGGCGGCTGACCTCGACGAGACTTGCGGCGCTGGTCGCGACAGCGCGGAGTACGGCAGGACCGGTCGCGCCCTCCAGCAATCCGATCTGTACGCCGCCGAGCATCACCGGTACGCCGCCACCGGCACCGACCGGGCTGCCCTTCGCGTCGATGAACCCAGAAGCGCCCGGCACCAGCAGGCCGACCCTCAGCGTGGGGTCGCGAAGAGCGCTCTGCAGGGACTTCTCCAAGTCCTCCGGCTGAGCCTGATCGGTGTGGATCCGGCGTTGCAGGTCCTCGATCGCCAGCAGAGCGGCGCGGCGGGGTGGATAGAGGCGGCGGTCGACCAGTCGTTGCAGGCGTGCTCGTAGGGGCGCGAGGACGAGCGCGCAGGCCGCGGTGGCGATCGCGGCGGCGGTGGCGGATCCCTTGCCCAGGAAGAGTCCCAGGGTCAGCGCGCTCACGGCGTACGTACCGAGGAGAACGACCATGACGATCGCGTACGTGACGGTGTCGGCGATCACCCGGTCGACGTCGTACAGGTCGTGGCGGAGCATGGCGACCGCGACCGAGGCGGGCAGCGCGATCAGGGTTGCGACGCCGAAAACCGTCGAGATCACGCCGGTCTGGCCGGTGAAGAGGATCTCGGTGAGGCAGACGAACGGGTAGATCACGACGGCCAGGCCGGCCAGTGAGAGCCACTTCAGCTGCGCTCGTACCCGGCCGGTGGAACGCCGGAAGCGCACGAAGAGCGAGATCGCCGAGGCGACCAGCAACGCAAGCATCAGGCCGAAGACGACCTCGCTGAGCACCCTTACCACCCGCGGTGGCCGGCCGAAGGGCCTGGCGAGGTCCTCGAGCGGAGCCGGGAAGGGGATCGTCGCGAGGGCCCCGAAGGCCTGCTGGACAAAGCCGAGCACCACCAGGAGGACAGTGACCAGTCGCCACCGGCGGCCGGGGAGCAGTCCGTCGGGGAAGTGCAGCAGTAGCAGCGCGACCGCGATGAACAACCACCAGCCACTCTCGTCGAGCAACGCGACCACGCGGCTGTCGAGCGGGAGCGTGCTGGGGTCGGTGGCCACGATGGCGTAGTAGACGTCTCGGCCGGCGAGGAACATCGCGATCGCGCCGACCCAGGTCAGCAGCAGGCCGACCAGGTTGCCGGGGACCTTCCGGCTGATGATCAGGCCGAGCAGGGCGATCGCAGTACAGACACTGCCCAGGGAGACGAAGTTCCGGACCGTGTGCTCGCCGGCCGCGTGAGTGAGCAGCAACCAACTGCTTCCTGCCGCCATCGTCAGGACGAGCAGGAAGAGGCCGAGCGTCGCCCATCGCGGCCACCGCATGCCGTCAGCGTAAGTCCGGAACTGCCGCCCCGGCTCCGGGTTAGCACGGAGATCCATCTCCGCGCCCGCTCCGATGTGCGCACCTGCCCCGCGGCGGTTCGCTGAGGAGGTCAGAACTTCTCGATCAGGGGGTACCCGAAATGTCCACCGAAACGCTCACCCGCACCACCAGCCCGCGCCGGGTCGGCTACGTCGCCCTCGCCCTGGCGCTTACTGCGCTGGCCGCGATCCCCGGCGGCCTGCTCTGGCCAGAACCGTCCGGCAGCGGCCACACCTACTCCTACGCCGACATCCAGCCGCACCGCGCACTCTGGTGGGGACTGCTGGTCGGGCTGGCCGCGAACCTGGTCATCAACGTGCCGGCCCAGGCACTGCTCACGGTCCTGCTCGTCCGGGCTCGCGGAGCCGCCTGGGCGACGGTCGGCGGCATCATCATGTGGATCGGCACCGCCCTGTACGCCGTGGGCGTCGGCGGCTGGGCATCGGCGTACTACTTCGCCACCGCGCCCGGCGTCGACCCGTCGGTGATCGAGCGGGTCAACGACGATCCGGCGCACATCTTCGCCGTGATGATCTCCGGGTCGCTCCTTGTTGCCCTGGGCACCGTTATCCAGGCGGTCGGGCTCTGGCGCTCAGCTGCCGTCCCGCGGTGGATCCCGGTGCTCTGGCTGACCATCGTGGCGACGTTCGTCGTCTCCGGCAACGGGGTCGCCGGACTGATCACCGCGCTGCCGATGACCGCCGCCGGCCTCGGTACGGCGTACTACGCCTGGAAGAAGCTTTAGGCGCGGCCGTCGAAGAGCTTGGTTACCGAGCCGTCCTCGAAGACCTCGCGGATGGCTTGGCTGATCAGCGGGGCGATCGTCAGCACGGTCAGCTTGTCGAACTCGCGCTCGGCGGGGATGGGCAGCGTATTGGTGACGATCACCTCGGTGGCCTGGCAGTTCTTCAGCCGGTCCACTGCCGGACCGGACAGAATCGCATGGGTCGCGGCGATCACCACGCCCGCGGCGCCGTCGGCCATCAGCGCGTCGGCCGCCTTGGTGATCGTGCCGCCGGTGTCGATCATGTCGTCGACCAGGATGCAGACCCGGCCCTTGACCTCACCGACGACCCGGTTGGCGACCGTCTCGTTCGGCCGGTCGATGTCGCGGGTCTTGTGGATGAAGGCCAGCGGCGCGTTGTTCAGCCGGGCCGACCACTGCTCGGCGACCTTGATCCGGCCGGCGTCCGGCGAGACCACGGCCAGCTGCTGCTCGCCGTACTTCTCCCGCACGTAGTCGGTCAGGATCGGCAGCGCCATCAGGTGGTCGACGGGTCCGTCGAAGAAGCCCTGGATCTGCGAGGTGTGCAGGTCGACGCAGATCAGCCGGTTCGCGCCGGCCGTCTTGAACAGGTCGGCCATCAGCCGGGCCGAGATCGGCTCCCGGCCGCGGTGCTTCTTGTCCTGCCGGGCGTACCCGTAGAACGGCAGCACCACGGTGATCCGCTTGGCCGACGCCCGCTTCAGCGCGTCGACCATGATCAGCTGCTCCATGATCCACTCGTTGATCGGCGAGGTGTGGCTCTGGATCACGAACGCGTCCGAGCCGCGGACCGACTCCTCGAACCGGACGTAGATCTCGCCGTTGGCGAAGTCATACGCCGAGGTCGGCACCAGCCCCGAGCCGAGCTCCTCGGCGACCTGCTCCGCCAGGGCCGGATGGGCCCGTCCGGAGAACACCATCAGGTTCTTCTCGGTCGCCCGTTTCATTCCACTCATGGCCGCGCCTCCCGTTGGTCCTTCTCGCCAGTGTCACCCTGGAGCGCCTCTTCCGCAGCCTTCGCGGTCTTCGTACCGGCACGCTTGCGGGCGACCCAGCCCTTGATGTTGCGCTGCCGGACGCGGGCGAGGGCGATCTCGCCCGGCCCGACCGGTGTGTCGATCGCGCTGCCCGCCGCGATGTAGGCGCCGTCGGCGATGTCGGCCGGCGCGATCAGCACCGAGTTGCTGCCGACGAACGAGTACTTGCCGATCGTGGAGTGGAACTTGTTGACGCCGTCGTAGTTGGCGAAGATCGTGCCGGCGCCGATGTTCGCGCCCTCACCGATCGTCGCGTCACCGGCGTACGTGAGGTGCGGGACCTTGGCGCCGTCCGCGATGGCCGCGTTCTTGGTCTCGACGAAGGTGCCGATCTTGCCCTTGACGCCCAGCGTGGTGCCGGGGCGGAGGTACGCGAACGGCCCGACACTCGCCTGAGCGCCGATCACAGCGCCGAAGCCGTGCGTGCGGATGATGGTGGCGCCCTCGCCGACCTCGATGTCGGTCAGCGTGGTGTCCGGGCCGATGGTGGCACCGGTGGCGACCGTGGTGGCGCCGTGCAGCTGCGTGTTCGGCAGCAGGGTGACGTCGCGGTCGAGGGTGACGGTGGAGTCGACCCAGGTGGTGTTCGGGTCGACCACGGTGACGCCGGCCCGCATCAGGGTGTCGAGGGTACGGCGGTTGAGCTCGGCGCGGAGGGTGGCCAGCTGGACCCGGTCGTTCACGCCCTCCGTCTGCATCGCGTCCTCGGTGACGTACGCGCCGACCCGCTTGCCGTCACTCTTCGCGATCGCCAGTACGTCGGTCAGGTACAGCTCGCCCTGAGCGTTGTCGGTGGTGATCCGGGTCAGCCCGTCGCGCAGGGTGGCCGCGTCGAACGCGTAGATGCCGGCGTTGATCTCGTCGATCTGGCGCTGCTCGGGGCTCGCGTCCTTGTGCTCGACGATGCCCGCCACGCTGCCGTCGTCGCCAGGGATGATCCGGCCGTAGCCGGTCGGGTCCGGAACCCGCGCGGACAGCACGGTGATCGCGTTGCCGCTCCGCTCGTGCTCGGCGACGAGCTCCTTCAGCGTCTCCGCCTCGAGCAGCGGGACGTCACCCGACGTGACGATGACGGAGCCGTCGAAATCGGCCGGTACTGCGGTCAGGCCGGAGCGGACGGCGTCGCCGGTGCCCAGCTGCTGCTCCTGGACGGCGGTACGGACTCCGGGGTCGATCTCGGCCAGGTGGGCCTCGACGAGTTCACGGCCGGTACCGACCACGACCACGAGGTGTTCCGGGGCGAGCGCACGGGCGGTGACGACCGCGTGGCCGACGAGGCTGCGCCCGCCGATCTCGTGCAGCACCTTGGGGAGGGCGGATTTCATCCGGGTCCCCTGCCCGGCGGCCATGATGATGACGGAGGCAGGACGGTGGGAAGTCACTCGGTCTTCTCCTCGAGTTCCCGGCAAGTTCGGCTGGAACAGCTGTCTACGGACACTCGGTACGGTGCCCTGGTCAGCCTACTTGCTCAGCCGGCAGACCCTCGCACGGACTCCACCAGCTGCTCCTCGGTCAAACCGGTGTATTCCTGCATCAGACGGTCCCTGGCAGCGTCGTTGTAGCCGCGACGGGCCACTTGGCGGTAGTACTCCGTGACCCGTTTCACTCCGGCTTTAGCGATCAACTGCTCCACGGCCCGGAGGCTGATGGCCTCGTTGTCGTCCGGTAGCCGGGTGATTTGGGCGAGCTGTTCCTTGGTGAGTTCGGCGCGTTTTGCGGCTTGCTCGGCTCTTGGGAGGGCCTGCAGTTCGGCGTACTGGGCCATGCCCTCGGCGAGCCAGTGGGGCGCTCCGTCACCGAGTCTGACCGGCAAGAGGTGCATGAGAGCGTGTGTCATCTGGGCCTGGGTCAGGGTGGTCTGCCGGAGTACGACCCATCCACCCGCGGGCTGGATCGTGCCGATGGCGGGGCTGAGCATGGCTCGCACCTGGGCCGGCTCGGCGCCGGGGAGGGTCGGCGGGATCTCGGTCAGTACTTGCGGCTCGCGCAGCGCAACGACGTACGGGACGACCTGTAGCTGTCCCGGCCAGACGGCTCTGACCCGCTTCGCCGCGGTGATCGTCTCGGTGGCGAGACGCTGCGCCTTTGCGCTCTGACCTTGGTTCGTGATGACGACGACGTTGGGCTTACGTAGTACCGCGATCGGCCCGAAGTCCCACGGCTGGCGGTTGGACCCGATCTCCTGGTCGAGCGCGCGATCGGACGTCATCCACAGCCGCCCTTTGCGGATGGCATAGCTGTAGCCCACATCCGTCGCCACCTGCCCAAGCCTGCTGCCTTGGAGAGTGAACCTCATGCTGACCCGAAAGGTCCCCTGCTGTCCTTTCAAGTTCTCCCACGGCTCGGCGCGACGATAAACCACGCTCATCCCCACAGCCCGGAGATTCCGGAACAACTGCGTCTGCCGAGGCTTGAGCGCCGGTACGACATCCTGCAGAAACAGCTTTTCGTTGTTGGTCTCGACGGCGATCCCGCGGCGGGCCAAACTCGCATCCACCGCATTGGCCAACCCCGGATCCACATCCCCGGTCCGACTCGGCCACATCGTCGTCAGCGTCACCCCGCGGGTCGCCTCACTGGTAAGCCGCGCAGTACTAGCGGTCGGCGTAATCGCCAACCACAACCCACCAGCCACCACCAACGCCGCAACCACCGGCGTCCACGCCCCTCGCAACCCACGCACCGCCCGAACGTTATTCGATATAGCCGGTGGCGGGGTCAACCTGCTCGAGGAACGACCGAATCGACTCCTCCATCAAGGCCGCGCTCAGAGCCGACCCATCCGAGGTCGCCGAGCTGAATCCATAGCCAGCATTAGGCCCAGAAACCCAGTCAAAGTGATAGTGCCCGGGCGGATCAACGCGCACCTCGAACAACTCCCCATCAACCTCAACCCGCTCAACACCCATGCCACAGAAGGTAGCAAGCTGTCAGGGCGTGATGGTGAGCTCCAGGGGTGCGGATAGCAGGTGCCCGTTGGCGGTGTCGAGCTCGACGACCAGTCCCCAATGCCCCGGCGGAACCGCGTACCCCGACTCGGGTGCCATTGAGGCAGTACCGATCAGGACGGGCACAGGACGGCTCTGCTGAGGTTCGATCTCGAACTGCACACGCGCGGCGGTATGTGGGCCGACATACGCACCAACCACGTTGCCGGAGTCGTCGATCACCGCCGAAAACAGGTCGCCGTTGGTGGACAGCACATGCCGGTACGACGCCCGATTCGTCACCAGTACGTCCGTACGCGCGAACCGGCCGGTCCGAACCGACAACGGCGACAGTGCACTCACTTCGAGCCGGACGGATTCAGCCGGTGCTCCGGGCGACTGATACCAGCCCTCGCCCGTCCACAGCTCTCCAGCCGGAAAGGTCATCGCCCCGACCTTCAGCTCGACGAGGTCCCCGTACTTGGCGTCCAGATCCGCCGCGATGTCGGTTGCCCAGGCAGCCAACTCGATGTGGATCCGCCGCTCAGACCGTTCACTGTCAGGGTGAGGGCCCGACACCACCGCGCCCGGCGACTCCTCGAACAACCGCCGGAGATCGACCTGCAAACTCTCCCAACCAGCCATGCCTGACGATACGTCCGCTAGCCGGTGATACCTGCGACCGCTTCGTTCACTGCAGCTCGTTCGCGCGACTCACCGAATTCCACACTCCAGAGCGCATCCTTGACCGCACACGCCTGCACCCAGCGCACAACACGCTCTCGATCCAATTCAGCGGCCTCAGCAAAGACCGCCAACTGGTACGACAACGTCTTCACCAGATCCACCATCGTGTGCCACCGATCCCGCAGCAGATTCACAGCGTCGTACGCCGGATCACCCACCCACCCCTTCGGATCGATCACCAGCCAAGGCTCACGACTCCCCCGGAGCACATTGCTGAAGTTCAGATCCCCATGCACCAACAGATCCGGCTGGTACGCCGCAAGCCCACGGCAACTCTCCACCGCCCGCCCGACAACCCGATCCACCAGCGGCGCCCCCAACCTCCGCTGCCTCGACTCGATCTCCGTAGCCCACTCATCAGCAACACCCCTCAGCGAGGGAACTCCCTCCGGCGCAACCACCGCCAGCCGCCGATTCAGCCGACCCGCAACCACCATCCGATCGACGCCATCAGGCACCTCGCGCAGCGAACCTCGCCCCGCCTTCTCCAGCACCATCGCAAACCCCTCGGCGTCATGCTCCAGCAACCGCACCGCCCCACACCCCGCCCAAGCAGCCAGCGCCTTCGGCTCAGCCACATTGCCCGGATGAGGAAACGAGACCTTCAAAACAGCAGGTTCCCCACCAACCCGGCGTACCGGCACAACAACACCAACCGCCCCGTGCATCGCCCGCCCCGCCAACGTCAGCCCCCACCGCACCAACGCCTCATCAACCACCCCCGGCAACGCATCAAGCCAACTACGCCCCGCCTCCCCCTCCCGCGCGCAGGTCTCCCGCACGAACGCCCCAGGAACCTCGATCACCCGCGCCATCCCCTCACAATCACCGTCCTCCCCACCCTAGGCTCGCAAAACATCCCCTCCGCTGGGCCTGGACCACCCACCAAGCCGCCATCGCGAAGGCCTGCCGCTCGAACTTTTGCCGATGCCCTGTCGTATCCGCCGGCCGCCGTTCGTAGCGTTGGTGGAGGCGGACACTTGATCCGCTCGAGTCCGAAGGAGCAGACATGCCGGAGTACCTCATCTACTTCAACCAGCAGTGGGTTGGCGACCACACCGAAGAGTGGTTCGCCGGTCGCGGCCCACTAGCCATGGCCGTCGTCAACGAGATGAAGGCGGCCGGTGTGTACGTCTTCGCCGGCGGCCTGGAGGAGGAAGACGGTCCCGTGTACGCCGCCGACCCCACCAGCGGCGAAGTCGTGATGACCGACGGCCCGTACGTAGAAACCAAGGAATTCCTAGGCGGCTTCGCCCTCGTCAACGTCCCCGACGACGAAACCGCCAAGATGTGGGCCGCCAAGGTCGCAGAAGGCTGCGGCTGGCCCCACGAAGTCCGCCGCTTCAAACCCCAACCCCGCACCGAGTGAACTCTTGATGCAACGGCGCACGAAGATCCTGACGCGCCTCTCACGCCATGCACGGAACGAGCTCCCGGGGTCACCTTCTAGGAGTTGGGATCCCGCGATTGCGTTCGCGGGCGGCTTGCCATGCGCAACCACACCACGAAAGTCGCAGTCCCGGCCGCAAAGAGCCACAGGACCGCCCCAACCGCCCAGGGCCACCACCTGTCGCCGTCCTCTGATGCCACCGCTGCCCCGGCGACCAGCGCCCCGGTCGGCCCGGCAACCAGTACCAGCAGGAAACGCAGGAGATAGAACTCGCGATCCTCGTCATCCATCCGGAGCCGAGTCCACCATCCACCGCGCGGCGTCTGCATAACCTCGATGGTCCCTCTTCCCGAACTCGCGCGGCGACGCTACTCGCCTGTGGCGCCGTCGATGCGTTCGCGGAGGAAGTCCGCGTGGCCGTTGTGGCGGGCGTACTCCTCGATCATGTGCAGGTAGATCCACCGCAGCGTGTAGTCGTCGCCCGGGCTGACCTCGTCGAGACTCAGCCCGGCGACGGCCGCTCGTGACCGAGCGACACTCGCCTGATAGCTGGCCAGGTCATCGGCGGCACGCGCGACGTCGACCTTCGCGCTGCCTCCCGTCGAGCCCGGCGCGTAGTCCCAGAAATACAGGTGGTCCGGCTGGTCGTCGTACTCATGGAACCAGGCCTCAACTCCAGACATGTGCCGAACAAGGCCGAGCAGCGAGAGCATCGACGGCGGCACCGACCGCAGCGCCAGTTGCTCCGGCGTCAGCCCGCCACATTTCAGCAGCAATGTCGTGCGCTGGAATTCGAGCCGGTCCTCGAGCGCGGCCCGCTCATCGACCGGATTGTTCGGCGGCACGACTCGCTCGGGCGTACTCCACGTCGACATTCCGGCAACCTTACGTACGCGTCGACCCGGCCGCCATCAGTTTCCTGTGTCGCGGCTCTCCTGATGTCACGATGTGCCTGTGACCAAAGGCTCCGACTGCAAATCATTCTCGATCGGCGCTGCACTCCACTGACATCGGCGCTACGCCAGACCGATGCGCCCGTACGCCGCACCGCCGGCGGTCCACGTCGTTTTGTCGGCAGGACCGCCTAGTGTGCCGCCATGGTCGCCCGGATTCAGATCGCAGTCGCCGTTCTTGTACGCGACGGTCTCGTGCTCCTCGTGCATCGCCACCCATCGCGTCGCTGGTATCCCGACAGCTGGAGCTTCTCCGCCGGCGGCCATGTCGAGACAGGCGAGTTGCCTCACCAAGCAGTCACTCGTGAATGCCTCGAAGAACTAGGGGTCCAAGTCCACGACCCCGTACCCGTCCCGATGACGATCAACGACCCCACCCTCGACGTGCAGGCGTTCCTCATCACACACTGGGACGGCGAACCTTTCAACGCCGCCCCCGAGGAGCACGACGACCTCCGCTGGTACCGCCCCAGTGATCTAGCAGACCTGAAGATGGCCCACCCGGAAAGCCTGCCAACCCTCCTGAACGCCATCCAGACCGCAACCGGGCCTGCGGGCGCGTACTACGCGTCTCCGTAGAAGACCGACCGGTCGAGGACGACGCCGATCGGCTCCAGTTCGTCATGCGTGAACATGTAGCTCGTTTCGCCGACGCTGACCGCATACTCCCAACCGTTCGGACCCTGCGCTCGTCCGAGGACAGCGCCGAGTGCGACCGGCTTGCTGGGATCGACCCGAGTGCCCGGTCCGCGGGTGTTCACCAGGGAGTAGAACGGCAACGGCTCGACGACGGACTCAACAGCCGGGCTGTCGCTCGTGCCGCCACTGGACGGATCAGATCCGTGTACTGGCCGCTGCCAAACGCCGGTCGTCAGAAACTCGTCGACTTCCAGCTGACGGGTCTCCAGATCGGTGTCCTCGTCGATTCGTGGGACAGCTCCGGCGAGGAACCCCCGGACCCAAAGGCGAGTGGCCTCAGGTGCGTCATCAGGCAGATCACTGAGGCTCACGCGATAGCTGACTTGTTTGTGCTCGCACCATGCCGGCATCCGACCGCGAAAGGTGTTACCCGCCGAGGGATACAGGATGTCCCGCTCCCCTTCGTGCTCGGAGCAGGGAAACCAGAGTTCCGGATCAAGGTCGCCACTGCGCTGGTCGAGGTGCACCCGACGAAGGTTAGCCACCATGCCATCGGACGGGCACCTGGATTACCTCACATCGGCAGCGCGAACGGTTTCACGGTCCGGGCTGGTCGTCAGGATCGCCGACGGCGCGGTCCGGGGCCAGGTCCAGGCGAACCGCAGGATGAGGGCGAGAACGATCAGTTCCAGTGCGACGCCAAGGCCGTAGAAGTATGTCCAGGACTCACCCACCACGTTGAATGCCGAGACGGGGACGTAGACCGAGGCCACGACGAGGTTCGTGATGCGGTTCGCCCGGGCGGGCAGCGTCGTCGACAGCACGACCATGAGGGTCGGGATCGCCACAAGAGTCAGCGCCGTGGTCGAAAAGGTCTGGGAGAGGTCGAACTCGAACACCCTGCCGTCGAGGATGTCTCCGATGACGCCGGGCGTGAAGAAGTTGAGAATGTCCACGTAGGCGTACAGCAACATGAAGCTCGTCCACGCTGCCGCGAGCTTGACTCTCACCGGGACCTGCTGCTCTTCCAGTGTTGCGATGGGTCGACGTGTTCTCATCCTGGGCTCCGTTGTCGTGGTGAGGATCGATAGATCCACGATCGCCGAGCCCGGCGACGTCCACCTCGCCCCGGAGGCCGGAGTTCACCTGGCCAATGGCACGGTCCCTCCCTCGTACTTTCGGCCGATGCCGCCCCAGCGGTTCGGGCGACGCAACGCTCCAGCCCGCCACGCGGGCCGGGTGGGTGCCTCGTACGTCGGTGCGAAAAGAAACCCCCAGGTCAGAGTCACCCCTGACCTGGGGGCTGCGTTGCTCCCCCGCCTGGTTTCGATCCAGATCTTCGAGATTCAAAGTCTCGCGGGCTGCCGATTACCCCACAGGGGATCGCTGGTACGCCGGAACAGTCTGCCATGGGTGGGCAAGGTGACACGCGAAGGGGTTCCTTACCTACGACGCCGTAGGTTACGGTTGCGTAGGTATAGCCGTCCTCCACCACGAGGGAAAATCATGACTCCAGTTGCGGCTCCGGAGGCGCCCACCGGCGCCCGGCAGGCTGGCGAGTTCGACACCGACCACGGGACGCGCGGCGGTGAGCAGAAGGGGCCCTGGGAACAGATCGCCCTCGCGCTGTTCATCGGGATCCCCTTCCTGGCGGTGCTTGCGGCGGTACCGATCGCGTGGGGCGGCTTTCTCAGCTGGCGCGACATCGTGATCGCGGCCGTCTTCTACACGATCTCCGGGCACGGCATCTCGATCGGCTTCCACCGGTACTTCACCCACAAGTCGTTCAAGCCGAACCGTCCCCTCAAATACGCGCTGGCGATCGCCGGCTCACTCGCGATCGAAGGCCCCGTGGTCCGCTGGGTGGCCGACCATCGCAAGCATCACAAGTTCTCCGACCGCGAGGGCGACCCGCACAGCCCGTGGCGGTACGGCACCAGCCTCAGGGCCCTCACCAAGGGGTTCTGGCACGCCCACATCGGCTGGCTCTTCGACAGCGAGCAGACCCCGCAGCGGCAGTACGCGCCGGACCTGCTCAAGGACCGCGACATCGTCAAGGTCTCCCGGATGTTCCCGTTCCTGGTACTGGCGAGCCTGTTCGCACCAGCCGTCATCGGCGGTCTGTGGTCGTGGTCGATCGAGGGCGCGCTGACCGCGTTCTTCTGGGCCAGCCTGGTCCGGATCGCCCTGCTGCACCATGTCACCTGGTCGATCAACTCGATCTGCCACACGATCGGCAACCGGCCGTTCAAGTCCCGCGACAAGTCCGGCAACGTCTGGTGGCTGGCGATCCTCAGCCAGGGCGAGTCCTGGCACAACCTGCACCACTCCGACCCGACCTGCGCGCGGCACGGCGTACTGAGAGGTCAGCTCGACACCTCGGCAAGGACCATCTGGTTCTTCGAGAAGCTGCGCTGGGTCAGCGACGTCCGCTGGCCGGTCAAGGAACGCCTCGAAGCGCGCAGGGTCACCGCCCAGCCGTAAATCTCCCACCCTCTAACCCCGATCTGCGGCATGATGCTGACGTGATCCCGAAGTGACCGACCCCAAGCCGCGCCGTACGACCCGAGTCCGGATGACCAGTGCCGACCGGCGCGAGCAGTTGATCGTGATCGCCCGTGGCCTGTTCGCCGAGAAGGGCTACGAGGCGACTTCCGTCGAGGAGATCGCGGCCCGCGCCGAGGTCTCCAAGCCGGTCGTGTACGAACACTTCGGCGGCAAAGAGGGCCTGTACGCCGTGGTCGTGGACCGCGAGGTGCGCAAACTGCTCGACACCGTGACGGCCAGCCTGACCGCCGGCCGCGCGCACGAACTGGTCGAGCAGGCGGCGCTGGCCCTGCTGGACTACATCGAGAACTCCTCCGACGGCTTCCGGATCCTGGTCCGCGACTCCCCCGTCGGCTCGTCCAGCGGTTCGTTCATCTCGATCCTCAGCGACGTCGGTACCCGGGTCGAGCACATCCTGGCCGAGGAGTTCAAGCGCCGCGGCCTGGATCCGAAGTTCGCCCCGATGTACGCGCAGATGCTGGTCGGCATGGTCGCACTGACCGGTCAGTGGTGGCTCGACGTCCGCCGCCCGAAGAAAACCGATGTCGCAGCCCACCTGGTCAACCTCGCCTGGAACGGCCTGTCCGGCCTCGAGACCAAGCCGACGCTGTCCACCCGGCCGCACAAATAGGACCCCGGTCGTACGGCGACATCCGCCCGCAGCATGACCAGCCGGGCCGGATTTCACCGTAATCTGGCGACCATGACGGGGACCATGTCCGGGATCCTGGCGCCCCGGCGACAGGTCAGCCCGCGCAGCAAAGCGTTCGACCTGCTGCTCGCGGGCGCCCTCACGCTGTTCTTCGGACTGCTCGGGCTGGCCCAGGCGGGCTACGCGGGCGTCCTCGGCTTCGGCATGCTGGCACCGCTGGTCTGGCGCCGCACCCATCCCGAACTGGTCCTCTTCGCCGTCTCCGCGGTCGCCGTCTTGCAATGGCTCAGCGGCGCCGAGCTGCAGCCCGGCAACATCGGCCTGCTCGTCGCGCTCTACTCGATCTCCGTGTACGGCGAGGTGAAGTACAGCCGGATCGCCCTCGGCATCGGCGGACTCGGCGTGCTGATGGCGACGTCGCGCTACTGGAGCGGCTCCGACTGGCGCCAGCAGATCACCATGATGGTCGCGCTCGGCGCACTGGTGTTCGGCGTCTGGGCGATGGGCGAGCGCCGGCGTACCAGAGGCCTGTACGTCGCTCAGCTCGAGGAACGCGCGATCCAGGCAGAGCGAGACCGCGACCGTGAGTCCAAACTTGCCGTCTCGAACGAGCGCACCCGGATCGCCCGGGAGATCCACGACGTCGTTGCCCACGGCCTCTCCATCATGATCGTCCAGGCAGACGGCGGCCTGTACGCCGCGGACGCGTCGCCCGAGCAGGCCAAGAAAGCACTCGCCACGATCGGCGACACCGGCCGGGCCTCACTGAACGAGATGCGCAAGATGCTCGGCCTGCTCAAACAAGACGCCCAGCAGGAGCTCGATCCGGACCAGCCGCGCCCGCAACCCGGCATCTCGTCGCTGCCCGAGCTGATCGACAACGTGCGCCAGGCCGGCCTGACCGTCGACTACGAGGTCACCGGTACCCCTCGTGACCTGCCCGCGTTGCTGGGGCTCACGGCGTACCGGATCGTCCAGGAGGGTTTGACCAACACGCTGAAACACGCCGGGCCGGGAGCGCGCACGTCCGTCCATCTCGACTTCGGGCGCGAGATGCTGACCGTGATGGTCAGCGACGACGGCCGTGGGGCCGGCGTCGCGCCGAGCAGCGATCCCGGCCACGGCCTGGTCGGGATGCGGCAACGCGCGTCCATCTCCGGCGGTACGGTGAACGCCGGACCCAAGGCGGGCGGTGGTTACGAGGTGATCGCCAAGCTGCCGTACAACCTGCCCAACGGAGGAATTCAGTGACCGACGACAACGTCATCCGGGTCTTTCTGGTCGATGACCAGGAGCTTGTCCGCGCCGGCTTCACCATGCTGGTGGACTCGCAGCCGGACATGCGGGTGGTCGGTCAGGCCGGTGACGGCGGCGAGGCGCTGGAGAAGCTCCAGGTGACCGGCAGCGACGTCGTACTGATGGACGTCCGGATGCCACGGCTGGACGGCGTCGAGGCGACCAGGCAACTACAGTCGTTGCCCGAGGCCCCCAGGGTGATCGTGCTGACCACGTTCGACCTGGACGAGTACGCGTTCGCCGCGATCAAGGCCGGCGCGGCCGGCTTCCTGCTCAAGAACACTCCCCCGGCCGATCTGCTGAACGCGATCCGCCAGGTGCACTCCGGCGACGCGGTCGTCTCCCCCAGTACGACCCGCCGCCTGCTCGAGCACTTCGCTGGCTCGCTCCCCGACGGCGAGACCGAGCGCCCCGACCTGGGCGACCTGACGGCGCGCGAGCGCGAAGTACTGGTCGAGGTCGCCCGCGGCCTGTCGAACACCGAGATCGCCACCCTCTTCACGTTGTCCGAGGCAACGGTCAAGACCCACATCGGCCGCATCCTCGCCAAGACCGGTCTCCGCGACCGGGTCGCCCTCGTCGTCCTCGGCTACGAAACCGGCATCGTCAAACCGAGCAGCTGATGCCGCGCCCACTCCTGCGCCGTCTGTTCCCTCCTCAGTACGAACTCTCCGAGGACGAGCTGACCCTGCGCTACTGGTTCGTCGTCAGGCACCGGATCCCGAGGTCCGAGGTCGCCTTCGCCAAGTTCGAGTACGACTTTCCCGGCATCGCCAGACTGCACGTCCACCGGCGAGACGGCAGCGTCGTCAAAGTACGGATGGAACCACGATGGACGTCGACCGAGTTGAGCGGGGACCCAGCGCAACCCGGCAGTGCGGCGTACGAAATCACTGAGTGGGCAAGGAAAAGTACGACCTAGGTCGTACGCGGAGTCCATTCCCTGGTCCGACTCTTCTACCGGCCGGAATCAGTAACTTCTTGGAACGTGGGTGAGAACGTCTCGCCCCCGGCCTTTTCCGAGGAGAACGATGACCATCCAGACCGGCGAACTCGCGCCAGGGCGTCTACCGCAGGACTCAGCTGACCGGACCGCCATCCGCGCACACGAACTTCGCAAGGTCTACGGGCAGGGAGACACCGCGGTCGCCGCGCTCGACGGCGTCTCGGTCGACTTCGGGGTGGGACGCTTCACCGCGATCATGGGCCCCTCGGGCTCCGGCAAGTCGACCCTGATGCACTGCCTGGCCGGCCTGGACACCCCGACGTCGGGCCAGGTACTGCTCGGCGAGACCGAGCTGACCCAGCTCCCGGACGCCGCGCTGACGAAGATCCGGCGGGACCGGATCGGCTTCGTCTTCCAGTCCTTCAACCTGCTGCCGATGCTCTCGGCCAAGGACAACATCCTGCTCCCGCTGGAGCTAGGCGGCCGCAAGCCCGACCAGCAGTGGATGTCCACGCTGATCGACGTACTCGGCCTGCAGGACCGGCTCACGCACCGACCGTCGGAGCTGTCCGGTGGTCAGCAGCAGCGCGTCGCCGTGGCTCGCGCGCTCGTCGGCCGGCCCGAGGTGGTCTTCGCCGACGAGCCGACCGGCAACCTGGACTCACGCTCCGGCGCCGAGGTCCTGGGCTTCCTGCGCCGGAGTGTCCGCGAGTTCGGCCAGACCGTCGTGATGGTCACCCACGACCCGCTAGCAGCGTCGTACGCCGACCGCGTCGTGATGCTTGCCGACGGCAAGCTTGCCGGCGAGCTGGCCGACCCGACCCCGGAGTCCGTACTCGGCGCCCTGCGGCAGCTGGGGGCCTGACCCGTGCGACGCTCCATTCTCTCCTCCCTGCGCGCCCACCTGGGCCGCCTGGTCGCCGCCTGCCTGGCGATCGTGCTGGGTGTCGGGTTCGGCACCCTGGCGATGACCGCGCACTCGTCGGCCACCAACGGCATCGACGAGACCATCGGCAAGCAGAACGCCGGGGTCGACGCGGTCGTCGACTCCGACCGTCGACAGGCCTCGGCGGCCGACGTGGCCGCGGTCAAGAAGCTGCCGCAGGTCGCCTCGGTCGTGATCGACACCTCGGCGTTCCTGCAGGTCCAGTGGGCCGGTCAGGTCCGGCCGGACTCGCTCGGTATCGACGCCCGGTACGACACCTCGAAGATCGCCGGCCCGACCACCTCGGCCGGGAAGTTGCCGGAAGCAAAGAACGAGATCGCGCTGCCGGCCAAGCTGGCGGACAAGTACAAGGTCTCCGTCGGCCAGGACCTGAAGCTCACTACCTGGGACGGCAAGGCCTACCCGGTGAAGGTCGTCGGCCTGATCGACGACAGCACCTCGATCGGTGGCGGGAACGCGGTCGCCACGGCCGAGACGGTGAAGACCTTCGAACCACAGGGCTACATCAACCAGCTCAAGGTCGCTGCCAACCCCGGCGTGACCCAGGCGGCATTGAGCAGCGCGATCACCGCCGTCGTCAACGAAGGCGTCCAGGTCTACACCGGCGAGGGCTGGATCGACCACGAGGTCTCCAGCATCACGCACGGGATCGACGTCCTCGGTGGGGTGTTCGGCATGTTCGCCGTCATCGCGCTGTTCGTCGCCTGCCTGGTGATCGGCAACACCTTCACGATCGTGATCGCCCAGCGGACCCGCGAGATGGCGCTGCTGCGCTGCGTCGGGGCGTCGCGCAAGCAGGTGTTCTCCTCGGTACTGGCCGAAGCGACCGTGGTCGGGTTGGTTGCCTCTGGCATCGGTGTGGTCTTCGGGGTCGCACTGTCCGCCATCGCGCTCACGCTGGCCCGGTCCTTCGACTGGGGCCTCCCGCCGGTCGACCTGCACCTCGACCTCGCGTCGGTGTTCATCCCGCTCCTGCTCGGTACGATCGCGACGATCCTGGCGGCCGTAGTACCGGCTCGGCGAGCGACTCGGGTTGCTCCGCTGGCAGCGTTGCGGCCCGAGGCGGCTCCGGTCGCGAAGTCCAAGGCCGGCATCGTGCGCTTGGTCTTCGGCTTCCTCCTGCTGGCCGGCGGCGGGGCGTTGCTCGCCCTGGGCGCCAGCTCACACCAGGTGATCATCGGCGTCGCCGGCGGCGTGATCTCCTTCGTCGGGATCCTGTCGATCGGCTCGCTGCTGGTCCCGGCCCTGGTCAGGTTGCTGGGCGCGTTGCCCGCGCGGAGCGGCGGGGTGCCCGCGCGGATCGCCGTCGCCAACGCCGTCCGCAACCCGCGGCGGACCGCGGCGACCACCTCGGCGCTGCTGATCGGTGTCACGCTGATCAGCCTGACCTGTGTCGGGATCGCCTCGGTCCGCAAGACGTTCGATGTCACGATGGACAAGGAATACCCGGTCGACGTGACGATGAAGGTGTACGACGAGAAGCTGCCGGCCACCGCGGCCAACCAGCTGAAGAGCATCAAGGGCATCACCCAGGTCGTACCGGTCCGGTCGGCCTCAGTGAAGTCGGCCGGCAACACCCTCGAGATCACCGGCATCGACCAGGCCTCCGCCTCCTCGGTGATCCACAACCCGACGCTGGTCAACCAACTCCAGCCCGGTACCGCTCTGGTCGACCGCAACACGCTGTACTCGCTGAACGTCGAGAACGGCGCCATCGTCACCATCGTGTCGGGGCAGCAGAAGATGAACTTCAAGGTGATCCAGGCGCAGGGGCTCGACCCGATCACGGTCACCTCCGCCGACCTGCAGAAGCTCGCGCCGAAGGCAGCGGTGACCGGCTACTGGCTGGCCTCCGACCCGAAGGCCGACGGCCCGAAGGTGATGGACGAGCTCAAGCAGTCGCTGCCGACGATCAAGAACCTGAACATCTCCGGCGGGCTGCCCGAGCGGAGCTTCTACACCAAGGTGTTCGATATCCTGCTGCTCGTCGCGGTCGGCCTGCTCGGGGTCTCGGTACTGATCGCGCTGGTCGGCGTCGGCAACACGCTCAGCCTTTCGGTGCTGGAGCGGACGCGTGAGAACGCCCTGCTCCGGGCGATGGGCCTGACCAGGCGTCAACTGCGCGGCATGCTCGCGGTCGAGTCGTTGCTGATGGCACTCGTCGCGGCGGGCCTGGGAATCGCCCTCGGGTTGGTCTACGGCTGGACCGGCACAGCGGCCCTGATGGGCGGCCAGGTCGACGGACCGATCTCGTACGCCGTACCGGGCCGGCTCCTGATCACGATCGCGCTGGTCGCCGCGGTCGCCGGTCTGGTCGCGTCGATCCTCCCGGCCCGGCGCGCCGCGAAGGTCGCACCAGCCGGGGCGCTGGCCACCGAGTAGTCAGACGATCTCGACCCGGTTCCCGTGGCCGTCGGCGGTGTGAAACCGCCGGCGGCCCGGGATCGTCTCGTTGTCCCACTTGACCGGATAGCCCTTGTTCTGCAGGGTTTCAGCCAGTTGATCGAGGTCGTCGACAGCCAGCGCGGGATGCGCCTTCAACGCGGGGCTGAAGTCCTCTTCCACGCCGACGTGCACCTCCGCATCGCCCTCCTTGAACCAGCATCCGCCCCGCGCCGCCAGCAACGGCGGCTTCTCCAGCTCAGTCATACCGAGCGCATCGCGATAAAAGGCGCGCGCCACCTCCTCGCCACCGGGCGGGCAGGACACCTGCACGTGATCGAGTCTCATCAGCTCTCCTTCTGGGCAACTGCGAAGATCCGGCGGAACGGCAACAGCGTCCCGAACTCCTTTTGCGGATAAGCCTCGTTCAACCGAGCCCCGTACTCCGCTTCGAACCGCGCGCGAAGCTCATCAGGCAACGACTGCAGGACGGGCCGGGCCCCTGTCCCCTTCACCCACTCGAGGACGGCGTTGTCGCCTTCCAGCAGATGGCTGTACGTCGTCTCCCACGCGTCGACCGTGCATCCTTCGGCACTCAGCGCCGCCACGTACTCCGCCGGCCCCGGCACGTCCGGCCGAAGCGACTTGTCCTTCGCGTACTCGGCGTACGGATCCGTCGCGGCCAGCTCCCGCAGGATGGCATGCGACGGCGCGTTCCCGTTGCCCGGAATCTGGATCGCCAGCCAACCGCCCGGCTTGAGCGCCCGCACGAAGCCCGGCAGCAACTCGAGCTGCTCAGGGATCCACTGCAGAGTCGCGTTGGTGACGATCACATCGATCGACTCGGGCTCAGCACTCCACTCCAGCAGATCTCCCACCTCAAAGGTGAGCCGATCGCCGGCCAGCGGCTGAGCCGTCTCGATCATCTGCGGCGAGCTGTCCACCCCATGCACAGTCGCACCCGGCCACCGATCCAGCAGCGTGGCGGTCAGATTGCCGGGCCCACATCCGAGATCGACCACCGTGGCGGGCTCGTCCGCCCGGACGCGGCCGATCAGGTCGGCGAACGGGCGGCCTCGCTCGTCGGCGTACTTGTTGTATTGCTGGGGGTTCCAGACCGGGGACGTGCGCATGCGGGGAGCCCTTCTCCTGAGATCTCTTGACGTCGAGATACTTTACGCCTGCCGGTTGTCTTGATGTCAAGAGTCTTGATGGCATACGCTCGAACCATGAGAGACGAGGTCGACCGGCTGATCGAGGCCTGGCGTCGGGAGCGACCCGATCTCGACGTGGCGCCGATGGAGGTGCTTTCCCGGGTGACCCGGTTGGCGCGCCATCTCGATCGCGCCCGGAGCCATGCGTTCGCGACGCATGGACTGGAGTCCTGGGAGTTCGACGTACTGGCGGCACTGCGGCGGGCCGGGGAGCCGTACCAGCTCTCCCCCGGGCGGTTGCTCAAGGAGACTCTGGTGACGTCGGGGACGATGACGAACCGGGTCGACCGGCTGACCGCGCGCGGCCTGGTGGAGCGGTTGCCCGATCCGGGTGACCGGCGAGGCGTACTGGTTCAGCTGACCGACGCCGGCCGTGACTCGGTCGACGCGGCGATGGCCGATCTGCTCGCACACGAGCGCACCCTGCTCGGTTCGATCAGCGAGCGCGACCAAGCCAAGATCGCCCGCGTACTGCGCGAACTGGTCGGCCCGTTCGACCAGGAAAAACACTGAAGCCGCATTTCTTCGCGGCCGCCAAGTTACTCACCGGAATTGTGCCGGAATAATCCGAAAAGACGACCCGTCACTTTATGTGGGCACCGATCGTTGCTAGTTGCAACGAGATCGAGAGATTGCTGTAGTCCACGACTATCGACACTGAGTGACCGGTCCAACTAGTGTCCTGACTGTTGGTGGTCAAGCGACTACAGAACGTCCACGAGATCGGTGACTTCGGCGGCAAGAGGTGGTTCGCCGAAGCCGGTTGGTGGTGTCCGGGGCTCGGGGCTCGGACAACCCGGCCGGTCGGGGCCCGCTCGCCCGCAGTCGCGGCATACCCTCCCAATCACAGGGGATAGGAGGGTGTGCCGCGACTCACGCATTCACCAAGAATGTACTGACCTATTCGGTGAGTTCGGCCGCTTCGAGCCAGGCGGTTTCCAGCTCGGCGCGTTCATCGGCGAGCTTGCGCAGGTCGGTGTCCAGTTCGGCCAGCCGTGCGTAGTTGCTCGCGTTGGCGGCCAGCTGGTCGTGCAGCTTCGCCTCGTTGAACTTCACCTTGGACAGCTGCCGCTCGATCCGGTTGAGCTCCTTCTTCGCCGCCCTGGCAGCCGCCGCGTCGACGACGGGCGCGGTGCTCACGGGTTGCACCTTGGTCGACGGAGCGGTGGCGCGGCGGCCCGAGCCGGCCTTGAGCTCTTCGAGGTACTGGTCGACGCCGCGCGGCAGGTGCCGGACGGCTCCGTCGCCCAGGATCGTGTAGACCATGTCGCTGACCCGCTCGAGGAAGTACCGGTCGTGGGTGACGATCACGACGACGCCCGGCCAGTTGTCGAGGAAGTCCTCGAGCACGGTCAGCGTCTCGACGTCCAGGTCGTTGGTGGGCTCGTCGAGGATCAGCACGTTCGGCTCGTCGAGCAGGATCCGGAGCAGCTGCAGCCTGCGGCGTTCGCCACCGGACAGGTCGTTGATCCGGGTGGTCAGCTTGTCGCCGGTGAAGCCGAACCGCTCGAGCAGCTGGGACGAGTTCATCTCGCCGACGCCGGCGGCCAGGGCCGCGACCCGGCGGATGCCGGTGATGTGCGCGAGCACCGTCACCGTGCCGTCGAGATCCTCCAGCGTCTGCGAGAGGTTGGCGATCTTGACCGTCTTGCCCTGCTTGACCTTGCCGGAGTCCGGCGGGAGCAGGCCGGTCAGCACCTTGAGGAAGGTCGTCTTGCCGGCGCCGTTCGGGCCGAGCAGGCCGATCCGGTCGGCCGGGCCGATCCGGAAGGTGACGTGATTGAGCATCACCCGGTCGCCGAAGCTCAAGGTGACGTCCTCGGCGTCGAAGACGTCCTTGCCGAGCCGCGAGGTGGCGAGCTTGGCCAGCGCGAGCTTGTCGCGGGGCTCGGGCTCGTTCTCGATCAGGGCGTTGGCCGCCTCGATCCGGAACTTCGGCTTCGCGGTCCGCGCGGGCGCTCCCCGGCGCAGCCAGGCGAGCTCCTTCTTGACCAGGTTCTGCCGCTTGCCCTCGACGACGGCTTCGTTGCGGGACCGCTCGGCCTTGGCCAGTACGTACGAGGCGTAGCCGCCGTCGTACGAGTTGACCTTGCCGCCCTGGACCTCCCAGGTCTCGTTGCAGACCTCGTCGAGGAACCAGCGGTCGTGGGTGACGACGATGAGCGCGCCGGCCCGGTCGACGACGTGCTGCGCGAGCCAGTTCACCGCCTCGATGTCGAGGTGGTTGGTGGGCTCGTCGAGGATCAGCAGGTCGACCTCGGTCATCAGCAGGTGCGCCAGCGACGCGCGCCGGCGCTCACCACCGCTGAGCGTGCCGACCAGCGCTTCGTGGTCGACGCCACCGAGCAACTGCTCCATGACGTCGCGTGCTCGCGGATCGGCAGCCCAGGTGTAGGTCTCGACGTCGCCCAGCACGGCCTGCGCGACGGTCAGCTCCGGGTCGAGGCTGTCGGCCTGCCCGAGGAAGCCCAGCCGCAGGTCGCGGTTGTGCGTCACCCGGCCGGCGTCGGCCGTCTCCTCCCGGGCCAGCAGGCGCAGCAACGTCGACTTGCCGTCGCCGTTGCGCCCCACCACCCCGATCCGCTCGCCCCGGCCGATGCCGAGGGTCACCCCATCGAGCAGGGTGCGGGTTCCGAAGCCTTTGGAGACGGCTTCAAGATTGACAAGGTTGGGTGCAGGGGTAGCGGCCATATCCCCTCAAGCCTAACCGGTGATCGGCTGGTACCCGTCGAAGGTGGTCAGGAGCACCCCCTCGCCATGGGTGAGGCCGGGCAATTGGGCTTCGAAGGCATGGATCCGGCCGACCGGGATCAGGCCCTTGAGGGTTGCCCGGTCGGGGGTGACCTCCGTGTTCTCCAGGGTCGCGTTGGCCTCCGCCAGTTTGGCGATCACGGGCGAGACGGAGTCCGGCGGGAGCTCCAGGTCGAACGAGTTGACCGGCTCGTACACCTTGGTTTTGGCTTCCTGGAGCGCCTGGTTGAGCACCACCGGGACGAGTCGGCGGAAGTCGCCGGCGACGGTCATCACCGATGAGTAGGCCGTACGGATGAGATCCACCCGGCAATCCAGCACCTCCCAGCCGTGCAGTCCTTGCTGCAGGGCGAGCCTGACCGTCTCTTCGATCGCGGTGTGGAACGCCCGTGGCAACGCGCCGAGCTCCACCTCCAGCCGGTAGTCGAGGCCGGTACCGACCGGCGCCGGCGAGATGCGGAAGCCGACGGCGGCGCACCACTGGTTGCCGGGTTCGCCGATCTCGCGGACCGCTTCGCCGACTCCCACAGGTCGCTCGACGTGGATCGGCGTCGTCTCGCTGAAGGTGACCGCGAGCCCGTACTCCTCCTCCAGCAGCGACGCGATCACCTCCTTCTGCACCTCGCCGTACAGGTTCACCGAGATCTGCCCGTGTGCGTCCTTCCGGACCCGGATCAGCGGATCCTGCTCCGCGAGCTGCTGCAACGCCTGGAACAGCTTCACCCGATCCTGCGCCCTCACGACCGTCTCCAACGTCGGCGGCGCGAAGAACTGCCCGCCCCTCTGGATCGGCGCCCCGAGCTGGTCCCCGATCTGCACCTGCTTGAGCCCGCGCAAGGCAACGATCCGCCCCGCCTCAGCCGTGTCGGCCGTCCGCGTGCCGCCACGATCGAACACCTGCACAGAAGTCGGCTTGACCTCGTACGTCGATGCGCCGCGATGCACGTCAACTGGTTGCCGGACCTGGAGTCGCCCGGCGAACACCCGCGCCGACGCGATCTTCTCCCCCGCCGACCCGCGTTCCACCTTGAACACCTGGGCTCTGAGTGGCTCATCCTGATTACCCGTTGCTCGCGGCAACCAGTCGCGGATGCCGTCGATCAGCTCCGGCACCCCTTCGCCGGTCATCGCCGATCCGAAGAACACCGGGTGTACGCGGGTCCGGCGGACCTGCTCGGCCAGCTCACGCCGGCAGTCCTCTGGCGTCAGCTCGTCCTCGAGATACTGGGCCAGGAACCTGTCATTGCCCTCAGCAAGCAATTCCCTCGCGTCTCCCAGGGGAGTTTCGTGGTACTTCGCCTGCCTGGTGCCCAGGTCGGCCACCGATCCCATCGGTAGGGCGGACGGGGTGAGCAGCCGGGCGATGTCCGCCAGCAACTCGTCGTACCGGGCTCCCATCCGGTCGATCTTGTTGACGAACAACAGCGTCGGGATGCGCAACCGGGTCAACGTGCGCATCAGCAACCGGGTCTGCACCTGGACGCCCTCGACGGCCGAGATCACCAGTACGGCGCCGTCGAGCACGGACAGTGCGCGCTCGACCTCGGCGATGAAGTCGGAGTGGCCCGGGGTGTCGATCAGGTTGACGGTCAGGTCGCCGAGCTCGAACGAGACCACGGCCGAGCGGATGGTGATCCCCCGCCGGCGTTCCAGGTCCATCGAGTCCGTACGGGTACTGCCATCGTCCACGCGGCCGACGTGGTCGATCACGCCCGCGGCGTACAGCAGGCGTTCGGTCAGGCTGGTCTTACCGGCGTCGACATGCGCCAGAATGCCCATCGTCAGAGTGTTCAAAGGTCCTCGCGGGTGCGTCGCAGCGATCAGGAGTGATGGCGTAGACCGACGCTCGGCGCATCTGGAGCTCCTTCTCTGCGGATACCGCGGACGACTGGTTTGGTGAGGATAACCTGCGGGTGAGGCGCTGGCGATTGAGTTTCGAGAGGACAGCGGATGGAAGCGGACTTCGCGACCCTGCTCTACCGGTACCGCCGCGCCGCCGGCCTGACCCAGGAGAAGCTGGCGCAGAAGGCCGGCGTGAGCCTGGCAGCCATCGGCGCACTCGAGCGCGGAGTGCGGCGGTACCCACGCCGCGAGACGGTCGACGCCCTCGCCTACGCGATGGACCTGACCTCCGACGAACGCGCTGCCTTCACCGCCGCCGCCACACGCCGCCAGAAACGCATCCAACCGGAGACCACAGCGGCGACTGCTCCGTTGGTACCTCGTCAGCTGCCCTTGCCCGATGCGAGCTTCACCGGCCGGGCCGCTGATCTCGATGTCCTGCACACCGCTCTCACCAGCGGAACCCGGGTCGCGATCCTCGCCATCACCGGGATGGGTGGCGTTGGTAAGACGACCCTCGCGGTGAAGGCCGCTCATTCCGCGATCGAGGAGTATCCCGACGGCCAGGCTTATCTGGATCTCCACGGCTATGACATCGGGGCCGCCGTCTCGCCACTCGAAGCGCTCAACTACCTCCTTCGCGCCTTCGGCTTGTCCGGCCCCGACGTACCAGTGCAGGTCGACGAGGCCGCAGCCCGGCTGAGGACTCTCCTGGCGGGCCGCCGGGCGTTGATCGTGCTGGACAACGCGCGAGATGCCGCCCAGGTGCAGTCGTTGCTGCCCGGTACTGGCCGTTCTGCCGTCATCATCACGAGCCGGCATGAGCTGTCCGGGATGCCGACGGCGCAGATCGTCCGCCTCGGACTGCTGTCTTCGTCGGAAGGGCTCGACCTGCTCCGTACCACCGTCGGCGCCACCCGCGTCGATCACGAGCCGCAGGCCGCCCAGTCGATCGTCGAAGCATGTGGTCTCTTGCCACTCGCCTTGAAGATCTCGGCCGGTCGCCTGGCGGCCAGGCCGCAATGGCCGTTGGCGCACCTGGCCGGGCTGTTGCAGGACGAGCGGCGGCGGCTGGATCAACTGCAGGATCACGAGCTCGGAGTACGGGCCAGCTTCGACGTCTCGATCGACGATCTGGCGGCTGGGGCCAGTGCCCGTGAGCAGCGGGCAGCGGGGGCCTTTGCGCTGTTCGGAGTACCGGATGGGCCTGATCTGACCGTCGAGGTCGCGGCCCGGCTGCTGGATTGCGATGAGCATGCGGCGCTGGATGCGCTCGAGGATCTCTGCAATCTGCATCTGGTCGAGTCGATGGCGCCGCGGCGGTACCGGCTGCACGATCTGCTGCGGATGTACGCGAGGGAGCGGGCGCAGGCGAGTGTCAGCCCGACCCAACAGGCTGCGGTGATCACGCGGATCCTCGACCTGTACGCGTCGGCGGCGTGGCAGTCGATCGAACTCGGCTTCCCTCGATCCGGTCGGCTGCCGTGGTACCGGGCTCAGCCTCCTCTCGTTGGCGGACCTGCCTACGCGGACATGAGTTCAGCACTCTCCTGGCTCGACGGCCAGCGGCCGCACCTGCTCGCGCTGGCATCGCAAGGCGCGCGAACTGACGGCGTGCCAGTTGTGTCGGTGCTCCGGCTGGTGATCGGCCTCCACACGTTCTACGCCATGCGCGGCCATTGGCTGGACTGCTTGCGGATCTTCCGGACGGCGCTCGAGGTGGTGAACGACCCGCGGGCCGAGGCGCACATCCGCAGCGACCTCGGCCTGGTCCTCTGCGACCTGGCCCGATCCGGAGCTGGTGATCCAGACGACTCGATCGCCGAACTCCAGCGCAGCCGCGACCTCTTCGAAGCCACCGACGACCTGGTCGGCGAGGCGTTGGCTTTGGCGAACCTGAGCCACGTTCTCGACCTCAACGGCGACTACCAGCAAGCGATCGACGCCGGTGAACGAGCCCTCTCCCTCTACCGCAAACTCGACGACGCCCCCGGCGAAACGATCGCCCACATCAACCTCGGCAACTCCCAGGGCAAGCTCGGCCGAGCCGCAGCCCAACGATCGTCCTACGACGAAGCGATCGCCATCAGCACCCACCACGACGCCCAGCACCACCTGGCCGCCGCCCTCCTCTGCTCCGGCGTCGCCTACCAACAAGCCGGCGACCTCCTGTCCTCCACGGCCCACCTCCACCAGGCCGTCACCAAATTCAAGTCCCTCAACGACCAGATAAGCCTCGCCGAAACCCTGGACGAACTAGGCGTCACCAACCGCCTGTCAGGCGACCTCCAGTCTTCGATCCGCCACCACGAGAAAGCCCTGACCATCAGCACCCACTACGACGACGGCCTACGCCACTACCTGATCCTCACCCACCTAGCCGACTCCCTGGACGCCATCGGCAACCACGCCCTAGCCACAGAACACCGCACCCAAGCCCAAACAATCACCCAAAGCCGCGGCCCGAATCGCAGTTGACCGCCCGCGCGACGGAGCGGCGGGCGGTGGCGCGTGGGCGTAGTACCGGGCTAGCGCGGGATGGGAGCGGGGAGGATTCTGGCGCCGGGGACTGGGCCTTCGGCTTGGCGGACCATGCGGCAGAGGCCGGATTCGGCTAGTTCTACGGCTAGGTCTACTGCTCGGCGGCTGTCGGCGGCCAGGAAGAGGCAGGTCGGGCCGGAGCCGGAGATCATGGCGGCCAGGGCGCCTTGGTCGAGGCCGAACTGGAGGGTGGCGGCCAGTTCGGGGCGGAGGGAGAGGGCGGCTGCTTGCATGTCGTTGCTTAGGGCAACTGCCAGGGCGGCCGGTTGGCCGGAGAGAAGGGCGGTGAGGAGTTCGGGGTGGACTTCGGGTGGTTCGACGCGGCGGAGGGGGCGGAGGCGGTCTAGTTCGCGGTAGACGGCAGGAGTCGAGAGGCCGCCTTCGGCGATGGCGAAGACCCAGTGGAAGGTGCCGCGGGACATTACCTCGGTGACCTGTTCACCGCGGCCGCGACCGAGCGCAGTGTGGCCGACGAGGCAGAACGGGACGTCACTGCCCAGGTCGGCCGCGATGCGTTCCAGCTCGACCTGCGCGAGCCCAAGCCCCCACAGCCGGTTGCAGGCAACAAGAGTCGCAGCAGCGTCCGTGGAGCCGCCGGCCATTCCACCGGCGACCGGGATGGTCTTGCGGATCACCAGATCGACGCCTTCTTCGACGTCGTACTCCGCCTGCAGCACCTGAGCCGCCTTCACGGCCAGGTTCGTACTGTCCGTGGGGACGTCCGCCGCGAAGTCACCGAGCACCTCGACGGTGACGTCCGAGTCGTCGCGCAGGGTCGCCGTCACATCGTCGTACAGGGCAACGGCCTGGTAGACGGTCGCGAGCGGGTGGAAGCCGTCAGGGCGCGGCGGGCCGACGGACAGGCCGAGATTGATCTTGGCCGGCGCCCGGACCGTGACCTGATGAGCTGACACGGGCACAGGCTAATGCCCAGCGGACGCAATCGCGGCGAACTGTTCGATTCCCAACATCTCGCCGCGCAGTGACGGGTCGACGCCGGCCGCGGCCAGCGCAGCGTCCAGGCGCTCGCGGTCGGGCATCCAGCGGGCCAGCGCGGAGCGGACGGTCTTGCGGCGCTGCGAGAAGGCGGCCTCGATCACCTTGAAGACTTCTTCGCGGGACGCGGTGGAAGCGGGCGGTTCGCGGCGGGTGAAGGCGACCAGGCCGGAGTCGACGTTCGGGGCCGGCCAGAAGACGTTGCGGCCGATCGGACCTGCGCGGCGCACCTCGGCGTACCAGGCGGCCTTGGCGGACGGTACGCCGTACGTCCGTGAGCCCGGCGGCGCCGCGAGCCGGTCGGCCACCTCGGACTGCACCATCACGAGCCCGTGCCGCAACGACGGCGCGATCGCCAGCAGATGCAGCAGAACCGGTACTGCGACGTTGTACGGCAAGTTGGCCACACAAGCGTCAGGCGTCCCGATCTGAGCCGGCACGACGGTCATCGCATCCGCCTCGACCACCGTCAGCGAAGCGGCCTGGTTCGGCGCGTACTCCGCGATCGTGGCCGGCAGCGCTCCGGCCAGCACCGGATCGATCTCGACCGCGGTGACCCGGTGGCCCTCGGCAAGCAACGCGAGCGTCAGGGACCCGAGCCCGGGGCCGACCTCGAGCACAGTCTCGCCGTCAGACGACAAGTCCGCCGCGCGGACGATGCGGCGCACCGTGTTGGGATCGATGACAAAGTTCTGGCCGCGCTGCTTGGTCGGGCGGACCCCGAGCTGCGCGGCCAGTGAACGCACTTCCGCCGGACCGAGAAGTCTCGGTCCGGCGGAAGTGGATGAATCAGCGCTGGTCACAAGCGCCAGTCTCGCAGAGAAGGCCGTGAATCAAGCCTTCTTGCCACAGACAGGCCAGGCGCCGTAGCCACCGCGGTCGGCCTTGACCTTCTCCGCGATCGAGATCTGCTGCGCCTTGGACGCGCCGTTGGCGTTGTTGGCATACGCCGTACCGCCGTACGCGGCCCAGGTGCCGTGGTCGAACTGCAGGCCACCGTAGTACCCGTTGCCGGTGTTGGAGGCCCAGTTGCCACCCGACTCACAAGCGGCGATCCGGTCCCAGGCGCCGGCGTTGCCACCGGTGGCGGGCGGAGTGTCCTCGACCGGCTTCTTCTTGGTGCCGACCGTGACGAGCTCGTCGACGGGCTTGGTGACGACCGCGCTGGAGACGAGCTTCTTGCTCGACAGCTTGCCGTCCAGGTAAGTCAGCAGGTACTTGACCGACTTGGAGCCCGCGACGCCCTTGGCGGTCGTCTTGGTCTCGCCCTCGAGCATCGTGGCGTCCTTGGTCTCCTTCTTGCCGAAGGCGACCGCCTGCTGCTCGCTGAGCGTCTTCGTCTCGACCTTGACCACGACGACCCGGGTGATGCTGCCGGGCTTGAGCACGGTGGCCACCGCCGGGACGATCCGGTCGTTGGAGTCGAACGGGACCTTGGCGCTGGTCAGCGCCTCGCCGACCGTCGTCGCCATCGACTTGACCGCGACGGTCTTGCCGAGCCGGACGATCTGCAGGGTCTTGGGGGTGCGAACGGTCAGCTCGAGGCCTTCGCGCCCGATCGGCGCGCTCCGGCTGGTGGAGAAGACTGCTCCGTCATAGCGCAGGCCCAGGTCGGTCATCGCCTCGCTGAGGCTGTCCGCCGTGGTCCAGAAGCTTCTCTTCGTGCCATCCGCGTTGACGGTGAGCTGGCGGCCGTACTGCACCGCGATCTCCTGGCCGTCCTGCAGCTTGGCGTCCAGCGAAGGGGCCACCACGTCTCGCTCGGAGACCTGGATCTTCTTCGCCTTCAGGGCGTCCCCGACGGTGGAGCCGAAGGTGTGCACCTTCTGCACCTGGCCATCGATGGACAGACTGACGGTTTTGCTCTTGGTCGCATAGGCCACGGAGCCGCCCACGACGGCAAACACAGCCGTGGCGCCCACGGCCGCGATGATGGACTTACGCACTAACGCTCCCAGGTAGGGCTACCCGAGCACGAGGTCTGGACGGCACTGGCGCGAGGCCGCGTATGCCGGGTACAGGGCCCGGAAACCACGGTCAACCGCCGAGGGGCGTGCCGTCCGGAATCTTCCCCGATCCCGGCCAACATCACGAGACAGTAACGAAGAAGTCGCTGAAGCGCCAATCCCCTAGTCGGCGCGGCGGCAAAAGGTGTAACGGGCCGCTCACGCCTGGTGATGACCCCAGTGCCCCCGATGCACCACTTCGGCAGTACTGCGACGCCCTCTTTTGAGCGACGGCGACCGCTTGTCCGGGGCCCGGTAGCCGATCGAGATGACCCCGATCGGATCGAACCCGTCCGGTACTCCGAACTCCTCCTTGAGCCGCCCGACCTTCTCCGCGGGAGGCCCGAAAAGGCAAGCACCCAAGCCTTCGTCGACCACCGTCTGCAACATCAGCAGCGCCGCCATGCCGGTGTCGATGTACCAGTACGGCGCCGTCCAGTGCTTCTCGTCGCGGTCGGTCCAGCCCTTGTCCGGCGCGGTGTACCGGTCGAGGTACGCGTCCTTGTGGGCGAAGGCGAAGATCAGCAGCGGCGCCCGCCGCAACCCTGTGATCCACTCCACATACTTCTCATCCGGATCCTCGGCCGCGATCCGCCAATACCGCTCCCGATCGTCGCCTTCGAGGGTCAGGAACGCCCAGCCCTGGCTGAACCCGCCGGACGGCGCGTGGAGACCGTTCTCCAGGATCCGTTCCCGGAGCTCGGCAGGCACCGGCCGGTCCGGGTCGTAGTTGCGGACCATGCGCCGGCGCCGGACGACCTCACTGAACTCCATGAGCCCTGTCTATCAGCCCAGCAGTTTGGCCAGCAGGTACGTCTCGGTCCCCGCGAGCCCGACCGAGCAGAAGATCACCGTCTGACCCAAGGCGGGAGCCGGCGCATCCCCAGCCAGTACTGCGCCCAGACTCACCAGCCGGTCGTGTTGCACGGTGCCGGTCAAAATGAAGGGCGGGTCGTACGCCGCAGTCTGGGCCAGCGAGTCCGTCACGGCGAGATCCGCCCGCGCGACCAGGTCAGGCCCGAACTCAGCGCGTCCGAATTGCTTGGGTCCGAGCGTCGTCACGTAACTCCCCGGCGCGACCCACGACGCGTCGATCACCGGCACCGGACTGTTGGTCGCGAGCACCACGAGCGCCTTGCCCTCGACCGTCTCACGCGCCGACGGCGCCGCCACTACGGGCAGCCCCAATTCGGTCGAAACCCTTGCAGCAAAGGCGTTCCGGCGATCCGCCGAGCGACTGAAGACGGTCACCTCGGTCAACTCACGGACCACCGAGATCGCCCACAACTGATTCCAGGCCTGTACGCCGGTACCGACGATGCCGAGCGTGGATGCCGAGGAAGGAGCCAGCGCGTCGACCGCGACCGCACCGATCGCCCCGACCCGGCGCGGCCCCAATTCGTTGCCTACCGCAACACCACGGACGATGCCGGTCCGCCGATCGTGGACCACCACGACCTGCGCACCCGGCGACGTATCGAAGGAGTCATAGGAGCGGTACCCGTACCACTCCCCCTCCAGCGCACCGGTCGTGAACACCAGCCGGCCGTCCCCCAGCGGCGTGCTGACCCGCGGTGGCGAGTGCAGTTCACCCCGATGCTCGGCAAGCAACGCTGAGCGCATCCAGCCGACCGCCGAGCGGGCATCGAGCCGCGCGGCGATGTCGGAGTCGGTCAGAACGGTTACCACGAACCACCGAACGCGCGGTTGGCGTTGTCGGACAGCGCTTGGCAGAGCTCGGCGACCGAGATGTTGAGCACGCCGGCCATCTTCCGGACGGTGTGCGGGATCAGGTACGACGCGTTCGGTTGGCCGCGATGCGGCGACGGGGTCAGGTACGGCGCGTCCGTCTCGACCAGCACGCGATCCAGTGGCGTGACGGCGAGCGCGTTGCGCAGCGACTGCGCGTTCTTGAAGGTGACCACGCCGGCGAAGCTCAGGAACGCGCCCCGGTTGACGCATTCGCGGGCGAACTCGGTGTCGCCGGAGAAGCAGTGCATCACCAGCCGGTCCGGCACGCCTTCGCGGTCCAGGATCTTCAGGATGTCGTCGTGCGCGTCCCGGTCGTGAATCATCAGCGTCTTGTCGAGCCGCTTGGCCAGCTCGATGTGCGCCGCGAACGACTCGTGCTGCGCGGCCCGGCCGTCCTCGCCGGTACGGAAGTAGTCGAGGCCGGTCTCACCGATCACCCGGACTTTTGGTGAGGAGGTGGCTAGGCGCTCGATCTCGGCCAGGGCATCGTCCAGTTTGCCTGCGGAGGCCAGCTTGGGTGCCTCGTTGGGATGCAGGGCGATACCGGCGATCAGGTTCGGGTACTGCTCCGCGGCGTCGACTGCCCAGGCCGCGCCGGGCAGGTCGCAGCCGACCTGGACGATCCGGGTGACGCCGACCGACGCGGCCAGCTTGATCGCCTCGGCCGCAGCCAGCCAGTTGCCGTCCTCGCCGTCGGCGATGTCCAGATGGCAGTGCGCGTCGACCACACTCATCGGCAACGGGTCCGGCACCGCGGGGCGACTGCGGTCGCGCGACCGGCCGTCCTCCCCGATGGCAGCACGTTCCCGCGTCGGGCGATCGACCTCCACACCGTCGGTAGACATGGGGTCCAGGGTACTTAGTTATTTGAGTCGGTAGATCCGGATATCTTGGTTCCGGTAGATCGGGATGGCCAGCTGGTCCAGCTTCGGCGAGACCGGGCCGGCCCGCAGATCCCCGATGATCAAGGTGATCCCGACATCGCCGGCCAGTTTGGCGAGGTGCGCTTCGGACGGTTTCTCGACCGCGATCCGGCTGTCCAGCACTCGGTCGGGCCAGGGCGACTGCTGCAGCAGGAAGCTGTGCTTGTGCTCGGTCGCGGCGAGGTTGGCCGGCGCATAGGCCCAGCCACCCATCCACATCTGCACGCCGCTCAGGCCAGACATCCAGTACGCATCGTTGGGGCAGCCCGGACGGTACGGCACCGGCATGCAGAAGACGTTGCTGACGGCCACATCGTTGGGCTCGAGGTGCTTGCTCAGCCAGAGCATCGCGCTCTGTTCTTCTCGCGTCAGATAGGTCCGGTACTCGATGTTCGGCGGCGGCAGCGGCTGCGACGCATCCCGGAGCGCATCCCCGATCACGATGAACTGCACCGGCAGACTCGCCGCGACCGTCAACACGATCACCTGTACTGCGGCCGACGCAGCCTGCCGCGTCCGGTTGATCCCGAGGATCACGACCGCCCCGACCACGGCCAGCACCCCGAACGGCGCCAGCAACCCGGCCGCTGCGCGCGCCACGGTGTGCGTCTCGGTGTCGGTCGGCCAGAAGAGATAGAGCGCAACTGAGGTGGCCAGGCCGGCGGTTGCGACGACGACGAGATCCCGTGCGCGCGTTTGGTTCGCAAGGTTGACCCCGACGGCAACCACCCCGACCATCCCGAGCGCCAGGATCGCGCCGAGGAAGTGGTACTCCGAATAGCCCGTGTGCGAGAACACGAGCGTCACCCCGGTACCGGCCGCGACGCACCCGCTGATCCACCAGTACGCCGGATCGCGGCGCATGGGCGACATCTTGAGACCGAGCAGCGTGAGCAGCCGTGGCGCGTCGACCAGTAAGTAATAGGACACGAGTACGACCGCGAAGAGGATCATCCGGGCGTTGCCGTGCTCCAGCGAGGGCAGCACCCAATTGCCGGTAGCCGGGTAGGACTTGTCGCCGGTGACGGCCTGGTAGTACGGCTGGACCCGCAGCGCCGCGAGCAACTGGAACCGGCTGCCACCAGTACTACCGGTCAGCGCGAACGAAGACGCCAATAAGAAGGTCGCCGCGACACCAGCCAACGCCGCTATGCGCCAGGGCGCTCGACGTTCGGAGACCCACGCGCCGGCGCCCGCTATCAGGCAGCCGACCAGCGTGATCGGGAGCAAGGTCGGTTTCGTCCCGGTCGCCAGCGCGAGCATCAGGACCATCGCCGCCCAAACACCGGGACCTGCCTGGCGTCGCAGGATCAGTACGGTCGGTCCGACCAGCCCGAGCATCACGACGGCGGCCATCGTGCCGGTCGGTCCCTGCACCACCTGTGCGGCCGACATGTTGGCCGTTGGGGTGTCGACTAGCTGGATAGCGCCCGGCAGGACACCAGCGAGCAGACCGGCGAGCGGCGCGGCCCACTTGCGCTCGCTGAGCAGCTCCCCCGCCGCCCAGCCGACCAGGACCAGCGTGAGCAGCATGGTCAGCGGCCACTGGTGGATAAGCACAGTGGCCGGCCGGACGTCGGCCATCACCGAGCCGCTCGCCATGGAGGCGGTCGCGAACCAGTGGTAGATCAGTGGCTCCCCCAGCACCCAGGGGTCGGCCGGCGTGACGTCGTGCAGCAGTTGCTGGACCAGGCCGAGCTGGTACCAGATGTCCTGGTGACGGGTGGCCGGGAGCGGCGGGAGCGGAACGGGCCTGAGTAGCACGACCACTGTCCGGACCATCGCCAGTAGGAGGCTAGAGACGAGCAGTACGTGCCACCAGCGGGGTGGGGCACTGACGGGCGGGCGCAGGGACTTCTTGGTCGCGAAGACCAGCAGGAGTCCCGCTACGAAGGCCCACTGGAGTAGTGGGACGCCGAGCGCAGTACAGATTGCCCAGACGGCCAGTTGCCAGGCGAGGCCGAGTACTGCGCCGAAGCCCAGGTCCTGGGTCAACGAGCGGCCGCCGGCCAGTGCGCGCCAGAGGAGCGTGCCTGGCAGTAGTACCGCGATCAGCCAGGTGAGCATCCAGCGGACGCTCTCCCCGGTCGAGTCGCCGATCCGGACCAGCAACAGGACCGCACTGAGGGGCACCAACAGCCACCACCCGAGCAGCCCGAACCCGGGCCGTAATCGAGTGGTCACTGTCGGAATAGTCCCCGTCATCCGGTAATGATGACGGGTGCCCGGGGGCTACTCGCCTTCGGATGCCTTTTTCACGCCGTCGACGAGCATCTTCCACATGCCGCTGGAGTGATCCGCCTCGTCCTGGCTGCCGTTGTTGTCCTGGGTCAGCTTCAGGTGCGTGCCGCCCTCACTCGCAGACAGTGAGTAGGTGAGCGTGTGGTAGTTCTCCGGTACGTCGGGCTGCCCACCCAACGGGCTGTAGTGGGTCACCTTGAGCAACCGGGCCTTCTCGACCGCGACGATCTCGCCCTTGTCGGTGTACTTCTTGCCCTCGTACTCGCCCTGCCAGGTGATCGGACTGCCCGGTTGCCAGTCGGTCTCCACGTCGGCCCCGAACATGAACTTCTTGATCTGCTCCGGGTCGGTCAAAACGTTCCAGACCCGCTCGGGCGACGCATTGATCTCGGTCTCCGCTGTGGCCAGATAGTCGGCCATGGTGTCCAACTCCCATCTGTGTCTTCTGACAAGACCGTACGACGTCAGCGCCGTACGGTCTTGTAGAAAAGCGTCAGGGAAGGATCACGAGCTTGCCGCGGTTGTGGCCGGCCTCGCTGATCTCGTGCGCGGCGCGGGCCTCGTCGAGCGTGAAGGTCTTGGCGACGGCCAGCTTCAGTTTGCCGTCGGCGGCGAGCTGGACGTGCTCGGCCAGACCAGCCTCCTTCACCTCGTCGGCCACACCCCCGCTGGAGACGGCCACGCCGATCTCACCGGCGGCCATGTCGGCGATGGTGACGATCCGGTCGGTACCACCGCGCAGCTCGATCGACTCCTCCAGACCGCCCTTGCCGGCCGCGTCGAAGACGGCATCGACACCCTGCGGCGCGACCTCCTTGACCCGGTCGAGCAGGCCCTCGCCGTACGCGACGGGGATCGCGCCGAGCGAACGAAGGTACTCGTGGTTGGCCTCGGACGCCGTACCGATCACGGTCGCGCCGAGCGCGACGGCGAGCTGGACGCCGACCGAGCCGACCCCACCGGCGGCTCCGTGCAGGAGCAGCGTCTCGCCTTCCTTCAGGCCGAGCTCGTTCAGCACCCGGGCCGCGGTCTCACCGGCGACCGGGACGGCGACGGCCTCTTCCCACGAGAGGTTCGCGGGCTTCTTGGCGGCGGCACCGAGCAGCGCGCGCTCAGCGTACGAGCCGCTCTGGGACCAGCCGACAACCTCGTCGCCGACGGCGAAATCGGTCACACCCTCACCGATCTGGTCGACCACACCGGCCACCTCGATGCCCGGGACCGCCGGGAAGGTGGTCGGCATGAAGCTGTCGAACCAGCCGTACCGGATCTTGAAGTCCATCGGGTTCACACCGGCGGCCTTGACCGCGACCCGGACCTCGCCCCGGCCGGCCTGCGGCTCCTTGGCGTCCTTGACCTGCAGGACCTCGGGTCCACCGAACTCTTCGAAGACAACCGCTCGCATCGCACTGCTCCTTATTCGTTGAAGCGTCAACTGAACTGGTTTAGAGTTCAATCGACACGGCGACGCGGATATTCCCGATCAGGCTTCTGGGTCGGCCAGGCGGGGGAAGAGGGAGTCGCCCTTGACCAGGACGGAGCCGACCGGGAGCTGGGCCCAGGTGCCGGCGTCCTGGATTCGCTGGTCCTTGAGGGGGCCGAGTTTGGCTTCGGCGCCGAGGAGGGTCCAGAGCTTGGCGGCTGTCTTGGGCATCGTCGGGTTGTGCAGGACCGCGACAGCGCGGAGTACCTCGGCTGAGGTGTACAGGATGGTGGCCAGGCGAGCCTTCTGGGACTCGTCCTTCGCTACCTTCCACGGCTCCTGGTCGGAGACGTAGCCGTTGACGGCGCCGACCAGGTCGTTGATCGCGGCGAGGGCGTCGTGGAAGGCCAGGGAGTCGATCGCCTTGTCAGCTGCGGCGACGGTCTCGGCGAGCTTGTCGGCCAGGGCCTGCTCGGCGGAACCGTGGTCGGTGGGCTCGGGGAGTTCGCCGTCGAAGTACTTGTTGACCATCGCGGCGATCCGGCTGGCCAGGTTGCCCAGGCCGTTCGCGAGCTCGGAGGTGTAGACGGCGTTCAGGTGCTCCCAGGAGAAGGAGCCGTCGGAGCCGAACTGGATCGTGCGCAGGAAGTAGTACCGGAAGGCGTCCGAGCCGAAGTGGTCGGTGATCTCCTTCGGCGCGATCGCGGTCAGCTTCGACTTGCTCATCTTCTCGCCGCCGACCAGCAGCCAGCCATGCGCGAAGACCTGCTTCGGTACCGCGACGCCCGCGGCCATCAGCATGGCCGGCCAGATCACGGCGTGGAACCGGAGGATGTCCTTGCCGACCAGGTGCACGTCGACCGGCCACAGCTCCTCGAACCGCTCCGGGTCGGTGCCGTAGCCCGCCGCGGTGACGTAGTTGAGCAGCGCGTCGATCCACACGTAGAGGACGTGGTCCTCGTCCCACGGGACCGGGATGCCCCAGTCGAAGGTCGACCGGGTGATCGACAGGTCCTGCAGGCCCTGCTTCACGAACGAGATGACCTCGTTGCGGGCGCTCGACGGCGCGACGAAGTCCGGCTGCGACTCGTACAGCTCGATCAGCTTGTCGGCGTACGCCGAGAGCCGGAAGAAGTAGTTGGTCTCCGAGACCGTCTCCAGCTCGGTGCCGTGGATCATGCACCGCTGGGTGCCGTCCTCGTCGGTCCGGATGTCCGCGGGGAGCTTGAACTCCTCACAGCCCACGCAGTACAGGCCCTCGTACTCGCCCTTGTAGACGTCGCCCTTGTCGTACAGCGTCTGCCAGAAGTCCCGGACCCGCTCGGTGTGCCGCTTCTCGGTGGTCCGGATGAAGTCGTCGTAGTCGATGTCGACGTCGACCCAGGCCGGCTTCCAGGCCTCCTCGACCAGCTTGTCCGTCCACTCCTGCGGGGTCATGCCCTGCGCCTGAGCGCTGCGCATCACCTTCTCGCCGTGCTCGTCGGTACCGGTCAGGTACCACTTGCGCTCGCCGCGCTGGGCGTGCCAACGGGTCAGGACGTCCCCGGCCACCGTCGTGTAGGCGCTGCCGATGTGCGGCGGGGCCGTGACGTAGTAGATCGGGGTGGTGACGTAAAAGGCCTTCTCGGACATGGGTCAAGCGTAGTGCGCTGGACTAGGTGGCCTTACCAGGGTCTCGAGCGGCCAGTACGGCGTCGTAGACCGTCCTCTTCGGTACTCCGAACCGCTTGGCGACATCCGAGATGGCCTGCTTACGCGGTGTGCCCGCCTCCTCGTCGGCGGCGACCTCGGCGGCCAGCTCCTCCGGGCCGAGTTCCCGCGCGGACGGATCGGCACCGGCCACCACGATGGTGATCTCGCCGCGCACGCCGTCCACCGCCCACTCGGCCAGCTCGGCGGCCGTGCCACGCTTGACCTCTTCATAGGTCTTGGTGAGCTCGCGGCAGACCGCAGTACGGCGATCCTTGCCGAGCGCGTCGGCCAGATCCTGGAGGGAGGCGGCCAATCGGTGCGGCGCCTCGAAGAAGATCATCGTGCGCTGCTCCCGGGCAAGCTCGGTGAACCGCTTGGACCGCTCGGCCGACTTCCGCGGCAGGAATCCCTCGAAGGTGAACCGGTCCACCGGCAGCCCGCTCAACGCGAGCGCGGTCAACACCGCGGACGGGCCCGGTACTGCGGTGACGTCAACGCCGGCCTCGATCGCGGCAGCCACCAGCCGGTACCCCGGATCCGACACACTCGGCATCCCCGCGTCGGTCACCACCGCCACCGTCTGCCCCTCGAGCAGTACGGCGACCAGCTCATCGGTCCGCTGCCGCTCGTTCCCCTCGAAGAAGCTGACGACCCGCCCGCTGACGACGATCCCCAACTCACTCGTCAGCCGCTTCAACCGCCGGGTGTCCTCCGCGGCCACCACGTCCACTTCCCCTAACACCCGCCGCAACCGCGCAGACGCGTCCGAAAAGTCCCCAATAGGAGTCCCCACCAACACCAATCGCCCGGTCACACCCGCCATCATCGCAGCCGGGGAGGCGGTGGTACCGCATCCTCCGTACGATGGCCGACGTGACTGCCGTGATCGAGGACGAGTCTGAGGCTGAGGCCGACGCGCGCGAGACGCTGGGGCGGGACGTTCTGGGCAGACGGTTGCCGCCGCTCAAGGAGCGGCTTTACCCGCCGATGCCGAAGGACTTCGAGGGTGGCTGGATCGCGACGCTGGCGATCACCGCGCTGGCCGCGATCCTGCGGTTCTGGAACCTCGGCAACCCGGTGAAGTTCGTCTTCGACGAGACGTACTACGCCAAGGACGCGTACTCGCTGCTCAAGCACGGCTATGCGCTGCAGTTCATCGACAAGCCGGAGGGGGCCGCCGACAAGGCGATCCTGGCCGGCAACCTGGACGTCTTCAAGACCACCCCGAGCCTGACCGTGCACCCCGAGGTCGGCAAGTGGATGATCGCGGCCGGCGAGCAGCTGTTCGGGATGAACACCTTCGGCTGGCGGTTCATGCCGGCGCTCTTCGGCACGCTGACTGTTCTGCTGGTCATTCGGACCGTACGCCGGATGACGCGATCGACCCTGATCGGCTGTATCGCCGGTCTGCTGCTCGCCGTCGACGGCCTGCACTTCGTGATGTCGCGGGTCGCGCTGCTGGACATCTTCCTGGCCTTCTGGCTGGTCGCCGCGATCTCCTGCCTGGTGGCAGACCGCGACTGGACCCGCCGCCGGCACGCGGACTCCCTCGAGCACCGCGACGGCAGCCGCAAGATCGGCCGCTGGCTGCTGCTCCGTCCGTGGCGTCTCGCCGCCGGCGTCTGCTTCGGCCTGGCGCTCGGCACCAAGTGGTCCGCGGTCTGGGTGATGGCCGGCTTCGGCATCCTCGTCTTCGCCTGGGACCTCGGCGCCCGGCGTGCGCTCGGAGCCCGGTACGCCTTCATCAAGTCGGTCTTCGTCGACGGCCTGCCCGCGTTCGTCAGCATCGTGCTCCTCGCCGGTATCACCTACACCGCGACCTGGACCGGCTGGCTGCTGCACGACAACGCCTACGACCACGACTACGCCGCGAACCATCCGGCGCAGGGCGTGATGAAGGTGGTCCCGGACGATTTCCGGTCGCTGATCCACTACCACCAGGAAGTACTCGCCTTCCACACCGGCGACTACATCAAGAAGGCCACCCACCCGTACCAGTCGCACCCAGCCGGCTGGCCGATCATCGCCCGGCCGATCGGGTTCGACGCGGTCAACGACATCAAGCCCGGTACCGACGGCTGCACCGCGCCGGCCGGGGTGAACTGCCTGTCGGTGATCTCTGCCGTCGGTACGCCGCTGCTGTGGTGGGCCGGCGCCTTGGCGCTGATCGCCTCGCTGGTGTTCTGGATCGCGCAACGCGACTGGCGGTTCGGGATCCCGATCGTCGGCTTCTTCACCTGCTGGATCCCATGGTTCTTCTTCGACGACCGGCCGATCTTCTTCTTCTACGCCGTCACGATGATCCCGTTCACCTGTATGGCGCTGGCGATGGTGCTGGGCAAGATCCTCGGCCCGGCGAAGCAGGCGCTCCAGGCATCGACGCCGCGCCGGCTGATCGGCAGCGCGGTCGTCGGCGCTTTCGTCGTACTGGTCGTGCTGAACTTCGCCTACATCTGGCCGATCCTGACCGACAAGGTGATGCCGCATCCGGACTGGCTGAACCGCATGTGGTTCAAGTCCTGGATCTAGTGCAGGGCACTAGTGCAGGTGGCCGTGGCCATGGCCGCCTTGGTCGCGGAAGCGCCTCCTGTGGCGCTTGGAGCTGGTCTGGCCGCCCACGCCGCCGAACAGCGCGAGGCCCTTGACCACAACGACGGGTGCGTTCGGGTCGGGTGACTCGCCGCCCCGGGCGCCGAAGCCGCCGAAGATGCCGACACCTTCGTTGCGGACCTCGACGCTGTCCGGCACGGTGATGTCGATCCCGCCGAACATCGCGAACGCCCAGATCGTCACCTCGCGGCCCTCGAAGACGGCATCCGTCATGTCCAGGTCGTACCCGCCGAAGACGCAGATCGCGTTGGTCCGCCGCCGCACCCGCCAGCGACCCTTCCGCTCACCGCCCCCGAAGATGCCGACCAGCGACTCGAAACTGTCCGCCGGGTTGGCCGGCTCCTCGATCGGCACCGGACTGTTCGAGTGCTGCGAGGCAGCCACCGGCTGGAACGGCTGACCCGGTACCGCGAGGTCCTGCGTGATCGGCTCGAGCTCACCCAACGTCCTGGCCTGCAACGTCTGCTCCAGCCGCTCGGAGTGCTCCTCCTGCGTCAGCCGCCCGGTCATCAGCGCATCGCGCAGAACATCCACGACCTGATCCCGATCGGTATCGGAGGCCCGCAGATGAGCATGCGGATTCTGGCGCTCGGGCAGATTGTCCATAATCCCGAACGATATCCCCACCCCACCCCCACCGAAACGAGATTTCCCCCGATCTCAGGGTCCACCCAGGGCCTTCACCGAGTTATGAAGGCCCTCCAGCAGTGGTCAGCTGACCTTCACGATCCTTTGCGGGCTGAGGGCCTGGGCGTGGTCCGCGTCGGCGGTGAAGAGGACGCGGTACGCGAAGGAGCCTCGGGTCGTCGGCTTGATGCCGAAGGCGTAGCCACCCGTGGTGCTCAGTTTGACCGAGGCGATGTTCTTCCAGGTCTTGGCTGAGTAGAGCTGCAGGGATACGAGCTTGCCTGCGTGGGCCGGCGTGACGACTCCGGAGAAGCGCGCCGTCTTACCGAGCGTGATGGCGGTCGGCGACAGGACCGAGGTGACGGTCGGCGCGACGGCGACGTTGAGGTCGGCGGTGCGGGTTCCCATCAGGTCGGCGTCACCGACGAAGACCATCGTGTAGACCGAGGACGTGGTCGGTTTGATCGCGTAGCTGACCGCGCCGGTCGAGCTGGTCGTCAGCGTGGTGATCAGCTTGAGCGCCGCCACGTTCTTGGCCCGGCCGTACAGCTGTACCGGCAGACCCGCGAACGCCTTGTTGTCGATCCGCAGCACGCTGCCCTTGAGCGTGATCGTGCCGCCGTAGTTGATCGCCGCAGCAGTCGTCGTGATGCTCGACTTGACCCCGTTGACCGCCTTCGAGGAGATCGGGCTGATCTTGCCGCCCTTGTCCTTCACCCAGCCGGCGTACGTGTACGTCGTCGCCGCCTTGAGACCGGTCACTTTGAACGACGTCCCGGTACCGGCGTAGACGGCCGTACCGGTGTTGATCGTCGGGGCGACGCCACCGACGTTCTGCCGGATGATCACCTGGTCGAGATCCGTGATGTCCGGGATCGTCCACGACACGTTCGCGGCCAGGTACGCCCCGGTCGCGGTGAACGTCGTGAGCTTCGGCGGGATCAGGTCGCTCGTGTTGAAGACCGTCTGGATCGACGCCAGCGGCGTGCCACCCGTCTCCTCCACACCATCGACGACGATCTTGTACGCCGTTGCCTCCGGCAAAGGAGCGGTCGGCGTGATGGTCGCCTTCAGCGTCGCCGGGTCGTAGGCAACAGTCGCGGGCACCGTGGCCCCCGTCTTACCGTTCTGCAGCTTGACCGTGCCGGCGGTGACCGTCGACTCGACGACCGCACGAGCGAACGTCACCACGGGCTTGGTGTCCGGGGTGGCGACCGAGGACAGATGAGCGGGCGTGACGTCCCGGATCGGGTACGCCGGAGCAGTGCTCGTCCCGCCGGAACCCGCCTCGGTGACGGACAGGCTGTACGACCGGCTGTCCCAGGACCCGTTGTTGTTGCGGACCGCGATGTACGTCTGGCCAACGGCGGCGCTGACGTCGACGGACGCGGTCAGCGGACCCCAGATCGGCTCCTTCGTGGTCGGGTTGATCGGCGGGAAGGCGTTCACCTTGTGGCCGAGCGATTGCAGGTCGGCGTTGTAGACGTCGACCTCCGGGCCGACGTTCGCCCAGTTCTGGTTCCGCTCGTCGAAGGACGGGCCGGTCACCGAGACCCGCAGGTTGCGCGCGGCCTCGGAGTTGATCGAGTACCAGTCGACGTCGCCCTCGGTGCTGATCAGCCCCGACACGGGAGTCAGGCCGACATGGGTCGAGCGGGACGGCTGGTCGTTGCCGTCGGCAGCGCCGCCGGTGAAGTCCGTCGTCGTCTTGCCACCGAGGGCCGCGTACGCGTCCACGATGCCGGCGCCGTAGTACTGGTCGAAGCCGCGCGGACCGGCGTCACGGGACAGCGCCATCAGGCGCTGACGGATCTGGGCCGGCGTGAACGCGGGGTACTTGTTGCGGACCATGGCCGCGATTCCGGTGACGACCGGCGCGGAGCACGAAGTACCGGTGCAGTACCAGTACGGCAGGTAGTCCGGGTCCGTGAGTGCGCGCGGGCCGGTGCTCAGCAGGTGGGTGCCTGGGGCAGCGATGTCGACCCAGTCGCCGAACGAGCTGAAGTCGGACAGCTTGCCCCGCGGGTCGGTGGCCGCGACCGCGATCACCTCCGGGTAGGAGGCCGGGTACTGCAGGAGCGAGCTGCCGTCATTGCCAGCAGCAACCACTACCACGACCCCGTCGGCGACGGCCTGCGCGATCGCGTCGTGCAGGACCGGATCGTCCTGGTCGCTACCGAGCGACATGTTCACGACGCGGGCGCCGTGCTGGACTGCCCAGTTGAGGCCCTTGATGATGTCGGAGTCGAAACCGGAGCCCTCGTTGTCGAGCACCTTGACCGGCATCGCCTTCGCCGACCACGCGGTACCGGCGACGCCGATCGCGTTGTTGCCGGCCGCGGCGATCAGGCCGAGCGTCATCGTGCCGTGGCCCTCGTCGTCGATCGGCTGGCTGGCCGGCGTGATGGCGTTGTAGCCGGTGACGAGGTGGCCGGCCAGGTCCGGGTGGCCGAGGTCGACGCCGGTGTCGAGCACCGCGACGATCTGGTTGCCGGATGACTTGGACAGGTCCCAGGCCTGCGGCAGCCGGACAGTGCTCGCGAAGAGCGACTGGTCCTCGCCGTAGAACTCGTCGTTCGGGATGGCCGAGATGTGCCGCTTGTAGTTCAGCGAGGCCAGCTCGACGGTCGGGTCGGCCTTGACCTTCTTCAGCAGCTCCGGCGCGGGCACCTCACCGGTGACCTCGATGGTCTCGGCGGTGACCGAGTCGTCGGTCTTGCTCTTGAACCGCGACAGCGCCGACTGCCGGGCCGCCTTGGTGGCGGTCGGCTTGAACTTCACCACGACCGAGTTCGGGTCGTACTTCGGCCCGGACGCGTCGTGGGCCTTGAACTTCGGGGTGTAGGGGCCCGGTTGGGCCGCTTGGCTGGCGGAACCGGTGACGGCTACCAGCGTGGCTGCGACCAGGGCGGCAGGGATGCCGAGGCGCAGGAGATGGGCAGGACGGAAGGACACAGGACCCCCCCAGGGTCTTCAGAAGTGACAATGAGCCGGAGTATGGCAGAGGTACGGACCAGAATTCGCGCCGGTTTCCTGTCAATAGCTGCAACTAGCTTTGAACTTCGGGCCTTAACCGCAAGGCGAGGAGAACGCCACCGAGGGTGACGGCCCCGAAAATCAGCGCCAGCCCGGGATATCCCCCGAGACCCAGGCCGAGACCACCCAGCGCAGCGCCCAGGAACGTGCCCATGCTCATGCCTGCGGCGTTGACGCTGAGCGCCGAGCCGCGGAGGTCGCCACTTCGGCGTACCAGCAGAGTCGTGACGCAGGCTGCGACGGTGGCGTGGGCCGCGCCCATGAGTGAGGTCAGCAGGAGGGTGAGCGGGAGGCTCGGGGTGAAGTAGAAGGCCGAGACGGCGACGAGGGCCGTCAGGAGACCCAAGAGGAGGGTCTTCTCAGGGCGGACGGCCGCCACGAGATACCGGCCCGCGAAGAGGTTTCCCAGGAAGAAGGACGCGCCGCTGAGGGACCAGACGAGGGCGAACCAGCCGGGAGCCAGGTCGAACTTCTCGTCGTAGAACGCTGCCAGGTAGGCGAGGTAGCCCATGAAGGCCGCCGTCCGCAGCATCGCTACGCCCAGGAGAGGCAGCGCTCCCGGGATGTGCGCCAGAGCCCGGTACGTCGCCAAGTAGCTCGTCCGTTGCGTCGGCTTCAGCGGCGACTTCCGGCCCCGGCCGCGCCAGAAGAAGGCGGTCGAAAGGGTCAGTGAGATGGCCGAGGCAGCCAGCAGGTTGCCGCGCCAGCCCCAGAACAGGCCCGGTACTGCGAGCACGGGCGCCGCCAGCATCGCCATCATCGAAGTGGTTGCCGAGACCAACGTTGCCGCACGACCCGCAGCAGCAGGAGTCCTGAACCGGTCGGCCGCCGCCGCGCCGATCGACGGGCCGAGGATCGAGGTCGAGGCGCCGATCAGCAGGCAGAAGGTGGCAAGTGCAAAGACGTTGCCGATGGCACCTAGAGCGGCAGAGATGCCCAGCAGGGCGAGGCCACCGGCGGCGACCAGTTCCCGCGCCAACCGGTCGATGAGCGGCGCGAGCGCGATGCCGACAATGAGGGCTGCGAGGCCTCCGAGGCCCCGCAGTCCACCGATCTCGGCGACGCTCCCGTCCGCGGCCGCCGCGATCGGGACCAGGTACATCCCGAAGACGGTGAACGGAATCAGGCTGACCGTGGAGGCAAGCAGGAACGGCCACAGCCGCTTGGCCATCCGCCAATCGCCTGGTACTTCTCCTGTCCTGCGTACTTCGGTGGTGCTCACGGCGTCTGCGGTCCGTTCTGGCGGTAGCGGTAAAGGGAGGTCGGGCGGGCACTGAACTGGGAGAAGGGGAAGGGCTCCGCGGACAGGGCGGTGACGCCGGCGCCGAGGAAGGCGCGGGCGACGGCGCTGCCGGTCTGAGCATAGATGGCCAGCGGCTTCGATTGCTGTAGGCAACGATCGAGTAGAGGGTCGAAACTCCCGTTGCTCAAGGTCATTCCGGTCGCCACGACGGCATCGGCCTGGTCGATAACCGCCGTCATGTCGCGGGAAACCGGGAGTCCGGAGGCGGTCTCCCGGAGATTGAAGTCGCAGGGCAGACAGGTCCCGCCCAGCGCCGTGATCGCGTCGACCAGCGGGTTGACGACGCCGATCAGCGCGACCTTCGAACCCTCGGATACGTCCAGCAGGCCGGCCACTGCGGCGTCACGGGCTCGCGCGCGGATGTCCGGAGTACCGGCGGGGAGGATGACTTCTTCGGCCTGGGCTGACAGATGGTGTGGCTCAACGGCGGCCAGATAGGCATCCAGAGCTGCGATGCGGACGGGAAGGGGGCCTTTGGCAAGCAAGTCGGAGAGGGGCAGGCCGGAGGCGCCGGCGCAGTAGTCGGGGTCGACCTCGCCGGCCTCGAAGGAGCAGGCACCGAAGACTTCGCCGACTCGCAGGAGCACGTAGTAGTTGCGGTAGGTGACGTCGGCGCCGGGCAGGCGGGTTGTGTTATGGAGCCAGAAGGCGCTGGTGACATTCAATTCTGCGGGCGAGGGGCCGTGGGATCCGGCGAGGACAGCGGCGGTGAGTGCGGCAACGGTCATGGAAGATCAGCCAGCCTTTCGGCGTCGTAGGTCAGGGCGGACAACTCAGAACGTCCAGCAGGCTGGAAGCAGTACAGCAGCGACCTGCGATCAGAAGCGGTCCGATTGGGCGCGGACCGATGCACCATCAGGCCTGGAAACATCAGCACAGATCCGGCCGGCGCCGTCACGGTCACTGTCCTGGCCACATCCACCGTTGAGGGATCCACCAGCAATCCGGTCGGATCGAGCGGGTCCCGTCGGGCGGGCCCTTTGAGTTGGCTTCCCGGTACCAGAGTCATCGCGCCGTTCTGCACGGTGTTGTCGTCCAGCATCACGATCGCCGTCGCGATCTCGTACGCCGCGTCGCCGGCGCAGCAGTACCAGTACGGAAAGTCCTGATGCCAGGCGAACTCCGACCCGACACCGGCCCGCTTGAAGTTCAGCTTGGACACGAACGGCCCGGGCTCGGTCCCAACCACGGAGGACATCGGCGAGGTCAGCCTCGGGTCGGTCCACAACGCAGTGAGCGCTGGATGCAGGTGAGCAACCGGCGCCAGGCTGCGGACGGTCTTCCCGACAGCGTCCGGCTCCCAATGGATCGTCGTTCCGCGGATCTCCTCCAGGCGGTGCCCGTCCGGCCATACGGTCACGGACGTCTCGCCGGACTCCGCGGCCGTCACCACTTCGGCGTGCACCTGCTCGGCGGCGTCCCGTAGCCGGTTGACTTCTGTTGCCGTGAACAACTCGGGCAACACCAGGTACCCCGTGGTCATGACTGACACTTTAATGCGACTTGGTCGCAGATGGGAACTCGCGGCGCTCGGCCCAGGCCGATTCACGGCGGTCCCAGGACATGGCGGACCAGGGCACGGCGAGCTCGTCGAGGGAGTTGATCTCGCGGGGGCGCATGGTGTCCATCGGGCGCGCTTCGGCGTACCGGGAGAAGGCGGAATCGATGTACCGGGTGCCGGTGTCGGCGGCGAGGAAGACGTGGGTGCGGCTGCTGTCGCAGTTGTGCTCCCAGAGGGCCGAGAGGTACGCCGCGCCTGCGGAGAGGCCGGCGAAGACGCCGCTCGTTCGGAGCAGATCGACGGCCGCGGACATCGCGTAGTCGAAGGAGACCCAGTGCAGGCGGTCGTACAGCTCGTGGCGGACGTTGCGGAACTCGATGGAGCTGCCGATGCCGGCGATGATCATCTCGGGATCCTGCGTATGCCCGGCGCCGAACGTGATACTGCCGAACGGCTGCACCCCGACCAGATTCACGTCCCGCCCCCGATCCCGCAGGAACGCTGCGATCGCGCCGGTCGACGCGCCGGTGCCGACTCCCCCGACGAGACACAGCGGCCCCGCCGGCACCAGCTCGGCGACGAGATCCGCCACAGCGCCGTACCCGAGGTAGTGAATGTCATCGTGGTACTGCTGCATCCAGTGGTACGACGGGTTGTCGCGCAGGATCTCCCCGATCCGGCGGACCCGGAGGTTCTGGTCCAGCTGCAGGTTGTTGGACGACGGCACCTGCTCGACCGTCGCGCCGAGGATCTCGAGCTGGATCTTCAACGTCCGGTCGACCGTGGTGGAGCCGACGATGTGGCACTTCATCCCGTACCTGTGACAGGCGAGCGCCAGCGCGTGCGCGTAGATCCCGCTGGAGCTGTCGATCAGGGTGTCCCCCGGCCGGACCGCGCCCGTCTCCAGCAGATGACGTACGGCGCCCAGCGCGGAGTACACCTTCATCGTCTCGAACCGCAGGCAGATCAGGTCCTCGCCGACGCGGATCGGGTCCGGGTCCTTGATCGCCTCCGCCAGGTGATCGTGGAGTTGTCTCATCGGTGCGGTTCGCTCCTCGTGTCGGCACTACTGGTCAGCACGGGCGGAGGTTCAGGAGGTTGGCGCCCGATCCGAGCGGCCCTCACCAGCCGCTGGGTCAGTTCGGTACCGGGCTTGGTCATGACTGTTGCTGGCGGCCCCTGTTCGATCACGCGGCCGGCGTCGAGCACCAGCACGTGATCGGAGACGTTGGCAACCAGGGCGAGATCGTGGCTGATCCACACCAGGGCTGTGCCTTGGGTTTTCAGCTCGTTCAGGAGCTCGACGACGAGCGTGGTGCCGTGCTCGTCGAGGGCGGTGGTGATCTCGTCGCAGATGAGGACGTCGGGGTGGGCGAGCAAGGCTCTGGCGAGGGCTGCTCGTTGGAGTTCTCCACCGGAGAGGCGGCTTGGCGGTCTGGCGGCTGTGTGGGCGGAGACGCCTAGGCGGGCGAGGGTTGCCACTGCTTCGGCTTTTGCGTTTGCTGGGGTGAGGCCGCGGAGGCGGATCGCGGTACGGGCTACTTGTTCGTCGACTAGGCGGCGCTCGTCGAAGGAGCCGCGGACTTCCTGCCAGACGTATTGGACTCGGCGGTTCTGGGTGAGGGTGCGCTTGCGTAGTACGGGGAGGTCTTCGCCGGCCAGGGTGATGCTGCCGGTGTGGCGCTCGTGCAGGCCGGCCAGGCAGCGGGCGAGGGTCGTCTTGCCGCTACCGGAACGGCCGACCACGCCGACGCAGCCGCCGGGTGGCACGGCGAGATCGACCTCCTGGAGGATGGGATCGCGGCCGCGGGTACGCAGCGACGCGGAGACGTTCATTGCCTGGAGCAACGGCTCGCCTCGTTGGTGGGTTCCCTGGGGCGCCGCCGATTGTGTTGCGGTTGGAAGAACATCGCCGAGGACGCGGCCGGCGTCGAGCACGACCACCCGGTCAGCGAGCGCGCGGACCAGGTCGAGATCGTGACTCAGCAGCAAGATCCCCAGCCCTGCCGCCGCCAACTCCTTCAGCTCTTCAACCAGCTGCAGCCTCGTGATCGAGTCCAGCCCCGTGCTCGGCTCATCCAGCACCAGTACCTTCGGCCGGCAGACCAACGCCTGACTCAACGCAATCCGCTGCCGCTGCCCACCCGAGAACTGATGCGGAAACCGCCTGAGCGTCGCCCGATCCCCCGGCAACTGAGCACCCCGCAGAGCTTCCGGTACGACGTTCAGCCCAGGGTGATGCAGCTTCGCAAGCTCAGTCAGACCCGCGCCGATCCGCCTCGCAGGATTGAGCGCACTACCGGGATGCTGCGGCATATACGCCACAACCCGCCCCCGCACGCCAGCCGCCGCTGCGGTCACCCCGTCGCCATCGACCACCAGCCGCCCATCAACCGCGACTGAGCCGCTCAACGTCACACCCTGCCCACGCTCCCCGAGCAAAGCCAACGCAGAAGTCGTCTTCCCCGACCCCGAGGCCCCGACGAGGGCCGTCACCTCACCCGGCCAGATCTCGAAGCCGACACCGTCGACCAGGATGGCCTCCCCTGCCACCGCAGCCAACCCAGCGACCTTGACCAGAGGCTCCGTCATCGGGTTGCCTCGGCTAGGCGTCTGGTCCGATGGACCAGCCGGTCAGCTAGCAGGTTGAACCCCAGGGTGAAGGACACAAGAAGCAGTGCAGGGGCAAGCACGGCCCAGGGCTGCAACAGCAAGCCTTCGCGGTTGCGCGAGACGCTGACCGCCCAATCGGCCGCGGTCGGACTCAGCCCAAGGCCAAGGAAGTTGACCGAGGCAACCAGGAAGACGGCGAGCGTGATCCGTGTGCCGACGTCGGCAGCGACCGGACCGAGCACCGCCCGGCCGACATACCCGAGGTGGATCCCCACCCAATTCTCCCGCTGCATCCGCAACGCTTCCACCACAGGCCCGCTCGCCGCATCCAACGCGGCCGCCCGCACCAGCCTCGCCACCGTCGGAACGTTGACCGCGGCAACCGCCAACGTGATCGCCAACGGCGACGCCCGCCATCCCACGGCGACGACGCTGATCACCAGCAGCGAAGGCAACGGAAGCAACACATCAAGCGGCCGGATCAACAGCTCGTCAACCCACCGATGCCTGGTCGACGCCGCAACCAATCCGATCAGCCCGCCCAGCAAGTACGCGATCAGTACGGCCCCCAACGCCATCCCCAGCGCCGTCCGGCCACCCACCAACAGCAGCCCGAAGACATCCCGGCCAAGTCCATCCGTCCCGAGCAAGCCCGCGTTCTCGTACGGCAGCGCGGGCCTGGCCGGCACGTCGACGAGCGGCCCCAAGACAGCCACCAGCAGCGGAATCAGCACGAGCAACGCCGAGATCGCGAGCGGAGTACGGGCTCTGAGCGCCCTCATCGCAGCAGCTCCGTCCGCGGCACCAGCCGATTGCAGACGAGATCAGCACCGAGATTGATCAACAGCGCAACCACCGCCAGTACCAGCGTCAGCCCTTGCACCACAGGCACATCCCGCGTCTCAACCCCGTCAACCAGCGCCGTCGCAAACCCCGGGATCGCGAAGATCGCCTCCACCACCAGAACCCCACCCAGCAAGGTGTCCCCAGTCCGCGCCAACTCCTGCACGCCAGGAACCGCCGCGTTCGGCAACACATGCCTGAGCAGCAACCGCCGCCGCGGCACCCCCAACCGCCGAGCCTGTACGACGTACTCCGCGTGCAACGCGTTGATCGTCCCCGCCCGCACCTGCCGCGACAGCAGACAGACCGTCCGACCGAGCAGCACCGCAACAGGCAGCACCAGCAACACCGGCGAAGCCAGCAACGACCCACCAACCCAAGTCGCCGGAAGCCACCCAAGCTTCAACGAGAACAACGCGACCAGCACCACCGCGATCACGAAGTCCGGAATCGCACTCAACGCCAACGTGATCGACGTGATGATCCGATCCAGCCGGCCGTTCTCCCGAGTCCCCATCAAGATGCCAAGGGCAACAGCCAGCGGCACCACGACGATGAGCGTCGCAACCGTGAGCACCAACGTCGCCCCGACCGACGCCTTCACGATCTCCAGTACCGGCCCGCCGCTGATCAGCGAAGTACCGAGATCACCGGTCAGCACATTGCCGAACCAGTGCATGAACCGCTCGAGCGCGGGCTGATCCAACCCGAGCTGCTCACGAAGACGGACGACCTGCTCAGGCGTCAGCGTCTCGGTGAAGCGCATGTCCGCGGCATCGCCCGGCAGCAACGCGGTGAGGACGAAGACGAGTACAGAGAGAACGGCCAGCTGGACGATCGCCAATGCAGCCCGCTGGGCGGCATACGACCGCATTCAGGCCAGCCACACCTTGTCGAACCGGCCCGAGTCCAAGGTGTTCGGCGGTACCGCCTGGACGCCCTGCACCTTGGCCGAGACCGCGACCAGGAAGTCCGGATGTCCCCACGCGAGGATGCCGCCCTGATCCCGCAACGTCTTCTGCAGTTCCCCGTACTTCGCCGCGCGCGCCGCCTCGTCCGTCTGCACCTGCGCCGCGGCGAACGCGGCATCGAAGGTCGGCCGTCGCCAATGCGTCACGTTGAACGGCGATTTCGACAACAGCCGATCGGTGACGTACTGCGGAATCGGCATCGCACCCGAGCGATGACTGCCGATCGCGCCCTTGGTGAGCAGGTCCTTGGCATAGGTCTGGGCGCTACCCGTCGTCACCTTGAGCTTCACGCCTGCCTCGCCGACCTGCTCCGCGAACAGCGTCGCCGCTTCAACGAACCCGGCTGTTGCGTCGGAGGTGAAGATCTCGACCTCCTTGTTCAGCAGGCCGGCCTTCTTGAGCAGCGCCTTGGCTTCCTCGACATTGCGCTCGCGCTGCGGCAGATCTTTGGGATAGTACTGAAACCCCTTGCCGAAAAGATCGTTGCCCACAGCACCTCTCCCGGCGAGCACGACATCCACCAGCCGCTGCCGGTCCGCGAGCAACTTGAAGGCCATCCGTACGTCGGGGTTGTCGAAGGGCGGTTGATCCACCTTCATCACGAACGCCTGCGTCGTACTGCCCTTGGCGGCCACGATCTTGACCGACTTGCCCGCCTCGGCGGTCCGGGCGAAGGTCGCGGTCATCTCGTTCGCGTACTCCGCCTGTCCACCCTGCAACGCATTGGCGCGCGCCTCGGCATCGGCGGAGAGGATCTGCAACTCCTCGATCTTGGCCGCGCCGTCCCAGTAGTCGTCGTACCGGTTGGCGACGAGGGATCGGCCCGCCTCGAAGGAGACGAACCTGAAGGCGCCGGTACCGACGGGCTTGGTCGGATCCTTGAAGCCGTCGCGGACGATCTGCGTGCCGATGCCGGCCAGCAGGGCGGGGAACTCGGCGTTCGGCGCGGTCAGTACGAGCTCGACCGTCTTCTTGTCGATCGCCTTGCAGCGCTTGAGATCCAGCGCCGCGAGCGAGGACTGGGCGACGCGCTCGGGAGTGTTCGGGTCGGCGATCCGGGCCAGACTGTAGAGCACGTCCTCGCTGGTCAGCTTCTTGCCGTCGTGGAAAGTCGCATCCCGGAGCGTGAAGCGCCAGGTCGCCGCTTGCGCGTCCGGCTCCCACTTCTCCGCCAGCCGTGGCAACGGTTTCAGATCCGGCCCGAGCTCGACGAGCTTCTCGTAGATCGCTTTGTGGCGGGCGATATCGACGAACAGGCTCTGCAGATGCGGATCAAGCACTTCTTTCGCGCCGCCGCCGGCGAAGACCGCCCGCAGCCGCCCACCGGCCGTCGGCTCAGCCGCTGATCCGGTACTGCCACCGGACCCGCAACCAGTCATCGCGGCCAGCCCCAAACCGCCGGCCAACCCGAGAAATCCCCGCCTGTTCAGAGCATCGGACATCCGCATTTCCTTCACGGTGAGGGGGTGCCGACGACGAGTGGTCGACGGCTCGAATCCTGCCGTTAATGAAAATCGTTGTCAAATTCAGGCGCATCTGAACGGACCCTTGTCATTCTTCCGGCAGACCCGGCCGGCCCGTCGTCCGTGACGGCGTGTCACCGTGCACGGACGCCGGGTACTGGGAGTTACTGCCGTTTCGCCAGGGTCAGGCGGCGGTGCGGACGGTGGTGAGGGCGTTGCCCCAGGAGACGACCTGGTCGAGCATGGTGGTCACCTCGGCGACGTGATACTCGGCCGGAGTGAACTCGCTGAAGTTCTTGAAGTCGGTCATCAGCGAGAGGGCGACCTGGGCCCGGACGGTGGCGACCTTGAGCTCGGCCATCACCAGGCGCAGGTGCTCGACCGCGCGGGTACCACCGGCGGAGCCGTAGCTGACGAAGCCGGCCGCCTTGTTGTTCCACTCCGCGAAGAGGAAGTCGATGGCGTTCTTCAGGGCGCCGGAGGTGGAGTGGTTGTACTCGGGGGTGACGAACACGTAGCCGTCGAAGGAGCCGATCTTCTCGGCCCACGGGAAGGTGTGCGGCTGCGCGTACTGGCCGGCCGCCGGCGGCATGACCTCGTCCAGGTGCGGCAGCTTGAAGTCGGCGATGTCGACGAGCTCGAACTCCGCATCGCTGCGCTGCTTGGCGATGTCGAGCACCCACTGGGCCACGGCCTCGCCGTTGCGGCCGGGCCGGGTGCTACCGAGGATGATCGCGATCTTGGGCATGTTCTTCCTAACCAGAGTGGGGGCCCATCTGCGGGCTTTTGGTGACGCATCACCAAAAATAGCAGATTTAGATGACGCGTCAACCTAGGAGGTTTCAGCAGTCGGTTTTCGGCAGTTCGGCGAGGACGCGGTCGAGCATCTTGGTGAGCTGCTCCTGCTCCTCGCGAGTCAGGTGCTCCAGGAAATGCGTCCGGACGGCGTCGACGTGATCCGGGGCCGCGGCCTCGATCGCGGCGCGGCCGGCCGGGGTGATCCGGACCATCGAGCCGCGGGCGTCGGACTCGCACTCCTCGCGGACCACCAGGCCACGCTTCTCCATCCGGCTGACCTGGTGCGACAGCCGGCTGCGCTCCCAGCCGATCGAGCGGCCGAGGTCGCGCGTTCGCAGGATGCCGGCTTCGGAGCTGGACAGGGGATGCAGCAGGGCATAGTCCGCGCCGGACAGCCCGGAGTTCACCAGACGGGCCTCGAGCGTCGCGCTCAGCTCGCGGTAGGCGTCACGCCATGACTGCCATAGATGCGCCTCGCGCGCATCGAGCCACCGCGTCTCCGTCATCCACCTATCCTACTGCTTCTGTTGACATGTCACGGTGTCCGCGACAACGCCACGGCGAGTCCGACCGTACCGGCCATCACGAGCAGTTCGACGGCGGCGAGTCGCCAGAAGGCACCCGGCTCGTTGGCAGCCAGGGCCGGGAGTGTTGCTTGACGGTGTCGCCAGCCGATCCAGACGAGTACCGCGAACGCGACCGCCTTGGCGAAGACCAGCGCGCCGTACCCGGTCGTCACCCACTGGGTGATGAGCCCGAAGCCGTCCTCACGCCCGCCGAGGTGGATCTCCGCGGTGAGCAGACCGGTCGCGCCGATCGTCACCGCACAGACGAGAGCCAGCTGGCTGAACTTCTCCACCGCCGCGCGCTGGTCCCGCCCGTACCTGATCAGCGACCCGAGTCCGCCGATCCAAGCGGTCGCGCAGAACACGTGCACCACCAGCGAGGCAGTCGCGAGCACCGACCAGAAGGCGGTCCGCTCGATCGCCCCATGCCCGGTCAGCAGCGGGCCGGTCAGCGCGGCGGCCGTCAACACCAACGCCACCCGCGCGGCCTTCACCGTACGAGCTCCAGACAGGATCACAGCCAGTACAGCGGTCAGCACCACCGCAACCGCAAGCGCCCGCACCTGGTTGACCCCACCAGCGTCCCCAGCCCGAGAGCCCAACTGCGAAAGAGGAATCCCGAGGATCACCGAAGCAGTAACCAGCAGGCCACCAAGGCTCGCCACCGTCCAAACCCCAGCCGCCACAGCCGCATCCTGACAAGCCCGCAGCCCTTGCCCGGCGAGCTTCCCATTTGTTGCTGGGAGCAACCATGCGGCGGCTAGCACGGCGCCGCCGGTGGCGATGGCGGCTAGGTCGGCGAGCACGCGTAGTACCGGAACTGCCCAAGCCACAGGCCGACCCGCGCCCGCCAGCCCTGGGGGTAGCGGCTTGGGAGCACCTCCGCCGGCTAGGAGCGCCAAGACCACAACCACAAACGCAGCCGCGACAACCCCGAGCCCCAGCACCTTCCCTGAGACCCGAGGCGTCGTGTCGATGCTCATTGGGGCGCAGGCCGGCGGCGGACGATGACGATCGCCAAGGCGACGACCACCAGCATGACGAGCGCCATCGCCACGATCACGACGACGTTCGAGTTGCTGTCCGAGGTCGGCGGAGTCGCCGCGACCGGTACCGCCGGATGACCAGCGTGGGTGATCTTGAAACTGCCGCCGACGGTGATCTGGTGGCCGTCGGCGGAGACGATCCGGGCGACGACGTTGTACTCACCGATGTCGACCAGCCCGTCGACCGGCTGCGTGACGGTGTTGTCGATCACCTTGATCTCGCCGGTGGAGACGTTCGTGCCCTTCGGCGACACCACCTGGACCTCGGCGCCGGTACTGCCGACCGGCTCGTTGAAGGTCAGCACCACCTGGGTCGGCGGTACCGCCTGGGTCGAGCCGTCGGCCGGCGTGATCGATTCGAGTTTGGCGTGCGCCGCCGCCGTCCCGGTGGAGACCACCAGGACGGCGAACGACGCAGCCAGCAGAGCAATCAGTCGGCGCACGATTACGGCGTGACCTTCCGTGTCCGGCCGGCCCGCAGACCGAGGCCGAGCCCGGCCAGCCCGAGCAGCAACCCGGCCCCACCGAGAACCCGGGCCAGTGTGTCCGACGAACTCTGGTCCCCGGAGGTGGCGGCGACCGTGGTGATCGCGGTCGTCAGCTTCAGCGACGGCGCCGGGTGTTCCGGCTTGTCCGCGGCGTCCTTCGCGATCTGCTCCCACTTGACCACCTCCCCGTCGCTGTAAGTCTGTACCGCCGGGAAGCTGAGCGAGTCGACGCCCTCCGGAATCCGGCCGACCGACAGCCCGAACTCGTCGAAGGAATTCGGCGGTACGCCGCCCGCGGCCGCGGTCCAGGTCACGCTGGTGATCGCCTCGGTCAGCGTGACGTCGCCGACCTTCACCGGCTGGGCAAGCTTCTCGGTCGTCTTGACCACCTTCCAGCCGTCCTTCACCTGCGGGCTCACGCTGGCGAACGGCTTGTCCTTCGGCAGGTTGACGACGAGCTTGGTGGTACTAGCGGTGTCGGACTCACTCGGCACCCGGAACACGAGCTTGGCGTAGCCGCCCGGCTTCGCGTCCGGCGACGACACGGTGACGTGGGCGGAGGCCGAGCCGGCCGCCCCGATCAGAACGAGTGCGGTCGCCGCGGTGATCGCGGCAGCGCGCAGTACAAGTTTCCTGGGCATGACTGGGAACCCTCTCTAGGGCAACGGTGTGGGGCGGATCAGTACGAAGCTGCAAGCACTCCGCACGCCGGCGGCCCCCGCCGCGAAACCCCCGAAACCAACCACCGCTGAGTCAGCTCCGGTACCTCCGGTACGCCGATCAGCACCGCCCGCAGCACTGGCAGCACCACGCCCGGAGCCGGAACCTGCGGCACCAGCCGCCCAAGAATCCCGGCCACCCGGTACACCCACCGATGCGCCCGAGCCACCAACGCAACACCCAGCAACAACACAACGAGGTGCGCGGCCGACATCGTCAACGCATCGGCAACTCCGCCATGCATCGCCCCCGGCATCCCACCAGTGGCGCCACCGGCCAGCCCGGCGGAGGCGGCATGGGCAGCCGCCCCCGAGGCAGCATCAGCAACGCTGGCTGCGCCAGCCAAGCTGCCCGAGGCAGCGTGGGCCAGATCGCTCGAGGCGGCATCCGCCAGGCTGCCGGCGGCAGTGCTCGCCGAAGCCTCGGCCCCGGGCATCGCCATCCCGGGCATGGCGTCCATCCCGGGCATCGCGTGCGTGCCGGCCATCTCGTGCATCGAGCTGTGCCCCACGGCCGCATGGTCCATCGGCGCACCAGACGATGAATCGGCCGCGGATGCGGCCGCCGCGGTGGCAATGGACGTTGGGGCGCGGTGGCCGAGCTCCAAGGCGAGGTGTGCGGTCAGCTGGAGAGCGGCGAGGAAGGCGACCGACAGCCAGCGGCGGCCGGCTACGTGTTCGCCGACTGACCAGGCCAAGGCTGCTAGGACGATGAGTTGTGGAACAGCGGCGAGAGCGACGGTGCCTCCTGCGACGGCGTGGCCGGCCACGGCTACCGCGACGCTGAGCGTCGCGATGGCGGCGGTCGGGGTCGTCTCGGCACGCAACTCGGTCACCTTCGTCATTCGCAGTGATGGACGCGTGACCGACGGTGGGCGGACCGCGCTCCAGACAACTCTACGAGCGGGGAGGGCCCGGTGGTTCCCGTCTCAGTGTGCCGCCGCGAAACGGAGTACGGATCCGAAGAACTGCTGCGGCTCCTCCAGGCGCCCGAAGTCCCCTGAATCAGACGACGCTTAGTTCTGACATGACGTCAGTTTGCCCGACCCGTGCAACCGATCCGGACAGTCGGCACGTTGAAAGCCCGACCACGGAAGGGAGTGAGCGTGAAGAGCGAGGCGGAGAGCGAGTACGTCGACTTCGTGACCCATCACGCCAACGGGCTCTGCAATACGGCGTACCTGCTGTGCGGAGACTGGAAGCGTGCCGAGGACACGACCCAGGAGGCGCTGCTCAAGCTGTACCGGAACTGGCCTCGCCTGCAACGCAAGGGCGCCATCGGCGCGTACGCCCGCAAGGTGGTGGTCTCGACGACCCTGGACGCCCTGCGGCGCAAGTCCAGTGCCGAGGTGGTCGGCGGCGAGACCTACTTCGCCTCCACCGCCGACCCGGCCGACCCGGTAGGGCTGCTGGAGAACCGGTTGCTGATCATCACGGCGCTCGCCGGCCTGCCGCCCCGGCAGCGCGCCTGCGTCGTCCTGCGGTACTTCGACGAGCTCTCCGTCGACGAGACCGCCGAAGCACTGGGCTGCAGCGCGGGCACGGTCAAGAGCCAGACCCTGCGAGCACTGGAGAAACTTCGCCTCGACCCAGCGCTCGCCGACCTCACCGACTTCGCCGGACTGGGAGGCTGAGATGACCCGTCAGCTCAAAGATCTGATGCACGAGGCAACCGACCGGCCGGCCTTCACCCCGGACGTGGAGCTGCTGCTCGCCACCGGCCACCGACGTCGGCGCAACCGCCGCCTGGCGACCGCCGTCGCCGTCGCGGCCTCGATCGCGGTCGTTGCCGGCGGCACCATCCTCACCTTGGACACCACTGACCGCTCGGCCCCGGCCGTCGCGCCGTCCTGGCCGCTGCCGTCGGTAGATCCTGGCGGCTCGACCGGCTTGTGCTCCGACGAGAACGGCGACCCGGTCCCGACAGCAGGCGCCAGCGTCTGGAGCTGGCCCGTCAGCCTCAGTGTCCAGGATACCTACGGCATCTCGCTGCTGCGTCGCTCACCGAAGAGTCCCGGGATCGTTGCCTACTGCACCACCGAATGGGGCAACGGAGCCAAGGACTCGGTCGTCCCCGGCGGCGGTACGGGCGGCATCGTCCTCCGCAAATCCGCAGCCGTCGGCCGCGGGCTGACGGAGCCCGGCAGCGTCACCACGGTGTTCGGTCAAGCGCCGAAGAACGTTCAGCGCGTCACCGTGGAGACCGAGGACGGCCACGTCGGCATCGCCCAGGTCAGGGGCGGCTACTTCGCCTACCGGCGGATCGAGAAGACGCCTTGGCCCGGGGCTCAGCCGACCGTGATCGTCCGCTTCACGATCCCCGGCAGGCCGGAGTACATCGCCGCCCAACGCTGAAGACCGCTGCCTGTCAGGGATGATGGGCGGTATGAGCTCGGGTGTGCCGGTCCTGGAGGTCGGCGGAAGTCATGTGACGGCGGCGATGGTCTCGCCCGCAATCGACGGGGTGGAGGGGATGTACCGGGCGGGGCTGGATTCGAAGGCCTCGGCTGAGTCCATCGTCGGGGAGTTGTGCGAGGCGGCGAATCAGTTGCCGTTGGCAAAGGGTCTGGCGGTGGCGCTGCCCGGTCCGTTCGACTTCGCGGCGGGCGTCGCTTGGTACAAGCTGGACAAGTTCGCCGCCCTCTACGGGCACGATCTCGGCCGGAGTCTGCGGGAGCGGCTCGGGCTCGACCAGGTCGTCTTCCTGAACGACGCGGAGGCGTTCACGGTCGGCGAGTGGTCGGTGGGCGAGCTGCGCGGGCTCGATCGATGCGTCGGGATCACGATCGGTACCGGGATCGGCTCAGCCTTCCTCAACGACGGCCGCGCGGTCCGTACCGGCGACGCGGTCCCGCCCGGCGGCGAGCTGTACAAGACGTCGTACGACGGCAAGCCGATCGAGGACTGGATCTCCGCCCGAGCGATCCTCCGCCGGTACGCCGAGAAGCTCAGCGACCCACTTCCGCCAAGTACCGGCGTGAAGGAGATCGCCGAAGCGGCCCGAGCCGGCGACGCCATCGCCAAGAGCGCCTTGGTCGAAGCCTTCCAGGTGCTGTCCGACGCTTTGACGCCCTGGCTCGAGCGGTTCGGTGCGACCAGAGTCGTGCTGGGCGGATCGATCGCGGGAGCCTTCGACGTGGTGGCGGAGGTGTTCCCGTTCCCGGTGAGCGCGACCGCCGACGCCGAGCACTCCGCGCTGATCGGGGCAGCGGAGCACTACCTCAGAAACTGACGGTGGAGCCCGTTACGGTGGCGGACATGCCTCCACCGCGCAAAGCCGCCACCAAGCTCGCCGCTCCTCGCTTGCGGACGCAGCTTGATGATCGAGCGGTGACCGAGGTGGGTGATGAGGACCGGCTCACCGATCTGGCGCTGACCGATCAGGATCTCGGCGGGCTGCTCGCGGAGCATGTCGAGCTGAGCGGCTGCCGGCTGACCCGGGTCAACCTCGGCGGTTCGGATCTGGACAAGCTGATCCTGGTCGACCTCGAGCTCGACCACTGCGATCTCGCGAACGCTCGCTGGCGGGACGCCTCCGGGACCAGGCTGGCGATCTCGTCGTCACGGCTGACCGGGTTCGCGGGGTCCGGGATGAGCCTGCAACACGTGACCGTGCGGGACTCAGTGCTCGACTTCAGCTCGTTCCGGTTCGCGAAGTTCCAACGGGTCGAGTTCACGGACTGCCGCATGCAGAGCGCCGACTTCGTCTCGGCCGACCTGACCGGCACGGTCTTCCGGCGCTGCGACCTGACCTCGGTCGAGTTCTCCCAGGTGACCGCCACCGGCGCCGTCTTCGTCGACTGCACCTGGGACGGCACCCGCGGCATCGGCAGCCTGGCCGGCGCCACGATCGCCAACTCCTCCCCCATCGACACCCTGGCCGTCACGGTCGCGATGGCCACCGCCCTGGGCATCACCCTGGGCGACCCGGAGGACCACTCTTAAGGCGAGTTAAGGATGCCGCCGGTGATCTTGTCGCCACCGTCCGTCGCTCGGACAGTTGCGGGCACAAGGACACCTGGAGGCAATCGTGGATTCACGACGAGTGGTCAGCAACATCTTCAAAGGGTCGATGGGCAATCTGGTCGAGTGGTACGACTGGTACGTCTACACCGCCTTCGCGATCTACTTCGCGCCGGTCTTCTTCCCGTCAGGCAGCCAGACCAGCCAGCTGCTCAACACCGCGGGCGTCTTCGCGGTCGGCTTCCTGATGCGCCCGGTCGGCAGCTTCCTGCTCGGCCGGTACGCCGACCGGCACGGCAGACGAGCCGCCCTGACCCTGTCGGTGACCCTGATGGCCACCGGCTCGCTGGTGATTGCGTGTACCCCTGGCCACGCGACCATCGGCGTCGCCGCACCCGTGCTGCTGGTGACAGCACGGTTGCTGCAGGGCCTGTCGGTCGGCGGCGAGTACGGTACCTCCGCGACGTACATGTCAGAGGTTGCCTCGGAGGGCCGCCGCGGCTTCTTCTCCAGCTTCCAGTACGTCACCCTGGCGGCGGGTCAGCTGGTGGCGCTCGCAGTACAGATCTTGTTGCAGCAGACGCTCTCCAAGAGCGCGCTGGCCGAGTGGGGCTGGCGGATCCCGTTCGTGATCGGGGCCGTTGCCGCGGTCATCGTGTTCTGGTTGCGCCGGTCGATGGACGAGTCGGCCGAGTTCGAGGCGCAGCCCGCGTCGCGACGGTTCCGGCAGGGTTCGCTGGCCGAGCTGGCCAAGCACCCGCGCGCGGTCCTCACGGTGGTCGGGCTCACGCTCGGCGGCACGGTCGCGTTCTACACCTTCACGACGTACCTGCAGAAGTTCATGGTCAACACGACCGGTCTGCAGAAGACGACGGTCACCTGGATCAACTTCTTCGCCCTGCTGCTGTTCGTCCTGCTGCAACCGCTGGGCGGGATGCTGTCCGACCGGATCGGCCGGCGGCCGCTGCTGATCTTCTTCGGCGCCGGTACCGCCTTACTCACCGTCCCGATCCTGACGGCGCTGGAGGACGCGACCCCGGTCCGCGCGTTCCTGCTGATGCTCGCGGGGCTCGTCGTGGTCACCGGGTACACCTCGATCAACGCGATCGTGAAGGCCGAGCTGTTCCCGACCAGCATTCGCGCGCTCGGGGTCGGGATGCCGTACGGCGTGACGGTGGCCGTGTTCGGTGGGACCGCGGAGTACGTCGCGCTCTGGCTCAAGGACGCCGGTCACGAGTCGGCCTTCTACTACTACGTCGCCGGCTGCGCAGCGGTCAGCCTGATCGTCTACCTGACCATGTCGGAGACGCGCGGCAAGTCGCTGGGCGGCGCTCGCCCGGTACACCGTGAGCGGACTACAACGGCACAATGACGCAATGCGCACTCTCATCGCGGAGGACGACAAGCTGGTCGGCCGGGCGCTGCGGGACGTCCTGAGCGCCAACGGGCACACCGTCACGCTGGTCGACTGCGGCGCCGACGTACTGCTCCGGCACGCCGAGGCCCAGGTCATCCTGCTCGACCTGGGCCTCCCGGACATGGACGGCCTGGAGGTACTGCGAAAGCTCCGCCGGGTCGACGACGTGGTGGTGATCGTGCTGACCGCCCGCGACGACGAACGCTCGGTGGTGCACGCGCTTCGGCTCGGCGCGGACGACTACCTGACCAAGCCGGTCCGGCTGGCCGAGCTGCTCGCCCGGATCGAAGCATCGGTACGCCGGTCGCGCCGGGCCGAGCTCGATGACAACGGCTATGAGTCGGACGGGCTGCGGATCGACTTCGGGCTGCGTCAGGTTGTGGTCGACGGAACGGTGCTGCACCTGACGCCTCTTGAGTTCGACCTGCTCGCAGTACTGGCTCGGCGGGCCGGTACTGCGGTCAGCCGGGAGGTGATCCAGGACGAGATCTGGGGCGACGCGTTCCTGACCAAGTCGAAGGCGCTCGACGTTCATCTGCACCAACTGCGGATGAAGCTCGGCAAGCCGGTCATCACCACCATCCGCGGCTTCGGCTACCGGCTCGCCCCATGAGAGCGCGGCTGATGAGTGTGCTCGCGATCGTCTCCTTCGTGTTGCTGGCCGCGTTGGTACTGCCCTTCCTTTTCGCTGTCTCCGATGCGCAGACCCAGCGCTTGCAACTGACTCGGAGCGCCGCGTTGGATCGCTTTGCCGGGCTCGCCAACCGGTCCGACTACAGCTCGGTCCGGATCGAAGCCGAACGCCATCAGGAGCTGTACGGCGAGTCGATCCTCGTCATCGATGCCTCCGGCAACGTCGTCGTCTCCACCGGCGGGCTGACCAAGTCTTCCGCCGGCGTCGGCGCCGTAGCCGACCTGGCCGCCCGGGACCTGCCCCAACTAACCATCGATGCCCTGCGCCCGTGGAGCTCTTCTCATCCCTTGATCGCGACCCCCGTCGGCTCCCCCCACGAGCCCGAAGGCGCAGTGGTCCTCGCTGTCGACGCCTCACGTGCAGTCGGCTCTGTACGCCGCCTCTGGCTAGCGATCTGCCTAGCCGCCTTCGCCGCCGCTCTGTTATTGCTGTTCATGGCTTCCCGCACCGCTCGCTGGGTGATCCGCCCGGTCAAGGTGTTGGAGGATGCCGTAGTCGAGCTAGGCCGATCAGCCACCTGGAACCAGTCCCTGGAAGCCAGCGGCCCACCCGAGCTACGCCGCTTGGCCCAAGCGGTAGAGGTAATGGGCGCGACAGTCCAACGCTCCATCGACGTCCAACGCCAAATGGTCGCCGACTCCTCCCACCAACTCCGCAACCCCCTGGCCTCGATCCGCCTACGCATCGATGGCCTGGCCCCAGAACTACGCGACCCCGCCAGCCCGGCCTTCCTCCATCTCCAAGACGACCTGGAACGCCTGGAAGACGTCCTAAGTGACCTACTAAAACTAGCCGCCCTGGAAAGCCGCGTCACGGATGGCCTGCCGCCCTCAGACGAGTCCTGCGTCGTCGCAGCGGTGTTGGCCGAGGAATTGGAAATCTGGCGCCCAGCAGCCACATCCGCAGCCATAACCCTCACCCTGCAAACCGAAGACGACCTCATCGCCGCCGCAGCCGAACACGACGTCCGCCAACTAGTAGGCGTCCTCCTGGACAACGCAATCAAGTACGCAGGCAACTCCGCAACCGTGGCGCTGACCGCTGCGCGGGTGCCTGGTGGCCTGGAGATCCAGGTGTCGGACAACGGCCCAGGGTTGCCAACCGAACAGCTAGACCTGGCCACCCGCCGCTTCTGGCGCGGAAGCGCCTCCACCCTAGGCACAGGCCTCGGCCTAGCAATAGCCGAACAAACCGCCCTAGCAATCGGCGGCACCGTCACCCTGACCCCCACCACCCCCCACGGCCTGACCGCCACCATCCAGTTGCCAGAGGCAACATGAACCCCCACCACAGCAAACCCACCCCAGACCTCCAGCCCACACCACACCACCACACGCCCACTACGCACCTCCAGCCCACGCACACCCGCCGCACCGTTCTTGCGGCCCTGGCTGCCTCGACCACAGCGTTGGTCCTGGCCGCTTGCGGCAAATCGGACGACGCCAGCGATCGGTTGACCATCGCAGCCGGGGAGCCGGGTGGGTTCTATTTGGAGTTTGCTCAGCTACTGGCGGCCCAACTCAACATGGCGGGCGTCGCCAAAGATGTTGTTGTGCTGCCGACGCTCGGGAGCAAGGACAACCTGCGGCTGCTGGGTGAGCACAAGACTGATCTCGCGTTGAGTCTTGCGGATGCTGTGTCACCGAGCCCGCAGGTGAAGGCGCTGGGGCGCGTCTACGAGAACTATCTGCAGTGCGTGGTCCGCGCCGACAGTTCGTACAAGACGCTCGCGGACCTCGCCGGTACCAGGATCTCCGCAGGTGCCGCCGGCTCCGGCGCCGCTCTGACAGCCGCCCGCATCCTCACCACCGTCGGCGTCGACTGCACCGTCGACCACCTGCTACTGGACCAAGCAACCAAGACGCTCGCGGCGCGAGGGATCTCCGCGATGTTCTGGTCCGGCGGCGTTCCGACGTCCACACTCGACAAGCTCAGCCAGACCGTCCCGCTCCGCCTGATCCCGCTCGACGGCCCACTCCCCGCGCTTCGACGTACGTACGGCCCCGTATATCAAGACGTCCGAGTACCAGCCGGCGTGTACCGCGGCACGGCACCCGTGAAGGTCGTCGGCATCCCCAACCTCCTCCTCTGCCGCCCCGACCTGCCGAACGCGACAGCGCGCCGGATCGTGGAGACCCTCGTCCGCCGCGCCAGCAACCTCGTCCCACCGTCGGCCGTCGGGGCGCAATTCCTCAACCTGCAGTCGCTGGTTGTCAGCGCCCCGATCGACCTCCATGCCGGCGCCGTACAGCAGTACCGCCGGATGTACGGCTGATCAACTGTTGTACGGCACTTCAATCCCTCGATCTATCCATACCGTCGATCAGCAGGCCGACAGCTCTGCCGAATGCCTGGTCAGCAGCCTTCACCCAGGGCTGCGCACCTTGCCGGCGCTGATGATCGGCGATCGCCGCCGACTCCGGGAAACGCTCGGCGAAATCCGGCGCGGCCTCGGCGAGCGCTTTGCCGGCGGCGGCCCACCACTCGAAATCCGCCTCTGTGATCGCCGCCCGGGCATCGATAGCCTGCCTGGCCGCGCCCTTGACGATGCTGAACAGCGCGCTGGTCGCCGCCTGGCGATCCTCGATCGTCAACTCCGCGGACGCCAGGATCCGGAGGAGTGACTCCAGCACCTGCTGCTCGTGCGGACCGAGCACCGGTCGCTGAATCTCCAGCAGCCACGGGTGCTGCAGATAGAGGTCGCGAAGTTTGACGCTCCATCGCGCGACAGCCTTCCGCCAGTCGCCGCCACTGCGCACCTCACCCAGCTCCGCGTGAACACTGTCGTACATCAGATCGATCAGCACGTCCCGGCTGACGACATAGGTGTAGAGCGACATCGCGGTCCGGCCGAGTTCGTTGCCGACAGCCCGCATCGTGACGGCGTCGAGCCCGTCTTCGTCAGCGATCCCGACCGCGGAGGTGACGATCTCCTCGACACTCACGGCCTGCCGCGGACCGCGCCTGGGGCTCGCGGCCCGGCCCCACAGCACCGCGATCGCGCGCGCCGGATCAGTCCGCATTTTACTCCTTACGACGTAAAGTGTTATCGTCTTTCTATACAGCGTAAGGAGTTTATCGTGATCGACTTCGAAGTACACGGCGACGGGCCGGATCTCTTGCTGCCGGTGAATCCAGCGGCTCCCGTGGAGGGCCCGGCCGCTGACCAGATACGGGCCTGGGGTGGGGATCCAGGGCTCGGCCACACGCTGGTCGACGGGTTCAGCAAGCGGTTCCGGGTGATCGCCTTCGACTACGAGAGCTTCCTCCAAGCGCATCCGAAGCCGTCGACACTCACGCCTTCAGTTCTGGTCGACGACTTCCTGGCGGTCGCGGATGCCGCCGGAGCCTCCTCGTTCGCGTACTACGGCTACAGCTGGCTCGGCATGGCCGGACTGCAACTCGCTGTCCGCACCGATCGGCTGACCGCATTGGTGATGGGCGGCTTCCCACCGCTCGACGGCCCGTATGATGCGATGCTCGCCGTCACGGCCGCCACCCACGCCGAGGCCGGCCAGCCGGTGTCTGGTGCCGTCGTCGAGCCGGGCGACTGGGACAGTACAGAAATCGCCCTGACCAAGGACCAGACCCAACAATTCCTGACGCTCTACCAAGCCCTACAGGGTTTCGACGACCGCGCCGTCCAACTCTCCATCCCACGCCTCTGCGTAGTGGGCAGCGCGGACAACATCCAGTACGGCGAACGCTGGGGCAACACCTTGGTCAACATCGGTACCCCAGTGCTCGAAAACCGCGCCGAACTAGAGCAACGCGGCTGGACAGTCGAGATCCTGGACAACCTCGACCACATGCAAGCCATGCACGCCGCACAGATCCTGCCCGTCGTCGAGCCCTGGCTCGCGGATCGGCTGCTCTAGCGGGCGAGGTACTTGCGGACGTCGTCGGCGACCTGGGCCCGGTGGACCATTCCGTACTTCTTCAGGATCGCGCTGAGGTGGGTCTTGACCGTGTTGAGGCTGATGCCGAGCTCGACAGCGAGCTGGTCGTTGTCGAATCCTTCGACCAGGAGCACCGCCACGCCCTGCTGCGCCTTGGTCAGGGTGGCGAAGCGGCGTTCGGGTCCCTGGTCGGTGTCGAGCATCATCTCCATCAGCTCCGACTGGATCTGCTCGGTCGCGCGCACCAGCCGGCCGAGGTGTCCCTGGACCGCCGCGCCGGACCCATCGGGTTCAGCCATCGCCTCGACGGCGATCGCGCGCAGCGACGCGATCTGGTGACCGAGGTACTCCATCACCCGGTCGGAGGTCAGCAGGCTCTGTCCTTCGTCACCCGCCGGCAACCGGCGCAGCGCCTCGGTGTCCTCACCTTCCCTGGTCAGCACCCGTGCCACGAATCCACTGAGCCACTCGAAGGCGCGGACCGCGTTGTCGTCATAGCTGTTCGGCTCGTAACTGTGCATCGACAACATGCCGAACAACCGATCCGTGCCGCCGTCCCCAGCCCGGAAGATCGGCACCGTGACAGCATCCGCCGACGCCCGGGTGAGGTCGCCGAACTGGACCCCTGACCGCAGAACGGCACCGTTGTCATAGGCGAGCCGGTAGGTCTGCCGATGCTTCAGCAGCCAAGCGGTCTGACCGTTCGGCCCGAAGTTGTGCGTGTCCGGATCGATGTAGGCGCCGCAGTCGTAGCCATAAGGGAAGCGGACCCGGTTCGTACCGTGCAGAAATCCGACGTAGAAGGTGTCCACTCGGGCGATCTTCGCGCACACGGCGCGCACGTAGTCGTACAGACCGTAGTGGTCGCCCCGATAGAGCGACTGGATCTTGTGGTACGCCTCGCGCAAGATGATCGCCGTCTCGGCATCCACCCGCAGCGGAGCAGGCTTGTCGGAATTCACCGGCCGGCGTCCCCCTGTAGCTAGTCCGTCTTGCAAAGAGGACTATGCCGCCGTCACGCTCGGTTGCCAAGGGCTCGCCCGGTACAAAGGGACATGCCAATAGCTGCAACTGGTGACGATGCCAGGTGGATCAATTCAGTCGATTGACCAGGTCACGGACGCACGCGACCGTCTTCTCCCCTCGACCGGACGCCAACCTGGTGAGCGCTTCGATCAGCTCGGCGTCGCACTCGGCGACCCGTACCACCCCATCGGCCGCGACCACCTGGAGTTCCCCGTGGCCCAGCAGCCGGCTCCGGTGAATCGGCCGCACTGCGCCCAAGCGCAGATCGAACACCAACCCACCCCGCCGTCGATCGACCTCCGCCCGCACCTGCCGAACCGCTCCGGGCTCTCCCACCACGAGTACCGAGGCCTTCACCGGCCGGATCCCACGAAACGGCGGCACCTCAGCCGTCACGACCCCGACCCGCTCGGCCGTCTCCCGGATCGCCGGCAGATCAACGGGATCGATCACCACCACTTCACGAACGGCCTCCACCGTTTCTCCTTCTCAGCCAGACCGTTCACGTGAACGCGGGGGTGGCGACCCTGCGCGACCAGTAGATGCGGACCGCCCGATGTGCCGCCCCCAGCACACCTCGCGATCAATCGACTCGAGCTCACCACCTGGTTGAGCTCAACCGACCTTTACCCGCATCCCCAACCTGGAGCCCTGCAACTCCCCGGCCGCACCATCCACCACCACCCACGCCCACAGTTCCGAGACCGGCCCCAGCGCCCGAACCACCTGTCCCCAGTGCCCCCACCGGAACAAGCAACCCATTGACCGCCAGAACCATCGGTCTCCTCCATCCCCCCAACAAGAACACTGTCACTCTCCGCACTCCCCGCCCATCCCCCACCGAATGAGCCTTCAACCACTGCCCCCTCACCCTCGGGGTGATACGGGTCCCGGCCGTCCGTCAGGACCCGGTAGTGATGAGGAGGCGCGATGAACAGAAAGTCCCTTGCCGGGTGGGCGGCGGAGGTGACGGTTCCGCCGGAGATCGAGCGGCGGGAGCGCTGGGCGATCAGGTGGAAGGCGTTTCGTGACTGCGCGCGGTACCGGCGGGTGCCGATCGGCCAGGCCACTGGCTGGACGCTGACGGTACATGCCCGGTACTACGAGATCTCACTGGCGCACCGCAAGCATCTCGAGGAACGCCAAGACAGGCTGGAGATCGAGCAGACGACTTTGCAGGCGCAGCTCGACGCGCCACCTGCCGGGCCGTACGCATCCCGGCCCCGGCCGACTGGCGACGCGCGGGAGCTGCACGACTGGGCGCGGGAACGGCGGATCGAGCTGAAGTCTCTGGATGCGCAGCGGACCGGGACGGAGAAACGCCAGTCGGCCGCTGTCCGGCTGGCGGCCGTGCGAACCGAGCTCGGTCAGCTGGAGAGCGAGTACGAGACCTTCGACGCCTTGTGCGGAGGCGCGTATCTGATCCGCGTCGAGCTGTACAACCGCAGCCGCTACTCCAGGGCCGATCGCAGGATCACCGAAGTAGCGTCCGGGCCGCCGTACGAAGGGCCGGGCTGGCGCCATCGCCGGACTCATCTGGCCAGCGTCCAAACCCGCAGTGCCTGAGGAGGCGAGCATGAAGTTCTTTTCCCGACGTGTGCGAAACAACGGCATCGAGGCACTGGTGCAGCGCAACAGCGACCTGCCCGCCTTCACCCAGCTGCCGCCGGAGTTCGATCTGCCGCTGGAGCTGAAGGCGGCCGAGGCGAAGGCGCAGGCTGACGTGCAGAGCGGCGCGTACGACGTGACCGTGGTGGAGGCGATCGAGGGACAACTCCCGTACGAGAACGAGATCGACGCCAAGATCGAGCGGCTGCGGTCCGAGGAAGAGGTCCGCCGGATCCTGGCCGAGGCCGAGGGCGACCACTTCGTCCACCACGCGCTCGAGTCGACCGAGGACCGGAACGGCGACCAGCTCTCGTACGCCAAGCTGGAGCTGCAGGCCGGCCATCTCGAAACCGACCTGGCGGCCGCTGAGGCGAGCAGGGCTGAGCTCGGCCGGATCCTGCGCGGCGAGAAACTCGCGTCCGACGACACCGACTGGAGCGCGACCGAGCCCTCCGTGCCGACCTCGGACAAGCCGTGGCGGATCGTACTGCGGCCCGAGCGGCTCAAGTTGTGGTTCACCACGGTCGGCCTGCTGATCCTCTTCGGCCTCCCCGAGGGGTACGTGCTACGGCGGATCCTGGCCACCTTCATCCACGACGAGCAGGACTGGGAACTCAGCACCGGCCTGGCCGCGATGCTGATCGTCTTCATGGTGATGGTCCCGTACGTCTGCGGGACCCGGCTGGTCGGCTGCAAGCGGCGCGGCAACGCCAACCGGCTCGACAAGATCGTCTTCCTCGGGACCGCGCTCTGGGTCGTCTTCGGGGCCGGCCTGGCGCTGGCCCGGACCGACACGTCGCGTCAGCTCTTCGAGGCCGACCAGCTCGGCAAGGCAGCCGAAGGCGGTACCACCGAGACGTTCCCGTACTGGCAGACGCTGCTGATGTGGTTCGTCGCCATCCTCGCCGTCGGCATCGCGATGATGTTCATCAAGGTACTGACCCACAACCCGGTCCGGGCCGACGCGATCAAGACCGACACCACCATCGCCCTGCTGCGCCGCAAGCTCAGCAAGGTGCGGACGTCGCTGGCGGCGGTGACCAACCACGCCGACTTCAAGCGCCGGATGATCGACAAGCAGAACGAGGCCCGCCGGCACGTGTACGACGTGGTGCTGGTCCGGGCCGGCGCCCATGTGAAGCGCCACTACCGCGACAGCCTGATCACGATGATGGGCAGCCCCGACTTCACCACCGGCCTGACCAGCGGGGAAGTCGCATGACCTGGCGGTTCTGGAAGTGGCGGCGGATCGAGCCGGACCGGTCCGGCCGCTGCCGCGCCTGCGCGGAGCCGCTGGAGGTCTGCGAGTCACCCGGCCACGACCGGATGGACTACGTGCACTGCTTCCTGAAGGTCAGCTGTCCGACCCACGGCCGGAACTGGTTCTAGAGCTTCACTACTAGGGGGGACTACCCGTATGACCACAAGATCCGCCGGCCCGCAACGGCTGCTGACGGCAGCCGTCGTACTGGCCGTCGCCTCACCGATCGTTGCCTGTGGCACCCAAGCCGGAGCGGAGCCGGCGATGAAGTCCGACGTCGCGGTGGTGGTGAGTGTCCACCGCAACGCGCCGAAGATCTCCGGCCAGCAGCTGCTGAAGGTCCTGCCGGAGTTGACGAACGGGGACCACCTGACCGCCACCGGCGTGGACGGTACCGTCGACGGCCTGCCCATCGGTGAATGGAAGATCACCACGGCCAAGTCGGACTCCGACAAGCGCAATGCGATCTCCAAGACCAAGCTGGACCTGGTCGCGAAGATCGGCGGCGCGACCGCCGAGGCGCCCGAGAGTGATCCGCTCGGTGCGATCGCGGCCGCGGCCCGGCAACTGAAGGGCAGCGCCGCCGCCCAGAAGATCCTGATCATCGCCGACCCGCTGCTGCCGACCGCAGGCGATCTGCCGTTCCAGCGGCTCGGCTTCGACTGGACGACCGAGGACATCTGGGAACGGCTGAACAGCCACAAGCCCACCAATCTGCCTGATCTGAAAGGCATCCGCGTCGTCGTTCTCGGTCTCGGCGCGACGACGCCGCCGCAGGAAGCGCTGGACGAGGGGCGGAAGAAGCAACTGGAGGACCTCTGGCGGACGATCCTGATCCGGTCCGGAGACACGCGCACGACAGTCGCCTTCGCTCCGGCAGTTCTCGCGGCCGAGCCGTCGACGTCGCAGTTCGAGGTCTCCCCGGTTCCGGTCAAGCGAGCCGAACCCACGGAGCCGAAACCACAGCCCTGCAAGGAACAGGTGATCCCCGAGACCGTGGTGCAGTTCAAGCCGGACACCGCCGAGTTCCTCGCGCCCGCACAGGCCCGAGCGGCCGCCGAGCGAGTCGCGGAGGCGTTCAAGAACTGCCCTGGCAGGTTGACGGTCACCGGTACGACGAGTTCGTGGGGAACCGAGGCCGGCCGCAAACTCGTGTCGACCGACCGGGCGGAGTCGTTCCGGAGTCTGCTCGCCGACGTACTCGACGTCTCACCGGCCTCCATCGTCGCCGTTGGGGTCGGCAGGCACTTCCCCGCCTACGTCAACGACCGTTCGCGAGCCGGTGAGCTGATTCCCGAACTCGCGATCCGCAACCGGACCGTCCGCGTCACCGTGGCGCCGGCACCGCCGACGCACTGAACAGGCGCCGGGCCGCCAGGAGCGATACGGTGCGGGTAGGTCCCCCATTGTTATCCGCTACACCGGACCGAGGTGAGAGTTTGTGAGTTCCAGAGTCGACCTGCTGACCAGTGAACTGGACGATCTGCACAGAGGCCGGGGAATCCACGCGCCCGCCGTCGGCGAGCGCCTCGGCCCCACCCTGCGGGAGCTGATCTACGGCGACAACGAGCCCGACGAAGCCGAGAGCCGCAGCCTGATCCGGGCGACGCTGGTCTCGGCCGCGGAGGTCCTCCCCCTCGATCTGGCCAGGGTGTTCCGGGCCGGTCTCGGAGTCGACGACACCGCACCGCTGCTGACCGAGCGGCTCGAACGGCTCGGCCGGTCGATGGACCGGGGCAACCGGACGATGAGCCGTCGGCTGACCGAGGCGGACCGGGCCGTCGCCCAGGTGCTCGAGCGCCGGGCGCTGATCAACGACGACCGCAATCCCTTTGCCACCAAGGGCTGGTACGTCGACCGGCTCGAGTCGCATGCCGTGATCGGCCGGCGTCCTCGCTTCACCGGCGTCCGCGACATCAAGTTCACCCACGACAACGTCCGGTACCTGTGCGAGTCGTTCAGCGTGCCGCACAGCGCCGGCACACCGGCCGGCGAGGACCTCACGGTCGAGGCGATCGAAGGGGCCGAACTGGTCGAGGTGAACCGGTTCTCCGTCAGCTGCTGGCAACTGACGATCCATCTGCCGCACGCCTTCAAGGCGATGGAGACGCATCGGGTCGGCATCGCCGTCACGATGCCGTCCCGGTCCTTCGTCCGGCCCTACAACGCGCTGGTGGCAGTACGGCGTACCCGCTCCTTCCACGCCAGCGTCACGTTCGACCCCGACACCGACGTCGGCGCGGTCTGGAGCTACGACGGTGTGCCACCACTGTCGATCGAGGACGGCGTGCCGACCGACCGGATGCTCGACCTCGGCACCGGACGGTCGGTCGCCGCCGACTGGCCCATCGTGCGCCAGGGCCTGGCCTACGGAATCGGCTGGTCCTGATCGCTCGACGGCGCCAGCAGATCGTCCAGTACGTCGCCCACGTCGCACTCGGCCCGATGGCCCAGCACTTCGTCGGCTGACCGGTCCAGCGCCTCCTGGGCCGACACACCCGCCCGTAGCAGCGACCAGAACCTGCTCCGCAACGCGGCGACCGCGATCACGTCGAGCGGGTCGACCTCCGCGGCGACCAGCTCACGCTGGCTGTCCTCAGGCATCGGACCGACGAAGGTGAGCAGCGGATGACGGATCGCGTCGTCGACCCAGCGGCGCCCGGCGACCTGCTCGGCGGTAGCCAGTACCAGGCCGATATCGGCCGACAGCTCGGCCCGGGTGGCGGTCGCGCCGATCACCCGGAGTCCGCCGTCGACCCCGCTCTTCTCACCGGCCCAGGCATCGACCGGCCAGACCGCGCTGCGCCGGTCGTCGCGACAGGCGTAGCCGCGCATCATCCGGAACAGCATCCGGAACCAGTGCCGCTGGTGCTCGTCCACGCCCTTGGCGTCCAGCGCGACGTTGATCCGGGCCGCGATGCCGTCGTTGCGGGTCGGCTTGGCCGGCAGACCCCGGCGTACCCGGCCGTCGCGTTCGTAGTCGGCCACCTGTGACGACACGATCGTACGGGCGTATCCCAGCCGGTCCTTGACCGGTGACATCGATTCCCGGCGGTCCCCCAACCGCTGGATCGCCCGCACGTAGACGTCGTGCATGATGCCCAGGCAACCATCGTCGCGGCAGAGTTGGTGCACCCTGCCCTCGTTCTCCGCGTACGGAACTCCACGGGTCGGGCAGTGCGCGTGCCCCACTGCCACATGCGCTCGCCGCCGGAGCTTGGCGGTCCCGTGCCAAACCAGCTCGGCCAGTCGATCATCAACAACTGCTGACATCCCCTCAACCCCCTGATGCGAACCATCGCCGCCCCCCTCCGAGCGGTTGGTGTTCCATGGTTGTGGCGAGGACCCCGCAGGACCGAGTAGATCGATCGAACTGTCAACTATCTGTCAGGTCCAGACCGGATCCAGCCCGACCCGGCCCGAATCTCTCTCGACGTCGGGTGGATAGCTCAGCCAGCGCGCGAGGGCGATCGATCCCCAGGGCATGACGATGTACGGCGGTGGCGGCAGCTCCACCCCGGGTGTGGCCGGTTCGGCTTGCGGCTCGACAACGGTCAGTACAGCGCCGAGCAGCGAGCCGAGTGGTCCAGCCGTCTGACCGTTCGCGGAGACGTACGGGACGGCCTGCGCCCGCAGCACTTCGAGGAGTTCCGCCATCAGCCGCGCATCCCGCAACTCCTCAGCGGCCTCAATCGCCCAGTCGCGCACATCCCCGTGCAGGCCGGCGAACGCCAGCCGGTCGCTGCTGTCGGCCTTGGCACACTCCAATTCCTGAGCCGCGGTCAACGCGACAACTGCTGCCTCGAACGCCTCCTGCGGTTGCCGAAGCACCTTGAGGTGAAGGTAAGCCGCCGCGGAGGCTCCCACGGAGGTGAACGCCAGCGAGCCGGCTGCCTGGCTCTTCCGCCAGCTCGCATCCAGCATCCGGGCCGCTTCGTCCGGCCGCCCGTCGGCCAACTCGATCATCACGTCGGCCATCTCCAGGATCAACCAGATCTGCTGGGGATAGCCGCCTGGCTTGGCCTCCTGGAGCCACTGGTACGCCGTACGCCCCTGTTCCGTTGCCTGCCGAGCTTCCGGCACTCGCTTGAGGGTGGCCAGCACCATCGCCTTGATGGCGTACAGCGAGACGATGAGGGGCCCATGGACGGCCGGTTCGCACTCCGCCACGGTCCGGTCGATCAACTCGAGCTCACTGGCCTGAACGACCCCGGAACGGATCCGGAGTACCAGGTCGTTGAGAACTTTCACTACATCGTCCGCAGTACCGGGCTCCGACGAACCAGCCGCACCGGTCGCACACCGGACGAGTACTTCGAATCGGCCTCGCTGCTCGTCGCTGCCCGCTTGCCTGATCCACGGCTCCGCACTCCGCACTGCCCGTTCGACGGCGATCGGGTCGCCGGCAATCACTCCGGTCTCACCACGGGTCAGTTGCCAGTCGGCCCGTACCGACTCGTCGGCCTCGTCCCAGTAGAGCCGCGCCTTGGCGAGGTGATCGAGTGCCCCGGCGATATCGTTGTCCTGTACGGCCGCGCTGGCGGCGAGGACGCTCAGGTCCGTACCGCCGGTCCCCTCGGGCCACCAGTGCGGCCTGGCCAGGATCCTGTCGATCAGCGCCCGGATCTGCTCGATCGGCCCGTTGGCGGCGTGCAGGTGATCGATTGCCACCGCTTGCGCCGCGATGACGTCGTTCCAGAAGTCCTGGTCTTCGTCCGGCTCGGTCTCCTCGACCAGCAGGCCGGCCCGCCAGGCCCACTCCGCGGCATCGACCAGCTCCTCGCGGTCGGCCAGCGCGACCGCCAATTCTGTGGCACAGGCGATCCGTAGCTTCGGGTCTTCGGACAAGCCGTAGGCCTCGACCCAGTCCGCGACGCTGCTCTGCACGGTCCCGCGCTCGCGCTCGGCGTCTGCCCTGACCATCAACGCCTCGGCCCGCGTCTCGGTTTCGACGGTGTCCCCCATCGCCAGCAGCGCGGACATATCCGCGATCACCGGCTCAGGCCCAGTCTCGGGGTCGAGCCGGACGAGCAGGAGCCAGGCGAGCTCAGGGCAGGGCACGAGCAGCACGAACTCGCAGACGGCGTCGAGACAGGGCGCCAGCATCGGTGGCGGCTCCTCGTCACCCTCGGGCCACAGGTCGCTCAGGTAGCCACGAAGTTCCTCCGTGAGCGCGTCGGACCACCGGCCCGGGTCGGTCGATCGACCGGCCACGAGCACCATCTCGCGCACGAGCGGTACGACGTCCTCGCCGGCGATCAGATCTGCCTCGAAGCGTGCCAGCAATTCCTGCAGGGCCGTGAAGATCACTGATTCAGTTGGCCCGATGTCATCCACGGCCACCGCCTGGGGCTAGATAGCTGGTCAGCGCGGCCCAGTACAGAGGAGAAGTCTCCTGGACCGGATCCGCCTTCCAGGCTTCGAGTTTTTCGAGTTGCCAGTCCCGCAGCGCCCGGATCGGGCTCTCCGATCGATGAGCATGATGTACCGCAAGCGCCAGCTCTGTCGTCGGTAGTCCGGAGGAGTGCAATCGATCAGCCGGCAACGTCCAGCGGGTCCACGTCACCAGTTGCGCGCCGGCGTTGATCGCTGCCACCGGGAGTCCACCGGCCTCGGTGAACCGGGCATCGTCGCTGCCACAGCCGATCAGCGCGACCCGGGCGGGCGCGGGCCAGCGCGCAGGATCCGCCAGCCACATTCCAGCCGTCAGCGGATCGCGGATCCCGTGCCGCTGGAACACGAGTGCGGCCGCCTCCGGTCGTTCCGGACTGCCCACGGTCAGCTGGCCGAGATACAGCAACCTCGACCAAGTACCCCCTGCCAGGGTCCGGGCAGCCTCCGCGGCACTCATCACATGTTTGCCTGGGGCAACAGTATCCCCGGCGGCCAGTCCGCCGGAGCCGATCAGCTCGGCCGGCAGCCTGCCCGGGTAGATGGCGGACTCGCCGGTGATACCGTCCTCCGCCGGCCCGGCGTCCACGATCACGAGTCCCGGAGCGGTCGGGTCGACCGGGATCGCCGATCTGGCCCGCGTGGCCTCGATTCCGGGTGACATCGCGCTGACCAGGACGGCTCGCTCGATCAACCGGAGATTTGCCCGGTCGTCGATCGACACCGCCTCCCATGGCACATTGGCCAGCCAGCCCCGCGCCGCGATCTGCACCGTATGCCTGCGGTTCTCACGCAGACCTTCCAGCAGGACGGGTGGCAGCAACCTGGCGCCGAGCAGCCTGGCCGTCGCTCGCTCGAGGATCGGATCGGCCAGGCTGTTCCTGGACAGGTCGATCTGCCCGTCGGCCGATCGCCGCGGAGCGATGGCCAGGCTCGACGTCACGGCGTCGCGGCTGTCCCTGATCACACCCCCGGCGATCGCGGACGCCGGACTCGTGTCGCCGGCGTGCAGCAGGGACCACGCGACATGTGCGCCCATCGGTTCGAGGGTGAGGCGCCAGACCGCCTGCCGGCCGGCGATGAGCGTCATGACGCTGCCGGGTGGACGGAGAGCGGTGCCGCAGCGGCGTACCAGATCTCGGCTGCTGTGGCCCGAGCGGCGCCGCCGACCGGATCACCACCCACCGCTGAAGGGTCTGGTCCCACCTCGAAGTCGTCGGGAGTCCAGTACTGCCGGTCTTCGGCAGACGCAGGGATCAACGCCATGCACTGCGCGGCGGCGCTGGCCCCGTCCGGAAGCTCGGTGTAGCGGCGCGCGGCGAAGGCGAGGGCCTCCGCACCGGTCATGGCGAGGGCACTGCGGGCAGCGGGCGGGGCGACCGGTGCCAGACGGAGGCAGCACAGACCTCGGGTAGCCCACCGGACGGCGGCGGCGCGCCTGGCGTCGGCGCCCCAGCGTGGAAAGTGCGGGACCCCACGGGCCTCGACCTCAACGGACAACACCGAACCCTCGGAGTTCCGGATCCTGTCCGCGACGGCCGGCTCCAGCCGGAGCGACCCCATCAAGGCCCCGTTCTCCGGACGTGAGGTCAGCTCGACGACTGCCAGCGGTAGCGGCCAGTCCGACGAATGCAGTGTCGCCTGCAAGTCGGACGGCCCGGGCCGCAACGCGTCCGGTAGGACCAGGACGTCCGCGTGTGGCGCCGGCGGAAACGCTTTGACCACAACGGTCATCAGATCTCCTCCGGCCCGCGCCATGATCCGCCAGGACACGGCATCCTCGGTCCGCGAGGTCGCGGTCGGCGAGGTTCGATCCCAGTCGACGGGCCCCCAGCCGCGACGCATCAGCGAGTCGTCGTTGCCCATCACCGGTGCACCCTGCGGGCTGAGCTCATCGATCACCGCCCAGGCGCCGCCGGAGTCCGTGGCGGGTACTTCAAAGGTTGTCCTTCCTTGGAGCAGGTCGGCTTCGTGGCGAACCTCCGCCAACGCCTCAGGGTCCGTCAGTCGCGCTTCGATCTCCCGAAGGGCCGCCTCGATGAGGGCCGGTACGGCGTCGGTACGGCGGAACTCCGCCCCGGTGCGGTGGCACAGCCGCGCCCAGTCAAGAACGGCAGGCGCCCAGTCGAGCAGCGCGTCGGTACGGGTGTGATTCTCGTCGAGAAGGTCGCCGAGGCGCGCGGCCAGGACGTTCTCCTCGACAATCAGCAAGGGACGGTCCAGCGCAATCGGGCACCGGGTGCCAAGCCAGCGCAGTACGGCGAGACTCACCAAGGCATCGCGAACCGGCGAGGCCACGAGCGGAAGGCGGATCGACATGCTGTCCGCCGCCTTCACCGCTGCCGCGACCTCCGCACCGTAGACCGCCTCGACGACGGTCACCTGGGACGGGTCGCTGACCCGGAGCTGCCATGGACCATGCGGAGCCATCGGATCGACAGTCAGCAGGCCTCCACTCAGAGCGATGATGACCAGCCCCGCGGCGCCGACCTGCGGCGGGCCGACGACGACGGCTCCATCCGGTTCGGCGCGTACCTCGACGCCGCAGTCCAGCTCAGGTTCGATGCTCAATGCGTCCTCCGCCGCCCGGGTACAGCGCGACCAGTTCCTTCAGTCCGTCGATGCGAACCGATCCTGGTCCTCACGACTTACCGACGGACAGACGCCGCAGCACCGGCCTGAGCGCGAACGAGCGCGGCGCCATCCGGACTGACCGGATGACGCCGCGCTCGTTCCAATCCCCCCTGCTACTGCCTCAAACGGTCGCCGGTGTCATGCCGAACGGCACCCAACACATCAGCTTGTTCCCCCTCCGGTTGTGTCTTCTTCCCCCACACCCGCGGTCTCCCGCGGGCAGCTTGTTGTCGACGGCAACTGACCGACGGTGACCTCGGCGGGGCGCAGTACCGTCCCGTCGAGGACGTAGCCGGGCCTCAGCTCCGTCGCGACCACGCCGTCGCCGGCCGGGTCGGTGACCTCGGTCCGGGCGACCGCGTGATGGAACCGTGGGTCGAACGGGAGGCCGGCCGTCGGACCGACGGGGAGCACCCCGCACCGGGTCAGGATCTCGGTCAGCTCGTCGCGCACCGAGGCAATCGGCGCCTCGGCGTCGATGCGGTCCAGCACCAGCACCAGCTGGCGTAGTACAGGTGCCTGCATCGCCGCGGCCGCCCGGCGGTCTGCGTTGTCGAGGCGCTTGGAGAGTTCGTCGACAACCTGTTGCTGGGCCTTGTCGTTCAGCAGACGCCGGTGGAACAGGTCCCGCAGCGCCGCCAGCTCCTCGGTCAGGCTCTCGATGCTCGTGCTGGTCTCCATCCGCGTCAGATCCCGGGCCGGAGCAGGCGCCCGCTCTCGGTCAGCGACTTCAGCTTCTGCTTCCACACGGGCAGCCGACGGCTGTTCGTGAAGATCGCCGCGATCAGGCCACCGGCGACCAGGCCGAAGAACACGGCACCCGCGCTTCCGCTGAATCCGGCGAAGAACGGGATCACACCGAGCAGGATGAAGGCCCCGATCCAGGGTCCGCTGCCGTCCAGGTTCCAGCGCACGATGCGGCTTTCGACGGCCATCTCGATCAGCCGCTCGCCCAGCCTGCGGATCTCGGGGTCCTTGCTCTTCAGCGCCCGGATCCGGCCGCCCTGCGCTTCGACCCAACGGACCTGGGCCTCCGACACCACCGCGTATCCACCGGCGTCGACCATCCGGCCGTTGTAGACGAAGGGCTTGATCTGGCCGAGGGAGTCCAGCGCGTTGTCGTGCAGCGCAAGGCCGAGGTAGTACTTGTACACCTCGGTGCCGGGAAACTCCGAAACCAAGGACTCCATGATCTCGACCGCCCGGCCGGCCATGTCGTCCTGCAGGTAGGCGACCGCGATCGACGTCCGGTACTCCGGGTTTCCCGGGTCGAGCCGCAGCGCGTGCTCGTACTCGACCAGCGCTTCCTTCCACTTCTCCTGCGCCGCGAAGGCCTCGGCGAACCCGTAGTGGTAGAGCGCCGAGTCCGGACGAAGCCGGATCGCCTCGACGAATTCGTAGCCGGCATCCCGCCCGTTCCCGAGCAGGAAGGACGAGTGCGCACGCAGGAACCACGCCTCGGCGTCATTGCCCTCCTTGCCGATCGCCTCTCTAGCCGCGTAGTTCGCGGCGCCGGGGTTGTCGGCGAGCAGGTACTCACGGGCCTTGTCGATCCAGCTGCCCGTGATCTCGCCGCCGGGTGTTTCCTGCTCGGACGGCCGCTGACCGGCTCGCTCGCGGTCGAACCCCTGCCGGGTCAGCTGATTCAGCAGTACCTGTTCGGCGCGGTCGATGTCGCGGACCCGCGCCTCCGCCTCCGTCCGTCGGTCCGGGTCGGCGCTGGTCTGCCGCTTCACCCACTGCCGTCGCTGTTTGGTGACCGCGGACCGGATCTCCTCCTCAATGGCGGTCGCCGGCACCTGCAGGACCTGGTAGAGGTCCACAAAGTGCGTCGTCTTCATCGTCTCAACTCACTTCCAGTTCATGGATCTTGCGGGTGGCCCGGTCCCTTTCGGCCGGCGTCATGTTCGCCACGTCGGACACCTCGAAGGTGCCCAGGGACCGGTGGCTGGTCAGATCGGTCAGCTCGATGGAGACCGTCTGGTCGAAGTCGTAGGCGAAGGCGACCGAGACCAGCGCGCCGGCCGGGTACGGCGGGATCGACAGCTCCCGCTCGCCGATCACCTTCACGTAGGCGGCGTCGCGGTCATCGCCTTGGGTGACCTGGACCAGCAAGCTGGTCTGGTTGTCCACCACGGTCTGGAACAGCTCGCTGTTCGACGCCGGGATCGGTGTGTTCGGTGCGACGATGACGACGTTCTCCATCCGGGACGTGCCCTCGATCCGGGCCAGTGTCCCGAGGCCCTGCGAGGTGACGTCGCGAATCGTGATCGGTACGCCGTTCACCCGCGGCCGGGGGACTGCGCCGTCACTGTGCTCAGCCGTCAGCACCTGTGCCTGTACCGCCGCCCCGAGCGCCACGATCTCGTCGGGGTTGACCGCCGACTCCGCGACCCGGCGCGACATCTTCGCGACCATCGCGCGGACCGCCGGCATCCGGGTGGAGCCGCCGGCCAGCAGTACCCGGTCGATGTCGCTCCAGACCAGCCCGGCATCCTCGATCAGGATCTCGGCGATGTCGCGGGTCCGGCTGACCAGGTGCGACGTGACGTCCTCAAACTCGGCGCGAGTGATCTCGATCGTCTGGGTGCTGCCACCGGCACTGATCACCACCCGGGCGGCCGGCATCATCGTCAGCGCGTGCTTCGCCCATTCGGCCCGGTCCCGCAGGTCCGCCTCGGTCCGGTCGTCGTCGAGCAGATCCGGTCCGCCGGCTGCCCGGAACCGTTCGTTGATCAGGCGCATCAGGGCGTTGTCCCACTCGAAGCCGCCGAGGTTCCGGTCGCCGCTGGTCGCCACCGTCTCGAACTCGCCGTCGGCGATCCTCATGATCGTGACGTCGAAGGTCCCCCCGCCGAGGTCGTAGACCAGCACCGTTCCGACGGTCGGCCGGTTCGCGCCGTAGGCGAGCGCGGCAGCGGTGGGTTCGTTCAGGACCCGGTGGACCGTCAGGCCCGCGATCGCTCCCGCATCCTGGGTCGCTCGCCGGGCACCGTCGTCGAAGTACGCCGGTACGGTGATCACGGCGTCGGTCACCGGTTCGCCGAGGTACGCCTCGGCATCCTCTTTGAGTCGCCGCAGGATGATGGCGGAGATCTCCTCCGGACGGAACTGCTGGCCGGAGACGGTCTCGAACCGCCAGGCCGGATCGCCCATCGCCCGTTTCACGAACTGCACCGTGTCCAGTGGCGCGACCGCGGCCGACCGTTTGGCGACCGCGCCGACCAGCACCGCGTCACCGGAGAAGAAAACTACGGACGGTGTGATCCGCTGCCCCTCGGCGTTCGGCAGGATCTCCGGCCGGCCGGACCGGTCCACCACCGCGACGGCCGAATACGTCGTCCCCAGATCTATTCCGATCATCAACCCCACAACAGCCCCTCCCCCGTCACCAATTCCTCGGGAAGATAGTTGCGCGAATTGCGGTGACGACACTATCCCCCACCGGGTGAAATCGAATACGGAGATTCTCACCTTCCGGGTGATCACCGGGTATCCGGGCACACGGGCGGGCCGGGCCGTCACCTGAATGTGACGGCCCGGCCCGGGGAGTTCATATCAATTCCTGGGTGAGGTCCTGCCCAAATGCGCCGAGATGTCGTCGGCGAGCTGGGATCGCTCGGTCATACCGTATTTCTCCCGGATCCTGGCGAGGTGGGATTTCACCGTCTCCGCGGAGACGGACAGCCGCTCGGCGATGTCGGGATTGGTGAGCCCCGCGGCCAGCAGTACGGCGACGGCCTGCTCCCGTTCGGTCAGGGTGCCGAAGCGCCGGGTCGGCTCGTCGTCGACGCGCAGCAGCAGTTCGGTGAGGTCGGTCTGGAAGCTCCCGCACTCGTGCCCGAGGTCGTCGAGCGCGCCGGCCGCGGCCGCAGTACCGAGCTGGCCGTCCTCGAGCCGTCCGGCGGCTGCCTGCAACTGGCCCCGCAGCCGATCAAGCCTTGTCACCACGTAGTCCACGACGCTCTCAGCGGTCAACGGCACGACGGAGCCGCCTGCCTCACCGGGGAGGAGGCTGATGACGCGGTCGTCCTCCCAGTCCCGGTTGAGCGCCCTGGACAGTACCTCCGCCAGCCACTCGAAGGCGGCTACTTCCTCGTCGCCGTACACGTTGGCCTGGTAGGAGTGCATCGAGACCACGCCGAAGATCTCCCGGCGCGCCTCCGGCAGTCTGAACAGCGGAACCGTGACCACGTCGGCGGACAGTTTCCTCGGGTCGCCGAACGAGAGCCCGGCCCGGACGACCTTGCCGCCGTCCATTCGGTAGCGATAGGTGCGTTGCTCCCGGAAAACCCACGCGGTCGGCCCGTTCGGTGCGAACGTGTGCGTCTCCGGTACGTCATATTTCTCGCCGTCGTAACAATAGGGCAACCGAATTCTGGTCGCCCCTTGAAACAATCCGACATAAAAAGCGTCGACACTGGTGATTCCCGCCATGACATTGCGAACCAGGTCATAACGGCGGTAATGATCACCACCCGGCAACACACCGATCTTGCGATGTGCCTCGGACAGAATCGCCGCCGTTTGCGGGCCGACATCCAGCACTCGCGGCTGCATGCGATTTCCCCCGTTGAATTCAGCCATGTCGAACCCGCCCGCGCGGTCTCACTCCCCTCCGTCACATCGCTACGACCCCACGTACCGTTACAGAGAGCAGCGAAGAACCCGGCAACGATGCCACATCGTTGCCTGACCTAACCCACCCCTGACGGACACTTCAGCAGCGCAGACACCACCCCAGCCCAACCCCAGCCAAGCGGCCGGCGGCGAGCCAACCACCGCAAAGGCGACCCAACCGCCAAACCCAGCCACCGCAAGGGGGCTGCGACCGCCAAACCCAGCCACCGCAAGGGGGGTGCGGGGTGGCGAAGCCCCCCGCCCGCGGCGCGAAGCGCCGCACAAATGACCAGGGCGACCAGGTTCACGGACTTTCGTGAACACAGGTCGCCCATCGCCCTGGTGGAGCTGAGGGGATTCGAACCCCTGGCCTCCTCGTTGCGAACGAGGCGCGCTACCAACTGCGCCACAGCCCCAGGTTGTCGCTGTGTTCCCTTGCGACCGCGAAACTCTAACACGCAACTGGTCGCTCTCTGAAACCGGTATCGCCCCGGCCTCAGAGAAGCGTCAGTCGCCCACCGCCCGGCGGATTTCGGGCTCCTCGACAGGTGCCGGAGCGGGCTCCGGTACTACGGGAGCCGCCTCCGGCTCCGGGTCCGCAGTGCGGGCTGAGGAGAAGACCTCGGGGCCGGACAGGCTGATGGTGCGGACCGTCCGGTCGGGGGCCTTCTCCTTCATCACGTACGTCGGCAACGTCACCGGGACCGGGTCCCACAGGCCGTCGGTGCGTGGCTCGGGCTTGGTGTCGGCAGCAACTGGCTTCGGGGTGACCGGGAGCTTCACCTCGATCGTCAGCTCCTGGTCAGGCGACAGCGGTGGCGCCGTCGCCGGGCCGCGGTCGTGGTGAGCCTCTGCGCGAGCACGACGCTCAGCAGCCACGGCAGCCCGCTCCCGGGCCTGACGGCGAAGCTGTACGCGCGTCAGTACGACGAAGCCTACGATCAGCGTCGCCGGTACCGACAGCGTCCACCACGCGAGCATCTGGAAGCTCGCCAGCGCGGTGACCGACAACAGCGAAAGGGTCAGGATCGACAGCACCCGCCGGCGGCGCATAGCGGCCACCCGGCGGGCTCGGTTCGGAACGTGCCGCGCAGGCGGCGACAGATCCTCACTCACTTCGTCCGGCGACTGGCCCGGCGGTCGTACGACATACCGCGACCGCGCCTGTACGTCGGTAGCCCGCGACAGCACGCGTGCTTCCGACGACGAGTACTTCTCCGCCGAGCGGCGTGCACTCGCCTCGTCATTCCGCTTCAGCAGCATCGGGACGAGGTAGGCAGCCCACGCGGCGACGATCGCCACATAGATCAATCCTGTCGTCCCCATGCGACGACGCTAAGACCCCGGACGGGTCAGGTCCGGTACGTGAGCCGGTGTGTCGCAAGAAGACTCGTGTGACTGGTGTGAATAAGCACGCAGCGTGATCAGGGCAGACGTGCTACCAGGCCGGGCCCGACTTCCTCGGCGTTCAGGGCGAAGATGCGATGGTCGCGCCACTCCCCGTCGATGTGCAGGAAGCGCGGCCGGTCTCCTTCGTAGCGGAAGCCGAGCTTCTCCACTACCCGCAGACTTGCCTTGTTCTCTGGGCGGATCGCGACCTCTAACCGGTGCAGGCCGAGGGTGAACCAGCAGTGGTCGGCAGCGAGCGCTACTGCCGCCGGTACGATCCCGCGGCCGGCGTACTGCTCGTCTACCCAGTAGCCGAGGTTCGCCCAACGCGCCGAGCCGTAGGTGATCCCGGAGACCGTGAGCTGTCCCACCAGCGGCCTCTTGGCTCTAGGACCAGCGGCACCGGTGTACGTGATGACGAAGGGCAGCATGCGTCCGTACCGCGCCTGGCGGTTCCAGTCGCGGGCCATTGCCCGGAAGGTGCGAGCACCGTCGTCCGCACCCGGCGGTTGGGTCGCATCCCATGGCCGGAGCCAGCTGATGTTCCGTTGGCGCGCAGCACTCCACTCGGGTCCGTCAGTGGACTTGAGGGGTCTAAGCCCTACCTGCCCGTGTTGGAGTTCCACGGGCCAATGCACAACCGCCATCAGTCCTGGTCCGTCCGTACATGGTCTCCGCCGCGTACCTGGTCGACCGCATGACGCAGTAGCGGCTCCAGCACGATCAGCCCGTCCTTGACGCCACCACGCGAGCCGGGGAGGTTCACGATGACCGTGTTGCCGGCTAACCCGGCCAAGCCTCGGGACAACGCTGCAGTGGGCACGCCCTGCGCTATGCCGTAAGCACGGATGGCCTCAGCGATCCCAGGGATCTCTGTCTCGAGTACTGCGCGCGTGCGCTCAGGCGTCTCGTCAGTAGGCGAGATACCCGTACCACCGGTGGTCAGTACGACGTCATACGTCGCTTCAACCGCCTTCACCAGCGCCTCGCCAACAGGAGCACCGTCCGGGACTACGTATGGGCCGTCGACGGTGAAACCCCAACTAGCGAGCCGTTCCGCGATCAGCGGCCCAGTGGTGTCCTCGTAGACACCAGCAGCAGCTCGGTTGGAGATGCTGATGACCAGAGCCCTCACGGCCGCTCCCAGTGCCCAGTCTTGCCGCCTTCTTTCAGCTCCACCCGTACGTCGGTGAGCACAGCCGCCGGATCGAGTGCCTTCACCATGTCGATCACAGTCAGGCCGGCGACCGCGACAGCCGTCAGGGCCTCCATCTCCACCCCGGTGCGGTCCGTCGTCTTGACGGTGGCAACGATCAGTACTGCGTCGTCCGCCACCTCCAGCTCGACCTTGGCCCCGGTGATGGCGATCGGGTGGCACAGCGGCACCAGGTCAGGCGTCCGCTTGGCCCCCATGATCCCGGCGATCCGCGCGACCGCCAGCGCGTCCCCCTTCGGCACACCGTCGCCGCGCAACGCAGCGACGACCTCGGCCGAGACTGAGACCTTGCCGGAGGCAACCGCTCGCCGCGCGCCGGCCGACTTCTCCGAGACGTCGACCATCCGGGCGGCACCGGTGGCGTCCACGTGGGTCAGCCCCCCGGCAGGTTCCGTCATCCGGTCTCCTCGTCCAGCAGCCAGAGCTCCGCCTGGTCCCCGGCCCGCACGGACGTGACGTCCTCGGGCACCACGATCAGCGCGTTCGACCGGCTCAACCCACCGAGCAGGTGCGAGCCGTGGCCGCCGACTGTACTGGCCATCCAGCCCTGATCGCCGGAGGTGGCCGCTGCCCGGACGAACTGCCGCCGCCCGGCCGGGGACGAGAACCCGTCCAGCACCACGCCCTGCACTGTCTGGCGGCGGTACGGCATCGCCCCCATCAGCTTGCGCAGCGCGGGCCGCACGAACACCTCGAACGACACGTACGCCGACACCGGGTTGCCCGGCAGCGTGAAGATCGGTACCTCGTCGTCACCCATCACACCGAAGCCCTGCGGCTTGCCCGGCTGCATGGCGACCTCGGGGAAGTCGATGGTGCCGAGCTTGGTCAGCACCTCCTTGACCACGTCGTACACACCCTTGCTGACGCCACCGGAGGTGATCATCAGGTCAGCGCGGACCAGTTGGTCCGACAGCGTGTCCATGATCTTCTTCGGGTCGTCGTCGACGATGCCTACCCGATAGACGACCGCCCCGGCCTGCCTGGCCGCCGCAGCGAGCGTATGGCTGTTGGAGTCGTAGATCTGCCCGTCGCCCAACCTCGTACCCGGCTCACGGAGCTCAGCGCCGGTAGAGACGACTACTACCCGCGGGCGCGGCCGTACGGTCACCCGGGCGCGTCCAACGGCAGCCAGTACTGCGATCTGCCGCGGACCCAGCACCGTGTCGCGGTCCATGACCTTGTCGCCCGCCTGGAGGTCCTCACCAGCCCGGCGTACCGAGGCACCCAGTGGCGGCTGCTGCGCGATGTGGACCCGCGCGGCTCCCCCGTCGGTCCACTCGACCGGTACGACACTGTCGGCTCCACGGGGCATCGGTGCGCCCGTCATGATCCGCACGCAGGTCCCCGGAGTCACCACGATCGGCTGAGTCCGCCCAGCGGCGATCTCACCGACCACCGGCAGCGCAATCGGGTTCTGCTCGGATGCGCCGGCCAGGTCGGCCGCCTGTACGGCGTACCCGTCCATGGCGGAGTTGTCGAAGCCAGGGAGACTCACTGGAGAGACAACGTCCTCACAAAGCACCAGCCCGAGCGCCTCCATCAACGGCTGCTCGAACGGCGGCAGCGGCCTCACCCTGCCGAGTACTGCTTCCAGATGCTCGTCAACACTCCGTCTCACCCAGAGGACTCTAGTCGCTCGGGGTGAGACCCCCAGACCATGCGTACGTCCGGCACGCGCTCTTCGTTGTCCGCGCCGTCGGTACGCCGTACCTCCGTGAACCCGTGCCGCCGGTAGAACTCCTGCGCCCGGGTGTTGCTCTGGAACGTCCACAACGCGAGTCCACCGGGCCGCAGGTCCTTGGCCAGGTCGACCAATGTCGAGCCGACCCCCTGGCCGGCCACCTCCGGGTCGACGTACAGCTGGTCGAGGTCGTCGCCGTCCAGCGTCAGTACGGCGACGATCCGCCCGTCGTCCATCGCTACCCAGGTCTGTCCGTCCGGTAGCAGCACCTCGGCGAACCAGCCCCGCACCTGTTCTTCAGAGTGGATCGCCGGTGGCAACTGCGAATCCTGTGCATGCCGGGACCGCCACCAAACCGCTGCGGCCTCGTCCGTGTCGTACGGCTCCAACGGCCGGATCCAGACATCATCCACGAAGCTCGGTCCCGTCGGGGATCTCCCGGCGTTCACCGGCAGGAGCCTCGATCTCAACCTCGCCGAGCACCACCACATCCTTGCCGAAGGCAACATCACCGCGCACCTCGAGCCGGTCGGCCCGGACCAGCGACGGCGGTCCACCCGCGAACCGCGACTCGAAGTCGGCCAGGATCTTGTAGTACTCCGGATCCAGGTCGACGTACGGCTCGTCGCCCTCGTGATGCGTGGTCAGGTCGCCCGCTTCGTTCAGCTGGTACACGTCGGAGCGCAGTACGAGCAGGTCGTTGGTCGTCTTGACCGGCTTGAACCGGCTGCGGTCCACGATCACCGCCTGCGAGCCCTCGAAGGTCTCGATCGCGGTGCCCATCGCGGTCTCCAGCTGGATCACCTTCGGCGAGGACGAGATGGCCGGGTCGACGGTCTTGCGATTGACGATGATCGGCAGCCCGAGCACACCGTCGTGACCGGCCATCAGGTCGGCGAGCCGGTCGAGGTCGATCCACAGGTTGTTCGTGTTGAACGTCTTGTGCCGGGCGACGTCCTGGAAGTACTTGTCGTCATCCGCGTGCACCTGGGCGCTGTCGCGCAGGATCAGCCGGCCGTCGGACTTGCGGACCGCGACGTGACCGCCCTTGCGGTCCGACCTGGTCCGGCGGCAGACCTCCATCCCGAACGGGACGTCGTGCTCGGCCATCCAGGCGGCGATCCGGCCGTCCGGGGTGGCGCCGAGGTTGTCCGCGTTGGAGATGAACGCGTGCCGGAAACCCTTCTCCCGCAACGCGTCGAGCGTGCCGGACGCGACCAGCGCGGTGTAGATGTCGCCGTGGCCGGGCGGGCACCAGGCGAGCTCCGGGTCGTCGGGCCACTCGGCCGGCGTCAGGTCGTCGGCGAGGAGCTTGGGCTCCATGTTCTGCTGGAAGTCGAGCGGGATGCCGGCCACCGGCAGGTCGGAGTACTCGCCGAGGATCGCCAGCGACTCCTTCTTCGTGCGGAAGGAGTTCATCAGGACGAGCGGCAGCGGGACGTCGTACGCCTTGCGGGTGGCCAGGATCTGCCGGGCGATGATGTCGAGGAAGCTCAGCCCGTCCTTCACCGGCAGCGCCGACTTGGGTCCGGTCACGCCCATCGACGTACCGAGACCGCCGTTGAGCTTGATCACCACCGTCTCGGCGAGGGCGGCGCGGCGCGACTCCTGATCGGGATCGAGGTGCTCCAGATGCGGCAGTTCGCCCACCGGATCGATGTCGTCCTCGCGGATCGTGCCCTGCTGGCCCGACTCGAGCAACCGGTAGTAGTGCGAGAAGACTTTGATCGCGACGTCGGCGGCTCCGGCCGCGCGCATCTTCTCCTGTGCCTGTTGAAGACCTGCCTCACTCATGAGCCAACACTAGGGTAGGCACCGTCACCGCGACGTTAACTACGTCACTACGCGTCTCTAGGATCACGCTGTGTTCTCTTCTAAGGCGGCATTGCGTTCGCAACTGTTGGCCGCCCGGCAGGTAACGGCTGCTTTGTCCGGACCTGGCCTGCTGGCGGTCGCCCGTGAGCAGGTCGAGGTGGTGGCCGCGCGGACCATCGCGCTCTACGTCTCGATGGGCAACGAGCCGCAGACCGGACCGCTGATCGACTGGCTGCTCGCCTCCGGCCGCGAGGTCCTGCTGCCGGTCCTGTACGCCGACAACGACCTCGGCTGGGGTATCGCCCCGGGCGCGGCCGACCTGGTCCCCGGGCGGCTGGGGCTGTCCGAGCCGCGCGTAGATCTCGGCGCCGACGCGATCCACGCCGCCGAACTGGTGATCTGCCCCGCGCTCGCGGTCGACCGTCACGGCGTACGGCTCGGGCGTGGCGGCGGTTCGTACGACCGGGCTCTAGCGCGCGTCTCCCCCGGTACGCCGACCTGGGCCGTGGTTCACGACTCCGAGATCCTCGACGAACTCCCGGCCGACCCGCACGACCAGCCCGTCAAGGCAGCACTCACCCCGACGCGGCTGGTCCAGCTCGGTTAGTTCTCCTTCTCCGGCTTGGTGAAGGTCAACGTGTGCTTGCGGGTCGCCTCGACCGCGCCGCGGGTGTAGGCCCACGGCAGCGTCTCGCCGCGCACCCACAGGTCGGTCTGGTCGGTGTAGTTCGACGAGAACGCGTGCCCGGAGACGCCGGTCAGGTTGATCCAGCGCGACTTGTCGAAGTCGGACAGGTCGACCACCATCCGCATCGACGGCGTCGAGGTCACCGCGTAGCCCTCCGCCGCGTCCCACGAGGTCGCGTCGACGATCGACGAGCCGCCGCCCAGCTCGTACGGGCCGCGGTTGAACAGCTTGTCCACCACGCCGATGCCGGACTTGCCCAGCGTCTGGTTGGTCAGGGTCAGCTTGTGCAGCCGGCCCCACTGCCAGTTCGAGGGCTCGCGGGCCATCTTGGTGGTGATCTCGGCCCGGGCGTTCACCAGCGCCTCGCGCAGGATGTCATCGCGGCTCTCCCGCTGGGTGGTGTCGAGGTTGTCCCACCAGGTGCTGTTCGGCTGGGTGACCAGGTTGCGCATCACCTCGAACCAGCGTGATCCACCGTCCGGCCAGGTGCCCGCCGGCAGCTGGTCGTGGAAGGTGAGTTGGAGCAGATTGCGCCAGACGACGTTGAAGTACGCCGCCGGCGCGGAGTCGGCCGGCTGGGTGAAGTCCCAGGTCCGCAGGGTGTCCTGGCCCTGCCGGTCGAACTCGTCGTTGATCTGGACGTGCAGCAGGTACGGCATCAGTTGCTCGGCGTTGCGGTTCTTCGTGTCGAGCTGGATCGAGGCCATCGAGTTCGCGTCGAGCTTGCCGGCCGCACGGACCCGCTCGAGGATCTGTTGCGACCGGTAGCCGTAGTCCCAGTCGTCGGTCAGGTGGTACGGGTAAGTCTTCGGTACGACGGCCTGGTTCGCCGTCACGATCACACCGTCGTCGGGGTCGGCCTCGGTCGGCATCGCCTCGAACGGGATGTAGCCCTTCCAGTGGTACCGCGAGTCCCAGCCCGGTACGGGCCAGTCGCCGTAGCCCGCATTGCGGATCGGGACCCGGCCGGGTGCCTGGTAGCCGATGTGGCCTTCGCGGTCGGCGTACACCAGGTTCTGGGACGGGACCTCGAAGATCGAGGCGGCGGCGCGGAACTGGGTCCAGTTCTGGGCCCGGTTGATCGCGAACAGCGCGTCCGCGGTCCGGCCCGGGGTCAGCGCGGTCCATTGGATCGCGACGCCGTACGCCTCGGCGCTCTTCAGTTTCTTCGCCGCGAGCTCACCGGTCTCGCGCTGGTCGTCGCCGACGTCGGAGATGATCGGCCCGTGCCGGGACTCCCGGACGATGATCGTCTCTTCCTTGTCCTGACCGGCGACCTTGAACTTCTCCTCGCGCCGGGCCAGCCCGGTGCGTTTGTTGTCGTACATGACCGCGTTCGGTCCGGCGAACTTCTCCAGGTACAGGTCCGTCACGTCGGGGTCGAGGTTGGTGAAACCCCACGAGATCGCGTTGTTGTGGCCGATCACCACGCCGGGCAGGCCGGAGAAGCTGAACCCGGACACGTCGTACGGACACTGGGTGCCGAGGTTGTTGCAGTGCAGGCCGACCTGGGTCCAGATGCCCGGCATCGTCGCGCCGAGGTGCGGGTCGTTGGCCAGTAGCGGCTTGCCGGTCGTCGTGTGCTCACCGGAGACGACCCAGGAGTTCGAGCCGATGCCGTCGCCGCGGCCGATCAGGTCCGGCAGACCCTTGGCCACCTTGTCGATGGTGTCGAGCGACTTGAGCAGGTCCTTGGTCAGCATGCCGCGCTGGGGCGGCGGAGCCGACTCGGTGGTGAACGTGCCGCCCTTCGTCACTCCGGCCGTCGCGATGATCGGCTCGTTGCGCTCGTACGGGTAGTCCGGGTAGAGGCTGGCGATGTTGGCGGTCGGGTACCTCGCCGCGAGCTTGGTCCGGGTGATCTCGTCGTCCATGTTGCCGCCGAGGTCCCATGCCATCGCCTTCAGCCAGGCCAGCGAGTCGGCTGCCGTCCACGGCTCCGGGTGGTAATCGGTGCCCTTCAGCGACAGTACGGCGTACTCGAGGCTCAGCGCGGAGCCCTCGTGGGTGCTCATGTACGCGTTGACACCGCGGGCGTAGTCGTCCAGGTACTGCCGGGTGGTCGGCGTGAGCAGGGCGAGTTCCTTCTCCGCGACCCGGCGCCAGCCGAGCGTGCGGACGAACTTGTCCGTCTCCAGCGCGTCCTTGCCGAACAGCTCGGCCAGCCGGCCCGACGTCACGTGGCGGCGGAAGTCCATCTCGAAGAAGCGGTCCTGAGCGTGCACGTACCCCTGGGCGGCGAACAGATCACCCGGCTTGTCGGCGTAGATCTGCGGGATGCCGTTGGCGTCGCGGACCACCTCCACGTCCGCGTCGAGTCCGGTCAGCTCCACCGTCCCGTCATAGCCGGGGAAGGAGTGGCGGACGACGAAGACGCCGGTGCCGGCCACCACCAGGAGCAAGGTGGCGAACACGATTCCGGACAGGATGATGACACGCAGCAGGCGACGCACGGACCAAACTTAGAGAATCCGGCCCCGCACCCCAAATGCCGCTCCCCCATCTGTGGACAACCTTCACGCTTCGGCGCCTGTCTCCAGATCGCCTGGAAGTGGACTAGACCGGCCGATCGATCGGCTGAACTTGGAATACTTCGGGCCCGTAGCGCATTATTAGCAGTCGAGTAGTAGGAGTGCCAGCGGCCTGAAGGGGAATCACGTGCCGACGTACCAGTACCAGTGCACCGAGTGTGGTAACTCGCTCGAGGTCCGCCAGAGCTTCACCGACGACGCCCTGACGGTCTGCCCCGAGTGCGAGGGAACCCTGCGCAAGGTGTTCAACGCCGTGGGTGTCGTGTTCAAGGGCTCCGGCTTCTACCGCAACGACAGCCGGTCCTCTGGGACCAGCACGCTGCCGGCCAAGAGTGAGTCCTCCTCTTCGTCGTCATCGGAGTCCTCGTCCAACGGGTCGAAGTCGTCGTCGGATTCGTCGAAGAGCTCTTCGTCCTCCTCGACCTCGGGACCCTCCGGGTCGTCGGGCTCGTCCGGTTCGTCGTCGAGCAGCAAGACCAGCGCCGCCTGATTTTCTCCGCATTCCCTTGTGGATAACGAGGGAACGGCGCTCGTAGGCTCGTACTTTCTCTGGCATGAGCCGACTTCTTCTTCGTGACCTGCTGAAAGCCGTTCGTCGGCACCGCCGCCTGCTGGCTGGGGTGTCCGCGGCGGCAGCCGTGTACTGCGGCATGACCGCCCTCTCTCCGCCACCACCGCCGACCGTGGCGGTCCTGGCCGCCGCCAGAGACCTGGCCGGTGGCTCGCCACCGACGGCGCGCGACCTTCGAACCTTGCGACTACCCGCTGCGGTCGTGCCCGCGGGCGCGCTCCAGCCGGGCAGCGACGTCGTCCGGCGCGTGCTCGCGGGGCCAGTGCGCTCTGGCGAGCCACTCACGGATGCGCGATTCGTCACACCGGCGTCACTGCCAACCGGACAGTTCGCCTATCCCGTCCGAGTCGACGATGCCGACCTGACCACCCTGCTCCAGGTCGGCGATCGAATAGACCTGTACGCCGCAACGAGCACTCCCGTCGATGCCGCGACTCCGTTGGCCAGTGCTGTGCGCGTGATCGCGTTGCCCGCAGGGCGCTCATCGGTGGCCGGGACCTCGGGCGCGCTGGTCGTGATCGGCGCCGGGCGAGAGGTGATCAGCCGGGTTGCCCAGGCCACGGCGAACTCGCGAATCAGCTTTGCGCTGACGCCGGATACGAGCTGACCACTTATCGGACACGCGCAGTAGCGATCCGTGGTGCTGCGGCGCGGTCCCTCGCCATCGGCGGGGCAGAGTCCTACGTTTTGCGGGTAACCCAGCCGAGGGTCCCCGGGCCCCGCATCGTGGAGGCATTGCAAAATGATCGAGGGCTTCAAGAAATTCCTAATGCGAGGCAACGTCCTCGACCTCGCCATCGCGTTCGTCATCGGCACCGCCTTCGCCACCGTGGTGAAGACCGTGGTCGACAACCTGGTGAACCCGCTGATCGCTGCGATCGGAGGGTCGAACGTCAACGGGCTGGCCGTCCAACTCAACGACAAGAACCCCAAGACGGTGATCGACTTCGGCGCCATGATCAACGCCGCCGTCGTTTTCTTCCTGACCGCCGTGGTCGTCTACTTCGTGCTCGTCGTTCCGATGAAGAAGCTCCAGGACCGCCGCGCCGCCAAGGCCGGCACCCCGGAGGAGGAGCCCGAGACCCTCACCATGGACCAGGAACTGCTGGTCGAGATCCGCGACGCCCTCCAGGCCCGTCCGCGGCCCTGACCGAAGCTGGTGGTCCGGTCGGCTGCACCCTGCAGCACATCGCAGTCGACCGGCACGAGGCCTGCGGACCAGCAGCCGAGTTGGCTCAAGCTGGTCCAGTAGGTCAGGTAGTAGTCGGGTATTGAAGCCAGGTGTAGTCGATCGGCTGTGGCTTGTTCCATTCGGCGGCCAGCTCCTCGGCCACCGGCTGGAAGCCGGCGCGGAGGTAGGCGCGGATGGCTTGGGTGTTGTCGGGGCGGACGCGGAGGAAGATCTCGGCATAGCCCGCCGACTTGGCCGGCCCGAGGAGGGCCCGGACGAAATCGGTGCCGATGCCTTTGCCTCGGAGGTCGGGGGCGACGATGAGACGGGCCAGCTCGACCTCGTCCTCTTCGTCGTCCAGCCAGAGTTCGCCGTACGCGACCGGGGTCTCGCCGTCGAAGTACAGGAAGGCCTGGATGTCGTCGGCGATCGCGCGCCAACTGGTCAGGACGTCGGCCGGGAACGGGTACTCGTCCCGTCCGGTCAGCAACGAGACTTCCTGTGCTGTGGTCGCCCAGCCCGCCACGAGCGCCGAGTACTCGCTCTCGAACGATCGCAGTTCCATCAGGACTCTCCTCGTGAACGACACCGGACGAATGACAGTACGGCGGTCACGGCGCTATCGGATCACCTGGCGAAGGCAGCCAGCGTCTCGGCCAGTTCGTCCTTGTGGGGTGGGAAGTGTGGGGTTGGTGGCTCCGGGCATCCGGGGAGTTCGCGGCTGCCGGGGATCAAGCTCAGCAAGGTGTCGACGGTCTTGCGTTGGTGAGGAGGATTCTCCGGTACCGATGGCAGTACGGCTACCGGAATACGCAAGAGAGCAAGGTCGTCGTCTCGCACTCCCCGCAAGGTGTTCGCAGTCAGCAACTCGTCAGCCACAGCTACCGACGCGCCTCTGGAGGTGAGGCCTGCCCGGGTGCGTTCGTCGACTACAGGGTCGCCGCCTGTCGCGGGCCAGGCCAGGACGAGGCGTTGCACCAAATCCGGGTACTCGATGGCGAGTAGGGCTGCTGCCGAGCAGCCGTTGGAGGCGCCGACCACCACTACCGGTTCCGGCGGAAGGAGCTTGCGTAGTACGGCGACTTCCTCGGTCCAGCTGTCGGGCGACTGCGGACGGTCGGGCGCGAGGACAGTGATGCCGCGCGTCTCCAGCGCGGCGACGATCCCCGGAGTACGCCAGAAGCGTTCCGCGTTCATCGGGTCCCACAAACCACCGTGGACCAGGAAGACCGTGTTCATCGAGGGCGGCCGGTCAGTGGTGCGGCGGGACCTCGCGCAGGATTCGCTCGTCGTCGTCGCTGGAGTCGTTCTCACCCCAGGTGCGGGGATCGTCGTCCCGAGTCTGGTCGGGCAGCAGCGGCTCGTCGTCTTCGTACGGGCTCGTCATGTCTCCAGGTTACCGAACAGGCCGCACGCATCACAGAACTGCTGCTTTTGCCGCTCGATCTGCCTCGTGACCAGATAGACGCCGTGCCGTGACAGTTCTGCCACGACCAGTGAGATCCTCAGCGACCATGATGGGTTTCCTTGCCCAACCGGAAGGACCGAGTCGTGAGTGCATCAAGGACACGGGGCTTCATCGGGGCGACGCTCGTCGTGACAGTGCTCGGATTTACCGCCGCCTGCGGTAACGAGGACTCCAGCGGCGCCGGCGCCCAGCCCAGCCAACCGCCGACCACCCCCACAGCGCCAACGCTGCCCACCGCCACCCCGAGCGGAACACCCAGCATGGACTGCCCGGAGACCATCACCGCCGTCCGTACCGCCGTCGGCAAGGCCGTCTGGGGCAAGGGGATCGCCAAGTCCCTGTTCCAGCCGGTCAGCGTCACGATCTGCCAGTACGACGCGCAGGCGACCGGCCAGGACTATGCGACCGTCACCACCAAGCGGACCGCGGCCCAGGCCGTCGACCTCTTCGCCCTGGTGAACAGCGCGAAGCCGGTCGCCAAGAAGCCGGCCATGTGCACCAAGGAACTGGGGCCGACCTACGTGCTCCGGTTCACCGACAACGACCGCGGCGTGCTCTCGTACACGGCTGAGGCGTTCGGTTGCCGTCAGCTGGTGGCGACCTCGTTCGAAGGACAAGGCAAGCCCGGCGAGCTCGCCGCGCCGCGGCAGGTCTCCCCCGAGCTGATCAAGGCGCTCGGCCTGCGCTGACCCTGCCCCGGACGTGCCCCCCGAAGCCGTCCGGGCCGGGGTCACCCCGCCCGCCTTGTGGGTTCAACCCGCAAGGCGGGCGGCTCGGCCTCAGCGGCCGAGACAGAACTGTGTGTGAATCTCTGCAGCACCCTGGGTAGCACACTGCGTCTAATAGGTGTGAGGTGTTGTACGCCCAGTTGGGGAGTTGCGAGTGGAGTTCGAGGAGTACGCGTCCGCGCGCGGGCAGGAACTGGTGCGCCTCGGTTTCACCGTCTCAGGCGACTATCAGCGGGCGGAGGATCTGGCCCAGATCGCGCTGATGCAGGCGTTCCGGTCCTGGCGCAAGGTGCAGCGGGCCGACGACCCGCACCACTACGTGCGCCGGATCCTGATCAATTCCTACCTGTCGATGACGCGTCGCCGGTCCTTCACCGAGGCCCCGGCGGCCGACCTCGACACCGATCGCACGGTGCCGGATCCGGCCACGGACATCGTGAACTCCGACGACCTCTGGCGAGCCCTCGCCACGCTGTCGGCCCGGGAAAGGGTCGTCCTGGTGCTGCGCTACTACCAGGACCTGGACGACCGGACGATCGCCGACCTGCTCGGCATCAAACCGTCCTCGGTGCGCGCGACCGCGAGTAGAGCCCTCGCCGCGCTCCGCAAGACGAGGCAGTCCCACCGTGTTGATGAGAGGTTGTCGTGAGCAAGACAGAGCTAGACACAGAGCAGCTGGAGGACGGCCTGCGCGCCACCTTCGAGCGCGCCGCCGCTTCGGTGCCACCGTCCGCCGACCTGGTCGGCCGGGCCACCGTCGGCGCGCAGCGCGCACAGCGGCGTACCTGGGTGATCTCCGGTGCCGCGGCCGCCGCGGTGGCCGTGGTCGCCGCGGTCAGCTTCAGCTTGGCCGGCCCGTCACAGTCGACCCCGCAGCCTGCGGCCGGGAACAACCCTGCGTCGACCAACTCGAGTGCTCAGGCTTCGGCCGCGACGGCGCAGACAGTGGTCGGGACGTGGCGACCGGTGCGGCTCAACGGTTTCACCACGCTCAAGGCAGCCCGCCCTAACGACCCGACCATCACCTTCAAGGCCGACGGCACCTGGGTCGGCTCCGACGGCTGCAACGGACTCCAGGGCACCTACTCGATCGGCCAGCGCGGCGAATTCAGCAGCAGGTCGGGCCTTCAACGCATGGTCGGTTGCGACAACGTCCCGCACACGGCGGTCCTGAAGGCCACGAAGCGGATCACCAGCGACAAGACCGGCCTGACCTTCTACGCCGGCGACGGGCAAGAAGTTGCAAGATACGCTCGCGCACGGTAGTCAAATTTGCTTGCAGACGGTGATCACCTATTGACTATCAGCAGTCCCTGACCGGACGATTCACGGAGCCCGTCCACCCGATTGGGGAGCTTAGTGCGACTCTCAGCTACCGTTCCGCTGCTCGCTCTTAGCTCAGTGTCACTGGTAACCGCAACACTCTCGGCTCTGCCGTCGACGGCTGCGCCGGGAACACCGATGACTGTGACGAAGGCCACGGTCTGCAACCACGCGGACCCGACGACGACATCCTCGGACGCCACCAGGCTGTCCCAACCCGTCTCGGCGAAGGACCCACGGCCTCTTGGCCAAGCGATCGCGGAGGGTGTGACGACGGCCGTACGGTCGATCGAGCCGCTCGACGTGACCGGGCGGCCGACGTCGGGTCTTCCGTACGGGCTGAGCCAGGGCATCGTCGGCGTACTGGGGTCGCCCGAGACCGGCTACAAGGTTGTTGTCGACGACTCCGTGGTCGACCAGAAGAAGTACCAGGCCGCTGTCGCTGAGAACGTTCCGGCCGCCGGGCAGAAGATGCTCGGCCTCGAACGCAGCTGCCGCTCCGCCCGTTCCATCGCGGACGCCTGGAACCAGCTCGGCGCGCGCAAATGGACCGACGCGGCCAAGACGACGTACAGCGCGGATCTGGACCCGGTGACCGAGGACGTCGTGGTCGAGTACGACAAGGCCACGACCTCCGCCGCTTCGGTCGCAGCGCTGCAGTCGCTGGCCGGCGTCCAGGCATCGGCGGGCAGTCTGCAGCGGACGACGCGGGTGAGCGACACTCCGACCGGTGGTCACTGGGGCGGCGCGATGATCAAGTCGGCGCTCAAGCTGTGCTCCGCGGGCTTCTCGGTCGTCAAGCGATCGAACGGCCAACGCGGCTCGGTCACCGCCGGCCACTGCGGCGGCGTCGGCACGGTCTGGAACTCGGGTAGCAACTACTACGGCACCACGTCGGTCCGGACGAACTACCCCGACTACGACCAGTCCCTGATGACGGGCAGCTCGTACGGCGCCAAGATCTGGACAGACGGCCCCGGCGACTCGGTGGACACCCGGACGGTCAAGGCCGCCGGCGACCCGGCCCTCGGCTCGTACATCTGCCAGTCCGGCTACAAGAGCCTCTCGATGTGCCGGCTCACGGTGAAGTCCCTGAGCGCCAAGTACTGCGACACCGACGGCTGCACCACCTACGTCGTCCGCGCGACCCGCGGCAACGCGATCGCCATCCGCAGCGGCGACTCCGGCGGCCCCATCTACACGACCTCAGCCGGCGGCGGCGCCACCATCCGCGGCCTCTCCTTCGCCGGCGGCGGCTGCACCGGCGGCAACTGCATCACCCTCTACGCCGAGCGCTACGCCTCCATCTCCGGCCACCTAGGCGTCAACGCAGTCATCGGCTGACTCCGCTACCCTTATCCCCGGTCCACACGTGCGCCCCCGTAGCTCAGGGGATAGAGCGTCGGTTTCCTAAACCGTGCGTCGCAGGTTCGAATCCTGCCGGGGGCACCTAGTACGACCGCGCTGCTGGGCGGGCAGAATCAGAGGGTGAAGAAGCCTGAGGCCGACCCCGTGATTGCCCGTAATCGCAAGGCTGCCCATGAGTACGAGCTGGGTGAGGCTTGGGAGGCGGGGATTGTGTTGCAGGGGATGGAAGTGAAGGCGTTGCGGGCTGGGCGGGCTTCGCTGGTGGGTGGGTTTGCTCAGGTTGAGGACCGCGAGCTGTGGCTGCATGGGGTGCATATTCCGCAGTACTCGCAGGCTCGGTGGTACGAGGGTGGGTCGCGGCGGAAGCGGAAGTTGTTGTTGCACCGGGCGCAGATCGACAAGATCGAGCGGAAGGTCAACGAGGGCGGGCTGACGATCGTGCCTACCGTTCTGTACTTCAAGGATGGTCGGGCCAAGGTGGAGATCGCGTTGGCTCGCGGCAAGAAGAACTGGGACAAGCGGCAGGCGCTCGCCGAGCGGGAGGCGAGCCGGGAGGTCGAGCGCGCGGTCAGCCGCCGGCTGAAGGGTCGCTCGGACTGATTCAGCGGTGCCGGGGAGTAGGGAAACGGCGGGTTACCCGGAGGCCAACATTCGCGGGTACTGACATCTGTCATAGAGCGGTGCTCGCCAGGTGGCTTAGTGTCAGGGGTGATCAACCGTTTACCCCTCCCCCGGAGCCCTCGTGCCGCTTGTTGTGCGCTTGCGCCCCGCTGGTGCGTTGGCTGTCTGCGGGTTCCTGCTTGTCCTGTCCGGGTGTTCTGGCCATGACGAGCAAGGCGATGCGCTGACCGTCACCGTGTCGCGGGGTAACTGCGGTACCGGTTGGAAGACCCCGCACAGCGGCCCGCAGACCGTCCAGGTCAGCAATGTCGGCACGGTGACCACCGAGGTCGACCTGATCGACCCGAGGACCGGTGGGGTGTACGCCGAGGTCGAGGGGCTCGCGCCGAACACCAGTCGGCCTATGCAGCTCAACCTCGGCCGGGCCACCTATGCGTTCCGGTGCCTGGCGGAGGACACGGACGGGGTCACCGGGCCGGAGATCCGGGTCACTGACGGTCCTCCCCCACTGGCGCCGGCCGTCCTGCCGGTCACCAGACAGGACCTCAGCGGTGCGGTCGCGGAGTACCGGGCCTACGTCACCGGTGGGCTCACGACTCTCGCCGGGGAAGTCGCCACGCTGGTACGGACGTTGCGCGGCGGTGAATTGGCGGCATCCCGCTCTGCGTGGCTGACCACGCATCTGGCGTATGAGCGGCTGGGTGCTGCGTATGACACGTTCGGCGACTTCGCGGACCAGATCGACGGGATGCCGGACGGGCTGGTCGCAGGGGTGAAGGATCCGGGCTTCGTCGGGTTGCGGCGAGTCGAGTACGGGCTGTGGCACGGGCAGACGCCAGCCTCGCTGGTACCGGTGGCGAACCAGCTTGGCACCGCTGTCGCTGGGCTTCGTGAGGACTTCCCTAAGGAGCAGACCGATCCGAACGACCTGCCGCTGCGCGCTCACGAGATCATGGAGAACGCGCTGCAGTTCGAGCTGACCGGGCAGGCTGACCAGGGAAGCGGTACCGGGCTGGCGACGCTCGGGGCGAACCTGGATGGCACCCAGGCGGTGCTGCACGCGCTCGCGCCGCTGATGAGCAAGCGGTACTCCGGTTGGCCGCAAGTAGCCACATGGGTCGCGACCACCCGCAACCTGGTGGCCAAGGGGCACCGACCAGACGGCAGTTGGGTCGCGCCGACCGCGCTGGACACACAGACCCGCACGCGCCTCAACGCCGCCGTCAGTCAGCTGGTGGAAGTGCTGGCGCCGATCGCCGCAATCGGCGACGTCCGGAGGACCTCATGAGCGCCCCCGACGAAGCCCAGCCAACCGACAACCGGACCGGCACGGGGCGGTCCGGCACTGATCGGCGCGGGTTCTTGCGGGGTGCGCTGGGTGCCGGGGTAGCGGGGGTCGCGGTCGGGGCTGGTGCTGGGGTTGGGATTACGCGGGCGGGACGGGCTGACGCCGCACCGGCGGTTGAACCGGTCGTACCATTTCACGGCGTTCATCAGGCGGGGATCACCACGCCTGCGCAGCCGCATGCCATGCATGTCTCGTTTGACGTGCTTGCCGCGAACCGTGCGGAGCTCACCGACCTGTTCAAGACGTTGACCGAGCGGGCCCGGTTCCTCACCGCCGGCGGGACACCGCCCGATCCCGGCATCTCGGCTCCGCCGACCGACTCCGGTGTACTCGGCCCAACAGTCCCCGCGGACCGGCTGACCGTCACCGTCGGGGTCGGCGCCTCGCTGTTCGACGAGCGGTACGGGCTGGCCAAACGCAAGCCGTCCGGGCTGACCCCCATGGTCACCTTCCCCAACGACCACCTCGATCCCGCCGAGAGTCACGGCGACCTGAGCGTCCAGCTGTGCGCGGACAACCGGGACACGGTGCTGCACGCGTTGCGCGACCTCGCCCGGCACACCCGCGGCGCGATGCAGGTGCGGTGGCGGTACGAGGGGTTCAGCTCGCCGCCCCGGCCGAGCGGTACGCCGCGCAACCTGATGGGGTTCAAGGACGGTACCTCCAACCTCGACGTCAACGACGCGACCCAGATGGACAAGCTGGTGTGGTTGCCCCAGGCAACCGATCAGCCGTGGGCGGCAGGCGGCAGCTACCAGGTCGTCCGCCGGATCCGGATGCTGGTGGAGTTCTGGGACCGCGTCTCCATCAACGAGCAGGAGAACATGTTCGGGCGCCGGCGCGACACCGGCGCCCCGCTCGACGGCAACGACGAGCACGACGTACCGAATTTCGCCGCCGACCCGATCGGTTCGGCGATCCCGCTGACCAGTCACATCCGCCGGGCGAATCCGCGTACCCCGCAGAGCGACGAGAGCCGCATCCTGCGCCGGCCCTACAACTACGACCGCGGCACCGACAACGTCGGCAACCTCGACATGGGACTGGTCTTCGTCTGCTACCAGCAGGATCTCCGGCGCCAGTTCGAGGCGATCCAGAAACGCCTGGCCGACGAGCCGCTCGTCGACTACATCCAGCCGGTTGGCGGCGGCTATTTCCTCATTCTGCCCGGCGTCCAGGACACCGCTGATCACCTCGGACGCGGGCTGCTCGCATGAACTGTTCCACCAAAGGAGGCAATTGTGGTCCTCAAGCCCCGTACCTGGAGTAAACGAACCCGCACGGCGGCGATCGGCGGTGTGGCCGCGGTCAGCGCGATGACGCTGGTCGCCGTGGCCGGGCCGGCCTGGGCCGGCGACGACGCGTGGTGGCATCACGGCGGCGGCGGTGACCACCACCCCAAGCCGGTGGCCACGAGCACCCCGATCAAGCACCTGGTGGTCATCTTCGACGAGAACAACTCGTTCGACCACTACTTCGGCACCTACCCGAACGCCGCCAACACCGACGGCACCAAGTTCCAGGCCGCCCGGCACACGCCGCGGGTCAACGGCCTGACGCCGGCGCTGCTCAAGCAGAACCCGAACCAGTACAACCCGAAGCGGCTGACCCACGAGCAGGCGTTGACCTGCGACCAGAACCACGGATACGGCGCGGAGCAGAAGGCGTACAACGGCGGTAAGGCCGACAAGTTCGTCGAGTTCACCGAGACCGACAAGTGCACCGGCCAGCCGATCCTGTTCGGCGAGCCCGGGCTGGTGATGGACTACTACGACGGCAACACGGTGACCGGGCTGTGGAACTACGCCCAGCACTACGCGATGAGTGACAACTCGTACAGCAGCGTGTACGGGCCTTCCTCGCCCGGTGCGATCAACCTGATCTCCGGCCAGACCCACGGGATCTACGCCGTCGACCCGATCACCGGCCACAACGTCACCGACGCCTACACCTCGGTATCTCCGGACGCCAACGGCATCGGCACCATGATCAACGACCCGGACCCGGCCTTCGACGACTGCTCGGACAACAACCACACGTCGAAGAACGCGCTCGGCGTGATGACCGGCACGAACATCGGCGACCTGCTCAACAAGCAGGGCACCACCTGGGGCTGGTTCCAGGGCGGCTTCCGGCCGACCAGTACTGCGAACGGGTACTCCGTCTGCGGCGCCACCCACCAGAACGTCGGTGGCAACACAGTGGTCGACTACAGCCCGCACCACGCGCCGTTCCAGTACTACAAGTCGACCAGCAACCCCAAGCACCTGCCGCCGACCTCGGTCGCCAAGATCGGGCACACCGACCAGGCCAACCACCAGTACGACCTGACCGACTTCTCGGCCGCGGCCAAGGCGGGCAACCTGCCGGCGGTCAGCTTCCTGAAGGCCGGGGAGTACCAGGACGGCCACGCCGGCTACTCCGACCCGCTCGACGAGCAGCACTTCCTGGTCAACACAATCAACGAGGTACAGAAGTCGAAGGACTGGGCGTCCACCGCGATCGTCGTCGCGTATGACGACTCCGACGGCTGGTACGACCACGTGACGCCGCCGCTCCGCAACGGCTCCGCGGACCCGGCCAACGACCAGGCGGCCCTGTGCGGCAAGAAACCGGCCGCGGGCGGGTACGCCGATCGCTGTGGCTTCGGTCCGCGGCAGCCGCTGCTGGTGATCAGCCCGTTCAGCAAGACCAACTACGTCGACCACAACCGGACCGACCAGACGTCGGTTCTGAAGTTCATCGAGGACAACTGGCGGACCGGCACCATCGGCGACGCCTCGTACGACGCGCAGGCGCGCTCACTGACCGGAATGCTCGACTTCCACCACCGCCCGGACGCCCGGCCGGTACTGCTCAACCCCACCACCGGGGCAGTCACCAGGCACTGATTCTCCGTACTACGCGCCTCGGGGCCGGACGACTCATCGTCCGGCCCCGAGGTGTTGTTCAGCCACGGCCCGGAGGTTCGGGAAGATAGGCCTATGAACGAGGACGAGTACCTTCTGGCTGAGCAGGCGAACCAGGCGGAAGCCGATGCCGAACGCGTCCGGCAGGAGGTCGAGAGTGCCGCCGCCGATCCGGCTGCTCAGGAGGAATGGATTCGTCAGTCCAACCTGGTCTACGGCGGACTGGCGGCCGCCGGGCTGGTCGTAGTACAGCCGTTCCTGACCGAGGACCCGCTCGACCTGCCGGCGACGGTGTGCGTCATCGCGTTCGCCGTCTCGATCCCGCTGCTGGCCGCGCTGCTGGTGCTGAATCGGCAGGAGTCTTATCGTCGCCGGACGAGCAAGTCAGCCGCTGTCGGCGTGGCGAAGGCGGTTGCCCAGGGGGCCGCGTTCGTCGGACTCACGGCCGCCTTCTGGCACATCTCCCTCGTCGCGGGCATCGTGTTCCTGGCGATGGGGTTCGTGGCCGTGGGGGTGCACTCCTCGGGGTATGTGCAGCTCGAGTACGACTCGAGGTTCCGCTCCAGATTTCGTCGCGGCAAGCCTGCCGACGAGCAGTTGCCCTGAGAGGAGACGACGGTGGCTCAGTATCTGATCGCGTTCAACGATGAGTGGGTGCCCGAGCACACGCCCGAGGAGATCGGCCGGAAGTCCGCTTCGGTGAAGCCGGTGATCGACGAGATGAAGGAGACGGGCGTCTTCCTCTTCAGCAACGGCGGGATCGACGCCTCGACCGTGGTGTGCAGCGTCACCGCGCAGGACGGGGAGCCGGTCTTCAGCGACGGGCCGTACGTCGAGAGCAAGGAACACCTCGGTGGATTCTGTGTGGTCGAGGTCCCCGACGACGAGACCGCCCGGCACTGGGCCGGCCGGCTCGCCGTCGCGCTCGACTGGCCGCAAGAGGTGCACCGCTTCCCGCGGATGCCGCGTGCCTGAGCCGCTTACACGGAGATGAAGATCTTGCCTTGGCGGTCTGTGATCAGCGGCCGGTGAGGTCGTTGAACTTGTCGGTCGCCTGGTCGGTGAGACCTTCGGTTGGTACTTCGATGCCGGTGGCGTCGGCTAGCTGGTCGCCGGCGGTGTTGGCGTGGTCCTGGGCCGTTTCGCCGAGGCCTTGGGCCTGGTCGGTGAGGCCTTCGGCGTGTTCGGTGGCTTGGTCGGTGACACCGCTCAGGTCTACGCCGGTTGCTTCGGTGACCTTTTCGGTGGCGGTTTGGAGGAGTTCGGAGGCCTTGTCTTTGAGGCCGTCGAAGATGCCCATGAGGTGACCCTTCAGTCGTTGTCGGCTTGGAGGGAGTCACCGACGGTAGCAAGGCAGAGTAAGAGGTTGCTGAGAGCTGACGAACTCCTTGGGTGGTGAGCGTTCGCGATATATCGTCGAATTATCGTGATGGCTCGGTGAGGAGTGGTTGGGATGACGGGTTCGGCGTTTGTCGGTAGGTGGCCCGGGTTCGGGCGACTGGATTGTGAAGGGTTCGAGCAGCTCAAGGAGGAACTGCGCGCCGCGATGACCGGCCAGCGCGGCGGACGGCAGCAGCAAACGTTCGGAAGGCATCCCTTCGGAGGCGGGCAGAACCCGTGGGGGATGTTCGGCGGGCCGCCGTGGGCTGGTGGACCGCGTGGGTTCAGCAGGGGTCCGAAGGCCAGGCGGGGCGATGTACGGGCGGCGATTCTCGCAGTACTGGCGGAGCAGCCGATGAATGGATACCAGATCATTCAGGAGGTCGCCGAGCGCAGTGGTGGGGCGTGGAAGCCCAGCCCTGGTTCGATTTACCCGACCTTGCAGCAGCTCGAGGACGAGGGGCTGGTGACGGCCGACGCGGCGACCGGGCGGCGGACGTTCACGCTGACCGACGAGGGTCGCACCTATGTCGCCGAGCACGCCGACGAGGTCACGGCGCCCTGGGAGGCGATGTCGGCGCAGGACGACGACGAGAACGGGCTGAAGCCGATTCTCGGGCAGGTCGCGACGGCGATGTGGCAGATCATGGCCGCGGGCTCGGCCGAGCAGCAGGCGAAGGCGCGGGACGCGTTGATCACGCTCCGCCGCACGCTGTACTCCATCCTCGCGGATGACGACGACGGTGACCGGTCATGAGCGGATACCTCCCCGCCAGAGGTTCGCTCCGGATCGGTGACGCCGAGCGCGACAGGGCGGTCGAGCAACTGAGCGATCACTTCGTCGCCGGCCGGCTGACGCAGGACGAGTTCGAGGAGCGCAGCGACCAGGCGACCAAGGCCCGGTACGCCGATGAGGTCGACCTCCTCTTCGCCGATCTCCCGGAGCTGGAGGCGTCCCAACCAGGGCGCCGGGGCCCTCAACGGCGCGGACACCCGTCCCCGCTGATGTTCCTGATCCCGGTGCTGATGATCGGCCTGGTCGCCTCAGCGGTGATACTCGCAGCGCCCTGGTTGCTCTGGATGCTCTTCTGGGTCGCCATGTTGAGCGGACCCGCGCGCCATCACCGCTGGCAGCAGGGCGGCCGCAGGGGTTAGGGGTGCATCGCTAGGCTCTGCCTGCATGAGCTCCAGAAGACCACGCCGGGTACTCCGCGCGCTGATCGTCATCCTGTTGATCCTCGCCGGCCTCGCCGTCGCCGCCGACCGGATCGGTGAGTCGCTCGCCGAGGGCCAGCTGGCCAAGTCGGCGGCCGACGAGGCAGCGAAGTACGACGTCACCGCGGCCGACACGACGGTGGAGATCGGGGGTTTCGGCTTCCTGCCGCAGCTGGCCAGGAGCAAGTTCGACCAGGTCACGATGACCATGCGCGAGCCGGAGATCGAGAAGATCGCGGCCGAGGACCTGACCGTCGACATGCACACCATCCATGTACCTCGCCAGGCGCTGACCGGTGACCGGAGCGCCGCCGTCACGGTGGACCGGGCCGACGTCAAGCTGCGCCTGTCCCCGGCCGCGCTGGCGAAGCTCACCGCGAACACCAGGGGTATCGACGCACTCACCCTGCAGGTCGTCCGCGGCAACCTGGTGGCGAAGGCGACCATCCAGCGCTTCAGCGTCTCCGCGACGGTACGGCCCGTGGCGAGCAACGGCCGGATCGGCCTGGCGGTCGACGAGAGCACCCTGCAAGGCATCCCCGAGCAACTCCGCGGCACGGTCGGCGCCATCTTGTCGCGCGGCATCGTCGTACCGGAACTGCCGTTCAAAGCCACCCTTCAGCAGGTGGCCATTGAAGGCCAGTCCATCGTCCTGACGGCGTCGGCCACGAATCTCAAGCTCTCAGGAGCCTGAAGCGTTCCCCGAATCCCAGGCTCTACCGGCTCCGCTCCGCGAGGGCGTTCACGGCGGTGGCGATCTCGGCCGGGTTGGAGATCGGCGTGAGGTGGTTGGCGTCCGGGATGAGGGTCGGAGCCGGCGCGCCGATCCGCCCGGCCGTCTCGATAGCATTGCCGCCGTTGGTATCCCGAGCACCGAAAACCACAGACGTAGGAACCGGTACGTCGCGCAGCCGCACCAACCGATCGGCCGGTACTGCGGGAATCCCATGAGCCGTCATCTGCCAAACAGCCTTCTCGGCGCCTGGCTGACGGAACGGCCGCACCCATTGCTCGACGTCCATCGGCGGACACGACGGCCCACACGTCGACTTGTAGATCCGCCGGAGTAGCCAGTCGGACCCCAGCACCATCCGGAACAACGTCGTCCGGTACGGCGGAACGATCACGCCCGTAGGCGGACGACCACCGGGAAGCGGCAGCCCGTCGCCATCAAGAAACATGAGTCCGCCGATCCGCCCGGGCGCCTCCAACGTCGCCTCGGCCGCGACCCCCGCGCCGAGAGAATGCCCGACGAGCAACGGATGTGGTTGCCCAGGGCCTCCAAGATGCATCGCGTCCAGGAAGCCCAGCAGCTGCGAGGCGAGATGCTCGATCGTGTACGGCCCCTTGCGCTCGCTGTACCCGTATCCCGTGATGTCGTACGCATAGACCCGATGAGTCTTGGCGAGCAACGGCACCAGCCGCGACCACGTGTCGACCGACTCCACCGCGCCGTGCACCAGCACCACCGGCGTACCGGTCGTTCCCCAGCTGTCGTAGCGGGTGTTGACGTCCCCCGCCTGCACGAACTTCAAACCTTCCGGGGCCGACTCCGTGCCACCGGTGAACGCGTTGTACGTCAGCGACCCCACGGTGACGACCAGCAGGAACACGACGATGACGACGAGAGCCCGCCGCAGGAACCGTTTCACCGCCCAAGTCTGACCGACCACGCAAGCGACGGTTCACCGGGCTTCCCGAAGTACCGGGCGTTAGGTGATGCTGGGCGGATGGGGATTGTCGGGCGGGGGCGGGAACTCGGCGCGTTGCGTGGCTGGCTCGACGACGCACGCGACGGCCGGGGGCGGCTGGTGGTGTGCGGAGGCGAGGCAGGGATCGGGAAGACGCGGCTGGCGCAGGAGTTCGCGGGCATGGCGCTGGCGGCCGGTACTGCGGTTGCCTGGGGCCGCTGTGTTGAGGGCGAGGGGGCACCCGCCTACTGGCCGTGGCGGCAGGTACTGCGCGGGCTGAAGGTTGATGCCGACCAGGTACTCGCAGGAGAGGCCGGTGATCGGTTCCGCCTGTTCGAGGCGGTCACTGAGGCGATTGCCGAGGCAGCGGATCCGCAGGGACTGGTGATCCTCCTGGAGGACGTCCACCGCGCCGATGAGCCCTCCCTGCTGGTACTACGGCATCTCGCGGCCCAGGTGAGCGACCTACCGGTACTAGTCCTGGCCACCCACCGCATAGGCGCTCGCATGCTCGCTGAGCTGCCCGCCGAGCGCCTGGAGCTGCGCGGGCTTGATCTCGGAGCCGTCCGGGAGCAACTGCCGATGGCGTCAGCGGACCAGGCTGAGCAGGTCTTCCAGGTCACTGGTGGCAATCCCCTGTTCGTCACCGAGGTCGGGCGGGCCATCGCTGACGGCTCGTGGCAGCCGGACCGGCCGCCGCGGACGGTCCTCGACATCGTCGCTGGGCGGCTCGACCGGGTCAGCGCCGACTGCCGCCGGCTGGTGCAGGCTGCAGCGATCGTTGGGCGCGACTTCCAGCTCACGACTGTCGCTGCGGTGGTGGATATGACCGTTGAGAGGTGCTTGCCGCTGGTGGACGAGGCGGTGGCCTTCGGGTTCCTCGACCAGCCTGGCCGGTTCAGCCATGCGCTCACCCGGGATGCGGTGGCTGCTTCACTCGGTACTGCGGAGCGCGCCGGCCTTCATCGCGGTATCGCGGAAGCGCTGGAGCACCAGCACGCCGGCGACCTGAGTCAGCACCTCGTCGAGATCGCTCGGCATCGGGCGCATCTGGCGCAGTACGGGGAAGGTGCGATTGCGCAGTACTGGCTGACCCTCGCCGCGGACGAGGCGGTGCGGCGGCTGGCGTACGAGGAAGGCGTGCGGCTGTATCAGGCCGCCTGGGAGATCGCGCCCGTCGATCCGGCTGAGCGTTGCCAACGGCAAGTAAACCTTGGTCGCGCCGCCCGGCTGGCAGGTGATCTGCAGACCTGCGTAGCCGCCGCGACGGAGGCCGCGGCCGCCGCCGTGGATGACGAGCAGCGGGCCGACGCGGCGCTCGTTCTCGAGGCCGTCCCCGATCCGGGGATCAACACCGTCGCCAAAAGGCTGTGTGAGGACGCCATGGCAGGCCAGGTCAGTGACGCGACCAGGGCGCGGCTGCTGGCCCAGCGGAGCCATCTCGCGTTCTACGACGGCGAGCAGGACCGCACCGACGAGCTCAGCCGGGCAGCCCTCGACCTCGCTCGCCAGGCGAGCAACAACCAGGCGAGCGACGATCAGGCGGACGGCGACCAGGCCCTGGCCGATGCGCTGCACGCCAGGCAAGAGGCTTGCCCCGGTCCGGCGGGTCGCGCCGAACGATTGCTTCTAGCAACAGAGATGCTCGACCTGGCCCAGCGGAACGGCAATCCCCGCTCGGCCATGTGGGGTGAACTCTGGCGGCTCGACGCGTTGATCGAGAGTGGTCGGCTGGCGGCTGCGGCAGAGGAGTTGCCTGCTCTGGAGGTCGCGGTCGAGCGGGTCGGCGGCCCGGTGAGCGCTTGGCATCATGACCGCGTCGCCGCTTGCGTTGCCCAGGCTCGCGGCCGGTATGAGGAGGCTGCCGCGATCGCCCGGCGCGGGTACGAGCGGATGCGGGTGATCGAGAAGGCACCGGCCACAGGCGCGTACTACGCACTACTGGCGGCTCTGGCCGGTCATGTCGGGGTCAGCCCGGAGGTAGCCAGGCAGGCGTTCGACCCGCCGCCCCGCTTCGCCACGATGGCCCACTTGTCCCGTGCTTACCTCCAGACCTGTGCAGGACTCACCAGCGAGGCGGCCGCGTCGTACCGGCAGGCTGGTCCGCTCGACGCCTGGTCACTGCCCGTCTTCTTCACACTGCCCGGCTACGTGTACGCCGCACTCGCCTGCGCCGGCATCGGCCGGTACGACGACCTCGAGGAACTCCTGCGACGGCTGGAACCCTTCCGTGGCGAGCATGCGGTCGGCAACGGCGTGGCCTACCTGGGTCCCGTAGAACTGACGCTCGGTCGCGGCGCCGCAGTACTCGGTCGGCTGGACGATGCTGTGGAAGACCTGACGGCGGCCGTCCACCAGGCCGGGTGCGCGGGTGCGCCGGGATTCGTCGCGGAGGCGCAGTACCACCTCGCCCAGGCCCTCCGCGATCGCAACCGCCCAGGTGATCGGGCCGGGGCGGAGTCCAACTCGCGCGACGCGCTGCGGCTGGCCACCTCCCTGGGGATGACCGCCTACCTGACGCAGCCCGAGGTAGAACCGGTACTGAGCGCTCGCGAGACCGAGGTCGCCGCACTGGTCGCTGAGGGCCTCACCAACCGGCAGATCGCGACCACGCTGGTCCTGTCCGAGCGGACCGCGCAGAACCACGTCCAGCACATCCTCACCAAGCTCGGCTTCACCACCCGCAGCCAGATCGCCACCTGGGTGACCCGCGGCCAGGTGAGTACCGCGATGAGTGATTCGGCGGATTCGCGCGACGCGACCAACTCCTAACGTCAGGTGTGTGGCCACCAGCGGCCGCCCGGACAGAGGAGAAAGCCATGCCATGGATCACGATCGCCACCCCGCCGTTCGCCTCGATCGACCAGTTCGACAAGTTGATGGAGAACGTCGGCACCGAACCCGAGGGCCTGCAGGCCCGGTACGTCGGCTCCGCGGCGGACGGCCTCCGCGTCGTCACCCTGTGGGAGTCGAAGGACGCCGCCGACCGCTTCTTCGCCGACCGCCTCGGCCCGGCCCTGGCCAAGACACTCGCCCCCGAGCCGGCCGGCCGGCCCACTGTCGTCGGAGTCGAGGTCGCCCGCAGCTACACCCGCTGACCGCGCGGATCAGAAGACGAGGGTGAAGCCCTCCTCCGCCGCCTGCTCCTTCGTATAGGAGATGCCGTCGACCTTGAGCCCTCCCGGATCGAGGAGGGTCAGGGTGCCGCCTCGGTTGCCGAGCTGGACAGGAGCCTGGAGTGCGATCCGCAGAGCATCGCCAGCTGGCAACTCCTGAGCGGGAAGCGGCATCCGCTGACCGAGCCGGTCCACCAGGGACCAACCGTCGAGGTCGATCAGCACCGAGCCCGGGTTGAGCAGGGTGACCGTCTCGGGCTCGGGCGCGGGGCCGATCGGGTTGGCCAGCGCGGCGATGATGCGGAGCGTGCGATGCGGGTCGGTCGGACTCGGTACCGCACCCGGCTCACCCGGCAGCGCATGGCCGGTGCTGTCGTCGGTGTGCCAGGTCTGACTCTGGAAGGCGAGAAAGATCGCCACCCACTGATCCGTGAACTGGAACAGCAACCCACCGTCCTGCCAGACCCCGTCGTCACTCTTGAACGACCCGCTGTTGCCCTGGTTCATATGGATGTCGTGGACACCGTTGCCCGGCGAGAACCCGAAAATCTTGTCCGCTACGGCGTTCTCCGGCCCCCATCGGTCACCGATCGCATAGATCCGCGCCCCCGGATCGGCGAGCGCGCGAGCGGTGAAGAACTCCAGCCGGTCGGCGAGATCGTTGTCGGGCCCGGGCACCGTCGACGGCATCGGCCGCAGCTGCGACCGGTCGAACAGGTTGCCCCGGATGTAGTCGAGCGCAGCTCCGCCACCAACCATGTCCACGCCGGTGAAGCCGTCCGGCAGAGTTCGCAGCGACTCCAGCACCGGGTGCTTGAAGTCCTCGACCGCCAGGTAGAGCAGCTCCGACGGCGACTGCTGCGACAACACATTCACCGCCACCCGGTACTCCGTATCGCCACCCTTCACGTGCAGCTGGAAATGCGGCGAGTCCACCCCGCCCTCGGCCCGCCGCCCGACGACTGTCCCCACCAAAGCGCCGTACCGATTCAAGGTCATGGCGTCCCCTCCCTCCGCCAGCGTGGACCCGGAAGGTGAACAAAACAAGGCGTTCAGTCGGTGAAGCCGTTGGAGAAAAGCATCGCCGTAGTACCGGCGTCGACGAACAACTCGACCCCCGTGATCGCCCGCGCCTCCGCCGACAACAAGAACGCCACCGCATTGCCGATATCAATCGCTTCAACGGCGTTAGGCAGCATCTGTTGTTTGGCGACGAACTCGTCAAGCACCCGCTCATTGCCCCGGATCTCGACCGCCCCCGGATGCACGATGTTGCACCGGATCCCGCGTCGCCCGTAGTCCCGCGCGATCCCCCGACTCAACGCGGCCAGCGCGGCCTTTGTACCGGCGTACAAGGTGAATGTCTCGGCTGCCCCCGCCGCATGCACCGACCCGATGTTGACGATGCTTCCCCCACCGTTCTCCAGCATCACCGGCACGACTTCCCGGATGCAGTTCCACGGCCCGCCGTAGTTGATCCCATTAACCCGATCGAACTCTTCCCGAGTCGCCTCCGCCCCGTCCTTCCGAAGCCCGACCCCCGCGCTGTTCACCAGCCCATCAACAGTCCCGAACTCGGCAACCGTCGCCCCCACAACCTCCCGCACCGACTCAACATCGGTCACATCAAGCGCCATCGCCACCGCACTCCCCCCGGCCGCCCGCAACTCATCAGCCACAGCCACAGCCGCCGCCAACTCCTGATCGGCAACCACCACAGTCCACCCCTTGCCCGACAACGCCCGGCAGACCCCGCTCCCGATCCGCGGCCCGCCTCCACCCGTGACAATGCAGACGCTCATATCCCAGTACTTCCCTTCGCCGATGCTCCTCGTCATCCTGCCTGAGGTGCTGTTGTGGCGTGGTGCTGAGGTGAGGGACTGTGGTTCGCGGGCTCCCGCGGAGGGGTCTGAGCCAGAGAGTCCCTTGGCCAAGGTCGGCCGGGATCGCGGGGCGGGCCGGGCTGGACGGTTCGTTGCGGGGTTGCCTCCCCAAGTGGTGGGTTGCCACCTCGGATTCTCGGGCGGCAACCCACCATCTCAGGGGTCAACCCCCGAGCTGGAGCCGCCGCGGTGGTTGCTGAGGGCAACGAGCGGCCGTCGGTGCATACCTAAGTCGGTGGGCAATCTCTTACCCCGGCATGTTGGGGCCCTCGGCGAGGGTTGTGCGTGCACGGGGGTCCGGGCGGTGCCGTCGGTCGCCGGGCGATGAAGCGGTGTTCGGTGGCGGGTTTTGGTGCTGCTGGCGTGATGCTTCACGTCAGCGGCACGAATTCCTGCCAGTGGCCGGGCGGACAGGGCCGCAACCCCGGACCCGGTGGGCAGACCGGGTCCGGGGCTGGCGGATGGTGTTACTGCCCGGAGAAGACGAAGCTTGAGCCGGGTTCCTTGAGGATGTCGCCGTCGCGGGAGTTGGTGATGGTGACGTTGGAGAGGGTGGCGTTGCCGCGGGCGCCGCCCATGGCGAGGATGCCGGAGCCGTTGTTGGATTTGTCGATGCGGACTCCTGTGATGGCTACGTTCGGCATCTCGCCGCCGCCGGTTTTGAACTGGATGCCGTCGTAGGTGGAGTCGTAGATGTCGGTGTCGCGGATGGTGACGCCGGGGATCGGCAGGTTGGACGGGAACAGGGTGATCGCGCCGAACTCCTGGTCCTCGTTCCAGAACGCGCCGCCGGTGCGGTACAGGCCGTTGTTCGCGATCAGCGTCGTGCCCGAGAAGGGCAGCGGGTCGTGGTCGGTCGCGAGCATGATGCCGGGGTAGTTCATCGTGTCGTAGATCAGGTTGTTCTCGATCTTGTTGCCGTAGCCGCCGTAGATCGCGATGCCGTTGGCGCGCCAGGGCAGCTGGACGGTGTTGTTGGTGAACGAGTTGTCGTGGCCGATGTCGACCGACTGGTCCTTGACGTACTTGCTGGCCCAGACGGCCATCGAGTCGTCGCCCGTGGTCCGGAACGACGAGTTGAACACCTTGGAGTTGCGCGAGCCGTTGGCGAAGTTGATGCCGTCGGCGTAGATGTCGCGGATCCGCATCCCGCTGAGCTCAAGCCCGTCGGCCGGGCCCCAGAGGTCGGGGATGTTGTCGTAGTCGCGGCCGACCCAGACCGCGACGTTGGCGTGCTCGATCCAGACGTTGGTGATCTTGGTACCGGTACCGAACCTGCCGTTCAGTCCGACGCCGCCCTCGGCGTTGCCGTCACCACCCCGGATCCGGCCGGAACCGAAGATCGCGATGTCCGAGATCTGCGTGTTCTTGTCGATGTCGAACCCGAAGTTGCCCTCGTGCGGGTGGTTGATGCCGCCCGCGTTCTGCGGCTCGATCGTGGAGTAGAGCTGCGAGTACCACATGCCAGCGCCGCGAATGGTGACGTTGCTGATCCCGACCTGGTTGTACTGACCCCGGTTCAGCGGGTCGTCGGTGAGGATCTTCTTCTCCTGCCGCCACTGGCCGGCCGGGATCCAGACGCAGCTGATCACGCCGTTCTGGTCATCGGTGACGGCCCGCTGGATCGCGTCCGCGTCATCGATGCCGTCGCCGGCGATCGCCCCGTACTGCGTGATGCTGGTGCACCCCGCCGGCTGGGACAACGCGGGTGCGACCTGCTCGAGATCGATCATGTCGACGATGTAGTACGACGCGGTGTCACCCGAATCGCGCTGCAACTTGAACTTCGTACCAGCCGGGTAGGACTGCGAGAGCAATGCGTGCGACTCGTCGAAGAGCCGGCGCGCGTCGCCGCCCGGGGTGTTCGTCAGCGCTTCCGGCCCGTCGCTGGTGCCGTAGAGCCAGCTGTAGTGCGACGACAGGTTGAGCTTCTGCGCGAAGGTGCCGTTGACGTAGAGGCTCAGCGTCGCGTCGATGCCCTGCCCGTTGGCCGAGTCGGGGATCGAGTTGCGCACGACGATCGAGTTCGTCTGGTTGGTCGAGGTGAACTCGACGAACTGGCCGGTGGAGTTCAGCCGGACCGACTGCCGCCCCGACGATTCGGTGGCGAAGTTGGTGTGGCCGAAGGTACGGAGTGCGTCGGTACTGAGCAGCGTGCCGGTGTAGTTCGCGGCCTCAGCTTCGTACGACGTGTACGGAACCGCCGCGCCACGGCCGACGACGATCGCGCGGGACAACGAGTTGTTGGTCTCGTTCGTCTCGGCGACGGCGTTGGTCGAGTCCGCGGTAGCGGTGAGGGTCGCTCCCCCGCTGGTCGCGGTCCACGTCCCGCTGATGGCGACGTTCGAGGTTGCACCGGCCGCGATTGCTCCGGTGGCGCCGGTGAGAGTCGTGCTGCCGACGGTCAGTCGCGTAGTACTGGCTGCGGCTGATGACGTACCGCGGTTGTTGACCGCGACCGTGAAGCTGACCGGCGCTCCGACGGCCGGGTTCGGCGGGTTGGAGGTGATGCTCAGGACCTGCAGGTCAGGGCCGGGAGCCTGCGCAACCACGAGTTGAGTCGCGGCGGTGAAGGTGTTGTTGGTGTCGTTCTGCTCGACGACGGTGTTGGTCGGGTCGACGACCGCGGACACGCTGTACGTTCCTTCGGCGCGAGTACCGGCGTTGAAGGAGACCGTGGCTGACGCGCCGGCGGCGAGGGCGCCCACCGGGACGGTACCGACGACAGTGCCGCCCAGGTTGAAGTTGAGCGAGCTGGCCGGGGCCGCTGCCGTGCCGATGTTCTGTACGGTCGCCGAAAGCGTGATCGGGGTCGACTCACTCGGTGAGGCCGGGGTCCAGCTGGCCGACGTGACGACCAGATCCGGGTTCGGCGCCGGCGTACCGATCACCTGGAGTTCGGCGACCTGACCACCGGGCGCGCCGGTGTTGCTGAAGACCTGCAGCCGGAGGTCGGCGACGCGACCGGCGACCGGGATCTCGATGGTGTTGCCCGAGGCCGGGCTGAAGTCGTAGTTGGCGCGCGCCTTCAGCGTGGTGAAGGTGGTGGCGCCCTGGTCGCGGCCGAGCACCTCGATGCTCTGCGTCCGCGGACCCCAGGCCTGGTCCGGGTTGAGCTTCACGACGACCGAGCTGACGTCGGCGTTGGCGCCGAGCTTGACGGTCAGCGTCGACGGGAAACCGTTGGACTCCCAGTACGTGGCGACGTTGTTGTCGTTGGCGTTCGTCGCGACGAAACCGAAGACGGACGTGGACGCCTCGATCGGCTTGCCGTTCGCGAGGTTGGTACCACCGCCCTGGCCGGTGCGGCGGACGCGGTTGCTGTCGCCGGACTCGTTGCCGGCCGCGTCGCGGGCGCGGACGAAGTACTCGACCGTCGCCGTCGCGGGCTGCGATTCGGTGTACGTGAGCACATTGCCGGCGACCGTGGTGACGGCCGCGTTGTTGCGGTAGACGGTGTAGCCGGTCACGCCGACGTTGTCGGTCGACGCGGTCCAGGCGAGCCGGAGCTGACCGGAGCTCGGCTCGGTGAGCGCGAGGTTGCCGGGCACGGTCGGCGCCTGGGTGTCGCCGCCGGTGTCCGGGCCGTAGAGCTCGAACTCGGACAGCTGGCCGGCGGCCCAGCCGGTGTTGCCGGTGATGTTCAGCCGGACGTACCGGGTGGTCGCGGCGGGGAAAGTGATCGTGACGGTGTTGCTGCTCCCGGGCGCGAAGTTGTACCCCGCGCTCGCCACCAGGTCGGAGTACGTCGTGCCGTTGGTACTGCCCTGGACCGCCAGCGTCTGAGTGCGGGCGCCCCACGAAGCGGGCAACTTGAGAACGACCCGGTCGACCGCGACAGAGCTGCCGAGATCGGCGCGGATCCACTGCGGGAAGGCGTTGTTGGTGCTCTCCCAGTACGTGTTCTGGTTGCCGTCGCCGGCGTTGCCGACCGGGTAGTCACCCAGGGAACTGTTGGCGGTCAGGGTCTTGGTCAGAACCGCTGTGGTGGCGGCGGAGGCTGCGGGGGCGGTCGGCACGAGGCCGATGACGATCAGGGCGGCCACGACAAGGCCGCCGAGCATTCGTTTCATAGGAGTCCTCAGGGCGGAGGGGTGGGATCTCAAAGTTGCAGAGAATTGCGAGCTTTTTGCGAGACGGTAGCCAAAGGTTGCAGCCCGAATCTCTGTTCGTCAACGGCTCGTCACAGACAGAAAGAAAGAACAAAGAGGAGGTGGGGTTAGCGGACCACGAGCCCTCCGGTCAGTCGTTGCCAGCTCGACTGGTCGGACCAGAGGGAGGTGGGTGCCAGGTACGGACGGAGCAGCGCGGTCAGGCGGGGGTCGGCGCGGTTGCGGAGTTCGGCCGTGGCGAGGTACCGGGCGGTGCCGGCCAGGAGGTCGGCCAGCTGGATGCGGGGGTCGGTGCGGGAGTCGAGCATTGTGAGGCCGCGCAGGGGTTCCGGGTTCGGGGAGACCGTGCGCAGGAGTGCGCCGACCTGGGCTACCCGGTGGTGGGTGAGGGCGCTTTGCTCGTCGTGGAGGATCGTGATCGAGGAGCCGTCGGCCGTCCACAGGCGGGCGGTTTCGAAGAGCGCGGGGATCAAGGGCTCGAGCGGCGGAGGTACCGGCGAGCGGTCGTCCTGGAGTTCGGTGAGGACGTGGAACAGCTGCGGCCGGGCGTCGCGGAGCGGCTGCATCAGCGGGTCGAGCCGCTCGGAGCGCATTCCGTCGAGCGTCTGCAGGAAGTGCGCCACCCAAGGGCCGTCGATCAGGCGGTAGCGCTTGTGGCGCATCATCTCGACGAACGTGTCGAGGAACGCGCGCCACCTCGTCGCACCGAAGACGATCGGTCCGGCGCGATGCAGGGTGCGGGCGACCGGGCGCAGGTCGAGCGCGAGGCTGGTTCCGGCGGCGTACGTCGGTTCGCCGATCAGCAGGTCGACCAGGCGGGTGACGGTGAAGTACGTCTTGTCCGTGAGGTGCACGGTCGCGCGGCCGGACAACGTGCCGAGCAGCCATTCGACCGCGATCCGGTTGCGGAGGAGCTGGCTGGCCTTGTACTCCGTGGCCGAGTAGCGGTGGAATCTCGTGCGGATCAGGGCGGCGTACTCCGCCGCCTCCTCCGGCTCGAGGTGCACACCGGCGTGGGTGATGAGTTCATGGGTGGGATCGAGCATGTTCGTTCCGGTGAATCCGGACTCGTCACAGGCAATCTCGAGATGCTGCGAGGGCATGGGGCTCCCTGAGAAGGAAAAACTGCACGCTTGAGGGACCCGGCCACTGGGCAGGGTCATCGATCACGCGACCGTGTTGATTAACAGGGCGTGGATCAGTAAGCGGCAGCAGCCTTCGCAGCAGACATGCAGCCATCATCGAGGGATTGGCCGGTGATACACCAGCTATTTCATGAGAAGGTCACAGCATCAGGGCTTGCGGGCGAGGCCGGCCATGATGAGGCGGCTGGCGCCGGTGGGCGTGGCGGTCGGGGACGGCCACCATTCGCCGAGGCTGACCAGCCCGGGCTCAAGCAGTTCAAGACCTTCGAACAATGAGGCGATCTCGTCCGGGGTCCGGAACGTGACGGCCTTGAAGCCGATCCGCAGCTTCTCCTCCACACCGGTCGCGAACTCCGCCCGGACGCTGCCGTCGCGCGGGTTGCACGGGTGCGTCAGCGCGAGGTACGACCCCGAGGGCAGCGCGTCCAGGTAGCCGGAGACGATCCTGCGGGCTTCCTTGGTGTCGCGGATGTGGTGCAGTACGAGGCACTGGATCACCGCGACCGGCCGGTCGAGGTCGAGCGCGCCGGTGATGACCGGATTGGCGAGCACCGCGGCCGGATCGGACAGGTCGCCCTCGGCGAAGAAGCTGTGCCGGTCGTCGGCGAGCAGCGCCTGGCCGTGCCGGATCACCGTCGGATCGTTGTCGAGGTAGACGACCTTCGCCTTCGGGTTCACCCGGGCCGCGATCTCGTGCGTGTTGTCCGTGGTCGGCAGGCCGCAGCCGAGGTCGAGGTACTGGACCACGGCCGCCTCGCGCAGCAGCCGCTCGACCACCTCGGCGAGCCAGCGCCGGTTCGCGTGCAGCAACTCGGGCATCTCCGGCGCGACCTTGAGCACCTGCTGGGCCAGCTGCCGATCGCTCTCGTAGTTGTCCTTGCCACCGAGCAGCAGGTCGTAGATCCGAGCGTCGTTCGGCCGTTGCATGTCGACGTCCGGCCCTGTTCTGCGCCGGTCGCCGGTCCCTTCGTCCATCTCCACCCGCCCGAATCCGAAAATCGCGATTACCGGAGGCTATCGCAGCGATTCGCTCTGTACACCGCCAGCACACCCTTACCGCCGATCTGCCCTCGAACTGCCCCGGGCTGCCCCAGATCTCCTACCCTGCGGAACCTTGCTAGAACTGCGTTCCAGCCCACGGGACATCGCCCGGCGACACTCCAGCAAGCGCTTGCCGTTGGTGTTGAGGCCGCCCCAGACTGAGCCACCGGCCGGCGCAGTCGCGCCGGCCGTCCGGATCACCGCCCCGACCGGAGGACACCATGGACCGCAGGACCTTCCTGACCAGTACCGCCCTCGGCGCCGGCCTCGCCGCCGCGCTCCCCACCCTGGCCAGCGCGACCGCCACCCAGGCTCGCGCAGTACGAGTGACAACCCTCGACCAATTGCGCTCGGCGATCGCCGCCGCCAACCCCGGCGACACGGTCACCCTGGCGAACGGCACTTACGCCGTACCGTCCGGAAGGCCGATCGCGATCCAGGGCAAGCACGGCAACTCGACCGCGTCGATCGTCGTGCAGGCCGAATCGGTCGGCGGCGTGACGCTCACCGGCAGCCAGGGCTTCACGTTCGCCGACTCGTCCTGGGTGACGGTCAGCGGGTTCCGGTTCCGGCAGAGCACGATGATCGACCTGCCGACGAGCTGCACCCATCTCCGGCTCAGCCGCAACGACATCCAGCTCGCGAACACCGAAGGGCTCAACTGGCTGATGGTCCGCTCGGACTACTCGAAGGTGGACCGCAATCACTTCCACAACAAGTCGTCGCTCGGCGTCTTCCTGTGCGTCGAGGGGCTGGGCTCGGCCGGGATGGCGAAGGGCGTGCACATCCTGCGCAACTACTTCTCCGACCACACCTACGGCGGTTCCAACGGTGGCGAGCCGATCCGGCTCGGGCTGAGCGGCCGGTCCCTCAGCGACGCCGGCGCGATCGTCGAGCAGAACCTGTTCGAGCGGGCCAACGGCGACCCGGAGGCGATCTCGACCAAGTCGTGCAGCAACACCATCCGGGACAACACGGTCCGCAACAGCCTCGGCGGGATCGTGCTGCGGCACGGCAGCCGGTCGCGGGTCGAGGGCAACTTCATCCTCAACGGCACCAACGGCATCCGGATGTACGGCAACGACCACCTGGTGGTGAACAACTACGTGGAGAAGGTGACCGGCGCCGGGATCGTGCTCGGCAGCGGATCGGTCCGCGACGACAAGCCGGACGACTCCCCGGAGAGCCGCAAGGGCAACGACGCTCCGGACCGGGTGACGATCGCGCTCAACACCGTACTTTCCTGCGGTACCGCGATCGCCGGCGAGACCATGCGCACACTGCCGCCGTTGGGCTGCACGATCTCCGACAACCTTCTGGTGGGTGACTCGGGGCGTCAGCTCGTCGACATGCCGTACCAGCAGGGCATCACCTGGTCGGGCAACCTGCTCTGGGGCGCTGCCGGCAACGGCAATATCCCCGCGTCGGGCTTCAGCCGCAAGGATCCGTTGCTGGCAACGGGCTCCGACGGAGTCCGTCGGCTGACGTCTTCGAGCCCAGCGATCAACGCCGCTAGCAAGACGTACTCGACCGTCACCCGGGACCTGGACGGCAATCCCCGCTCAGGTCGCGCCGACACCGGTGCGGACGAATACAGCACGGCCACACCGACCAATCGGCCCCTCAACCCCGCCGACGTCGGGCCGCAATCTGCCTGAAGCGATGAGTTTTCCAGGGGTCGCTCGTCTCTATGGCGACGACTCTTGGAGGAACCATGGCAAAAGTGCTCTACGCGGTGACGATGTCGCTGGACGGCTTCATCGCCGGCCCTGCTGGTGACATGCAATGGATGACCCCGTACCTCGGGCCGAATCCCGAGGTACGGGACTTGATCGGGCAGATCGGCTCGCTGCTGGTCGGCCGGCGGACCTTCGACGGTGACGACCCGCACAAGGGCGACCCCGGCGAGGGCAAGGCGTTTGGCGGTGGGTGGGACGGTCCGCAGTACGTCATTACCCACCGCCTCCGGCCGAGCGCAACCGACCTGTACTTCGTGGATGACTTCGCGAGCGCGTTGGCACAGGCGAAGGAGGCCGCGGGCGACAAGTACGTGAACGTGCTCGGCGCGGACATCGCGCGGCAGTGTCTGGAAGCGGGCGAGCTGGACGAGGTACTGACCTGCATCGCGCCGGTCATGCTCGGCGACGGCGTCCGCCTCTTCGAGCACCCGGGCGGACGGACGGTGAAGCTCGAACGACTCAGCACTACTGAGGTACCGCTGGCGACAAACCTGTGGTTCAAGGTCGTCTGACAAGTTAGCTTCGGCCCATATCGCTCGACGCGGGTCTCCGCAGATCGAGCACCTGGACGAACTGCCGCTCGATCTGCGGCAGCGTCATCCCGCCATGGAGCTGGGCGACGACGGCTTCTGGCACCTCCCAGGCGATCCCATCCCGCTCCTGCTCACCTGCCAGGCGGTCAAGCCGGCCCGGTCGATTCCCTGACGACGAGTCGCGGCACGAGCGACACCTGCCGGCGCGGCGCATCCGCGTCGGCCAGCCGCGCGCGCAGCAACTCCACCGCGATCCGCCCAACCTCAAGTTTTGCAGGGGAAACCGCCGTCATCGGCACCTCGGACAGATCGGCGACCTCATCGTCATTGCTGATCACCGACAATTCCCCCGGTACTTCGATACCGCGAGCAAGCGCCGCATTGAGTAGCACCGTAGCCTCCCGGTCGGCGAAGCAGATGACCGCAGTCACCCGCTGGCGCTGTACCTCATCGAGGAACTCATCAGCGGCGGAGTTGCTCCAGCGCTCACGCGAATCGATCAGCACCGGTACGTCACCAAGCCCGGCCCTGACCTGCGGAGCCGTATGCGGGCTGACGCGTTCCAGATAAGCGATCCGGGTATGCCCGAGCCCACGCAAATGCCTGAGCGCCGCCCGCGCCCCCGCCGCATGATTGGTCCCGACGAACTCGTGCACCGTCGCCGGATCCTCTAAGCCGCGCTCGACCAGCACGATCGGCAGGTCCAAATCCTCCAGCTCCTGAACCCCTGATGGACCGTCCGGCGCGAGGATCAGCCCGGCCGCGCCCGCACCGATCAGACCGTCGACCGCCAGCCGCTCCTCGGCGCTGTCCCACTCGGTACTGCGCAACAGCATCTGCGCACCCTGCTTGGCCAGCTCCCGCTCGATCCCGACGATGATGCGCGGGTAGTAGTACGTCATCGACGGCACCGCGACCCCGATCAGCGGTCCGGTCTCGTTGGTCGCGATATACATCCCCGAGCCCTGCCGCCGGTAGACCAGCCCGTCCTGCACCAGCAGGTCGACCGCCCGGCGCACGGTGTTGAGACTGACCCCTTGCTCACCGGCGATCTGCTGCTCGGTCGGCAACTTCCCGCCCGGCCACCGCAGCTCGGCGATCCCCCGCCGCAACTCCTCCGCGAGATGCCGGGCCTTCTGCCCCCGCACCGCCTCCGACGCACTCATGCACGGACTCTACCTGGAAATTCATTAGCATGAATCTATTGACGGAAGGAATGACTTCCCAGAGACTCATGCGAACGGGGGTCGCTCCTCGTCCCGTGCAGTCGCGAGCAGGTGCTCGGTGCGGTAGCTCGGCGTGCTGGAGTGAAGGCCTCGATGTTTTTCCATCGTGGCCTTTGCTCCAGTGCGGCGAGGTGCCGTGCCGAGTGCCGCGCAGCACGCACGGGGCGAGGAGCGACCCCCGCTGCCCTCCTCAGTGATCCCGCCTCTCTGAAGGAACCTCCGCCATGCTGAAACGTCGTACGTTCCTGGCCGCCGGCACCGCTACCCTCGCGGCGATGCACCTCCCCAGCACCGCCTTCGCCGCCCCCGCTGACTTCGCAGCGCTGCGGGCCAAGTGGGTCGCCGACCTGACCGGTGGCGCGTCCATCGACCCCACCGACCCCGACTACGCCGCAGCGCTGACCCGGCTCGACACCGGGGTCAACGCATCGCTGGCCAAGCTCGACCGCACCACCGGCCGCAAGACCGTCTTCACCGACTACCCGCTCAACCAGGACCCGTCGATCGCCAACACCTACGTCCGCCTGGAGCAGTTGGCGACCGCCTGGGCCACTCCTGGTTCGGCGTACCACGGCAACGCTTCCCTGCTCGCAGACATCCAGGCCGCGCTCGAGTCGATGGACCAGCTGATCTACAACCCCAGCACAGCCGAGTTCGGCAACTGGTGGTCGTGGGAGATCGGCGCCACCCGCCCCCTCGCCAACACGCTGGTCCTCCTGTACTCCGAACTCCCACCAGCAACCCGTGAGCGCTACTGCGCCGCCATCGACCACTTCGTCGCCGACCCGTACTGGATGTTCCCGCCCGAGCGCAAGGTCCTCTCCACCGGAGCGAACCGGGTCGACCTCTGCCAGGCGATCATCGTCCGCGCCCTCATCACCGACGACGAGGCGAAGCTGACCCACGCCCGCGACGGCCTCAGCGACACCTGGCAGTACGTCACGACCGGCGACGGCTTCTACCGCGACGGCTCGTTCGTCCAGCACACCTGGGTCGCCTACACCGGAACGTACGGTCATGTCCTGCTCAGCGGCATCGGCAAACTCCTTGCCCTGCTGGCGAATTCACCCTGGCAGGTGACCGACCCGAAGCGCCAGATCCTCTTCGACTCCGTCGCGAAGGCGTACCTTCCGGTCGTCCACGACGCACGGATGATGGACTTCGTCCGCGGCCGCGCGGTCTCCCGGTTCAACGCCTCCGACCACAACGACGGCTACACCGCGGCCGAAGCGATCCTGCGCCTCGCGGCCGGGGTCGACACCGCGCTGGCCACTCAATGGCGGTCCGCGGTGGCCGGCTGGCTGCAGCGCGACACCTACGGCAACATGTTGTCGGGGGCAACGATCCCGCGAGTGGCCCTGGTGAAGTCGCTCAGCGGCATCACCCCGGCGCCCGAGCGCGACGGGCACACGCTGTTCGCCAGCATGGACCGCTCGGTGCATCGCCGCTCCGGCTGGGCGTACTCGATCTCGATGGCCAGCCGCCGGATCACGTACTACGAATGCGGCAACGGCGAGAACGAGCTGGGCTACCACACCGGCTCCGGCATGACGTATCTCTACGACAAGGACAACGGCCAGTACGCCGATGCCTTCTGGCCGACTGTCGATCGCACGCGGCTGCCCGGCATCACAGTGGACAAGCTCCCACTACCCCCGAAGGCCGGCGGCGAGTGGGGCGCACTCCGCCCCACCACCGCATGGGCTGGCGGCAGCACGCTCGACGGCTATGCAGCGGTCGGCCAAGACCTCCAGGGCCCGGCCTCTCCCATGAGAGCCCGCAAGTCCTGGTTCTGCCTCGACGAGTACGTCGTAGCGCTAGGCGCCGGCATCACGGGCACTAGCGGCTATCCGGTCGAGACAGTGATCGAGAACCGCAACCTGCACAGCACTGGCACCAACGCCCTGACAGTGGACGACGTGCGGAGGGTCCCCGCGCTAGGTGACTCGGCGACGGTCAGCAATGCCAGGTGGGCGCACCTGGACGGCGTAGGCGGGTACATCTTCCCCAGCGGCTCGACCCTGCAACTCCGCCGCGAGGAACGGACGGGCTCCTGGCACGACATCAACACCGGAGGTCCCCCCACGCCAATCACTCGTCGCTACCTGACCATGTGGCAGGACCATGGCGTCAACCCGAGCGGATCGGCGTACAGCTATCTAGTAGCACCAGGAGCCTCGGCAGCCCGGACCAAGCAGCTGTCAAAGGCCTCCGGCGTGCTGGTACTGCGCAACACGGCGGCGGTGCAGGCAGTGACCAGCATGCCGCTCAGCCTGACCCTGATGAACTTCTGGCAACCCGGCCAAGTCGGCGACTTCCAGGCAGACACCCCCTGCTCAGTGATCGCCCGGATCCGTGGCCGCAACGTGGAGCTGGCCGTCTCCGACCCGACCCAACTCGCCACCACCATCCACCTGACCTTCCGCGGCAAGAAGCTCACCGTCGACGTCAGCGGAGCGGCCGGCGCAACCCGCTATCTGACACTCAGCATCTGAAATCGAGGCCCGAGCTGCCCATGATCGGGCGGATCTCCACGGCCAGGCCGTCGATCCGTACGTCGGGAAGCAGGCCGGCCAGTTCGACCGCACGCTCCAGATCGTCGACGTCAACGAGGTAGTACCCACCCATGTAGTCCTCCCGCGAAGGCGCGGCCGCCACCTCTGGCCGGCCGCGCCTACTGCGGATCACCGTGCTCCGCGACGGATCAGCGAGCGCCTGCGTACTGACCAGCTCGCCGGCCTCGGACGCGATCCGCTCGAACTCGCCGCGCCCGGCGTCCACGGCCTCCCTCTGCCCGGTCGTCAACTGCACCCCGGCATCGACCTGCAGAACCAGCAGGTACTTCATCGGCCTCCTCCGTCCCGGTCCGCCCGTCGCGGCCCTCACCACAAGGACGAGGCCGAACGGCCCTTCTTGACATCCATACTTGGTGGATGATCACGACCGAACGACTGGAGCTGCGGTACTTCCGCCCCGAGGACGCGGAGGCCTTCTCCGCCTACCGGTCGGTGCCCGAGGTGGCCCGCTTCCAGTCCTGGAACGCGCCCTTCGGCCTCGAGGAGGCGCAGGCGAAGGTCGCGAGCTTCGCGGACGGCGATCCGTTGCAGCCGGGCTGGTTCCAGTACGCGATCGCGCTCGACGGGCTGCTGATCGGCGACATCGGGCTGAACACCTTCGACAACCTGATGCAGGCCGACATCGGCTACACGCTTGCCCAGGAGCACCAGGGCAAGGGCTACGCGACCGAGGCGGTCGGCGGGCTGCTCCAACACCTCTTCGTCGACCGCGATCTGCACCGGGTCTCGGCGGAGGTCGACGCACGCAACGTCGCGTCGGCACGTCTGCTGGTACGACTCGGCTTCCAGCAGGAGGGATTCAGGCCGGAGAACACCTGGTTCAAGGACGAGTGGACCGACGACCTGTTGTTCGGCTTATTGCGCAGCAACTGGCGACGTACCGCGGGCTGACCAAGCGCGTGCCGTGAGCTCGATGGAGCCGTCCGGGTTGGTCGGCAGCCGCGACTCCACCAGATGCCGGATCGCTGTCTGAGTGTCGGGATGAAGGCTGCGGAGATAAGCAGGTCCGGGCCCTTGACCACCGAGGAACGGCGTCCAGTAAGCATTGAAGGACTCGAACACGGTCGGTACGACGATCGCGCGGGTCTCGATGTCGCTGAAGCCGGCCTCGGTGAGCAGCCCTTCGAGCCCGGCAGGATTGCAGAACGGGAAGGCCCGCCCTTCGTCCCGCTCCCGATCCGCCGGTACGAGGTCGCCCGCCGCCTCCCAGAAGTACCGCATCAACTGCATGCCATCGGCGTAGTCCCACACGTAGACAGCGACCGTCCGGCCGAGCTCCCGCATCCGGCGCAACGCATCCACCCGGTCCGGGATGAAGTTGAGCACCAGCCCGGCCACCACCACGTCGACCGCCCCACCGATCGCCTCGCTGCTCAGCTCCCCCGCCGGCAACACCTCGAAGCGCGCTCGCTCATCCTTCACAGCACTCCGGGCAAACCCGACGAAGCCCTCCGACGGATCCACCCCGACCACTGCACTCGGCTCTGCCTGGGCAAGGACCGCCGTCGTCAACGCCCCGGTCCCGCAGCCCACGTCGAGCCAGCGCAGTCCCTCCGGCTGGTCCAGCCACTCCACGAACTCCTTGGCCACCAGCCGGCTCCACCGCCCGACGTACGACTCGTAAATCTCGCCCTGCGACCACTGGCTCATCTCCGCACCATAGGTTGCTTGGGCTCGCCCAGCCAGGCTCAAGCGACCCTGCTGGGCAGTGAAACTCCGGTGAGGCGCTCGGCCTCGAGCCAGAGCCGCGCATTGGTCTGCTCGTCGAGCGATCGGCGCGGAGACTTGGCGACCTTCGTCGGACCGACCATCCCGAACCAGTTGCTCGGACCGTAGTACGCGCCGGCGGTCGCCTCGGGACTGGTCGCCGCGTACAGCAACGGCTCGGCACCTTGCTGGACCTCCTGCGACGGGAGCGGGTTGAACCGCTCGAAGAACCTCACCAGCAAAGGCGTCTTGTCCAGGCCGAGGCTCGGGCCGGTGGACTGGAGATTGGTCCTGGTGAAGCCCGGGTGGGCGGCGTTGCTGATCAGGTTCCAGCCACGCTCCCGGGCGATCGCCGCGAGCTGGTGCGAGAACATCAGGTCGGCCAGCTTCGACTGCGCGTACGACGTGGTGGAGCGATAGCTCTGCTCCCATTGGAGATCGTCGAAGTGGATGCGGCCGAAGTTCGCCGCCCCGCTGCTCATCGTCGCCACGCGGGGCGCGGGCGCGGCCAGCAGCAACGGGAGCAGCCGCAGCGTCAGCGCGAACGGGCCGAGGAAGTTGCTGCCGAACTGCAGCTCGAAGTCGTCGGAGGTGGTCATCCGCGACGGCGGGGCCATCACGCCGGCGTTGTTGACAAGCAGGTCGATCGGTTTGCCGTCCGCGATCAGCCCGTCGGCGAACTCGCGGACCGAGTCGAGGTCGGCCAGGTCGATCCGGCGAACCTCCAACTGCGCCTCCGGGTACTGCGCCAGGATCTCCGCGCGGGCGGCCTCGCCCTTCGACGGAGTCCGGACCGCCATCACGATCCGCGCGCCGGCGCCGGCCAGCCGCCGGACCGTCTCCTTGCCGGTACCGCTGTTCGCGCCGGTCACCACTGCGTACTTGCCGGTCTGGTCCGGGACGTCGTACATGAGCTGCTCCTTCGTAAAAGACTGCCGGTCTGTTACGAACGAAGCTATCAGACCGCTGGTCTGATGACAACAGACCAGCGGTCTGTAGACTGTGACCATGACGACTTTCCAGCGGGCCCGCAGCGAGGAGCAGCGTGCCGTCCGGCGGCAGGCCATCCTCGAAACCGCCGCGGCGATGCTGGCCGAGATGCCCGTCGCGCAGCTCAGCCTGAACGAGCTGAGCCGCCGCGTCGGCCTGGCGAAGTCGAACGTGCTGAACTACTTCGACTCCCGCGAGGCGGTCCTGCTGGAGCTGCTCGACGCCGAGACGCGCGAGTGGATGGACCAGTTCGACGCGGAGCTGACCGCGACCGTCGACTTGGCAGCGTCGGTCGACGACCGCGCCGGCGTACTGGTCGACGCGATCGTCACGACGCTGGAGTCACGGCCGATGCTGTGCGCCTTGATCAGCGCGCAGGCTGCCGTACTCGAGCACAACGTCTCCGTCGAGGTCGCTGCCGCGTTCAAACGCAGCTCGATCGCGAACTACGGCGTGATGATCCAGCAGGTCCTCGCCCGGCTCCCCGAACTCGGCGAGGACGGCGCCGGCCGGCTGCTCGCAGCAACCGTGATGCTCACCGGCGTCGTCTGGACCCACGCCCACCCGTCGGCCGCGATCATCGCCGTCTACGAGTCAGACCCCGAGATCGCGGCCTTCCGGATCACCTTCGCCCCCGCCCTCCGCGAGTCTCTGCGAACGGTGCTGGTCGGCGTCCTTCCCCGCTAGCAGTGGATCAGGGCAGGTAGTAGTTCGGGTTCGGCAGTTTGAAGGTGCGGTCGGCATAGCCGCCCTTGAGGTCGCTGAACTGGTCGCCGAAGTTGGCGACGATGTCGTAGCCGAGGGACTCGATGTGAGCCCGGGTGGCCGACTTGTAGTGGATCGTCGTGCAGGAGCCGTTCGGGTCGGCGGCGCAGGCGGTCTTCAGGTACGCCGGGTAGTCCGCGACGGCCGGCTTGGTGAACAGGCCGTCCTCGCCGTTGCGCAGACCGGTCGGCTTCGGGTAGCCGGCGTCGACGCCGACACCGTCCTCGGTCAGGTTGCCGAGGGTCGCCTGCTCCTGGGCCGCACCGCGCCCGGTCAGGAAGAAGATCGCGTAGCCCTCACGCTCGGCCGACTTCACCAGGTCGACCATGCCCGGTACCGCCGGGAAGCGCTGCTCGGTCACGAAGGTGCCGTTGGTCCCGGGGTTGAACGCCCAGTTGCTGGCGATCTCGTAGTTCCAGGTCGCCAGCGACGTGTCGTCGACATCCAGCAGGATCGCCTTGGTACCACGCGTGTGGTGCCGCCCGGCCAGGAACCGGGTGCCGTCCTTGGCGACCGACTTGGCCTCCTTGGCATAGTTGCTGTCCGCCCCGAAGGTGCCGGTGCCGAGCGGGTCACCGTAGTAGTTGCGGAGCTGCTGCCGCAGTACGTCGATGTTGGTGACCTGCTTCTCGGACCGCGGCGTCGACGTCTGGATCGCCGGCTGCTGGGTCGCCACCCCGGCGGAGTACGCCACCCCGCCGGCCACGGAGGCAACGGCGAGAGTGGCGACCCCGGTGAGGACCAGCCGGCGCGACGGAAGGCGCCAGGAACGCTTGACCATGATTTCTCCCAAGTACGGGCTCAAATGCTTGCAAAAGCAAACTAACCCTGGGAGAGCCGTCAGTGGTAGAAGTACGGGTCGAGGACGCGGACCTCGGTGATCTTGGTGACCGGGAGGCCGTTGGTCTCGGCCGCGCTGCGGATCGCTTCCGGCGACGGGCCGTCGTACACGCAGTACGTCGTCTTGTGGTCCGGTGACACGTAGGAGTGCACCCAGGTGACCTCGTGCTGCGCGTTGCCGTCGACAACGTTCAGGCACGACTTGGCGCCGCGGTCGTCGGTCGGGATGGACAGGCCCTCGGGAAAGTTGCGTTCCACCAGGTAGCGGTTCATGAGTAGTGCCTTTCTTCGGTTCGGAGGCGCCGTTCGCCTCCCACGAAGAACTCTGCCGGGCCGCGGCCGCCCGGCCATCGGGAGCAGCTCCCTATGTTCGGGTCCCCAGCTCCCTATCTTGGGCGCGCACCCACTCGGCTGCTTCCTGCCGCGACGCTACGCCGAGCTTGCCGAGGATCGACGACACATGGTGATCGACCGTCTTCGGAGAGATGTGCAGGCGGGCGCCGATGTCGACGTTGCGGAGGTCCTCGGCCAGCAGGGCCAGTACTTCGGTCTCGCGGTCGGTCAGGTGCGCAGGGTTCTCGCGGGTGGTCCCGCGCGGGCGCCGGGGCAGGCGCTGGATGCCGCTCTCGCGCAACTGCTTCGCGACGATTTCAGCCGCAGGCCAGGCACCAAGCTGCTGCAGCCCGAACAGCCCGTCCACCTGTTGCTCAGGGTCGTCGCTGGCAGCCAGGGCCAGCGCAGCTTCGTACGGGCAGCCGAGCTCCATCCACCCGTCCCCAGTCAGATAAGGCCGAGCGACGTACTCCGGTAGGTCCGTCTCGACTCCCCCGAGCCGCAGCAGCCCGGCCAGCTCCCCCACCGCCCACGGATGCTTCAGCACCAACGCCTGCTCATAGGTCTCAGCGACGAACCCCTCGATCAGCTCAGGACGGCCAGTAAGCCAAGCGTTCTCCGCCAGCGCCGCAGCGGCCGGCCACAACCGCTGCAGATCCCCTGTCTGTACTGCGAGTTGCCACCCCCGCTGCAATGGCGTCTCCGCGTCCGGGTCCCCACGTCGGGCCCGAAGCCGGCCGAGTACGACATTGGCCACGATGTACGACGGCACGTGTTGGGTATGCGCAACGAGCACCTCAGCCGCCTTGGCACCTGCAGCAGTCCAATGCCCCTGCTCGAACAGGCTCCGCGACTGCCATGCCTGCACGTAGCTCCCGGATGCGTCCAGGTCGCGGTCTGAGCAGTACTCGGTGGCCGCTGCGAGCCAGTGGTCGGCCAACTCGTACTGGCGAACCTCTCCGGCACCGGACCCGAGATTCGTCATCGCCGAGGCGACGCCCATCTGGTCACCGGCTTCGACCGCCGCGTCGAGACTGGCCGACAAGACCTCGACCGCCCGCTCAGGATCGGTCAGCCAGTGCGCACTGCCGACTGCATTGAGTGCACGGCCGAGTGCTTGGGCGTCACCGAATTGCTCGGCATAGGCGGCCGCCTTGGTCCCGAGGACGATCGCTCCGGGCATGTCCCGGCCGAGCATGAGCAACCTGGCCAGGGCCGCGTACGCCATGGCTAGCCCGGGTCCCGGAGTACCGGCTTCGAGCAGGGCGACTGCTGCGCGCGCGATCGCGTGGGCCTCGGTATTGCGGCCCGCCTTCCACAGCACATGCGAGCAGCGAGCCATTACCGTGCCCTGCTTGTCGACCTCTCCCAGTGACGCCCAGAGCTCAGCAGCTCGCTCCGATGCCTTGACCGACTCGGCCAGGTATCCGCTGTTGTCACAGGCCTCCGCGTTGTCTCTCCACAACGCGGCCTGTACCTCCACAGGTGCTCCACTGGCATGCCGCAGTGCCCGCGCGTAGTGCTCGGCCGCCTGCCGATAAGCGCCGACCTCTGCAGCTTTCCGGCCGGCCAGGGGTGCGTACTGCAGAGCTGCAGCACGGTCCCCGGCCGCCTCTGCGTGGTACGAGAGCCGTGCCGGGTCTACCTCCTCCACTCCAACCAGGTAGTCCAACACCTGCCCATGCAGCACAGACAGCCGCACAGCCGGTACGTCGGACTCGATCGCCCGCCTGGCCAGCTCATGCCGGAAGCGGACAGTCTGCCCTTCCAGCAGGAGCATCCCGGACTCGATGCACTCCTCAACGCCCTTACCTGCAAGGGCAAGCTCAGCCCGGTCCGGCACCAGGGAGACGATGTCTAGTACCGCCCGAGCCTCGCGCCCGAGTCGAGCCGCTCTGGCCAGTACTGCGTCCCGCACTGTGGCCGGTAGCTCTTCACTGGGCGCACTGAGCGCCTCTGTGACGAAGAACGGGTTGCCGTCCGTCACTGCGAACAACTGGTCGGCGTTCAAGCCCAGTGGTTCAGCCAGCTCGGCCACTGCCGCCGGAGACAGCGCAGGTACTTGGAGCCGGTGTACTGGTCGGGCGGTGGCCAGGTCGCCGAGGACGCGGCGCAGTGGGTGGTCGCGGCCGACCTCCTCCGAGCGGTAGGTGACGAGGACGAGCGCGGGCAGCTCGTCGATGCGGCGGCCGACGAAGAGCAGCAGGTCGAGGGTTGCCTCGTCGGCCCAATGCACGTCCTCGACGACCGTCACCGACGGTCCGGCGGCCAGCAGGTCGAGGAATCCGGTGAAGAGTGTGTGCCGGTCGGCTCCTGACGCCAGCAGGGCGGTCAGTGCGGAGTCTTGGCTCGACCTGGCGATGTCATGCATCGGACCAAGCGCTCGAGGCGTACCGAGCGCATCGCAGAAGCCGTAGCGGACCAGGGGTTGGTCGGCGCAGAAGGCCCGGACGAGTGAGGTCTTGCCGATTCCGGCCTCGCCGGAGACGAACACCATCGCTCCGGGCTCGATCTCCCGGAGCGTTGCGAGCTGCGCCTCACGCTCGAGCATTCAGACCGTTTTCACATACCGGTGGCACGGCACTGGGATGGGTCCGTCGTCCGTGGTCGCCGGGTAGTCGAAGGCGCCCGCGTCCGCCCAACCGCTGCGTTCGTAGAAGCGCCGGGCTCGTGCGTTGCCGGTCGCGACCGCGAGCCAGGCCTCATCATGCCCGTTGGCCTTGACCTGCCGCTCGGCCTCGGCGATCAGCGTGCCGGCGATCCCTGAGCCGCGATGCTCGCCGGATACGTAGACCTGCTCGACCTCATCGCCGACCACCATCACGAAGCCGGCCACTTGGTCCCCGGCCAGCGCCACTGTGGTGTCGGGGATCCGAGCCGGCACCCGTTCCCAGAACGACTCCTTGGTACGGATCGCGACCAGCTCGTCCGGCACGTTCCCGAGATGGCCGTCGCCCCACCCGGAGTACCAGATGGAGGCGATCGCGTCGGCATCTCCCGCAGTCGCGGCCCGCAGCGTGACAGTCATCCCGTCACTGTAAATCCTCAGTCCGGGTCGTAGGCCAGGTTCGGGCGGAGCCAGCGTTCCAGTTCCGCCAGCGGCATGCCGCGTCGCTCGGCGTAGTCGGTGACCTGGTCCTTGCCGACCCGTCCGACGCTGAAGTACTTCGCCGCCGGGCTCGCGAAGATCAGGCCGCTGACCGCCGCGGCCGGTGTCATTGCGTACGACTCCGTCAGGCCGAGGCCGAGCTGGTCTGCCTCGAGCAGCTCGAAGAGCAGTTCCTTCTCGCTGTGGTCCGGGCTCGCCGGGTAGCCGAGGGCCGGCCGGATGCCGCGGAAGCGCTCCGCGTGCAGGTCCTCCAGCAACGGCTCCGCGTCGGGCTCGAACCAGCCCTTGCGGGCCTCCAGGTGGATCCACTCGGCGAACGCCTCGGCCAGCCGGTCGGCCAGCGCCTTGACCATGATCGCCTTGTAGTCGTCCTGCTGCGCCTCGTACTTCGCCGCCAGCTCCTCCGCGCCGTGGATCGCCACAGCGAACCCGCCGAGGTGATCACCCTTCGGCGCGATGTAGTCCGACAGGCAACGGTTCTCGCGACCCGCCGGCTTCTCTGTCTGCTGGCGGAGCATCGGGAAGGACGCATCCAGGTCGTCGAGGATGATGTCGTCGCCCTCGCTGTGCGCCTTCCAGTACGCGTAGGCACCCTTCGCGGTGAACGACCCGTCGGCGATGATCTGGTCGAGCATCGCGTTCGCGTCGTCGAACAGCTCCCGCGCGACCGGCTGCTCCAGGATGGCCGGGTACTTGCCCTTCAACTCCCAGGCCAGGAACAGGAACTGCCAGTCGACCATCGCCCGCAGCGTCTCGATGTCCGGTGCTACCCGGCGTACGCCGATGAACTCAGGGACCGGGATCTCGCCGTAGTCGACGACTTCCCGATTCGCCCGGGCGGCCTCGACCGTCAGCATTGGTTTGCGCTGCTTGTTCGCGTGCTGCTCGCGGAGGATCTCCTGAGCGGCACGGTTGCTCACGGCAAGCTCTTCGGCGCGATCGTCGTCGAGCAGATCGGAGACCACGCCGACCACCCGGGACGCGTCCAGCACGTGCACCGTCGTGTTCTCGTACGCCGGTGCGATCCGTACCGCCGTGTGCTGCTTCGACGTGGTCGCACCGCCAACCAGCAAAGGAAGTTTGAGCCCGCGCCGGTCCATCTCGGCGGCGACGGCAACCATCTCGTCGAGCGACGGCGTGATCAGCCCGGACAGCCCGACGACATCGGCGCCCTCGGCAACGGCCGTGTCGAGGATCCTTGCCGCCGGCACCATCACGCCGAGGTCGATCACCTCGTAGTTGTTGCAACCGAGCACGACGCCGACGATGTTCTTGCCGATGTCGTGCACGTCGCCCTTGACCGTCGCGAGCACGACCTTGCCCTGGCCGCGGACGTCCTCGGTGCGGCCCTCCTGCCGGGCCAGCTCCTTCTCGGCCTCCATGAACGGCTCGAGGTAGGCGACCGAGCGCTTCATCACCCGCGCGCTCTTCACCACCTGGGGCAGGAACATCTTGCCCGCGCCGAACAGGTCGCCGACGATCTTCATCCCGTCCATCAACGGGCCCTCGATCACCTCGAGCGGCCGCTTGCGGGTCAGCCGGGCCTCTTCGGTGTCGTCCTCGATGAAGTCCACGATGCCGTGGACGAGCGCGTGCGACAGCCGCTCCTCGACGGTGCCCTCGCGCCAGGTCAGGTCGACCTCACGCTGGGTGCCCTTGCCCTTCACGTTCTCGGCGAAGCTGACCAGCCGGTCGGTGGCGTCGTCGCGCCGGTCGAAGATGACGTCCTCGACCAGCTCCAGCAGGTCGGCCGGGATGTCCTGGTAGACCGCAAGCTGGCCGGCGTTGACGATTCCCATGTCCAGACCGACCTGGCCTGCGTGGTAGAGGAAGGCCGAGTGCATCGCCTCACGGACGATGTCGTTGCCGCGGAACGAGAACGACAGGTTCGAGATACCGCCGCTGATGTGAACGCCCGGACAGCGCTGCTTGATCAGCGGCAGCGCCTCGATGAAGTTCTTGGCATAGCCGTTGTGCTCGGACATACCGGTCGCGACGGCCAGTACGTTCGGGTCGAAGATGATGTCCTCGGGCGGGAAGCCGATCTTCTGCGTCAGCAGGTCGTACGCGCGGCCGCAGATCTCCACCTTGCGCTCGACGGTGTCGGCCTGGCCCTGCTCGTCGAAGGCCATCACCACCGCGCCGGCGCCGTAGTCGCGGATCCGCTGGGCGCGTTCGAGGAACTCCTCCTCGCCCTCCTTCAGGCTGATCGAGTTGACCACGCCCTTGCCCTGCACGCACTTGAGCCCGGCCTCTAGTACCGACCACTTCGAGCTGTCGATCATGATCGGGATCCGGGCCACCTCGGGCTCGGTCGCGACCAGGTTGAGGAAGGTCGTCATCGCCTGCTCGCTGTCGAGCAGGTCGGCGTCCATGTTCACGTCCAGCAGGTTCGCGCCACCGCGGACCTGCTCCAGCGCGACGTCGACCGCGGCCTGGTGGTTGTCGGACTCGATCAGCCGGCGGAACCGCGCCGACCCGGTCACGTTGGTGCGCTCACCGATCATCACGAACCCGGTGTCCGGCCCGATCGAGAACGGCTCCAGCCCGCTGAAGCGGGTCTGCTCGGACGGCGGGGCGACCACGCGCGGGGCCATCCCCTTGACCGACTTCGCGATCTCGGCGATGTGGGCAGGCGTCGTACCGCAGCAGCCGCCGACGATGTTGACCAGGCCGGACTCCGCGAACTCCTGGAGCATCCCGGCCGTCTCGTCCGGCGTCTCGTCGTACCCGCCGAAAGCGTTCGGCAGGCCGGCGTTCGGGTGCGAGGCGACGTAGGTGTCGGCGAACCGGGCGAGGTCGGCCACGTGCGGACGCATCTCGGCGGCGCCGAGCGAGCAGTTCACGCCGACGACGAGCGGCTTGGCGTGCTCGACGGAACTCCAGAACGCCTCGACGGTCTGGCCGGACAGGGTGCGGCCGGAGAGGTCGACGATGGTGACCGAGATCCACAGCGGCAGCTCGGGCGCGACCTCGCGGGCGGCGGCGATCGCGGCCTTGCAGTTCAGGGTGTCGAAGATCGTCTCGATCAGCAGCAGGTCGACGCCGCCCTCTTTGAGCGACGAGATCTGCTCGGCGTACGAGTCGCGGACCTGCTCGAACGACACCGCCCGGTACGCCGGGTCTTCGACGCGCGGGGACAGCGACAAGGTGACGTTCAGCGGGCCGATCGAGCCGGCGACGAACTTGCCACCGGCCTCGTCGGCGGCCTGCCTGGCCAGGCGTGCGCCGGCGAGATTCATCTCGCGCACCAGGGACTGCAGACCGTAGTCAGCCTGCCCGATGCTGGTCGCGGTGAAGGTGTTCGTGGTGGTGATGTCGGCGCCGGCATTCAGGTACTGCCGGTGGACGTCCAGGATGACGTCCGGGCGCATCAGGTTGAGCAGATCCGGATCGCCGGTCACGTCGTGGGTGTGGTCGACGAAGCGGTCGCCGCGATAGTCCTCGGGCGACAACTTCGCGCCCTGGAGCATCGTGCCCCAGGCGCCGTCCAGCACCGCCACCCGCTGGTCCAGCAGGTTCCGTAACTCGGTCTGACGATCCGTCACCGTCGGCCACCTCCAGAAGAGTTTCCGGAGGCGCCCTTACTCGGCAGAACCAGACCGAGCGTGGCGAGCCCTCCGGGCCCGTCGCAGCGCCTCTCGACCTGGACCCCGATCTTACTGACCGAGACACCCGAACTCACCATCGCTGCCCAACTATTGAGATTACCCGCCAGTACCTGAGATCGGCCCGGCCTAGGTAATGGCGTGGCTGAGATGGGCAGTCACCACCGATGACCCGTCAGGACTCCCCCGATGACTCTTGGATGAGTCTGAAGGGGGAGCCATGATCAAGAGAGTCGTGGCGCTCGGGGTGGTCGTGAACTACGTGACCGGCTGGGTGCTGCATTACGTCTACCTGCCTGACCAGCATGTCGCGGCGGGTGCTGTCGGCAGGCATGAGGGGCACGGGAGTCACGCCGCTGCTGAAAGCCATGAGTTGAGTCCGCTGGTGCATTTCCTGCGAGATTCGACTCTCGCGTTGCCGGTGACGATCGCAGTGCTGCTGGTCGCCGCTCTCGCGGTCCGCGCAGTCTGGCGCGACGACACCGGCCGGGCGCGGATCGCGTTCGCCGCCGCGGCCGCGGTCGTCGCTGGGGCGGCCAGCGTTCCCGAAGTACTGGCGCATGGGTGGCTGTTCGACGAGCAGGTCGCTGGGGTCTCGCTGGCCTCGCACCTGACCGGCGTCGCCCTCGTCACCGTTCGCTACACGTTCGCGCTCACCTTGGTCGCCGCCGTCCTGTTCGGCGTGCCCTGGCGAGCATCCCGCAGTACCGCCCGAGTCGGTCTGCCCGTTCACGGAGAAGCATGATGCCCAAGAGAAGAGACGTCCTGAAGTTCGGTCTGCTGGCCGGAGCGGCCGCGGCGCTACCGGTCGAGCGGCTGACCAGCGCGTTCGCCCAGCCCGCGACCGCCGCGGCATCGGCCGCGCCAACGATCAAGCTCTTCGAGACCCAGCTGGTGGTTCCGCCGGTGCTCAAGCCGACGCACACCATCGCCGGTACCGACTACTACGACATCACCATGCGGGTCGCGCAGCAGGAGATCATCCCGGACCTGGAGACCACCATCTGGGGCTACAACGGGATCTTCCCCGGCCCGACGATCCGCGCCCGCCGGAACCGCCCGATCGTGATCCGCCAGCACAACAAGCTGCCGAGCGAAGCGGCGGTCCACCTGCACGGCGGCAACGTCCCGTCCAGCTCGGACGGCCTTCCCGGCCAGGAGATTGCCCCCGGCAAGGACCGGCACTACCTCTACCCGAACCGCCAGCAGGCCACCACGCTCTGGTACCACGACCACGTCCACCACCACGAGGCCTTCAATACCTATCAAGGGCTTACCGGGCTCTATCTGATCACCGACCCGGCCGAGGACAAGCTCGGCCTGCCGAGTGGCAAGTACGACGTACCGCTGGTGATCCAGGATCGTTCCTTCAACGCGGACGGGTCGTTCCGGCTGCCCGATCCCAACCTCGGTGAATTCGCCGGTGAGGTTGCCGTGATCAACGGCCGGCCGAGCCCGCGCTTCACCGTCGAGCAGCGGCGCTACCGGTTCCGGCTGCTCAACGGCTCATCCGCGGACTGCCTGCACGAACTCACACTGGGCTCGGGCGACACCATGCACGTGATCGGCACCGACGGCGGCCTGCTCGCCGTACCGGTTGCCGTCAGCAAGTTGCCGCTGGCACCGTCCGAGCGGGCCGAGGTGATCGTTGACTTCAGCAAGTACCCGGTCGGCTCGCAGATCGTCCTGAACAGCTCCGTCTTCGGTACGCCGATGCAGCTGCTCCGCTTCGATGTCGTGAAGTCTCACAGTGGTCACCCGAAGCTGCCCAGCAAGCTGGTCCCGATCCAGCGGCTGAAGGAGTCGCAGGCGAAGGTCCATCGCGACTTCCAGCTCAACCTGGACAAGGCGCGCGGTGAGATGGTGATCAACGGCAAGAGCTTCGACCCGGACCGGATCGACATCCGGCCGAAGCTCGGCAGTACCGAGGTCTGGACGATCTTCAACGGCGAGACCCCCGACCTCCCGATCCCGCACGTCTTCCACACCCATCTGGTCCGGTTCCAGATCCTCGACCGCGACGGCAACCCGCCCGCGCCGTTCGAGTCGGGCTGGAAGGACAGCGTCACGGTGATGCCCGGCGAACGCGTCCGGATCATCATGCGCTTCGCCGACCACCCCGGCCGCTTCCTCTACCACTGCCACCTGCTCGGCCACGCCGACGCCGGAATGATGGCCACGATGTTCGTGACGCCCTAGGTGATGAGCGCTTGAATGGCGGGGGCGTAGAGGTCGGCGATCAGGGAGGGGTCGGCCGTGGCGGTCGGGCCCTCCTTGTCGACGGCGATGGTGGCGCCGAGGCCGAGGAGCTGGGCGACGATCAGCTCGGCCCGTACCGCCGTGTGGTCGCCGGTGAGCCGCTCGGCGAACGCGCGCACGACCTGGTCGCGGAAGTGTTCGCGGAGCAGTTTGCGTTCGTCGCCGACACCGATCGCAAAGATCACCCGCAGCAGCAGGTCCGTCTCGGTCTCGCGGCGCCAGCGGACCAGGGCCTCGACAGCATGCCGACCGAGCTCGGCATCCGGCGCCGCCAGCAACAAGGTGGCGGCGTCGCTGAAGTCGGCCACCCGGTCGAAGAGCGCTTCCTTGCCGCCGAAGTGCTTGATGATCAGCGAGGCGCTGACGTTGGCGTCCTTGGCGATCCCGCGCAGGGTGACCGCGTCATAGGGCTGGCGGGCGAAGGCGCGGCGGGCTGCCTTGAGGATGGCGGGGCGGCTGGCGTCGGTCACGTCGTCCGGCCTGCCTCGGCCAGCTCGGGGTGCCTCGCCGGTACTGCGCGGCGCGCCGGGATCAGCAGCGTCAGGCCGACCGCGACCAGCGCGCAGATGCCCGCGATCACGAAGACGATCAGGTACGCGTGCAAGGTCGGCGCGGTGACACCTTCATGAGTGGCGACCACGTTGGTCAGCACTGTCACCACGATGGCGCTGCAGACCGCCTGGCCGATCGTGCGCATCAAAGTGTTGAGGCCGTTCGCCGCGGCCGTTTCGGTCACCGGCACAGCATGCATGATCAGGGCGGGCAGTGCCGAATACGCCACGGCGGTTCCGGCCGCGACCACTGTGGCACCGACCACGATCGCGGCCAGGTTCTCGCTGGTGAACAGCCGGACGAGGTACCCGAGCGCCATCAGCCCGGACGCCACCGCGAGCGTGAACCGCGGCCCGCGAGCCTTCGAGAGTCGTGCCGAGACGGGCGAGAGCAGCACCATCGCGACGCCACCCGGCAACAAGCACAGCCCGCTCACCACGATCGACGCGCCGAGGCCGTAGCCGGTCGACTTGGGTTCCTGCACGAGTTGCGCAGTACTGAGTGAGTTGGCGTAGAACGCGAAGCCAATCAGCAGAGCCGCCAAGTTGGTGAACAACACGGCCGGCCTCGCGGAGACGCGCAGATCCACCAACGGCGTCTTACTGCGCAGCTCGTACCAGCCCCAGAGCGGCACGATCGCCAGGGCACCGACGAACAACCCGACCGTCGCCGGCGAACCCCATCCCCAGGCGCTCCCCTTCGACACCGCGAGCAGCAAGCAGACGAGGAAGCCGCTCAACCCCAGCGCACCCAGTGCGTCGAACCGCCCGCTGCTGCGCAGTTTCGACTCGGGGACGACGAGCAGCACGGCCACGATGTTGAGCAGCCCGAGCGCGAGGCAGATCCAGAACATCGTGTGCCAGTTCAGGTACTCGACCACGAGCGTCGCGGCGGGGATACCGAATGCGGCGCCGACCCCGAGCGTCGAACTCATGATCGCGATCGACGGGATGACGCGGTCCGGCGGGAGCTCGTCGCGCAGGATGCTGATGCCGAGCGGTACGACGGCGACCGCCGCGCCCTGGAATCCGCGGCCGAGGATCAGTACCGGCAGGAGGGAGCTGATGGCGCAGAGCAGCGACCCGAGGACCATCGACGCGAGCGCGATCAGCAGCACCTTGCGCTTGCCGTACATGTCGCCGGCGCGGCCGAGCAGCGGCGTGAAGACCGCGCCGGTCAGCAGCGTGACCGTGACCAGCCAGCTGACGTCGGCCGGCTTGCTGTGGGTCAGCGCGGGGAGCTGCGGCAGCAGCGGTACGACGATCGTCTGCATGACTGCGACCAGAACACCGCACGAGGAGAGCACGGCCAGGACGAGGCGTGGGTGAGCGGCGGGACGGACGGTCAACGGGGGTCCTCACGAGGCAGGGGTAAACACTTGTTCACCCCAATCGTAAACGATCGTTCATCTTTGCCGGCTGCCGTCTCAAGTGGACCAGCAGAACGAGCTCGAAGTGGACCAGTCGAATGGTCCGGAGGCCGAATAGCTTGGCGAGTATGACGAACAAACTGACGATGCTGCTCGACATCGTGCCGCCGATGGTCCCGGCCGGCGCGGAGGTCATGACGATCACCAATGAGCTGCCACCCGGCGACCCGGGCGCGGCGCCGCACCGGCACTCGGGACCGGTCTTCGGGTACATGCTCGAGGGCGAGATCCTGTTCGAGCTGGAGGGCGAGGACCCGTACGTGATCAAGGCCGGCGAGGCGTTCTGGGAGCCCGGCGGGGACGTCATCCACTATCAGGCGGCCAACAACTTGCCCGACCGCCAGAGCAAGTTCGTCGCCGTCATGATCGGCGTCCCCGGCGAGCCGATGCTCACGTTCGTGGACGCCGAAGAACTCGCAGCCCGGAGGGATCGACGCGGAGCGCCGCGAGGCACCGAGCAGAGCGCGGTCTCAGGCGCCGGCGCCGCTCCCAGCTCGGAGGCTGGGCGCTGATGCGGGTGTTCCTGGCCGGTGCGACCGGGGCGGTTGGGCGACTGCTTGTGCCTGAGTTGGTTGCGGCGGGACACGACGTCACGGGGTTGATCCGGCGGCCTGAGGCTGCTGAGGGGCTGCGGAGTAAGGGGGCCGAGTCGGTGCTGGCCGACATCTACGACGCGGCGGCGATTGCGGAGGCTGTTGCGGCGGCCGAGCCGGACGTGGTGATGCATCAGCTGACCGACCTGGCGAACCAGAACTACTCGGCCAACATGGAGATCCGGCGGACGGGCACCCGCAACCTGGTCGACGCGGCGGCGGCTGCCGGCGTACGGAAGGTGATCGCGCAGAGCATCGCCTGGGCCTACGCACCCGACGACGAGGGCGGTGACGAGCCCGCGACCGAGCAGGACCCGCTCGACCTGGGAGCTGATGGTGCTCGGCGGCATACGGTGGCCGCGGTTGCCGCGTTGGAGGACATCGTTGCTGAGGCGCCTGAGTGGGTCGTGCTGCGGTACGGGCTGTTCTACGGTCCGGGGACCTGGTACGCGAAGGGTGCGCTGATGGACGATGCCGTGCGCGCGGGCAAGCTGGCTCCGACGGCTGATGTGACGAGCTTCCTCCACATCGCCGACGCGGCGACTGCCGCAGTACAGGCTCTTGAGTGGCCGACTGGCCCGGTGAACGTAGTCGATGACGAGCCGGTTGCGGGCAGCGTGTGGGTGCCGGCGTTCGCGCGGTCGGTTGGTGCGCCGGAGCCGGCTGCGGTCGATTCCGAGCGGACGCCGTGGGCGCGTGGGGCGGACAATCACTATGCCCGCAAGCACTTGAAGTGGGTGCCGCGTTATCCGTCGTGGCGCTCCGGATTTGTTGCCTGAAGCAACTCTGCGAGGCGGTCGAGGGCCGTTCGCCAGGCGTGCGGCGGTGGAGTGGCGTAGCCGAGGACGAGTGCGGCCGGCTGGCTGTCGTCCTCGGTGTGCCAGTAGCCCATCGTGTGCAGGCCGTGGACCGACAGCCCGCCGTACTGCGCGACGTCGATCAGCCGCCATTCTTCAGCGGCCGATTCGAGCGGGAGCAGGGCGTGCATGCCGGCCGCGATTCCCTCCAGGGGATACGGCCAGACGGCTGCGACACGGTCGGCGAGCTCGGTCCGGCGGCGGCGATACTCCAGCCGGACCTTGCGGATGTGCCGGTCGTAGTCACCGCGGGTGATCAGGTCGGCCATCACCAACTGCTCGATCGAGGAGACGCCGGAGCCGGTACTGATGATTGCGTTGAGCAACGGCTTGCGGAGTACCGGCGGGACGACGAGCCAGCCGAGCCGGACGCCGGGCGCAAGGGACTTGCTCGCGCAGCCGGCGAAGATCACCCGGTCGGGAGCGAGCGCCTGCATCGCACCGACCGGCTGCTGGTCGTACCGGAACTCGCCGTCGTAATCGTCCTCGACGACGAACCCGTCCCTGGCCCACTCGACAAACCTCATCCGCCGCTCCGGAGCCAGTACCGCACCCCGCGGATGCTGATGAGCCGGCGTCAACACGGCAACCTGCCCTTGTACGTCATCCGGATCCGCGCCTGACGCATCAACTGCCAACGGGCTGACCTCCAGCCCCGCCGCCTGCACCAGCCTGCGATGCCGCCCCAACCCCGGATTCTCCATACTGACTCGATCGACCCCGAGCTCCCGAAACATCCTTGCCAGCAAGGCCAGTCCATGCGAGAACCCCGCCGTGATCACCACGTCCTCGACCGTCGCATGCACTCCCCGAGCCCGAGCCACATACTCCGCAACAGCCGCCCGAAGCGCCGGCACCCCCGCCGGCGACGGATAGTCAAAGCTCTCGTTACCCGCCTCCGCCAGCACCCGCCGGGTACTAGCCGCCCACATCCGCCGAGGAAACAAACTCAAATCAGGCCGCCCAGCCTGCAAACTAAGCACCCCCGTGGATACGGGACCCGGACGTGAGGCACCAACCGCTAGTCCGGCGATACCGGCGATACCGGCGACGCCGGGGCCGGTGGCGGCGGTGCCGGTGGCGCCGGTGCCGGTGGCGCCGGTGCCGGTGACGGTGGCGGCGGTGACGGTGGCGGCGGTGCCGGTGGCGGCGGTGGCGGCGGTGCCGGCGCCGATGGTGGCGGCGGCGGCGGCTGCTGCGGCGGTGGCGGCGGCGGCGGTGTTTACTGCGGCTACCTGCGTACCCGCTCCGGGGTTGCCTACCAGCCAACCTTCGGCCACCAGCTGCGAGTAGACCTGTACGACGGTTCCTCGCGCGACTCCGAGATCGCCGGCCAGAGACCTCGTCCCCGGCAGCCTCGTGCCAGTAGCCAGCCGTCCCGACCGGATCGCCTCCCGAAGCGCCTGCTCCAGTCCACGCCCAGTCGGCCGCCCCGGCTCCAACCGCAACTCCAAATGCAGATCGAGTCCCCCGCCAACCTTCTTCACCAGATCAGCCTGGCATGGCGGCAAGCTCGCCGCTTGAGGGGTTAACCCCTCAGCTGATGGGTTGCCCCGTCAGATTCCGATGGGGCAACCCGTCGTTTGAGGGGTTAACCCCTCAAACGTTGGTGCGCATGCGAACGGGCCCGGGCGCTCTGGGGGGAGGGAGCGCGCGGGCCCGTTCGGGGCGGTTCGCCATGCAGATCGAGTCCCCCGCCAGCCTTCTTCACCAGGTCAGCCTGGCATGGCGGCAAGCTCGCCGCTTGAGGGGTTAACCCATGAGCTGGTGGGTTGCCCCGTCAGATTCCGATGGGGCAACCCGTCGTTTGAGGGGTTAACCCCTCAAACGTTGGTGCGCATGCGAACGGGCCCGGGCGCTCTGGGGGCCGTTCGGGACGGTTCGCCGACGGGAGGGGTCAGCGGACCGGGTCGGCGGTCAGGTCAGATGGGTCAGCGGACCGGGCCGGGGGGCATGCAAACGGGCCCGGGCGCTCTGGGGGGAGGGAGCGCGCGGGCCCGTTCGGGGCGGTTCGCCGACGGGAGGGGGTCAGCGGACCGGGTCGGTGGTCGGTTCGGAGGTTGTCAGCGGACCGGGCCGGGGGTGGTGGCGGGCATGCGAACGGGCCCGACGCTCTGGGGGAGGGAGCGCGCGGGCCCGTTCGGGGCGGTTCGTCGACGGGAGGGTGTCGGCGGACCGGGTCGGTGGTCGGCTAGGAGGTTGTCAGCAGACCGGGTGGGTGGTTGGTTCGGTGGGTGTCAGCGGACCGGGCCGGTGGTTAGTTCGATGGTTTTGGTGTGTTGGGTGCCGGACTGGTCGGTCCAGGTGACTGAGACCTTGTCGCCGGGGTGGTGGGAGTTGAGGGCGGTGGAGAGGGCGTCGGGCGAGTCGATCGTCTTGTCGTCGAACTTGGTGATCACGTCGCCGGCTACCAAGCCCGCCTCGGCGGCCTTGCCGTTGGCGATCACGTCGCTGATCACCGCGCCGGCGGTGCCGTTGGCGTTCGAGAGGACCGAGACACCGAGCATCGCGGAGCTGCCGATGTGGACGTTCGCTGACTCCTTGCCGGACTCGATCTGCTTGACGACGTCCATCGCCTGGTTGATCGGTACCGCGTATCCGGTGGTGGTCTGTCCCTGACCCTGCCCCTGACCTTCACCGCCCTGGCCCTGGTCGCCCTGGCCCTGGTCGCCCTGGCCGTTGCCGAAGCCCTGGCCGGGGAGGCCGCTGCCGTCGCCGAACGGTCCGTTCCCGTCACCGAAGCCGGAGCCATTGCCATTGCCATTGCCATTGCCGTAGTCGGTCAGCGTTGCGATCGCGGTGCTGGGAGTCTTGCTGTTGTTGACGTTCGGGTTGTAGCCGGTCTGGGATCCGCTGCCCGGGTTGCTGGTGCCGCCCGCGGTGTCGACGCCGATCACCTCGCCGGCCGAGTTGGCCAGCGGTCCACCCGAGTCGCCGGGCTGGATGTTCGCGTTGGTCTGGATCAGTCCGGCCAGGTTCTCCGGGTTGGTACCGGACTCATCCGTCGCGGTGATCGCCTGGTCCAGCGCGGTCACGGCGCCTGCCGCGTAGCTCGGCGTACCGCCCTTGCCGCCCGCGTTGCCGATGCCGACGACCTGGTCGCCGACCTTCACCTTGGACGAGTCGCCGATCTTCGCCGTCTCCAGCCCGGACGCGTCCTTCAGCTTCAGTACCGCGATGTCGTGCGCCGTGTCGTAGCCGACCACGGTCGCCGTGTACGTCTTGCCGTTGCCCTTGTCGACGACGGAGATCTCGGTCGCACCGGCGATCACGTGGTGGTTGGTGAGGATCTCACCGTCGGACGTCAGCACGATCCCGGTACCGGCCGCCCGAGCGCCCTGGTAACCGAGCACGGTGTTGATGTCGACCAGCCCGGGCGTCACCTTCGCCGCCACCGCAGACGGAGTCATCACCTGCGACATGGTCGAGCTGTTCGCGTTGGAGTGCTGATCGATGCCCCAGGCAACAGACCCCGCGGCGACGACCGCCGCCAGGCCGAGCGCCCCGATCACCATCGGCAGCCGCTTGTGCTTCTTCGGCGCAGTCGCCTGCGGCCCCCACTGCGGCCCGTACGCCGGCGGCCCGTACTGCTGCCCGTACTGCGCCGGCCCGAACTGCCCGTTCCCATAAGGCGCCCCGAAAGGCATCTGCCCGTGATTAGCCTGCACATGAGGCGCCGGGCCGTGTGGTGCCGGCCCCTGAGGCGCATGCCCCTGCGGTGCCTGGCCGCGGGGGGCTTGGCCGTACTGCGGCTGGCCCTGCGGTCCGTTGCCCAGGTATGCCGGGCCGTAGTGCGGCTGCCCGTCCGGCATCCATCCCTGCTGCGGGTACCCCTGTCCTGGCTGGGGATTCGCCGAAGGCTGCGCCGGCCCAGGCGTATGCGCCTGCGGTGCGGGCGGCTGCGGCGCCGGCCCACCGGCCGCCTGCGCGGCACCCTCCGGCTGTACGCCCTCTGTTTGCGCCGGCTGCCGGTTGTCCTGGTTGTCCGGCTCCTGCTGTCCTTCGGTGGTGTTCATTGTCCCGTTGCCTCCTCAGCCCTTCCTGCCTGACAACGAGTAGACATCGGCAGTCTGAGAACTCCATCGACTGAACCGATGAATCACCTGAGAATCCGAAGTGACCTGGCACACGCCCGTGAATTACCGATGAAGAAGCAGTTCGACCACCTTCACAACCGCCTACCGACGGGCTGCCCGACCCGGCTCCACCATGAATGACCTACCTCCGTATCGCGGCGATGGCGTCGGCGAGCAGGTCGATGCCCTCGGCAACATCTCGCTCGGTCAGGCTGCCATAGCCGAAGACCAGACCCTCAGGACCCGCATTCTGCATCCAGTACGGCCGGAGCCCATAGACCCCGACGCCCCGCTCGCGTGCGGCCTGCATCACGTCGCGCTCGGTCAGGTCCGGCGGCAGCCACGTCATCACATGCAGCCCCGCCGACACCCCGATCGGCCGCAGATCCGGTACCTTCTCAGCCAGCTGCCCGACGAGCGCGTCACGCAATGCCCGGTACCGCGGCCGCATCCGTCGCAAATGCCGGTCGAACTCACCCCGGGCCACGAAGTCCGCGAAGGTCAACTGGTCCAGTACCGACGACCCGCGATCGTCCACGAACTTCGCCGCCGCCATCGGTTCGACCAAACGCTCCGGCAGGATCAGCCAGCCCAACCGCAGCCCCGGCGCCAGCGTCTTGCTCGCCGTCCCCGCATACGCCACCCGGTCCGGCGCCAGCCCCTGCATAGCCCCGATCGGCTCCCGGTCATACCGGTACTCCGCGTCGTAGTCGTCCTCGATGATCAAGGCCTCCCGCCGCGTCGCCCACTCGATGAGCGCCGCCCGCGTCGCCGCCGATGTCACCGCCCCAGTCGGGAACTGATGCGCCGCCGTCACCAGTACGACGTCCGCCCCGGACCGCTCGAGCGCCTCGACATCAAGCCCGGCCTCCAGCACCGGTACGCCGACCGCCTCCAACCCAGCCGCAGCTGCAACACCGCGAAGCTCGTCATCCGACGGGTCCTCGACCGCCAACCGCTTGTACCCGGCAGCGGCGAGCACTTGGAGCAGCAACCGCGATCCTTGCGCAAACCCGTTGCAAACAAGCATGTTCTCGGCCCGGGCCGAGGTCCCGCGAACCCGGTTGAGATAGTCGGCCATCGCCTCGCGCAATTGAAGAGCGCCTTGCCCGTCCAGGTAGGCCAGCGACCGGTGCGGCGCCTCGTTCAGCACCTTCCGGATCGACCGCAACCAGGCAGCCCGCGGAAACTGCGTGACGTCCGGCCGGCTGTACCGAAAGTCGATCCGCGGCTGTCCATCAACCTGCTGGGAAACAGCACCTTCCGTCCTGGTTCTAGAAGAAGGTGACGCTAGCTGCTCGCGGACAGCGGCCGGCGCGACCTGGGTGTACCCACCCGCCCGACTGACCAGATAGCCCTCGGCTACCAACTGCTGGTACGCCTCAACCACTACACCTCGCGACAGCCCGAGGTCAGCGGCGAGCGCCCGCGTCGCCGGCATCACCGTATCGGCGCGCAGCAGCCCCTGCCGGATCCGCTCCCGGATCCCACTCTCCAACTGCTGGTGCAACGGTACGGAACCGTCCCGGCGGAGCTCCACCAACAGCTCCCCGGCACCGGAATTGGTCCTGGATCGGCTCATACAACTGGACCTTATCCGGGTACCGCTTCGCTGTCAGGGTGGAGACAACAGCAAATCCACGCAGAGGAGCAGCACGATGACCGCCACCGACACCCTGACCCTGCTGCACCCAGGCGACTCCGGGTACGACGAGGCGCGCACCGTCTGGAACGCCATGGTCGACCGGCGCCCAGCCGCGATCGCCCGCTGCCGTAGTACGGACGAAGTCGCTGCCGCGGTCCGGTACGCCCGGGCCAACGACCTGGAGATCGCCGTCCGCTGCGGCGGGCACAACATCGCCGGGCTCGCGGTCCCCGAGGGCGGCCTGATGATCGACCTCACCCCGATGGGCGACGTCGAGGTCGACCCGGATGCCAAGGTCGCCCGGGTCCAGGGCGGCGCGCTGCTCGGCGAGCTCGACCGCGCCGCTCAGCAGTACGGGCTGGCGACGACGGCCGGCAATGTCTCGCACACCGGCGTTGGCGGACTCACGCTCGGCGGCGGCATGGGCTGGCTGGCCCGGCAGTACGGGCTCGCGTGCGACAACGTCACGGAGTACGAGCTGGTCACCGCCGACGGCGACGTGGTGACAGCCTCTGCACATGAAAACCCGCAGCTGTTCTGGGGGCTGCGCGGCGGTGGCGGCAACTTCGGCATCGTCACCGAGTTCGTCTTCCGGCTGCACCAGATCGGCACCCGCGCACTCGTTGCCGAGTTCACCTATCCCACTACCGAGGCCTTCGAGGTACTCCGGGCCTGGCGCGACCTGAACGCCACGGCCCCACGGCAAGCGACCTTCACCGCGTACGTCAACGGCGACCAGGTCACCATCGGCTTCGTCTGGGTCGGTGCCCCCGGCAACCCGGACGAACTGCTCGCAGCCTTCCGGGCGCTGGGCAACGCGACCAGCGAGTCCGTCGAAGAGATGTCCTACCTCACGCTGCAGACTCGGGACGACAGCATCCAGGGCCACCGCTTCCGCCGGTACTGGAAAGGCCACTACTTCAAGAGCCTGCCGGACGAGGCGATCCGTACGCTCCTCCGCAACCCCGGCATCGGCGCGAGCCTGCAGGCCTACGGCGGCGCGATCTCCGAAGTACCGGATGAGGATGCGGCCTTCAGCCAGCGGGACACGCTGTTCGAGTTCGTCACCGCCACGCGCTGGGAGGACGCCGAGGACGACGCCGAACGCATCGCCACCATCCGCGCGTACGCCGCGACCCTCGACCAGTACGCCGGTGGTGCTTACCTCAACACCTTGAACGGCGAGACCGTGAGCCGCGCCTTCCCGCCCGCCAAGCTGGCCCGCCTGACCACCCTGAAGACCGTCTGGGACCAGGCGAACATCTTCCACCTGAACCAGAACATCAAGCCGGCTTGCTAGTGGTCGCCGCTGTCAGCCGCGCAGCCAGCAGATGCGAGCGCTCGATCAGTTCTGGTGGGTGCTGGATCGTGAAGTCATAGCCGAGCGACCCGGTGTGCATCAGGATCTCGTCGAGGGAGTTGGCGCCGACCTTCAGCAGGCAACTGGTGGCGTCGATCGACTCGACTGTGCCTACGGTGCTGGGGATTCGGTCGGCGATCTGGTCTGCGGGGGCCTGGATGATGAACTCGGCGTGGTACCGGTAGCCGCCTGAAGCGACGCCCTGCATCGTCCGGTCCAACTCGGGTGCTTCGCGGGGAGTGAAGCGTGGGCCGGTGGGGATGCGGGGTTCCAGGCGGTCGAGGCGGAAGGTTCGCCAGTCGTCGCGGTCCAGGTCCCAGGCGACCAGGTACCACCTTCGCCCGGTATGGACGAGGCGGTGCGGCTCCGTAGTACGGACTGTGGAGGTGCCGTCGTGGCTGCGGTAGTCGAAGCGGAGTCGCTGGTGGTCGCGGGAAGCCGTTGCGACGGCCATCACGACCTCGGGCGAGACCGACGCCATGCCAGACGGGGCCACCGCGACCGACTGCAGCAGCCGGACCCGATGGCGCAGTCGCGACGGCAGCACCTGTTCGAGCTTGGTCAGCGCACGGACCGACGACTCCTCGATCCCGGCCACGCTCCCGGACGCGGCCGCGCGCAACCCGATGGCGACGGCGACCGCCTCCTCGTCGTCGAGCAAGAGCGGTGGCAGGGCGGCGCCCGCGCCGAGTCGATAGCCGGCCACACCCGGCAGGGCGTCGACCGGGTAGCCGAGGTTGCGGAGCTTGTCGACGTCGCGGCGTACGGTCCGTACGCCGACGCCCAGCTCCTCGGCGAGCGCGGCGCCGCTCCAGTCGCGCGGGGACTGCAGCAAGGAGAGCAGCTTGAGGAGCCGGGCCGAGGTTTCCAACATGTCCTGCAGTCTGCCATCCAGCTAGGACACAAGCTGTCCTAACTGGGTGACAGAGTCGGAGACATGAAGCCTTTCACCATCGACATCCCGCAGAGTGCCCTCGACGACCTCAAGTACCGGCTCGACCACAGTCGGCTGCCTGCGCCGCTGCCCGGCGACGGCTGGGACACCGGCGTACCGGTCGGCTGGCTGAGTGAGCTGGTCGAGTACTGGCGGAGCGAGTACGACTGGCGTGCGGCGGAGAAGCAGCTGAACAGCTTCCCGCAGTACACGACCGAGATCGACGGTCAACGGATCCACTTCCTGCACGTGAAGTCGCCCAACCCGGATGCTCTTCCGTTGATCCTCACCCATGGCTGGCCGGGCTCGATCGCGGAGTTCCTGGACATCATCGGACCGCTGACCGATCCCGCTGCGCACGGTGGCGATGCGGCCGATGCCTTTCACCTGGTGATTCCTTCGCTCCCTGGATTCGGCTTCTCGGGGCCGGTCTCCGAGAGCGGCTGGACTCGCGCTGGGATCGGGCGGGCGTGGGCGAAGTTGATGGCCGAACTCGGGTACGAGCGGTACGGCGTACAGGGTGGGGACATCGGTGGAGCAGTGTCGCCGGAGGTCGCCCGGTCGGCGCCGGAGCATGTCGTCGGCGTCCACACGAACGGTGGGCCGAACCTGCCGCCGATGCAGATGTCGGACGAGGAGATCGCGTCGCTGACTCCGCTGGAGCAGGACCGAGTGGCGCGGATCAAGGCGTTCCAGCGCGAAGAGTTCGGCTACATCCAGATCCAGATGACCCGGCCGCAGACGATCGGGTACGGGCTGGTCGACTCACCGGTCGGGCAGCTGGCCTGGATCATGGACAAGTTCCGCGAGTGGACGCATCCGCGCGGCACCCTGCCCGACGCGATCATCGACCGGGACCGGTTGCTCACCAACGTGATGATCTACTGGCTGACCGGTACGGCGAGCTCGGCGGCGTACGTCGGGTACGCGCAGAACTCGTGGGGCGAGCAGCCGGTGAACTCCGGCGTACCGACGGCTGTGCTCGCCTTCGCGCACGACGTCTGCATCCGGAAGTACTGCGAGGACGCGAACAACATCACCCGCTGGACCGATGTGGACCGTGGTGGGCACTTCGCGGCGCTGGAGGAGCCGGAGATCCTGGTCAGCGACGTGCGCGAGTTCTTCCATTCGCTGCGCTGACGCTTGCGCTCGAGCAGTCAGGCGGCCGGGTCGGGATCGATGCCGAGGGCACGCAAGATGTAGGTGCCCTCGGCAAGCTGTTGCCGGCCGCGCCGCTGGTCTCCCAGCGCCAGCGCGGCCTGGCCGAGCGCCCGATGGCTGTAGCCCTGCGACATCCAGTCCCCGAGCCGGACCGCCATCGCGAGCGCAGCCTTCTCCCGGGCGACCACGCCGAGCCAGTCGACGGCCGCCGGCTCGGCCGTCTCGACCCGGGGCTCCAGAACACTCAGTGACACGGTCACATCTTAGAGCGACCGCATCCCAGCCGGATCACAAACTACTGACGTTCGAGGATCACGATCGGGATGACCCGGTCGGTCTTCTTGGTGTACTCGTTGTAGTCCGGCCAGACCTCGGCCATCTTCGGCCAGATCTTGGCGCGCTCCTCGTCGGAGGCGACCCGGGCCTTGGCGGCGAACTTGTCGGCCTTGATCTGGACCTTCACGTTCGGGTCGGCCTCGAGGTTGAAGTGCCAGCCCGGGTGCGCCGGAGCGCCGCCGGCGGAGGACACGATCGCGTAGCCACCGTCGACCTCGCGGAAGATCAGCGCGTTCTTGCGCTCCTCGCCCGACTTGCGGCCGACCGTGGTCAGAATGAGGATCTCCGCGCCGTGGTCGCCGAAGTCGTAACCTTCCGCGCCGTCAGTCGCCTCGTAGCGCTCGATGTGCTCTGCTCCGTACAGCATTCGTTCTCCTTGCTTACGCGGGTTATAAAACCTAGAACCATCATCGGGCACCCGTTGTTCCCGGTCCGCCACCGGGGGTCAGCGGCGGGTCGGGACCGGCGTACGGGCCAGATCGGTGGCGACGACGATCTCGCCGTCGAACTCCTCGGCCGCCTCGGCGTGGAACGGGGTGAGGTCGGTGTAGCGCTGGGAGAAATGGGTCAGGACGAGCTTGCGTACGCCGCACTCCTGCGCGATCCGGGCTGCCTGGCGGGCGGTCAGGTGGCCGAAGTTCCTGGCCAGCTGGGCCTCCGAGGACAGGTACGTCGACTCGATCACCAGCAGGTCGGCCTGATCCGCGAGCTTGAAGATGCCGTCGCAGAGGCGGGTGTCCATCACGAACGCGAAGCGCTGGCCTCTTCGCGGCTCGCTGACCTGCTCGATGGTGACTGTCCGTCCGTCGACGACCAGCGACCCGGCCTGTTGCAGGCGGCCGACGGCGGGTCCGCTGACGCCGTACCGGCTGAGTTCGTCGGGGAGCATCCGGCGGCCGTCGGGTTCGATCAGTTGGTAGCCGAAGGACTCGACCGGGTGCTCCAGTCTGCGCGCCCAGAGTTGGCCGAAGCTGCCGACGGAGAGCAGGCCGTCCTCTTCCACTGGCTCCTCACGCAACTCGGCCCGCTCGTAGAACGAAGCGGCGTACCGGAGCCTGGTGAAGTACTCCTGACCGGACTGCGGGTAGTGCGCGTGGACGGGGTGCTGCACGTCGTCGAGTGAGAGCCGCTGGATGACACCCGGTACGCCGAGGCAGTGATCGCCATGGAAATGGGTGATGCAGAGTCGCGTGATCGCGGTCGCGGGGACTCCGGCGTACAGCATCTGCCGTTGCGTACCCTCGCCCGGATCGAACAGGAAGCCTTCGTTGTCCCAGCGTAGGAAGTAGCCGTTCTGGTTGCGCTCGCGCGACGCGACCTGGCTACTGGTGCCTAGTACAACCAGTTCTCGCACCTGGTCAGGCTAGTGCCTTGGCCAGGGTTGTCGAGGAGATATTTCCGCCGCAGCTGACGATCGCTACTCGCTTGCCTTGGAGTTCCTTGTGTCGGGCGCGGGCGGCGGCGAAGGCCATTGCGGCGGAGCCTTCGATCAATTGGTGTTCTGTGTCGATGACTGTTCGGAGGGCTTGTTTGATGGCGTCCTCGCTGACCAGGACCCAGTCGTCGACGAGTTGGCGGCACAGGTCGAAGGTGATGCTGCCCGGTTCGATGCTGCCCGCCGTGCCGTCCGAGAGGGTTTCCTGGCCTTCGATCGCGATGATCTGGCCGGCGGCAATCGACGCTGCCATCGCGGCGTCACGCTCGGGGGAAGCGCCGTAGACCTTGAGGTCTGGTCGGTGTTCTTTGAGCACGGCCGCGATGCCGCTGATGAGGCCGCCGCCGCCTACTGCGACAACTACTGCGTCGAGGTCGTTGCCTTGTAGCTGCTCAAGGATCTCGACCGCGGCTGTGCCCTGGCCGGCGATGATGTCGGGGTCGTTGTAGGGCGAGATATAGGTCAGGTCGTGCTCGGCGGCGTAGGCGCGGGCCTTCGGTTCCAGTACGCCGGAATCGGTGCCTTCGGCGCGGATCTCGAGGCCGAACCGCTTGAGCGCGGCCACCTTGCTGGGCGACGCGTTCTCCGGCAGGTACACGATGCCGCGACCGCCGAGCGTTGCCAGCGCATTGCCGACGCCCAAGGCGTGATTGCCGGTCGATGCGGTCACCACGCCGCGCTCGCGTTCTTCTGCTGTGAGGGTGAGGAGCTTGGCCATCGACCCGCGCGCCTTGAACGAGCCGGTGCGCTGGCGGTGCTCGCTTTTCACCAGTACGTCGGCGTCGAGCTCCTCGCCGAATGCGGCGTACCTCTCCAGCGGTGTTGGCGGGAGGTGCTGCCTCAGCTTCGGCGCTGTTTGCTCGGACCTGGCTGCGATCTCGGTGGGGGATGGAGCCTTGCTCATCCGGTTCTCCTCACGTCGGTCCCAGCAGGCTATCCGTCGGCTGGCGAGGCGGCTCCGGGTGAATCTGTCGGTGGCGTCCGCAAGGATGAATTGATGAGTGGTTCATTGCGTATCGGACTCGTGTTCCCACCGTCGTTGCGGCCGGAGACGCTGCGGTCGGTCGCGGCGTCGGTCGACGCTGCCGGGCTGGACGACTTCTGGCTGTCGGAGGACTGCTTCAAGGAGAGCGCCGTCGCCAGCGCAGTGGTCGCCTTGGCTGCCACCGAGCGGGTGCGGGTGGGGATCGGGCTGCTGCCGGTGGCGCTGCGCTCGGTGGCGCAGGCGGCGATGGAGTTCGCGACGATCGACCGGCTGTTCCCGGGGCGGTTCGCGGGTGGGATTGGGCACGGCGTACAGATGTGGATGGGGCAAGCCGGCGTACGGGCCGAGGCGCCGCTCACCTTGCTGCGTGAGTTCGCTACCGCGCTGCGACGACTGCTGGACGGGGAGACCGTCACGGTGTCGGGGCGGTACGTCACCCTCGACGAAGTCGCGCTGGCCTATCCCCCACTGCAACCACCGCCGTTGTTGATCGGTGCCGCTGGTCCGCGATCGCTCGCCGCCGCCGGCGAACTCGGCACCGGTACCCTGCTCTCCCTCGGCTTGCCCGTCTCCGCCGTGAAAGAGTCGGTCGCGACTGTCCTGGCCGGCGCTGGTGATCAGCCGCACGAGGTGTACGCCAGCCTGCCGGCAGCAACAGGCCCGGATGCTCGCGCCCGCGTCGATGCAGAGCTGGCCGCGTACAGAATCCCAGGCGGCCCGGACACAGGCGCCGCCGGCGACGCCCGCGCAATCGCCGACCGCTTCCTGGAACTAGCCGACGCCGGCGTCACCGGCATCTCGGTCCAACCCTGCACCGACGAACCGGACATCGGCGCCTTCGCCCACTTCCTCGCCCAAGAAGTCAGACCACTCCTCAACTGATCCTGCCCGGATAGGCGAGAATGCGGGGACTTGTCGGTTTTGAGTAGAGGTGGTGCGCGGTGGGCAATGATCCGCTTTGGACCGGCTACCGGCATCGCGTCGTGGACGCAGACGGCTGGCAAACCTTCTGGCGCCTCGACCCACGGGAGCAGCCCTTCGAACTCCACGACTGGCTAGGCCGCCCAGACCGCCCCGGCCACCGCCTCTGGTTGCGCGCAGCAACCCCCGCCGGAGTACGAGCCACTTGGCGTACAACGGCATCCTCGGTAACCCTGGAAATCCGATCCGAGCCAACCATCTACTCGGAATCCGCCCCCGTCGACTTCCTCGTCAACGGCAAACTCCACCACCGCCACCCCGTCGACCTCGGCGAACAACAATTCACCGTCGCCCTACCCAGTACCGGCGAGCCGGTCGGGTTGGCCGGTGCCGGCGAGCCGGTTGAGTTGGAGATCTGGTTGCCGCAGGCGGGCGCGATCGGCGTACGGGACGTGACGTTCGAGGGCGAAGCCGAGCCGCTCCCCCCGACCGGCCCGCGCTGGATCACCTACGGCAGCTCAATCACCCAATGCGCCGGCGCCTACGGCCCCTCCGAAACCTGGCCCGCCCTAGTCGCCCGCCAACACGGCTGGGACCTAGTAGCCCTAGGCCTCGCAGGCGAATGCCACCTAGACCCAATCGCCGCCCGAACCATCCGCGACACCCCCGCCCGCCTGATCTCCCTCTGCCTAGGCATCAACATCTACGGCGGCGAAACCTTCAACGGCCGAACCCTCCCCGGCCAGGTAGAAGCCTTCCTCCGCACAGTCCGAGAAGGCCACCCCCACACCCCCATCGTCGTCATCACCCCGCTGGTCGCCCCCAACATCGAAGGCAAACCCAACGCCGTAGGCCTAACCCTCGACGACATCCGAGCCTGCGTAGAACTAGGCGCCCGAACCCTCGCCGACCCAGACCTCCAACTAATCGACGGCCGCACAATCCTCACCCCCGAAGAAGCCCAATCCCACTACACCGACGACGTCCACCCCAACCCCGACGGCTACCGCCTTATAGCCCAACGCCTAGCCCCACTCCTAACTCTCCCGCTCTAACCCACCAGCGAAAGCAGCGTGACCTCCCTCGGCCCTTATCGTGCGGACGAGTGCGGCTTCGCAGGGAAGCACCGCACCAGCGAAGGGGGCTTCATGCTTACTCGGAACGGAATCGGCCGGCTGACGCGGACGGTGGGCGCGCTCGGCGTCGCCACCATGCTCGCCACCGGCGGCACAGTGACCGCGAGCGCCGCCTTGCCGAAGGTCACCGGTCCGACCCTGGCGGGGACCGCCAAACCGACCTCGGCCAAGTACACGGCGCTCAACGGCGGTGTCACCGATGGCACGTACTGGTACAGCGTCGTGTCGGAGCACGCCAAGTCCGGCACCAAGGTCTACGACTCCACCCAGCTGATCAAGACCAAGCTGTACGCGTCCACGCCGACCAAGATCGCGACCTTCCGGATCCGTTCCGGTCACGCCACGAATCTGCTCGGGCACGGCAACGACATGGCCTACAACGCCGACACCAAGCGGTTGATGATCCCGGCCTGGACCAACGACGACTCGGTCCAGGGTGCCACCCAGGCACGAGCCATTCGGATCATCAACCCCAGCACACTCGCGATCGAGAAGACCGTGCTGTTGCCGCACACAACGACCGGCCTGTGCTACGACGCGGTCAACAACCGGTACGCCGGCGGCACGCTGAACCAGTACTACGCCTACAACAGTGCGTTCAAGGAGACCGGGAAGTCGGCGAAGCTGACGATGACCGGCCTCGGGCAGGGTATCGACTGCGACCAGAGCTACGTCTACGTGATCACCAGCCCGAAGGGCACGCAGAAGACCAACCGGATCTTCGTCTACGACTGGTCCTTCAAGCTGGTGCGCACCTACGAGCACGCCTCCGGCTCCGAGAGCGAACACCTCACCCACCAGCGCGGCACCTACTACCTGGGCTTCAACATCGGCGCCGGCCGGCTCTACCGCCTGGACAACTTCCAGTTCACGGTGACGTACGCCGCCGCGGGTGGTACCGGCTCGATGTCGTCCACCGTGGTGCTCTACGACCGGTCGACGGCCCTGCGGAAGAACGCCTTCACCCGCTCCGGCTACACCTTCGCGGGCTGGACCGCGAAGCGTTCCTACGACGACAAGACCCGCTACCAGAACCCGAAGGACACCAGCAAGACCGGCTGGTACGCGGCCGGCCACCAGCCGAGCGGCTGGAAGCCGTACCTCTACAAGAACGGCGCGACCGTGCTGCACACCACCCCCCGCGGAGCCGTCGCCCTCACCGCGGTCTGGCGCGCGGCGTAACACCAGCCCCACCAAGAAACTAGAGCGATCAGCCGCCCAGGTGTGTGCGCAGAACGGGCCGATAGTGCGCGCGCACATCTGGGCGGGGATCGGCGCCGGGATCGTTCAGGAGCCTGGCGAACGCAACTATTGCCTCTAACTGGGCAACCCCGCATCTCCCAAGCGCTGCCACAAGCTGCAACTCGATACTGATAACCGCCCAGGCGGGGCACTGTGCACTCCATGCGCACCTGGCTCACCGGGATCCTGTCCAGCCTTCTGTACGGCGTGCTGTTTGCGCTGGGCACGCACTATCTGATGCACCTCAGCTGGACCGCGGCGCTGGTCGCCGGCGCGGTGAGCGGTCCGCCCTTCGGCGTCTTGATGGCGATCATGCAACGGCGAACGGACCGTCTTTTCTCGTCGCTGCCCGGCGACCTGTCCCGGCAGCAGGGCCGGGCCGCCGCGCGAGCTTCTCGCCGTGGCTCAGTTCCGACCGATCCGGCGGTCCGGGCGGCAGCGCTGGATTTTGCTCGCCGGCAACTGGAGCGGTATCAGTCTCGCTGGATGCGCCTGCTGCTGATCGTGGTGCCGATCCTGTTCGTGCTGATTGCGGTGTCGACGCTCCTCGACGACGATCGGCCATGGTGGAGAGCAGTCCCGCAGCTCCTCGGTGCTGCCACGTTCGGATTCATCGCCTTCGAGCCTCGCCGCCTCCGCCGCCGCGTCGCTGTGCTGTCGGCTGCCGACAACACCGACCGGCGGGTACTACCAGGTGAGTCCATCTAGATGGTTGTGGCCGGAAAGCAGGCGGGCGATGCGGTACTGCGCCGCTTCGCGGATGTCAGCCTGCGGGTGGTGTGCGTACAGAGCGAGCTCCCCGTACATGTCGTAGAAGTTCGACCGCTCGCGCAGCTGCTCGCGCTCGAACAGCTCCGGGTACGCGCCGCGCAGCCATCCGGGGACCTCTGCGAGCGTGGTCTCGTCGAGCCCTTGTTCATCGGGTGTGGGTGGGAACTCCCGCGCCCTCGCACACCAGCGCAGGATGGTGTCGAGCTCGACATCCGCCGGCTGAGCCAACGCCTCCGCGAAGTCGATAAGACCGCTGACGCGTCCGTGGTCCACGATCACATTGGATCCATGTAAATCACCATGGACCAGGACGGGTACGTCGGCGGCGAACAACGGCAGCCGTTCCTGGATCCAATCGGAGACGTCCGCGAGCAGACGCGAGTCATGACCGGGCACTCGACTGGCCGCCTCGACCTGCTGAAGCGTCGCACTCACCACGGGCGGGTGGAACGCAGGCCACGGCTTGCCGGCGAGCGCGTCGACCAGCCAGGGCGGGAGCAGGTCCGCCGGTACAGGAACGCGGTGAAGTGCGCGCAACGCAGCGCCGAGGCTCTCGATCATCGCTTGACGCGTACGCGAGTCCGCCGCCGGCCATGCGTCGTACAGGGTTCGGCCAGGCAGACGCTCGGAGACGTACCACGGCCCGTCCGGCCCGTCGCCGTGAGCGAGATGCTGGGCATGCGGCACCTCACTGCCGGCAAGCAACTCGACAACTGCAGCCTCGTGCCGATACGCGCCACGGAACTGCCCGTTGTTGTTCAGCCGTACGACGTACTCATCGCCAACCCACACACGACTAACCCAGCCCGCCTTGGGAACAAAGCGCCCGGTCGCCGACAGACCAGCCGCCGCCAGCGTCCTCCGCAACGCCGGATCGTCATCTCTCCAGTCGCCGTCGGTCATGAGCGCGAGCCTATTCGCCAGGTGGCTGCGGCGACACGGGTTTCGGTCAGCAGGGTGCGGCTACGCCGGTGGAGGGGACTCGGACGGACTTCTTGAGGGTGCGGATGCGGTCGATCATCGCCTTGGTGGCCGGGTCCTGTTCGAGTTCGGCGTACAGGGGCTCGACGGCCTTGTCGAAGGCTTGGAGGTTCGCAGGCGTCGCACTGATGATCTTGCCGCCGCGGTTGTAGTACACCGCTGCGGTGGCGGCCCCAACCCAACTGCCAGACGAGTCCGTCTAGATGGTTACGGCCCGACAGCGGGTTGCCCTGGCAAAACCATTGGTGAGCCGGCTTGCTCCGCTGATGTACTGATGTGCGACCGTGAGTCTGCCCCGTGTCGGAGGTAGTAGTTGTGACGAGCTATAACGCGCTTGCCGAGGTGTACGAGTGGCTCATCTCGGATGCGAAGCTGGCCCCGGCCGAGTTCGCTGCGTCGTTCGACGACGTCCTCGGTCTCCTGCCGCCGAACGCTCACGTCCTCGACTGTTCATGCGGAACCGGACAGTTGGCGGTCGGCCTCGCCGGTCGTGGCATGCAGGTCGTCGCAACGGACGCCAGCGAAGCGATGGTTCGTCGGACTGCAGAGTTGGCCGAGGAATTCAGGGCACCTGTCCGGACAGTACGGGCGGACTGGCAAGAGTTGCCCGACCATTTCGAGGACAACACCTTCGACATGGTGTTCTGCGTTGGCAACTCGCTGCACCATGCCGCGGGCGCGACAGGCAGGATTGCTGCCCTGGAGTCGATGTCACGCCTTCTGCGCCCGGGCGGGCGCTTGGTACTCACCTCCCGCACCTGGGAACTCGTGAGGGCCAGAGGTTCCCGGCTCGACATCAGTGACCGACTAGTCCGCCGGAACGGGCGCAATGCCGTCGTGATCTACCGCTGGGAGATTGCGTCACAGTGGGAGGAAGAGCACCACATCGAGATTGCGATCGCGCAAGTCGATGCGACTGAGTCGGTTCTTGTCCGCTCAGAACTCCTGTCCTGCTGGCCCTACCGACACGACCAACTCACAGCCGAGTTGCACCAGGTCGGACTCCGGACGGAAAGAAGCACGTACAACCCCGAGGCCGAGAACTACCTGGTGGTGGCGAGCAAGATATAGAAACAGGCTCACGGACAGGTGGCTACCTATCAAGCACACCGGAGCGCCTCGAGAACTCTAAAAGTAACTGTTGGCTGTTACTATTGAAGTATCGAGGAGGTGATCGTGGTGCGCGCAGTCGACGTGTTGGAGTCGTTGGAGCTTCTGGGGTCCAGCCAGTGGGGCCTGGTGACCACGGTCCAGGCGGCTGCCGCGGGTGTCTCCAAGATGCAGCTGTCCCGCCTCGCCGAGCGTGGCACTTTGCAGCGTGTACGTCATGGCGTCTACGCACTCCCTTCCGCCGACACCGGACCGTCGCAAGGCCTGCGTGCAGCTTGGCTCGCCACCGGCAGCCAGCCAGCGGGAAACCAGTCGCTGGCTGTCGTGTCTGGTGAGTCCGCGGCGGCCGTCCACGGGTTCGGTGACCTGCTGCCTTCCAAGTACGAATTCACGACAGCAGTACGTCGGCAGACCACGCAACCCGACATTCGGTACCGCAAGCGCGATCTGCCGGATGGAGATGTCACCCGAGTCAACGGACTACCGGTGACCACCGCCGCCCGCACCATCAGAGATCTGGCCACCGGCGGCACTGACTTCGATCATCTTGCCGCCGTGGTCCGTGATGCGGTCACCAGCACAGACGTCACTTCCGCAGCCCTCGTTCAAGCGCTGGAGCCCGCCGCAGAGCGGCTCGGATCTCCAGACGGGAACACCCTGCTCACCGCAGTACTGAAAGCTTCTGGGTACCAACCTGATACCCGGGCCCTGGAACTGCTGTCTCCGGCTTTGCGAGACAGCTTCCTCCGAACACTCGAGCCTCAACTCAAGAACGCCGTCAGCCAGGCCGTCGCCGAGCACCTCCGCCAACTGGCACCGAAACCGCGCCGCCCAGTGACGCATGAACACGAACCACGAAATGCCGCGCGTCGGCTGAACAGAAAGGCCGACGGTGGCAGAACGACTCACCCAGCTGGATGCGAACCGCCTGCGGAGGTCTCTGGGCACCAAGCTGGCCGCTGAGGCCAAGAGCCGCGGCGTCGCGGCCGACCCGGTCCGCCGCGGGGTTCGCAGAGTACTCGCGGGATTTCTGGAATCTGGACGCAGCACTCACGTTCTGCGGTACCTGCCTGGACGAGATCCTCAACGGCCGAAGAACCAACGGCACTTGGGATCCCCACCTCCGCTCCTGGCAGTAGCTGCAGCCACCAAGTATGCCCATGGCTGCGGGTGGAGGCTAGAGCTGTTAGAACGGCATGGGAGCCAACGAGACGCAGCGCGGGGCGACTACCTGACGCCGGACATCGACCCGCGTACGCACGGGCAGCCTCACCGCTCGGGGCTATGCAACAACCAGGGTGCTTTCATCAAGCGGGCGACGCAGGAGCCCGCGCCCAGGGCCGGTGGGAGCTAGCGCCGTGGGAGCGACGGAGGAGCGAACGAGGTGCCGGCGTGGGGTGAGTGCCCCACGCCGGACGGTAGCTCGGGTTAGTTTTCTTTGGTGAGGCTGGTGCCTAGGGCTTGCCAGTCGAGGACGGGGGCCGCTAGGTCGCGGATGGTGGCTAGGAGGCCTAGGCGGGCGGCGCGGAGGTCGGGGTCCTCGGCCATGACCAGGATCTCTTCGAAGAAGGTGGTGATGGGGGCTACCAGGGGCTGGGTGGCGGTGACGAAGTCGGCTAGGCCGGTGGGGGCGGTGCCTACCTTTTGGACGGCTTCGTGGAGGGCTACCTCAGCCGGTTCGGTGAGCTTGGTGGCGTCGTACTCCGCGACTGCGTCGGCCGGCACGATCCGTCGAGCTCGCTGGAGTACGGCGACCAGCTCGGCAAACCCTTCGTTCGCGACCTGCCGCTGCAACTCGGCCAGCGTCTCGTCAGCCGTCGCCGGGGCCTCGGCCAGCGGCAATACGGCGGCGACCTGCAGGTGGTCGTCGCCGCGATCGGTCAGCTGCTGCTCGTACCGCCGGACGGTGAAGTCCGCGGCATCGGCCAGCACGGCCTCGGACACCTCGATGCCTTGCCCGCTGATCTCGGCGGCGGCGGCAGCGAGGCCGGTCGACAAGGTGATCGCACGCAGCGACGGGTGCTCGCGCAGGATCGCGACGACACCAGCGGCCGCACGGCGCAACGCGAACGGGTCGGAGCTACCAGTCGGCTTCGCGCCGATCGCGAACAGGCCGGCCAGCAGGTCGAACCGATCCGCCAACGCCAGCAGGGCTCCCGGCACAGAAGACGGGACCGGGTCGCCGGCGGACCGCGGGAGTTCCATGTCAAACAACGCCTGAGCAACGGCTTCGGTTTCGCCGCTGCGGCGGGCGTACTCACGAGCCATCGTCCCGGCCAGGCTGGTCAGTTCGACGACCATCTGCGAGCCGAGGTCGAACTTCGCCAGCTCCGCAGCGCGCCGCAAGGCCACCAGATCGTCACCGGACAGCTCCACGACAGAGGCCAGGGCCAGAGCGACAGCCGCAATACGACCGGCGCGCTGAGCCATCGAGCCGAGCCGCTCTTCGAAGGCCAGCTTCTCCAGGCCCTGCTTCATCGCCTCAGGCGTGCTCTGCAGATCAGCACGCCAGAAGAAGGCAGCGTCCTCGTAGCGGGCACGCAGTACGCCCTCGTTGCCGTTCCGCACGGTCGCCTCGTTGACCGAACCGTTGGCAACGGCAACGAAGTGTGGCAGCAGCTCACCCGAAGCACCACGCACCGGCAGGTAGCGCTGGTGCTTGCGCATCACGGTCGTGAGGATCTCGGCCGGCAGATCAAGGTAGTCGGCCGAGAAGTTGCCGAGGATCGGCGTCGGCTCCTCGATCAGGTTGACGATCTGGTCCAGCAGCGCGGACTCAGCCTCGAAGTCGATGCTGCCGTTGACCTCACGCGCCAGCAGCTCCGAGGCCTCTACAACGCGCTGACGCCGCTTGGCCGGGTCGGCCTCGATGCCGTGGATGCGGAGCAGGTCGAGGTAGCCCTCGGCAGAGGCGATCTCCACCGTCGGCTGCGCGGCGGTACGCAGTACACGCGTGACCCGCCCAGCCGTCAGCGACGACACCGACACCGGAACGACCTGGTCACCGAGCAGCGCGACCAGCCAGCGGACCGGCCGGGTGAACGACAGCTTGGCGTCGTTCCAGCGCATGTTCTTGTCCGACCGCAGACCGCTGACGATCTCGGCCAGTACGCCGCTGAGCACCTCCGCAGCACCACGCCCCGGATCAGGCTTGGTCACCGCGACGTACTCGACACCGTCAACCACCAAGTCGTGCAGCTCCGAAGGATCCACCTTCTGCCCCCGGGCGAACCCAGCAGCGGCCTTCGTAAGGTTGCCCTCGGCATCAAATGCCGCCGCCTTCTTCGGACCACGCGAAACCTTCTCCGCATCCGGCTCACTCGCCTGGACGGCAGCCACAAAGGCGACCACCCGGCGCGGCGTCGCATACGTCGTGACCTCGCCATGCCCAAGACGGGTCGCGGCGAGCTTCTCTTCCAAAGCCTTACGAACGGCGACGGCAGTCTTGGTGACCTCCGACGGCGGCATCTCCTCGGTACCGATCTCGAACAGCAACTGCCGCGTCCCACTCATCACCGGGAACTCGGTAGGCAAAGCAGCGGCCGCAGGCAGCGAGGCGATACCGAGTGGGTGCTCGAGCTCAGTACGCCGCTCCGCCCAAAGCGACGCCACCTCGCGCGCCAGCGTCCGCATCCGCCCGAACGCCTTGGCGCGCTCGGTAGTGCTGACCGCGCCGCGCGCATCGAGCACGTTGAACGTGTGCGAGCAACGCAAGACATAGGTATGAGCCGGAACCGGCAGCCGCAGGTCGAGCATCCGGCGGGCCTCGTTCGCGTACTCCTCGAACAGCCGCTTCTGGCTGTCGACGTCGGCGTCGTCGAGGTAGTACCGGCTCATCTCGTACTCCGCCTGGCCGAACGCCTCGCCGTACGAGATGCCCGGCGCGTAGGCGATGTCCTTGAAGTGCGAGACGCCCTGCAGCGCCATCATGATCCGCTCGATGCCGTAGGTGATCTCCACCGACACCGGGTCGACCGTCATGCCGCCGGCCTGCTGGAAGTAGGTGAACTGGGTGATCTCCAGCCCGTCCAGCCAGACCTCCCAGCCGAGTCCCCACGAACCGGTCGCCGGGTTGGCCCAGTTGTCCTCGACGAACCGGACGTCGTGCGCGTCGATGTCGATACCGAGCGCCTCGAGGCTGCTCAGGAACAGCTCCTGCGGGTTGCCCGGGTCCGGCTTGAGCACGACCTGGAACTGGGTGTGCGTCTGCAGCCGGTTCGGGTTCTCGCCGTACCGGGCGTCGTCCGGACGGACCGAGGGCTCGACGTAGGCGACCCGCCACGGCTCGGGACCGAGGACGCGCAGGATGGTCGCCGGGTTCAGCGTGCCGGCCCCCACCTCGGTGTTGAACGGCTGCACGATCATGCAGCCGCGGTCGGTCCAGTACTTCGTCAGCGCGAGCAGCGCGTCCTGCATCGTGAGCACGAACAACTTCCTCAGGTTCGGTCGACATTCGGGGATCGAGAGCCGCAGTCTATGAGACCGCGACGGGAGTCACGTCATGGATGACCCGGAAGCGTTACGAGCGCACGGCAGGACTGACACCGCGGATAGCCAGGGCGAGCAATCGCTCGGCCCGGACGGGGTCCTGGTCGCTGGCTGAGGAGATCCCGTTGACCAGGCCCAGCAGGTCGCCGATCGTCGCGTCCCGGTCTGCCGCGTGGTGTTGCTGAGCACGGTCGAGGAGCTGCCGGCCGGCCCGGGTGATCCGGGCGTGGAACTCCGAACCGCGCTCGGCGCTCATCATCAGGGCGGCGCCGAGACCGCGGTTCCGAGTGGCGTGGGCGACGACGGCCGACAACCAGCTGCGGAGCGCTTCCCCTGAGTCGTCGTGGTCGAGCAGCTCGTCGGACCGCGCGCAGACGGCGTCGACACTGCTCTTGAACACCGTCTCGAGCATCCTGGTCCGGCCGCCGAAGTGCCGATGCAGGGTCGCCGAGCCGACCCCGGCCCGGCGGGCGATCTCTTCCATCGAGGCGTCCGCGCCCTGCTCGGCGACGACCTCCGCGGCCACTGCGACCAGCCGCTCGAAGTTCCGTCGCGCATCGGCCCGCACAACATCTCCCTTGCTAACTGGGGTGGTCCCCCATATCGTACCCGAGTAGCTAACCGGGGTGACACCCCACTTAAATTCCAGGGAGTACGAGATGCGGATTGGCCTGGCGGTCGGCGAGGTACGCGGTCCGGCGTCACTCGATGACGTCGTTCAGCAGGTACGGGATGCGGCCGGCGGTTTCTCGACCGCCTGGATCTCACAAGCTTTGGGCCTCGACGCGCTGACCGCGCTCGCGGTAGCCGGCCGCGAGGTCGGTGGGATCGAGCTCGGGTCCGCGGTCATCCCGGTCCCCCAACGCCATCCGCTGGCTCTGGCCAGTCAGGCGCTGACCGTCCAGGCGGCAACGGGCAACCGCCTCAGCCTCGGCATCGGCGCTGGTATCGCGGCGATGACTGCCGGGATGTACGGCCTACCGGCGGATCGCCCCGCTCAGCGGACGCGCGAATATCTACAGGTAATAAGCCCCCTGCTGCGCGGCGAGGCCGTCGACTTCGCCGGCGAGACGCTGAGAGCAGTCGGCGCGGTGCAGCAGCCGCCGCCGCTCCCCTCCCTGACGCCGGCCGCACCCCAGGTGCTGGTAGCTGCCTTGGGGCCCGCGATGTTGCGGGTGGCGGGAGAACTTGCGGACGGGGTGGTGACCTGGATGACCGGGCCCCGGACGTTGGCTGAGCACATCGTGCCGTCGGCGCAGAAGGCAGCCGCCCAGGCGAGGCGGAGCGCGCCGCGGGTGGTCGCCGGGCTGGCGGTTTGCGTGACTGATGACGCGGACGAGGTGCGGACTCGGTTCGGCGCGCAGTTCGCGATGGCGGGTCAGGTTCCGGAGTACCGGGCGATGCTCGACCGGGAAGGCGTCACCTCACCGGCGGAGTTGCTGATCACCGGCTCCGAAGCCGAGGTCGCTCGGGCGATCACCCGACTCGCTTCCACCGGGATCACCGACCTGATGCTCGCGCCGTTCGGCACGCCGGAAGAGCAGAACCGGACGACGGCTAGCCTGGGGGCATGACGAGACCGATTCACGCCGCCGTCGTTCGCTAGTCCTCCGTTCCTGCTCACCGGTGCCGCATCGCGGCGATCGGGCGAGCCACGCTGCCCATCTTCAGCTCTCGAAGCAAGCAGGAACGGTTCATGGACAACGTCATCACCGTGGACGATCGACTGTCCGCGCGGCAGGCAGACAGCCTGATCGCCCAAGGCAACCAACTCGTCTGGCAAGGCGACTTCCAGCACGCCAAACAGTTGCTCACCGCCCTCAAACGACCCAGGAAGGCGCTGAACTTCCAGCAGTACCGCAATCACCAGGCCGACCAGGCCCGCCGCCTCAATTCGTTGCTGATAGCAATGGATGACCAGTACGTCATCCCGCTCCGCCGCGCACCGGAGGTCGCGCAAGCCTGTCGCGAGGCCTATGGCGCGAGCGACGGCCCTCGACTCATCCCGTTGCGCGAACTACTCGGCGTCATCGGCGCGCATCAACTCCGCCACAAAGGCATCGAGATCCCGGCGCTGAACGACCGGATCCATCCGCACTACGGCGTTTTCGCGCCGACCAGAGCCGAGTACGTCGAACTCGCAGCGGCTCAGCAGTTGCCTAAAGCAACCATTGCCTTCGACATCGGTACCGGCACCGGAGTGCTCGCCGCACTGCTCGCCGGACGTGGGGCGCGGGTGATCGCGACGGACACGAGCAGCCGGGCGATCGCGTGCGCCCGCGACAACCTCCGGCGGATCGGGCTGGCGGATCGGGTCGAACTGCTCCACCACGACCTCTTCCCGCCAGGCCGGGCGGATCTCGTCGTCTGCAATCCGCCTTGGATCCCGGCCCGCCCGATCACCGAGCTCGACCATGCCGTCTACGACGAGAACGGGCAGATGCTGCAGGCCTGGCTCGACGGGCTGGCCGAACACCTCACGCCGGACGGGGAGGGCTGGCTCATCCTGTCCGACTTGGCCGAGCATCTGGGGCTGCGAACCCGGGCCGAGTTCCTCAGCAAGATCACGCGAGCCGGGCTCAGGGTGGCCGGGTGCGATTCCGTAGTACCGGGGCATCGAAAGGCCAACGACAGCAGGGATCCGCTGCACTGGGCCCGGGCGAAGGAGGTGACCTCGCTCTGGCGGCTGAAGGTCAGCTGATCTCGTGGAGGTGGGCTTCGACCCAGGTGCGGAGGCCCGCTAGTGGGGTCGAGACGCTGTGGCCGAGGGCGGTCAGCGAGTACTCGACGCGGAGCGGGACCTCGGCGTAGATCTCGCGGTCGATGAAGCCGCTGTCCTCGAGCCGGCGCAGGGTATTGGTCAGCACCTTCGGACTGATGCCCTGCAGCCGGCGCTGGAGCTCGCCGAACCGGACCGGGCCGTCCTCCAGCGCGCCGATCGCGAGGGCGGCCCACTTGTTCGCGAGCAGGTCGAGGACGTCGCGGCACGGGCACTGGATCGCGTACACATCGTGCTTGTCGTGCACTCCGGTCGAGCAGATGACGGTCACGGAAGGCCCTTCTGAGCTGATCACTTTCCGAAAGATAGTAGCAGCCCTTGCGGGAAAGTACGGCTCCGCAGATAGCGTCCGGCCCATGAAAGCCATCACACAGAACAAGCTGGGCGGACCCGAGGTCCTGCACGTCGCCGAGGTTGAGCGACCCCAACCACTACCGACCGAGGTCCTGGTCCGCGTGCACGCGGCCGGCGTGAACCCGGTCGACTACAAGACCCGCGAGGGCGGCGGCATGCAGGGCGTGCTCGGTGAGCCGCCGTTCATCCTCGGCTGGGACGTGTCCGGCGTGGTCGAGGAGATTGGGTTCGGCGTGCACACGCTCGAGGTCGGCGATGAGGTCTACGGGATGCCGTGGTTTCCACGGGCCGCTTCCGCGTACGCCGAGTACGTCACCGCGCCGTCTCGGCAGTTCGCGAAGAAGCCTGCCAACTTGAGTCATGCCGAGGCGGCGGCGCTTCCGCTGGCCGGGCTGACGGCTTGGCAGATCCTGACGGCTGCGGCTGAGCTTCAGCAAGGGCAGCGGGTGCTGATCCATGCGGCGGGTGGCGGGGTCGGGCATCTTGCGGTTCAGTTCGCGAAGAACCTTGGCGCCTACGTGATTGGGACGGCGAGCAAGGCCAAGCACGATTGGCTGCTGTCGCTGGGGGCGGATGAGGTCATCGATTACCAGACGACCGACGTCGAGTCGGCGACGAGTGGGCTGGATCTGGTAGTGGATCTGGTCGGTAGCGAGACGACGCTCGACCAGTCGATCAAGGTGCTCAAGCCGGGTGGGCTGCTGGTCGCAGTACCGTCCGGTACTTCACCTGAGCTGCTCGCCAAGGCTGCGGCGGCCGGTGTCCGGGTGCGGCCGTTCCTGGTCGAGCCGGACGGGTACGCGCTCGGGGAGATCGCGGTGCTGGTGGAGCACGGCGAGGTACAGGTGGAGGTCGAGGAGACCTTCCCGCTGGCCGAGGCGGGCGAGGCTCACCGCCGGATGGCGAGCGGTAGGACGCAGGGCAAGCTCGTGCTGGACGTGCACAACGACAGGAAGTAGTCGCCTCGATCGTCCGGCGCTCGGCTCAGGGGATCGTGCCGGACGGTCGATCTGCGGACTACCTCCTGTCGTTATGCCCGCGGCCCTCGGGCTCAGGCAGCCAGGCGTTCTCGGGGACGGCGAGCCAGTCGTCAGTGGCGAGTTGGTCGATCGCCGCGTTGAGGGCGTCGAGCGCGGGGTGAGCGAGGTCGGCCCGCCAGATCATCGACCACGGATAGAGGATCACGGGGTCGACGACCGGGCGCAGTACCGCGCCCGGGACCGGCGGCTGGGTGCTCATCGTCAGGATCGGGGAGTTCCGGTCGCGGATGTGCTGCGCGAGCTCATCCGCGCCGCCCTCGACATGCGGATGCGCGAGCGTCCGGTCGACACCCCATGGCGCGAGCAGCTGCAGGATCGCGTGATCCCAGGCGGGGGTGGCGTGATTCCCCGCCCGGTAACACAATCCGGTCCCCTGCAGGTCCTGCAGCGATATCTCGGCGCGGGCGGCGAGCGGGTTGCTTTCAGGCAGCAAGACGGCCAGTGGTTCGTACCGGACGACACGCTGACGCAGACCTTCGGCCGGCCCGGGATGCCGGCCGAAGGTGACGTCGAGACGGTCGGCCTGCACCAGCGGTACGGCCGCCTCGGTACCGGTGTGGAAGCGAACGAAGAACTCCAGCTCCGGCGCGATCCCTCGGGCAGCCGCGAGCACGAGCGTGGGCGTGAGCCCCGGGCCGACCACGTCGACTGTCATCGACGGGGCGAAGCCGCGCAACTCATGCACGGTGAGGTCGTGCAAGCTGATCAGCTCACGGGCCCTGGCGAGCAGCTTCTGCCCGGACGGCGTCAGTTCGACCCGGCGAGTGGTGCGATCGAAGAGCCGCGCGCCGAGGCGATCCTCGAGCCGGCGGATGTCGCGACTCAACGCCTGCTGCGCGATGAAGAGCCGCTGGGCCGCACGGCTGAAGTGCAGTTCCTCCGCCACGACGACGAAGTACCGCAGCATCCGGATCTCCAGGTCATCGGGCACCCGACCTTATTAACACACTTGGGGTGTTAATAACGGTCGAACAGGTGTTGGAGTCCGCGGCCCGGTCTCCCGCATGGTCGAGACATGACTACACAGACCGTTTTGACCCTCGACGTCGACGATGCCCGCCTGTACTACGAACTGCGCGGCACCGGCCCACTCGTCGTACTGGTCGGCGCTCCGATGGATGCCGACTCCTTCGCGCCACTGGCCGACCTGCTGGCCACCGACTACACCGTGCTGACGACCGACCCGCGCGGGATCAACCGCAGCCCGCTCGACAACCCCGACCAGGACTCGACTCCCGCGCAGCGGGCTGCCGACCTGGCTGCTCTGATCACCCACGTCGGCGCCGGGCCCGCCATCGCGCTCGGGTCGAGCGGCGGGGCGGTCAGTGTGCTCGCGCTCGCGGAGCTCTACCCCGACTCGGTCAGCAGGGTGATCGCGCACGAGCCGCCGCTGCTCAACCTGCTCGACGACCGGGTCGAGCAGAACGCGCTGTCAGAGGACCTCCGCGCGACCTACCTGTCGGGCGACGTGGTCGGTGCGTGGGAGAAGTTCTTCGCGCAGGCGAACATCTTCCTGCCGCCGGGCATGGCCGCGGAGATGTTCGGCGGCGAGCGCGACACGCAGTCGATGGTGGACGAGCGGTTCTGGTTCGGGCACGAACTCGGGCCGAGCGTCAGCTGGGAGCCCCGGCTCGACACCCTGCGAGACGGGCCGGTCCGCATCGTGGTCGGCATCGGCGAGGAGTCGGGCGGCCAGCTCTGCGAGCGCACCTCGACCGCGCTCGCGGCTGGTTTGGGGGTCGAGCCGACCCGTTTCCCAGGCGGGCACACCGGGTTCGCCGATGACCCGGCGACCTTCGAGCCGGTACTTCGGGCAGTGCTCGCCGAGGGGTGAGGCGGGGCATCACGTAGTACCGGGGCGACCAGCGGGTGAACTGTTGCGAGGCGGCCTACGGACCGGTGGAGGGACGGGGCAGACTAGGTCCTAGCCGGAGCGGGTCGGGTAGGCGCAGGCGTCTTCTTGACCTCAACACTGGTTGAAGTTTCAAGGTAGAGCCTGGAGGGTGGGTTGACCGGGGCCGGAACGGGCACCGGGTCGGCACATCGTCGAAGGATCTCGCAGCAGACCGGCCCCTCGGGGCCCTGACGAAGGAGCAGAGTTGACCACGAAGTACACGCTTCCGGACCTCGGCTACGACTACGGCGCGCTGGCGCCGAGCATCGCGGGCGAGATCATGGAGCTGCACCACTCGAAGCACCACCAGACCTACGTCAACGCCCTGAACGACACCCTGGAGAAGCTGGCCGCGGCCCGCGAGAGCGGTGACTTCGGCTCGATCGTCGGGCTGGAGAAGACGCTCGCCTTCAACCTCGGCGGGCACGTCAACCACTCCATCTTCTGGAAGAACCTCTCCCCGGACGGCGGCGACAAGCCGGACGGCGAGCTGGCCGCGGCGCTGGACGAGTCGTTCGGTTCGTTCGACGCCTTCCAGGCCCACTTCACCGCTGCCGCGACCACCATCCAGGGGTCCGGCTGGGCCATCCTCGGCTGGGACGCGCTGCAGGGCCAGCTGCTCATCCACCAGCTGTACGACCAGCAGGGCAACCTGCCCGCCGGGCAGATCCCGATCGTGATGCTGGACATGTGGGAGCACGCCTTCTACCTGCAGTACAAGAACGTGAAGCCGGACTACGTCAAGGCCTGGTGGAACGTCGTCAACTGGGCCGACGCCCAGGCCCGCTTCGACGCGGCCCGCACCAACGCCGGCGGCCTGATCACCGTCGCCTGACGCACGCCTAACCGTCCGAAGAACCTCCTCTCAGAGGTTCTTCGGACTGTCAGCGCTGGCCGCGGCCGGAGGCTAGGCGTTCAACTGCTTTGGTGATCCGGTTGGCGCGGGTCTCCGGCTTCTTCGCCTCCTCGATGCCGAGGACGAACCAGCTGCGCTGGCTGTAGGACAAACCGTCGAAGAACGCCCGGGCCTTCGGCTCGGCGTCGAGAGCGGCAGCGAAATCCGCCGGTACTTCGACCTCGCGCGGCTGATCATCGAGCGCGATCTCCACGTCGACCTCATCGCCCCCGGCCACACCCGCCGCCTCGCGGTGCTTGACGCTCAGCGCGACCATGTACCGTCCGCCCATCACCGCCACCGAGTTGCGGTACGTGTAGCCGTTCAAGGTCACCACCACCGGCGGCTTCTTCCCCTGGCCGAGCGCCTCGATCACCTCGGCCGGCACCTCGATCCCGGTCACCGTCGTACCGGCGATCGTCGTCGTGAACTTCATCTCGACCTCCCGAAGAACTCGGTCAGCACCGGCGCGATCGCCGACGCCTTGATCATGTGGTTCTGCCCTGGGATCTCCCGATGCACAGCCCCCGGCACCGCCTCCGCGACCGCCTTCACCGATGTCCGCATCCAGGCAGGACTCTTCCCGCCGCCCACCACGAGCACCGGCAACTCCACGCCGGCCCACTGCGACGCATCGAGCGGCTTGCCGAACGCGTTGTCCCCGACCACCGCAGCGTCGTACGGGAGCGTATGGGCGACCGCCTTCAGCCCCTTCCACGCCGGCATCAGCTTCATCAGCGTGACGACGATCCCGGGCAGCCCGATCCCCTTCGTCATGAAGTACCTGATCGCGTCCCCCGGCCGATCCGACAACGCCTCGAGGTCAGCCACCCACGTCCGCGGGATCGCCTTCCGGCTGTCGTCGACCACGTACGGCGCCTCGAACACCACCAGCTTGCTGATCGGTACCCCCGCCGCCGCGGCCCGCAACGCGAGCGCCGCTCCCGACGAGGACCCGTACACGTACGCCGACCCGCCCGCCGCCTCGATCACCGCGGCCAGATCCTCGATCTCCCGCTCCACCTCGTACTCCGCTGCGTCGCCGCTGTCCCCGCGTCCGCGCCGGTCGTAGGTGTAAACCGTGAACCCAGCGGCCAGCAACCCGGCCAGCTCAGGCATCGGCCCCTGCGCGCGACTGCACAGCGCGCCGTCGACAAGGATCACCACTGGACCATCGCCGGCCCGGTCGTACGCGATCGTGGTTCCGTCTTTGGATTCGACGGTATTCATACCCAGAACTCCTTCAGCGCGGGAGCCAGTACGGCCGGGTCGACATTGTGCTGCTGCTCAGCCAGTACTACGTGACTGCCATCCTCCAGCAATTCCGCCACAACCTTGTTGCTCTCGGCCATCCACGGCCAGGCGATTCCTCCGGTCAGCACCCGGGTCGGCTGGTGGATCGCCTTGATCGCCTCGGCCGGTACCGAGTAGTCGCCCATCACCGTCGCGTCGTACGCGAGCGTGTGCGCGATCGCCTCCTGCGCCGGCCACCACGGCGACGCCTTCGCCTGCGCCACGAACTCGGCGGGCATCCGGACCACCTCGGCCATGAAGTACTCCGCCGCCTTGTCGCGGCGTCCCTCGGCGACGAACCCGCGGTAGATCGACGCGGTGTCGGGCCGCGGACGACCTTCGGCACCTTCGAGGAAGTACGGCGGCTCCCAGAGGGCCAGCTTGTTGACCGGCCGGCCGGCCGCGGTCGCGAGGAGGGCAAGCGCGGCACCGGAGGACGTACCGTACAGGTGGGCTGAGCCGCCTGCGACGGCGAAGATCGCGTCGAGGTCCTCGAACTCGCGCTCGATCGCGTAGACGTCGGCGTCACCGCTGTCGCCGCGACCCCGGCGGTCGTAGTTGTAGACGGTGAAGCTCTGCGCCAGAAGCGCGGCGAGTGGGGCGTTCGACATCCGATCCACCGATCCACCGCAGACCAAGACGACGGCGGGGCCGTCGCCGAGCTGGTCGTACGCGATCTGAGTGCCGTCGGCCGAGGTGACTTTCTGCATGATGTGCTCCTTCAAACGGCCGATGCCTCTCATCTGGCCTCACCGCTGCGTCGAACCACCAACCCTCAGATCGACACCCCTGCCCAAAAGATTTCTGACGCGGTGTCGGGGTGGGTGTTCAGGCCCAACCCGACTCGCATGTCGAGCTGGAGAGCTGCTGCCTGGAAAGAAATTTGCACCTGGTAACGAAAAGTTTCCGTTCGGACACCAGCCGTTGATCCGGCAGCCCCGCCGCCAGGGCAATGTCGGCCATGCAAACACCGTCTACCTGGCTTGTGGTTCGCGCGGTGCAAGGCGTCGATCCGACGAGCGAGTCGGGGTGGGTCTGGGCACCGGCCGGGAGTGAGTCAGGTGGCTAGCAGGCTGCGGCGCGGTCTAGTAGGAACGTTCGCTCGCGTTCGTTGCGGGTCAGGGTGGCCGCTTTCTCGAACTCAGCCCGGGCCTCGTCGAGTCGGCCTAGCTTGAACAGGAGGTCGCCTCGGACGCTCGGCAGGAGGTGGTACTCCTTCAGGGACGGCTCATCGGCGAGCGCGTCGACGGCTGTGAGTCCTCGCTCGGGGCCGAAGGCCATCGAGATCGCGACTGCCCGGTTGAGTTCGACCACGGGTGATGGGGTGACTTGGGCCAGTACGGCGTACAGGCCGGCGATGCGGGCCCAGTCGGTGTCGTCCGCTTCGGCGGCGCGGGCGTGGCAGGCGGCGATGGCGGCCTGGAGGAGGTACGGGCCGGGGGTGCCGTCGAGGTTCCAGGCGTGGTCGATGCTCTCGAGGCCGCGGCGGATGAGGAGGCGGTCCCAGCGGCGGCGGTCCTGATCGAGCAGCAGGACGGGCTCGCCATTAGGTCCGACGCGGGCGTTGGCGCGTGACGCTTGGATCTCCATCAGCGCTACCAGACCGTGTACTTCGGGCTCGGCCGGCATCAGTTCGGCGAGCAACCGGCCGAGTCGCAACGCCTCGTTGCACAGCGTCGGCCGCATCCAGTCGTCGCCGGCGGTCGCCGAGTAGCCCTCGTTGTAGATCAGGTAGATGACTTCGAGCACGGACGAGAGCCGGTTGATCAGGTCCTCACCGGTCGGTACTTCGAACTCGACCTCGGCCTTGGCCAGATTGCGCTTGGCTCGTACGATCCGCTGCGCGATGGTCGCCTCGGGTGCGAGGAACGCGCGCGCGATCTCGTCGGTCTTCAACCCACCGAGCAGCCTGAGCGTCAGCGATACCCGCGCGTCGGTGGTCAGTACTGGATGACAAGCGGTGAAGACCAGCCGCAGGAGGTCGTCCTCGATCGTGTCCTCGAGAATCGCCTCGACATCGTCCTCGACGCTGTCCCCGTCGATCTCGAGCTCGTGCCCCATCTCGGCGAGCTTGCGCTGGTACGTCTCCTTGCGCCGGATCAGGTCGATGGCCCGCCGCTTGGCGATCGCCATCAACCAGGCGCCCGGGTTGTTCGGTACGCCGGATTCCGGCCACTGCTCCAACGCCGCGACCAACGCGTCCTGAGCCAGCTCCTCGGCCAACCCGACATCCCGCACGATCCGAGCCACCCCGGCAATGATCCGAGCCGACTCGATCCGCCAAACAGCATCGATCGCCCCGTGCGTCTCAGTCACCGTCACCCACCCGATAGAACCCCACCCGCAGCCCAACAGCAAGCCAGAATCCGCGACCTTGAACACCCACCGGCGACCTTGAACACGTTATTACCTGTCCAAGGTCGCCGTTTGGTGTTCAAGGTCGCCAGTTGTGGTCAGCTGAGGAAGACGCCGGCGTCGGGGGCGAAGTCGGCTTCTTCCACGACCCGGCGGACCTCTACCTCGTTGCTGAGGGCCTCGGCCAGGCGGGCGGCCCATTCGACGGCTTCGTCGCGAGTGCGGACGTCGACGACGATGATGCCGCCGATCAGCTCCTTGGTCTCGGCGAACGGGCCGTCGGTGACGGTTCGCTTGCCGTCGGCCACCTTCACCCGGGCGCCCAGCCCGCTGCGGTGCACGCCCTCGGCGAACAGCAGCACGCCCGCCTTCGACAGGTCGTCGACGACCTTGCCGACGGCCTCGCCCACCTGCTGGCTCACCATCCGGCCGGCCTCGGTGTCGTCGTCCGCCTTGTTGATGATCATGTAACGCATCGGTCCAACTCCCTCGTCCTGGAGATCCTTTGATCTCACGTCGACCGGGTCACCACCAGATCGACACCCGGCCGAGAAGAACTTTCAGCTCGGCAGGCAGGCACCGGGCAGTCAGCTCGGCGGGCACTCTCCGGGTGATCAGCTCGGCTGGTCGCCCTCGGGGTGGTACGCGCAGGCGTCGGCGAGGTCGACGGTGGCGGGCGGCGGGGTGGTCTTGCCGGCGCCGGGGCGGGCGAGCGTCTTCGGGTCCTTGGTGCTCGGGGTGCTCGGCGGCGTCGTGGTGGCCGGGGTCTCCGGCTTGGGCTCGAGGGCCTTGGCGACCGTTTCGCGCAGGCCTTCGTAGTCCGGGTGGAGGTACTTGAGCTTCAGCTTCGACACGTCCAGCGAGACGTTCGAGACGGTGCCCGACTTCACCTTGAGGGCGAGCTGGATCAGGGCCGGCAGGAGTTCCTGCGGGATGTCGGTACGGAGCAGGTTCTTGCCTGCCTTCGCGATCGCCTGGTACTTCGTGACGAGCGTGCTCGGGTCGGCCGCATCGACCAGCGCCTTGATCGTGCAGCGCTGCCGGATCTGCCGCTGGTCGTCGTCGGCACCGTACCGGCCGCGGGCGAACCACAACGCGTGCGGACCGTCCAGGTGCTGCTTCGGGCCGGGCTCGATCCACTCGGCCGGCGGGATGTGCGCGCTGCTGATGCCACCCATCGCGACCCGCTCGTTCACGTTGACCGTGATCCCGCCGAGCGCGGAGACCAGCTGCGAGAAGCCCTTCAGGTTGACCTGCAGGTAGTAGTCGAGCTTCAGCCCGACCGCCTCGCCGACGGACTGCTTCACCACGTCGGCGCCCTCGTTGTCGGACGGGCCGAGGATGCCGGGGTGCGCGTCCGGGATGTTCTGGTACATCGCGGTCAGCATCCACTCCAGCCGGCCCTCGAGGCTGAGCCCCTCCTGGCCGAAGCCGTTCGGGTAGAACTTGTGCAGCGGCGAGTCCTTCGGGAACGGCATGAAGGTGAGCTGGCGCGGCATCGAGATCAGCGAGGTGTCGCCGGTCTTGGTGTCGATGCTGGCCACGATCACGGTGTCGGTACGGATCCCCGGCCGGCTCGGTGCGTCGTCACCGCCGAGCAGCAGCAGGTTGAGCCGCGGACGGTTCTCCCACGGGTCCTTCACGTTGACCGTCTTCGGCCGGGTCGCGCTCTTGCTCTCGCCCTGCGAGACGAACACGTTCTGGACCAAGTCGCGCTGGGCGAGCACGTTCTCGACCGCGATCGCGGCGGGTGCGGCGATCGCGAAGCAGAGCAGGCCGACCAGCATCGCACCGACGGCCCGGCCGCCTGGCGCAGCCGTTGCCGGACGCAACAACCGGTGCGAGCCGACGATCACGATGATCCAGCCGAGCGCGATCGCGCCGAGCACCACACTGGTGATCAGCAGGCGACTCGATACGACGGCAGCCGACAGCACCTCGTCGCGCCGGGTGAGCCCGACGTAGACACCGAGCGCGATCAGCCCGACCGTCAGCGTCAGGACAAAGGACCCGAGCCGCTTGCGCCCGCCGATGATCAGCCCGAGTCCGGGCAGCAGCGCACTGAGCAGCGTCAGCCCCAACGATCGCGGTACCGACCGAGCCCGCCGAGCAATCCGCTCCGCCGCCCGCCGATCCCGCCGGCTCCCGCTCGCGTTCCCAGCACCGAGCTGGTCCCGTCCGCTCTCGTTTGTCTCCCCCACCACCCGCTCACCGTCCCCCCGGCTCGCAGCTTCCCCAGTTCCACCAGCATCCCCAGCGGCACCAAATGTGGGATCACCGCTCACCCCAGCGGTGTCGCCCAGCCCACGATCGGAGCCCACTCCCCCAGAGTCGGCCGCGCGGGCGAGACCCGCAAGATCCGCTTCATCTCGGGTAGGGCTCGACTGCCCATCGGTGCTCGGATCAGCACTGGGCAGGGGCGCGCCTTTGGCCCGCTTCGCGCGAGAACGACGCCCCATGACCTCCCCTGTCCGCCTGTGGATGCGCGACCAGTACCCAGGCCACACACCCTTCTAGACGCCAAAAAAGGCCGAGAGGTTTACTTTCAGCGGAAATCCACCTGTCCCTGCGGGACCCGCGACGGCTCCAGCGGTCGCAGCAACCCGGCGGCGAACCACGCCTCGACGGACTTCGCCTCCTTCGTGTTCGGCACGTAGACGACCCGTGCCATCCAGTCGTCGGAGTTGTTCCGGCGCCACTCCAGGATCAGCCCGGGCCACGGGCCGCGCTCGTACGCCGTACCGAGAACCCAGCAGTGCCGGCGGCTCCGGTCGGGCGGCGGTTCGCGCGGATAGCGCCGGTTGCTCCCCATGGATCAAGCATCGCACATGCATTCGATTACAGCGCAAATCGGATCTGGTGGACCAGACGGCGACGATTCGGAGGGCTGGGGTCAGACCGGGAGGTGTGCTCCGGTGACGCCGGGGGTCTCGGCGAGCGCGCGCAGTACGGTCGCGATCTGGGCCGGTGGGGTCCACTTGGCGGTGTTCGCGTCCGGCATCGCGCGGCGATTGGTGGGGGTGTCGATCGTGCCGGGGAGGATGGCGTTCACGCGGATGTGATCCTTCGCGTACTCGACGGCGAGCGCGTCGACGAAGGCGAGCACCGCGGCCTTGGCGGTGATGTAGCCGGCCGCTCCTGGGAAAGGCTTCAGCGCCGACATGCTCGAAGTACAGGTGATCGATCCGCCACCCGCGGCGATCAGCAACGGCAGGATCGCCTGGGTGACCAGGTACGTCGGACGCAGGTTGACCGTGAGCTGCGCCTCGAACTCCTCGATCGGCGTCTCGTGTACCCGCGCCCCCGCGGCGAACCCACCCACCAGATTCACCAACGCCCGCACCGGCGCCGCTTCCTCCGCCCCCGCCACCCGCGCGACCTCGGCAGCACCGGCAGGATCGGCGAGATCGACGACGAGCGTCTCCAGCGCCGCGGCCGACCCGAGTTCACCGAGCGACTTCTCAGATCGGCCCGGTACGACCACCCGCCAGCCGGCCGCAAGAAACTCCGCGGTCACCGCCGAGCCGAGCCCACCGGTGCCTCCAGCAACAACCACGGTTCCAGTCATGCGGAGGAGCCTAGTCGGGGAGGGCTAGGGTGCGGCCGGCGTCTCGGGCCGCGGCGATGGTGCGGGAGAGGGTTTGTTTGAGCGAGTCGGCTTCGTCGGTGAAGCCTTGGACGACGGAGGTGTCGCCTGCTGGTTCCGTGCGGGCCAGGAGTTCTATGTAGCGGTCGCCGTCTGCCAGGGCTGCTTCGGCTCGGAGGGCGGCGTCGGCGGAGCGGACTCGGTCGGCGTAGCGCTCCAGTAGCTCGACCTTGTGTTTGATGGCGTCGACTGAGCGGGCCAGGGCACGACGCTGGGGGCCGAGGACCGCTTCGAGTTCGGCGGTGGCCATGCCGCGGGAGACCTCGCGCTGGCGGGCTCGGAGTACGGACTGTTCGTGCAGGACCTGGCCGATGTCCCAGAGTTGCTCGGGCAGGACGAGTTCGTTCTTGACGTCGTCGAGCAGGCCGCGCTGGGTGACCGTTGCCTCTAGCACCGACTTGACGGCGCGCTGGCCGCGGGCGAGCAGGCGGCCGGACTCCTCGTCGAAGTCCTCGGCGAGCAGGTACTTGCCGTGCTGCAGCCGGACCGCCTTCTGCTTGCGGTTCTCGACCGCGGAACCGACCCCGACCGCGCCGGTGGTGATGACGGCGACGATCGCGAGCACGAGCGCCGCCCACGCCGCGACGGCGGTCGGCAGGGTCAGCGCGAAGATGATGAGGGCGAGGATCCAGCCGCCGACGCAGACCGCGAGCCAGACGAGCAGCGAGCCGAAGGTCGCCGCAGGTTCGGTTGACCAGGACGTCTGCCGCTTGGGTTTCGGGTGGCTCGCGGGCACGAACAGCTCGGGTTTCCGCTCGAACAGCCGGCGGACCTCCACCGGCACGTCCGGCGCGAACACCGGTTCCGGGCCCATCGCACCTCCACCTCTGCGCTGCCGTCGCTACTGCGACGCCTCTACTCTGCCGCTACTGCGAACCTGCCGATACTCAGCGTAGCGGCGTCCGCCGCCGTTGCAGCGTGACCGCCAGCCCGTCGAGCACGATTCCGAGCCCGAACTCGAACAATTGGTCCAGATCGAAGTCGAACTCGAACCCGTCCGGGTCCGCCAGCGCGCGGAACCCGGCGAGATCCTGCTCGACGATCAACTCCGCCAGCCGCCCGGCCTGCTGGTCGGCCCACTCGTCGGCCGTCAGCCCGGTGTCCTGCTCGGCCTGCGCCTCGGTCTCCAGATTGAGCGCGACGCCACGGACGTAGCCGAAGACGGTGATCGCCGCGTACATCGACGTGTTCGCGTCCACGCCGAAGCCGCCGACAGCCCGCAGTACGGCGTCGGTATGCGGCAGCAGATTGGGCAACACCTGCGGCCGTCCGATACTCACCGCACTCGCCAACCACAGATGAGCCTTGTACGCCGCCCACTGCGCCCGCGCCGCCGCCTCGATCACCGCCCGCCAACTCCCCGATCGCCGCGGCATCGGAAACTCCCCGATCGCCACATCAACCATCTGCAGTACGAGCGCCTCCTTACCCCCCACATACCGATAGAGCGCCATCGTCGAAACCCCGAGCTCAGTGGCCACCCGCCGCATCGACAAGGCACCGAGCCCCTCAGCATCGGCAATCGAGAGCGCAGTCCGCACAACCTCCTCTTTGCTCAGGAACCCCGGGGGCGCGGCGCTCGCCGGGCGGGCGCGGAGCGGGGAGCTGGGCGGGCGGGTGCCTACGACTGTGCCGACGCCTGGGAGGGAGTGGACCAGGCCTTCCTGCCGGAGAGCGGTTAGGGCCTTGGTGGCTGTGGCCATGGCTACGCCGTAGGTGCGTACTAGTGCACGGGTGGACGGGATGCGGTCGCCTGGCTTGAGTTCTCCGGCGGTGATCTGCCGGCGGAGCTCTGCCGCGATCTCCTGGTAGGGCGCTGCCATGGGTCCTCCGAACTAGTGCACTCAGACGCGGGACAGCGGATCGTGTGACGCTGTCTCGTGTACACCGTACGTGCACTACCCCGATGGAAGGAAACCACCATGAAGGTTCTGATCTCCGGTGCTGGGATTGCCGGTCCGGCGTTGGCGTTCTGGCTGCGGAAGGCGGGGTTCGAGCCGACGGTTGTCGAGCTCGCCCAGGCACCGCGGCCGGGCGGGCAGACTGTTGACATCCGCGGCATCGCCCGCGAGGTGGTTGAGCGGATGGGGCTGATGCAGGTCGTCCGGGAGCGACGGATGCATGAGCGGGGGATGGACTACGTCCGCGCCAACGGTCGCCGGTCCGCCGCATTCCCGGCCGAGATCCTCCACGGCGCGGGCCCGGTCGCCGAGATCGAGATTCTTCGCGGCGATCTGTCCGAGATCCTGCTCAACGCGACGACCCAAGGAGTCGAGTACCTTTACGGCGACTCGATCACCAGGCTAACGCAGGACGACGACGGCGTCCAGGTCACGTTCCAGAGCGGCGTCGAGCGCCGGTTCGATCTGGTCGTCGGCGCCGACGGGGTGCACTCACGGACCCGGGCGCTTGCCTTCGGCAACGAAGCGGGGTACGTCGAGCACCTCGGCGGCTACAGCTCCTTCTTCACCGTCAAGACTCCCGAGCCACTCGACGGCTGGATGAAGATCCACTCCGCGCCCGGCGGCCGGTGGGTCGCGCTGCGGCCGGACCACGACCCGCAGTACGCGAAAGCCCTGCTCAGCTTCCGCTCACCGCTGCTCCCCCGTCTCAAGCAGGCTGAGCAGAAAGCCTTGCTGGCCAAGACTTGCGCAGGAGTCGGCTGGCACGCGCCCCACATCCTCGCCGCGATGCCCGGCGCCGACGACTTCTACTTCGACACCACGAGCCGTGTCGTCGTACCGGAGTGGTCCCGCGGCCGGATCGTCCTGCTCGGCGACGCCGGCTACTGCGGCTCCCCGCTGGCCGGCCACGGTACTGCGCTGTCCCTCGTCGGCGCCTACGTCCTGGCCGGCGAGCTCACCGAGTACGACGGCGACCACGCGCGCGCCTTCCCGGCGTACCAGCGAGAGATGCAGCCGTACGCCGATCAGCGGATGGAACTCCCGCCGGGCGGACTCAAAATGGCGATGCCCATGACCGCAACCGGTATCCGCCTGCGCGACGCCTCGACCCGGCTGATGACCTCGCGCCCGTTCCGTCCGCTGCTCGCCAAGCTGGCCGGCCAGCCCGACGCCATCACGCTCAAGCCGTACCCCGCGATTACTCAGGCCAAGACGACCCGAGGATGACATCGACGAAGTTGGTGCGCTCGAAGCCAGGCACGAACCGGTCGAGCACATCCGCCTTCACGTTGCCGAACGTGGTCGCCGGCCGGTGCTTGATGCCCTCGGTGAACGCGTGCAGGATCCGGTTCTTGAAGTCCGGCCGCGGGTGCGCCGCCACGATGGCGGCGCGCTCGTCGGCCGAGATCCGGTCCAGCCCCAGCCCGAGTACGTCGGCCTCGACGCCGGCCGTGACCAGCGCGATCTCCGGCACCATGTGCGCGGGGACCTCCGGCGTCGTGTGCAACGCGATCGCTGTCCAGACCAGCTGCGTCTCGCCGTCGCCGATCCCGTGCCGGCGCAGGAAGTCGGCGGCCGCGTCGGCGCCGTCGATCTCGAACCGCTGCTGCGACTCGCGGTACCGCTCGGTCAGCCCGAGATCGTGGAACATCGCGCCGACATACAGCAGCTCCGGGTCGTACTTCAGTTCCTTGCCGTTCAGCGAACCGAACAGGAACACCCGCCGGGAGTGGTCGTAGACCAGGTCGTCGGTCACATCGCGGACCAACTCGGTCGCCTCCTGGGCGAGCTTGCTGTCCGGGATCTCGATGCCTGCAATGCTGGACATTCATCCTCCTCGTGATTGATGTCCAGCCTCGCGCGGACGACCCGTGCGCGGTCCGGGCGATCCGGACGGGTATCCCTCCGATCCGGACACCTGACCGAGCGACGGCGACGGCCGGCACCGCATACTCGGGGAGTGCCCGATGTGCTGGTGGTCGTCTACGACGGAGTCCGGCTGCTCGACGTGACCGGGCCGCTCGAGGTGTTCGCGGTCGCCAACGAGCAGGGCGGCGAGTACCGCTCCTGCCTGGCCTCACCCGACGGGCGCGACGTGGTCGCCAACACGGGTACCCGGCTCGGGGTGGACCTCAGCCTGTCGTCGGCAGATGCGCGGGGCGCGACTCTCGTAGTACCGGGTGGGCCCAACTGGCTGCACACCATCAGCGATGCGGCCCTGCTCGACCAGATCCGCCGGCTCTCGGGTCAATCAGCCCGTACTGCGTCAGTCTGCGCAGGAGCATTCGCGCTGGCCGCGGCCGGGTTGCTCGACGGGCGCCGGGCGACGACGCACTGGGAGCTCGCTGACCAGCTGGCGCGGCGGTTCCCGTTGGTCGAGGTGGACAGCGATGCGATCTTCGTCCAGGACGGGCCGGTGATCACGTCGGCCGGGGTGACATCGGGGATCGACCTAGCGCTCGCCCTGGTCGAGAAGGACCTCGGTGCGGAGACGGCGCGGCTGGTGGCCAAGCAGCTGGTGGTGTTCCTGCAACGGCCGGGTGGGCAGTCGCAGTTCAGTGTGCGGCTGAGCGCGGGTCAGGCGCGGCATGAACTGATCCGCAAGGTGCTCGACGCGATCACCTCCGATCCGGCGGGTGACCACAGTCTCGAAGTACTGGCGTCGCGCGCCGGGGTGAGCACTCGGCATCTGACCAGGTTGTTCAACGACGAGGTCGGTACTACGCCCGCCCGGTTCGTCGAGAAGGTCCGGGTCGAGGCGGCCCAGCTCCTGCTCGAGGCGACGGCCGACCCGCTCGACGTGATCGCCCGGCAGGTCGGCCTCGGCTCCCCCGAGACGCTGCGGCGCGCCTTTACGCGGGTGCTCAACACGACGCCTGGGCAGCATCGAGCGCGCTTCAGCGGCGTACGGAAGAACTAGGCGCACGGAAGAACTAGTCGAGCGGGGAGATCCAGTCCGGGTTGCGGCCCAGGAGGGCGAGCAGTGTGGGCAAGTCGTTGGCGTCGCCGGCGGTTTTGAGGCTGCGCTCGAAGGCCGCACCGGGGCCTCGGGACGCCTCGGTGTCGGGGATCCGGCGGGCCAGGCCGAGGGCCATCTCGACCATGTCCTGCGGTGGGTCGTACGGGGCGTCGATGGCGCGGGCCAGGTCCCAGGCGTGGACGACGCAGTCGAGCTGGCGGAAGGTGAGCGCGACCCGGCGCGGGAAGACGCCGAACTCGCGGACCTCCATCGGCTGGTCGAGCGCTCCCCCGTCGGCGAAGGCCTCGGCCACGCGCACGTTGGAACGGCGGTAGGCGCCGGCCGGGTTGTCGCCGAGCCGCCCGCCGGTCCAGGTCTGGACCGGGGCCGAGCCGTCGCGAGCCGCCGCGGCGAAGCCTTCGTTCTCGCTGACGATGTGCCGCAGCAGGCCGCGGACCGTCCAGTCGGGGCAGGGAGTGGGAAACCACAGGTGCTCTGGTCGCACCTGCATGACTACTTCGCCGAGTACCGCGCCGGCTCGCCGATCCAGATCCCGGATGTCCATCCGTGCTCCTCCACGTCGTCGCCCTGCCCTCGCTGAGCATAGGCCGCGATGCCCGGCCCTGCCCGCTTTTCGGCGCGGATCCGGGCCGTCGCAGGGGTTAACCCGCAACCGGTACTGCGCCGGCTCCGCCGGAGCCAGTAGCCTGAGCGCATGCCCGGGACCCTTTACATCACAGGTGACAAGGCCGCCGACGGCCTGCTGAACAAGGACGGCACCGCCCTGCTGATCGGCATGCTGCTGGATCAGCAGGTGCCGATGGAGTGGGCCTTCGCAGGGCCGGCCAAGCTGCGGGAACGCCTCGGGCACCTGGACGCGAAGAAGATCGCCGCGATGGACGTCGACGAGTTCGTCGCGATCTGTTCGGAGAAGCCGGCGATCCACCGCTTCCCGGGCGCGATGGGCAAGCGGATCCACCAGGTCTGCGTCGTGCTGGCCGACGAGTACCGCGGCAAGGCGGCGAACCTCTGGAAGGGCGTCGACACCGGCGCCGAGCTGTACCGGCGGCTGCACGCCCTGCCCGGCTACGGCGAGGAGAAGGCGAAGATCTTCGTCGCCATCCTGGCCAAGACCCAGGGCGTCGCCCCGGACGGCTGGCGCGAGGCCGCCGGCAAGTTCGGCGACGATGTGCCGCGCTCGGTCGCCGACATCGACGGCCCCGAGTCGCTGGCCAAGGTCCGTGAATGGAAGAAGGCTCAGAAGGCCGCCAAGCGCGACAAGCAAGACAACTTAGTCGGCTGACTGATGGCCGCTTCCCGCGACACCGCTCAGGTTGACGGGGTACGGCTGGCGGAGGCACTCGATCGCGGGCCGTTCAGTCTCGCGTTGCGGTTGGCGGTTCGGGAGAGTGGGCTGAGTCTCGAGCGGTTGCAGTTCAAGCTGCGCGAGCGCGGTACGCCGGTGAGCAAGACCGCGCTGAGCTACTGGCAGCACGGGCGCAATCAGCCTGAGCGGGCGGAGTCGATGCGGGCGCTCGCCGTGATCGAGGAGATCCTCGGGCTGGACGCCGGGGCGTTGGCGGCGTTGCTCGGGCCGCCCCGGCCGCGGGGGCGTTGGCTGGTACAGAAGCCGGGAGCGTTGCGGCCGGACGAGGCGTGGGCCCGGCCCGACGGGCTGGCGCGTGCGTTGGAGCGGATGGGCAGCAATCTCGACGCGTTCCACCAGTTCGCGCACCTCGGGCTGCATCTTCAACTCAGCGTCGACGCCGAGCGGAAGCTCGAGTCGATCACCCATCACCTGGTCGCCCGCGCCGACGTCGACGGGATCGACCGCAAGATCGTCGCCGTCCGCAGCGACGCCGGTACCGCCGAACCGCTGGACATCACGAGCACCCGCGGCTGCCGGCTCGGCCGCCAGCGCCAGGACGCCGCCACCGGCTTCACCACCTTCGAGCTGCTGCTCGACCGCCCACTGCGCGTCGGCGAACTCGCAGTACTGCACTACAAGGTCCGTTACGACCTCCCCGACACCCTGCACAACCAGCGCGTGGAGCAGTCGACGCGGGACTTCTCGATGCAGGTGTCGTTCGCCCAGTCGACGCTACCGGCCCGGGTTTGCCGCAGCTACCGTTCCTCGGTCAGCGACAGCGGTAGCGTCACCGATCTCTCCGTCGGCGCGAGCCACACCGCTGCCTTCGCGGTCCTCGACCCGGCTCCCGGCATCCACAGCCTCGGGTGGGACTGGTTCTAGCACCGCGGCAGCCAACGCGGTCGTGATCGGTACTGCGGCCACGATCCCCAAACCGCCGACGAGCGCTCGCACCACCTCGACCGCTACCCGCTCGGTCGACAGCACGTAGCTCTCCGGTACGCCGCTGATGCTGAACAGCATGAGCATCGGCAATGCGGCTCCGGCGTACGCAAGTACCAGCGTATTGACGACGGCAGCCACGTGCGCCCGGCCGACTCGCAGGCCGGCGCCGAACAACTCCCGCCTTGTCGCCGTGGGTTTGGCAGCGGCCAGCTCCCAAACGACGGCCGTCTGGGTGATGGCGACATCGTCGAGTACGCCGAGCGCCCCGATCACCAGGCCGGCGATCAGCAATCCCTTGAGATCCACGCTCGGTACGTACGACGCGACCTCCGAGGCGCCGTCCGAGCTGAGGCCGCTGATCCGGGCCAGGCGGAGGAACACCTCGCCTAAGACAGCCGTCAGCATCAATGCGCCGATGGTGCCAAGTAGGGCGACCGAGGTGTGCACGCTGACGCCGTGCGTCAGATAGAGGGCCAGCACCATGATCGCCGTACCGCCGACAACCGCCACCAGTAAGGGATCCGAGCCCGAAAGGATCGCGGGCAACACGAACTGCGTCAGCACTACGGCTGTCACTGCTAGCGCAACTAGCGCCGCTACTCCACGCCAGCGGGACAGGGCGATCACTGCTACCGCGAACAGGCCGGCCAGTAATAGGAGTGGGCGGCCGCGGTCCTGGTCGACGTACAGGTAGCGATCTGCCGGGTCGGCCTGTTCGACCACGCCCAGGAGGATCCGCTGGCCGGTCTCCACGCGCGGTACCAGCGGATGCTTGACCGCTCGCGCCGTCACGACTGTCCCCTCGCCGACGCCGTCGGTCACCTTGACGGTCGCTCGGTCGCACTCGTCAGGGGCGAGCGGACAGGGCACGACGGCGGTCACGATGCCCTTGGCCTTGGCGCTTTGCAGGGCGTCGACCTTGATCTCGCTGCCTGGTCGCAGTACCACCAGGAGGACGATCGTCAGGCCGAGCAGTGGCAGCAACAAGCCCAGCACCAGCATTCTCGTACGCCGTGCCACCCCGCGGGCAGGGCCGTGGTGGTGCCCCACTACCAGGCCGCCGGGGATGATCCCGCGACAAGCTTCCGCGGCTGGCCCGTCCCATCAGCCGGTACTACGAAAACACCTGGCCCCCCACCATCTTGCTTGCTGTAGGCAATTGTCTTGTCGTTGACCCAGGCCGGCTGGTCGTCGACGTGACTCGTCTCCGCCAGGGCGACGTCGTGCTGGGTGGCCAGGGTGAGGACATGCAATCGCCAGGTCTTGCCGTCGCGGAACTTGTAGGCGATCCGGGTGCCGTCTGGGGACAGCGAGGGGCATTCGACGTTCTCGTGGAGCGCCGTTAGGGTGCGGTTCTGTAGGTTGCCGCGCATCAGCCAGGTCTTGCCCTTCGACGCCATCGTCGCGTAGAAAGTCAGGTCGTCGGCGGCGAAGGTGACGCCCCAGTAGTTCACATCGGTCGATCGGTAGGGCTTGCCGTCGACGGAGGCTGTGAAGTCCTCGAGGGATCCGTAGTGTGTTCCGGTCTTGAGGTCGTAGATCCCTGCTGTCGTCGAGAACGCACCAGCCATCATGTAGCTGTCTCCCGACCGGAACACCGTCCACGCTGCCAGGTGGCCGGACGGAGAAACCCTTACCCTGCTGGGATTCCCCCACAACTGCAGAGTCTTCACAACCTTGCCCGCCGAGTCGATGAGGTCCACCTCAGATGCCATCGGCACCGCGGTCGCCCGCAAGCAGGCCATCGTCCCCCCACTCGCATAGACCCGCTGACAAGCCGGCCCAGTACCGATCGAGGTGGTGGCGCCGTCTCCGAGGGCGATCTGCCGGACTCGGTTGCTGCCGGGCTCGACGTACAGCATCGTTCCCGATCGGCCGAGCTGGATTCCGCTCTGGGCGGCTGCCTGCTGTGTCGTCGCGACCCGCCAGCCGAGGTAGCCGATGCCCGCGGCAACGAACACCGCAATCAAGGTGATACCAGTGATGATTCGACTGCGGCTCATCGGGTGACCCCCGGGCGGCAGAGCCAGGCGCCGGCGGCGATTGCGGCGGCCAGTGCTCCGGCGAAGAGGGTGAAGGTCAGCGACGGCTGCACCCAGGCGGCCATTGCGCCGAACGCCAACGCGCCGGCTGCTCTGGCGAGGGCTTGGGCGGTTTGGACTACCGCCATTCCGGTTGCGCGCAACGGGGCGGGGATGAGCGGACCGGCGTACGCCATCAGGACGCCGTCGCTGGCCGCGTAGAAGAAGCCGTGGAGGAGCAGGATCACGCCTGCTACCACGCGGCCTTGGGTGTTGGCGGCGATCAGGAGGTACGCGGCCAGCAGCAGGCCGTGGCCGAGGAGGAAGAGCTTCCAGCGGCCGATGCGGTCGGCGAGCCGGCCGAAGGGGATGGCGGCGAGCATGAAGGTCAGCGCGGTGCCGAGGGGTAGGAGCGGGAGGATGGCGGGCGGCAGGCCGGCTGTGCGTTGGACGGAGAAGTACAGGAACATATCGCCGACGGTCACTAGGCCGAGCAGTCCGGCAGCGATGATCAGGCGGCGGAGCTCCGGTGCGGTTGCCGCGGCCAGGCCGGCGCGCACGCTCACCGCGGCTTTGCTGACGATGGTGCGGGGTTGGGTGACGAAGAAGACGAGGATGAGTACGCCGATCGCGGCGAGGCAGAAGCTCGTACTGAAGACCACGTCGTACCCACCCGGGATCGCCGCGATGATCGCGAACCCGAGCAACGGGCCCAGCAGAGCGCCTGCCGTGTCGAGCGCCCGATGCACCCCGAACGCGCGCCCGAGATCCTCAACGGGTGTGGACAACGAGATGAGCGCGTCGCGTGGTGCCGTACGAATCCCCTTGCCAGCCCGGTCGACCGCGATGACGGAGCTGAGCCCGGACAACGACCCATCCACAGCCGGCAGCCCAAGCTTCGTCAACGCCGACAACCCATAACCCGCAATAGCCACCGCCTTCGGACGACCGAGCCGGTCAGCCACATGCCCACCAGCCAGCCTCAAGAGCGCGGTCGCACCGGTGTAGAGCGCATCCAGTGCACCCAGTTGCAGGAAGCCGAGCCCCAGCCCGTACATGAGATAGAGCGGCAGAATCGCCGTCACCATCTCAGCCGAGGCATCGGTCACCAGGCTGACGAGGCCGAGCGCCACCACAGTTCCCGACACCCGGCGGACAGGAGAACTTGTTTTTGGGGTCGCAACCCGGGCGGCATCGGCCGCCCGGGTGCTGGAGAGGTACATCATTTGGGGTGGCAGGTGCCTTGGACCGAGTCGGTGAAGGTTCGGCCGGCGACCGGGACGAAGGCGGCGGTGTAGCCGGTGGCGGTGAGGGTCAGTTTGCCTACACCGAAGGTGTTGTAGTCCTTCTTCTCGATCGTCGCCTTGGTGGTGCCGCCGGCGCCGTAGAGCGCGCGGCCGCCGGTGCCGATCAAGAGTTGGCGGACACCGTTCGTCGCGTCCTTGGTGCCGTCCGGCTTCGACGGGGCGAAGCGGATGTAGTTGTGGTCGTGGCCGCTGATCACCAGGTCGGCCTTGTAGTCGTAGAGCGCCTGGAAGAACGGCTGCATCGACGTGTTGTCGCTGTAGTTGCCGGCAGCGAAGCGGGAGTGGTGCCAGTAGGCCGCAGTACAAGGCTTCGTGCTCGCGGCGAGATCGGCGCGCAACCACTGGACCTGAGCACTCGTGGAGGTCTTCGCGATGTTCGAGTTGAGCGCGACGAAGTGCCAGTCGCCGACGTCGTAGCTGTAGTAGCCCTTGGTCCGGTCACCCGCCCGGCCGGTCGCCTGCCCGACACCGTTGAAGTAGTCGAAGTACCCCTTGGCGTTGGCCGTGACGTACTCATGGTTGCCCGGCGTCGGGAACGTCTTACTCTTGAAGACACCCCACTGCGGGTTGTAGCTGTTGTTGTACTCCGAAAGCGTCCCGCTCTCGTAAGCGTTGTCCCCCGCCGTGATCACCGCCGTCGGATTCATCGCCTCCACCAGCGGCCGGGTCTGGTTGCACGCCGACCCGCAGATGTCACCAGCGGCCGCGACCGTGACGGTCGCCAGAATCCCCGCCTGGTAGGCGTCGACCCGGTAGCTGCTCGCCGACGAAGCGAAGTTCGGCTTGACCGTCACGCAGCTACCCTGGAAAGCCCTGGTATAGAAGGCCTTTCCTTGCCAATTGGTTGCCTTGAGCGTGTACTTCCCACCGGCCGATCCGGTCACGGTGACCGTGTCCTTGCCAGCCAGCGTCAGCTCCTTGAAGCGAACCCGGACCCACCGAGAGTCCGAGGCCGCACACACCTGCTGACTCGTCCCGGCCTTCGCCAGAGCGGTCTTGACTGCCACGGTCTTCGCGCCGGTCTCGGCGAGCTGGAGCTGCTCACCGGCGACGATCGTGTCTTGCTGGGTCTCCATCGACGCGGCGACCGGCCGCGCGTCGTCGGACGGGTTGGTGGCGACGACGGTCAGGGCTCCGGCGAGCAAACCACCGGTGATGAGTGCGGCGATCGTGGTACGTCTGGACGGTCTGTTCAGCATGGTTCCACCTTGGGCGATAGGGGTGAAAGCAAAGTAGCGGGCTGAACACAATCAGCAACCACCCCGCAAAGCACCACGCGATGTTCACTGAATGAACACCGCGTGAAGGAGCTACCTGGAACCGTTTTCCGGCGGACTGTTCAGAGTTTTACGGCGCGGGTCCGCCACAGCAGGTACACGAAGTACGGCGCCCCGATCAGCGCGGTCAGCAGCCCCGCCGGGATCTGCGCCGGCGCCAGCAGCGTCCGCCCGAGGCTGTCCGCGACACTCACCAGTACTGCGCCCAGCAGAGCTGCGATCGGAAGCAACCGCGCATGCCGCCCACCCACGAGCGCCCGCGCCGCATGCGGAGCAACGAGACCGACGAAGCCGACCACCCCGATCGCCGAGACAGCCGCGGCGGTCATCAACGCCGCGCCGACCAGCGCGACCAGACGGGTGCGCTCCAGCCGTACGCCGAGAATGCGCGGGACGTCGTCATCCAGCGAGAGCAGGTCCAGCTCACGCCGAGCCAGCACGATCACCGGGGTGAGGACGATCAACGCGATCGCCACCGGGATCACCTGCGGCAGCGTCCGTCCGTAGGTGCTGCCGGACAGCCAGGTCATCGCGAGGCTGATGTTCCACGGGTCGGTGTAGACGATGACGAAGGTGATGATCGCGGTCGTCGCCGACGAGACGCCGACCCCAATCAGCACCAGCCGGTCCGAACTGAGCCCACCCCTCCAGGAGACCAGATAGACCAGCGCAAAGGTGGCCAGCGCGGCCACTGCGGCGACGCCGGACAAGAGCCAGATCCCGGCCGTCGGTACCGCCATCAGGACGACGACGGCGCCGACCCCGGCTCCGCCCGTGATGCCGAGGATGCCCGGCTCGGCCAGCGGGTTGCGGCAGACGGCCTGCACGGTCGCGCCCGCGATCGCGAGCGCCGCTCCGCAGAGGACGGCCGAGAGCACCCGCGGGAAACGCGTGTCGAGGACGTACGTGATCGCCCGCCCGGACCGGCCGTTGATCCAGTTGACGATGTCGCCGGTACGCAGGAAGGCATCACCCGCAAGCATCGCGAACACGAGCGCCGCCACCAGCAGCACGACCAGCGAAACGGTGACGATCCAGAAAGTACGCCGGGTCCGGAGACCGCCACCGGCTCGCCCGGCCTGTTGCCGGCTCGGACCGGAGTCGCGGAACCGGCGGGCCAGCCAGACGAGCACGACCGCGCCGACGAGCATCGTCATGATGCCGGTCGGGATCTCCACTCCTGCTTGGCCGCCGAGGATCGCGCGCAGTACGACGTCCGACGCGATCACCACCAAGATGCCGGACAGCCCGGACAACGGCAGCAGCACCCGGTGCCGCATCAGGCCCGGGACGAGCGGAGCGATCAGCCGGACGAGCACCGGCGCGACCAGTCCGACGAACCCGACGGGGCCGGCGACAGTGACAGCCGCGGCCGACAGCAGCACGGTCACGAGGGTGATCCACACCCTCGTACGGCGAACCCGGACACCCAGTACGGAAGCCGTATCGTCGCCCAGGGCAAGGATGTCCAGCTTCGGCGCCAGTACCATCGCCCCGATGATGCCGACGGCAACAATCGGCGCCATCTGCTTGACCGCGACGAGGTCGGTCTGGACAAGGGTCCCGGCTCCCCAGGCGAAGGTGCCGATCGTCTCCTCGCGATAGAGCAGCATCAGCAACGTGGTCACCCCGGCGAGCGCCATCGCGACCGCCGATCCGGCCAGGATCAACCGCGTCGGCCCGGCGGTGCCACCGGCCGACAAGCTCAGTACCAGTACTGCGGCCGCCAACCCGCCGACAAACGCGATGCCACCCGACGGAAGGGTCGGCAGCGAAATCCCGAAGGCGGCGAAGATGACAACAGCCAAATAGGCACCGGCGTTGACGCCGAGCGTGTCCGGCGAAGCGAGCGGGTTCCTGGCCAAGGACTGCAGACCAGCACCGGCAACACCCAGCGCCAGCCCGACCAGTACTCCGGCCAGCAGCCGAGGCAGCCGCGACGCGACCAGCACGTTCGCCGAGTTGTCCGTGCCTTGGCCGATCACCAGCTTGAGCAGGTCCCCGGCGTTCACCGAGGACGTGCCCTGGGTCAGGTGAATCGCCGCCAGCAGCACGACCGCGACGATCGCGATCGTGAAGACGCCCGCCACGCGCACCCGGCGTACAGGCTCCAGGGGCGCGGTGGCGAGGTCGGGCCGCTGGGCGGTCAGCTGGGTCAAGAGGTGACTGCCTGCACCGTCGCGTCGATGAACTGCTCGGTCGACTTCGGGCCGCCGAACATCCAGATCCCGTCGGCGAGCCGGTGCACGTTGCCGCTCTTCACGAACGGCAGGTTCTTCCAGATCGCGTTCTTGGCCAGGTCGCCGCCGAACACGTCACCGCCGTCGCCGTTGTTGGCGATGTAGAGGAACTCGCCGTCCTTCAGCTTGGTCAGACCCTCGATATCGGTCTGCGCGAGGCCGTAGTCGGGGTCGCCGGCCGCGGTCCAGGCGTTCTTCAGGCCGAGCTCGTTGGTGACGGCGCCGAGCAGCGAGCCCGAGGTGTACATCCGGATCGAGATCGTGCTGCCCTGCTTGTAACCGTCGGCCATCGTGTACGGCGTACCGGCCTTGCCCGCGTCGGCGATCTTCTGCTTGCCCTCGGCAAGCTTCTGGTCGAACTCGGCGAGCGCCGTCTTGGCCTGGTCGGTCTTGCCGACCGCCTGGGCGATCAGCTCGAGGTTCGTCTTCATCTGCGGGATCGCGTTCTTCGCGTCGGCGCCGCGGATGACCAGGACCGGCGCGGCCTTCTCCAGTTGGGTGATGGTGGCCGGGGACTCGTCGGTGGTGGTGATGATCAGGTCGGGCGTCAGGGCGACGATCGCGTCCACACTGGCCTCGCCGCGGGTACCGACATCCTTGGCCGAGCCGTCGAGCTTGCCCGCGCTCACCCAGGCGGTGTAGCCCTTCACGTCGGCGACGCCGACCGGCTGCACGCCGAGGGTGATCAGGTTCTCGATGATCTCCCACTCGAGGCCGACCACCTTGGTGGCGGGCGCCTTGAGGTCGACCTTCTTGTTCCGCGCGTCGGTGACGGAGACCGGCTGGTTCGCGCTCGAACTGTTCGCCTCGGGGGTGATGTTCTCGCTACTGCCGCACGCGGTCAGCACCAAGGCCAGGGTTGCGGCGACTAGGGCGGTGAGTCTTTTCATCAATGACCTCAGTTGGTTTGCTGGAGGGTTTGGCGTTGCAGGTGCTTGCCGACCGGCCGGGTGGTGACCAGGCCGGTCGCCGGGTCGGTACCGATCTCGATCCGGATCCCGTAGGTCTCGGACAGCGCATCCGCCTGCAGGACCTCGGCCGGCGTACCGGTGCTGCGGATCCGGCCCTGGTCGAGCAGGGCGATCCGGTCGGCGACGGCGGCGGCCTGGTTCAGGTCGTGCAGGACGACGCCGACGGCGACCCCGTGGTCGTCGGCGAGGTCGCGCATCAGGTCGAGGATCTCGATCTGGTAGCGCAGGTCGAGGAAGGTGGTCGGCTCGTCGAGCAGCAGTACGCCAGTGTCCTGCGCGAGACAGGTGGCGAGCCAGACGCGTTGGAGCTCGCCGCCGGACAGTTCGTCGACGGCTCGCTCGGCCATTACTGCGACTCCGGTGACGTCCATCGCGTGGGTGATGGCGCGATTGCCGTCGGGGTCGTCGTGCCGCCAGCGACCGCGGTACGGGTGCCTGCCGTAGCCGACGACGTCCCTCACGCTGACACCGTTGGGCGTCGGGCGGGACTGCGAGAGCAAGGTCACTCGCCGGGCGAAGTCCTTCGACGAGAGGGCGAGTGCGTCCGCTCCGTCGGGGAAGCTGATCTCGCCGGCGTCAGGCTTGTGCAGGCGGGCCAGTGCGCGCAGCAGCGTCGACTTGCCGCTGCCGTTCGGCCCGACCAACGCGGTGACCTCGGCGGCCGCGATCTCCAGCGACGCCCCGTCGACCACCTGCTTGCCGTGATACCCGAGAGACAGTTCAGTCCCGGCCAGCCCCACTGACTCCCGCATGGCACGAAGGATAGCCTCACCTAAGTACGGATGTCAGCTTCACAACCAGCGATCGGGTGACTACAGGTTACGCGAGGAGTTGGGCGGCTAGCCACGGGTAGGCGAGGGTGAAGGCCTGGGTGGCGAACTGCCAGTTGTGGCCGCCCGGCCGGACGGTGAGGGTGGAGGTGATGCCTACCTTCTTGCCGGCGGCGATGAACTCCTTGGCCACCCGGATGTGAGTGAGCTCCTCGGTGCCGTCGAGGTACTGGCCGGTGATCGCGGGGTACGGACCGTGCTTGGCCATCACGGTCAGCGGGGCGTGCGCGTCGTACGCGGCCTGCGATCCGCCGAAGAGGTTGGCGACCGTCTGGGCCTGGTCGCCGGTGTTCGGGGCCTCGTCGCCGGAGATGTCGACGAAGTGCCGGAACACCTCGGGATGCTCGGTGACGAGACCGATGGCGCAGGTACCGCCCATCGAGAACCCGGCGATCGCCCACTTCCGCGGATCCGTCGAGGCGCCGAAATGCTTCTCGACGTACTGCGGTACGTCGAGCACGAGGTGGTCCTCCGACTGACCGTGCGGACCGTTGACACACTCGGTGTCGTTGCCGAATCCGCCCGTCGGGTCGACGAAAACCAGGATCGGGCCGTCCCCGTGATGCCGGGCGGCGTACTGCTCGGCGGTCTGGACGGCCTGTCCGATGCGGATCCAGTTCTCGGGCTTGGAGTGCTCGGCGGCGATCATCTCCACCGCTGGGAGGGCTGGTCGCTGCTTCTGGAACCACGCCGGAGGCAGCCAGACCAGCTCGGGCCGGTGCTTGAACCCGCTCGGCGTCGCCGGGATGGTGATCTTGACGAGCTTGCCCGTCTTCTGGGCGACCGGGTCCGGCTTGCTGTTCAGTTGATGCAGTGACACCTCACCCGGGACCTGCTTGTTCTCGATCCCGGCGACTGCGTCAGCGACTGTGGGGAAGTACCCGACGAACTGGTTGATCCCGTTGGCGCAGACGACCGCGGCCAGCGTGGCCGCGACGACCGCCGCTCCCCGATGGCGCCAGTTGACTGTCCGCGACACTGACGCGTGCACCCGGTGAGGTGCGTTCCAGCCGACGGCCAGTACCAGCAGCGCGCAGACCACTACCGCCAGCCACAACCACACGGCGACAGGCAACGGGTCGGTCACCCCTACCGCCGGTACCACCACCCACGCCATCAGGGCCGCGATCCCCACCGACCCCAGCGCTATGAACGGCAGCTTCCGGGTCCGCCAACGTGCGTCCCGCCACCCCACTGCCGTGATCAACGCGACCAGCGCGAACCCCTCGAGGGTCCACGGCAGCCATCCGCTCAGCAGCGATACCTGTGAAGCCACATCACCCTCCGTCGCGCCCGTACCCCCGAAGGTAGACGCCCTGCCGAGCACTATGGTTGCCCCAACCCCGCAGGTTGTCGTGGAACGCCAAGGAGGAGTTATGGGACGCGCCGTTCGTCGCCGCTCGTTGATCGTCGGCGCAGTGGCACCTGGATTGGTGGCTGCTCTTGGGCTGACGGCCTTGGCCAGTCCGATGGCTACTGCCGCGCCGGCCTCGTACTTCTCCCCCGGTGCGCCGGGAGATGGAGATCCGTACTTCCCTGACATGGGCAACGGCGGGTACGACGTCAGCCACTACGACATCAAGCTCGCGTTCAGCCCCACGACGCACGCGATCAGCGCGACGACGACGATCCTCGCTCGCGCCACGCAGAACCTGTCTCGCTTCGACCTGGACTTCCAGGGTCCGCTGAAGATCAGCAAGCTCTCGGTCAACGGTCGGAAGGCGTCCTTCAAGCGCAGCGGTGCGCAGGAACTGGTGATCACTCCGCCCCACGGGCTGCGGCGCGGGACCAAGTTCGTCGTCTCGGTGACGTACGCCGGCGTACCGCAGAAGATCGATGACCCGGCGCTGGGTATCTCCGGCTGGGCCGCGACCAAGGACGGCGCGGTCGCGCTCAACCAGCCCATCGGGGCGGCGACCTACTACCCGGTGAACGACACCACGCGCGACAAGGCGACGTACTCGCAGACGGTTTCCGTGCCGACCGGGCTCACGGTACTGGCCAACGGCGAGCCCGGGCCGACGACGTCGCGTGGCGGCCGGACGACCTTCCGCTGGACGATGAACCGGCCGATGGCCAGCGAGCTGTCGATGCTCGCGATCGGGAAGTACAACGTCACCCGCGGCAAGCTGCGCGACGGCCGCCCGAACATCACCGCCATCGGCCAGTCGGTCGACACCGTGGCCGGCCAGGGCAAGGTCTTCAACCAGACCACCGCGCAGATCGTCGAGTGGGAGCAGTCGCTGTACGGCCGCTACCCCTTCGACTCGACCGGCGGGATCATCGGCGACGTCGGCGTCCACTATGCGCTCGAGACCCAGGGCCGGCCCGTCTACGACCAGCGCAGCAGCAAGGTCAGCGGCGACCTGCTCGCCCACGAACTCGGCCACCAGTGGTTCGGCGACAGCCTTACCCCCGCGCGCTGGTCGGACATCTGGCTCAACGAAGGCTTCGCCACCTACTCCGAGTGGCTGTACCAGGAGAAGTTCAAGGGCATCCCCGCCCAGCAAAGCTTCACCGAGGCCTACACCGGCGAAAAGGACTGGACCGGCAAGGTAGCCAACCCCGGCCGCGACCAAATCTTCGACGACCTCGTCTATACCCGAGGCGCCCTGACCCTCCACGCCCTCCGCCTGAAAATCGGCGACAAAGCCTTCTTCAAGATCCTCAAGCAGTGGCCCACCACCCACCGCCACGGCAACGTCACCACCCAAACCTTCATCCACTACGTAGAACACCAAACCCACCAAAACCTGAGCACCTTCTTCACCACCTGGCTCTACCAACCAGGCAAGCCAAAGCTCTAACCCGATGCCTGGACAGGGCGTTCAGCTCGGCGACCGGAGACGGGCGGCCTGACCGGAAACAAACTTGCACCTGGAGCAAGTTAGTTACCAGATAGCGCCTACCCGCACCGACTTCAGCACCCTCTGACCCGCCCAGCCCTCAGCTCAGACCACCGTCCGCCTCTCCCCCGACAGCGAGCCAGTGGCAGCCCAGCAGCCCCCGTCGGATTTCCCGACCGGGGCTGCTGGGCTTGGGCTTCCCTGATGACCATGCCGGCGGATTGTCGAGATCTAATGCCCGGACTGCGACAACCGCCTGGCATGTCCGCGGTCCAGTAGGCGTGGTGGACCGCGGACCCCGGATCGTGGGAAGGCAGACAGCCGAGGAGATGACCGACCTGCTGATCAGTTCCTCGCCGAGCCTCCAGCGGATTCACCGAAAGGCGGGCGACGACAAAAGACGCCTCGGGACTCCCGCTCCCGAGTAGTCCTGGCGGCCACGGCCACGCCAGAGAGAATCGCCAGCCTTCACAGGGGTGCGACACCGAAGGCATCCGATCACCTGCACGTGCCGCGAGCCGCCGGCTGGCAGGCCGCCGATCTCGGAGCTGAAGCTCTAGCCGAACCGGCGCAACTGCCGACCGAGCCAACGCTCAGCCGAAGCTACCGGCCTCCCGTAGCCCATATTTATATATGTTCTTTGTTCTTGTTCTTGTTCTTGTTCTACAGGGTGGCGGCTAGTTCGGTGCCTTGGAGGATGGCTCGTTTGGCGTCTAGTTCGGTCGCCTGGTCGGCGCCGCCGATTAGGTGGGTGGTGGGGGTGGAGAGGTCGCGGACCGGTTCTTGGCCGGCGCAGATGACGATGGTGTCGACTGCCAGGACGCGGGGGTTTTCGTGTTTGGGGCCGAAGGTCAGGTGGAGGCCTTCGTCGTCTATGCGTTCGTAGTTGACGTTGGTCAGTTGCTCTACGCCCTTGTTTTTCAGGGCGGCGCGGTGGACCCAGCCGGTGGTTTTGCCCAGGGTGGCGCCGATTTTGCCGGGCTTGCGTTGGAGTAGGTAGATCTGGCGCGGGGATGGTTCGGGGTGGGGTTTGGTGAGGGCGCCGGGGGTTGTTTGCGGGTCGGTGACGCCCCATTCGGCTTTCCAGGCGGGGAGGTCCAAGGTCGGGGAGTCGATCGTGGTGAGGAACTCGCTGACGTCCACCCCGATGCCGCCGGCGCCGATGACGGCGACCGTCTTGCCGACGGGGCGGCCGTGGCGGACTACGTCGACGTACGAGAGGACTTTCTCGTGGTCGATGCCGGGGATGGACGGGATGCGCGGGACGACGCCGGTGGCGAGGATGACCTCGTCGAAGCCTTCGAGGTCAGCGGCGACGGCACGGTGGCCGAGGTGGAGTTTGACGCCGGTCAATGCGAGTCGGCGTTCGTAGTACCGGATGGTTTCGGCGAATTCTTCCTTGCCGGGGATCCGGCGGGCGATGCCGAACTGGCCGCCGATCTCGTTGTCTGCTTCGAAAAGCTCCACGTCATGACCGCGTTCTGCCGCGGTGACCGCAGCCGACAAGCCCGCCGGTCCGGCGCCGACCACGGCAATGCGGCGGGTACGCCGAGTTGGCAGCAGCACCAATTCGGTCTCCCGAGCGGCGCGTGGGTTGACCATGCAACTCGCGTGCTGTCGAGCGAACACGTGGTCCAGGCACGCCTGGTTGCAGGCGATGCAGACGTTGATCTCGTCCGCCCGGTCAGCAGTTGCCTTGAGCACCCATTCCGGATCGGCCAGGAACGGGCGAGCCATACTGATCAGGTCGGCGTCGCCGCGAGCCAGTACCTCCTCGCCCACCTGTGGCAGGTTGATCCGGTTCGACGTCACCACCGGGATGGAGACGTGCGGCCGGAACGACGCCGTGATCGACGTGAAAGCAGCCCGCGGCACCGACGTCACGATGGTCGGCACCCGCGCCTCGTGCCAGCCGATCCCGGTGTTGATGATCGACGCGCCCGCCGCCTCGATCTCCTTGCCTAACGCAACAACCTCCGACCAGTCCTGCCCACCCGGGACCAGGTCCGCCATCGAGAGCCGGTAGATGATCAGGAAGTCCGGCCCGACCCGCTCGCGGATCCCCCGGACGATCTCGACCGCGACCCGGCGCCGGTTCTCCGCGCTGCCACCCCAGCGATCGCGGCGCATGTTGGTCCGCTCGGCCAGGAACTGGTTGATGAAGTACCCCTCGGACCCCATCACCTCGACCCCGTCGTACCCGCCCTCCTGAGCCAGCGCCGCACACCTCACGTACGCCGCGATCTGCGACCGCACGCCGCGATCCGTCAACGCCCGCGGTTTGAACGGGTTGATCGGTGCCTTCACAGCCGACGCCGAGACGCTGAACGGGTGATAGGCATAGCGCCCGGCGTGCAGGATCTGCAACGCGATCAGCCCGCCCTCGGCGTGCACCGCATCCGTGACCTGACGGTGCCCACGGGCCTCCCGGCGAGTGGTCAGCTTCGAGGCGAAGGGAGTCAGCCAGCCGGTCCGGTTCGGTGCGTAGCCGCCCGTGACGATCAGGCCGACGCCGCCGCGTGCCCGCTCGGCAAAGTACGCGGCGAGCTTCGGCAAATCCTTGGCCCGGTCCTCGAGACCGGTGTGCATCGACCCCATGATCACCCGGTTCTTCAGGGTGACGTGGCCGAGGTCGAGCGGGGCCAGCAGGTTCGGGTACTCGCTCATGAGGTGCCCTCCGATCGCATCGCCTGGATCACTTCGTCGCACCAGCCGAGGAACGACTCCTCGGCGCGGACACCGCCGCGGAGTACGAGGTACTGGTGTAGTTCACGGCCGTTGAGTTTGTCGGGCTTGGGAAAGTCGCGGCGCTGGATACTCCGGTACGTCTCCAGCCGGATCGCGTGTTCGGCGCGGTGCCGCTCGACTTCCCGCAGTACTGCGGAAGCGTCGCCCAAGGAGGCGCCGCGGAGCTTCACCGCCAACCCGTCACGCAAGATCGCCGGGTCGACGGGCTCGGCGATCCACTGGGCAAGCTCAGAGCGGCCGGCTTCGGAGACCTCGTAGACCTTCTTGTCCGGGCGGCCGTCCTGGGCGACGTCGGTGTGGGTGACCCAGCCTGCGTCGTCCATCCGGCGCAGCACCCGGTAGATCTGCTGATGGGTCGCCGGCCAGAAGAAGCCGATCGACCGGTCGAACCGCCGGGCCAGCTCGTAGCCCGACCCCGCGCGCTCGGTCAGCGAGACGAGGATCGCGTGTTCGAGGGCCATGCCACCGACCATACCTATGCAACGCGTTGCAGTGCACCTGATTGCAAGCCAGTTCACACCGGCCGGTTGGTCTGATGAGGGAGAATGGTTGCAGACGCCAGCTATTGCGGAGCGGAGAAACTTCCATGGAGCACCCGACCAGGACCACGTTGCCCGGGATCGGCACCCGGTACGACCTCACCACCGACGGCGGCAAGCACGTCTCGGTGGTGGTGCACACGGACGGCCGGCGGTTCCTGGGGTTCCACGATCCCGAGGACGACGACAACTGCCAGGCCAGCGTGCCGCTCGGCCCGGCCGAGGCGAGCGCGCTCGGCCAGCTGCTGATCCCCGCGCCGATCGAGCCGCTGCGCGGTGACATCGAGATCGACCTGGTCACCGAGCAGATTCCGATCACCAGCCGCTCTCCGTACTCCGGCCGCACGCTCGGCGACACCCAGGCGCGCAGCCGGACCGGCGCGTCGATCGTCGCCGTACTACGCCGTACCGGTGCAGTGCCGTCGCCGACACCCGACTTCAGGTTCGCCACCGGGGACACGATCGTCGTGGTCGGTACCCGTGAGGGTGTCGACGCCGTCGCCGAGCTGATCACGGGGGGCTGAGATGCATGACACGACCGCCCTGCTGATCGAGCTCGGAGGCGTACTGCTTGCCCTCGGCATCCTTGGCCGGATCGCCGGCCGGGTCGGCTTCTCGCCGATTCCCCTGTACCTGCTGGCCGGACTGGCCTTCGGGCATGGCGGGTTGCTGCCGCTGGACGCGTCCGAGGAGTTCGTTGCCACCGGCGCCGAAATCGGTGTGATCCTGCTGCTGTTGCTGCTCGGGCTCGAGTACACGGCGGCCGATCTGGTCGGGACGCTCAAGACGCAGTACTTGTCCGGCGTCGTCGACTTCCTGCTGAACGCGTTACCCGGGGCCGCCGTTGCGTTGCTGCTCGGCTGGGGACCGGTCGCGGCGGTCGCGCTGGCCGGCGTCACCTGGATCTCGTCGTCGGGCGTGATCGCGAAGGTGGTCGGCGATCTCGGGCGGCTCGGTAATCGCGAGACGCCGATCGTGCTCGGGATCCTGGTGCTGGAAGACCTTTCGATGGCGGTCTATCTGCCGATCCTGACGGCGTTGCTCGCTGGTGCCGGGCTAGCCGGTGGCAGCGTGACGTTGCTGATCTCGCTGGGCACGGTGAGCATCGTGCTGTTCGTTGCCTTGCGCTACGGACGGGTGATCAGCCGGGCGGTCTCCTCGGACAATCCGGAGATGTTGCTGCTCGTAGTACTGGGGCTGACGTTGCTGGTCGCCGGTGTCGCGCAGAAGCTGCAGGTGTCGGCGGCGGTCGGGGCGTTCCTGGTCGGGATCGCGTTGTCGGGTGAGGTCGCGAAGGGGGCGCGCAATCTGCTGAGCCCGTTGCGGGATCTGTTTGCGGCCGTCTTCTTTGTGTTCTTCGGGTTGAGCACTGACCCGGCGGACATTCCGCCGGTGCTGGGGATCGCGTTGGCGCTCGCAGTACTGACCGCACTGACCAAGATCGCGACTGGCTGGTACGCCGCTCGCAAGGCCGGCGTGAAGTCGGCCGGCCGCTGGCGCGCGGGCGGCACGCTGGTCGCCCGCGGCGAGTTCTCGATCGTCATCGCCGGTCTGGCCGTCGGAGTCGAGCCCCGCCTCGGCCCGCTGGCAACGGCGTACGTCCTCATCCTCGTCATCCTCGGCCCCGTCACCGCCCGCTTCACCGAGCCAGCAGCCCGCAAACTAACCAACCTCCGGAACAAGCCCGAACCGGTCGCGGCCCCAGCCGCCGAACGCCTGGACGACCCCGCAGACACCGCAGACACCGCAGACACCCGAAGCTGACGCGCCCCATCCTGACGGCCATGGGCAGTCCGACTGGCGGACCCGCGGTGAGCGGGGTTATCCCCTCAATCGGTGGGTTGCCCCGTGTGATTCTGGCGAGGCAACCCACAAACTGAGGGGATAACCCCTCAGATGGCGGAGCGGGAGGGTGGGAGCGGAGGCGCCGCGGTCAGCCCGGGGGTGGGTGGCGGTGGGGTAAGTCCGGGGGCGGTGGGGTCAGTTGGGGTGGTTGGCGCGCTGGTTTAGCGCGGCGAGGGTGACTGTTTGGGTGATGCGGGTGGTGCGGGTTTCGGGGCGTTTGGCCAGGGCGATCCATTCGAGGATTCGGCGCTTGGAGGATGGGGGGAAGGCGGCGAAATGCATTGCTGCCTCCGGGTGCTGGTCCAGCTCGGCTTGGAGGTCGGCGGGGATTACGCCGTTCTGGGCTTCGGCTAGGCAGTCCCAGGTGCCGGTCTCGTGGGCCAGGTCGATCAGCTCCTGGCCGGGTGCTGCCATCAGGCCGGCGGCGAGGAGGCGTTCGGCGCGGTCTCGGTTGACCTGGCTCCAGGTGCTGCGGGGGTTGCGTGGGGTGAAGGTCTGGTAGGTGCTGGTGGCGTCGCGGCGCAGCGTCTTGCTGTCGATCCAGCCGAAGCACAACGCATGCTCGACCGCCTCGGCCAGGTCGATACCAGCGCCGTCGCGCCGGACGATCACCCACACCGACCGCGAGGTCCGGCCGTTGGCCGCCAACCACTCGCGCCACTCCTCGACCGTCGCCGGCGCGAACGCCTCGTCGTCGGTGACTACCTGCTTGGCCTTGGCCTCTGTGTTCATGAGAACAGCATGCCGACTATAAGTGCTCATCTAGTGAGCACTTTGTTCAGAAGAGTACGTCGGCTCGTTCGTGGTGGAGTAGGCGTTGCTTGCGGTCGAGGCCGCCGCCGTAGCCGGTGAGGCTGCCGGTCGAGCCGACGACGCGATGGCAGGGGACGATGATGCTGACCGGGTTCTTGCCGTTGGCCAGCCCGACCGCGCGGGAGGCGCCTGGCACCAGTCCGAGGGTGGCGGCGAGTTGGCCGTACGTCGTGATCTCGCCGTACGGGATGTCCTTCAGCGCCTCCCAAACCCTTTGCTGGAAAGGGGTTCCGGTCAGCCTGAGTGGTACGTCGAAGGTGGTGCGGTCGCCGGCGAAGTACTCCTTCAACTGCTGCTGTACCTCCGGCAGGATCGAGTCGTCGCGCAACCCGAAGGTCTCCAGCGGCGGACGGTGCCGGTGCTGCTCCAGGTACAGGCCGGCCAGCTCGCCAGTATCGGCCGCGACCAGCGTGAGCGGACCGAGCGGGCTGTCGATCACCGCGTAGGTCACTGTGCCGCCTCCCACTGCGCGCGAGTGATCCGGTAGAGCACATGCCGCTGCAGCCGATGCCCATCCGGCAATCGCGGGTGATCGAAGTCGCCGGCCTCGTCGTGGGTCATGCCGATCCGCTCCATCACCCGCTGGGACGGCTTGTTCGTCGTCGCGGTGAACGACAGCACCTCGTCCAGCCCCGCCTCTCCGAACCCGTACGCCAGCGCGGCGCGCGCCCCTTCGGTCGCATAACCCTTGCCCCAGGCATCTTTCGCGAGCCGCCAGCCGACCTCGACCCCCGGCAGGAACGGCGCGTCGAAGGTCGGCACCGACAGCCCGATGAATCCGATGAACTGCCCGCTCTCCCGTACTTCGACGGCCCACAGCCCGAAGCCCAGCTCGTCCAACGCCGCCTTGACCCGGTCGACCATCGCGTCGCTCTCCGCCCGGGTCATCACGTTCGGGAAATGCTCCATCACGGCCGGGTCGGCGTTCAGCGCGGCGTACGGTTCGTAGTCGCTGTCCTTCCATTGTCTGAGCAGCAGGCGGTCGGTGATCAGCTCGCTCATCTCACTCCGAGTTTTCGACAGGTGGAATCTTGTTGATGGCATGGTCGCCGGTCGCCCACAGGTACTGCACCGCGTACGCCCGCCAAGGCCGCCACGCCCGCGCATGGGCGATCAGCGCTTTAGGGGCCTCGGGCAACCCGAGATCGCGAGCGGCGTACTTGATGCCCAGATCGCTTGCCACGAAGGCATCTGGATCGCCGAGCGCGCGCATCGCGATCGACTCGACGGTCCACGGTCCGATGCCGGGCAGCGCCGCGAGCTGCTCGCGCGCCTTGTCCCAGTCACTGCCCGCGCCGAGGTCGATCTCACCGGCCGCGAGGGTTGCGATCAACGTGGTCAGCGTCGTACGCCGTGACTTCGGGAAGGCCAGCGTCTCGGGATCGAGCCCGGCCAGCGCCTGCATCGTCGGGAACAGATGGGTCAGGTTGCCCTGCGGATCATCGATCGGTTCACCGTATGCCTGCACGAGCCGACTCGCATGAGTCCGCGCGGCCGCCGTCGACACCTGTTGACCGAGCACAGCCCGCACGGCGAACTCCTCGCCGTCGACCGTATGCGGCACCCGTCGCCCGGGCGCCTTCTCGATCAGCGGAGCTAGTACCGGATCTGTCTTGAGCAGGTCGTCGACGGCGACGGGGTCCGCGTCGAGGTCGAGCATCCGGCGGCAGCGGCTGATCGCGATCGAGAGGTCGCGCTGGTCGGTGAGCGAGAGCTGGCAAGCGATGTGGTCGGGCATCGGGCGGAGGGCCACGACGCCGTGACCGTGCGGGAGTCGCAAGGTTCGCCGGTACGCGCCGTCGTGCCACTCCTCCACACCCGGCACTCCGGTGGCGATCAGGTGCCCGAAGAGGTTGTCCGGCGTCAACGGCTGGCGGAACGGGAGGCGCAGCGAGATCGTGCCGGGGGTAGCCTGCGCGTCGCCCCGTTTGGCCTTTGTGCGCAACTCACTCGGCGACAGCGCGAAGACCTCTTGCACAGTCTCGTTGAAGGTCCGCACGCTGGAGAATCCGGCGGCGAACGCGACGTCGGCCATCTGCAGCGAGCTGGTCTCGATCAACAGCCGCGCGGTCTGCGCTCGCTGCGCTCTGGCCAGCGCGAGTGGTCCGGCGCCGAGCTCGGCCTGCAGTTGTCGTTGCACCTGCCGCACGCTGTAGCCGAGTTGGGTCGCGAGGCCCGGTACGCCGTCGCGGTCGACCACTCCGTCGCCGATCAGCCGCATCGCGCGGGCGACCAGGTCGGCGCGATCGTTCCACTCCGGTGAGCCCGGGCTCGCGTCCGGGCGGCAGCGCTTGCAGGCCCGGAATCCCGCTTGCTGGGCCGCGGCGGCGCTCGGGTAGAAGCGCATGTTCTTGACCTTGGGCGGGACCACCGGGCAGCTCGGGCGGCAGTAGATCTTGGTGGTCAGTACGGCCGTGAAGAACCAGCCGTCGAAGCGGGCGTCCTTCGACTGGACCGCTCGCACGCACCGCTCGACACATTCGTACACGTGCTCCAGCATCCACGGCACCGCCGACAGTTTCTAGCGGATTTGCGCCATCAAATACATTTCCCACCCCACCGCCCCAGTCGAGATTCAGCGGAAAAACGACGTCAGGATCCGGAGTCGTATTTCCGCCAGCCCGGCCGGGTCCGAGCGGGTGGACTGAAGGCATGACAGAACTCAACGGAAAGATGGCAATGGTGACCGGAGGCAGCCGTGGGATCGGGGCTGCAGTGGCGGTTGCGCTGGCGGTGGGTGGGGCGGATGTCGCGATCACCTACCACCGTTCGCCCGACGAGGCGGCTGCGGTGGTCAAGGAGATCGAGGCGGTGGGGCGTCGCGGGTTTGCGATCCCGGCGAACGCGGCCGATGCGGGCGCGGTGCGGGAGGCGGTCGGTACGGCGTACGAAGTACTGGGTGGGCTCGATGTCTTCGTCAACAACGCCGGCGTCGGGACGATGGGGATGCTCGGCGACGTGACGCTCGAGGAACTGGATCGGGTGCTCGCGGTGAACGTCCGCGGCCTGTACGTCGCTGCGCAGGCTGCAGCCGCTGTGCTGGCTGATGGCGGCCGGATGATCCACATCGGCAGCTGCATCGCCGATCGGAACACCGGTCCCGGGATGAGCCTGTACGCGATGAGCAAGTCGGCCGTCGTCGGGATGAACCGGGGCATGGCACGCGACCTCGGCGCCCGCGGCATCACGTCGAACGTCGTCCAGCCCGGCCCGACCGACACGTCGATGAACCCGGCGGATGGGCCGTTCGCAGCAGCCCAGCGCTCGTTCCTGGCCCTCGACCGCTTCGGCACCGTCGACGATGTCGCCGCAGCAGTCCTCTACCTCGCAGGACCAGGAGGTGCCTACGTCACCGGCACCGAACTGAACGTCGACGGCGGCCACGCGGCTTGACTGGCGGGCAGGCGGTGGGCGGGCAGGCCTGCCGGCAGGAGGGTTCTGTCGGTGGGGGTGGCTAGCTTGGGGCGATGAAGTTCTCGGTGACGTTCGGGGCGGTGGGGGCGGGGCGGGATCCGCGGGGGCTGGCTGAGTTGGCGCGGATGGCGGAGGACAGTGGGTGGGACGGGGTGTTCCTGGAGGACTATCTCGTCTATCAGGGGGACGTCGCGGAACCGACGTACGATCCTTGGATCTGTCTGGCGGCGATGGCGTGTGCGACCTCGAGGATCACCCTCGGTACCACCGTGACGCCGGTCCCCCGGCGCCATCCGTGGCAGCTCGCCGCCGAGGCCGTCGCCCTGGATCACCTGTCGAACGGCCGGCTGATCCTCGGCGTCGGGATCGGCGACCCGGACGACCCGTTCCTGACCGGCACTCCCCGCGAACTGGCCGAGAAGCTGGACGAATCGCTGGAGATCATCACCGCCCTGTGGACGGGTGAGCCCGTCCGGTACGCCGGTAAGCACTACCAACTCGACGGCGCCCAACTGACCGCCACCCCACTCCAGCGTCCCCGCATCCCGATCTGGGTAGGCGGCAACTTTCTCGTCCCCGCCGTCCGTCGCCGGATCCTCCGCTGGGATGGCTCCTGCGCCTACAAAGGCACCACAGCAGCGCCCCAGCAAACGACCCCCGAAGACATCCGCCACCTCCTCGCCGCCCGCCAAGCACCACGCCCCGACGGGGCCGACCCCACCGACGCCCCCGACGCCCTGGGCGCCGCCGCCGGCGTGGACGGGTTCGAGGTGAAGGCAAGCGGTGGGGATCCAGCTGCGTTTGCAGCGGCGGGGGCGACCTGGTGGGGGCGATGGATCGCGCCGGGACCAGTCGCGGAGGCGCACCAAATCCTGCGTACGGGACCGCCTCGTCTGACCTGACCGTGGCTCGCCCGAAACCGCCGAAGGCGACGCGCGCAGCGCGGGCAATGGAGCGGGCGGATGGGCGGTGGGTACTGATCAGCCGTTGACAGGGAAGGGGGTTGGCAGTGAGACTGCGGTGAGGATTTGAACGTTAAAACGGGTGGCTTCTGGTGCGTCGGGAGGTTGGTTCGTGGCTACGCTGAAGCAGGTTGCCGCTCACGCGGAGGTTTCGGTACAGACCGTCTCCAACGCCCTCAATGCGCCTCACCGGCTACGACCGGACACCCTGCAACGAGTGACCCGGTCGATCGAGCTCCTCAACTACCGGCCCAATCGTAACGCGCGCAGCCTCCGGACGAGCGCGGTCGAGCTGATCGGGTACTGCGTGCCGAGCTGGCCCAACGGTCAGGCGCATCTGGTGATGGACCAGTTCCTGCACGCGCTATGCGCCTCGGCGGAGAGCAGTGGACGGCACATCTTGTTGTTCACGGCACCGATCGGCGTCGACGGCATGCCGGTCTACGAGGATCTGCACGCGCGCCGGCTGGTGGACGGATTCGTGTTGTCGCAGACCGAGACGCATGACCCGCGGCACGGCTGGCTGAAGGAGCAGCAGATCCCGTTCGTGTCGTTCGGGCGGGTGTGGGGCGAGTCCACGCAGCCGGGGCCTTGGGTTGATGTCGACGGCGCTGGTGGATGTGCGGCCGCGGTGCGGCATCTGTACGACACCGGGCGGCGGCGGATCGCCTTCCTGAGTTGGCCGGAGACTTCCGGGCTCGCGGAGAACCGGTTGAGCGGGTGGCAGTCGAGCTGCCGCCAACTCGGACTGCCGGCTGATCGCGAACTGGCGATCCACTGTCCCGAGGACACGATCGATGCCGGCGCCCGCGCCACCGCGGACCTTCTCGACGCGGATCCGGAGGTCGACGCGATCGTTGCCATCAGCGACATTCTCGCGCTGGGGGCGTTGCGGGAGCTCACTCGGCGTGGAGTGGTCGCGGGGACGGAGGTCGCGGTGACCGGCTTCGACGACTCGCCGCTCGCGTCGGTCGTCTCCCCCGCGCTGACCAGCATCCGCCAGCCGATGGACCGGATCGCCACCGAACTGATCGACATCCTCACCACGCTGGACCCCACCGGTCCCACCGAACGACTCCTGCAACCCGAGCTAGTAGTCAGGGGCAGCTCAGCCCCGGGCTGACGCAGGTGGCGCTCAGACGCCACCAGAAGGAGGAAGCACGTCATGACACCCCGCCCTGTCGGACGAAGCAGACCAACCACAAGGCCAAGAAGCAGACGGTACGCCGGTGCAGCCGGCCTACTCGCCTCGGCAACGGTCCTCGCCCTCAGCGGGCTCCCCTCCCTTGCAACTGCAACCGCACCTGTTGCCAGTCACCCAGACCCCACCGTGCAGCCGAGTGAGTTGTCCGAGACGAGCCGTCTTAGCGACCGGCGGTCATTGGTTGTCGGCGACCGCGCCTATGCGATGGGCGACGAGACCGGGCTCTATCCGGCCACCGGATGGCACACCCGCGGCGAGATGGGTGGGATCTGGTCCGCGCCGTTGAAGTTGCTGGACGGAATCTGGTTCGGCGTCGACGGGTCGTGGCTCGGCAAGGACACCGCGGCCGCGAAGTACGCGAGCGGCCAGGGCTACCAGCGAATCAGCTATCCGGGAGCCGTCAGTGTCGAGCGGACCGACTTCGTGCCGGACGGAATCCGAGCGACGGTCGTCGGGCTGACCTTCAAGTCCAGCACCGCGAAGACAGTCAGCCTCGCCGTCGACGCGCACTCGGAGCTCATGCCGACGTATCCCTGGGGTGGGACGACGCCCAACGCGGGCCAGACCAACCTTCCGGACACGGGCTCGTACGCCGATGGCATGCTGCAGTTCCGCGACCAGGGCACCCCGCCAGTGCCCAACGCCGCCGAACACGACTACACCGCGCTCGTCGGATCAACCCTCAAGCCGACCAACCACGCACTCGGCCCGAACCATCGCGGCCCGCAGGACCCCGCCGTCATCTGCCCGGCCGACGGCGATGCTCCCAAGCACTGCGACGACACCGCCTTCGGCAAGGGCACCGGCGGGCAGCTCAGCTACGACATCAACCTGAAGCCCGGCCGTACGACGACCGTGTGGTTCGCCGTCGCCGGATCGGACGAGAGCAAGGCCGCGGCCCAACGCGAGTACAAGAAGGCCGTCAGCAATCCCGAGAAGTTGCTGCGGGCAAAGAAGAACAGTCGCGCCGCGCTCGGTGCGATGTCCGCAGTGGACCTGCCTGGTGACCGGCTGCTGCAGCAGAGCGTCGAGTGGAGCAAGCAGAACCTCGCCGACTCCGTCCAGGAGGCGCACAACCTGCAGATCCGCGACGTCAACGAGGGCAAGTCGTACCCCGCACCGAGCGGCACCGTCGACGTCGCCCGCTGGTTCGGCGCCGGCTTCCCCGACTACCCCTGGCTGTTCGCGACCGACGGCGAATACACCTCGTACGCCGCCGTTGCGGCTGGCCAGTTCGACACCGTGAAAGCCCACCTGCGGGCACTGCGCGATGTGAGCGACCTGCTCAACGACCGCAGCGGCAAGGTCGCCCACGAAGTGACGCCGACCGGCGATGTCTACTTCGGCTCGAACACCAGCGCCGGCAACACCGACGAGACGGTCAAGTTCCCCAGCATCGTCGCACTGCTGTGGCGCTGGACGGGTGACGACCGGTTCCGCGACCAGATGTACGACTTCAGCGTCCGCAACCTCAAGTACGTCTACCGCGAACTCGACAAGGACGGCGACGGCTGGCTCGAGGGCCTTGCCAACGTCGAGCGCAACGGGATGGGGACGGAGAAACTCGACAGCACCGTGTACCTCGCCCGAGGACTGCGCGACCTGGCTGATCTCGCGGCGTCGAAGCACGACCGGGCGACGCAGCAGTGGGCGACTGGCAAGGCGACCGACCTGGAGAAGCGGTTCGAGAGCCAGTGGTGGGTCGACCAGGCCTTCGGGTACGCCGACTCGATCGACAACCCCACCGACCCGGCGAACGACAACACGCCGATCTTCCAGCGGCACTGGACCGGCGTCACCCCGATGGAGGCCGAGCTGGTCAGCCCGGGTCAGCCGACCACTCCCCTGGCATCGAGTGAGCACGCCAAGACAGCGCTCGACCAGCGCGAGAAGCCTTGCTACACAGGCGAATTCGGATTGTTCCACACCGGAACCGGTCCGACCTCAGATCCCGCGGGCAACCCCGGGGCGTCGTGCGACACCGTGGTCTCGGCGGTGAAGAGCGAGCGGAGCATCTTCTCGCTGAACACCTCCATCATGGCCGTTGCCGAGGGCAACTTCGGGCGACTCGGCCAGAACCAGCAGCAGGTCTACACCACCGGCAACGCGCGGATCCAGCTCGACCCGAACGTCTGGGAGACGCCGGGTGGCATGCCGGAGATCGCGCCGTCGCCGGACTCGCCGGCGAACATCGACCGGGCGTTCACCGACCGCTCGATGACGATGCAGGCGTGGGGCACGTACGGCATCCTGTGGCCGGTCGTGCACCAGCAGCTCGGGGTCGATCCAGATCTGGGGCACGGGAAGGTCTCCGTCGTACCGCAGATTCCGGGTGGCCAGCAGAAGGTGGCTGGCAGCAACATCCGGCTCGGCCGTGGATCGGTCGATGTCTCTGCATCCCTTGCAGGCAAGGAGCTTCGAGCCGAGGTGACCAGCAAGGGGCTGTCGGCAACCGTCACGGTTGGCGCAGTGCTGCCTGCGGGCGCGAAGGTGCGTGCGGTGGCGCTGGACGGTCGCGCTGCGCAGTACAAGCTGGTGACGACGGCGCGGGGAACCGAGGTGCACGTGACTGCTCGTGGGTCGCGTTCCACCCTGCGGATCACGCTCGTCTGAGCGCTCTAACGAGACCGGCCGGTGCATGAAGTGCACCGGCCGGTCTTTCGTGCGGACAAAGAAGTGAGCCCCTCCGAGTATGAGTCGGAGGGGCCCACGTATAGCTGAAGGAAGGTGACGTCTCCAGCCTCCCGAACGGGTCCGTCAGCTCCGGCAGACCCCGTCACCGGTCTACCTCAGTGGGGATCCCCACCGCGAGGGTCCTCGGTTTCCGCCCGACCCGCCGCTCCCGGAGGAACAGCGTGTCGACATTTCTACCCCGGCGGCCGGTGCGCGCACAACCCCTTCTCACAAAGAGGATCCGCGAATCTTCCACTGTGAGCGTGTCGTCCACAGTGAGTACCCGACCGTCCACAGAAACGGCCGATGTTATACACACCCCCTGTGTATAACCTGTCATTCCCAGCGGAAGAAGCGAGCCGCCAGAGCGACGCAAGCGACGGTCACCGCGACCAGGGCGACGACGTGTTCGAGACCAGGCCAATGACCTGACCACGCATCTTGCATGCTGGTCATCCCCGCGCCCATCGGAGTGATGTCGCGAACCCAGCGGAGCGCGTGCGGCATCAGATCGCCAGGCGTCCAGACACCCGCGAAGAACATGCTCGGGAAGAACAGGATGTTGCCGACGATACTCGCGCCTTTGGCGGTCGAGACGAGACCGGCGATCAGTACGCCGATCGACAGCTCGGCGACCGTGTAGAGCACGGCTGAGAGCGCGAAGGGCAACGGTGCGGCAGGCAGGTCCGCACCGAAGACGGCGGAGCCCAGACCGAGGATGAGGGCGATCACCACGACACCGGCGGCCAGATGCAGGAGCAGCTGGGCGACCAGGAGTTTCACCGGGCGTACCGGCGTGGTCGACATCCGGCGCAGGATGCCCTTCTCGCGGTAGCCCGCCAGGATCATCGGCAGCGTCGCCAGGCCGAGGATGCCGATCCCGATCCCGATCGCCATCGTGGGCAGGAAGCTGGCCGGCACCCCGTCGCTCGAACCGCTGCCGTCGTCCATCAGCGAGAAGATCGTCAGCAGGCCGACCGGCAGCACGAAGACGAAGAACAGCCCGGCCCACTCGCGCAGGAACAGCTTGCTCTCAATCCGGGTGAGAGTGAGGGTCTGGCTCATCGGTCCGCTCCTTCGAAGCTCCGGCCCGCCAAGGCGAGGAAGGCGTCGTCCAGGGTGGTCTGCTCGGTGTGCAGGTCGAGCGGCGCCTGACCGCGGCTCGCTAGTTCGGTGACGACCGCGACCAGCAGGTCATCGTTGCCGGTGACAACGATCCGGTCACCGTCGCGGATCACGGAGTTCACCGCCGGCAAGGCTTTCAGGATCGTTTCGTCGAGCGTGCCGGGGACCTGGAAGCTGATCCGCTGCTCGGCACGGGCCGAGGCGACCAGACCGGCCGGGGTGTCCAGCGCGACGACCAGGCCGGCGTCGATGATGGCGATCCGGTCGCAGAGGTACTCGGCCTCTTCCATGAAGTGGGTGACCAGGATGATGGTCACGCCCGAGTCGCGGATCTGCTTGACCAGCTCCCAGGTGTCCCGCCGCGCCTGTGGGTCGAGGCCGGTGGTCAGTTCGTCGAGGATCGCGATCTTCGGGTTGCCGATCAGTGCGAGCGCGATCGACAACCGCTGCTTCTGCCCACCGGACAGCTTGGCGAACGCGGTGTCCTGCACCTTGGTCAGCCCGAGCTGCTCGAGCAACTGCGCTGGGTCGGCCGGGTTCGGGTAGAAGGATGCGTACAGCTCGAGCGCCTCGCGGGTCTTGATCCGGTCGGGCAGTTCGCTCGCCTGCAACTGGACGCCGATCAGCGAGGTGATCTGGCTACGCCGCTTGTACGGATTCAGGCCGGCGACTCGGACCGTACCGGAGTCGGGCTGGCGGAGTCCGGCGATCGCCTCGACCGTGGTGGTCTTGCCGGCGCCGTTCGGGCCGAGGATGCCGAAGATCTCACCCTCGCGAACGGTCAGCGAGACATTGTCGACGGCGACGGTCGCGCCGTAGGTCTTGCGGAGGAAGTTGACGACCACCAGGTCGTCATCAAGCTTGTTTCTGGGCATGGCGGAGCCTCCCTACTACTGCGGAAGAAGTGTGGGATCAGCCCTTGGCGGGTTTGAGCGCCATCGGGCGGAGCAGCAGGTAACCGAAGTACAGGCCGAGTGCGCTGACCACGAGCACTCCCGGTACGCCGATCGCCAGCGGTGGACGGTGATAGCCGGTACTACGCAACGCCTCGGCGAGCCATTGCGCGACCAGCAGGAGTTCCGCCGCGGCGGCCGGCAGTACGCCGAGCGGCAGCAGCAGGAGACCCTTCCAGAAACCGAACCGGTAGAAGCTGATACCGATCAGCCAGCCGGCGGCCTCGTGCGCGACGATCAGCAGGAAGAACTCGGTGAAGATCAGCCCTGCCTGCGAGGTCTTGGTGAACAGATGCGGATTGGCCAACGCCTGGGTGAGCCCGGCCCAGTCGTAGATGACGCGCTCCACCTGGTACGCAACGACCCAGAGCAGCGCGGTAGCCGCCGCCGCGCCGACCAGAAGGATGCTGGCGGCAACGGAAAACATCCGCCGGGTGATGCCGTGCGCGATCAGCAGGTTGAACAGCGCCGGCACCAGGGTGATCCCGATCGCCGAGGAGAAGTACTTCGGCGACTGGGTGCCGTAGTCCCAGATGCTGTGGTCGAGCCCGCCGCCGACCAGTTGCGAGATCAGCCCGCCGATCAGGAACGACCCGGTCATCACCAGCCAGTAGCCGACGATCATCGGGCGCAGACCGACGGACATCGAGGCGACGACGCGCTTGAGCCGGTCGAGCGAGGTGATGCCGCCCGGCAGGGCCGCGGTACGGGCCCGGGTCTGGGTCTGGGTGGTCATGCGGAGCCCTCCTTCGAGCGCGTCGTACCGGTCAGGTGGACGAAGAGTTCCTGCAGGCCGACCGGGCCGATCTCAAGGCCGGCCGAACGCGCCTTCGTGAGCAGCGCGTCGTCCAGATCGCCAAGCACCGTTGACGATTTGGTACCACCGAGCCGTTGCTCGGCGAGCACGGTCAAGCCGGCGGTCACCTCGTCGACCGCCGCGGCCGGCCCGACGATCGAGGCGCCGCGACCGCGCAGCGAGTCGACCGGCGACTGGGTCACCAGCCGCCCGTTGTCGAGGATGACGACCTCTTCGAGCAGCGCGCTGACCTCGCTGACCAGGTGGGTGGACAGGATGATCGTCCGCGGTACTTCGGTGTAGTCGGCGAGCAGCGCGTCGTAGAAGAGGTTGCGCGACGGCACGTCCATCCCGAGGTAGGTCTCGTCGAAGATCGTCAGCGGCGCGCGACTGGCCAGCCCCAGCACGACCCCGAGCGCCGACTTCTTGCCGCGGGAGAGCTTCTGCACCTTCTTCTTCGTCGGTACTTCGAACTTGTCGAGCAGCTCACCGGCCAACTCGTCGTTCCAGTACGGCCGCAGGCTGCTGGCCAGCCCGAGCACATGCCGGACGGGTGCAGAGTCGACCAGGTCACCCGACTCGCGGATCAGGCAGATCCGGCTCGTCACGACGGCATCCTCGTACGGCGGCAGCGAACCCAGCTCGTCGCCCTCGATCAGCACCCGCCCGCCATCGGGCTGCCGGAAGCCGGCCAGGACTGCAGCCAAGGTGCTCTTGCCGGAACCGTTGCGGCCCAGCAGGCCGTGGATCTTGTCCGGCGCGAGCCGGAGGTCCAGCCCGTCAAGGGCCGGTACGCCGGCGAACGCGACGGTCAGGTTCTCGGTCGTCACTCCCAGGCCGCTCACTGCTCACCATCCTTCTGGATGTGCTTCACGACGTCGGCGAGCGGTACGCCGATCGCCTTGGCCTCACGGATCATCGGGTCGACCACGTCGGCGAAGAACGAGTCTCGCCGGCCGGTCCGGAGAAGGTCGCGGGCGTTCGGGCTGACGAACATGCCGATCCCGCGCTTCTTGTAGAGCACGCCCTCGTCGACCAACTGGGCGAAGCCCTTGGCGGCGGTGGCGGGGTTGATCCGGTAGAACGCGGCGTACTGGTTGGTCGACATGACCTGCTCGTCCTCGGCGAGGGCGCCGGTGACGATGTCGTTCTTGATCTGCTCCGCGATCTGCAGATAGATCGGACTGCGATCGTCGAACACGGCACTCCCCTCCTCACCTGTCGCTAGGTTCTTCGGTTCGTAGGTTCATTACTTGACTAACGAACCGTAGCACCATCCCAGGGCGAGCCGCAATCAGGACCCTTCTTCGTCCTTGGCCGGGCGGCCCGGGCCGCGCATCTTGCCGACATTGCCGGGGAGACGGCCGGCGTCGGCGAGAGCGCGGCGGAGCAGGAACTCGATCTGCGCGTTGGTACTGCGCAGGTCGTCCCCCGCCCACCGGGCCAGTGCGTCGTGGACCACGGGATCCAGCCGGAGCAGGATCTTCTTGCGTTCAACGGCCACGAGCGCGCCCTACTGGTACAGCGAACCGGCGTTGACCACGGGCTGCGCATCGCGATCGCCGCAGAGCACGACGAGCAGGTTGCTGACCATCGTCGCCTTGCGCTCCTCGTCCAGCTCGACCACCTGACGCTCGGACAGCCGCGCCAGCGCGAGCTCGACCATGCCGACCGCACCCTCGACGATCTGCTGCCGGGCCGCGACCACGGCACCTGCCTGCTGGCGCCGCAGCATGGCCTGGGCGATCTCGGGCGCATAGGCCAAGTGGGTGATCCGCGACTCGATCACGTGCACGCCGGCCGCGAGCACCCGGGCGCCGATCTCGGTCGACAGCTTCTGGGTGATCTCGTCGGTACTGTCCCGCAGCGACATCCGGTCGGTCGCGTCGTGCACGTCGTACGGGTAGCTGTTCGCGATGTGCCGGACCGCGGTCTCGGTCTGGATCGCGACGAACCGGACGAAGTCGTCCACCTCGAACATCGCCTGCGCGGTGTCCTGGACCTGCCAGACCACCACCGCGGCGATCTCGATCGGGTTGCCGTCGGCATCGTTGACCTTGGCAACGGCCGTCTCGTGGTTGCGGATCCTGGTGGAGATCTCCTTGCGGGCGGAGATCGGGTTCACCCAGCGCAACCCGTCGACCCGGATCGTCCCGGCGTACCGCCCGAGGATCTGCAGCACCCGGGCCCGGCCCGGTGCGACCGGAGTGAGCCCGGCCGCGATGATCAGCGCGGCGACGAACAACACGACGCCCACGACGACGAGAGCGACCTGGTCGCCGCCGGTCCCGACGATGAACAGCACCACTCCGGCGACCCCGAGCAGGAACGCCAGCCCGAGCATCGGCCACCCGTTCAGATCCCCCGCCGACCGCTCACTCACCTTCGGCTTCGGCATCTCCACCATCACGTCGACATCCGCGCTCATCGCACACACCCCTGCTTCCTTCGAGTCGAACTATCTATCTCGAAGGTAGCATAGTGATATCAGTTTTAGGTAGCAGGGATTTTCAGGTCGCCGACGAGAGCAGGAGCTGTTGCCAGGACTTGGAGCGGGTGAAAGGCAGCGGGTCGATCGGGTCGTGGTTCCAGGCTTCCACCGGGCGGATGCCGTGCAGGGCGTTGACCAGCCAGACCTCGGAGTCGGCGAGTTCGGTGGCGGTGCGCGCGCGTTCGGCGATCTCGATCTGCTCGGCGGCGGCGATTCGGCGTACCAGTTCTGAGGTGACCGATGGGAGGTAGGGGCGGTCGGCAGGCGGGATGCAGAGGGTGTCGTCCTCCCACCACAGGACCGCCGAGTATGCCGCCTCGACCACCACGCCGTCGGGGTCGGCGAGGAGGACCTCATCGGCATGGAAAGGCTTGGTGGCTTGGGCTTTGAGCTCACCCAGGACTTCCAGGTCGGGCCCCTTGACCAGAGGTTGAGTGCGAGGGTCGGGGCCGCCGTGGAGCACCACGCGGATCCGGCCGCCCTGCGGTGGCGCCGGGCGGAGCTGGATGGAGAGGTTGCCGTTGGCATCCAGTTCGAAGCGTGGGAACCAGCGGCCGAAGCCGGGCAGCCGTTTCACCTGGTCGTCGAAGTAACCTCCGGCATCGATTCCCACTGCCGCGCAGGACCTGGTGAACCGCCGCCGATGCAGGTCCAGTCCACGCACCTTGCCATCAGCAACCAAGAAAGAGTCCGCCACCTGCAAAGAAGAAGTCATGCCCGCCCCTGGATCGTCGCTGTTGCCTTGAGCACCATCTCGTCGTACTCCGCGACCGGGTCCGAGTCGAGCACGATCGCCCCACCCGCCCCGACCACGGTCTCCCCCGGCGTCATCACCGCGGTCCGGATCACCACGCTCAGATCTGCCCGGCCGTCGACGGTCAGGTAGCCGAGCGCGCCCGAGTACACCCCGCGCGCCGACCACTCGAGCTCGTCGAGCAGCTCCATCGTGCGGATCTTCGGCGCCCCGGTCATCGACCCGGGCGGGAAGCAAGCCCGGACTGCGTCCACCGCGTCCACTCCGTCGCGCAGGTGCCCGCGGACGGTTGTGACGAGCTGGTGGACGGTCTGGTAGCTCTCGACCGCCATCAACTGAGGGACCTGCACGGTGCCCGGCCGGCTGACCCGGCCGAGGTCGTTGCGGATCAGGTCGACGATCATCAGGTTCTCGGCCCGGGTCTTCTCGTCCTCGGCGAGCGCCTTCGCGACGAGCTGATCCTGCGCCGGATCCTCGACCCGCGGCGCGGTCCCCTTGATCGGCCGGCATTCGGCCCAGCCGTCGCCGTCGACGGTCAGGAACCGCTCGGGCGATGAGCTCGCGACGGCCAGGTCGCCGTACCGGAGGAAGGCGGAGTACGGGGCGGGGTTGCTCTGCCGTTGCCAGAGGTAGAACTCGAAGGGGTCGTCGATGGCGGGCAGCCGGACCCGGTTCGTCAGGCAGACCTCGTAGGTCTCGCCGGCTTCGAGCGCGGCCATACAGGCGTCGATCCCGGCCAGGTAGGTCGCGCGGTCCTGCTCCAGATGCGCTTCGAGATCAAGCTTGGCGACCGCCGGCGCCTCCCGCCACCCCATCGACCAGCTCGCGGCCGCCGACTCGGCGCGATCGAGCCAGGCGCTCGCCAATACGTCATCCGGTGCGTGCACGGCGACCAGCAGCGCGCGGTCCTCGTCGTGATCGAGGATCACGAAGCGGTTGGCCCAGATCCACAACGCGTCCGGAGTCGGCGCACCGTATGCGACGGCGCCACCGGTGAGGGCCTTCAATTCATAGCCGAAGTACCCGACGTAGCCGCCGCTGAAGACGTCCCGCAGAATCGCCGGTACTTCGCCCAGCTGGGCCGATCGGGTGCTGAGCAGCTCCTGGAGCTCGGCGAAGACATCCCCGTCTGCGACGTCCCGGGCGACGACGTCCGCGTCGGCGCCGGTCGAGGTGCCGAGCACCGAAACCCGGCGGACGCCGCGGTCGGTCAGGCTGCCGTCAAGCCAGAACGCGGCCGGCTCGTCCGCCAGCAGCTCGCGGTAAAACCGCTCACCGTCCAGCGCACGATCCAGCACGCGGATCGACCAGGTCAGAGCAGACACAGAGTGAACGGTACCTATCTGGAGGCGGCCAGTCGCCCCAGGTCCGGATGACGGCTTAGGCCAGCGCGACTTTCGTCCGCATCGCGGTGATTCGGCGGACTGGGATGGCTACCTCGAGGCCGTCCTTGGTTTCGCCGCGTTCGGCGAGCCAGACGGCGGCGGCTTCGCGGCGGGCGTCCGACGTACCTGGCAGGTAGAGGGCGCCGACCAGGCGGCGGGCGTCGTCGAGGGAGCGGACCGTGTACGCGTACCGCTCGCGCTGGGACTCCATCACGTCGAACCCGGCCGCGCGCAGCTGGTCCTTGAGGTCCTTGATCTCGCTGCCGCCCGGGAACTGCGGGGTCGAGCGCAGCCGCGTGGTCAGGCTGGTGAGCGTGCGGAGGTCGCTCCGGCGCAGCGGCCGCACCGCGGGGACCGTGGCAGCGAGGACGCCGCCGCGTCGCAGTACGCGGGCTGCCTCGGCCAGTACTTCGGGCAGCGGCTGCAGCACCGCCAGGCCCATCGAGCAGGTGACGACGTCGAAGGCCTCGTTGGCGAACGGCAGGTGCAGCGCGTCCGCCTGGACCTTCGGGCCGGGCGCGCCGGCGAGCTGGGCCGCGTTGTTGTCGGCGCCGACCACCCACCGCCCGTACAGCTCGCGGGCGACCGGGCCGTTGCCGCAGGCCAGGTCGAGGACGCGCCGCGCCTCGCCGGAGACCGCGCGGACCAGCCAGCGATAGGGCGTGTGGTCCCCAGCCACCGCTCGGGACAACAGGGCTTCAGTGCTGCCCGGGGCTGCGGTGTGGAACTCCCGCAGGTACCCCGGCCAGTCGATCTCGTTCTCAGGCATCGCCGACAGACGTTACTGCCTGACCACTGTCAGTACCGCATCGAGCGCGGTCCGTACCAGATCTTGGTGAAGTCTTAAACCAGGCTGACGAAGATATGGCCCGCGGTCTCGTCGCTGATCACGCCGCCGGCCTCGCGGCTGCCCATCAGGACACCCTCCGCGTCGAGCATCGAGTCGACCTCGCGGCCGGGCAGCGCACCCGCGCGGCGGAGTACCGACATCGCGTCGTCGTCGCTCTGCACCGGCTCGGCGATCCGCCGGACCAGCACCCGGACACTGTCGCCGGTGGCCTGGTCGAGCACCTTGTCGAGCGGCTCGACGCCGATCCGGAACTCGCCGATCGGGGTCGCCAGGCTCTCCTTCTGCAGCTCCTCCAGGCCCGGGATCGGGTTGCCGTACGGCGACTCGGTCGGGTTGTCGAGGATCTTCAGCAGCCGCAGCTCGACCGCGTCGCTCATCACGTGCTCCCAGCGGCAGGCCTCCGCGTGCACGTCCTCCCACTCCAGCCCGATCACGTCGACCAGCAGCCGCTCGGCCAGCCGGTGCTTGCGCATCACCCGGGTGGCCTGCATCCGGCCGACCTGGGTGAGCTCGAGGTGCCGATCACCCTCGACCGTGACGAGCCCGTCGCGTTCCATCCGGGCCACCGTCTGGCTGACCGTCGGCCCGGATTGGTGGAGCCGCTCGGCGATCCGCGCGCGCAGCGGCAGGATGCCTTCTTCTTCCAGCTCGTAGACGGTCCGCAGGTACATCTCGGTGGTATCGATCAGCTCGCTCACGACATCCATTCTCACCTACTGAGGCAAGCCTTACCCAATCGTGTGTTCGATTTCTGTGAAGTGTCGGTCAAAGTTGTTCATCCGCAAGGATTGCGGGATGGCTACTGCGGTGATGTGGTTTCGGCGGGATCTTCGGCTGTACGACAATCCGGCGCTGCTGGATGCGGTCGCGGCAGGCGACGGCAGCGTGGTCGGGCTGTTCATGCTCGATCCTTTGTTGTGGGATCAGGCAGGTGGGCCTCGGCGCGAGCATCTGGCGGGATCTTTGCGGAGCTTGTCCGAGTCGCTCGATGGCCGTTTGATCGTCCGGCGGGGTGATCCGGTCGAGGTGGTGCGCGCGGTGGCGGCCGAGGTCGATGCGGTGAGTGTGCACGTCTCGGCCGACTACGGACCCTATGGACGCAGGCGCGACAAAGCTGTCGAGGCGACACTTGGCTGCCCGTTGGTCAGTACCGGTTCCCCGTACGCCGTTGCGCCAGGGCGGGTGTTGACGCAACAAGGGTCGTCGTACCGGGTGTTCACGCCGTACTTCCGCGCCTGGCTCGAACACGGCTGGCGCCAGCCGGTGGACGCGCCGGCCAACGTCGAGTGGGTGTCCATCGCAGGTGACGAGTTGCCCGCAAGCGATGTCGTTGCCGGGGAAGGGGCCGCGCGCGACCAGTGGGCGGCGTACCTCGACGAAGTCGCGGAGTACGGGGAGGTGCGCGATCGGCCGGATCTCGATGCGACGTCGCGGATGTCGGTGCCGCTCAAGTACGGGGAGATCCATCCGCGGACGATGCTCGCCGACCTTGCGCGGAAGCGGAGTGCGGGCGCCGAGGGGTACCGGCGGGAGCTGGCTTGGCGCGAGTTCTGCGCGGATCTGCTGGCCGGGAATCCGGACTCGGCCTGGAAGCCGTTGCGGCCGGAGTTCGACAAGATGCAGTACGACGAACCGGGCGACGCCTTCGATGCCTGGTGCCGTGGGATGACCGGCTACCCGATCGTCGACGCCGGGATGCGTGAGCTGGCCGAGACCGGCTTCATGCACAACCGGGTGCGGATGGTGGTGGCGTCGTTCCTGGTCAAGGACCTTCATGTGCACTGGAAGTTCGGGGCGCGCTGGTTCATGCAGCACCTGGTCGACGGCGACCTCGCGTCGAACTCGCTGAACTGGCAATGGGTGGCCGGCTGCGGCGCCGACGCCTCGCCGTACTTCCGGGTCTTCAACCCGTCGACACAGGCGAAGAAGTTCGATCCGGACGGCGAGTACCAGCGCCGCTGGATCCCTGAGCTCGGCACGCCGGACTATCCCGAGCCGATCGTCGACCATGCCGAGGCCCGGCTCGAGGCGCTCCGGCGGTACGACGCGATCCGCTGACTCTTGACGACCTCACTCATCTGAGTATTGTACTAGTTAACTAGATGAATGGGGTTGAAGATGATCGAGTTCCATCTGGACGGCCGCTCGGGGGTGTCGCCGTACCAGCAGATCGTTCAGCAGGTGAAGAACGGGCTGCGGCTGGGGCTGTTGCGGGAGGGGGATCAGCTGCCGACGGTGAAGGACGTCGTCGGGCAACTGGCGATCAACCCGAACACGGTGCTGAAGGCGTACCGCGAACTGGAGCACGAGGATCTGGTCGCCGCCCGGCCGGGGCGCGGCACCTTCGTGACCCGGACGCTGACCGATCACAGCCTGGCCGCGCACGCCCCGCTCCGCCGGGACCTGCAGCAATGGTTGCTGAAGGCCCGTAAAGCGGGTCTGGACGACGACAGTATCGAGGCGTTGTTCGCCACTACCTTTCGGTCCGGCGCTCAGGAGGAAATAGCATGAGCGCCGCCTCTCAGACAGCACTGCAGGCCCATGGCCTGGGCAAGAAGTACGGCCGCAAAGCCGCGTTGACCGACTGCACGCTCGACATTCCGGCCGGCCGCGTGGTCGGCCTGGTCGGGCCCAACGGCGCCGGCAAGAGCACGCTGCTCAACCTCGCGGTCGGCATGCTGACCCCGACGACCGGCTCGATCGAGGTGCTCGGCAACCCCGCGGGCAGCACCCAGAAGGAGAAGATCGGGTTCGTCGCGCAGGACACCCCGACGTACGCGCGGTTGAGTATCGCCGACCACCTCAAGCTCGGCGCACGACTCAACCCGGGCTGGGACGAGTCGATCGCCAACGGCCGGATCGAGCGGCTCGGGCTCGACCCGAAGCAGCGGGCCGGCAGGCTGTCCGGTGGTCAGCGCGCGCAGCTCGCCCTGACCCTCGGCGTGGCCAAGCGCCCCGAGTTGCTGATCCTCGACGAGCCCGTCGCGGCACTCGATCCGCTGGCCCGGCGGGAGTTCCTGCAGGACCTGATGGAGGCCGTCGCCGAGCAGGAGCTGAGCGTCGTACTGTCCTCGCACCTGGTCTCCGATGTCGAGCGGTCCTGCGACTACCTCGTCGTACTGGTCGATTCGCGCGTCCAGGTCAGCGGCGAGATCGACACCCTGCTCGCCACCCACTACCGCCTGGTCGGACCGCGCCGCGACGAGAAGTCGTTGCCCAGCGACCAGCACCTGATCTCCGCGAGCCACACCGATCGCCAGTCGACCTTCCTGATCCGGACCGACGAGCACATCCTCGACCCGGCCTGGACGGTCACCCAGCTCACCCTCGAAGACCTCGTCCTGGCCTACATGGGCCGCTCCCGCCCGTCCCGGCACAATGACCGGCCCGTACTGGAGGTGCAGCGATGATCTGGCTCACCTGGCGGCAGTTCCGCGTGCAGGCACTGGTGATCGCCGCGGCCGTCGCCATCATCGTCGTCTTCCTCGCCGCCACCGGCCCCGGACTGCTGCACGACTACACGCTCCAGCACGAAAGCTTCCTCGACCGGATCCGCTTCGACCGGATCAACCAGTACCTGTACTACGGCGGCCAGGTCGCCGTGTACGCCGCTCCCCCGATCATCGGAGCCTTCTGGGGTGCTCCCCTGATCGCCCGTGAGCTGGAGGCAGGCACCCACCGGCTGGTCTGGAACCAGAGCATCAGCCGGGTGCGCTGGCTGGCCGTCAAACTCGCGATCACCGGGCTGGGCGCGATGGCGGTGACCGGGCTGCTCAGCCTCGCGGTGACCTGGTGGGCCGACCCGATCGACGACGCGATCGACGGCGGGCAGACCGCCGGCCCGTACAACATTCCCCGGCTGCTCCCGGCCGTGTTCGGCTCCCGAGGGGTGGTGCCGATCGGCTATGCGGCCTTCGCCTTCGCGCTCGGGGTGACCATCGGGCTGGTCACCCGGCGCAGCATCGTCGCGATCGCACTCACCCTGGCGGCCGTGGTCGCGGTGGAGGTGTTGTCGCCGATGCTGCTGCGGCCGCATCTGATGACACCGATCGAGTCCACCATCATCGTCACGACCGAGAACATGCGCGGCCTCCAACTCTCCGGCCCCGAAGACGATGCCGAGGTCATGCGGATCGAGGCGAAGCTCCCCGGCGAAGGCTTCTGGAAGATCTCCGAGCACACGGTGAACTCGGCCGGTGTGGTTCAGAAGACCCTGCCGAAGTACATCGCTGCCTGCGGTCCGCCACCCCCGAACGTGGAGGAGACCACGCCCCGGCCGCCGATGAGCAGCTGCTTCCAGCGGCTCGCCGACGAGGGCTACCGGCAAGAGATCAAGTACTTCCCGGCCAACAGCTTCTGGTCACTGCAATGGCGCGAGGCCGGCGTCTTCCTCTTCCTGGCCGCGGCCCTGACCGGCTTCTGCTTCTGGCGGATCAAGCGCGACCTGTCCTGAGCCTGACCCACCGGGCGAGCAGGGCCAGCACCAGCAGCACGACGCATGTGACGGCCGAGGTCAGCGGCAGGGTGACCGCGAGGACGATGCATCCCAGCAGTCCAAGGATGTTGAGGACTCGCGGCCACCGCCGCTCCCCGGCCGGTTGCGTGTACGCAGATGCGTTGGCGATCGCGTAGTACAGCAGGACCCCGAAGGACGAGAAGCCGATCACGCCGCGGAGGTCAGTCGTCAGCACTAGGACGCCGACCACCGCAGCCAGCGCGATCTCCGCGTGATGCGGCACCTGGAACCGTGGGTGCACCGCGGCCAGCCAGGTCGGCAGATCTTTGGTCCTGGCCATCGCGAGCGTGGTGCGACCGATACCGGCGATCAGCGCCAGCAGCGCACCGAGGCTCGCGAGCGCGGCACCCACTCTGACCACCGGCTGCGCCCACGCGGCACCAACCGCCTGTACTGCGGTCGAAAGCGGAGCAGAAGCCGAGGCGATCCGGTCGGGGCCAAGCGCCAGCAGCAAGCTGATGCCGATCACCAAGTAGATGCCTACGGCAATGAACAGCGCGATCAGGATGGCTCGCGGGATGGTGCGCGCGGGGTCGCGGACCTCTTCGCCCATGGTCGCGATCCGGGCGTAGCCGGCGAAAGCGAAGAAGAGCAGTCCGGCGGCCTGCAGGACGCCGTACGGGCTGGTGTCCGTGGTCCAGCTGGTGACGTGGTCCGCCGAGAGCAGCAGGACTACGACGACGGCGAGAACCACCAACGTGCAGGCGACGAGGATGCGGGTGAGAGCCGCGGTCCTGGTGACGCCGCGATAGTTGACGGCGGCCAGCACGAGCACGGCGGCCAACGCAACCAGTCGCCGCACCCACTCATGACCCGGTACTACGTACGTCGCGAAGGTGAGCGCCATCGCGGCACAGGACGCCGTCTTCCCGAGAACGAACGCACAACCGGCCGTGTATCCCCACCATGGGCCGAGGCGCTCGCGACCGTACGCGTAAGTGCCACCCGATACGGGGTAGACCGCGGCGAGCTGGGCCGACGCCGCCGCATTGCAATAGGCGACGAAGGCCGCGATCACCAACGAGACGAGCAGCAGTGCACCCGCTGCCTCCGCAGCCGGAGCCCAGACTGCGAAGACGCCGGCCCCGACCATCGACCCGAGCCCGATCACCGCCGCGTCCCCAACCCCCAGCCGACGCGCGAGAGCCGGTCGGGGGCCGTCGGCATTCTCAGTCACCGGCGGCCATCGCTACGGCAATCTTCTGCTCGGCGTCGGCCACCCTCTAGACGGCCTTGAGCAGCGCGAGCAGGCGGGCGACCTCGGTGGCGACCGCGGTACGGGCGGGGCCGAGGTACTTGCGGGTGTCGACCAGGTTCGGCTGGTCGGCGAGGACCTGACGCACGGTGGCGGTGAAGACGTTGTTGAGGTGGGTGGCGATGTTGACCTTGGTCATGCCGGCCTCGACGGCGCGGGTCAGGTCGGCGTCCGCGACACCCGAGGAACCGTGCAGAACAAGGGGAACCGGTACTGCGGCGCGCAGCGCGGCGATCAGCTCGAAGTCGAGTTCGGCCGTCCGCTCGGTCATCGCGTGGGACGAACCGACCGCGACGGCCAGCGCGTCGACCCCGGTGGCCTCGGCGAAGGCCAGGGCCTCCTCCGGCTTGGTCCGGGCTCCGGGGGCGTGCACACCGTCCTTGCCACCGACTTCGCCGATCTCGGCCTCGACGAAAACGCCGTGGTCGTGGCAAAAGTTCGTCACCTCGGTGGTGGCCGCTACGTTGTCGGCGTAGTCGAGCTTCGACGCGTCGTACATCACCGAAGTGAAGCCGAGCGAGACCGCCTCGGTGACCAGGTCGCGGTCCATCGCGTGGTCGAGGTGCACGACGACCGGCACCGTCGCAGCGGCCGCTGCGGCCAACGTGGCAACGCCGATCGGCTTGAGCGAGCCGTGGTACTTCACCGCATTCTCGCTGATCTGCAGGATGACGGGCGCGCCGAGCTGCTCGGCCCCGGCGATCAGTGCGGTCGCGTGCTCCAGCTGGATCACGTTGAACGCGCCGACCCCACGACCGTCCTTGGCGGCACCCAGCACAACCTCGGCCCCGGATACGAGCGGCATGACGAACTCCCTTGTTCTAAAGCGTTTGTACGACGACCTGCGGCTGCCACCGTCGGTACGCCTCGAGATCGATGTCCCCGGCAACGGGGGTCAGCACGGCAGCCGCAGATGCCGCGACGGCCGACTTGAGCACGACCGGCCAGTCGGGCTCGGGTGATCCCGCAACGGCGGCCGCGACGACCGCAGTACAGGCATCTCCGGCGCCGGTCGGGTTGCCCGCGACTCTTTCTACGGGCAGAGCACGCCAGGCTCCTTGCTTGCTAGCAGCAACCATCCCGCGTGCGCCGTCCGTGATCACCGCTGCGGTCGCGCCGAGGGCAACCAGTTGCCGGGCGCCCTCTTCGACGCTGAGGTCCCCCAGTGCTTCGCGAAGCTCGGCGGCGTTCGAGCGAACCACCGCACCAGCCTTCGCGGCCGCCACCAAGGCATCCCCACCGACGTCGATCACCGACAGCACATCGTGATGCCGCGCGCGAACGGCCAGCTCCGCATAGGCGTCAGCGGGCAGACCGGGCGGCAGACTCCCGGAGCACGCGAGCACGTCGAGTCTCGCCCACGGCATCCGGTCATGGAAGGCGCGCCACTCGTCCTCGGAGACCGAAGGCCCGGCCTCGTTGAAGATCGTCGCGTCGCCGTCGACACCGTTGACGATGGCAACGGTTCGCCGGGTCTCGCCGCGGATCGGGGTGAGCAAGGCGGTCAGCCCGGCGTCGAAGAGCTCCTCGGCGACGATCTCGCCGGTCAGCCCGCCGACGAACCCGAGCGCCAGCACCTGATGCCCCAGCGTGGCGGCCACCCGGGCGACGTTGACGCCCTTGCCGCCGGCCCGCTGCTGCGGGGCGTTGACGCGGTGGCTCCCACCGACGACGAGTTCGTCGACGCCGTACGTGACATCCAGCGCCAGATTGAGGGTGACGGTCCCGATCAGTCCAGCCACGAACCGGCCCGCATCACCTTCTGGACCTGGTAGTCCTCGTCCAGCAGCACCAGGTCGGCCCGCTTGCCGGTCTCGATCCCACCGGCGGTGTACCAACCGAACGCCGCAGCCGGGGTCGTCGACGCCATCCGCGACGCGTCGACCAGGGATACTCCGGCCTTGACGGCGTTGCGGTAGGCAACGTCCATCGTCAGGGTGCTGCCCGCGATCGAATGGGTGCCGTGGGCAAGCGTCGCCAGCCCGTCCTTCACGTCGACTTCAAGACTGCCCAGCATGTACCGCCCGTTGGGCATCCCGGTCGCGACCATCGCGTCCGTGATCAACGCGATCCGGTCGACGCCGGCCGCGGCGAGCGCGACCCGGACCACCTGCGGGTCCAGATGCATCCCGTCGTTGATCACCTCGAGCAGCAGCCGCGGATCGTTCAGGGCGGCACCGACCGGACCCGGGTCGCGGTGATGGAACGGCCGCATCCCGTTGAACAAGTGCGTCGCCACGGTCGCACCGGCGTCAGCACCCGCGATCATCTGCTCGTACGTCGCATCCGTGTGCCCGAGCGCCGCGACCTTGCCCGCGTCGACGACCTGGCGGATCGCATCCAGCCCACTCGGCAACTCCGGCGCGATCGTCACCATCGCCACCGCATCGCTGAGCACCTTGGCCACGTCGCCCTCGACCGGATCGCGCAGCAGCGTCGGCTCGTGAGCTCCACAGCGCGCGGCCGACAGGAACGGCCCTTCCAGGTGCACGCCTGCGATCACGCCGTCGGTGACCAGGTCCGCCAGGCAAGCCGTCTGCGAGACGAGGTCGTCGAGCGGCGCAGTGACCAGGCTGGCCATCGTCGTGGTGGTGCCGTGCTTGGCGTGGAAGGCCGCGACCTTGCGGGCCTCCTCGGGATCGGTGGTCGAGTACGTCGACCCGCCGCCGCCATGCGTGTGGATGTCGACGAACCCCGGGACGACGGTCGCCTCGCCGAGGTCCTCCGGCCGCTGACCGTCGGCCGGCATCCCGTCGGAGCGCCGCCCGTAGGCGAGGATGTCGCCGTCGGCCACCTGCAGCCAGGCATTCTCGAGGACCTCGTCCGGGGTGACGAGCCGCGCCACCCGATACGTCGTCATACCGTCTCTTCTCCGCTCTCGTCGGGAGCCACCCGGTCCCAAGCCATCCACGCCGCACCGAGCATGCCGGCCTCTTCACCCAGTACCGCGGCCACGATCTCCGGCTCGCGCTGGAACGTCAGTCGTGCGTGAACACCTTCTCGCAGCGGCGCGAGCAACGTCTCCCCCGCGCCGACCAGGCCGCCACCGATCGCGATCCGGGTCGGCGCGACCAGCGTCGTGTACATGACCAGTGCGTCGGTCAACGCGGCGAGCGCCTCACGCCAGACGACCGCGGCATCGGCGTCGCCTTGCGCCAGCAACTCGATCACCTCGCGCGCTCCGTCGACCACCCGGCCGGTCCGTACGGCGTAGCGACGGGCCAGCGCGGCAGCGGAGGCGATCGTCTCCAAGCAGCCCCACTGTCCGCAGGCGCATTGCTCGGCGGCCGAGCCGTGGACGAACCGGGTGTGGCCTAGCTCCCCGGCGTACCCGTCGCCGCTGACCAGCGATCCGTCGACCACCATCGCGGCCGCGATCCCGGTACCGAGCGGGAGGAACAGCGAGTTCGTCGTACCGGTGAGTGCTCCCTGGCGTAGCTCCGCGTAGCCGCCGGCGCGCACGTCGTGAGCGAGCAGGACCTGCTGGTCGAGCCCGATCGCGGCCTGCAGCTCGGCGAGCACCGGCGTGTCCGACCAGGCGAGGTTCTCCGCGCTGACCGTGCCCTTGGCGGCGTTGATGATGCCCGGTACGACCACCCCGACCGCGCGCACCCGGTGACCGTCGGCGGTGGCCTTCTGGGCCATCTCGACGACGGTCTCGAGCAGCGCGCTGAGCACTGCATGGCCCCCGGCCTCGCGCGGAGTAGGCCTGGTCTCCCGGTGCAGCACGGCACCGTCGGCGGCGACCAGGCCGCATTTCATCCGGGTTCCACCGAGATCGACGGCAACCACGACTTCACAGGGGTCCACGGAGCGCCATTATGCAGCGTTACCTGCCGGTTCGAACATCCGTGAGCATTTTCTGGACACTCCCGGCGAGATCGTTCAGCGCAGTCCGCGGTCGAAAGCGGCCACCAGGAAGGCGATCAGATCCTCGGCCAGCTTGCCCGGATCCTCCTCGCCGTCGATGCCGGGCGGCTCCGCACCCGGCGGTCTGGTCAACGCCTGTGACTGGTGCAGAGCGAGCAGGCCGAGCATGTTCACGTAACCGAAGGCGACCGACTCCGGCGCCGCGTTCGGCAGCGCCACCTGCAGCGCGGCCAGGTACCGGGCCTCGACCGGATCGGATTCGGCCGCATACAGCTCCCGGATCCGCTGGCTCGGGTCGAACGCGACCCGCCCGATGAACCGGGCCACCACCGGCCCGCGCTCGCCGCGGCGGAGTACGAGATCCAGTCCCGGCTCGATGAAGGCGCGGATCAGTTGCTCGGCGTTCGGCTCGCCCTTCGCCTCCAATTGGTCCAATCGGCGCCGGCGCTCGGTGTTGACCGGCGCCATCGCGCGCGCCACCGCCGCCCGCAGCAACGCTTCCTTCGAGCCGAAGTGATAGTTGACCGCCGCGATGTTGGCGGCCGCCGCGACCGTGATGGCGCGCAGCGACGTCCCTTCATAACCCCCCTCGCCGAACCGCTGCTCGGCGATGTTGAGCAATCTCTCCCGGGTGGATTCCACGGGTGTCTCCACAGAGTTCTCCTTCCCCCCGGCTACCGCTCGCTCAGGCACCCCACCTGCTCACGCGCCGTAGCCTGGGCACAGCATAGTTCAAACGGACGTTTGAATGAGAGTGGTCAGGGCAGTAAATCTGGAAAGAAGCTCAGAAAACACGGGAATCCCCGCGCTCCGGGGCGTAAACGGGCAGGGCTAAGGTCTCCAGGCATGACCACGATGCGGATCGCGCCGCGCTTTCGGGGGCCGGCTAAGTCAGGCAACGGGGGCTATGTCGCAGGTTTGGTCGGTACTGCGCTGGCTGCGGTGGCCGCCCCGGACACGGCGCCCCGGGTGCGTCTGCTGGTGCCTCCGCCGATGGATACCGACCTCTCCCTGCTGGTGGAGTCCGGTAGCGCCACCCTGGCCGGTACCGCCCCAGTCGCCGAGGGTGTCGCGGTCAGTGCGGACACCTTGGCCGACGCGACGGTCGACCCGGTCAGCCCGGACGAGGCCGCGGCGGCGGAGACGAAGTACAAGGGGCTGGTAGACCATCCGTTCCCTGGCTGCTTCGTCTGCGGCCCGGAGAACCGTGAGGGGCTGCAGCTGAAGCCGGGGCCGGTAGGCGACGGCCGGACGGCCTGTACCTGGCATCCCGCAGCTGACCTGGCCAGTACCGACCGCCTGGTCGACCCGGTCTACCTCTGGTCGGCACTCGACTGCCCTGGCGGCTGGGCGATCGACCTGGAGGGTCGTCCGTCGGTACTGGGTCAGATGACCGCCCGCATCGACGCCCGCCCTCGACCGGGCGAGCCCTGCGTCGTGATGGGCCGGGTGCTCGCGGAGGACGGCCGCAAGACCCACACCGCCAGCACCCTGTACGACTCCGACGGCCGCGTACTCGCCCGTGCCCGCCACACCTGGATCCTGGTCGACCCGGCTCTGTTCAACTGACCTTGGCGGTCGGCAGTGCCCGGATGATCAGCTCGTTGCGGGCGTCCCGGCCCAGCGGGGTGGTGTGGACACCGTCGCGGAGGTACCTGCGCTCGCGCTTCGGGTCCGCCGCGATGAACTCGGCCCAGTGGACGAGCTGCAGGTTGGAGTGGCGACGGGTGGCCGCTGCCAACTGCCGGTTGACCCAGGCGCTGTTGCGGCGGTCCGCGGCGGTTGTACTGCGGCGCGCGACCCACACGTTCACCCAGATGACGGTCCGGGTCCGGCCGACGATCTGCAGCACCCGGTCGATCTGGGCGGTGATCACCGGCGGGTCGAAGATGTCGTTGCTGCCGGTCTCGATCAGGATCCGGCCGGGCAGTCCGTAGGTCCGGGCCCAGAGCGCGAGAGCATCCGCGGCCGGTGCGGTCGGCCGGCCCGACCAGGCGTCCATGGCGAGTCCGTCATGAGTGCGGGCCATGAGCCGCTCCGCCAGAACCGGACCGCCGGCCACCCCGAGGCTGTCCCCGAACATGAACACGCCATCCGTCCGGACCACCCGCTCGATCTGCTGCCGGCTGGAGATCAACCGCGGGTACTTCGCCCAGTCGGCCGGCACGCCAGAGCCGAAGCCGACCGAAGCAGCCGGGGTCGGCGGCTTTCGTGGCGACGTCCCGGAGCCGACCTCGTCCCAGCAGAGTGGAGTCCCTACCGCGACCACCCCCAAGGCCCCGGCGAGCAAGACCCGCCGCGACACCCCACCCCAGTTCTCCATACTGGTATAGACGCATGGACCGGCCCGGAACGTTGGGGTCCGTCCGACCTTTGCAGCTAGTTGCAACGGCCCTAACGGGTTCGAGCCGCGTGCGCCCTGACCTTGGCCCGGTTCCCACAGGTGGCCATCGAGCACCACCGGCGGCGTCCCCGCGGATCCAGGAACAGCCAGCCGCAGTTGTCGCCCGGGCACAGGTGGATGTGATCCCTGGATGCCCCAGTGAGCAGCTCCGACGCAAGCAGCGCCAGCTGATCCAACGGGAGCCCCAGGTCCTCCGGCAACTCCCACGACGCCCGCACCCCTAGCCCTTCAGCCGGTACTGCGCTCAAGTGCCGTCGCGCGCTGGCACGCCCCACCGCCCGGCCAACCGCCTCGAACGACCCGGATGCCGTCTCGTCCGTCAGTACGTCGTACAGGTCCGCCCTGAACTCGCGTACTGCGTCCAGCCGTCGGGTCGCGTCCGTCGGCTTGAGCGAGGCCTGCTCGATCAGCCGGAACACACTCGCGTCGGACAGCAGCCCGACATACCCGTTCCAGATCACGAACGCCTCGTACGAGGTGAGCCACTCGCTCGCGGCCGGGCCGCGGCCGGCGAAGTCGGATCGGGTGTTCAGGAAGTCCAGTACCGGGTCGGCGCCGACCGGTTTCGGCAGCACGATCCCTTGGACCAGCTCGAGATGAGAAGGCAGCGCGGACACGAGCCCGAGCGTACTCAGCTGTCGGCGAAAAGCGGTTGAACGCGGGGTGCTCGCGACGTAGGTTCTGAGTACACGCGAAGGGAGGTGGTCCAACGCATGAATTGCAATCGGACTCGTGAGGTGATGGCGGGCTGAGTCCCGTCAACCACTCTGTTTGTGGTGGGCATGTGGCTAGCCAGTTTCACGCCAGTCACCGGGCCCGCAGGTAGTCAGGAAAGTCCGCCTGACCCTTGGTTCGACCACCCGGTCGTGTCCTAGGAAGTGCCTGCGGGTCTTTTTTATTCTGGGGGTGGGCAGTCGAGCCCGAGGGCCTCGCCGATCTCGAAGAGCTGGGCCTGGAAGTACGCGCCGGCGTCCTGGAACGCCCAGTGCAGCTGCCCGAAGACCTCCATGCAGATCAGCCCGTAGAGCCGCGTCCAGTAGGTCAGCGACAAGTAGACGGCTCCCGCCGGCATCCCGTCGAAGAACTCCGACTTCTGCCGTAGCTGCGCCAGCAGCTCCGGGCCGAGCGCGTCCTCGGACGGGTGCGGGAACGGCTGCTGGTGGTAGATCTGGGCCACCAGCTCCTTGAAGACCGCGGCGAACCGCATCGCCGCCAGGTGACCGGGCGTCAGCTCGTGATCGTCGGCGTCCGGGTTCGGCACCGGCGCCCCGAAGAGCAGCCCGAACTCGGCCGGATGCGCGAGCGCCCAGTCCCGGAGTCCGCCGGCGATCAGGAACAGCTTGTCGCCGAGATCAGAGTCCGGATCGCCGTCCCGCAACGTGATCAGCGCGTCGGTCAGTTCGTCGTACAGGTCGGCGATCAGGGCGGAGATCAGGTCCTCGTGGCTGCCGAAGTACCGGTAGAGGGCGGGGGCGCTGAGGCCGAGCTCGCGCGCGACCGCCCGCAGGCCGACGGCGGACGCGCCGCCCTCGACGAGCAGCTTGCGCGCCGCGGCCTTGATCTCGGCGACCGTCGCGGCCCGTTGCCGGTCGCGTCGGGTCTCCCCCGTCTTGAGCTCCACTCAGTCCTCTCCCTTGACAGGCACACCCTAGAGCCGCTTACAGTTTACACCGTTAACTGTTAACGGTGTTCACTATCGCGACCACTGTTCAACTTACCGCCCGCGGGAGGGCTTCGTGTTCGAGACACTCGGCAGGTTCACCTATCGGCGCCGCCGCCTGGTGCTGGCACTGACCGGCCTCTTCGTGGTCGCCGCGATCGCCTGGGGCACGGGCGTCTTCGGCTCGCTGGCGAACGGCGGTTTCGAGGCGCCGGACACGCAGGCCGCGCGGGCGGTGAAGACGATCGAGCAGACCGTCGGCCGGACCGGTACCGACGTGATCGTGCTCTACCGCAGCGACTCGCAGTCCGTCTCGTCGCCGGCCTTCCGGCAGACCGTCGAGAGCCACCTCGCCCAACTGCCCGCCAGCGAGGTGCTCAGCACCAAGACTTTCTGGTCCACCAAGTCGCCCGCGTTCGTGTCGAAGGACCAGCACTCGACGTACGCCGTCCTGACCCTGGCCGGCGCCGATCCCGAGGCGCGGCTGGCCACCTTCCACAAGATCGCCGCGCAGGTCCGGACCTCGCCGGCCGGTCTCGACGTGAAGGTCGGCGGCGAAGTGGCCGTGTTCGACGAGGTGAACACACAGACCGAGCACGACATCGTCCAGGCCGAGTCGATCTCGCTGCCGATCGTGCTGATCCTGCTGGTGGTGGTCTTCGGCGGCCTGGTCGCGGCCAGCCTGCCCCTGTTCGTCGGGGGTCTGGCGATCCTCGGCGCCTTCGTCGTCCTGCGCGCGCTGACCACGTTCACCGATGTCTCGGTCTTCTCGATCAACATCGTGACGATGATCGGGCTCGGCCTGGCGATCGACTACGCGCTGTTCATCATCACCCGGTTCCGCGAACAGCTTGCCCTCGGCAACGATGTCGAGACGGCCCTGTCGGTGACGATGAGCACGGCCGGCCGCACGGTCGCCTTCTCCGGCGTCACCGTGGGGGTGGCGATCTCCAGCCTGGTGCTGTTCCCGGTGATGTTCCTGCGCTCGATGGCGTACGGCGGCGCTGCCGCGGTCCTGGTCGCGATGATCGCGGCGCTGACCGCTCTGCCTGCCCTGCTGGCCGTGTTGGGCCATCGGGTGAACAACCTGCGACTCCCGTTCCTGAAGCGCGGCGGCGGGCTCGGATCCAGCGAGCACGGCGCCTGGTACCGGCTTGCCCACAGCGTCATGCGCCGCCCGATCCGGTACGTCGTAGTCCTGGTGCCGCTCCTGCTCGTCCTCGGGATCCCTTTCCTGCAAGCACAATTGGGCGGGGTTGATCACCGTGCGCTGCCCGCCGGGGCGAACAGCCGGACTGTCACCGAGGTGCTGCAGAGCGACTTCGCCGGCGCGGGCGGTTCCGACGTACTGATTGCTGCCCGGACCACGTCGCCGGATGCGTTGACGCCTTATCTCGCTGAGCTTCGGCGGGTGAAGGACGTCGCCGATGTGCGGCTGGGTGGCTATCGTGACGGCGTCGCGTCCGTTGTCGTGCACACGCACTACACGTCGCAGGAGCTTCCTGCCCGGGACGTGGTCGCCGGGGTGCGAGGAGTGCAGCCGCCCGCTGGGGTCTCGGTCGAAACCGGTGGCGATACCGCTGCGCTGGTCGACCTGTTGCATGTACTGCGGGAGCGGGCGCCGTGGATGGCCGGGTTCATCGTGCTGGTGACGTTCGTGCTGCTGTTCATCGCGTTCGGCTCGGTCGTACTGCCGGCCAAGGCGTTGCTGATGAACGTGCTGTCGTTGTCGGCATCGTTCGGCGCGATGGTGTGGATCTTCCAGGACGGCAACCTGTCCGGCTTCCTCGACTTCACCCCGGCCGGCTTCCTCGACGCGACCAACCCGGTACTGCTGTTCGCCGTCCTGTTCGGGTTGTCGATGGACTACGAGGTGTTCCTGCTGAGCCGGATCCGGGAGGAGTACGACCGGACCGGCGACAACAGCCAGGCCGTCGCCCTCGGCCTGCAACGTACCGGCGGCATCATCACCAGCGCCGCGTTGCTGCTGATCATCGTGGTCGGCGCGTTCGCCACCTCGGGCATCGTGTTCGTCAAGATGATCGGGGTCGGCCTGGTGATCGCAATCGCCATCGACGCGACCGTCGTACGGGCTCTGCTCGTCCCGGCGACCATGCGACTCCTAGGCCGAGCCAACTGGTGGGCCCCGGCGCCACTGGCCCGCTGGTGGAAACGGTACGGCTTCCGGGAGACCGGATCTGGTGTGGAGGAACCTACTGAGGAGCGGGAGCTGACGCGGGCTTAGGGCTGCAGGCGCTGGAGTTGCCAGGTGGCTCCCGACCGCTTGTACTGCAGGCGGTCGTGGAGGCGGCCGGTGCGGCCTTGCCAGAACTCGAAGGTCGCGGGCTCGATGCGGTAGCCGCCCCAGAAGTACGGGGTGGAGATCTCGGTGCCCTCGGGCCACTGGCGTTCGTAGGACTCGTACTGGAGGTCTAGTTCCTCGCGGGAGTCGACCGGCTGGCTTTGCTGGGAGGCCCAGGCGCCTAGTTGGGAGCCGCGGGGGCGGCTGGCGAAGTACGCGTCGACCTCGTCCGATGGGAGCTTGGTGGCGGTGCCCTCGACGCGGACCTGGCGTTCCATTGCGTGCCAGGGGAAGACGAGGGCGCAGGCGGGGTTGGCCGCTAGGTCATCGGCCTTGCGGGACTGCTGGTTGGTGTAGAAGACGAGGCCGCGCTCGTCTAGGCCCTTCAGCAGGACGGTCCTGGCTGATGGTTTGCCGTCGGCGTCGGCGGTCGCCAGAACCATTGCGTTCGGCTCGTGCAGGCCTGCGTCGGCAGCCTGGGCCAGCCAGTGGCCGAACTGCTTCACCGGGTCGGCGTCCACCTGCTCTTCGAGCAGCTCGCCGAGGCCGTACGTCTCGCGCATGTCTCCAAGGTCCACGGGGTGGAGCCTAGTTGGAGCGCAGCGCCTTGCGGACAGCACGCCAGGCGGAGCTGCGGGCGAGGCGGCGTACGGACGGGTTGCGGCGCAGTCTGGTTTTGAGGGAGTTGCGCTTCACTACCGGAGCCTTCTGTGCCGGCTCGGGAGCCGCTGGCGCTGGCTCAGGCGCGGCTGTGGCCGTGGGCTGGGTCGGCGCAGGCACGGGCACGGGTTTCGGCTTCGGTTTGGGTCTGGGGGGCTGGGTGATGTGTTTGTTGACCTCGGCGAGGTGGTCGTCGAAGACAGCTCGCCAGAGGAGCTGACGCAGCGCCAACTCCTCAGCAGCCGTGCTCTCACCGGCCAGCGACGAGGTCCAGAGCTGCTGGATCTCCACCGGGTCGAAGTCCCCGCTCTGGTCCTCCGCGAGCAGCTCGCCGATCAGGTCGCGGTCCGGTGCGTCGCCCAGCCGCTTCACCGGTGCTGGCGGGCACGGCTTGGCTCCGGCGCCGGGTTGCGCCTTGAAGAACGGTATGTCAGCCCACTCCGGCACCAGCTCGCGTACCAGTGCCTGGTGCAGCGCGTTCTCCAGCCGCTGCGCCGCACTCATCGAGAAGGCTGCTCGTACGAAGGCAGGCACGAGCAGCGGCGAGACGATGCCGGTCCGCTCGCCTGCATTGCCCCAGCGTCGCAGGCGCTCGACCACATAGAAGTAGTCGAGCATCGTGGCGTCCTCGAAGCCGCCCTGGATCGCTTCCCGGAACACGGTCTCGATCTGCCCACCCGCTGCGGCCCTGACCGCGGTCGACGGGCCGCCAGCAGGGACGAGCCGCTTCTGGAGACGCTCGTTGAAGAACGTGAGCTTCTCCTCCAGCGGACACTGGTCGAGCTTCAGAACGTCCGGCGGATAGAAGTGCCCGTGCGCGATCTCGCCACCCGCGCCGCCGATCGCCAGGTGCGTGACGTCGGTCAGCCCCTCCGGCGGGTTGTGGAAGATGTAGCTCGACGGACGCAGGCCCTCGGCGAACCGATGCCAGCGCCGGACCCGGTCGATCACAGGCAGCATCGGCGGTACTGGTTCAGGAGTGGCCGTCTCCAGCGGGCATACCTTGCCGGTGACGAGGTGTTCCACCTTGTAGGGAAGGGCTGCCACCAGCTCCTCGGCTACGGCCAGCTCCCCCGGTACTGCGTCGTAGCTGTTGAGCTTGAGGTCGACACCGGCCGAGAGGAAGGCTGCGGCAACTACACGCGAATCCCTGCCTCCACTGAGATCCACTGTCGGAGTACCGGGCCACAGCTTGCTCACGGACCGGGCTACGCCACGCAGGGCCTCTGCTGTCTCCTCGATGAGCCGTTGCGGCAGGTCCCCGCCACTAGGCCCGGACCAGATGCTCGTTGCCTCGATCCGGGTGACAGTACGACGGTTGCGCCGCCCCTCGGTCACGATGTGAGTGGCGCCCGGTACGGCCAGCACCCGGTCGTACGGGGTGGTGTCGCCCATGAACCAGCCGCAGCCAGCCGCGTACCGCCAGCCCCGGTCCGATGCCTCTGCGGGCACGTCGGCGAACAGGCAGGCGGCCGCTGGGCGGTTGCTCCACACCCAGCCTTCGGCAGTACGGAGCTGGAACAGCCGGCCGAGCCCGACGGAGTCGGTGAAGAGCTCCAGCCGCTCGTCGGCCGGGTCCAGCACCGACAGGAGGAACGGCGGCGCCAACTCCGCCATGCGTGCCGGGTCGGCGAGTACTACCCGTGCTAGCGGGGCAGCGGCTCGTTGCGGCGTCAGGTCGCCGACCATCGCCTGGTACCCGAGTGGCACGTGCAGGCTCGCGACACACAGGTCGTCGTCGTCACGCCAGGCGGGCCAGCGGTAGTCCGGCTCGCGCCGGCTCCAGCTGTGCAGCCCGACGGTTCCGGCGTCGCAGCCGTCCCGCCGAGCCTGACCCTGCCAGAGTTCGCCGTAGTACGCCTCGACGCGGCGTACGCCGGCGGCTGCCTTCTCCGGTCCCGCGAAGCGGTCGAAGGCGTACGCCACAACAGTTTCCATGCCTGCAAGATGCGATTGATGCCGGAAAAGTTGCATCCCGGCGAGAGGCCGGATCACGCCGAACCGGTCACAGATCTGTCCGCGCGGTCAGGCGGAGAACTATGCTGCCTGAGCGCCTAGATCGAACAAGGGAGTCTCAGTCGATGTCAGATCCAAAGGTCGACGTTCAGCACGGTCTCGAGGGTGTGGTCGCCTTCGACACCCAGATCGCGGAACCGGACAAGGAAGGTTCGGCACTTCGCTACCGCGGCGTGGACATCGAGGATCTGGTCGGCCGGGTGCCGTTCGAGAACGTCTGGGGACTGCTGGTCGACGGTGCCTTCACCCCTGGCCTGCCGCCTGCCGAGCCCTTCCCGCTCCCCGTGCACACTGGTGATGTCCGGGTCGACGTCCAGTCCGCGCTGGCGATGCTGGCACCGGCCTGGGGCCTGCGTCAGCTCTACGACATCGACGAGGTCCAGGCGCGCGACGACCTGTCCCGGGCCGCGGTGATGGCGCTGTCGTACGTCGCCCAGGCCGCTCGTGGCATCGGGCAACCGATGGTCCCGCAGCGCGAGGTGGACAAGGCGAGCACGATCACCGAGCGGTTCATGATCCGCTGGCGCGGCGAGCCCGACCCCAAGCACGTCAAGGCAGTCGACGCGTACTGGACCTCCGCCGCCGAGCACGGCATGAACGCCTCCACCTTCACCGCCCGGGTGATCGCCTCCACCGGCGCTGACGTGGCCGCGGCCCTGTCGGGTGCTGTCGGCGCGATGTCCGGCCCGCTGCACGGTGGAGCGCCTGCTCGCGTACTGACGATGATCGAGGGCGTCGAGAAGAGTGGCGACGCCCGCTCGTACGTGAAGGGGCTACTGGACGCCGGCGAGCGCCTGATGGGCTTCGGCCACCGCGTGTACCGGGCCGAGGACCCCCGCGCGCGGGTGCTTCGCCGTACGGCGCAGGAGCTGGACGCACCCCGCTACGAGGTCGCCCAGGCGCTGGAGCAGGCCGCACTGACCGAGCTGCGCGAGCGCCGGCCCGACCGGGTGCTGGAGACCAACGTCGAGTTCTGGGCCGCGATCGTGCTCGACTTCGCCGAGGTCCCGCCGCCCATGTTCACCTCCATGTTCACCTGCGCCCGTACTGCGGGCTGGAGCGCCCACGTCCTGGAGCAGAAGCGCACCGGCCGCCTGATCCGCCCCTCCGCCATCTACTCCGGCCCGTCCTCCCGCCCCGCGACGGAGATCGAGGGCTGGAACGAGAAGTGGGCCCAGTAGCGCTAGCGCGTCTGGCTCGGTGAGATACCGGTACGGAACTTGTACTGGCGGCTGAAGTAAGCGACGTCGGTGTAGCCGAGCGCGGCAGCGACCTGGGTGACCGTCATGGCGGTCTCTGTCAGGAGCTGGTGCGCTCGCTCCACCCTTGCCTGGATCAGGTACTGCGCTGGTGAGGTGCCGTGCTGGGCGGTGAATCTCCGGGTGAACTGGGCCCTGGAGAGCACTGCCTGGGCGGCCATCTCGGTCACGCTCCAGTCCCGACTCGGGTCTTCCCTGATCGCCTGGGCGACCTCTTGTATCGCGGTGTCGGTCGCGCTCGGTTGAGGGCTGTGGGCGGCGTCCCAGATGAGCGTGAGCAGTTGCTCCAGGCACAGGACGGCCTGCCGTCGACCTAGTGGGTCACCCCGCCGGTACGCCGTGTCCGAGCTCCGAGCGAGCGCACCGAGCAGCACTCGGTCCGGCACCTCAGCCCACCGCGTCGCCGGTACTACGCCCTGTGGGTCCACGGCGAAATGCATCCCGAACACCAGCAACCGCCGCCGCGGATCGTGGCTGGCCGTGGGCGCATCCCCTGGGGCGAACACGGCGCAAACGCCCGGCCCCAGCTCGCGGGTGCTGCCGTTGAGCTCCAGCCGGCCGATGCCGTCGAGCACGCACCACAGCAGGTGATCCTGTTGCGGGGGTGACACCCAGGACCAGGACGGCTCGCATCGCCAGAAGGTGGGCGGCGAGTGCAGCTCGAGGTCGACCGGGGCGGCGAGGACGGGCCGATGCGTCAAAAGGTCAACTCCTTGCGTCGATCATCCGTCGCGATGCCGCTTGTGGCAGGCCAGGATTTGAGGGTCAGCCTAGTCAGTCGGGAGTCGGTTGTGAGCGTTTCGTACAAGCAGGAGTTCGACACCGCCGGGTACACGCTGGTCCGTGGGTTGTTCGGGCCCGACGAGGTGGAGCGGCTGCGGGACCACTACATGGAGTTGCGCGGGCGGGGGTCCTACCCGGGCGACACGGTCGGTGTGCAGGCCGGTAGCCGGGATCCGTTGCGGCGGTACCCGCGGATGGCGCAGATGCACCGGTGGGATGAGTTGTCGCTGCAGTGGCTGATCGACCAGCGGCTGGACGAGGTGATGACGGGGTTGCTCGGGCGGTCGCCCTACGCAGTACAGACGATGATCTACTTCAAGCCGCCGGGCTCGCGGGGGCAGGCGTTGCACCAGGACAACTTCTATCTGAAGGCCGAGCCAGGGACGTGCGTGGCCGCCTGGATGGCGCTCGACACGGTCGATGTGGAGAACGGGTGCCTGGAGGTCGTACCGGGCAGCCACCGTTGGCCCATCCTCTGCACCGAGAAGGCCGACACCAAGGTGAGCTTCACGGACGTCACTGTCCCGCTGCCGGCGCAGGAGGCCGCGGTACCGGTCGAGATGGCTCCTGGTGACGTGCTGTTCTTCCACGGCGCTCTGGTCCACGGGAGTGCGCCTAACGTCAGTACTGACCGCTTCCGGCGCGCACTGATCGGCCACTACATCCAGGGCGAGGCCGACCAGGTCGCGGAGTACTACCACCCGGCGCTGCGGATGGACGGTTCGCCGCTGGAGCTGGGGATCGCCGAGGGCGGTGGCGCCTGCGGTGAGTGGGTGCCGGGCGAGGACGGACCGGTCGCCGTGATGACCGGGAAGGAAAAGGTCACCCGCAAGCACGAGTAGCGGCCTGTTGAGACCCGCGGCGGACGGCGTGGGGAGATGTGGAAGACTGTGAAGTGCTGACAGCGTCGTCGGCAAGGATCTCAGCCAGACGACGAAGGGAACCGCTGGTGACCAGCGACATCACTATCCCCGCAGAGCTCAAGCCCGTTGACGGACGGTTCGGCGCCGGTCCGTCCAAGGTGCGCCCGGAGGCCGTCGCGGCCCTGGCGACCGAAGGGGCCAAGCTGCTCGGCACCTCGCACCGCCAGGCCCCGGTGAAGAACCTGGTGGCCCGCGTCCAGCAGGGCGTCTCCGACCTCTTCCAGCTGCCCGAGGGCTACCAGGTCGTGCTCGGCAACGGCGGCTCGACCGCGTTCTGGGACATCGCGACCTTCGGCCTGATCCGGGAGAAGAGCCAGCACCTGAGCTTCGGCGAATTCTCGTCCAAGTTCGCCAAGGCCGCTCAGCTCGCGCCGCACCTGGGCGACCCGACCGTGATCAAGGCCGACCCAGGCACTCGCCCGGCCGCGGTCGCCGAGGCCGGTGTGGACCTGTACGCGTGGCCGCACAACGAGACCTCCACCGGCGTGATGGCGCCGATCAAGCGCGTCGAAGGCGCTGACGAGGGCGCGCTGGTCGCGATCGACGCCACCTCGGGTGCCGGCGGACTGCCGGTCGACATCAACGAGGTCGACGTCTACTACTTCGCGCCGCAGAAGTGCTTCGCCTCCGACGGCGGCCTGTGGATCGCGCTGATGTCGCCGGCCGCGCTGGCCCGGGTCGAGGAGATCACCGCCTCCGGTCGCTGGATCCCCGCATTCCTGGACCTGGCGACGGCGGTCGACAACTCCAGCAAGAACCAGACGTACAACACCCCGTCGCTGTCCACGCTGTTCCTGATGGCTGAGCAGACCGACTGGATCAACAGCCAGGGCGGCCTGGAGTGGAGCGTCGGCCGTACCACCGACTCCAGCAACCGGCTCTACACCTGGGCCGAGAAGTCCGACTACGCCACCCCGTACGTCGAGGACGCCGACGCCCGCTCGCTGGTGATCGGCACCATCGACCTGGACGACTCGATCGACGCCGCGGCCGTCGCCAAGGTGCTGCGCGCCAACGGCATCGTCGACACCGAGCCCTACCGCAAGCTCGGCCGCAACCAGCTCCGGGTCGCGATGTTCCCGGCCGTCGACCCCGACGACGTCGAGAAGCTCACCCAGGCCATCGACTACACGGTCGAAAAGCTCCGCTGACCCAGACGCAAACAGCCGCCGACTCCGTGGAGCCGGCGGCTGTTCTGCGTTCGGAGGTCCATTCGGGTGAGGATGGGCCATGACCTCGATCCGTCCCGCCGTCGCCGCGGACTCGCCGGCCGTGACCGGACTCGCGATCGCCGCCTTCGAGCGGTACACCGAGAGAATCGGCCGACCCGCGATGCCGATGACGCTGGACTACGCTGCCGCGGTCGACGAGCACAAGATCTGGCTCGCCGAAGCCGAGCGCCCGCCGCTCGGATTGGTGCTGCTCGGGTTCGTGCTGCTCGAGGAGCAGGCGGATGCCCTGCTGCTCGACGTCATCGCGGTGTCTCCGGACGCCCAGGGGCAGGGGGTGGGCAGCAGTCTGCTCGCCTTCGTCGAAGAGCAGGCTCGGGCCCGCGGCTACTCGCGGATCGTGCTCTACACCCACGAGAAGATGACCGAGAACCTCGCCTACTACCCTCGCCACGGCTACACCGAGACCCATCGCGAAGAACAGTACGGCCTCCGCCGGGTCCACTTCGCGAAACCGGTCCCGCCGATCAGAAGCGACTAGGCGTTGGAGCGGCGGCGGCCGTGGGGGTTGGGGGGTGGCTGGCCGGTGAGGCGGGCGTTCTCGGCCATTCGGTCGAGGCGTTCGCGGCGGCCGGCCGGGAACGTGACGAAGGTGATGATGAGGGCCAGCAGGGCGGCGCCGACGACGATCCAGCGCAGGCTGTGGCTCTTCTTCGGCTCCGATGAGCTCGTGTTCGCGGCCGGCTTCGGCGTCGCGGCCGGGTTGGTGGCCGCCGGCGGCTTCGCGGCGGTCTTCTTGGCCGGCGCGGCCATCTCGTAGACGGGCGAGTTCTTGCCCTCGCTGCCGACCAGGATGTCGCTGCCCGTCGGACCCACCGCGACCGACTCGCCCTGCGCCACCGGCGTAGCCGACCTCGCGACCAACGTCGGGGTGTCGCCCCAGGCCACCGTGGCGACATCGAGGTACGTCCGCAGTACGACCGTCTTGCCGTCGGGCATGAAGGTGCCGTCCGTCACCCCGTACGTCGAGGCGGGCGCGTCGGCAAGCTCGGTCAGCTTGTTGGTGCCTTCCCGGGACGCGGTCTCCGGCGCCGCGAAGATGGTGCCGGCCACCTTCTTGACCTTGGTGACGAAGAACAACTGCTTCGTCTGCGGCTGGATCAGCAGCGTCTCCGCGTCGTGCGGGCCGTCGGGGTACTCGAAGTCGTACCGGTGGAACTTGACGTCGTCCTCGTCCTCGAGCTGGTTCGGCTCGGGGATCGTGTACACGTAGATCTGGTCGCGGTTCTTGTTGTTGTCGCCGATGTCGGCGATGTAGATGGTGCCGTCGCTGTCGACCGCGATCGCCTCGACGTCCTTCACCGGCGCCTTGAACTTGAGCTGGACCCGGACCTTGCCGGTCTTGTCGATGCCGAACACCCGGGCGGTGTCGCCGGAGTCGTTCACCGTCCACCAGATGCCCTCGTAGCGCGAACTCTTCGCCAGCCCGGACGACTCGTCCACCCGGGAGTCGTCGATCGTGAACAGCTTCTTGGGGGCCCCGGGCGTCGGATCGGCCGCGTCGGCGGCACCGACCGGGATCGCGGCGCCGGCCAGGCTCAGCAGAGCCACGGCGGTCAGGGTCAGGGCGTTGCGCAGCAAGCTCAAAGCACCTTCTCGCGGTCGGGGGCAAGAACCAGTGTCGCGAGGTGCGGCGTGACCTGCCACTCCCCGGTCAGTGCCTCGTACTCTGCCCGCACCTCCGGGCCGGCCGTCGCGCCCGTCCGGGCAGCGCGGAGCAGCAGGTTGCGCGGCGTGTGTTCACTGTCCACGAACTGCACCACCTCTACCCGGTAGCCGACTTGTCGGAGCACCGCTGCTCGCAGGGAGTCCGTCAGGACGTCGGCGAACCGCTCCCGAACGATGCCATATCTGGTGAGAAGCGCGTAAGGCGCCGGTGGTTCGACGCGCTTGAGCTGTTTTTGGATGTCGTGGTGGCAGCACGGCGCCGCGAGGATCAGCGGAGCCTCCCAGCCGACCGCCCGGGCCAGCGCGTCGTCGGTCGCCGTGTCGCAGGCGTGCAGCGCGAGGACGACGTCCGGCGGCGTGTCGAGCCGGGCGTCCGCGATGGTCGCGTCGACGAACTCCAGGTGGTCCTGCCAGCCCAGCGCGGTGACACGTCGCGTGTTCCGCTCGCGGGCGGCCGGGTTGTGGTCGATACCGGTCATCCGCACGTCGTGTCCGGCCGCGGTCAGCAGGTGGTACGCCGCGAGCGTGAGGTAGGCGCTGCCGCAGCCGAGGTCGACCACGTGCAGCGGCCGCCCGGTCCCGATCCGGCCCGCGGACACCGCGTCCTCGAGGGCAGGCAGCAGCAACTTGCAGAACTCCTCGATCTGCTTGTACTTCGCCTGCCGCGACGGCTTCACCCGGCCGAGGTGGTCGCTGATGCCCAGCTCGACCAGGAACGGCGCGGCCGGATCGAGCATCCGCTGCTTGGTCCGGTCGTGCGACGTCTCCTGCTCGTGCTGCTCGGCCTGCCGGTGCAGCAGCGACTTGCCCTTCTTGGTGTACCGCAGCCGGAGCGTCTCGGAGGTCGTCTCGACATGCCAGTTCCCGTACGGAGCGCCCAGCAGCTCGTCCACGACCGCGTCGGCAGCACCGGCGCCGGCGTCCGCGTTGCGAGTGTGCGCCTGGCGCTCGTCGAACTCGGTCACCTGGAGCCGTCGAACCCCCTTGAGGTCCACATACCGCAACTCCACCCGCTGGTACTTCGGCGCATCCTCCCCACGCCGCCGCCCAGAGCCAACCGCCCGCACCAACGCCCCTGGCTCCAACAAAGCAGCCCGCACAGCAGCCCGCGCGACAGACTCCTCGTCCGTGGCGTCGGTCCGCTCTACCGCTTGCTGCTCAGCCTGCATCGCGCCATTGTCGCCGACCCCTCCACGAGATCACAAAACGGTCTCGCCCTAACGGGCTGAGGAGAGGCGCTGGTGGTGGGCCGGGGCGGGCGCGGGTAGCGGGCCGGGGAGGGCGCGGGTGGTGGGTTACGGGAGGTTGAGGGTGGTTAGTAGTGGGAGGTGGTCGGAGGCGAGGGTGGAGGGGGTTTTGGCTGTCCTTGCGGTGAGGGTGGAGGTGTGGAGGACGTAGTCGATTCGGGAGGTGGGGAACAGGGAGGGGTTGGTGTAGCCCAGACCCAGCCCGACCTCGGGCCAGGTGTCCTTCCAGACCGAGGTCAGAGTCTTGATCTCGGGTGAGGTGGGTACACCGTTGAGGTCGCCGATGAGCACTGTCGGGGTGGTCGAACCAGACAGCAACTGGACCACCTTCTGGGCCTGCTCTACCCGCTCGGCCGAGGTGAGCTTGGACAGGTGGGTGTTCGCGAACCGCAGATCCCGTCCACCCACGTCCAGCGTCGCCACGGCGAGCCCGCGTTGCTCGCTGCCGGCGTACAAGGGCAGCAGTGTGTTGCTGAAGTCCTTGATCGGATACCGGGACAGGATCGCCGTCCCGTACTGCCGCCGCGGCTCCCCCGGATTGGTGGGATCCCAGTCGAGGTTCGCCGCGAACCGGTACTGCATCCCCAGCCGATTCGCCAGCCAGGCCGCCTGATCCTCCCAGTTGCTCCGGGCATCGAAGTGGACGTCCACCTCCTGCAACCCGACCACGTCGGCACCCGACTGGCTGATCACCCCGGCGATCCGCTCCAGGTTCACCACGCCGTCCACACCCGCGGCGTGATGCATGTTGTAGGTCAGCACGGACACCGTGCTCACCACGCGTGCCGGCTTTGCCGCCGCAACCCCAGGCACCAGCAGCGGCACCACCAGCGACATCCCCACCACACCAGCGAGCACCCGGCGAAAGACCCTACCCACGACGACCTCCAGAAAGGTTCGGACACCAATGAATCCGCCCCACCGAACCAACCCACCAGGTCACCGCCCGATCAATACGACCCAGGTCAAACAGCTGGACATCCAGGCACCTTCAACCAGTCGGACAGACCGCCAAGCCAGCTTGACCCGCTAGGCCAGTTTGCCGTCCTCGGCCAGCAGGTTGAGGGCCTTGAGGCGGGTTTCGATGCCGCCGGGTTGGCGGCCCAGGGCTGCCACCAAGGCGTCCTTGCCGGCACCGTCCTGGAACATCTGCTTGAGCAACTCCTCCTGCTCCGCGGTCCAGAGCCGGAAGGCGTTGGGGTACGTCTTGCGGGCCTCCTCGACGCGGCGGCCGTAGGAGCGGCCGGCGGGCAGCTCCAGGGCTTTGATCCGGAGCAGGCGGTGCCGGCCGACCTCCTCGCCGTCGCGCCAGAAGACGACCACGCCTTCGTCGAATGTCATCAGATCGGACGGGACGTCGCAGTAGTCGGCGTCCTCGAGCATCACCCGGACCATGAGTCTTCTCCTTCGTGTCGAAACTGGTTCTCACCAGAGAAGATGCCGCGATCCGCTCCCGTCCCGGCGACGGATTTCAGGCCTGTGGACAACCAACCGCAAAATCCGTTTGCAAAAGCTCTTTGCAAACCAGCTTTGCAGTTCTAGGCTGAGGTCATGACCGACGATCAGCACCAGCCCGAGCAGCAGTCACAGCAGCCGACCGTGGAACTGGCCGGCGCCGCGCTGCGGGCGCTGTCGCACCCGATGCGCAACCGGATGCTCGGTCTGCTCCGGATGTACGGCCCCGCCACCGCCACCACGCTCGCCGGCCGCCTCGGCGTCAACACCGGCGCCACCAGCTACCACCTCCGCCAGCTCGCCGAGGCCGGCCTGGTGCTGGAGGACGACAGCCGCGGCAACGCCCGCGACCGCTGGTGGAAGGCGGCCCACCTGGGCACGTCGTTCGACACCGGCGCGCTGCTGGAGAGCGAGCCCGAGCTGACGATGGGCTTCCTGCACGGCGTCGGCCAGGTCTACGCGGAGAACCTGTTCCGCGCGATCGACGAGCTGCAGACCCAGTCGCCCGAGTGGCTGGACGCCAGCCTCATCTCCGACTACCTGTTCCAGCTCCGCCCGGCGGACCTCAAGGCGATGGTCGCCGAGATCCAGGCGGTCCTCGAGAAGTACAGCAGCGACCTCACCCAGCCACTGCCGGAGGGAGCCGAGCAGGTGACCGTCCAGATCCAGGCCTTCCCCCGGGAGACACGATGACCGCCACCAGCACGATGGACACCAGTACGCCGAACCGCGCCCCGCTGATCGCCTTCCTGGTCGCCAACGTCGTCTCCGTCTGCGGTACCCGGGTGAGCGCGATCGCCATCCCCTGGTTCGTGCTGATCAGCACCGGCTCCCCCACCAAGACCGGCCTGGTCTCATTGGCGGAGATGCTGCCCTTGGTGCTCAGCAAGGCCTTCGGCGGCCCGCTGATCGACCGCATCGGCCCTCGCCGGGTCAGCATCGTCGCCGACGTCGGCAGCACCCTGGTCGTCGCGATGATCCCGCTGCTCCACTCCCTGCACGCTCTGAACTTCCCGACTCTCCTGGTCCTGGTAGGGATCGCCGGCGCACTCCGCGGCCCGGGCGATGCGGCCAAGGGCACCCTCGTCCCCGACATCGCCGAGGCCGCCCGGGTGCCGCTCGAGCGGGTGACCGGCCTGGAGAGCACTACCGAGCGACTGGCCGGCTTCCTCGCGTTCGGCCTGGCCGGTGGCCTGATCGCCTTGCTGGGTGAGGTCAACGCGCTCTGGATCGACGCCGCCTCCTTCGGCTTCTGCGCCGTCCTGTTCGTCATCTGGGCCCCGCGCCGCCAGACCAAGACGAACGAGACAAAGGAGACAGAGGAGGAGGGGTCTTACGGACAGCGCCTCCGCGAGGGCTGGACGTTCCTGCGCAAGGACAGGCTGATGATGCCGCTGGTCCTGATGATCTCGCTCACCAACCTGCTGGATGCGGCGGTGGTAGCGGTGATGATCCCGGTCTGGATGCGCAACCACGGCCACGGCCCAGGCCAGACAGGCATGGTGCTGACAGCCTTCTTCATCACCGCCACTGCCTTCGCCCTGGTCGCAGCGAGCATCGGCGAGCGCATCCCCCGCCGGACCGCGTTCATCCTCAGCTTCCTGATCTGCGGCGCCCCGCGCTTCGTAGTACTGGCCCTGGACGTTCCACTGTGGGTAGTACTGGTGACCTATGCCGTCGGTGGTGTGGGTGGTGGCTTCATCAACCCGGTGCTCGGTGCGCTGTTCATCGAGCGGGTGCCGCGGCCGATGCTGGGGCGGGTCAACTCGCTGGCCGAGTCCGTCGGCTGGGCCGGCGTCCCGCTGGGCGGAGTACTGGCAGGAGTGACTATCGCCGGTATCGGCCTGACGCCGGCCTTCCTGGTCGCCGGTGCGCTCTACCTGGCCGCCACCATCGCCCCGGTGCTGTTCGGTCGCAACGAGAACTGGGGCGGGCAGACGGCTAGGGCGGAGGCTGACCCTGAGCCGCAGCCTTCTGCCGCAGCCGCTCCCCTTCAGCGCCAAGCAAGCCCAGCATGATGAGGTCGAGTGTCATCCCGCCGACCGCGGCGAACTGCGTGCCGGCGAACTGGAACACCTGAGTCACCAGCAACGACACCAGTACTGCGAGCTCGAACAGCCGCACCGCACGCGCCCGATCGCGAGCCCGCAACCGCAACCCGCCCCGCACCGTGAAGGTTGCCGACAGCAAACTCCCGGCAGCCACCCCGACGACCGGCAGGTCCGTCAGCAACCGCCCATCCCCCAGCCGGAGGCCGGCCGCGATGGCAGGAGCACCGAGCGCCTGGAGAGCCAGCACGAAGACCGCAACGGCCGGGGCGAGCGGATGGGTCGCCAGCCGGTCGAACCCCCGGTGCACGGCCTTCCAAGCCGCATCGATCGGCGCAGCGAGCTCCACCTCGTCAGGCGGACAGGCAGCCAGCAGCGCGCGGGTCTCCGGCCGTCCGACGACCTCCGGCCCGACAGCCCTCAGCTGCGACGACGCGTGCGCTCGCCGACGCCTGGACAGCCCACCCGCGACTCCCTCGACCGCCTGGTCGACCACGTTGGCCAACTGCTCCCGCTCGTCGATCGGCCGGCGGTTGCTGACGTACCGGGAGCCCAGCACGATCAGCACGAACACGACGTACACGATCGCCGCGGTGGGTTGGTAGAAGTAGTTGTTGTCCGAGGTGATGAACTTGCCGACCTCGTCGATGAACAGCCCGAAGCCGATGCCGCCCACCAGCGCCGCGGCCGGCCGCACCACCGGGCCGACGTACGAGAGCAACAGGTAGATCGCCAGCAGCATCAGCAGGCCGCCGGGGAGGACGTGCGCGATGTGCAGCCCCTTGCCGCCGATCTGCGGGTAGCCGCTCAGCCCGAGGATCAGGCGGGTGATCAGGACGGTCGAGACGCCCGACACCACGAAGGTCGTCAGGTGCTCCCCGGTCCGGACGTTGCGAACCAGTCCGGCCCGGAGCAGGTACGACGACCTGGTCGTCATTTCACCAGCGCCGCGATCACCACGATCGCGACCAGCGCCGCTAGTACGACAGAGGTGACGAGCCGTCGGGTCCGGGGGTCCACCGGCTCAGGTTAGTGGACCCCCTCCCGGCCAGGTCAGGCCAGTGGGTAGTTGCCGACCAATATGCCCACTGGATCGACCTGCTGCTCGATCTCCCGGAGCCTGGCGAGGTCCGGCTCGCTGAGGACGTCCCGCAGTGTCCCCTCGGTCCCCAGCATGCAGCCGCCACCCCTTGGTGGCCTACCTCCCGGCTCGCCCGGAGATGCCCCCGGCAGCGGGACTACCTCCCCGCCATCGGCATCGAGCACGAGCTCCGCCTGTCGCCCTGCACGGTGCAGGACCACCTCAGAGTCAGCTTCGAGAAGGTAGGCGTCTCCAGCCGCCGCGAACTGGCCTCCCGCATCTTCTTCAGCAAGTACGCCGGCCGCCTCGGCAGCACCCTGCAAACCGATGGCTGGTTCAACGGGTGAGGGTGATCAGCGGTTCGGGGCGGTGTACTCCGCGGGGGCGGTAGCCGAGTACGTCGGAGAAGCCGAGGTAGTCGGTGAGGAGCCAGATGATGGCTAGCCACATCTCGGTGCCCTGCAGGCCGGGGATTGCGCGGGCGTCGGTACCGTCGGGGGCGAAGGCGAAACCGGCGTTGTCGACCCAGCGGTCGAGGATGGCGGCCAGCATGCGCTCTGCCCATTGGCGGCCTTCCGCGCGGCCGTAGTCGGTCTGCTTGCCGGCCAGCCAGAGTGGGTGGATGACGTCGAGCACGTTGCAGGCGTTGAAGCCGTCGCCGGTGAAGACGCGCTGGTCTTGCGAGTGGACCAGGAGGGTGCGGATCGCCGCTTCGGGGTACGGCAATGGGAGCCCGTACTGTGCGTAGGTACCGCGCGTGAGCCGGTAGAAACCGTTGACGACCTGCAGCCAGCCATCGTCGGGGTGGGGCTGCCCCCACATGCCGGTCTCGGGGTCGGCGCGAGTGGTGAGCCATCCCATCAAGGTGAAGAGCATGCTGGAATCCCCATGATCCTTGAGGTTCCGGGCGATCGCCGTACCGACGGAGTCGATCGCCGCGCCGGCACTCCATGCATTCCTTGCCCACGGCAACTCGTCGAACTGGTCTGTGTTGAGGTCCACCGAGATTGGATGCTCAAAGCCACTACCAAGCAGTTGCAACGCATAGCCGACGCAGAGCACGTGATAGCTCCCGGGGCCATCGAGCACGGAGACTTCAGCTGACCGCAACCGGCTGACGAGATCCTCAGTCGAATGCCCAGCAGGCGCACGCCGTACCAGCAGATCAGCAATCTCAATCGCATCACACCATGGCCGGACAGCAGCCTCACCTCCAGGCTGATCCACAAACCGGCCATCCTCAAAACACCTTGCCAGCAAGGCATCTACCTGCCCACGTGCCTTATTGGCGAAGGTGGCGGCTCGCTCAGCAAGACCCACGGGGGCGGCGGGTTTTGGGTGGCGGCGGTCGCGGAGTTTGCGGGCTGGGTTGCCTGCGACGACCGACCAGGGGTCGACGTTCTTGGTGACGACGGCGCCGGCGCCGATGATGCTGTGGGGGCCGATGGTTACGCCGTCGAGGATTACCGCGTTCGAGCCGATCCAGACGTCGTCGCCGACGGTGATGCCCTGGGAGGAGTGGGGCTGTTGGTGGATCGGACGGTCGGGGGTCGTGCCGTGGTTGAAGGCCAGGATGGAGGTGTGGGCGCCGATCCGGACACCGTCACCGAGGGTGACCTTGCCGCGGACTGCGGTGAACGGGTTGATGGTGGTGTCCGCGCCGAGCTGGATCTCGCCGGTGACGTAGGCGTGGGCAGCGATGTAAGAGCGCTCCCCCATCCGGAGCACCTCGCAGAAGACAGCGGCACTCTCCGCAACGTACGCGTCGGCCGCCAGCTCCACCGAGCCGGTCAGCCCACGCTGGCGTTCCAGCTGGCGCTCACGCTCAGCAAGGGAGGCGCCGCCGTACTCCCAGGGGAGGAAATCCAGGCGGTGAGCGGCGGACGTCATACTGGACGAGGTCATGGGATAACGCTATCCAATAATTTACGCTGCTAACGTTCCGCCCATGCAAGGCGGCAGCAGTGGGGGGCAGCGCAGTCAGCGCGTCACGATCAGCGACCTCGCGCGCCGGCTCGACATCTCCAAGGCCTCGGTCTCGTACGCGCTGAACGGCCGCTCCGGCGTCAGCGAGGAGACCCGCCAGCGGGTGCTCAGCCTGGCCGCCGAGCTCGGCTTCCACCCGAACTCCGCCGCCGTCGCGCTGTCCGCGAGCCGGACCAGGACGATCGGCATCGTGATCGCCCGCGACCCGGCACTGATCTCGACCGAGGCGTTCTACATGCGCACCCTGGTCGGCATCGAGCAGTACCTGAACGAGGTCGACTCCTCCCTCCTGCTCCGGCTGACCGGCGAGCAGGGCCAGGATCTCGACGTACTCCGCCGTTGGAGCCGCCAAGGCCGCGTCGACGGCTTCATCCTGTTCGACGAGCACAACGACGACCCGAGGGTCCCGCTGCTCAAGGAGCTCGGGGTCCCGTGCGTGGTGGTCAGCTCGAACGCGCCCGACGACGGCGTCGGCCGGCTGATCAGCTCGCCGGAGCAGACCGTCCAGCTCCTGGTCGACCACCTCGAAGAGCTTGGCCACAAGGACATCGCGCACGTCAGCGGCCCGTTCACCTTCGTCCACGAGCAACTCCGGGTGAAGCTCCTCAAAGAGCACGCCGAGGCGCGCGGCATCCGGGTCACCCACTTCGAAGGCAACTACCAGTACGCCGACGGCGCCGCGCTGACCCGCAAGGTGCTGCAGACCAAGAACCGGCCGACCGCGCTCATCCTGGGCAACGACCTGATGGCCGTCGCCGCCCTCCGGGTCGCGGTCGAGCTCGGTACCGCGGTACCGGATGAGCTCTCGATCATCGCCTGGGACGACTCGCCGCTGTGCGAGCTCGCACTGCCCGGGATCACGGCCGTCGACCAGCAGACGATGGAACGCGGCCGGATGGCGGCGGATCTGCTGTTCCGGATCGCGGCCGGCGAGTCCGGCCTGCATTGGGAAACACCTTCCGGGGTACTGCGCGTGCGGGACTCCACCGCACCAGTGACCCCGAAGATCACGGTGGAGTAACGAAACCGGGTCAACTGAACCGGTTAGGGTTCCGCTACTTAACCGGTTAGGCCACTATGGCCGCACCAGCCTCCGCTCTCCTGCCGGAGGCTCGATGGGACGAGGGAGTCCGACGTGAGACTGCGTTCGTTTGTAGCCGCAGCAGCGGTGACCGCCCTGGGATTGAGCCTGGCCGCCTGCGGTGGCAGCGATTCAGGCGACTCTTCCGGCGGCGGTAGTGGTGGAGACCAGACCCTGACCTACTGGGCCAGCAACCAGGGCACCAGCCTGGACAACGACAAAGAGGTGCTCACCCCGGTCCTGCAGAAGTTCACCGCGGACACCGGCATCAAGGTGAACCTCGAGGTGATCGGCTGGAACGACCTGCAGACCAGGATCCAGACCGCGACCACCTCCGGCCAGGGCCCCGACGTGCTCAACATCGGCAACACCTGGGCCGCGTCCCTGCAGGCGACCGGCGCGTTCCTGCCGTTCGACAACGACGCGATGACCGCGATCGGGGGCAAGGACAAGTTCGTGCCGACGGCTCTGGCGACCGGCGGCAAGGAGGGCGAGGACCCGACCTCGGTCCCGCTCTACGGGCTGGCCTACGGCCTGTACTACAACAAGGCGATGTTCGCCGCGGCCGGGCTGCAGCCGCCGAAGACCTGGGAAGAGATGGTCACCGCCGCGCAGAAGCTGACCGACCCGGCGAAGAAGACCTGGGGCATGGCGCTGGCGGCCGGCAGCTACACCGAGAACGTGCACTTCGCGTTCATCAACGGCGCCCAGAACGGCGCGGACTGGTTCGACAAGGACGGCAAGCCGACCTTCACCAGTGACGGCAACGTGCAGGGCGTACTGCGGTACCTCGACCTGATGCAGAAGGACAAGGTCGCCAACCCGTCGAACGCGCAGTACGACAACGGCACCAAGTCGGTGAACGACTTCGCCACCAAGAAGGTGGCGATGGTGATCAACCAGAACAACGCCGACTCCTCGATCGTCGCCAACGGGATGAAGGCCGGCGAGTACGGCGTCGTGCCGTTCCCCGCGCCGCAGGGCTCGCCGAACCAGACCGCGAGCCACGTGGCCGGGATCAACCTGTCGGTCTTCAAGAACACCAAGCACAAGGACGCGGCGCTGAAGTTCGTCAAGTACATGACGGACGCGACCACCCAGACGACGCTGGGCAAGCCGTTCTCCTCGCTGCCGGTGCTCAAGGACGCCAAGCCGGTCTTCACCACCGACGCGGCCGAGGCGGCGACCTTCCAGGACGTCTACAACACCAAGTCGAAGCCGCTGCCGCTGGTACCGGCCGAGGACCAGTTCGAGAGCACCGTCGGCAAGGCGATGAACGGTCTCTTCGCGAAGATCGCCACCGGCGGCAAGGTCAGCGCCGATGACGTGAAGGCGGCCCTCCAGACGGCTCAGGACCAAGTGGCGGCCGGCAGCTGATGGCTGTAGTCACCGACGAAGCCCCCGCCGCGACGGCTACCAAGCCGTCGCGGCGGGGGCTCGACCGCCGTCCCGGTCTGAGCCGGAAGCTCCCCTACCTGCTGCTCGCTCCGGCAGTCGTGCTGGAGTTGCTGATCCACATCGTGCCGATGCTGGTCGGCATCTGGATGAGCTTCGTGAAGCTGACCAAGTTCTTCATCGCGAACTGGTCGGCGGCGCCGTGGGCCGGCTTCAACAACTACCGGGTCGCCGTCGACTTCCACAACGCGGTCGGCGAAGGCCTGCTGAAGTCCTTCGGCGTCACGGTCGCCTTCTCGCTGATCACCTTGGCCATCTCCTGGATTCTCGGGATGGCGGCGGCGGTCGCGCTGCAACCACCGTTCAAGGGGCGCAGCGCGGTACGGACGTTGTTCCTCGTGCCGTACGCGCTGCCCGCGTACGCCGGGATCCTGACCTGGAACTTCATGCTCCAGCGCGACACCGGGGCGGTGAACCACATCCTGGTCGAGAACCTCGGGCTGACCAGTGACCGGCCGTTCTGGCTGATCGGCGGCAACGCGCTGGCCTCGCTGATCACGGTCGCGGTCTGGAAGCTGTGGCCGTTCGCCTTCCTCACCTTGATGGCCGGGCTGCAGAGCATCCCGCGCGATGTCTACGAGGCGGCCGCGGTCGACGGCGCCGGGTCGATCCGGCAGTGGCGCAACATCACGCTGCCCGCCTTGCGACCGGTCAACCTGGTGCTCGTGCTGGTGCTGTTCCTGTGGACGTTCAGCGACTTCAACACCCCGTACGTGCTGTTCGGCAACGCGCAGCCGCCCGCGGGTGACCTGATCACCTTCCACATCTACAACGCGTCGTTCCTGACCTGGAACTTCGGCTCCGGCGCGGCGATGTCCGTGCTGCTGCTGATCTTCCTGATGATCGTCACCGGCGCCTATCTGATCGTCACCGGCCGGAGGTCTCGTCGTGCGTGACACCAAGGGATTCAAGGCTTATCGCGCGGTCGTGCTGACCGTGCTCGGGCTGTTCGTGCTCGTCCCCCTCTACGTGATGGTGACGTCGTCGCTGAAACCGCTGAGCGACGTCCAGGGCGCCTTCACCTGGTGGCCGTCGCACATCACCCTCGATCCGTTCGTGGACATGTGGAAGACGGTGCCGCTGGCCCGGTACTTCGTGAACAGCACGATCGTCTCGGTGGTGGCCACGGTCTGCTCGGTCGCGATCGCGATCCTGGCCGCGTTCGCGGTGTCCCGGTTCCGGTTCCGCGGCCGGAGCGTCTTCACCACCACGGTGCTGTCGACGCAGATGTTCCCCGGCGTGCTGTTCCTGCTGCCGCTGTTCCTGATCTTCGTGAACATCAACAACTCGATCGGGGTGCAGCTGGTCGGCACCCGGCTCGGCCTGATCATCACGTACCTGACGTTCAGCCTGCCGTTCTCGATCTGGATGCTCGCCGGGTACTTCGACAGCATCCCGCGCGAGCTGGACGAGGCGGCGCTGGTCGACGGGTGCGGGCCGATGGGCGCGCTCGCGCGCGTAGTACTGCCAGCTGCCCGGCCGGGCGTGATCGCGGTGGCGATCTACTCGTTCATGACGGCGTGGGGTGAGGTGCTGTTCGCCTCGGTGATGACGACCGAGTCCAACCGGACGTTGTCGGTCGGACTTCGGCAGTACTCGACCCAGACCAACGTCTACTGGAACCAGATCATGGCCGCTGCCCTGGTGGTCAGCATCCCCGTGGTCATCGGCTTCCTGCTCGCCCAGCGCCACTTCGTCGCCGGCGTGACCGCGGGAGCCGTCAAGTAGCAATGACGGTGACGCGCGGGGCCCCTAGGTGGCCCCGCGCGTCGTCGTTCAGTAGGGCGACACGCTGTAGATGTCCACCGAGGTGGAGTAGCTGGAGGAGCTTCGGCCGTTCTTGCCTACGGTGGCGCCGCTGATTCCGTGGCAGGAGAGGCGGTAGTTGTCGAGCTTGGTCTCTTTGACGGCGGCGGGACCGGTGGCCGCGTGGTTGGTGTTCTTGGCGGCGAAGGCGATGATCTGCTGCCGGGCCGTGGCGTCGGGGATGAACAGCGGCAGTACCCCCGGCAGGCCGGCCTGCAGCGCCGCCCACGCCTCCCTCGGGCCTTGCGGGTAGTTCCCGCTGCCGGAGGCGCGCCCGCCCACGTCGATGCTCTCGACCTGGTTCTTCGTCTTGTAGACACGGCTGAGGCCGACCTCCAGCCCGCCCTTCTCGCAGCGCATCCCGAGGATGCGGTCGTCCTTACAGCTGAAGCCCTTGGCCTTGAGCCGCTTGGTGATCACGTCGACGCTCAGACCGGGGATGCACCCACGGCACGCCGCAGGCGCCGTCGGCTTGGTCGTCGAACTGGGGGCCTCGGTCGGCCGCGTCGAGGGGCCGTCCGTGGTGCGGCTCGCGGACGGCGAGGTCGCTGCTCCGGCGCTGTCGTCGGAGCCGCCGGTGAAGCGGCTGACGATGAAGATCCCGGAGCAGATCACGATGAGCGCCACGACCACGCTGAACACGATCGTGAATACCTTGCTGCCGCTTCGCGGAGGCGGGGGCGGCGGCGGGTACTGCTGGTACTGCGGAGAGGGCTGGTAGTTGGCCACGGGGCGACCCTAAGGGTGCGCCCGGCGACCGGCCGGACGATTCGACGGTGGTCTAACCGACTGTGTTCTAGCTGAAAAGTTTCTCGCCCCAGAAGGAGCCGGGGGTGACTCCTGGCGGGCAGGCGAAGATGCCCGAGCCGACATGGCGGATGTACTCGTTCATCGCGTCGGAGCGGGACAGCTGCTGCTGGATCGGTACGAACTGCTTGCGCGGATCACGCTGGTACGCGAGGAAGAACAGCCCAGCGTCGAGCCGGCCGAGGCCGTCCGAGCCGTCGACGAAGTTGTACCCCCGCCGCAGCAGCTCCGCGCCCTTGTTGAACTGCGGATGCGCGAGCCGCACGTGCGAGTCCTTGGCCACCTTGAGCGAACCGTCGGAGGTCTTGGCGTTGAAGTCGATCGGGTCGAACTCGTCCGCCTTGCCCAGCGGAGCACCCGTGCCCTTGCCGCGGCCGATGATCTGCTCCTGCTCGCCGAGCGACGTCCGGTCCCAGATCTCGATCGTCATCCGGATCCGCCGCGACACCAGGTACGACCCGCCGACCATCCAGTCCGGGCCGTCCTCAGGCTGGACCCACAGCTGCTCCTCGAGCTTCGCGGTGTCTTCCAGTTTGAGGTTGTTCGTACCGTCCTTGAAGCCGAACAGGTTGCGCGGTGTCGTCTGCGCGCGGCTGGTCGACGAGGTCCGGCCGAATCCGAGCTGCGAGTAGCGGACGACCGTAGTACCGAAGCCGATCCTGGCCAGGTTGCGGATCGCGTGCACCGCGACCTGCGGGTCGTCCGAACACGCCTGTACTGCGATGTCGCCACCGCTGCGGTTCGGGTCGAGGTCGTCGGCGATGAAGTGCGGCAGATCGATCAGCGCGCCCGGCCGCTGCGTCTTCAGCCCGAACCGGTCGTTGCCCTTGGCATCGACGAAGAAGCTCGGCCCGAACCCGATCGTCAACGTGAGCCGGGCCGGCGGCAGGCCGACCGCCTCGCCGGTGTCCTCGGGCGGAGCCTCGCCGGGGCCGTTCACGGCGCCGTACTGGCCGATGTCGCGGCCGGCCGTCATCAACGCGGCCGCCGCCGTCCACTCCTTCAGCAACGAGATGACCGCGTCCCGCTTGGTCGCCGTCACGTCGAAGGTGGCGAAGTGCAGCCGGTCCTGTGCCGGCGTGACGATCCCGGCCTGGTGGGTTCCGTGGAACTCGACCGGACCACTGTTGTCAGCAGCCTGCGACTCCTCGGTCGACAGGGCCGAGTGTGCGGCGTACCCGGCGACACCGGTGGCGACGGCCGCTCCCGCCGCGCCCAGCAGGCCGCGACGGGAGAATCCCTTGCGCTCGCTCATTTCTTCGCGATCACGCCGGCGACCTTGCTGACCGGTTCGGCCAGCGCGTCCACCACCGCGCCGAGTTCCTTCTTCTCGGCGTCGGTCGCGTTGTAGGGCTTGAAGCCGTCGCCGACCCGGTACTTGTCCAGCGCGGCGAAGACTGCCTTGAAGTTCGTGTCCAGCGTGGTGACCAGGGCGGCGTCGCGCTGCTGCAACGCCGGGCGCAGCGCCTGGACCGCGGCCTGCGAGCCCTCGACGTTGGCCTGGAAGTCCCACAGGTCGGTGTGCGAGTAGCGGTCCTCCTCACCGGTGACCTTGCCGGTGGCGACCTCGTCGAGCAGCTCCTTGGCGCCGTTGGCCAGCTGCAGCGGGTTGAGCTTCACGACCTTGGCCTTGGCGACCACGGTCTTCACGTCGACCAGCAGCTGGTCGGCGTACTTCGCCATGCCCGCGGTGGTGTTCTTCTCCCACAGGGCCTGCTCGATCCGGTGGTACCCGGTCCACTCGGTGCCCGGCTCGACGTCGTTGACCCGGGCGTCGATCTTCGGGTCCAGGTCGCCGAACGACTCAGCGACCGGCTCGATCCGCTCCCAGTAGGTGCGCGAGATCGGGAACAGCTCCTTGGCCTTGGCGACGTCGCCGGCCTTGACCGCGGTGACGAACTCGGTGGTCTTCTGCTCCAGCGCGACCGCCTGCGAGTTCACGTAGCGCTGGTAGCTGTCTGCGGCCTGCTTCAGCGCGGTGTCCTCGTCCACCTGCGCCGCGGCGTCACCGGTGACGTTGAGGTCGCCACGGATGCCGTCGCCGACCATGCCCGGCTTGCAGACCGCCTGGTACTTGCCGGTCGGCAGCTCCACGATCAGCTCCCGCTTGAGGCCGGGGCCGATGTTCTCGACCTCACCCATCACCCGGTCGCCCTCGGCGTACACGTAGAACTCGGTGACCTTGCTGCCGCCGTTGGAGACCGAGAAGGTGCTCGTCCCGGACTTCACGTCGGTACGGCTCAGGCCGCACTCGGAGTCGGTCGCCTTGACGGTGACCGGGCCTGTGCCGTCGTCGGAGCCGGCGGCGGGCTTGTCGTCCGCGCAGCCGGTCAGGCCGGCCAGCAGCAGTACTGCGCCGATGGCGGCGGCCCGGCGGGTGGTGATCATGAGTTCTCCTGGGCAGTTCGGACGGGCACCGCGGGCGACGGCGTCGACTTGATCGGGCGGAAGTACAGGAACAGCACCGGTACGAGATAGACCAGCCAGGCGGTCGCCTCGATGACCGTCGGGGCGGGGCTGAAGTTGAAGATCCCCTTCAGCAGTACGCCGTACCAGCTGTCCGGCGGGATCACGTGGGAGATGTCGAAGGCGACGTTCTGCAGGCCGGGCAGGATGTTCGCCTCCTGCAGGTCGTGGAAGCCGTAGGCGAAGATGCCGGCCGCGACCAGCACCAGCAGCGCGCCGGTCCACTTGAAGAAGACGGCCAGGTTGATCTTGACCGCCCCGCGGTAGATCGCGAAGCCGAGCACGACCGAGGTGATCAGGCCGAGCAGTACGCCGGTCAGCGGCGCGGCCGTGGTGGCCGTCGCGGCCGAGGCGTAGACGATGAAGGCCGTCTCGATGCTTTCCCGGAAGACCGCCAGGAAGGCGAGCAGGACGACGGCGCCGGAGCCGAGCTCCAGCGCCTGCCCCATCCGCTCGCGCAGCTCCCGGGCGATGCTGCGGGAGGCCTTGCGCATCCAGAAGATCATCCAGGTGACGAAGCCGACCGCGACGATCGACATCAGCCCGCCGATCGTCTCCTGGGTGGTGAACGACTTGGCGGTCAGCGCGGTGACGAACTGCAGCAGACCCCAGCCGACCGCCGCGACGGCCAGCGCCGCGACCACACCGGCCCAGACCAGTCTGAGCTTGTCCCGCCGTCCGGCCTTGACCAGGAAGGTGGCGAGAATGCTGACCACCAACGAGGCTTCGAGTCCTTCACGAAGACCGATCAAATAGTTGGCGAGCATGACGGGAACTCCAGGTATTAGGTACGGCTAACCTTCCGAAGGTTAGCCTAAGAACTCCCATTCGCCCACTGTGTCGTACGCCGCACCATGGCTCGGGCCTTCACCGAGACGCGATGAGACCAACTCGATACTTTCCGCTGTCCAGGACGGCCCCTGATAGGTGTCGAAGACCCGGACCCAGCGGACCACGTCCATCGGTTGTTTCAAACGCGCGAGCGTGAGATGCGGGGTGAATTTGCGCCCGTCCACGGTCACGCCGGCCTTGTTGGCCGCTGACCGCGTCGTCATCGCCAGGTGCGGCAGCGCCTCGGACTCGTCCTGCACGCCGGTGTAGAGCACCCGGGCGTCCGCCACGCTCGGGAACGCTCCTGACCCTTTGAGCTGGAGATCGAACGGCTTCTGCCGGTTCGCCACCCGCTCGAGCCCCTCGGCCAGGTCTTCTGTCTTGTACTCCGGTACGTCCCCCAGGAACGCCAGGGTGATGTGCCAGTTCTCGTCCGAGGCCCAGCGGATGTCCTCGTCCGGATGATCTCTGCGGGGGCCGACGAACTCGGCCAGATGCTCGACAACCTCCACCGGCGGGATGACCGCCACAAACAGTCGCATCCGTCGAGCTTAGAGGTCAGCAGTCCATCGCAGCGAAGGTATATCCCTGGGCCGCCAGCGTCTCCAGCGCTTCATCGAGGGCCGCGACGGTCTGGCTGCGGTTGCCGCCGGCATCGTGCATCAGGATCACGCTGCCGTCGTGAGCGCCCTTGAGGATGCTGTTCAGGATCGCCTGCTTGCCCGGACGCTGCCAGTCGAGGGTGTCGACGTCCCACAGCACCGGGGTCATCCCGGCAGCCTTGATGTCGGCCTTGACCTTCGCGTTCTCCGCACCGTACGGCGGCCGGAAGCACTTCGAGGCCGGGCCGTCGAAGATCTCGTGATGCCGCTTGGCCGCCGACACCTTCGTCAGCTGCGCATGCGAGATCGAGTGGCTCCCGATCGAGTTGCCCGCGGCAAGCACCTGCTCCTTGAGACTCGGGTGCTGCTCCTGCATGCTGCCCAACTCGAAGAAGGTCGCATGAGCCCCGTACTTCGCCAGCACCTCGAGCACCTGCGGCGTCCAGACCGGATCCGGTCCGTCGTCGAAGGTGAGGAAGATCGTCTTGTTGCCCTTAGCAACCGCTGTCGGATTGCCCGCCGGCTTGACCGGCGTACTGACCGGCGTACTGGCGACCGGCGCGCTCACCGGCGCCTTCACCGGCACCGTGGTCGATACCTTCACCGTCTTGTCCGGTGCGCTCGCGGCCGCCTGGTTCGCCTGCGCCAGCCCGAAGGCAACCACCCCGGCCACAGCGAACACAGCCGAGATACCGATGCCGAAGTTGATGAAGGCACCGAGCTTCCGGGACATGACACTCCTCGAAGATTCCAGCGGCCCCGCCTCTCAGGGCCTTGCAGAAGATGAGACGTCGCTAATGCCCATCCAGTTCGCGTGGTTGCTCGAGGAGTTCGGCCAGCCGGAGTGGGGTGCGGTCTTCGAACATTGGGCCGATGAGTTGTACGCCCACTGGTAGGCCCTCGGGGGAACGGCCTGCGGGAATGGCTGTGGCGGGTAGGCCAGGCATGGTGGCCAGGCCGGCCCAGACGAGTTGGTCGAGGTCCGGGTAGTCGACGCCGTCGATGTTGATGCGCCGGTCCAGCAGGTTGGGGGTGTGGTCGTGCGGGAACGCGGGCGTCGGCGTGACCGGGCACAGTACGGCGTCGAACTCGGTGAACAGCTGCCGCCAGCCGTGGCGGTGGAGTTCGCGGCGGTTGTTCGCCTCCATCCAGTCGTGGTGGCTGAAGTCGATGGCGCGCAGCCTGGTGGCTTCCAAGCTCTGGTCGTCCGCACGCAATCCGGCCCGCAGTTGCTCGAGCGATTCGGTCGGAAAACGCGCGGGAGAGCTCGAGATCAGTAGCTGCATGTAGACGGTCGCGGCCTCGGTCAGGTCGGGCAGCAGCGGAGTGTGCCGTTCGACGCGGGCGCCGCCGTCGGCAAGCGTGTCGGCCACCCGATGTACAGCCGCACGTACGGCGGCACCGGTTGGGATGAGCGGATGCTCGTCGAGGACCAGTACCCGGAAGTCGCGGAGCCGCTCGTGGCGCGCGGGAGGCAGCGTCACGTCGTACGCGATGCCGTGCGTCAACGGATCCGGACCGACCATGACGTCGAGCAGGAGCGTGAGGTCGCGGGCGGTACGGGCCATCGGACCGACGACGGCGAGGTCGGGGTCGACCGGCAAGGCCGGCCCGGGCGGCGGGGACATGCCGCGGCCGGCCGCCAGCCCGAGGGTCGGCTTGTGTCCGTAGACGCCGCAGAAATGCGCGGGGGTACGCAGCGAGCCGGCGATGTCGGAACCGATGGACAGCGCGCCGAACCCGCACGCCAGGGCCGCCGCTGATCCGCCGGAGGACCCGCCCGCCGTGCGCTCGTGATCCCACGGGTTATTGGTGGTGCCGTAGATCTCGTTGAAACTCTGGAGACCTTGCAGCCCCACCGGCACATTCGTCTTACCGAGTATCACCGCCCCGGCAGCCTTGAGCCGCGCCACCTGTACCGCGTCCTCGGGCGGCACGAAGTCCCGGTACTGCGGCAAGCCCCACGTCGTCGGCAGCCCGGCCACGTCGTAGGACTCCTTGACCGTCACTGGGATGCCGAGCAGAGGCCGGTCCTCGCCGCGGGCGCGCGCCTGGTCGGCACGGCGTGCGGCGGCCCGCGCACGGTCGAAGTCCGGCACACAGATCGCGTTGATCTCCCTGTCATCCCGCTCGATCCGGCCGATCGCCTCATCGGTCAGTTCCACCGAGCTCACGTCACCAGCACGCATCGCGGCCGCGAACTCTTCGGCCGACCCACAGTTCAAGTCCATGAATCGGACGCTATCGAGGTACCTGGGAGGCCATAAAACCTCGCTTCGCACAACGGGGTCAGCTTCGCCGGGTGGTTGCTGGTGGCTACTGGATTCGGCCGTGCTGGGTGAGACTGGGGTATGGAGATCGAGGGGCGGAATCTGCCGGCGCCTTGTGTGGTGGTGCTGGTCGGACCGGGGGCGGCGGGGAAGTCGACTTGGGCTGCGGAGACGTTTGCGGCTGATTTGGTGGTCTCCAGCGATCGGTTGCGGGCGCTGGTCGGGGCGGGGGAAGACGATCTGGCGGCCAGTGCGGATGCGTTCGCGTTGCTGGAGGAGGTTGTCCGGCAGCGGATCGGGCGGCGGTTGACGACGGTGATCGACACGTTGGGGCTGGATCGGGAGCGGCGGCTCAACTGGCTCGCGATGGCTAGGGCACAAGGGATTCCTTGTGTGGCGGTTGGGTTCGATACGCCGGCGGCGGAGTGTCGGAGGCGGAATCGGGAACGGGCCAAGCGGATTCCGGCGGATGTGTTGAGTGGGCAGCTCAAGACTTGGGCGGCGGTCAAAAAGGAGTTGCCGGGCGAAGGGTATGACGACGTGCTCGCGCCTCGGGCGGTACGCGTAGTACCGGAGGCTTTTGTGGGTGCTGCCGAGGCTTTGCAGCGGCAGCGGGATACACCGGCTGGGTTGCGGTTCGGGTTGCAGCTGAGCAGCTATACGCATAAGGCGGGGCGGAAGACGACGGGTCAGTGGATCAAGGATGTCGGCGCAGCGGCTGAGGCGGCTGGGTTCGACGGGATCTACGTGATGGATCATTTCCGGCAGATTCCGCAGGTCGGGCGGGCGTGGGAGGACTTCCTCGAGAGCTGGACGACGTTGGCGTTTCTCGCGGCTAGTACGGAGCGGGTACGGCTGGGAACGCTCGTCAGTGGGATCACCTATCGCAACGTGGCTCATCTCGGGAAGATCGTCGCGACGCTCGACGTGCTGAGTGGTGGCCGGGCGGTGTGCGGGTTGGGGCTGGCGTGGTTCGAGGCTGAGCACAAGGCTTATGGGTGGGAGTTCCCGTCTGTCGGGGATCGGTATGCGCTGCTGGAGGACGCGTTGCAGCTGTTGCCCGTGTTGTGGGGACCAGGCAACAAACCGTGGCGGGGCAAGGTTCTCGACGTACCGGAGACTGCTTGTTATCCACGGCCCTTGCAGGATCCGCTGCCGATCCTGGTCGGCGGGAGCGGCAACCGCACTCTGCGCCTGGCCGCCCGGTACGCCGATGCCGTCAACGTCTTCGGCACTGCGGACAAGGTCCGGGAGAAGGCCGCGTTCCTCAAGGCGAACACCGAACCTGGCAAGGAACCCCCGCGCCTCACCCAGCTGTCGACCACCCTCATTGGCAAGAACCCGCAGCACCTCACCGACCTGATCGACCGACTCCGCCCGCGCAACCAGGATCCCGCCAAGTACGCCGCGAGCGTCAACGCCGGCACCGTCCCCGACCAGATCGGCCGCTTCCGCGAACTGGCTGAGGCGGGCGCGGCTGAGGTCATGTTCAGCCTCCCCGACCTCGACGACGACCTCACTCCACTCGCAACAGCCGGAGAGGTCATCGCCGCCTTCCGCTAGTGTCCGGCTGACGCTGAGCTGTCGGTCGGGGCTGCGAGGATGTTGCCATGGAGCAGAAGTTGAGCCGACAGGAAGCCTCAGATGCAGTCAGCGATGCGGGCTGGCGCTTCCTGCTAGGCGCGCTGCGAACGTCCGTCCCGGTCAGCTCACTGGCCGAAGCAGCCAAGATCGCATCGCGCGCGGTCGAGGCATGTGGCGACGACGCAGACCAGCACCTTGTCGCTGACATCCGGCCTAACCGGGTGGTGCTCACTCTCCAGTCCCTGGACCACGCCGCAGTCACCACGCGAGACATCGACCTCGCGCATCGGATCTCCGTCGTCGTACGCGAGGCCGGCTCACAAACCGGCCCTGACATCGGCGGGGATGCACCACGGTCGGTCCAAATCCTGGAGATCGGGATCGACGCCCTGGACATCGCGGCGATCCGCCCCTTCTGGAAGGCCGTGTTGGGTTACGCCCCTGAAGCAGGAGCCGACGGCCCCGAGGACCCGCTAGTCGACCCCGTAGGCCAAGGCGCCGCGATCTGGTTCCAGCAGATGGACCACCCCCGCCCCCAACGCAACCGCGTTCACCTAGACATCTCCGTCCCCCACGACGAAGCACTCCGCCGCCTCGACGCCGCCCTGTCCGCCGGCGGCCAACTCCTCTCCGAAGTCCGAGCCCCAGCCTTCTGGGTCCTCTCCGACCCCGAAGGCAACGAAGCCTGCATAACCACCTGGCAAGCCCGAGACAAGCCCACCCCTTGAACCCCCTGGCCTCGCCGTGTCCCACTCGACTCGAGCGGGACACATCTCCCCCTGGCCGCGCCAACTCTCGCCCTGCACTCCCGGGCCAGCACTGCGGGCCCGATTCGAATCCCAGCCTGAAGTCCAGCCCGCGAGGTGACGCGTAGCGTCACGAGCCGTCGACCGCCGTAGCTCCGGGCTTCGCTGTGTCCCGCTCGACAGGAGGTAGTCACCGACTTGCACCCTGTCCACGCTCAGCCAGCGCGCCACGCCCGCCGCACAGCCGACTACCTCCTGTCGAGCGGACACATCTCCCCCTGGCCGACGGCAGCTCCAGCTCTTGCGCCGCCGCCCGCACTCGCACTGCGAGCCCGACCCCAATCTCGGCCTGAGGTCCGGGCCGCGAGGTGACGCGAAGCGTCACGAGCCTTTAGCCACCTGCTCGCGGCGCGCCAGTGTGTCCGGATCGCCGGCCGGCGACACGACCCGGGCCCGATCCACCCAGCAGTAATCGCTGAGGCGCTGCGCAGACCTGTCTCGGCCCGAGACCAGACAAACCCCGCGCCCGGCACCGCGTGAACCGCAGCGGTAGCCGGGACTGGCTGTTGCTTTAGTTCTTGAGTTTTAGGTTGAGGAGGGCGTTTTCGATTAGTTCGGGCATGGCGGGGTGGATCCAGTACTGGCCTCGGGCCATGGTGTGGGCGTCCAGGCCGAAGCTCATCGCCTGGATGACGGGCTGGATGACTGTGGATGCCTGGGGGCCGATGACGTGGGCGCCGAGGATTTGGCCGGTGTCGGGGTCGGCGAGGATTTTGGCGAAGCCGGTGGTGTCTTCCATGGCCCAGCCGTACGCGATATCGGCGTACGCCTCGCGGCCGACCACATAGGCGACGCCCTGCTCGAGCGCCTCCTCCTCGGTCAGGCCGACCGACGCGACCTGGGGTGAGCCGAACACGGCGTGCGGTACGAACCGGTGGTCCGACCTGATCCGGTCGTCGGGGTGCAGGAGGTTGTGCTGCACGACTCGCGCCTCGTGGTTGGCGACGTGCTTCAGCTGGTACGGCGAACAGACGTCGCCCAGCGCATAGATCCCCTCGACAGCCGTCTGCTGGAACTCATCCACCACCACCCGGCCGTCGGACTCGACCTCGACCCCGGCGACCCCGACGTCGAGCAGGTCCGAGTTCGGCGTACGGCCGACCGCGACCAGCACCTCGTCGACCGCGATCTCATCGGCACCAGTCGGGCTGAGGGTCTTGAGGATGATCGCGTCGTTGCGCCGCCAGACGTGAACCGTCTCGTGCAGCAACTTCACCGTGTACTTCTCCGCAGCGATCTCCGTGTACCGTCGGGCGATCTCGCTGTCCTCGTGCCGCAGCATCCGGTCGGAGCGCGCGATCAGCGTCACCTCGACCCCGAGCGACGAGAACACATGCGCGAACTCAGCGGCAACGAACCCACTCCCGATGATGCCCAGCCGCCGCGGCAACTCCGGCAGCCGCATGATCGTGTCGGAGGTGTGGAACCCGGTCTCCTCCAGCCCCGGGATGAACGGCACGATCGGCCGGCTCCCCGCGGCGAGTACGAACTTGTCAGCGGTCAGTACGACCGTCTCACCACCCTCGTTCGCCGTCACGGTCAGCTCGCGCTCGGCAGTGAACCGCCCGGTGCCGTGGTACAGCGTCACGTTGACGTTGTTCGGGTGGTGTTCCCGGTACTCCGCTCCGCCCGCGGAGATCGGGTCGATCCGGCCGAAGATCCGGTCCCGGATGTCGGGCCAGCGCACCCCGGTCAGCTGCTCGTCCACGCCCAGCCGCGAGCTGTGCGACGGTACCGCCGCCAGATCCGCCGTGTGGACGAACATCTTGGTCGGGATGCAGCCGACGTTCAGGCAGGTCCCGCCGAAGATGCCGCGCTCGACGATCGCCACCTTCTGGTCCGCGAACTGCTTGGTCACGATCGTGTTCCCGGAGCCGGTGCCAACAACCACCAAGTCGTAATGAGTCACACCCCATTGTGCGCGTGTCCCTCAACCTGAACCCACCGGCGGTCAGGATGTGGCGAACTCCTGAGCCGATGGCGGGCCGAGCCGGGTCAGGCGACCTGGGGTTTGACTGCTGGCTCGGGCGAGGACGGGGTTTCCGTCAGGGTGGATTTCTCGCCGAGGAGGTCTGTGGTCGGGCTGAGGATGTCCAGGCGGGGGCGGGGTAGGAGGTGGGGGCGGATTGCGAGGCCTCGGCGGCGGGAGAAGTACAGGACTGAGGCGGTGGTGCCGAGGACTGTGATGGCGCCACCGACGATGAGGGACCAGCGGGCGCCGAACTCCTGGCCGACCCAGCCGATGAACGGGGAGCCGATCGGGGTGCCGCCCATCAGGACGGTCATGTAGAGGGCCATGACGCGGCCGCGCATGGTGGGCTCGATGCCTAGCTGCATGGTGGCGTTGGCGGCGGTGAGCATCGTCAGGGCGGTGAAGCCGACCAGCGGCAGCACCACGGCGAAGGACAGGTACGTCGGCATCAGTCCGCTGACCACAACCATCAGACCGAAGGCCAGCGCCGCACCGATCACCAACCGGCCGCGGGTGCGGACCCGGCGAGCCGCCAGCAGTGCGCCGGCCAGCGAGCCGATCGCCAGGATCGAGCCGAGGATGCCGTACTCCCCCGCGCCCTTGTGGAAGGCCTGGGTGGCCATCAGCGCGGACGTCATCTGGAAGTTCAGCCCGAAGGTACCGGCGAAGAACACCGCGACGAGCACCATCATCAGGTCGGGCCGGCGCCACAGGTAGCGCATCCCGTCCCGGATCATGCCCTTCTCGCGGGCCGCGACCTTCGGGGTGTGCAGCTCCTTCGAGCGCATCAGGTGCAGCGACAGGATCACCGCGGCGTAGCTGAAGCCGTTGATGATGATCACCGGCCCGGTACCGATCCAGTGGATCAGCAAACCGGCCAGCCCGGGGCCGATCAGCCTGGCTGCGTTGAAGGAGGCCGAGTTGAGGCCGACGGCGTTGGACAGTTCGTCCTTGCCGACCATCTCCACCACGAACGCCTGCCGGGTCGGCGCGTCGAACGCGGTCCCGATCCCGAACAGGAAGGCGAGCGCGTAGACGTGCCACGCCTCGACCACGCCGGTCACCGTCATGGCGCCGAGGACCAGCGCGACGGCGCCCATCGCGATCTGGGTGATGGTCAGTACGCGGCGCTTGGGGAACCGGTCGGCGATCAGACCGGCGTACGGGGAGATCAGCAGGGCCGGGAGGAACTGCAGGCCGGTGACGATGCCGAGGGCGGTACCGGAGTGGGTCAGCTCCAGGACCAGCCAGTCCTGGGCGACGCGCTGCATCCAGGTGCCGATGTTGGAGATGATCGCGCCGCTGGCGTAGAGCCGGAAGTTGCGGACCTTGAACGCGCGGAAGGTCGGGCTCATGTGGCCGCCAGGCGTTCGAGAACAGGTGCTGCCTTGCGCAGGATGTCGCGCTCCTCAGGAGTAAGTTTCTTCAGTTTCGTCTGCAGCCACTCGTCGCGCCGGCGCCGGTTGGCGTGCAGCAGGTCGTGCGCGGCCTGGGTCAGCTCGACCACGATCTGGCGCTTGTCGGTGTCATGCGGCCGGCGGACCACCAGGCCCGCCTCCTCCATGTTCGACACGATCCGCGTCATCGACGGCGGCTTGACCTGCTCGTGCGCGGCCAGCTCGCCGATCGTCATCGCGTCGTGTTTGCCGAGCGCACCGAGCACGCCGAGCTGGTTCGCGGTCAGGTCGTGCCCCTCGACGCGCTGCCGCCGGATCTGCCGGGACAACCGCAACGTGGACGACCTCAGAGCGCTGGCCAGCCCAACATCACTCTTCACCTGCTGGGCGACGATTTCGGGCATATCGTTAGCATAACTCATTACCTTTGCTAACGAAAACGCCTGCTTGATTATGCCCGCCCGCTCAACAGACCCCAGTACTACCTATCGTCAAGCAACCGGGCGACCGCCGCAGTGGTCACACCGCGCGACGTAGGAGCGCCAACACCGGGCGGGCGGGAGCGCCCAGAGCGGGAGCGACGCAGGAGCGGACGCGGCGGGCGCGTGGGAAACACCCCACCAGACGCACCCACCCGAGCGGCTCACCACCACCGTGGTCGCACCGCGCGACGTAGGAGCGCCAACACCGGGCGGGCGGGAGCACCCAGAGCGGGAGCGACGCAGGAGTGGACGCGGCGGGCGCGTGGGGGTACTACCCCCGCAGGGCGGAGGTGAAGATGCCTGGGAGGTGGCGGGGGTTGCCGTCGGCGGCGAAGGCGGTGAGTCTGCGGCCGGTGAGCTCGGCGGTACGGTTGGTGACGAACCACGGCGGGCGTGGCGACATCGCGAACTCGCCGTGCAGGTACGAGCGCGGGAACGGACGGAACGGTCCGGTCACCACCGTCTTCTGCGGGCTGCCGAGCAGCAGTGCGTTGTGGACGACACCGATGCCGCTCTGCACGTCATCGCGGGTATGACCGGGAAAGGCGCCCCAGGTCGCGCGCGGGGTGTTGTACCCGACGCCGGTCCACGCGTTGACCGCGATCGTGCCGTAGCGCAGGTCGGCGATCGCGTCCTCCAACGCCGGCCCGAGCGCTGCCGCAGTACGGGGGTGGATCAGGATGTTCGCGCCGAGCGTGCCGTGCAGGGTGTCGTTGGCGAAGGCAACGGCATTGCGCAGGAACTCGGCCGCGTCCGCGCCGGGCAGCGTCGTGGTGGCCAGCGCCGGCGTGAAGAACTCCTGCGTGAAGGCGTAGGCCGAGGAGTCAGAGGCATCCACATCGCAAACCAGCGTCCGGCCGCCGAGCTCTTCGGCGGATGAGTACTCAACCCCCACCGCAGCACGCCGGTCGTCCGCACCCGGGTAGTACACAGGCCGCGACTGCACCGTCCGCAAGGTCTCCCGCAGCGCAGAGATGAGGTCCGCGCTGAGGGACCAGTCAGCCGGAAGTACCAGGACCTGCGCCGCAATGCAGTTGAAGCCGCTGTTATGCAGCTTCTGCGTAGCGATGTGCTCAGCCTGGAACGAAATGTCGGCGGCACTCCAAGGCCCCGGTACGACGATGGTCGGCCCGACCCCGCCCAGCTCCGAGGTCACCGGCTTGGTCAGCCGCGGCCGGTCCTCCTTCTTCCGGTCGGCCGCATCCGCCCCGGTGCCATAGACGATCGCGTCGTGGGTGCGCTCACTGCCGGTCATGTGGATCGTGTCGACCAGTTCGTGCGTACACAGGTAATCGCCGACATCCGCGCCGCCGTAGACGAACCGCAGATAGTCGTCGGCAACCAACGGCGCGAAGATCTTCTCCAGTACCGGCCCGAGGTAGTCGTTCACCGGGTTCATCTTGAGAACCACGACCTCGCCGTCCGCGTACAGCTTGTAGAGCACGTCAAGCGGCGCGATCGAGGCGATGTTCCCAGCACCGAGCACCAGCGCGACCTGCCCGGCCGGATCATGCTCCTGGTACTTCGTCGCGACGTCGGCGCGCAGGGTGCCCGGCGTGATGCCAGGCGTCATCCACACCTCGGCACCGAACCCGTTGAGCAGCAGCTTGTCCTGATAGTCGTACGGCGAGACGCGAACAACCGTCTGCCCGTCGGCCCGCTGTCGGACAGCCAGCCCGGCGAGCGGGTCAGTGCCCGCGTCAACCGCCTTCAGCGTCTGCATGACGGCGTTGATCCAGGAGAGCACCCCGTACGGACCTGAGATCCACTCCTCGCCCGCGAGCGGCGTACCGGCCGTGCCCTTGGCCGCGACCGCGGCGTCCACCCACTCCTCCGCCGACTGCCCCAGCAGCACCCGGACCCGTTCGAGGTAGTCGAGCCGTACGCCGATGGGCAGATGCGCCCACTTGTCCTTGGCCCCGGCCAGGTCGGATACAGCCTTGTTGAGCGACTGAGTGTCCATAGGCCGAGCCTAGTCGCCGGACGCTAGTAAGGTTCCGCGCATGGGGACACCGCCGGAGCTGGCCCGGTACGAGCAGCGCTTCCGGCGTGCGGGGCTGCCATTGTTCGTCGAGGACTTCTCACCGGCGCACGACATCTTCAACCGGGCGACCCCGGTGCTGGTGCTGGTCTTCCTGGTGGAGATGCTCGGCGCCACCTCGCTGGACTGGACCTGGTGGCAGAACCTGCTCGCCGCACTCGGCGGGCTGGTCGTGCTGATCGCCGGCTTCGGGTTGCTGAACGGCTTCCGCGGCCGCCGGTTCTGGTCCTTCCCCACCCGCTTCGGGACCCCGGAGCTCGCGGTCTTCGTGTTGCTGCCGGCGCTGTTGCCGCTGGCCACCGAGGTCCAGCTCAAGCAGTTCTTCGGCGTTGCCCTAGGCAACTTGTTGCTCGTCGGCATGGTCTATCTGGTGGTCGGCTACGGACTGATCGGTACGACGTTGTGGGGCCTGCACCGGCTCGGCTCGGAGCTGGGCAACTCGGTGGCCAGCCTGGTCCGCGCCCTGCCGCTGCTGCTGGTGTTCTCACTGGTGCTGTTCATGACCGCCGACATGTGGCAGGTGTTCGCCGGTATGCCCGCCGCGTTCATCGCCTTCCTGGCCGCGGCGTTCGCCGTGCTCAGCAACCTGTTCCTGGTCCTGCGACTGCCGCGCGAACTCGACCAGATCGAACGCGACACCGGATCAGGTCCACCTCTGAGCGGGATCCAGCGGCTGAACCTCAGCATCAGCCTGGTGATCCGGCAGTGGATGCAGGTGCTCGTGGTCAGCGCCGGGGTCGGCCTGTTCTTCGTCGGCTTCGGCCTGCTCGCGATCAGCCGCCACGTCTACGAGCTGTGGGGCATCGACCCGGGTAGCTGGTCGCACCAGTTCGTCCTGCTCGATCATCCGCTCCTGCTCAGCGCGACCCTGGTGAAGGTCGCGGTCGGGATCGCGACCTTCACCGGCCTGTACTACTCGATCTCGCTGATGACGGACGCGACGTACCGCACCGATTTCCTCGACAACGTCACCGCCGAGCTGAGCGAACTGTTCACCGCCCGCGCGGAGTACCTGGAGCTGCGGGCTCGCCTGCTCCCAGAGCGGTCTTCAGGAAGTTGAGCTCGTGCTGGAGCAGCCCGATGACCGTGGCCTCGTCAGTGGGCGAGTGAGCGGCTCCTGAGAGCGGCAGGAGCTGGTGGGGGCGGCCTGCCTTCAGTAGCGCTGCTGAGAGGCGCAGGGTGTGGGCGGCGAAGACGTTGTCGTCGGCAAGGCCGTGTACGAGGAGCAGTGGGCGCTCGAGCTTCGCGGCTTCGTTGACGGTGGATGAGCGGTCGTAGTCGTCGGGGTACTCGTCAGGGTGTCCCAGGAAGCGCTCGCGCCAGTGGGTGTCGTACATGCGCTGGTCACTCGGTCCTGCTCCGGAGATACCTGCGTGAAAGACGTCTGGGCGGCGTAGTACCGAGGCTGTCGCGAGCATGCCGCCGAAGCTCCAGCCGGTGATGCCGACGCGGGTGAGGTCGAGGTCGGGGCAGTACTCCGCTGCGGCGTGCAGTGCGGTGATCTGGTCTTCGATGGGGGCCGACAGGAGGTCGTGATGGACCGTCTTCTCCCAGGCGGGTCCGCGGCCCGGCGTACCGCGTCCGTCGGCGATGACGACGGCGAAGCCTTGCTCTGCGTACCACTGGGCCTTGTAGAACCAGGGGGCGGCGACCTTCATCACCAGGGACATCGCGGGGCCGGCGTACGGGGCCATGACTACGGGGAGCTTCGTGGCGCCTGGCTTGTGCCAGGACGGGAGCAGTAGGGCGGTACGGATCTGCAGGTCTCCCGCTTGGAGCCAGGTGATGCGTGGGGTCGCATCAGGGGTGGCGCGGTGGGAGGTGATGGGGTGGTCCTGGCCATCCCGGCGTACTACGTAAGTGCGGCCCGCCTCGGTGTTGGAGCCGAGCAGGAGGGTGTTGCCGGCTCGGTAGCCCTCGTGGGAGCCGGGGCCGTCACTTAGCTGGTGGAGGCCGGTGTCGTCGTACAGCCAGAGGTGGCACTCGGTCGGCTCGTCACTGGCCAGGAAGAGGACCCCGTCTGCGGCCTTGAGGACAGCGCGGAGTTGCAGGCCGTCGGGGGTGACTCGGGTGCCGTCGACCGTCAGGTGGCGGGTGTCGCCGGCGTCGTCGGTGTGGACGAGTTTGCCGGAGGCTGTGCGGGCGGGGACGCCGTCGATGAGCTGCACCCAGGCTGGGTCGCGTTGCTCGTGCAGTAGGTGGGTTTCGCCGGTATCTGGGTCGGCCGCGAGTATTTGGAGGGTCTGCTGGTCGCGGGACTGGACGCTGAGCAGTGGGCCGTGGGAGTCCCAGTCGGCGGTGGCGAGGTACTCGTACGCCGTACTGTCCCAGCGCAGCTGCGTTGAGCCGCCGGCCAGGTCGAAGGCGTGGAGTTCGACCAGCGCGTTGGGGGTGCCCGCTGCGGGGTACGGGATCTCGCGGGGCGGCGTGCCCGGGTTGACCGGGTCGGCGATCCACCAGCGTTGGACCGGGGTGAGGTCGACCCGCGCCGCCAGCAGCCGGGTGCCATCCGGCGACCACCAGTGTCCGCGCGACCGGTACATCTCCTCGGCGGCGATGTACTCCGCCACTCCCCAACTCACCTCAGGATCGTCGTCAGAGGCAACCAACCGATCGTTGCCGTCAGCCACCTCGATCACCCGCAGCGACCGATCGCTGACGTAGGCGAGCCGGCCGCCAGTGGGATCGAGGCGGGGGTCGGTAACAGGACCGGCAGTCGGCTGGAGCGAAGGAGAGCTGCCTTCGGCAGCGGTCGGCGTGCCCTCGAGGCTCAGCACCCAGAGCTCGCCCTTGGTCGTGTAGGCGACGGTGCTCATTGCGGTGTCTGTGGTGTAGGCGGTCACCTCGGTGGCGAGGAGGTGTTCCTCGTCATCCAAGAGGAGCCAGAGGCCAACGGCTGGGTCTTCGGGGCCTTGGGTGCGTAGGAAGAGGATGCGGTGGCCGTCCGGAGACAGGGTGAAGTCTCGGGGGAGGCCGAGGGTGAAGCGGCGGGTGCGGGCCGACTGGGTGGGGAACGCGTTTGTGTCCATAAACAGGAGTCTGGGCAGCCCTGAAGAGGGATACCCAGACACCGTCAGTTTATCAGGTGAGCCAGTCGCCCAGCGGGCCGATCGCGAAGTACACCACGAACAGGGCCGACACGATCCACATCAGCGGGTGGATCTGGCGGGCCTTGCCGCGGACCACCTTGAGCAGCACGTAGGAGACGAAACCGGCGCCGATGCCGGCCGTGATCGAGTACGTGAACGGCATCAGGATGATCGTCAGGAAGGCCGGGATGGCCACCTCGAGATCGTCGAAGTCGATCCCCTTGACCTGCGTCATCATCAGGAAGCCGACCAGTACCAGCGCGGGCGTCGCCGCCTCGTACGGCACCAGCGTGACGAGTGGCGCGACCACCATCGAGATCAGGAAGCAGATCCCGGTCACCACGCTCGCGAGCCCGGTCCTGGCGCCTTCACCGACACCGGACGCCGATTCGATGTACGACGTGTTGCTGGACACCGACGCGGCTCCACCGGCGGCCGCCGCGACGCTGTCGACGATCAGGATCCGCTGCGCGTTCGGCGGGTTGCCGTCCTTGTCCAGCAGCCCGGCCTCGGCGCCGATCGCCGTCATCGTGCCCATCGTGTCGAAGAAGTCGGCCAGCATCAGGGTGAAGATCAGCAGCAGCGCGGAGATCACGCCGATCTTGTCGAACGAGCCGAACAGGTTGAACTCGCCGACCGTGTCCAGGTTGGGTTTGCTGAACCAGTCGTCCGGCAGCTTCGGCACGCTCAGGCCCCAGCCGCCGGGGTTGTCGGCGGTCCGGCCGCCGACGTCGAAGATCGCCTCGACCACGATCGCCAGCACCGTCGCGGCCAGGATGCCGATCAGGATCGCACCCTTCACCTTGCGGGCGTACAGGGTGATCACCAGGATCAGGCCGACCACGAAGACGAGTACCGGCCAGCCGCGAAGGTTGCCACCGACACCTAGTTCGACGGGCGGGCCGCCGGGCGCCGAAGGACGGCGTACGAAGCCGGCGTCGATCACGCCGATGAAGGCGATGAACAGGCCGATGCCGACGCTGATCGCGATCTTCAGCTGGACCGGTACCGCCTCGAAGACCGCTTTTCGGAAGCCGGTGAGGACCAGGATCAAGATGATGATGCCCTCGATCACCACCAGGCCCATCGCGTCCGCCCAGGTCATCTTGGACGCGACGCTGAACGCGATGAAGGCGTTCAGGCCGAGGCCGGCGGCCAGCGCGAGCGGGAAGTTCGCGACCAGCCCCATCGCGATCGTCACCAGCCCGGCCACCAGCGCGGTGGCCACGGCGACCTTGGCGATCGCTGCGACCGGGTCGGTACCACCTCCGATGTACTGGCCGGTGCCGTCCTTGACGGTGCCGATGATGAGCGGGTTCAGCACGACGATGTAGGCCATCGTGAAGAAGGTGACGAGCCCGCCGCGAACCTCACGGCCGAGCGTCGACCCGCGGTCGCTGATCTTGAAGAAGGAATCCAGGAAGCCTGAGCTCATGGCGGAATGGTGCCAGGTGCAGGACGCCGAAGGCGAGGTATTCGCAAAAGGCTAAGGTGGTGGCGTGTCAGATCCTCAAGAAGCGCCGGCTTCGAAGAAGCGGAACGACCCGACCAGTCAGCTGGCCCGTGGCGAGATCGTGCACGCCGAGGTCAAGCCGCTGGATCTGTCCGGCGTCCCGACGGTGATCGTCGGGATCTGCCTCTGGGCGGTCGCCTTCGTGGTGGTGCTGATCTTCCGCTCGGACCTGAAGAAGGACGGCGACGAGTGGTGGTTGTGGGTCACCGTCGCGGGCTTCGGCCTGGGCTGGATCGGCCTGCTCTACTGCCGCCGCCGCTGGGCCGCCATCCAGGCCGGCCACCGCCCCGCCACCGAGGACTAGTAGTTCGCGCTGGCTTCCGCTTCGATTTCCTCGGCGGTCGGCATCCGGTACTCGTCATCCGACGGGGGCTCGGCGGCTGCCTCGACCTCGACCTGGACGGCGTCGGCCGCTTGGACCTCGGCCTGCTCGGCCTCGGCTACCTGCACCTCGGCATCTTGTACCTCGGCTTCGGCTTCCTGTACTTCGGCCTGCGCGACCTCGGTCACCTGGACCTCGGTCTCGACGGCGTCCATCGACAGGTCGTCGTACCCGGTGGTGTCGAAGGCGTGCTCGGTCGACGGGTGGTCGGGCGCCTCGATCACGGCGTCCGAGTGGGCGCCGCAGCCGTAGTCGTAGGCGACGATCCGGCCGTCGCCCGGCGCCATCTCGTTGGTGCACGCGCCGAACGCCTGACCGAGGCTGTCGTGCAGCCGGATCCAGTAGCCGCAGGCGAAGCACTTGTACGGAACGGCCTGCGCGATCGCCGACGTCGGGCCGAAGTCACCGGCGTACCAGCGCTCGGCAGCGTCTTCGCGGCCCTCCGGCGACAGCACCCGCTCGCGATCGAGGCCGAGCTCCTCGACGACAGCCAGTACTTCGTCCGGCGCTCCCGTGTCAGTGAAGCCGGGCTCGAGTCGTGGGTCCTCGGGCAGGGTCGGGAACAGGTCGCCGGGACGGAGGTCGCCCGGCTGGACGCGCTCCGACCACGGCACCCAGTCGGGGCCGACGATGGCTTCCTCGCCCGGCAGCATCACGACCTCGTTGATCGTGACGTTCTTCGCGCGGGAGGCGCGGGTCAGCGTGACCGCCCAGCGCCAGCCGCGATAGCCGGGGTGGGTGGACCCGAAGTAGTGCGTGACGAGCCGCTCGCCCTCGACGAGATAACCGAGGTAATCGCCCACCTGGGCGGCGCCCGCCTCGACGATCGCCGCCTCGCGGGCAGGTTCGACGGCCGCGACGCTGATGGCGTCAGGCTTGGCGCGGACCGGTTCCGGAGTCTTGACGGGAGTCACAATCGGTCATTCTCGCACGCCCGCCGCCACGATCCGAACCGCGTGGAGACTCCGGTCTGTCCCCCTCACAAGGCAGGATGGTGACATGGAACGCCCGGACCCCCAGAACCGCCCGCGCCAAGGCGCCGAAGGCGGTCCGCGGCCAGGCCCGGAGCGTAGTACCGGGGAGCGGCTTGGGAGCGCTAGTAAGAAGGTGGGCGCTGCTGGGAAGAAAGTCGGGCACGCGTCGAAGGTCGGGGCGGCTGGGTTTGCCACGGCGTCGAAGAAGACTGCGGGCGTCACCGGGCGGGTTGGTAAGGCGACCGGGCGGCGGATTCGTGGGCTGACCGGGGCTCAGGGTGCTCGGGAGTCGGGGCTTTCGCGGTTGATCGAGCTCGGGTTCGTGAACTCGGCGGGTGACACGGCCTTTGCGGTGTCGCTGGCGGGAACGGTGTTCTTCGCCGTACCGAGTTCGCAGGCGCGGGACCGGGTGGCGTTGTTCCTGTTGCTGACGATGGCGCCGTTCGCGTTGATGGCGCCGCTGATCGGGCCGGTGCTCGACCGGTTCCGGCACGGGCGGCGATGGGCGATCGGGGCGACGCTCGGGTTGCGCGGGTTTCTGGTGTGGAGTCTGGCGGCATCGATCCACAACAGCTCGACGTGGTTGTATCCGGCGGCGCTCGGGTGTCTGGTCGCGTCGAAGGCTTATGGCGTGACGCGTGCGTCCGCAGTACCGAGGCTGTTGCCCAAGGAAGTCACGCTCGTCACCGCCAACTCGCGGATCTCGCTCGCGGGTGTGGCGGGCGCGACGATCGGCGCCGGTATCGCGGGGGCCTTTGCCGCGATCGGGCCGGAGTGGTCGCTGCGGTGGGCGGCGCTCGTCTACACCGTCGGGCTGGTTCTTGCGATCCGGTTGCCGGGGCGCGTGGACTCACCGGCCGGCGAAGAGATGACCGGTACTGCGGGACGCGACGCCCGGCGGAAGGCGATCACTGCCGCGGTGGCGCGAGGCATTCGATGCAACCTCGGGCTGCGGTTCGTGTCGGGCTTCCTGACCATGTATCTCGCGTTCCTGCTGCGCGACAAACCGATCAGCGGGATCGACGGCGTGGTCGCGGCCGGCGCCGTGATCGCCGCAGCCGGCATCGGCAACAGCCTCGGGACCCTGTCGGGATCGTTGCTCAAGGCCCGTAAACCCGAGGCGGTTGTGCTCGTCGTACTGCTCGCCGACACCGTCGTCGCCATCGCGGTCGCCGTCTTGTACGGCTTCCCGCTGCTGATCGTGCTCGGCCTGGTCGCCGGCCTGTGCAGCTCCCTCGGCAAGCTGTCGCTCGACGCGATGATCCAGCGCGACGTCCCCGAGACGGTCCGCACCTCGGTCTTCGCCCGCTCGGAAACGGTCCTCCAACTCGCCTGGGTAATCGGCGGCGGCTGCGGCATCCTGCTCCCCCTCATCCCCCGCCTAGGCTTCGGCTTCCTAGCCGCCGTCCTGGTCCTGGCTGTCTTCCTGGTAATCCGCCAAAAGCCAGCCCCCCACCCCCCATCCCGCCCCCGCTCCCCAGGCACCGACGGCCCCGGCCCCCGCACCACAGTCGTCCCCGGCGAGCACCGAGAAACCCGCCCAGTCCCAGACCACGAGCCCCGCCCGGTACCAGACCAGACCCGCCCGGTACCTGACCACGGGACCCAACCGGTACATGACCACGGGGCCCGCTCCGCACCCGAGCACGAGCCGGACGCCGGGCGACCGACCCGCGAGCCGAGCACCGCCCGCACAATCCTCACCAGCGACCCCCTCCCCAGCGAGCCCGAGTCAATAGCCGAACGCCGAGCCGCCCGAGCCCGCGCCGCCGCGAGCCCCCGCATCACCGAGCCGACGGTTGAACTCCGCGTAGACCCAACCGTCACCCAGTCCCCAAACACCCCGCGTGACACCACCCCACGCCCAACCACCCAGCCGACCACCCGGCCCAGCACCCCGCACCCCACCACCTCCCCCTCCGCCGTCCCACCGGAACCTCGCACCGACCGCTCCCCCGAGCCTCCACCCCGCCCAGCCGTCGCTCCAACCGGCCGCTGGTGGAGCGGCCAACCAGACGAAGACGACGACGCAACAACAGTCGACGAGGCCCCCTGGGCAGCCGAAAAAACCCAAGAAAACAACCCCACCCAGCCCCACCCACCTTCCGCCGCCTCCCCCACCCCAGACACACCCCGCCGAAACCCCTTCCGCCGACGCCGCCCCCCACGCTGACGGCTCCGCCACTTCCCCCTCCTCGGCTCCCCCCTCCGCGGACGCCAGTCACCCCACCAACCGCCTCCTCGGCTCGTCGCATCCGACGACCTCGCGGACGGATAACGGGGACGACCCAGCCGGTCCTGCGGTCGGTGCTGCGTTGCTCACCAGACGAGCCGACCGGTCGCCGCGAAGATGTCCGCTGCCGAGTCGCCAGCAGTTGCCGGTCCAGCGCACAGCCGCACAGCCGCACGGCGCGAGCACAGCTTGCCGCGCGCGAAGCCGGGCTTGTTGCCGCGCGCGAAGCCGGGCTTGGTCGTGCTGGTGCGGGGCGCTGGGAGCGGGCTAGGCGGGGATGCAGCCGCGAGGCATGCGGCGGGGCGCCCGCGCTAATGCCGGCTCGCGGCTTGGCAGCGGGGTGAGCCTCGTACGCCTTGCTGGTGCTGCCGCGGGACGCAACTTGCGGTGCGCGGAGCGCGGGGAGGATCTTGCCCCCGTACCGGGCGAATATCCGCCCCGGCACCGGCTATAAGCCTCCCCAACCCAGCCGATGGCTTAGCCACCCCAACGCCTGCGAAGTGCCCGCCAGGCGCGCACGGCAGCCCCGCGCCCGTGCACTGACGCGAGTCGAGCGGGGCCGGGACAGGCGCACGAGCGGGGCAGGGGGCGAGCGCGAAAGCGGGACCTGGGGCCGGGGACAGGTGGAGGGCGCGAGGGTCCGGGAGCGGGCACGGAGCGCGGGTGCAGGAGCCGGGCGAGCGCGGGAGCCGACAGCCGGGGCAGATGCAGGGCGCGGGGTGCAGGGCCGGCGCGATTCGCCGGTGCGGCGCGGGGAATGGGTCCGGTGCCAAGCGCGGGGCGGGAGCGGTCGCTGGGTGCTCGGGGCGCTGGTGTGATGTGTGCCGGTGGGCTGGTGCGGCTGCGCGGTGCGGTGCGGGTCCTGGGGGCGGGGCGCGGGTGTGAGGTGTGCGGGGGGCGGATGCGGCTGCGGGGTGACCGGGTGCGCGGCTTGCCGGTGCGGGGTGTCCTGGGCGCAGGGCGCGGGTGCTGATGCTGGCGTGAGGCCCGGCTGCAGGGTGAGCAGTGCACGCCTGGCTGGTGCTGGTGCGGGCCTTGACTGCGGGGCGGCGCTGGGGAGAGGGCCGGCGCGGATGTGGGCGCGAGGCGCAGGTGCGGGTGCTGGTGCTGGTCGTGGGTGATGGCGCTGGTCGTGCGTGGCGGAGGGGCCACCCGGGGGTTTGGGTGGACCCTCCGTTGGTTGTGCTGTGTCAGCTGGCTGCTACTGCGGTGCGTTCGAGGGGGGTGGATTCCTCGGCGAGGTCCGCCTCGGCGGTGTCGGTGGGGTTGGGGGTTGGGGTGGTGCCTCGGAGTATGAGGGTGATGGTTACTGCGGTGGCGGTTAGGAGGATGGTGCCTACCAGGGCGGTGATGTTCATGCTGTGGCTGAAGGAGTGGCGGGCTGCTGCTAGGACGGTGGTGGCTAGGTCGCTTGGGAGTTGGGAGGCGGCGGCTGTTGCGCCGGGTAGGCCTTCGTGGGCGGCGGTGGCGGCGGAAGCCGGGACGGTCGACGGTAGGTGCAGGTCGTGGCGGTAGGCGGCGGTGCCGATGCTGCCTAGGACTGCGATGCCTAGGGCGCCGCCGAATTCGCTGCAGGTCTCCATTAGGGCGGAGGCTGAGCCGGCTCGTTCGGGGGCGACCGAACCGACTACGGCTTCGGTGACTAGGGACATCACCATGACTAGGCCGCCGGCGAGTAGGCCGGCGCCGCCGAGCAGGACGATCAAGCCGCTGTCTACGTGCATCTGGGTGAGGACGGCGAAGCCAGCGGCGGCGATCAGGAAGGCTAGGCCTAGTACGTAGGCACGGTCGATCTTGCGAGCGAGGACAGCGCCGAGGGGTGCGGCGCCACCGACTACGACCGAGGGAGCCAGCGACCAGAGCGCGGCCTTGAGCGGGCCCATGCCTAGTACCAGTTGCAGGTACTGGGTCATGAAGACCGCGTTGCCCACCAGCGCCAGGGTGCCGATGGTGTTGGCGGCGAGGGCTCCGCTGAAGGCGCGGTTGCGGAACATCGCGAGCTCGATCATCGGGTGCTCAGCAGTGCGCTGCCGACGAAGGAAGACGTATCCGACCAGCAGCCCGGCGACGATGGCAGCGACCGGCAACCCAGCAACCCCATGCGCGGCCAGCTCCTTGATCCCCCAGATCACCGGCAGTACGGCGGCCAGCGACAGTACCGAGCTGAAGAGGTCGAACCGGCCCGAAACCGCCGCCTTGAACTCCGGCAGCAGCAGCGGCGCGAGGACGAGCAGCAGAAGCATCGCCGGGGTGTTGATCAGGAACACCGAGCCCCACCAGAAGTGCTCGAGCAGTACGCCGCTGAGCACCGGCCCGAGCGAGATCCCACCGAGCATCACCGCACTCCAGAACGCGATCGCCTTCCCCCGCTGAGCCGCGTCGTGGAACATGTTGCGGATCAGCGCCAAGGTCGACGGCATCAAGGTCGCCCCGCCGATCCCGAGCACCGCGCGAGCGGCGATCAACTGCTCCGGAGTCTGCGCGTACGCCGCGGCGACCGACGCGAGCCCGAACGCGATCGCGCCGAAGATCAGCAGCCGCCGCCGGCCGATCCGGTCGCCGAGCGACCCCATGGTGATCAGCAGGCCGGCCAGTACGAAGCCGTAGATGTCGAAGATCCACAGCTGCTGGGTGGCGCTCACTCCGAGGTCGGCCGAGATGTACGGGACCGCGAAGTACAGCACCGAGACGTCCATCGAGACCAGCAGCAGCGGCAGCGCGAGCACGCCGAGAGCGATCCATTCCTTGCGTCCGGCCCGCTGACCGGTGAGCTCCGATGCGCTCATGTCACCCCTCCAGATGATCTGTGTATGGCACACACTGTGTGCGCCATACGCAGACCATACACACGATCTGTCTATGATGTAAACAGATGGCCGTAAGAAGGGAACGAGCGATGACAGAGCTACCGAGAGTGCTGCAGCAGCTGTGGGGCATCGAGGGACCAGCCCGCCCGGGCCCGAAGCCGACGTTCCACATCAGCGACATCGGGAACGCCGCGATCAAGCTCGCCGACGCGGCCGGCATCAGCGCGGTCTCGATGAGCAAGGTGGCCGCCGAGCTCGGCTTCACCACCATGTCGCTCTACCGGTACGTCGACTCCAAGGACGAGCTGTACGTCGTGATGCTCGAGCAGGCGTTCGGACCACCGGCCCCGGTCGACCCCAAGGCGGACTGGCGGGAGCGGATCACCACCTGGGCGCTCGCCTTCCGCGACGGACTCCGGCGGCACCCCTGGGTGCTCCAGATCCCGATCGTCGAGCCACCGCTGTCACCGCTGCAACTGGAGTGGATGGAGAACGGCCTGCGCGCCTTCGAGGACACCGGACTGAGCCCGGGCGACAGCCTGTCGGCGATGTTGCTGGTGAACATCTACGTGCGCGGCGCGGGCGCAATCACCGTCGGCACGCCGTCAGGATCGAAGGCGGTCTCCGAGGCGAACCAGCTCTACGTGCAGCGGCTGGCAATGCTCGCGGACCCCGACCGCTTCCCGACGATCGCCAGGAATCTGCAGTCGAGGCCCGCGGAGGACTTCGATGTGGACTACGACGCCAGCGAGTTCATCTTCGGCCTGGACGCGGTGCTGGACGGCATCGAGGCGCTGATCGCCCGGCGGGCGTAGTACAGGGAATCAGAGGTCGAGGCGGTCCGCGACTCCACGCAGAACCGTGGCGGCGCCGCGGGCGGCCTTGCTGTCCGGGTGGCGGCCGCGACGGTAGCCCTCGCCGATGTTGTCGAGCATCTTGATCAGGTCCTCGATGACGAGCGCCATCTCCTCCGGCTTCGGCCGCATCGCCTTGGCCACCGACGGCGGCGGGTCGATCAGCCGGACCTGCAGCGCCTGCTCGCCCTTACGGCCCTCGACGACTCCGAACTCGACCTTCTGGCCCGGCTTGAGGTTGGTCACACCGGCCGGCAGTGCCTCCGCACGGACATAGACGTCCCCGCCCTCCTCTTTGCTGAGGAAGCCGAACCCCTTCTCGGAGTCATACCACTTGACCTTGCCAACAGGCACGGGAACCTCTTCGGTGTTGATCGTCGGAACAGGACGGAAGCTCCAGCGTACGTGACGCTGGGTACCCGCGCCCCGGAAAAATACCTGATGCGGGAACGATTCCGCACCCAGGCGTCTCGCAGGTGAGGGTCAGCGATAACGGTCCGGATTTGTCAAGCGTTCGTTCATCGATCCGGAGCGGAATCCGCGGGCGTCGACGGCCGCGGCGGCGAAGCCTTCGGCCCGTACCAACTCGACCAGCGCCGCATTGTCGACGGTGCCGAGCAGGTTCGCGTCGATCTCGATGCTGGCCGACTCCCCGAGGTCGCGGACCCGGACGTTCTGGACCCCGTACGGCGTGAGGTGGTTGCGAACCGCCATCTCGGCGCGGTCGACCCGGGCGAGCAGATTCGGCGTGATGCGGATGCCGTACGCGATCCGGCTGGACAGGCAGGCAGCGGCCGGCTTATCCGAGGTCTCGAGTCCCCAACTACGGGACGCCTCCCGGATCTGCGCCTTGGTCAGCCGGGCGTCACGCAGCGGGGTGATCGCGCCGCGCTCGAAGGCGGCCCGGATCCCCGGCCGGAACCCGGCAATGGCGTCGTCGGCGTTGGTACCGGTCGCGATCGCCGAGATGCCGAACTCGTCGGCGATCGGCTGCAGCGTCTCGACCAGCTCGGCCTTGCAGAAGTAGCAACGGTCACCGGCGTTGGCCTGGTACCCCTCGCGGTCCATCTCGTGCGTGTGCGGCGTGACATGCCGTACGCCGATGCTGTCGGCGAAGTGAGCCGCCGGCTCCAGCTCAGCCACCGGGAGGCTCGGACTGACGGCAGTGGCGGCTACTACGTTCGCCGGGCCGATAGCGCGTGCCGCAGCGGCCAGCAGGAAGGCGGAGTCGGCTCCACCGCTGAAGGCAACCACCAGGCTCTCGTAGCTGGACAGCCGCTCCATCAGCGCTTCCAGCCGCTGCTCGAGCACGTACTCGTCCAGCCAGGCCGGGAACTCGGTCAGGTCGTTCAGTACGATGTCTGCTCCGTAGGCACGCAGCTCATCCGCGGTGAACGGCCCAGTGGCCACAGACACCGCCACCGCTCCGGCAGCGCGAGCTCCGTCGATGTCAGCCGTGTGGTCGCCGACGTAGATGGTCGCTGCGTGCTCCCGCAGCGCAGTGCCCTTCTCGGCGCCGTGCAGGTCACCGACCGGCTCGTCGACGTCCAGACCCAGGTGCTGCAGGTGCAGGTCAACACTGGGCTTGTACTTCGCCGACACCACGACAGTGCGACCCCTGAGCGCCCGTACTGCGGCCAGCGACTCCTCGACCCCCGGCAGCGGCAGGCTGCCGGTGATCGCGTAGTCCGGGTAGTGCTCGCGATAGCGCGCGACCATCGCGTCGACCTGGTCGACCGGGAACCAGTTGGCCATCTCCCAGGTCAGCGGCGGCCCGAGGCGGCTCACCACGAGCTCGGTGTCGATCGCGACTCCGGTCTCGGCGGCGAGCAGGTCCCAGACGGCCTTGATCCCCGGTCGCGAGTCGATCAGCGTCATGTCCAGGTCGAACCCGACGACCAACTCAGGGACGTCGGTAGTCACAGAACTGGGCTGAATCTCGGCGGTTGACACGTCCCCAACCTTACGTGGCCCGTTCCCGCAACCGGTCTCGCATCCCGAAACGGCCGATTAGTCTACTAATTCAGTTGGAATATGGATATATGACCACTCAGCTCGAAGTACCCGCGATCACCGTCACCAAGGCCGGCGGCGCGATCGGCGCCGTGATCGGCAATGTCGCGCTCGGCGGCGACCTCCACCCGCAGACCGTTGCCGCGATCCGGCAGGCCCTGCTCGACCACAAAGTGATCTTCTTCCGCGACCAGCAGCACCTCGACGACGCCGGACAGCTCGCCTTTGCCAAGCTGCTCGGTACGCCGACGCTCGCTCACCCGACCTCCACCAGCCTCGACGGCAACGAGCACGTACTACCGATCGACTCCGACTACGGCAAGGCCAACAGCTGGCACACCGACGTCACATTCGTCGACCGGATCCCGGCGATCAGCATCCTTCGGGCGGTCACGCTGCCGTCGTACGGCGGCGCGACGAGTTGGGCGAACACCGTTGCGGCGTACGCGAAGCTGCCTGTCGCGCTGCAGGCGCTGGTCGACAAGCTCTGGGCCGTGCACAGCAACGTGTACGACTACGTGGGCGCTGCCGACGAGGTACGGATCGGTGGGGTCGACGTGAAGGTCGAGGAGCATCGCAAGCAGTTCGTGTCGAAGCTGTTCGAGACCGAGCACCCGGTCGTCCGAGTGCATCCCGAGACGGGTGAGCGTTCGCTGGTACTGGGGCACTTCGTCCGCCGGTTCGTCGGGCTCAGCTCGGCCGAGACGACCGCGCTGTTCCAGTTGCTGCAGAACCGGGTCACGAACCTGGACAACACCGTCCGGTGGCAATGGCAGCCGGGTGACCTGGCGATCTGGGACAACCGGGCGACCCAGCACTACGGCGTCGCCGACTACGACGACCAGCCGCGCCGGCTGCACCGGATCACGCTGGCCGGCGATATCCCGGTCAGCGTCGATGGGGTCCGCAGCACGCCTCGGACGGGTGACGCCGCGCATTTCTCGGCTTGACGTATCGCGCCTTACCGTCCGAACTCTTGACATCTTGGTGCGAAATGTAAACCATCAACAGCTATGGACTCCTTCGCCGAGCGGACCAAGCGGCGGCTGCGGGACGAGCTGCTCGACTCGGCCTATGACGCGATCGTCGCCGGTGGGTACGACGGATTGCGGATGGCCGACGTCGGGCGGCGTACCGGCGTCTCCCGGCAGACCGTCTACAACGAGTTCGGTGACAAGTGGGGTGTGCTGCAGGCCGTCGCGGCGCGGGAGACCGAGCGGTTCCTGGTCGACGTGAACGACGCGCTGGCCGCGCACACCGACCCGATCGACGGGTTGCGGGCCGCGGTCGAGTGCGCGCTGACGCTGGCGGCGGACAACCCGTTGGTGAAGGCGGCGCTCGGGCAGCCGGGGTCCGATCAGGCGAGTCAGTTGCTGACGACGCGGGGGCAGCAGGTGCTGGAGCTCAGCCATCAACGGCTGGATGCGCATGTACGTGAGCACTGGCCCGAAGTACCGGCTGAGGACGCGACCACCTGCGTGGACGTCGCGCTGCGCGTAGTACTGAGTCACATCGTCAACCCCGGTGCGGCTCCGGCCGTGGTCGCCGATCAGGTCGCCCGGGTGCTCGGTCCCTTCCTAAGCTCCAGGAGGCAGTCATGACGGCGAATCCCCTTCACAGGCAGGGTTTCAGCTCGCTCAGGGAGGGCGGGCTGAACTGGGACGCGCTGCCGCTGCGGCTGTTCGACAAGGGCAACCGGAAGTTCTGGAACCCGCGCGACATCGACTTCAGCCAGGACGCGCTGGACTGGCAGACCTTCACCGACAACGAGCGCGAGGCAGCGCTGATGCTGTGCGCGCAGTTCATCGCCGGCGAGGAGGCCGTCACCGAGGACATCCAGCCGTTCCTGGCCGCGATGGCGGCGGAGGGGCGGCTCGGCGACGAGATGTACCTGACCCAGTTCTGCTTCGAGGAGGCCAAGCACACGGCGGTCTTCCGGATGTGGCTGGATGCCGTCGGCGTCAAGGAGGACCTGCACAAGTACATCGAGAACAACCCCGGCTACCGGGCGATCTTCTACGAGGCCTTGCCTGTCGCCCTGAAGTCCCTGGCCAACGACCCGTCCCCTGCGAACCAAGTGAAGGCCTCCGTCACCTACAACCACGTAGTAGAAGGCACTCTGGCCCTCACCGGCTACCACGCCTGGAACCTGCTCTGTACTGCGCGTGGCGTCCTCCCCGGCATGCAGGAGCTGGTCCGCCGCATCGGTGACGACGAGCGACGCCACATGGCCTGGGGCACCTTCACCTGCCGTCGCCACATCGCCGCCGACGAGTCCAACTGGCAGGTCGTCACCGACACCATGGAGGACCTGCTCCCCCACGCCCTCACCCAGATCCAGTGGGCGCTCGAGAACATGCCCGAGATCCCGCCGGAGATCGACCCGACCGCCCTGATGACGTACGCCGGCGACCGCGCAACCCGCCGCCTCGGCGCGATCGAATCGGCAGTCGGCGCCGACGTGGCCGGCATCGACCTCGACTACTCCCCCGAGAAACTAGAAGACATCTTCGGCGACGAGGACTCAGCCGCCCTGGCCGCCGTTCGCTGATTTGGCGGGTCTGGCAGGCTGGGGCGTATGACGACGGTGCTGACCCGTGCCGAGCAACGTGGCGCGTCGTTCAGTGGGGCTATGGCGGGCATCGTGCGCCGGCTGCCGTGGGGGCTTTCGCGGGTCGTACCGGCGAGCCTGCTCGGGTTCATCGTGATCAACGGGTTCACCTTCGGCATCGATCTGGGGCTGCTGACCATCTTCCGGTCGTTGATCGGGTTGCCTTTGTGGGTGTCGATCACGATCGCCTACGCGTGCGCGTTCGGGCTGAGCTATGTGCTCAACCGGGCACTCAACTTCCACTCCCACGGCGCGGTCGGTCCGCAACTCGCGGTGTACGTCGTCGTGGTCGTCGTCAACTACGTCGTCTGGATCCTCGGCGCCGGCGCGGGCCTCAACCTGCTCGGCGTCGAGTACCACGTCAGCCGCGTCATCGCCGGCGCCTGCGAAGGCATCTACATGTACTGCGCCTTACGCTGGATCGTCTTCCGCAAGGCCTAACAGAAAACGTTGACCGAGAAGTCGGTCACCAGGTTGCGGTGTTCCTGCTCGGACCAGAAACTCACGTAGACCTTCTCGGGCTCGCCGTAGCTGGCGCTGGCCGTCGCTGCCTCCGACAGTCCCTGCGAGGTCGCCTGGATCGAGCACTCGAGCACCGGCCGATCGAAGGTGAGGGTGGCCAGGTTGTCCTCGTACGTCAGCGAGAGCACGTGCCGCTGATGGAGGATCCTGGCCCCCGTGGTGCCGTCCGTATTTTTGTAGGCCTGCACCTTGGCCCACATGTTGTCAGCACCTGATGGTCCCGCCGGCCCTTGTGGTCCAGTAGCTCCAGCCGGTCCGGCCGGCCCCTGGGCTCCGGTCGCGCCGACAGGTCCCGGTACGCCGCGTTGCGCCCAGGAGATCGGGGTCTCGAGGCCGGTGCATTTCTGGTTCTTGGCCGGGTCGATGACCCGGAGGAGGCCGGTCAGCTTGCCGACGCAGCCGTTGACGGTCGGTTCCGGGCCTGCTGCCGAGGCGACCGAGCCGATCGTGACCATAGAGATCGCCAGTACTCCGATACCGGCTGCTTTCTTGAGTGAGGTTCGCATGCCTTGATCGTCGGGGGCGACCTTCAGAGATTCTTAAAGTAGAAGTCGAGGTGGGCGGTGGCGGCGGCTTGCCAGGTGTAGGCGCCGGCGACCGCTTGACCGGCTGCTCGGCGGGCTGGGTCGGGTGGAGCGGAGAGGCGTTCTGCGAGTTCGGCGGGGTCGGCCGCATAGACGGCTGCGGGGCCGAAGATCTCGTGGAAGACGGGGAGGTCGGAGACGACCAGGGGGACGCCGGCGGCGAGGGCTTCGAGCGGGGCCAGGCCGAAACCTTCTTTGACGGAAGGGAAAGCGAATGCTTCGGCGCCGGCGACCAGGGACGGGAGGTCTGGGTCGGGGACCGGACCTAGGACTAGTGGGGTCACGCCTAGTTCGGCTGCTCGCTTCTCCCAGGTGGATCGGTAGTCGCGGTAGTCGAAGAGGGTTTCGCCGCCGGCGATCACCAACTGGAGGTCGGGGTCGTTGATGAGGGCAAATGCTTCGAGGAGTTCGAGGGAGCCTTTGCGAGGCTCGATGCCGCCGACGGTGACGACGTACCGGCCGAAGCGGGTCTGCCAGGTAGCTCGCGCGGAGACGGCGGACGGCGTACCGGCTGCTGCTTCGGCGAAGCGGGTGGAGTCGACGCCGTTCGGGATGACTGTTGCCTTGAGCCCCCATCCGGTGGTGAGTTCGGCGGCGACCGCGGTGGAGACGCAGATGTGCGCGTACGGCGTGATGATCGCACGCTCGTGGCAGGCGGCCAGCTCCGGCGTGGTGAAGGTGTCGAGGTGATGGACGGTACGGATGCAGCGGCCGGCCGCGTTCGCGCTGATGCAGTCCTGGGCGTGGACGATGTCGTAGGCGGCTGCGTCGAAGGCGTTGCGTAGCACCGAGATCGAACGCAGGATGCGGTCGCCGACCCCTTCGCCAGGCTGGTCAGGAAATGGGACCACCGACAGCCGGACGCGTGGGTCGACGGTGCGGTAGAAGGTGGTGTCGCCGCCGCGGCCGAGGGACCAGACGGTGACGTCGGCGCCTTGGGCAGCGAGCGCTTCGGCCAGCGAGAGGGTGTGGACGACACCGCCGCGGGGCTTGGTCGAGTAGCTCAGCAGGGCGATGCGCATCAGTACGCCTCCGGGCGGCGCTCGTCGAGGTGGTGCAGGACGCGCCGCGCCGTCTCGATCTCGGCCCGTACGTCGAGGGACGCGATCGCGATGCCGGCCTTCGACCAGGTACGGGCCGCGATGTCGCCGCCGGGGCCGACCACCTTCGACTGGCCGAGGAAGCGCATGCCGCCGATCGAGCCGGTGAGGTTGGACGAGACCAGGACGACCTGGTTCTCGGCGGCGCGCGAACGGTCGTACAGGTCGAAGAGGCGGGACTGGCGGTCCTCGTTCATCCGTGGCGCGCGGTTGGTGATGCTGGTCGGCCAGGCGTTGAGGCAGCCGATGATCTCCGCGCCGTCGACGGCGAGCGCGCGGGCCGACTCGGGGAACGTCTTGTCGTAGTCGATCATCAGGCCGAGCCGGCCGATCGGGGTGTCGAAGGCTTCGAAGCGGTCGCCGGGTGTGTAGACGGCGCGCTCGCCTGGTGGTTGGTGGACTTTGCGGTGACGGCCTAGTACTCCGTCGCCCGTCACGCAGAGCGCGGTGTTGTAGCGGTTGCCGTCGGCGGATTCGCAGAAGCCGAAGCAGACGGTCATTTCACCGGCCATCGCGATGATCTTGGCGATCAGCGGGTCGTCGAGCTCGAGGGCGGGCGGGAGGTCGTCGTGGTCGGAGCGGCTGAGATCGGAGAGGTAGCCGCCGAGCGCGGCATCGGGCAGTACGAGGAGTTGTACCTCCTCACGCCGCCCATGCCGGATCAGTTGCTCCACCCGGGCGAGATCGAACTCCAGATCCCGAGTGAACCCAGCCGCCACCGCCCCAATCTTCAGCATCCCGCCCTCCACTCCGCTCTCAGCACGGCCGACCTCAGGTCCGTACTAGCTCGGGCGTCCCGTACGTCTCCGGGCGGCGGTCGCGGAGGTGACCCATGGATCTGCGCGCCTGCTCCAACGCCGCTTCGACGTCCAGCTCGGCAATCGCCATGCCTTCGGTGATGCCGGTGTCGGCGATGATCTCGCCGCCGGGGTCGACGATCTTGGCGCTCGCGACGAAACGGAGTGCGCCGAACATACCGGACTGATTCGCGGACAGCCAGACGACCTGGTTCTCCAGCGCGCGGGCGCGGTCGAACAGGTCAAAGCGGCGCTTCCAGCGGTCCTTGGCGAGATCGGGATCCGGGTTCGTCCGGGCACCCGGCCACGCGGAGACGCAGGCGATGATCTGAGCGCCATCCATCGCGAGCGTCCGTGCCGCCTCGGGGAACGCCTTGTCGTAACAGATCATCATCCCGAGCCGCCCGACCGGCGTATCGAACGCCTCGAACCGATCACCAGCCGCGTAGTGCGCGTCCTCCTGCAGCGGTTGGTGCACCTTGCGGTGATGGCCGAGGACGCCGTCGCCGTTGACGCAGACCGCGCTGTTGTAGATCAGCCCGCCGTCGGCTTCGGCGTACCCGGCGATGACCGTCAGATCACCAGCGAGCGTTGCCAGCCTGGAGATCTCGTTGCTGTTGAGGGCGAAGGCGGGCGGGGAGTCCGCAGTACCGTCGAGGCTGAGGAGGTAGCCGCCGAGGGCGCCTTCCGGGAGGGCGAGGAGTTGTACACCGGCCGCCCGCGCTTCGGCGATCAGCCGCGCGATGCGTTGGAAGTCCGCTTCGAGGTCACGGTCGAAGTTGGCAGCGACGGCCGCCATCCGCAGGGTGGTCATGCCGCTCCCATTCCGGTCACCCCGGCGGGGATGACCTCGGTGATCTCGCCGTCCGGCCAACGCAGGCTCACGCCCTGGCCTTCGGTGAGCTGTCCGCAGACGTGGCTCTCGGCAGGGCCGGCGTCGAGTTCCTGCGGCCCGGCGGTGAGCATCGCGAAGCCGGGAAAGCAGGTCAGCCAGTCACCCATCGATGCGGTTGCTGGCTTAGGTACGTCGGCGACGTCGAGGACCGCTCCACAACCGCTGGCCTCGGCAAGCATCCCGAGCGTCCCGACGATCCCCGCCATCGACACGTCCTTCGCCGCCTTGGGTTTGGCTCTGCCCACGGCCTTCACCATCGTCCGCAGCTCTTCACTACTCCGGTGACTGGTCGAATCCCATTGCCTGCCCGCATATCCGGGCCGCCAACCGCCACCAAGATCAGCAGTCAACCTGACTGCATCTCCAGCCGTGCCGCCACCGCCAGGTACCGGCTGTTCTGCTTTGCCGAGCGCGGTGACACTCAAAGCAGCCGGTACGCCGAACTGCGTATGCCCACCCAAAACCGGCACCCCGTAAGCCTGCGCAGCCTGCCTAAGCCCACTAAGTATCCGCGTCGCAAACGCACTGTCCCGCGCCCCGATCGAATCCAACAACCCCACCGGCGTCGCACCCATCGCGGCCAAGTCGTTCACGTTGACCAGTACGGAACACCACCCGGCCCACTCCGGATCCCGCTCCACCATCGCCGGCACGATCGCATCACAAGCCGCCACCAAATCACTCCCCGGCACCGGAGCCCCGTCATCCCCCACAAACCCGTCCGGCCCAATCCCCTGCAGCAACTCCCCCAACTCACTCTTAGTCGCCTCGACCAACCGCTGCACCCGCCCAATCGGCCACCGCATCAACACATGCGGCACCCCTGCAACCTGGACTGGCCGAACCGTCTCCCACCCCAACCGCTGAAAGAACCTGTACGTCCCGGTCTGGACAGTCGCCTCAAACCGCAACACCCCCGCTCCTTCAGCCCATGCGCAAGCCGCCCTCACCAGCGCTGCCCCCACACCGTTCTGCGTACGAGAGCCGACTACCAGACGACCGCCCTGCCACCAACCCACGTCTGGGCCTGGCATGGTCGGGCCCAGCCGAACCCCACCGATCACTGCACCAGCTGGGTCCTTGGCGACCAGGACTACTGTGCGTGAGTCTTCATCTCGTTCGTCCAGATCGCTGCCGGCGAACAGGCCTTGGTCGTGGACGAAGGCCTGCTGCCTCAGCGCGCGGTAGGCAGCCAGATCGTTGCCGGCAGCCACTTCGATGAGGAAGGCCGGCGGCGGATCGCCCAACAGCGCGCAGACATCCGCGGCCCGCCGAACGCCGGTCGTCTGTACTACTGGCGTGATCATGCGCCGGCCGCCGACAAGAGACTGCAGGCTCCGCAGGCGGCGCAGCCGGCGCCTTGGTCTGCCCCTTGCATCTCGGCTGTCTTCAGGAGGGCGGCGACTCGGGCGGTGATGTCTTGGACCAGCCGGGGGTCGGGTGCGGTGACGCCGTCCAGGCGGGCGAGGGTGCCTAGCATCGGGCGGAGGGGGACTACGAAGGGGTAGATGCCGCGGGAGATGAGGTCGGCGGCGCCGGCTACCAGTTCGTCGGGGTCTTCGCCCATACCGATCAAGAGGTACGTCGAGACGCGGTTGCGGCCGAAGACCCGGACTGCCTCGTCCCAGGCGGCGTTGTACTCCGCCAGCGGCACCGTCGACTTGCCGGGCATCCAGCGGCGGCGGACGTCATCATCCAAGGACTCGACATGGATTCCGATCGAGGTCGCGCCCGCGGCGTACAGGTCGGTGATGACGGACAGCTCCCCCGGCGGCTCGATCTGGACCTGGATCGGCAACCCTGGAACGGCTTCCAGTACAGCCCGGACGCAACGGACCAGGTTGCGAGCACCACGATCCGGCCCAGTCGTCGTACCGGTGGTCATCACCATCTGGGTGACGCCGTCGAGGCGCACCGCAGCCTCGGCCACCTCCGCCAACTGGCGTGGTGTCTTGGCTGCGACGGTCGCGCCGCTGCGCAGTGACTCCTCGATCGAGCAGAAGCGGCAACGCGTCGATTCGTCGTACCGGATGCAGGTCTGGACGACGGTCGTGGCCAAGACGTCCTTCCCGTGCAACAAAGCGATCTGCTGGTACGGAACGCCGTCCGCCGTCGTCAGGTCGTAGAAGCGCGGCCGACGGACCGGCTCGACGGACAGGCCGAGGCTGAGTCCGTTGCGGTACACCCCACCGTCCCGTACCTGGTAGGGGCTGTCAGCAACGATGGGGAGGGTGGCGTTGGCACCGTCGACGACCAGGTGCCCGTCGTCGCTCGGGCCGGCGCCCTTGCTGCGGCGGACCGGGGCGTCCACCTGAACGCCGTACACGGCCATCTCGGCCCGGGCCGCCAGGGCTTCTTCGGTGCCAACGCTCATAGCCAACCCCTCAGAACATGTACGTCGAGTTGATGATGGCGCCCTTGCGGGCGTAGTGGATCAGCGCGTCCTGGACGTCGAGCGGGTGCGTCGGGATGACGCCCTCGATCAGGTCCTCCTCGCGCGCTCCGTGCAGCGACAGCCCGAACCGGCAGCAGTAGACCTTGCCGCCCTCGGCGATGAACGTCTTCAGCGACTCGTTGATGTTATGCTCGCCTGGGAACGCGGAGTTGCCGGTGGTCGGAAAACCCCGCGTCGCCAGGCAGTTCAGCGACCCGGGACCGTAGAAGTAGATCGCCGACTCGAAGCCCTTGCGCTGTGCCCGGGTTGCCTGCAGGATCGCGACGAAGCTCACCGACGACTCGTGGGCGATGCCGTGCACCAGGGTGAAGTACGTCTCGCCGTCCTCGGCCTGGTAGTCGGGGAAGACCTTCGTACCGCCGTAGATGCTCGACCCCTCCGCCAGCGACGGGTGCGGGATCTCCTGCAGGCTCTTGGTCTCGAGGTCGGTCAGTTCGGCCAGTTCGGGCATTGGTGCTCCTCAGGGTCAGTCGTAGAGATGGTTGAAGGTGTGGTGGAAAACGTGGTCGCCGAGCTCGCCGTCGCCCATCGCGGCGCGCACCTTGGCGTACTCGCCGGCGTGGTCGCCCCAGGGCTGGTCGCTGGCGAACAGCACCCGGTCGTGGCCGATACCGCGCCGCTCGATCTCGGCGGCCAGCCAGGCCGGGGCGAAACCGATCGCCCAGGACAGATCGGTGTAGACGCGCTTGCCCGACTCGATCCAGTCGAAGAAACGCGAGCCGATCAGCTTGATGTGCCCACTCATCCCGCCGCCGAAGTGGACGAGATGCAGCGGCACCTGGTCGGCGTACGTCTCGACCAGCAGACCGATGTGGTCGATGTCGGACGCGGCGCCGGGTGAGGTGTGGACGTGAACGACGAGGCCGTTTCGCCTTGCTGTCTTGAAGATCTCGTCCAGTTGCGGCCGGACCTCCTCGTCAGCCGGATGACCGCCGAGCAGGAAACTCAACTTCAGCGCCCGTACGCCGGGCTCGGTCGCCAACGTGAGCGCCTTGGCCGTCAACTCGGCGTCCTGTGGTCGCGGCGAGACCCACAGGCCGGCCCGGATCCGGTCATCGCGACCAGCCGCCTCGACCACGAGCTCGTTGAACCCGAAGGAGACCGCGACATCCGGTACGCCGTAGTTGGGGATCACCAATGCGCGTTCGGTGCCCTCGGCATCGAGATCGGCGAGCAACTCGTCGATGGTGGCGCGGGCGGTGAGGTCCGGGTTGACCGGCGGGCCGCCGTAGAAGGGGTAGGCCGGCAGGACTCCGAGATGCCGGTGCGCGTCGTTTGTCGACATGTCTATTGCCCTACGCAACCGTCTTCTGGGAGCGCGGCAAACCGGCGATCCAGCGAACGCCGGCCTGCATCCGGCGCTGGACGATCTGCTCGGCCAGGTACGCCGCGTCGGCCGCGACCCCGCCGAAGCGGCCGGACCCCCAGGTGTGCTGCCAGGGCAGGCCGACGAAGTACAGGCCGGGGACGCTCGTCACGCCACGGTGATGCGTCGGATAGCCGCGACCATCGAAGACCGGGACGCGGATCCAGCCGTCATCGCGGCTGAAGCCGGTGCTCCACACCACAGCACCGATCCCTTGCAGGCTGAGGGTTTCGGGTTCTACGACTGGCTCCCAAACGGGCTGATAGCGAGCCTCAACCGGCGCCTGGATGGCTTTGGAGGTGATGAAGGCGTCGATCGAGTCCTTGATACCTTCGGAGACCGCGTCGGCATGATCGAGGTTGGCGCGGAGATCCGGCTTCAACCTCAGACTGCCGGCCTGTACGTCGATCAGCCGGCCGTAGAGCTTCATGCCCTCGAGGGCGAACCGGCGCAGGTCGATGTCGCGCCCGCCGTCCCGCCCGGTGACATAGTGGTTGACCCGGAACCGTACGGCGTCGACGTCGTCGAACTCGTCGATTCCCTTGGCGTAGTAGCCCATCTCGTCGAGCCAGGCGACGACGTCCTTCCCGCGATAGACCCGTGCCACCCGCGGCGCCGACCCCGTCACCAGATGTACCGTCCGGCCGGCCAGATGAAGATCCTCAGCGATCTGGCAACCGGACTGCCCGGTACCGACCACGAGAACCTCGCCCGGCTCCAGCTGCTCAGGGTTCCGGTACTGCGATGAGTGGAGCTGCTGCAGGTTGGCCGGCAACCGCTCGGCGAAGCGCGGGATCTTCGGTCGTTGGTACGGCCCGGTCGCGAGCACCACCTGGTCGGCCGTCACGGTCGCCGTGTCCGTCGTCAGCTGGAAGCCTTGCGAAGACTGCTCCAAACCCGTCGCCCGGACGCCTTCGGCCAGCGGTACGTCGAACGAGTGCGCATACGACTCCAGGTAGGCCACGATCTCGTCGCGGAGCATGAAGCCGTCGGCATGCGGTCCGGAGTACGGGAAGCCTGGAAGGCGGCACTGCCAGTTGGGAGTGACCAGGCAGAAGGAGTCCCAGCGGCGGTTGCGCCACTCGCTGCCGACCCGATCGGCTTCGAGGACGACGTGGTCGAGGCCGCGGGACGTCAGCTCCCAACTGGTTGCCAGGCCGCCCTGGCCGCCGCCGATGATGACCGCCGGGTAGTGCGCGCCTTCGCGAAGACTGACCTGCGGCATGTCGGCTCCCGGGGATTCGGTACGGCCTGGATGTCATCCAGTGAAGAACCGCCCGATTGCCGCACGATTGCCCCCGGAACAAACTCCCGTTTCCGAATCGCCCCCGCAGGTTTCGCGTGGGTAACCACGATCTCTCAGCAGACAGCGCGCGCTGGCTACTTCAGTCCGAGCAGCTCGAGCGACTTCTCGCGCATCTCGATCTTCCGGATCTTGCCGGTGACGGTCATCGGGAACTCGTCCACCAGCAGGACGTAGCGCGGGATCTTGTAGTGGGCGAGCTTGCCGGTGGCGAACTCCTTCACACCCGCTGCATCCAGGGGCGCCGCGCCGTCCTTGAGTTTGATCCAGGCGCAGAGCTCCTCGCCGTACCGGTCGTCCGGTACGCCGATCACCTGTACGTCGGCGATATCCGGGTGGGTGTAGAGGAACTCCTCGATCTCCCGCGGGTACACGTTCTCGCCGCCGCGGATCACCATGTCCTTGATCCGGCCGACGATGTTGACGTACCCGTCGTCACGCATCTCGGCCAGGTCGCCGGTGTGCATCCAGCGCGCCTGGTCGATCGCTTCGGCGGTCTTCTCCGGCTCGTCCCAGTAGCCGAGCATCACGGAGTACCCACGGGTGCACAGCTCGCCCGGCTCACCTCGCGGTACGACGAGCCCGGTCGCCGGATCGACCAGCTTCACCTCGACATGCGGCATCACCCGGCCTACGGTCGACGTCCGCCGATCCAGATCGTCGTCACGGCGGGTCTGCGTGGATACCGGCGAGGTCTCGGTCATGCCGTAGCAGATCGCCACCTCGGCCATGTGCATGTCGGCGACACAACGCTTCATCACCTCGACCGGGCAGGGCGAGCCGGCCATCACGCCGGTGCGCAGTGAGGTCAGGTCGTACGAGGCGAAGTCGGGCAGCCCGAGCTCGGCGATGAACATCGTCGGTACGCCGTACAGCCCCGTGCACCGCTCGTCCTGAACCGCCCGCAGGGTCGCCGCCGGATCGAAGGCCGGCCCCGGAATGACCATGCATGAGCCGTGCGTCGTGCAGCCGAGATTCGCCATCACCATGCCGAAGCAGTGGTAAAAGGGCACCGGGATGCACAGCCGGTCGTCCGGCCCGAAGCCGATCGTCTCGGTGACGAAGTACCCGTTGTTGAGAATGTTGTGATGGCTGAGCGTCGCGCCCTTGGGGAAGCCGGTCGTCCCCGACGTGTACTGGATGTTGATCGCGTCGTCGAAGCTCAACTCGCTCGCGCGCTCGTCCAACTGCTCCCGGCTGACCTGCCCGGCCGCCTCGACGACGGCGTTCCAGTCCGGCGTACCGATGTAGACGACAGCTTCGAGCGCAGCACAGTCCGGCCGTACCTCGTCGACCATCCGCTGGTAGTCGCTGGTCTTGAACTCCGTCGCCGAGATCAGCAGCTTCACCCCCGACTGATTGAGCGCATAGGCCAGCTCATGCGTCCGGTACGCCGGATTGATGTTGACCAAGATCGCCCCGATAGCCGCCGTCGCGTACTGCGTGATCGTCCACTCAGCACAGTTAGGCGCCCAGATCCCAACCCGATCCCCCTTGGCAATCCCCCGCCCCATCAACCCCCGGGCAAACTCATCCACGACCGCCCCGAACTCGGCATAAGTCCACCGCCGCCCACTGACGACCTCGACCATCGCCTCCCGGTCGCCGTACTCCGCAACCGTCCGTCTCAGGTTCTGCCCAATCGTTTCCCCCAGCAACGGAACCGCAGAAACCCCAGACGCATACGAAGGCACACTCATCCCGCCATCGTGACCCGCAACCGCTCGGTCCGACAAGACGACACCGGGAGTCGCGCAGAGTTACCGCCCAGCGGACGTTCCGGCGGGTGAACACGGTGCGTTTGCAGGTGCACTTGCAGGAGGAAACAAGGGGTGGACGGCAAGCAATGTCCTTGCCAACTCTCCGTCATGTTGGTCGCGGAGCGTGGTTGGGCGGTTACCTTTGAGGTGAGAGGTGTGAGGCGATGGGCCGAACCGGTGATGGTTACGCCCGCAGCGACCGGCCGCCCGGGCGTACCGCCGAGGCGGCACAACGTACCGCTGCGGTGGAGGAGCGCGTCCTGGAACTGGGCGGGATCCTGGCCGGCGCACTCGCGATCGATGTCCATGGCACCGATCTGCAGACCCTCAAGCGGGCGCCTCGACGGGCGCCGCCGACGGTGCCGGCTGCTGATCTCGCGGCGCGTCCCGGACCTGTCTGGGACGCGTTCCTGCCCCCACGGCTGGGACGGTTCCGCTGGTGGGGCACCGAACGCCGGTACGCGCGGCGGCTGGCCGAGGCCGAGGACAGGTTCGCCGAGGCCATCGACCGGCACCGGGCGGCCGAGGACACCAGGCGTGAGCGGGTGACGCGTGCCGTCAGGGAGCAGGCCGAGCAGCAGCGCCGGCTGGACGAGGCGACCGAAGAGCAGCACGCCCGCATCGACGCCTACCAGCGCGCCGTCGAGAACCACGACCGCGAGGCAGTCAGCCGGTACTTCCGGAAGGCCCTCGAACGCGTCACCGAGCCGCCAGACTTCCCGCGCCGGCGCAGGGTCGGCTACGTGCCCGAGTCGACGCTGCTGGCGGTCGAGTGGGATCTCCCCGACCTCAGCGTCGTACCGGCTGAGGCGTCGTACCGCTACGACCGAGAGGTAGACGCGGTAGTCGCTGTGCCCCGGCCGGAGAAGGAAGTACGGCTGCTGTACCAGCAACTCGTTGCGCAGTTGGCCTTGCGGACCCTGCACCTGGTCTTCGGCAGCGACCGGTACAAGGTCGTCGACACCGTCGTCTTCAACGGCATGGTCGAGTCCGTGGACCTGCCGACCGGCCAGGCCGTCCGGCCATGCCTGATCACGCTCCGGGCCACCCGTGAGCAGTTCAAAGCCCTGGTACTCGACCAGTTGGATCCAGTTGCCTGCGTCCGCCACTACTTCGCTGCTGAGGTGTCCCGGCACCCAGAGGAACTCCAGCCGGTCGAACCGGTGCTGGACTTCGACCTGGCCGACCCGCGGACCATCAGAGCCGCAGACGTCATCAGCGAGATCGACAGCCGGCCGAACCTGCTGGAGCTCACCCCTGACGAGTTCGAGCATCTGGTGCACAACCTGCTGACCCGGATGGGCCTGGAGACGCGGTTGTTCCGTAGTGGCAACGACGGTGGCATCGATTGCGTCGCCTACGACCCCAGGCCGATCACCGGTGGCAAATTCGTCGTACAGGCCAAGCTCTACACGCGTACTGTCCCACCGTCGGCCGTACGGGACCTCTTCGGGACCGTGCTGGACGCCGGAGCCACCAAGGGCATCCTGATCACCACCAGTGGCTTCGGCCCGTCCAGCTACCAGTTCGCCAACGGGAAGCCACTGCAACTGATCGACGGCACCGGCCTGCTCGCCCTCTGCCATCAGCACGACATCCCTGCCCGAATCGTCCCGCGCGCTAGCTGATCGGGGACTCGTAGATCAGTAGCTCGGTACCGGTTGCGCCCTCACCGTCGTCGGGCGCAGTGAAGAGCCGCAGCTTAGTACCGTCGACCTCCAGCGCCACCGGGTTGCGGGTGACGGAGTGCCCGGCCGTGGAGTACGCCGCGAACGGGATCTCGTGCAGGATCCGGTTGTCGTCGTTGAGGTCGAGCAGTGTGAGCCCACCGAGCTCGAAGTTGCCACCTGTCTGCGTCTTGAGCCCAGTGACGCCGCCACACAGCTGCTTACTCCGCCCGACGTAGTCGCAGTCCTGGTAGTCCAGCAGGTGGCTCTGGTTGGGCTGCGCGTCCACCTGCTTGCCAGAGGCAGTCCAGGCATAAAGCGTCCGCGACCCCCAGCTCACCCCATGCACCAGCCCGGTACGCCGGTCCCGCACGACCCCGCCAACATGGTCCTTCACCCGGAACTGCTCCGTGACGCGATACGTGCGGGGGTTGATCTTGTAGACGATCGCCCGCGAGTTCGGCCGGTACTCCGCGGCCGGCACCCACACGTTCTCGCCGTCGTAGTCGATCCCGCCCGGGTGGTACACCGTGCCCTCGCCGACCCGAATGTCCTTCTTCAGGTTGCCCTGGCGGTCCAGCACGAACACATGCCCGATCCCCTTGCCCGGCGTCCGGTCGTACCCGTCCACCGGCACCGGATAGGGCACCGGGGCCTCCAGCACCTCGACACTCGACAGGTAGATCAGATCGCCCACCAGCGCGAACCCCTGCGGATGGTACGTCGGGAACTTCAACGGGATGCGAGCAACCTGCGTCCACGCCGTACTACGGGTCGTCGCCTCGAATGCCCGGGCAACCTTGTCATCGCGCCCGGCGGCGTCGGCGCCGACCACCGACAGGCCGGCCACCAGCACTCCGGCCAACACGCTCGCCACCAACGTCTTCCTACGCATCGTGGTTCTCCTGTCAGACTGGCTCGTATGGACTCTGGGATCACGGTGACCGGGACCGGGCAGGCTACTGCGCCGGCGGATCTACTGCGGCTGACTTTGAGTGTCGGTCATGACGCGGCCGATGTGGCGGCCGCGGTCGCACAAGTAGCCGAGAAGACCGATGCTGTTCATGCTGCATTGAGTGCGCTGGGGGTCGAGGCGAAGGACATCGAGACCAGCACGGTCAACGTCTACCCGCAGTACAGGGACTCGATGAAGGTGGCGAGCTATCGCGCGTCGCACTCGATCACCGTGACGACCCGGAACCTGACCGGGTTCGGTGACCTACTGAACGCCGCGGTCGATGCGGTGGGCAACGATCTCGGGATGGAAGGGCTGAACTTCGACGTCGCCGACAAGCGGCCGCTGCTGGACCAGGCGCGGCAACTCGCCTTCGCCCAGGCCCGTGAGAAGGCCGCCCAGCTGGCCGAGCTGGCCGGCCAGTCCCTCGGCTCCATCTCCGCCGTCACCGAAGGCTACGGCCACGGCCCGATCCCGTTGGTGATGGAGCAGTCGGCCAAGGCCTCCGGGGCCTACGACTCAAGCCTGTCGATCACCCCTGGCGAGCAGACCGTCCAACTCTCCCTCGACGTCCGGTGGAACTGGGCCTGACACGTTGCACAAAGCTGCAAAATGGCGGGCACCAGGTTTGCGGGGCAATACAGTCGTTCCACCATGGTGAACACTCGATCCTTCCTGTCCCTTGTCCTCGCTGCCGGACTCGCCACCACGCTGGCCGCCTGCAACGACAAATCCGACAAGGCCGCGACGCCGCCGAGCACGAGCACGTCCTCGACCCCGCCGCCGAGCAGCACGCCGGCGCCGACGACCCCGTCGGTCACCCAGTCGGCCCCGGTGCCGGTCCCCGCGGCGCGAACCAAGGCGGACCTGACCAAGGCGCTGCTGGTGCTGGCAGACCTCCCGTCGGGGTTCTCCGTCGATACCTCCGGCGATGAGGAGGACGGAACCAAGCTGTCCTCGACCGATGCCCGCTGCAAGGACCTGGTGCTGCTCTTCAACGCCGAGACCCCGCCCGGCGCGAAGGTCATCGCGAAACGCTCGTACACCGGCGGTCAGCAGGGCCCGTTCTTCGACGAGGAACTGGACGCGATGGGCTCGACCGCCGCGGCCAACGCGCTGCTCAACCGCACCAAGGCGGCGGTCAAGGGCTGCAAGACGGCCAAGCTGACCGTCCCCGGCGCCGGCACCTCGACGGTCGAGGTCAGCGAGATGTCGGTACCGAAGGCGGGCACCAACCCGGTCGGCGGCCGGTTCACCGCCAGTGGCGGGCCGCTGGACGGCGCCGAAGTGCTCTTCGCCTTCACCGGGATCGGCGACGTCGTGCTCGCGATGAGCTTCGACGCCCCAGACGTCCTGGACGGAGCGCTCGGCGACGCGGCTGCCAAGGCGACCAAGGTGCTCGGCACGGCCAAGACCGGTACCTGAGCAGGCCGTCTCAGATTGAGACGACTCTCCTACGCTTGCGCAGATGACGGAACGGGGTCCGGTACCTAAGGTCGAGCCATGTACGCACCGGCTCCGCTGAGACGACAACTGAACCGTTCGGGTCTGTTGTTGCTCGGTCCCGCCTTCGTGGCGGCGGTCGCGTACGTCGATCCGGGCAACTTCGCCACCAACATCGCCGCGGGCGCGACGTACGGGTATCTGCTCTGCTGGGTCGTGGTCGGCGCCAACCTGATGGCCGTGCTGGTCCAGTACCTCGCGGCCAAGGCGAGCATCGCGACCGGGCTGACGTTGCCGCAGCTGTGCCGGGAGCACTTCAAGCGGTCCACCTCGACCGGGTTGTGGGCGCAGGCCGAGCTTGTCGCGGTCGCGACCGACCTGGCCGAGGTGGTGGGTGGGGCGATCGCGCTCAACCTGCTGTTCGGGATTCCGTTGCTGCTCGGTGGTGCGATCACCGGCGCGGTCTCGTTCGCCTTGCTGATCTACCAGTCGAAGCGCGGGCAGCGGCCGTTCGAGGCGGCGATCGTCGGGTTGCTGGCGGTGGTACTGGTCGGGTTCGTGGTGTCGACGTTCCAGTCGCATCCGTCCGCGTCGGGCGTGGTGGGCGGCCTGGTACCGCGCCTGGACGGCACCCAATCGATCGTGCTGGCCGCCGGAATGCTCGGCGCGACGGTGATGCCGCACGCGATTTGGTTGCACGGGGCCCTCGTCACGGACCGGCACTGGAAGTCGATCCGGTCTGCGAAGGGCAAGCAACGGGTGCTGCGCGCGACCCGGATGGACGTCGCGGTCGCGATGGCGCTGGCCGGTGCGGTCAACCTGGCGATGGTCGTGCTCGCGGCCGCCGCGCTGAAGGGCACCGGCGCCGACTCGCTCGACGCCGCGCACGCCGCGATCGGCGATCGGCTCGGTCATACGGCGGCATTGTTGTTCGCGCTCGCGCTGCTGGCGTCGGGCTTCGCGTCGTCCTCGGTCGGTACGTACGCCGGGTCGGTGATTCTCGAGGGGTTCTGGAAGCGTCACGTGCCGCTGGCGACGCGGCGACTCATCACGCTGGCTCCGGCGCTGATCATCCTGGCGATCGGGATCGACCCCAGTCGCGCGCTGGTCGTCTCGCAGGTCGTGCTGAGCTTCGGCATCCCGTGCGCGCTGTGGCCTTTGGTACGGCTCACAGCTTCCCGGCGCGTCATGGGTGACCTTGTCAACCGGTTGCCGACTACTCTCCTGGCATGCCTGGTAGCAACCGCCGTCACGGCCCTCAACGTCGTACTGATCGTGCTGACGCTGCGGGGGTGAACCGCGCGTGACCGCGAGCTATGCGGTCAGCGACATTCACGGTCACCCGGACAAGCTCGCCGCGGCGCTGCAGGAGGCCGGGCTGATCGACGCCGAGGGCAGCTGGTCGGACCAGGACGTCCGGCTGTGGTTCCTGGGCGACTTCTTCGACCGTGGGCCGGACGGCGTCGGCGTACTCGCGCTGGTCCGCCGGCTGGTGGCGCAGGCCGAGGCCGGTCAGGGCGAGGTCCGGGTGCTGCTCGGCAACCACGAGATCCTCGCGCTCGGGATGCGCAAGTTCGGTGACACGTTCGTACCGCACGAGGGCATCACGTCACGCAGCTTCGAGCGCAGCTGGGCGCTGAACGGCGGCCAGGACCGCGACCAGGAGCTGCTCACCGACGACGACGTCGCCTGGTTGCTGGACCGGCCGATGCTTGGACTGGACGCCGACCACCTGCTGATGCACTCCGACACCGAGGAGTACCTCGCCTGGGGTGACTCCATCGACGAGATCAACGCCAACGTCCGGACCGAGCTGCACAGCGACGAGATCACCATCTGGTGGGAGATCTGGCGCCGGATGACGTCGCGGTACGCGTTCCGCGGCGAGGCCGGCCCAGTGATCGCGGCCGAGCTGCTCGAACGGCTCGGCGGCCGCAGGATCGTGCACGGCCACAGCATCGTGGCCGACCAGCTCGGCATCGACCCGGCGTACCTGACCGGGCCGCTGCTGTACGCCGACGGCCTGGCGCTCGGCATCGACGGCGGCACCTTCGACGGCGGGCCCTGCCTGGTCGTCAAACTGCTGCCGGTCTGACGGAATGCCCCGGCGCCGGGGACGGTTGACGCCTGAAGTAGATGCCGCACGCCCTTGGGAGCTGAGCTATGTCTGACAAGCCGGTCAAGATTCCGGGTCCGGACCACCCGATCACGGTCGGGAAGAACCCGGACCGAGTGGTCGTCAAGATCGACGGCCGGGTGATCGCGGACAGCCGTGACGCGCTGTCGCTGCAGGAGGCCAACTACCCGGCCGCGCAGTACATCCCGCGCAAGGACGTCGACATGACGCTGTTGCAGCGGACCGACAACGAGACGTACTGCCCCTACAAGGGCGACGCCAACTACTTCAGCATCGTCCCCGGCGGCGAGCAGACCGTGAACGCCGTCTGGACCTACGAGCACCCGTACGACGCGGTGGCGGACATCCGCGACCACGTCGCCTTCTACCCGGACCGCGTCTCGATCGAGATCATCGCGGACTAAGGAACTCAGCTAGTACCGGCGCAAGAATTTCCGCCGGTACTACATGATGCTGCCCGTCGAGCTCGACGAGTCTCCCGTTCGGCACAGTCTTGGCGACGGCCCGCGCCGCCTCCATCATGAACGGCGGACTCGCCGACCCGGCGATCACCAGCGTGGGCTGCTGGAGTCCTTCGAGCAGGCTGACCGGTACGACTCCGCCCTTCGACGCGTGGTCCATGACGGCGAAGTCGTAGGCGAGCGTGTGCGCGACCTCGGCCATCCCGTACGTCTTCGCGTACTCCGCGGCCGCTTCCGGCGGCATGCCCGCCATGGTGAGGAAGGCTGCGACGGCCTCGACCCGGCGGCCTTCGGCAAGGAGGCGTAGTACGACGGCGCCGTCCTCGTCGGACTGTTGCAGCGACTCCTCGTCGTCCGGTCCGTACGGCGGCTCGTGCAACACGATCCGGGTGATCGGGAGGCTGCTGGCTGCCATCGCGACGAGCGCCGCGCCCGAGGAGTGCCCGTAGACGGCTGCGCTGCCGCCGACCGCGGCTATGAGCGCTTGGAGGTCCTGGATCTCGCGCGCGACGGAGTACGGGCTGGTGTCGGTGCTGTCGCCGCGGCCTCGGCGGTCGTACGTGATGACGGTGAAGTCCTGGGCGAGGGCTTCGGCATACGGTTGCATGCCGCTGCGGGTGGAGAGCGCTCCGTTGACCAGGATGACCGGCGTACCGGAGCCGAAGCGGTCGTAGGCGATCGTGGTGCCGTCTGCTGAGCGTGTGGTGTCCATACCGGTGACGTCGGAGCGGGGTCGGCGTACTCGACATATTTGGTTGCCGGTGAACCGGTGGGCTGCTTCACTGCGCGGTGATGACTTACCTCTCGAGAGTCGACGAGTACCTGCACGCGGTTCCGTTGTCCGGTGCTGAGGCGCTGGACGTGGGGCCGTTCACCTTGTTCCGGTCGACCACGATCTGGCCGTACTACGCCCGCCCGGTACCGGGGTCAGGTGCGACGGTGACCGCCGCCGACCTCTCAGAGCTCCGGGCTCGATGCGAGGAACTCAAGCTGCCACTGAGCCTGGAGTGGGTCGTCGAGACCTGCCCCTCGCTCGGGCCGGCCGCTGCCGAGGCTGGGCTGGAGGTGCACGAGTACCCGCTGCTCGTGCTCGAGCGGGCCGACTTCAAGCCCGCCACCACGGCTCTCGACTGCCAGATCCTCCCCGCCTCCCCCGACGTACTGCGCCAAGCCCGCGCAGTCGCCGACACGGCCTTCGGAACCCCCGGTACTGCGATCGCCGAAGGCGGCCCCGCGGAGCGTGACGCGACCGCCGCCGCCATCGCCGACGACAAGCTCGCAGCCCTGGTCGAACGGGCCAAGGCAGGCTACTCGATCACCGCCGGTGCCTCCGGCGACCAAGGCATCGTCGCCAGTGGCGTCCACCAACCCGTCGGCGACACCACCGAAATCGTCGGCGTGGCCACTCTGCCGGCCATGCGCCGCCAGGGTCTGGGCGCCGCGGTCACCAGCTGCCTGGTCGAGCACGCCTTCGCCAACGGGGTCGATCTCGTCCTGCTCTCCGCCGAGGACGACGCGGTCGCCGCGGTCTACGAGCGCGTCGGCTTCCGCCGGATCGGCCACGCCGGTGCCGCCGAACCCGCTGAATAACGACAAGAGTTGAGGCGGGAATCGTTGGGGTTGGGGTAATGGGCATACCGTTGGAGGGATGAGCAATACCGAGCGGACCCGCCCCCGTACCCTCGCCGAGGCACTGCGCGGCTGGGACGACCTTGCCCTCGGGCAGTTGCTCCGGCACCGGCCTGACCTGGCGACACCGATTCCGGCCGACACGGGCCAGCTGGCCGCCCGTGCCACCACCAACGCCTCCGCGGCTCGCGCGATCAACAGGCTCGACGAGTTCAGCGTCGACCTGCTGGAGGCGCTGTCCGCTCTCACCGAGCCGGTAGACGTCGAGGCACTGGCCAAGGGCGTCGACCAGCCCATCGAGGTGGTTCAGCCGCGGGTGACCGAGTTGCTGGCGCTCGCGCTGGTCTGGGGTACCGAGGACGACCTGCGTCCGATCAGGGCCGTGCACGAGCTCCTCGGGCCGACACCTGCCGGGCTCGGGCCGCTCACGACCCGGCACTTCGGCGATCTCGACCAGCTGATCGAGGACGCCGGCCCGGAAGCGCGTGAGGTGCTCGACAAGCTCACCTGGGGTCCGCCCACCGGTACGGTCGAGAAGGCCGAGCGCCCGGTGACGATCGCCTCTGCCCGCTCCCCGATCGAGCAGTTGCTCGCGCGCGGCCTCGTAGTACCGAAGGACGCGACTACTGTCGTGCTGCCCCGGCAGATCGGCCTGCACCTGCGTGGTGGCCGCGTGCTGGCCTCCACCCGACCCACGCCTCCCCCGCTCGACGGCAAGCCGGTATCGAACGCTATAGCCGACCGTGCCGCCGCCGGAGCCGCACTGGACCTCGTACGCCAGGTGGACCGCACGCTAGAGCAGCTAGGCACAGAGCCACCGCCCGTACTACGCACCGGCGGCATCGGCGTGCGCGAACTCCGTACCCTCGCCACCAAGATCGGTGCCGAAGAGCAGGCCGCCGGAGCCGTCCTCGAGATCGCGTACTCCGCTGGGCTGGTCGCAGCCGTCGAGGTCGGCAACAGCGAGATGTGGTTGCCCACTGGCGCGTACGACGACTGGCTGGAGCTCGACACCGCCCACCGCTGGGCAGTACTGGTCCACGCCTGGTTCACCGGGCTGCGGGCGATCGGACTCATCGGTCGACGGGACAGCGGCGGCGCGACTGCTGCTGCACGCGAGCGACTCGTGAACGCACTGGCACCCGACCTGGAGCGCCTGCTGGCTCCTGAGATCCGGCAGCTCACACTGCAGGCGCTGTCTCAGGCTGCGGAAGGTATTGCGCCGGCCATCGAGTCCGTCGTCACCTGGGTCGCTTGGCACCGGCCGCGGCGTGGTGGGCAGTTCCGCGATGACCTGGTCGAGTGGACCATCACCGAGGCGGCACTGCTCGGGCTGACCGGGCTCGGCACGCTTGCGTCGCACTCTGCCGTGCTGCTGAAGGATGAGCCGACTACTGATGAGCTGGCGGCTGCTATCCAGCCGCTGGTGCCGGAGCCGGTCTCTGAGGTGCTGCTGCAGGCTGATCTGACTGCTGTCGCGCCTGGGCCGCTCGTGCGCGAAGTACAGGACGAATTGGCTGCCATGGCTGACATGGAGTCGCATGGCGGCGGTGGGGTGTATCGCTTCAGCGAGAGCTCGATACGGCGGGCCTTCGACCTCGGGAAGACCAGTGATCAGCTGCACAAGTGGTTGGCGGAGCACTCGCGGACTCCTGTTCCGCAGCCGTTGACCTATTTGATCGATGACGTTGCACGGCGGCATGGCGTACTGCGGATCGGCGCGGCCTCGACGTACCTGCGGTGTGATGACGAGAACGTGCTGACTGGACTGCTGAGCGCCAACTTGCCGGGCATTCGCTTCCGGCGGCTTGCGCCGACTGTGGTGGTGTCGCCGTCGCCGCCTGACCTGGTGTTGGCTCGGCTGCGCGATGCGGGGCTTGCTCCGCTTGGTGAGACGTTTGATGGGGTTGTGCATGTGACCACGGCTGGGCATCGTCGGGGTGAGCCACCACGTCGGCGTACGAGCCGGGACTTTGCCGACAACACGATCGACCTTGGCGAGGACCAGATCAAGGCGGTCATCGAGAAGGTCCGCTCGGGTGATCGGGTCGCGGCCGAGCGTCCGGCGGAGCACACGTCGGGGGACACGACCGCTCCCGCCGAGACGATCAGCGTGCTCAGCGAGGCGGCCGAGGCGCATACGCGCACGTGGATCTCATACGTCGACCACAACGGGACGCCGGCTGAGCGCATCGTCGAGCCGGTGCGGGTCGCGGACGGCTGGCTCACGGCGTACGACGAAGACGCGGATCAGCCACGAACGTACGCGCTGCACCGGATCGCGACAGCCCGGCCGGTCGACAAGTAGCTAGGCCGGTCGAGGGTTAGGTCAGCCTCGGGCTCGGAGCATGCGGGTCAGTAGGTCGGTCCTCTCCAGCAGGTTGGCGCGGACTACCGGCTCGGCGTCCGCGGCGAGCACCTGGATCTTCTCGGCGAAGTCGGCGTCGACCCCGAAGAGTGGGATGAGGGTCCGGGTGTAGGTGGTCGCGGGCATCACGCCCCACTTGCTGAACTCGGGGACGAGCTTCAGGAACCTTGCAGTGAACGGCTTCAGCAGCTCGTCCTGACCCGGGCTCCAGAAGGCCGCCGTCACTTGGTGGACCGAGCCGATCGGAACATCCTGCTCGTTCACCAGCCGCTGCCAAACCGCCTCCTTCTCGGCGGCGTCGGGCACTGCGGCGCGGACGGTGAGCTCGCTGACCCAGGCTTCCGGATCTTGGTCTCTGGCTCGTAAAGCCTGCACCTCGGCGCTGGTGTCGGCCCCAAGCTGAGCCTTGCGAATCAGCGCTCGCCACTGCAGATCGAGGTCATCACCGGCCTCGCGCTGAAGCCACGCAACGCCGTCCAGATCGGCGACAGCCTTGGCGAACCCACGCAGCGCAACCTTGCGCACACGCCCACCATCAGCAAGCGCACGACAACTAGCAGCCACCTCAGCAGCCAGCTCGTCCCGGCTCAGCTCCGGACTCCAGAGCAACGCTGCGTCGACCGCCCGATTGAGATGCGGCTCGATCAGCGACTCAGAAGTCTCCACAGCCAGTACTCCGACCAAACACCGCACCACCTCGGCCGTAGTCGCCTCCCCCGTAATCAACATGTCCCAAGCAGTAGCAACCGCGACCGCCCGCGACAACGGAGTAGGCAACCCAGCAGCATCCCCAAAGAAGCTGTCCCGGGTCTTCGGGTCGGGCCGCGTCGACGCGAACGTCAGATCACCATCGTTGACCAGGTAGAAGTCAGCCCCGTCAGGCAACTCAATCCGAGTCCGCGGTCCAGTCACGTCGACATCGACGAGCGCCACGCGCTCCAGCGCGGCCACCCCGCGCTGGTAGGCGCCTACGGCTAGGACCTGTGGGCGGGGCTCGCCGTTGGGGCCTTCGGCAACCAATGTCCAGCCGGCCTCGTCGTGCTCCAGCGTGAGGCGGTCGGTGCCAGCCTCGTCTAGCCAGGCTGCGCTCCAGCGCTGTAGGTCGCGGTCTGTCTCGCCGGCTATGGCGGCGATCAGGTCTTCCAGGGTGGCGTTGGACCAGGCGTGCTTGGCGAAGTACTTGGTCAGGCCTCGGGAGAAGGGGTCCTCGCCGACGTACGTCATCAGCTGTTGGAGGACCGAGGCGCCTTTGGGGTAGGTGATGGCGTCGAAGGTGGCGGCGCCTTCGGCTACGTCGTGGACGGGCTGACGGATCGGGTGGGTGGTCGGACCCTGGTCGACCAGGTAGGCCTTGAGTTTCTCACCGGCCAGGTGGGCGGCCCACGCATCGGAGTACGAGGTGGCACTGACCGCGGCCCAGTTGCTCGCGAACTCGGCGAACGCCTCGTTGAGCCACAGATCGTCCCACCAGCGCATCGTGACGATGTTGCCGAACCACATGTGCGCCAGCTCATGCAGCAGGTACCGCGAGAAGAGGTCCCACTCCGCGCGCGTCGGCGTACTGCGGCGCAGGAACCAGTCCATCCAGGTGATGCAGCCGTAGTTCTCCATCGCACCGGCATACTCCGGAGCGAAGACTTGGTCGTACTTACGCTGCGGGAACGGCATCCCGAAGACCTTGGCGAAGAACTCGTGCCCCTGGGTAGTGAGGGTGAAGAGCTCGTCGGCGTCACGGTCCAGGATCGGCGCGAGCGACTGCCGCGCGAACAGCCCGAGGTCATGGCCGGCGCCTTCGCGACGCAACTCGTAGTACGGGCCGGCGTTGATCACCAGGTTGTACGTCGACAGTGGCGGGGTCGGCGGGAAGGTCCAGCGGCGCCCGCCGTCGACCGGCTCGATCTCAGGGTCGCCGGCGTTGCTCAGGACGAGCCAGTCGGCCGGCGCGGTGACCGTGAAGGCGTACGGGGCCTTGAGGTCGGGCTGGTCGAAACAGGCCCACACGTACCGGGTGAGGTCCGGCGCGAAGTCGGTCCAGAAGTAGACGCGGCCGTCCGCGGGGTCGACAGTCTTGCGGAGACCCTCGGCCGCGGCGCTGTCGGCAACCACGGTCACCACGTCGAGCAGGTTCTCCTCCGCGAGATCCGTCAGCAGGATCCGGCCGTCAGTGGCGGCCGGCAGCGCTACACCGTTGAGGGTGGCACTCTCGATCTCCGCGACGCAGTCGGCGAACGTCGACGCACCCGGCTCATGGCAGGTGAACGCGATGGTCGACCGGGTCACGACGCGGGTGCCGGTCGCCAGGTCGGTGAGGTCGACGGCGACGTCGTACCGCTCGATGGTCAGTAGCCGGGCGCGTTCCTCGGCTTCGGCGCGCGTGAGACTCAGAACGGCCATCTCCGCACCTTCCCACGAACCGGATTCGGACGACACCGATTTGCCCGGCCCTTGGATCGACTACCTTTCAGCCGTGCCGCAGAGCCCGATCAATATCCACAGCATCCATGCGGTGAGCAGCCCGGGCCTTCCCGCGCTGCGGGTCCACTACCCGTCCGTGCTCGACCTGTCACTCCGGTACGAAGGCAGCGGCCGGACAGTACTCGCCCCGATCCCGGCAGGCGCTGCCTGGGTGATGCTCGGTGCGGTGCGGTACGACCTGGTCAACTTCCACTTCCACACCTTCTCCGAGCACCGGCTGGACGGCCGGCAGTTCCCGTTGGAGCAGCACTTCGTGCACAGCGGGCCAAGCGGGGAGGCGCTCGTCGTCGGGCTGTTCCTCACGCCGGGAGGGAAGGGTGGGGCCATGCAGGACCAGGTGCTCGCCACGGTGCCGGACGAGGGTGGGCCGGACGTGTACATCCCACAGACCGCCCTGGCGACCGCGCTGCCGGATGACCTGTCGACCTTCCGGTACGAGGGGTCCCTGACCACCCCGCCGTACAGCGAGCCGGTGTCCTGGCTGATCCTCAAGAGTCACCGCTCCATCCATGCGGCGTCGCTGCACAACCTCCGGCTCCGCTTCCCGGCCGGCGACAGCCGGATGATGCAGCCACTGAACGGCCGGACGGTCTGCTACCGCGACCAGAGCACCTGATCGGGCCATTTGCCACCACGAGGCACAATGGAGGGTCGGGTGGGGTGTTCTGCCTGAAGCTGGTGACGGGAGAAGCTGTAGTGACTGACGGGCCGTTGATTGTTCAGTCCGACAAGACGTTGTTGCTGGAGACCGCCCATCCGGAGGCGACCGACTGCCGGAAGGCGATCGCTCCCTTCGCTGAGCTGGAGCGGGCGCCTGAGCACGTGCACACCTACCGGTTGACGCCGCTGGGCCTGTGGAACGCCCGGGCGGCCGGACACGACGCCGAGCAGGTGATCGACGTACTGCTGCGCTACAGCCGGTACCCGGTCCCCCACTCGCTCCTGGTCGACATCGCGGAGACGCTGGACCGGTACGGGCGGCTGAGGCTGGAGAAGCACCCGCAGCACGGGCTGGTCCTCGTCACGACCGACCGGCCGGTACTGGAGGAGGTGCTGCGCTCCGCCAAGATCAAGCCGATGATCGGCGAGCGGATCGACGACGACACCGTCGCGGTGCACCCGTCCGAACGCGGCCACCTGAAGCAGACGCTGCTGAAGATCGGCTGGCCGGCCGAGGACCTCGCCGGGTACGTCGACGGCGAGGCGCACAAGATTGACCTGGTCAAAGATGGGTGGGACCTCCGTCCGTACCAGCAGCAGGCGACCGACGCGTTCTGGCACGGCGGCTCCGGGGTGGTCGTACTGCCCTGTGGCGCCGGCAAGACGATCGTCGGCGCGGCCGCGATGGCGCAGGCGTCGGCAACCACGCTGATCCTGGTGACCAACACGGTCTCCGCACGGCAGTGGAAGGACGAGCTGCTCAAGCGGACCACCCTGACCGAGGACGAGATCGGCGAGTACTCCGGTGCGCGCAAAGAGGTCCGCCCGGTGACGATCGCGACGTACCAGGTGATGACGACCCGGCGGAAGGGCGTCTACACCCACCTGGAGCTGCTCGACGCCCGCGACTGGGGCCTGATCGTGTACGACGAGGTGCACCTGCTGCCGGCCCCGATCTTCCGGATGACGGCTGACCTGCAGACCCGCCGCCGCATCGGCCTGACCGCAACCCTGGTCCGCGAGGACGGCCGCGAAGGCGACGTCTTCTCCCTGATCGGCCCCAAGCGCTACGACGCTCCGTGGAAGGACATCGAGGCGCAGGGCTGGATCGCCCCCGCGGACTGCGTAGAAGTACGAGTGGACCTAGAGCAAACCGAGCGCTTCGTCTACGCCACCGCCGAACCCGAGGACCGCTACCGCCTAGCCGCCTCAACGCCAGCCAAGTCCCGCCTGGTCCGCCGCATAGCCGAACACCACAAGGGCGAGCCCATGCTGGTGATCGGCCAATACATCGACCAGCTGGACGAACTGGGCGAACGCCTTGAATGCCCTGTCATCAAAGGCGAAACCACGGTCAAGGAACGCCAACGCCTCTTCCAGGCATTCCGTACCGGAGAAATCGACCGCCTGGTAGTCAGCAAGGTAGCCAACTTCTCCATCGACCTCCCCGAAGCCTCGGTAGCAGTCCAGGTCTCCGGCACCTTCGGCTCCCGCCAGGAAGAAGCCCAACGCCTAGGCCGAGTCCTCCGCCCCAAGGGCGACGGTCGCACAGCCCGCTTCTACTCCATCGTCGCCCGAGACACGGTCGACGCCGAGTTCGCCGCCCACCGCCAACGCTTCCTGGCAGAACAGGGCTACGCCTACACAATCGTCGACGCCGAAAACCTCTTCGCCTGAGTTCCGCTTCCTACACAACGCGTTGACCGACCCGCCGCTGCCGGAGCTACCTCCCGCAGCGGCGGAGTTGTTGGTCGCCGAGAACGGCCCCACCAAGACTGGCTGACCACGACGTACCCAAGCCTGTACTTCGACCGCGATGCAGTCCTCTTCGGCGCTGCCACCCACGACAACTGGATAGCCCCAGAGGTCGAGTTGGAAGACCTACTCGTCAGCCTCGCCGACAAGGTGTGGAGGGCGAAGCGAGTCGTCGACCTGGAGCAGTTGCTGGTCGACGACTGATGGTGGTGACCGGCGGAGAGAGCTGGGAGGCGTTCCTGATCAAGGGACTCGCGGCGTCTGGGGAGGACTTTCGCCGGAGGCGGGGTGGATTTTGGGCTCGTACGGGGGTAAAAGCCTCCGCAAGTGCCCGCTGCTCTGGGACGGTGCCGCGATCAGGGGACGAGGTCGTCGCAGGGGATGAGTGGGCAGGGGACTCGTTTGAGGTAAGGGCCCGCGGAGCGGTTGCCGTGGGCTGCGTCGTGGGCGGGTTGCCAGTGATCGCGGCCTAGTACTACGGGGTGGGTGGCGCGGTCGGCCAGGGCTGCTCGGGCTAGGGCGGTGGGGCCTGTACCGGCTGCGGCGAGCACTCGGCGTAGTACCGGGGTGGTGATGTCTGGTTTGTTGGCCATGTGGAGCAGGGCCAGGTCGGCCTCTTGGGCTAGGGCCCAGGTGAGGCCGGCGCGGACGGAGGCGGAGAGGGTGACTTCTTGTACAACGAGGATCTGGGTGCAGCCGGCTTCGCGCATGATGTCGACTGAGCGGGTGACCGAGGAGGTGCCTGGGCGGGCTGCCAGGAGGATGCCTAGGAGGGTCATTCGCCGAGTCTGGTGTTGATGCCTACGAAGTGGGCTTTCATTGAGGCGGCGAAGTTGGTGGGGTTGCCGGATTTGAGGGTGGTGAGGAGGGAGCGGTGCCAGGAGGCTGCGTCGACGGGGGTGTAGCGGGGGCCGGGGAGGCGGGTGTCTACGTCGGCGAAGGTGCGCCAGAAGACGCTCAGGAGGTCGAGGATCAGGGCATTGCCCAAGGGTTTGTAGAGAGCTTCGTGGAAGGCCCAGTCCTCGGTGGGGAAGTACTCGCCTAGTGCCGCCTTGGACTCCATCGCGGAGACCAGTGCCTCCAAGTGCGAGACGCCGGTGGTGGAGAAGTGGGTGACGACTTCCGAGGCGAGGCCGACCTCTAGGGCCTGCCGTACCTCTAGGACGTTGCGTACGTCGCGGAGGTCGCCGGCCATCGACTGGGACATGCGGAAGGCCAGGCCGTCCTCCAGCGACTGCAGGGTCACCTGGCCGACGTACGTGCCGTGGCCGTGGCGGATCTCGATGATGCCGACCGCCTGCAGGGCCTTCATCGCCTCGCGGAGTGGGTGCCGGCCGACGCCGAGCTGCACCATCAGGTCCTGCTCGTTGGGCAGCGGGTCGCCCGCCTTGAGGCCGCGTTCGAGGATGAACGACTTCATCTGGTCGCGGATGAAGGACTGGTTCACGGACTCACCGTAACCCGGCCCGCTCCAGCAGCTCGCCGACCCGCGCGATCTCGTCCTCGTCCAGCGGGATCGACGGGTACGCCGTCAGCGGGCACGCGATCACCCCGAGCAAGAACAGCGCCGCCTTGAATGCACCGAGCGCTGCCGAGCTCAACCCCATCCGGCTCCGATCCGCCACCTCGACGATCTCGAACAACCGGAACAGCCGGTCCTGCTCCCGTCGCGCCGACCCAGCATCCCCAGCGGCGACGGCATCGAAGATCCGTACGTACCCAGCCGGATCCACATTGCCCAGCCCCGGTACGACGCCGTCGACCCCGAACGCAAGCGCCGAGTCGACCGTCAGCTCCGACCCAGTCATCACCACGAAATCCAGCCCAGCCCGATCCAGCACGAGCCGGCGCAGACTCGTCTCCTGCCCACTAGAGTCCTTCACCCCAGCGATTACCCCCTGCCGACCGAGCTCGATCAGCAACGCAGCCGGCAGTTTCGTCCCAGCGAGACGAGACGGGATGTCATACGCATAAAGCGGCGTGGACCCGGCAACGGACGCCAACCGAACGAAGTGCCGCGAGATCTCCGCCGGATGCGTCGCCGCATAAAAGGGGGCCGTGGCAACAATCCCGTCCACCCCGGCCTTCAGCGCCGCCGATACATGCTCACCCGCGCGCGCCGTCGACGTATCGATCGCTCCAGCCAGTACCGGTACCTGACCAGCGACCTCCGAGACGACCGTCTCCATCACAGTCTGCCTCTGCTCGTCGGTCAGGAACGTCCCCTCCCCCGACGTCCCGAGTACGAACACTCCCCGCACTCCGCCGTTCAACTGATGCGCGACCAGTGAGGCGAGCGACGCCGTATCGACGTCGTACGAGTCGTTGAGCGGAGTGACGAGCGGCGGCACGACGCCGGCGAGCTTCTGGGCGGAACTGTTCACTGAGATCCCCTGTCAGAGTGTGGACGGATCGAAGCTGGCAAACCGCAAAGTGGCGAAGGACGACGTCTCCCCCGCCTCGTAGAAGATCCCGGCCCGCCCGCCAGGCAGCGCGACGAGATCGGAATACCCGGACATCCCCGGATGAACGACCACCCCCGGCCGCCAGCTCACCCCCGAGTCGTCACTGATGAAGACGGTCAACTCCCGCCGCACGGACGGATCCACCGGCGTCGACATCAGCAGCCGATCGCCGACGCGCAGCACGCTCCCCTGGATCCCCGGCGCCGTGACCCCGGCAATCCCCTCGTACGGCGAATCAAGCGTCAGCCCGCCGTCCGACGACCACGCATGCACCCGCGCCGCCCCGGTCCCGCGATGGTTGCGCGCGTTGAAGTAAAGCCGCCCATCAGCAAGCTCCACCACAGCCGTCTCGTTCGCGTTGATCTCGCCGCCGTCGTTCCGATCGACGAACCCACACGACCACGACACCCCACCGTCATCACTAAAGATGCAATGCCCGCCATTGAGCCGCACGGCCTCAGCCGCCCCCAGCCCATCGAAGTCCGCCGGCACAAAGGAATGATTAGCCGGTACTACGATCCGCCCGCCGGCCAGCGCGATCCCATGACACGGCCCAGTCGCGTACCAACCCCAATCCGCGGCCTTCACCTCCGCCGTGATCTCGACCGGCTCGCTCCACGTCAAGCCATCATCACCACTGCGCTGCACGAACACCCGGCGCCCGTTCTCAGCATCGATGCCCCGGGCAACCGAGATCTCAATCGCGTCGGCCCCGTTCTGGCAGGTGACCAGCACAACGTCGCCACTCGCCGGGTCGACCACCGGCACCGGATTCCCACAGGTCTTCCCCGCAGCCGCCGAAACCACCTGCACCGGCGACCACGTCAGACCACCATCGAGCGACCGACGTAGGACGACCTCAATCTCACCCGCATCCGCCGACGAGTCCAGCCGCCCCTCACAAAACGCCAGCAACGCCTCCCCAGCAGCGATGACAGCCGGTATCCGGTACGTGTGATAGCGGCCGTCCACCGGGTCGAAGACGATTGAAGGATCGCCGACTCTTGAAGACATAGGACGTACTATGTCACTGTGAGGCCGCAGCCACAATCGCTCCCCTGAAGTGAGGCCTCATGCAGCTCAGCAGACGTACGTTCCTCGGTGGCGGCCTGGCCGCAGCGGCGGTCGCGGTCACCGGCACCCCGCTGATCAGCGGCTGCGCGGCCGACAAGAAGAACCAGGCGGCCGCCAATCTCGCGGTCAAACTGCCCACCTACAGCAGGTTCACCGGCGTCAAGCCCGACCTGCCCGGCACCGACCTGGTGCTCGACGGCTTCCTCAAGTACCCGGCCGACCCGCTCAAGGCGATCGCCGACAAACCGGGTGACGGCAAGCCGATCACCTTTCTGACCAACATCCCCGGCGCGATCCCGCCGGCGCTGGACAAGAACCAGTTCTGGCAGGCGCTCAACGAGCGGCTCGGCTCGGAGCTGCAGATCAGCATGGCGTCCAACGACGAGTACAAGGACAAGTTCGCCACCCGGATCGCCGGTGGCGACCTGCCCGACATCCTCAACATCCCGGTCGACACCGTGCAGATCCCCGGCCTGGTGAAGGCCAAGTGCATGGACCTGACCGAGCAACTGTCCGGCGACGCCGTGAAGAAGTACCCGTTCCTGGCGAACATCCCCACGGAGTACTGGAAGGGCTGCGTCTTCAACGGTGGCATCTACGGCGTACCGGTACCGCGCGGGATGTCGCGCACCTCGCTGCCGCTGTACCGGGCGGACCTGCTCGCAGCCAAGGGCATCAAGGATCCGGCGCCGAAGAACTTCCAGGAGTTCTTCGACCTGGCCAAGGAGCTGACCGCGGCCAAGCAGAACAAGTGGGCCTGGACCCGGGTGCCGTTGTCGACGATCCGGCAGATGCTCGGCGTGCCGAACGTCTGGCAAGAGGACGGCGGCAAGTTCACGTCAATGTACGAGCACGAGGCCCAAGCGGAGGCGCTGGAGGCCGGTCGCAAGATGGTCGCCGCCGGAGTGGTCAACCCGGACGCGTTCAACGACAAGGCGACCGCGCGCAAGCAGTGGTTCAACGGCGGGGTCGCCGCGTTCGACTACGACAGCTTCGTCGCCTGGAACCAGTACTACGCCGACAACACGGCCGGCGACGCGTTCTCGGTGAACATGCTCGACGTCCCCGGCTTCGACGGCGGCGAAGGCGCGCCCTGGATGGGATCGGCGCTCAACAACGTCACCGCCTTCAGCAAGAACAGCAAGCACTCCGTCGATACGTTGCTGAAGGTCGCGAACTGGATGGCCGCGCCGTTCGGCACCGAGGAGTACCTGTTCCGCAAGTACGGCGTCGAGGGTCGCCACTACGCGTTGGTCGGCACCGACCCGGTACCGACCAAGATCGGCGTCGTGGAGACCGGGATCGGCCTGCAGTACATCAGCGACTCCGCGTTGGCTCTCTACTGGTCGGGCAAACCGGACGTACCGCAGAAGCAGCACGCGATCCAGGAGAAGGTCGCGCCGAAGCTCACCTTCGACGCGTCGTACGGGCTCTACTCCGACACCCAGTCGAAGAAGCAGACGCAGCTCGCGAAGACGCTGACCGATCTCGAGAACCAGATCGTGCAGGGCAGCAAGCCGGTGTCGGACTGGACCGCCGCCGTCAGCACCTGGAAGTCCTCGGGCGGCGACGCGATGCGGTCCGAGCTCGAGCAGGCCTTCAGCGACGCGGCTGGCCGGTAGATGCTGAAGGCAACAAAACCCGCAGCTCAGCAGCTGTCACTCGGTAGACGGCTGCTCCGTGACCGAGTGCTGTTGCTGTTCGCCTTGCCCGGTACGGCGTTGATCGTTGCCTTCCACTACGTTCCATTGCTCGGCAACGTGATCGCTTTCAAGGACTACCAGCCGTTCCTCGGCATCGGCGGCAGTGACTGGGCCGGCTGGCAGAACTTCTCGGTCATCTTCACCGGCGACCCAGCGTTCCTCCAGGCCCTGAAGAACACCCTGATCCTGACCAGCCTGCAATCGGTCTTCGTGTTCCCGGCGCCCATCATGCTCGCTCTGCTGCTGAACTCCTTGTTCTCCGAGCGGATCAAGCGGATCGCGCAGAGCATCCTGTACTTGCCGCACTTCATGTCCTGGGTGATCGTCGTCGCCCTGTTCCAGCAGATGCTGGGCGGCAGCGGCCTGCTCAACAACTACCTGCGGTCCCACGACCTGGCGACGCTCGACATCATCGGCAACTCCGAACTCTTCCAGGTCCTGCTGACCTCACAAATCATCTGGAAGGACACCGGCTGGGCGACGATTCTCTTCCTGGCGGCGCTCTCCCAGATCGACTCGCAGCTCTACGAGGCAGCGAGCGTGGACGGCGCGAGCCGGCTGAAGCAGCTCTGGCACGTCACCATGCCCGGGCTGCGCGGGATCATCATCTTGCTCTTCATCCTGCGGCTGGGCGACTCACTGACGGTCGGCTTCGAGCAGATCATCCTGCAGCAGGCCGCGGTGGGGCGCGACGTCAGCGAAGTACTGGACACCTACGTCTACAACAACGGCGTGATCGGCGGCGCCTGGGGCGTGGCCGCGGCGGTCGGGCTGGTGAAGGGCCTCGTCGGCGTCGTCCTCGTCCTCGCGGCCAACAAGGTCGCCCACATCTTCGGCGAGCAAGGGGTGTACAGCAGATGAGCCGGCGGATCGTCAACGGTGTGGAGCTGCCGTCCTGGCCGATGCGGGGCTTCAAGGGGCTGGTGCTGCTGGTCTTCTGCGCGGCGGTGATCGTGCCGTTCGTGGCGGTGATCTCGACCAGCATCGCGCCGAACAAGCAGGTCACCGAGTCCGGCGGGCTGGTGCTGTTCCCGCATTCGGTGGACTTCGGGGCGTACCGGTCGCTGTTCGCGGGTGGCGTGGTCACGCAGGCGCTGTTCGTGAGCGTCTTCGTCACAGTGATCGGTACGGCGCTCAGCCTCACGGTCTCCGCCCTGCTGGCGTACTCGCTGGCCCGGCCGGGCTTCACCGCCGGACGGCCGATCCTGCTCGTCGTGCTGTTCAGCATGCTCTTCTCGCCCGGCATCATCCCGACGTACCTGGTGGTGAAGGGGGCCGGGCTGCTGGACAGCCTCTGGGCGCTGATCGTGCCGACGATGGTGAGCGCGTTCAACGTGGTCGTGCTGCGCGCGTTCTTCGCGAACCTGCCGGGCGAGCTCACCGAGAGCGCCCGGATCGACGGCGCAGGCGAGCTGAAGACGTTCGGGTACATCGTGCTGCCGCTGTCGAAGGCGGTGCTCTCGGTGATCGGCCTGTTCTACGCGGTGAGCTACTGGAACGCGTTCTTCTCCGCCCTGCTGTATCTGAACGACAGCAAGCTGTGGCCCCTGCAACTGGTCTTGAGGACGTACGTCATCAACGACGCCCAACTGGGCAGCGCCGAGCTGGGCACCGAGCGGCTGCCACCCCAGGCCTCGATCCAGATGGCCATCCTGGTGGTCTCGATCGTGCCGATCCTGGTCGTCTACCCGTTCCTCCAGCGGCACTTCGCCAAGGGCGTGCTGACCGGCGCCGTGAAGGGCTGACCGGAAAAGGAATGGACCGGTTGTCTGCCGGGTTGCGTAATAGAAGGCAGACAACGGCGGATTGGGGGTGACGGGACGGTCACGAAGAGTGTCTCGGGGGTTGCCCAGGGCAACATCAGGGTTCAGCCTGGGCCATTCCGGAGGCTTTGACCGGTACCGTCGAGGGGTATGGGGATACACGCACTGGAGCAGGTGGAACTGGCTGGTGAGCGGGGGCGCGCCCCATCGGGGGCAGCGCCGGTCGTGTGGCGGGTGGTGCGGGAAGCAGTCCTGCTGGCCACCATGTTCGGGATCTACACGGCCGGCCGGCAGTTCGCCGGCAAGCACACCGGCTCGGCCCGCGGCCACGCTCGTGAAGTGCTGGCGTGGCAGAACTGGCTGCATCTGCCCAATGAGGCAACGTTGCAGCACGCGGCCCTGCAGGTCCCTCATCTGGTCGAGGGAGCAAACCTGTACTACGCCTCAGTTCACGCGCCACTCACCGGCGCGGTGCTGATCTGGCTGAGCATCTGGCGCCCCAAGGCCTACTCCAACGTGCGCTGGACGATCGTCGCGCTGACCGGGCTGGCCCTGGTCGGCCACATCCTGTTCCCGCTCGCACCGCCGCGGATGATGCCGGGCTTCGTCGACACCGGCCTGCTGTACGGCCAGTCGGTGTACGGCCCCGACGCCTCCGGCGGGGTGGCGAACCAGTTCGCCGCGATGCCGAGCCTGCACGTCGGCTGGGCGGCCCTGATCGCGCTGTCGATGATCCTGATCACCCGGAGCAAGTGGCGCTGGCTGTGGCTGCTGCACCCGATCATCACCTTCGCCGTGGTGGTCATGACAGCGAACCACTACTGGCTCGACGGCATCGTCGCGCTGATCCTGCTGGGCGTCACCCTCCCGCTGCTGCTCCGGCCCGGCTTGCACGCCGACAAGCCGCTGACGGTTAAATCAGATGCTGGGGAGCTCGCTCTCAAGTAACGTGACGGGGCTTCCCTGCCCTCGACCGCACTTGCGGAGGTCCTGTCATGCCCCCTGACGACCCGATCCTCCACGCCGAGAAGACCTATCTCAGTACGTCGCGCGCCGCGCTCGCGGTGATGCGCGAGAAGACCGGATCGCTGGAGATCGCCAGCGCTGACCCGGTCAACACCGAGTTCCTGAAGGCCGCGATCTGGCGGCGGATGAAGGAGCTCGAGGACGACCCCGACGTACCGCTGTTCTTCGGCCGCCTCGACTACCTCGAGCCGCTCGAGGAGACCTTCCACATCGGCCGCCGGCACGTCAACGACGAGGCCGGCGAACCGCTGGTGGTGGACTGGCGGGCCGACATCTCGGTGCCGTTCTACCGGGCCAGCAAGACCGAGCCGATGGGCGTCGGGATCCGCCGCCGGTTCGGTTTCACGCACGGCGAGATGACCGCCTTCGAAGACGAGGACCTGACCAGCTCGGCCGCTCCTGAGCAACACAGCAACATCCTGGACGCGGAAATCGAGCGGCCCCGCTCCGGCCCGATGCGCGACATCGTCGCCACCATCCAGCCCGAGCAGGACGTCATCGTCCGAGCCGGCGTCGAGGAGACCATCTGCGTGCAGGGGGCGCCTGGTACCGGTAAAACGGCGGTGGGGCTGCACCGGGCGGCGTACCTGCTCTATGCGTACCGCGACCAGCTCAGCCGGTCCGGGGTGCTGGTGGTCGGCCCGAACGCGAGCTTCCTGCGGTACATCGGCGACGTACTCCCGGCGCTGGGCGAGATCGAGGCGAAGCAGACCACGGTCGAGGAGATGGTCGCCCGGGTGAAGGTCGCCGGGCCCGGTCCGGCAGCGCTGGACGTGCTCAAGGGGGACGCGCGGCTGGCCGAAGTACTGCATCGGGCGGTCTGGTCCCAGGTCCAGCTGCCCAAGGAACCCCTAGTAGTCCCTAGGGGATCCCACCGATGGCGTGTAGCGGCGTACCAGGCTGAGGAGCTCGTCAACGAGCTGCGCACCCGCGGTATCCGGTACGGCGCCGGCCGGGCCATGCTGCCGCAGCGGCTCGCACATGCCGTCCTCCTGCGGATGGAAGCGGCCGGGGACTCCCCCGACGACCGCGTGCAGGACTCCGTGGCCCGCAGCCGCCCAGTGAAGCAGTACGCCGATGCGCTCTGGCCAGCGATCGACCCGGCCAAGCTGCTGTTCCAGCTGTTCACCGACGCGGAGCTACTCGCCGAGCACGCGGCAGGCGTCCTCACTGAGGAGGAGCAAGCGCTACTGCTCTGGGAGAAGCCGCCCCGGTCCGCCGGAGCCGCCAAGTGGTCCGTCGCCGATGCCACCCTTATCGACGAGATCGCTGACTTGGTCGACCGGACGCCCAGCCTGGGACACGTAGTGCTGGACGAGGCGCAGGACCTGTCGGCGATGCAGCTCCGAGCGGTGGGGCGCCGGTGCTCTACCGGCTCGATGACGGTGCTCGGCGACATCGCCCAGGGCACGACACCGTGGGCCACACCCTCCTGGGACGAGGCACTCGGGCACCTGGGCAAGAGCGGCGCCCACACCGAGGAGCTGACGGCTGGCTTCCGGGTACCGGGCCAGGTGATCGAGTACGCCGCCCGCCTCCTCCCGCAGATCGCCCCTCACCTCACCCCGCCTATCGCAGTACGACGGTCCCGCGGTGAGCTGGACATCACGCGCGTACCCGACAGCATGGCCGCCGCCGTCGACACGGTCAGTCGCGTGATGGACCGGCCGGGCTCGATCGGGCTGATCGTGCCCGACGCGCTGGTCCCGGCGGCCCGGAAGACTCTGGAGGGCAAGGGGCTGAGTTACGCAGTACTGGGCGACGCGGACGACGTCGAGGCGCACGTGGACGTCGTACCGGCCGGGCTGGCCAAGGGCCTCGAGTTCGACCACGTGGTGCTGGTCGAGCCGGCTGGGATCGTCGCCGGCGAGGCTGACGAGCGGACCGGGTTGCGCCGGCTCTACGTCTGCCTGACGCGTGCGGTCACCTCACTCGCGGTGCTGCACAGCGAGGACCTCCCCGAGGTCTTGCAGGGCTGATCGTAGGCTGGGTGGCGTGACTACTGACCTGGACGAGGCCGCTGTCGACTTCGGTAGGGTGCGGCCGCGCTTGTTCGGCATCGCCTACCGGATGCTCGGCAGCGTGCACGAGGCCGAGGATCTGGTCCAGGACGTGTGGCTCAAGTGGCAGGCCTACGACCGCAGTACGGTCCGGGAGCCGGCCGCGTTCCTCGCCACCACGACGACCCGGCTGGCCATCAACGCGAGCCAGTCGGCCCGGGCCCGGCGGGAGACGTACGTCGGGCCGTGGCTGCCCGAGCCGGTCGACACCAGCGCCGACCCGACTCTGGGCGCCGAGCGGGGTGAGGCTCTCGAGCTGGCCATGCTCGTGCTGCTGGAGAAGCTGTCCCCGACCCAGCGGGCGGCGTACATCCTGCGCGAGGCGTTCGACTACCCGTACGACCAGATCGCGGACATCGTCCAGCTTTCCGAGGCGAACGTGCGGCAGCTGGTCAGCCGGTCCCGCAAGCGGCTCGCCGAGGAGCGGCGGGAGCCGGTCGTCAAGGACGAGCAGCGCAAGCTGCTGGCCGCCTTCATGGCCGCGGCTCAGAAAGGCGACCTCGAGACGCTGGTGGAGCTGCTCGCCGCCGACGCCGTGAGCTACTCCGACGGCGGCGGCATTGTCCGCGCCACCAAGGTGCAGCTGGTCGGCGGCGACGTCATCGCGAAGGTCACGGTCGCCTTCGCGGGCACCTTCTGGACCGGCTCGGACCTCACCTTCGCGGAGACCAACAGCGGCTGGTCCGCTGTGGCCTCCCGCGACGGCGAGGTCTTCGTGGTGGTCAGCATCAGCGCCTCGGCCGACGGGATCGACCAGGTCCAGTGGATGCTCAACCCCGAGAAGCTGGCTGGCCTGTACTAGGCCGCTTCGGTCGCGTACGCGTCTTCCTCGTCCAGGTGCTCGACCCGCTGCAGCGCAGGGTTGCGCCGGAGCGTCACGAGGAGGCCGATGACGACCAAGCCGAGTACTGCGGCGATGGGCGGCAGCAGCTGGACTCCGACAAGCTTGATCACCACACCGCCGACCGCTGCCGCCAGGCCCGCGCCCAGGTAGATGGCGGACGCGTTCATGGCCAGGAGCAGCCCGCCGCCTTCGCCCATCTCCAGGAGCAGGTTCTGGATCGGCGGGTTGAACGCCCAGGTGAACAGGCTCCACACGAACAGTGCGACAGCCGCACCGGCCACGGTGGTGGCCGTCAGGGTCAGGGTGGCGATGACGGCGGTAAAGCCTGTGAGGGTCACGGTCAGAGTCCGCAGGCTGCCGAAGCGGTCAGTGGCGCGACCACCGACCAGGTTGCCCACTACTGCGCCAACGCCGTACACGAGAAGGAGGATGCTGACAGTGCCGCCCTTGAGGTGGGCAGTCTCGGCCAGCAGCGGCACTACGTAGATGAAGACGCTCATGGTGGCCAGTACGGCGAGCACAGTCATCACCAGCACGGTCTGCACGCGGCGGTCGGTCAGGCCGGCGAAGCGCTCACGCAGGCTCACGGCCTCGGGCGCCTCGACAGTCGGGAGCGCGGACCGTACAGCCAGCGTGACCACCAGACAGACGGCCGCGATCAGCGCGAACACTCCGCGATAGCCGAGGCTGTCACCGAGCAAACTACCCGCCGGTACGCCGAGCACGAGCGCGAAGGTCAAGCCGCCGAACACCACGGCGACCGCTCGTCCCCGCTCCTCCGGCGGCAGGAACTTGGTCGCGAACAGCGTCGCCGCGGGCGTGTACGCGGCAGCGCCGAAGGCGGCCACGATCCGGCCCACGATCAGGATCGGGTAGTTGGTCGCGATCGCCGCGATCCCGTTACCGAGCGCGGCCAGCAGCAGCGCGGCGATCAGCAGCGTGCGGCGCTCCCAGCGGCCTGTCAGGGTCGACAGCAGCGGCGCGCCGACGGCGTACGAGAGGGCGAACGCGGTGGCGAGCTGGCCGGCGGCGGTCAGCGAGACGTGCAGCTCGGAGCTGACCGCGGGCAGCACACCGGACACGACGTACGCGCTGGTGCCGACGGCGAAGGCTCCGGCGGCCAGCAGGTAGATCCGTGCGGACATGAAACAACCTTCCAGAAGACTCAGGCGCTTGTTCGACGTTCATCGTACTACGATTACCGTCGAAGTTCGACCGCCGTCGTACTATGGACCCATGAGCACCTCGAAAAACCTGCCGCAGCCCGACCGCGAGGAGATTCGCGTCGAGGATGTCCTGCAGGCACTGGGCGAGCCCGTCCGGCTGCAGATCATCCAGGCCCTGGCGGATGTCCCGGAGGGCATCGCCTGCGGCGAGATCGAGCTGCCGGTGACGGCGTCGACCCGGGCGCATCACCTGCGCATTCTGCGCGAGGCGGGCGTGCTGTCCACACACACCGAGGGCACCCGCCGGATCAGCAAGCTGAGGCGCGAGGACCTGGAGGCGCTCTACCCCGGCCTGCTCACCGGAGTGCTCGCCGCACGCCGCTGATCCGCAACCGCAAGGCAGAGGTGTGCCGATCGAGCGGTCACCGTTGTGATCGGACTGGCAGACTGTGGCGGTGGTGGTCCTGCGTGAACGGTGGAGCGAGCTACTGCCCGGCTCTGCGCCGCTGGCGGACGACCTCGTCGCGCGCTACGTCGAGCGGAACCGGCGCGCCTACCGCGACCAGTACCTCGAAGCCGTCCTGGACGCCCTCGACTCACTGATCCAGCTGAGCACCGATCCGACCTCGGTCCGGCTCGCGGCCTGGTTCCATCGGGCCGTGCACCAGCCCGGCGGCGGGTCCGCCGAGGACGCGGAGTCGTCGGCCCGGTTGGTCGAGCAGACGTTGCCCACCTATGGGGTGGATCCGATCCGCGTCGCCGAGGTGGCCCGGCTGGTCCGGCTCACCGGTGACCTGGCGACTCCACCGACCGACTCCTATGCACCGCCCCGGCGCGACGCGAACGGCGACGTCCTGCTCGATGCAGTCAACGGCATCATGGCGACAGCTCCCGCCCGGTACGCGGCCCACGCCTCCGAGGTACGCCGGGACGCGGGTGACCGCACAGCCGCCATCGGACGCCGGTACGACGAAGTACGGGTCCTGCTCGACGGGCATCTCTACCGGAGTCAGCTGGCTCGACAGCGGATGGGTGCGCACGCTCGCGCCAACCTGGAGGCAGAGCTCGCCGGGCTCGACAGCGAATTGCCAGCGCCCTGGCGTGGTTGGCAGCAGGCGGCACTGGCGGCTACTGCGACCTTCGCGGCCATAGCGGCGACCGTTGCCTCGATCGCCGCGGCAGGAGCTCCTTGGCAGGTGCCGGCAGTAGAGCCCGAGGCTGGTTGGCCACCGGTCGCTCTAGCCGTGTTCTCACTCTTCTGCGCACCACTGCTCTTCCGTACGGCCCGCAGCGCGAGTCAACGCGCAAGGCTGATCGCAGGCGCCGTGGTGGCTGTCGCGGTCACCGGACTCTTGATTGCCTGGGCACAGGTCCCAGTCACGAACCCTGCGGTCGGTATCGGCCTCCGGGTCCCTCTGGTCATCTCTGCTCTCCTACTGCTCCTCGTAGCCGGTACTGCGGCCTTGGTCGCCTCCCTGCTCCGGACCAGGAACGCACGATTCCTACCGACCCGGAATCTCGGCCAGCAGCTCTCGTGGCTCGCAGTACCGGGGGTGATCGCGCTACTTCTCCTGCTGGTCGTGCAGCCGCTGGCCAAGGGGTACGTGCTGGGCTCCAACGAGCGGTCGGAGGGCCCACGTGGTCCGGCCGGGCAGATGCCTGAGTCGCTGCTCGACGGTGGAGTCACCTGGGTCAGTCGGGCGTTGACCAACGCTGGCGCCGAGGAGGCCGTCGGGACCAAGTACGGGATCGCCGTACCTCGGCAGAGCGGTGTGGTGGAGATGCTGGACGCGGCCACCGGGGAACTGCGGTGGCGCTACAGCCGGTCCGACTCGGACGAGAAGCCGGACATCGTGGCTACCGGCAACGGCGAGTACGTGCTGGCCGAGTTCGCCGACATCGGCTACCTGCTGCTCGATGCGAACACCGGCAAGCGCAAGGCCGCCTGGCCGGGGAGTACGCGCGATCACAGCATCCAGCAGGCCGATCCGCTGCTGACGGGCGAGCAGGTCTCCCGCGGCTCGGACAAGCTGCGCGGGGTCGACCCGGACGGCGACAGCCGGTGGACCTTCGAGCCCGGCCGCTGCACCAACATCGGAGCCGTGGCGACTTCGGACACCGTCGTCGCGTTCCTCGGGCACAGCTGCGGGCGGCAGGCCGACGAGGTGGCCGGCCTCGACCTGAAGAGCGGCAAGAAGCTCTGGAGCAAGGCGCCGAGCGACATGTACCGGCGGCCGGTCGTGGTCGGCGGGGCGGTCGTGGTGGCGGAGCCGGGCGGCGATTCGGACGTACCGGTCGCGTTGGTGGCGATCGAACCGCGTACCGGCCAGACGAAGTGGCGGTGGCCGGTACCGGCGAACTGGGCGTGCCGGACGCTGCTGAAGTCCGCGGGGCGGCTCCTGATCGTCGTGGACTGCCCGGGACCGGAGAGTCAGCAGAACACCAAGACGGTGGTCACTGCGATCGATGCGACGACTGGCCAGACCGCTTGGCAGACCACTGCGCCGGTGGATCCTCGGAGCCGGGTGGCGGTGACTGCGGACGGGCGGGTCGTGTCGCTGGGAGGCAGCAGCTCGGGAGGGTGTGCGGCCAATGTCATCGACAGCACCGGCTTCCGCCGGGTCGCACTGCCGACCGGGATCTCCTGCAGCCGCGACCCGGTGGCCATCGGCAACCTGGTCCTGACCTCAGGCCCGGCCGGCGTCATCGCCCTGCACTGAGCTGAGCTTCCGCAGAAGAAAGAAGTTCTACTACCCGGGTTCCGAACGTGATGTCGACCGGGTGGGTATCGCCTGACTCCGCTGCGGCTACCAGCTCGGTGGCAGCCAGAGCGAAGGCGTCGACGGCTTCCGTCTCGGGGCGCGGCAGGATCGCAGTACCGGTCTCTCCCCAGATACCGGTCTCGAAGCTGATGCCCTCCGGCGGCGCCGACAGCGTCATGCTCGCGGTGCTCGTCGCGCCCGACTCGTGGGTGAGGACGAGGTGGACCAGGTCGCCTTCGCCACCCACTGCGCGCAGGTCGGCGATCGGACCGAGCAGCCCGATCAGGTTGGACAGGGCGTGCGGCCCGACGTCCCAGAGCGCACCCCGCTGCTCCCTCCGCCAGGCCGACCCACCGAAGGGATTGCCCGGCGCGTCGAGCGAGGCCAGCATCCGGGACCAACCGCCCTTCCAGCCGCCGGTCGCCTGGATCTGATCGAAGAACGCCCGGGTCTCCGGCTGAAACCGGCCCGTGAAGAAGACCACTGAGGCGATCCCCTCGTTGGCCACCTCGTCCGCCAGCGCCCGGGCATCGTCCAGCGAATCGGCGACGGGCTTGTCGAGCAGCAGATGCTTGCCGACCGCCGCCGCGTCCAGCGCCATCGACGCCTGCACGTTCGGAGGTACCGCGAACGCCAGCGCATCCACGTCGGCGAGTAACTCAGCGTAATCGGTATAGGCCGCGACCTTTAGATCTGTGGCCAATACGTTCGCTTTGTCCTCGTTCCGGCCCCAGACACCCACCAGTTCGACGTCTTCGGCGGCCTGCAGACCCGGGCCTTGGGTCAAATGGGCCCAAGGGCCGGTTCCGACCAAACCGAAGCGCATGGTGTCCTCCTTGTGACGAGCCGATATCGCTTTGGCCACGACCCTAACCGGGAGCCCCGGATCGGTCGGAGGAGGCCGTCACCGGGTGCGAGACTCACGGCCATGGACCTGCGCGACCAGTGGAATCGCCTGCTGCCGCACGCGCAGCCGTTGGGCGATGATCTGCTGGCCCGTTACGCAGAGCAACATCGGCACTATCACGACCAGCGGCACCTGACCGAGATGCTCGAGACCATCGACGAGCTCGCCGCTGTCGCGGCCGACGTCGACGCGGTCCGGCTGGCCGCCTGGTTCCACGACGCGATCTACGACCCGCAGGCCGAACCGGGTGAGAACGAAGAGGTCTCCGCCCAGCTCGCCGAGCTCGAACTGTCGGCGTACGGCGTCGAGGCGGCCAGGGTGGCCGAGATCGGCCGGCTGATCCGGCTGACCGCCAAGCACGACAGCGAGCCGGGTGACGCGAACGGCTCCGTCCTGTGCGACGCGGACCTGCGCGTGCTGAGCATGTCCGCCGCCCGGTACGACGAGTACGCGGTCGGCATCCGCGCGGAGTACGCGCATGTCGCGGACCGCGACTTCGCCCGGGGCCGGATGAAGTTCCTGGACGGCCTGTCCGAGACCTCCCTGTACGCGACCGAGCACGGCCGCCAGCACTGGGAGCAGGCGGCCCGGGAGAACCTCCGGCGCGAACTGAAGCAGTGGGGCCCGAAAGCGGCCCGCCCGATCGCTGGGCTGATCCCGATGATCTACCTGGGCGCAGCGCTCGGTGTGGTCATCGCAGCCTCTGTACTACTCGGCCGCGGACTGGGAGCGGCCGCACGCTGGCCTGCCGGTCCGGACGACGCCAATGGCTTCCCGGTCTGGGCACCGATCGCCGGTACTGCGGTCGCGGCCGGTCTAGCGTGCGCGTGGTTCCGCCGGGCGCAGCCTCGACTGGTCACGATCCCCGCACTGGTGTTCGCCGTCGTCGGCCTGATCTCCATCGGGGTCTGCTGGTGGCAGTGGCCCTCGGCCAAGCCGGGCGCGGCCATGAGTGAGCGCTGGCCGTACCTCGTCCTGGCCTCCGTCGCCTTGCTGCTCGCGGGGGCGCTACTGGGGCTGGCACGGCGGCTACGGCTGGCACCGCCGTACGCGCTGTCTCCGCCCCGGGGGCTGGGTCTCGGCGTGACCGTGGTGTGCGCGGCGCTGCTGGCCTGGATCGTGGTGTCGGCTGGCGAGCCGTTCGTCCAGGCCCGGCTCGAGACGGCCAACACGGTGAGCACGACTACTGACGAGGCACCCGCAACACTGCCCGTGCAGCTCGACGGTGGAGTCGCCTGGAGCCGGGAGGTGCCCGCGACGGGCGCTATCGCCGGTACTGCGGGTGGGGTGGCCGAGTTGCGGTCGGACGGCGTGGTGATGTCCGACGCGACCACTGGCCAGACCCGGTGGCGGTACACGCGAGCTGATGTCGATGACGCCGCCTCCAACGGCTCCGACGGGCTACTGGTCTCCAGTGATGGCCGGACGATCGCAGCGCATCTGCCGTACGACGACGGGAACGCTCCGCGAGGGATCGAGCTGCCGACGTACGCAGTACTGGATGCAGTGAGCGGCAAGGTGCTCACTGAGGTTCACACGGACGGTACGGCGCTCGCAGTCGACGCCAATCAACTGCTGGTCGCCGAAGGTACGGATGTCGTGGCGCATGGCGTGAGCAGCCCGACCCACTGGCGAGCGCGGCTGAAGTGCGCTGTCACGCAGGGCGTGCTGCTGGCCGACCAGGCCGTCGTGGTGGACGCCTGTGGTGGCAACGGCGCGGTGGTGCGCGGCCTGGACCTCATGGATGGGGACCAGCACTGGGAGGTCAACCTGGGCATCCGGTTCGAGCTGAGCGCCGAGCTGGACCCGTCGACGTGGATCGGGGAGCTGGTCGCAGTACCGGACACCCGTGAGGTCTCCGGGCTCGTCTGGACCGGCGCGGCCGGCGGCACCCTGTACCAGTGGTCAGTGGATGTCGGCTCGGGCCACATCCTGTGGACCGACTCAGTGCCCGGTACGCCGAGGCCGCGGCTCGGGCGGTCGTCCTGCGACGCGCAGCTCGCGGCAACCCACAACTCGATCGTGCTGGTGACCTGCCGGACGAGCACCGAGAACGGCGAGGACCAGACGTACGACGTGTCCGCCCTGAACCCGTCGGACGGCACACCGCAGTGGCACCACCTGCTGGCGGTACCACCGAAGCTGCAGCAGCCCGAGTTCCCCCGGGACGGCTTCGGCCTGCTCCCGGACGGCCGGGTGGTCACCCTGATGCCCCAATCCGACGGCAGCTGCTCCCCCGTCATGGTCGGCACCACCGGCATCCAGCCGCGCCCACTGGTCCCCGGCCCGACCGCAGCCTCAGTAGCCGAAACCAAGAACGTCACCTGCAACAAACCGGCCGTCACCGTAGCCGCCGGCCGCCCCATCTTCAGCGACGGCACCCGCCTCTTCGCCTTGAACTGACCAACTAGGGTCGGGCCCATGCGACGAGCCCTCCTTGCCGCCCTGTCCGCCACCGTGCTGATCAGCACCGCCTGCTCCTCGGAGCCCAAGGCAACAGCCGCACTGGCCTCAACGCCGACGCCCGTCGCCAGCACCTCAGCGCCGACGCCCGTCTCCACTCCCGCGCCGGTCTCGGCGGAGTTCCGGAAGCTGGAGGCGCAGTACGCCGCGCGGCTCGGAGTCTTCGCGGTGGATACCGGCTCGGGCCGGACCATCTCGTACCGCGCCGGCGAACGCTTCGCCTTCGCCTCCACCTTCAAGTCGCTCGCCTGCGGCGTCCTGCTGGCCCAAGCCCCGGACCTCGGCAAACTGATCCGGTACGACGGGTCCGTCCTGCTCCCCAACTCGCCGATCACCGAGAAGCACGTCGCCACCGGCATGACGCTCCGCGAACTCTGCGACGCCGCGATCCGCTACAGCGACAACGCCGCCGCCAACCTGATCCTCAACGAGCTCGGCGGCCCACCCGCCCTCCAGAAGGCCCTGCGCAAGGCGGGCGACCACGTCAGCATCACCACCCGCACCGAACCCACCCTCAACGAAGCCACCCCCGGCGACCTCCGCGACACCACCACTCCCCGGGCACTGGCCACCAGCCTCCAAAAGTTCACCCTCGGCCGAGCCCTCCCGCCAGCCAAGCGCGCCACCCTCACCACCTGGCTCCTCAACAACACCACCGGCGCCACCACAATCCGAGCCGGCGTCCCCGCGGCCTGGAAGGTCGGCGACAAAACCGGCACCGCCGGCTACGGCACCCGCAACGACGTAGCGATCCTCTTCCCACCCAACCACGCCCCGATCATGCTCGCGGTCATGTCCACCAAGGGCGTCAAAGACGCAGTCCCCAACGACGCCTTGATCGCATCCGCAGCCAAGGCAGCGATCAAAGAGCTCCGCCGTGCCCCAGATTCCTCCCACCGACCGCCGAGGTGACGCGCTACCCGCTGCCACAATTTGAGGGGTTAACCCCTCAAATTGTGGGTTGTCACCCCGGGTTCATGGGTGGCAACCCACAAGCTCGGGGGTTAACCCCCGAAAATGCCGGCGGCTGCGAGCGGGCTCAGGCTGGGCGCTGGGGTGAGAATAGGCGGGCTCTCCGCAACCGCGCCCGGCCCTGTCGCCATCGCTTCGCTTGGCTGTCACGCTGGCGGGGCCGGGGACTACGCTCCTCCGATGGAGCTGACTGCGGTTGCCTTGATGGCGGCACTGCGGGAGTACGCCGAGCCCGGCAAGGTGGTGCACAAGCATTACCCGGGTGGCGGCGAGGTGCTGGGTGTACCGATGCGGAGCACCTTTGATACCGCCAAGGTGTTCACCGGCATGCAGTTCAGGGAGGTCGAGCGGCTGTTGGACGAAGCGTCGTACGAGGGGCGGCTGGCCGGATTCTGCGTGCTCGATTTCAAAGCTCGGGCCAAGAGGACGACAGACAACGAGCGGCAGACGGCGTACGAGCTGTATCTGCGCCGGCATGACGCCATAGACAGCTGGGACATGGTCGACCGAGCGGCGCCACATGTCGTCGGCCGTTATCTGCTGACGCGCACTCGGGATCCGCTCTTCGATCTGGCGAGGACCAGCGACCCCCTGCGGCGACGCACAGCCATCACAGCCCCCTTGTACTTCGCCCGCTTCGGCACCCCAGCCGACCTAAACGATCTGTTCGCGATCGCCGAACTCCTGCTGGCCGACAAGAACCCGGTCGTCTCCAAACCCGTCGGCATCGCGCTCAAGTACGCCGGCGTGCTGGACGAGTCAGCGCTTCGGACCTTCCTCAAGAAGCACGAAGCCGCCATGCAGTCCCCCACCCTGCGCTACGCCCGGGAGAAGCTGAAGTAGCCGGTAGAAGCCCCACCCGCCGACCGCCTTCCGCTCCACGGCCGCTACCGCTCCGAACGCTCCCACACCACCCGGTGTTGGGCGGGAGCCGCCGAACCAGCACGCGACGAAGGAGCGGGCGTCGGAGGCCGCATGGGGGAGTACACCGGCCTCGCCAAGACGGGCAAGCACCATCGTGGTCGCATTCGCGCGACGCGGGAGCGCCCAACGCCGGGTGGGCGGGAGCGGCCGAACGAGCACGCGACGAAGGAGCGGGCATCGGAGGCGGCGTGGGGAATATCCGTTGCCGGGGGCAGCGTTGACATCTACCGTGATGACCATGTTCCGTGCGGATTCTGTTGCGTACCTGTCAGGCCTGGGCCTGTCAGGCGCTGCCGCGTGGACGTCAGTCGATTCAACTGATCTGACCGGCGCACGAAGCCGACCCTCCTCCTGCTGACCGCAGGACCCGCGGAGGAGGGTGGCTCGAGAACCGGCCCCCTCCGACCGCTGGAACACCCAGCTGGTACGGACGGGCCCTGGGTCCTGGCTCAGTCGAATCTTCTGACCAGCAAGGGAAAACACACAATGGCCAAGAGCCAGTTCGTGCGGACCAAGCCGCACCTCAACATCGGCACCATGGGGCACGTGGACCATGGCAAGACCACGCTGACCGCCGCGATCACCAAGGTGCTCGCCGAGCGCTACCCGAGCCTCAACTCGTTCGTCGCGTTCGACGGGATCGACCGGGCGCCCGAGGAGGTCCAGCGCGGGATCACGATCAACATCTCGCACGTCGAGTACGAGACCGCCAACCGGCACTACGCGCACGTCGACATGCCCGGGCACGCCGACTACGTGAAGAACATGATCACCGGCGCCGCCCAGGTGGACGCCGCGATCCTGGTCGTGTCGGCGCAGGACGGCGCCATGCCGCAGACCCGTGAGCACGTACTGCTCGCGCAACGCGTCGGGGTGCCGTACCTGGTCGTCGCGCTGAACAAGGCCGACGCCGTCGACGACCCCGAGCTGCTCGACCTGGTCGAGTTGGAGGTCCGCGAGCTCCTGTCGGAGTACGGCTTCCCGGGCGACGAGGTACCGGTCGTGCGCGTCTCCGGTCTGCGTGCGCTCGAGGGCGACCCCGAGTGGATGAAGGCCGTCGGCGACCTGCTCGACGCCGTCGACGACTACGTACCCGTCCCCGACCGTGAGCTGGGCGAGCCGTTCCTGATGCCGATCGAGAACGTACTCACCATCAGCGGTCGTGGCACCGTCGTCACCGGCGCGGTCGAGCAGGGTTCGCTCAAGCTCGGCGACGCCGTGGAGGTCGTGGGTCTCGGCCCGACGGTCACCAGTACGGCGATCGGGCTGGAGACGTTCGGCAAGTCGCTGGAGTCCGCGGAGGCGGGCGACAACGCGGCCGTACTGCTGCGTGGCATCAAGCGCGACGAGGTCCGTCGTGGCCAGGTACTGGTGCTGCCGGGCAGTGTGCAGCCGCACCGCAAGTTCCGGGCGCAACTGCACGCGCTGTCGACAGCCGAAGGAGGCCGCCACACCCCCTTCGCCGCCGACTACCGCCCACAGTTCTACTTCCGCACCACGGACGTATCGGGTGGTATCGACCTGGGTGACATCGCCCTGGTCATGCCCGGCGACACGATCGAGCTCGGCGTGGAACTGGAGAAGCCGATCGCCATGACGGTAGGCCTGGGCTTCGCTGTCCGCGAAGGCGGCCACACGGTAGCCGCCGGTACGGTCACCGAACTCCGCGATTGAAGAGAAGGTGCCCCGGGCTAATTGCCCGGGGCACCTTTCTTATGCCGCGAACGCATCGATCATCCCAGCCATCGGTACTCCGGTCAGCGGCCGCTGCAGCCCATCCAGGTACTCCGCGATCGCCGGCAACGCATCGGTATCGTCCACCAACATCACAGCCGCCCACTCGTCCCCCGGCGACAACAGCATCCCTGCCCGATACCCCGGCAACCGCCCGTTGAGGTAAAGCATCCCCGAGGGCCCCACCGCCCACCCGAGTGCGTAGGTCAGCGGCGTCCACACCCGAGGGGTGGAGATCTCGGCCAGCAACCCCTTGTCCTGCAGCAGAAACTCGCAAAAGCTCAGCAGGTCAGGCACGGTCGACCACAGGCCGCCGCTCGGCCGGCGAGCTCGTGGATAGTCACCAGCGGTGAAGACGGTCGACTTGAGACCAACCGTCGAGGTGAACTCCTCGAGACCTTCCTCGAAGGTGCCGCCTGTAAGCCTGGCCAGCACCGCACCCGCAAGGAAGTAGTTCCCGTTGTAGTAGGACCAGCGCTCCCCCGGCGGATACTCGTGCCCCGCGGCGACCACCAGCTTGGCTGCCTCCAGGAACACCTCATCGCCTTCACCCAGAGCCTGTACGGCAGCAGCGGTCACGGCCTCGTTGAAGCCGGTGCATTGCGCCAGTACCTGTTCCACGGTCAGCGATGTCTCAAGCTCCGGCAGCACCCCAGCCACTGGCTGACTGAGACTCAATCCCTTGTTTTGCACGGCTCTCACAGTCGCCGCAGCCGTGAGCGTCTTGGTCAGCGAAGCAATCCGGAACGGCGCATCAACCGCTACCCCGGTCGCCCCGGTCGAGCGCTGCCCGCGATCCGAGACCCCCACCACAGCGCCGAGCCCCGCGAAGGCCGACAAGTCCAGCTCGGCGCCCATCTCAGGTCCCCTTGCGATGCCGCAGCCCGGACGCCAGCAACCGCTGAACAATCACCCGACTCGATACCGGCACAGCCCCCGCCGCCACCAGATCGTCGTACCGATCGGACGGTACGTCGTAGTGATCGCGATCGAAGCCACGAGCAGGAATCCCAGCGGCACGCGCGAACTCGTGCAGTTCCTCATACGACGAGTCGCTGACCAGATGCGACCACAAGCGGTTGTGCGCCGTCCAAGCCGGCGGGTCGATATAGATCATGCCTTCTCGTCCTGCGCGTCGAGCAGGTTGCGCCACGCTCGTACGAAGCGGGAGTTCACGTACGCCTTGGTCCACGAGCCGTCCTGCCGCACCGACGAGCCGACATGGAAACGCCGGACCCCGGCCCCGTACAGCCAGGGCACATGTTCCGGCTGGAGCGAGCCGCCCGCCATCATCACCTTCGCCACCTGCTCATCACCGGACGCCAGCTTGAGCAGATCGTCCAGCCCATGCCCGACTCCGAGCGACGACCCCGCAGTCAGTACGCAGTCCAGCCCCGGCAGGCTCCGCAGCGCGCGCCACGCCTTCTCCTGCTCGAGCACGGCGTCGACAGCCCGGTGGAACGTCCACGGCGTACCGGCAAAGGTGCTCGCGAGCGCAGCGGCCGACTCGACATCCACCTCGTTGTCCGCGTTCAGGAACCCGAACACGAACCCGTCCGCGCCCGCCGACAGGTAGGACTGCGCCATCGCGGTCAGCCGGTTCAGCTCGGCGCCGTCGGTGCCGAACGAGTTCGACAGCCGCAACATCACCCGCAACGGCAGGTCGGTCACCCGGCGGATGGCGCTCACCGTGGACACCGACGGGCACAGGCCGTCGGCCTCCATCGAGGCGCACAGCTCCAGCCGGTCCGCGCCGCCCTCCTGAGCCGCCTCGGCATCCGCCGGATGCAAAGCGATGATCTCCAGCAACGAACCCATGCGGCCATCATCCCGTACCGGCCCACGGCGCCGCTCCAGAAATAACTGTTGCGCTCTCCGAGAGTCTTCTGTATCGTTTTTCTAGAACGATTTAGTAGAACGATGCAGAAGCCGTTGGAAGAGGAGGCAGACCGATGACACCCCGAGTCACGATCAAGACCGTCGCCCAGGCGGCCGGAGTGTCGCCGTCGACCGTCTCCAACGCCTACAACAAGCCTGACCAGCTCTCCGCCGCGGTCCGCGAGCGGATCCTGGCCAAGGCCCAAGAGCTCGGGTACGCCGGTCCTGACGCCTCCGCCCGCGCCCTGCGCAGCGGCAAGGCGGGTGCGGTCGGCGTGCTGTTCACCGACAAGCTCTCCTACGCCTTCTCCGACCCGTACGCGGTGGGCTTCCTGGCCGGCCTGGCCGAGGTCGCCGAGGAGTTCACCACCAGCCTGCTGCTGATGCCGATCAGCTCGACCGACATCGAGTCCGGGACGAACGCGGTCCGCCAGGCCGCGATCGACACCGCCGCGATCTTCTGCGTGGATCACGGCCACCCGGCCCTGGAGATGCTGAAGAACCGGGGCATTCCGACGGTATCGACCCAGCGCGGACACGACCTGGCCGACGGCTGGGTGGCGATCGACGAGCTGGACGCCGCGGCCGCGATGGGCGAGCACCTGGCCCGACTCGGTCACCGCGACGTCGTCGTACTGGTCGACAACCACAAGGCGACCAGCAGCCAGCCGATCGAGCTGGACCTCGACGAGATCAACTGCGACGACTGCGAGCTCAGGATCGCCGGTCTGCGCAAGACGATGTCCGATGCCCGGTTCAGGGTCGTCTCGGGCGGCCACAACGCCTTCGGGTCCGGGCTGGCAGCGGCCGGCTGGGTGCTCGACTCGCAGGACCGGCCGACCGCGATCGCCGGGCTGAGCGACGTCCAGGCGCTCGGCGCGATCCAGGCGATGAAGACCCGCGGCCTGGTTCCCGGCCGGGACCTGACGGTGACCGGCTTCGACGACATCCCCGCTGCCGAGACGGCCGGGCTGACCACGATCCGGCAGCCGATCAACGACAAGGGCCGCGCCGTCGGGCGGCTGCTGCTGGACCCGAACGCGACCGAGCGGCACCTCACGATGCCGACCGAGCTGGTCGTCCGCGCCAGCAGCGGTCCCGCACCCCGCAACTGAATCAACCCACCATCTCGCCGATGGCCGCCGTGGCCATGGGTTCTGATCATCACGCCCTCGGAAGGGAGCACGACCATGACTTACTTCATCGCCGGCAACACCGCAGTGGAGAACGCGAGGTCCCTCGCCCAGTCCGCACTGCCGAACGCTCCTCAGGAGGAGTACTACGAGCCGGCACCGCGCCGCGGAATCGCCTTCCGCACAAGGCTTTCCGCCGTACTACGCACCGCCGCCGAGCGCGAGCTCAAGCTCGCCGAGCGCCTCGACCCGGCGCCTCGTTGCGAGCCGCTCGCCGGCTGACCTCTCCCAAGGCGATGAAACCCCATGCCGATCGGCGTGGGGTTTTGTCGGTTCCGTCTGGCACTCTGAAGGGCGATGAACGAACCAGGTGTGTTGCTGACGGCCCGGGCACAGGTGCTCCACGACCTGGCCGCGCGGGGATTCGACGACGCCGTCATGGTGTCTCTGCTGGAGGATGCCGTCGCCGGACGGCAGTGGTGGCTGGACCAATGGCCGGACGGCGCCGAACACATCGCCGGCCTGGTCGCGCAAGACGTCCAGGACCGCCTCTCCGACTCCGGCGTCCGCTGGCCGCGCTGCACCGCCTGCGACGACCTCCACGACCACGAACTCCGGATCGAACCCGAGCTCGGCCCCGACCCGCACTGGGTCTGCGAACGAGCAGGCATATCGGTATCACGTCTGGGCCAGTTGACCTGAGGGTTCGACCAGGGGTTTAACTGGTCGCGCTACATGTAGACAGGCTACTACTCTCACCACCATGAAGTCTTTGGTGGTACTTCGGGCTGCCGCGGTGGTGCATGCCGTCGCGGTCTGCCTGCAACCCGTGCTCGCGGGCGCCTACCTGAACGGGTCGGGCGCCGCGCTGCGACTGCACGAGCCGATCGGGCTCGGCCTCGCCTTCCTCTCCCTCGGGCAGGTCCTGCTCGCGACGATCTACTGGCGCTCCGGTGGCAAAGCCTCAGCCGTCCTCGTCTCGCTCCTGCTGCTCGCCGCCGAGGCCGTCCAGATCTCGATGGGCTACACCCGCCAGCTCGCCATCCACATCCCCCTTGGCATCGCCATCGTCGCCGTCGCCTGCGCCTTCGCCGCCTGGACCTTCCGCTCCGCAGCGAGGCCCGCATGATCACCCTGTGGCTGTTGAGGATGACCCTCCTCCTGCATGCAGTACTCGTCGCGGCGCAGCCGATCCTCGCCGGATACTTCCTCTCCGGAGAGGTCGACGCGATGGCTTGGCACGGCCCGATCGGATCGTCACTCTTCCTGATCGCGGCGATCCAGTTCGTCGCCGCCGTCCTGTACTGGCGCCCGGGCCGCGGCCGTCTGTGGCCGGCCCTCGTCACGCTCGGACTGATCGTCGCCGAGCTCACCCAACTCGCCTTCGGCTACGCCCAGAACTTCGCCGTCCACGTGCCGCTCGGCACCGCCATCGTGATCACCGTGCTCTGGATGACGGTCTGGTCCTTCCGCTCCAGCGCACGAGGAAAGGTCAAGCCATGAAACTGTCCCGCCGCCGATTCCTCGGAGCGGCCGGCGGTACCGGCCTGGCCCTCACCCTCGCCAACTGCGGCCTCCCTGGACAGACCGCCGAACTCCTCAAGAGCAAAGCTCCACTCCCCGAAGCTTTCAAGGTCGCGCTGCCGATCCCGCCCGTGAAGAAGCCGCTCCGCACACACGCAGGAGTCGACTTCTACCGCGTCGTCCAGCAGAAGGCATCGCTGGAGATCCTGCCCGGCCTGAAGACCGAGATCATCGGGTATGACGGACTGCTCCCCGGCCCGACATTCGACGTACGCAGCGGCCGGACGACCGTCGTCGAGCAGGTCAACCAACTCGACGTACCGACTGTCGTGCATCTCCACGGCGGGCACACCCCGGCCGCGAGCGACGGCTGGCCACTCGACCTGCTGATGCCGGCCGGTGAGCACCACGACCACACTGGGCACAGCGGCATGGGTGGCGGCGACGTCAAGATGGGCAGCCGGACGTACACCTATCCGAACACGCAGCGGGCCGCCACGCTCTGGTATCACGACCATCGGATGGACTACACGGCCCCGCAGGTCTATCGCGGACTGTTCGGCCTGCATGTGGTTCGTGATGCCGAGGAGGACCTACTTCCCTTGCCTGGTGGCGATCGGGAGATCCCGTTGGTGCTGGCAGATCGCGCGTTCGCGGCCGATGGCTCGTTCCTCTACCCGGCCGCGAAGGACGGGCCTGGTGTCGAGACGAAGTACATGGAAGGTGTGATCGGCGACGTCATGCTGGTCAACGGCGCTCCCTGGCCGGTACTCGAGGTCGACGCCGCGCGCTACCGCTTCCGCATCCTCAACGCGTCGAACGCACGCCGCTACGAGCTGGCACTGGACCCCGGCCCGGCGACGTTCATCCAGATCGGGAGCGATGGCGGACTGCTCGGAGCACCGGTCGAGCACAAGACGCTGGTGATCGCGCCGGCCGAGCGATTCGATGTAGTGGTGGACTTCTCGAAGTACCAGCCCGGCACTGAAGTCACTCTGCTCAACAAGCTGGACAGTGGTCGGGCCGGCCAGGTGATGCGATTCAAGGTCGCCCGCAAGGCTCGAGACGACAGCAACGTCCCGGCCAAGCTCTCGTCGTACGCCGCTGTGCCCGAACCGTCCGGCCTGGTCCACCGCGAGTGGCGCTTCCGCCGCGGCTCAGCCAACGGTCATCAAGGCTGGACGATCAACGGCAAACCCTTCGATCCCCAGCAAATGCAGGCATCCATCAAGCTCGACCAGTACGAGGTCTGGTCCTTCGTCACCGACGTCCACCACCCCGTCCACGTCCACCTCGCCCCCTTCCAGGTACTCCGCCGAGGCGGCGGCAAACCCGGCCCGTACGACGTGGGCTGGAAGGACACCGTCGACATCCGCCCCGCCGAAGTGGTCGACGTCCTGATCAAATTCACCGCCCACAAGGGCAAGTACCTCATCCACTGCCACAACCTCGAACACGAGGACATGGCCATGATGGCCACCTTCGCAACGATCTAGCACCTGCGCCAGGCAAGAAACGTGAGCCAGGTCCATCCGATGATCACGGCGAGGCGCTGGAAGAACCCAGCGACATCGACCAGCGATTCCGTCTGCGCGAAGCCGGCACTCGCCAACATGAACGTGATCACAAAAGCTGCAGCGCTCAGGAGGGAGTAGAGCACCCAACCGCGAGCGAGTACGACCTGCGCCACCGCCAAGGCCAGGAATGCCGGTAGTGAGAAGGCGTCATGCAACGCGCCGGAGGTCGTGTACTCCACCGTGGCAGGTGTGCCCAGCGGAAAGCCACTGACCGGGTCGGTGGTGAAGAGCCCAGCGCCCAGCAGGCCGACACCCCAGATGCCGACCAGTACCGCACCCAGGCGCGCCTGCCGCCAGAGGCCGAGCGCGAAGGCGATGGTCAACGCACCCGCCACCAGGAAGTTCGCAGTCTGGATCCAACCGTGGTCGCCGAGAGCCAACGAGCTGACCGGATGGCGCAGTGAGTCGTAGCCGTCACCCTTGAACATTCCTTCGATCAGGAAGGTGAGGACGAAGAGCGGGCCGGCCAGCAATCCGCAGTACAGAAGGCGGTTTCCCCTTGCCAGCCGGGCCATCAGTGTTCCTGGCGAGTGGCTGCTTGATAGGCCTGGTCGCGGAGGGCTTCGCGGTTGATGCCGGCCAACTCCAAGGCCCGGGGGATGCGGCCAAGCGTGGTGTCGAGGGCGCCGACTAGTAGGTGGGCGGCGCCGATGCGGCCGCCGCCGGTGGCGGACGCGGTGGTCATCGCGCGTTTGAGGAGCAGCTTGGCGGTCTCGCCGATCTGGGGGCTGCGGGAGCGGTCAGGTGTTGCCTTGGGCAACTCTGCGATCGCGATGGCTACGCCGGCGATTGAGAGGCTTTGTTCCCATTCGCGGTCGAGCGCCGCCCGGGTCGTCTCGTGGGTCAGGCCGGCGTCGGCGAGTAGCCGGGCGGTCGTAGTACCGGATAGTTCGGTCAGGGCCAGTAGTACGTGCTCGGCCTCGATCGCGGGCGAGCCGTCCTCGACCGCTTCGGCGCGGGCACCTCGGACCAGTACGGCCCGGACATCGTTCACCTTCGTCGTCATCAACGCCTCCTCAGGGCGACGCCCGCGGCGATCAGCCGCTTGGCGTGTTTCTTGTGTACGGCCTGCCGGGTCACGCCCAGCACCTCGGCGACGTCGGACCAGCTCCAGCCCGCCCGCATCGCCTGCTCCACCTGGCTGTCCTCGATCCGGTCCGCCAGCCGCCGCAACGCGACCACCGAGGCCAGCCCGGCGCCGGGATCGTCCTCGTTCACCAACTTCTCCATGCTTAGCAACTTAGGTTGACAATCGGGCGTTGTCAACCCAAGTTGCTAAAACCTGCCTCTTGACCCCGCAGCTCAGCTTTGCCTATATTCAACACATCAGTTGATCAACGGGATGGTTGATAAAGATGTCGGTTGACGAAGAGGCACTGGACCGGGCGTTCACCGCGCTCGGCGATCCGGTCCGCCGGGCGCTGATCGCGCGGTTGTCCCGCGGTGAGGCGACGGTCAACGAGCTCGCCGAGCCGTTCGAGATCACCAAGCAGGCGATCTCCCGGCATCTGCAGGTGCTCGAGGCCGCCGGCCTGATCACCCGCAGCCGCGACGGCCAGCGCCGGCCGTGTCATCTCAACGCCTCCGCCCTGGAGAGCCTGACCAGCTGGATCGACGAATACCGCCTGACCGCCGAGGCCCGGTACCGCCGGCTCGACGCCGTACTCGACACCGTGAAGGAGCAGGAGAAATGAGCACCAACCCGACCACCATCGAGGCCCCCGCGGGGACCCCGTTCCTCTCGACGACGCGTGAGTTCGACGCGACCCCGGCCCAGCTGTTCCGGGTCCAGACCGATCCCGAGCTGGTCGCCCAGTGGCTCGGCCCGCGCGATCTGGAGATGACGATCGAGGAGTACGACGTCCGCCCGGGCGGCCGGTACCGGTACATCCATCGGCGCGGCGACCAGGAGTTCGCATTCCGCGGCGTCTTCCACACCGTCGAGCCCGACACCCTGGTGATCCAGACCTTTGAGTGGGAAGGGGCGCCGGGCGAGGTCTGCCTGGAGCGGGCGACCTACGAGAAGACCGACACCGGCGTACGGCTGCACACCCAGTCGGTGTTCCCGTCGGTCGCGGCGCGCGACGCGGCGGTCGAGAGCGGGATGGAGCACGGCATCAACGACTCGATGGACCGCCTCGCCGAGCTGCTCGCCCGCGGGGAGGGCGCATGAGCCGTGTCATCGCAACCGCTGCCGTCTCGCTGGACGGCTTCGTCGCCGACACCTCGGACGCCGTCGGCCCGCTGTTCGACTGGTACGAGAACGGACCGGTGGAGGTCTACGGAACCGACCCCGGGCGCCCGTTCCACGTCACCCAGCCCAGTGCTGACTATCTGCAGTCCATCTGGCCGACCATCGGCGTAACGCTGATCGGCCGCCGCCTCTTCGACCTGACCAACGGGTGGAACGGCGTCCCGGCCGTCGGCGACCACGTCGTCGTGGTCACCCACGCACCGCCGACGGACTGGCCCTTCCCCGACGCCCCGTACACCTTCGTCGACGGCATCGAGGAAGCGGTCGCACAAGCCAAGTCGCTGGCCGGTCACCGTCATGTCGCCGTGGCCGCCGGCAACCTCACCGGCCAGCTCCTCGAAGCCGGCCTGCTGGACGAGCTGGTCCTCAGCCTCGTCCCCGTCGTCTTCGGCACCGGTCGCCCGTTCTTCGGCGACTACACCGGCCGCCAGCAACTCTTCAACAACCCCAATGTCATCGAAGGCGACCGAGTCACCCACCTGCACTACACAATCCAATAGACGATTTACAGGCCGCCGACGCTCCAGAAGAGGTTGACGCTGCCCTGGCCGCCGGAGCGGATCACGGTGTTGCGGCCGGTGCAGTTGGTGCCGGACCAGATCCGCTGGTCCAGGTTCGACTCGTTGTCCACGTGGTCGACGTACTGGGACAGCCGCACACACTGGCCGGGATTCACCGGCAAGAGGTCGAACACGAGATTGCCCTGGTTGTACCCGCAGACGCGACCCGGCGCGCACGCATTGACGGTCGAGGTCGAGGCCGAGGCGGCCTGGGTGGACAAGGCGGTCAGCAGCAGTACCGAGGCTGCGAGGGCTCCTGCGATTCGTTTGCTCATGCCAGCGAACGTAGCCACCGTGACCGGCCCAGCACGAACAGTTAGACGAGCACGGCTACCGAAGCGCGGGATGGTCTGCGATGACCGTGTAGCTCCCGGGGTCGATCTCAGTGAAACCAGCGTCCTGTACTACGGGAAGCCCACTGGCCATCAAGTCTTTCCACAAGGCCGGTGTGGCAGTCCGGACGGCCAGGCGGAACCCGTCCTCCTGCCACGCTTTCCGATCGGCATCCGAGAGCTCGAACCACGCCAGATGCACCCCGTGACCGACCTGGGCCATCGTCTTGCCGGTGGACATGGTGAGCCCGGGGTTCACCCAGATCACTGGCGCGCCATGCTCAGGTACGGGCAGCTCCTCTGGGTCCTCCAGGTCCGTCCCGGTGACCTGCAGCTTGGCCAGGTCCTTGGGCACCTCATCGAGCGGTACCGGCGGAAACACCCGTACTACGGCCGTCCCACCCGTCACCGTGATCCCCGGCAGCGCCTCCGCCCTGCGCCACTCGGCACCCCGCGCCCGGCGGACCACCTTCCGGATCCGCGCGTCCTGCCAGCCGCGCATCGCCTCGGCCCACTCCCCCTCGCCAACCGACCGCTCATCCGCCAGGATCGCCAGCACCGCCCGCGCCGCCGTCTCCAGCGCATCCGTCTGCCCAGGCCGCTCCACCTTCTCCACCTGCAGCACCAGCGTCAACACATACTCTTCAGAACTCACTCGCCGAGTCTGTCAGGTCACCAACTTCGAGGCCTGTTAGTTTGGCGGCATGCGGCAGTATCTGGAGCTTCTCGACCACGTTCTCACCACCGGCGTCGAGAAGGGCGACCGCACCGGCACCGGCACGCTCAGCGTCTTCGGCTACCAGTCGCGCTACGACCTCACCCAGGGCTTCCCCGCGGTGACGACCAAGAAGCTGCACCTGCGCTCGGTGATCGGTGAGCTGATCTGGTTCCTGAGCGGCTCGACCAACATCAAGTGGCTGCACGAGAACAACATCTCGATCTGGGACGAGTGGGCCGACGCCGACGGCGAGCTGGGCCCGGTCTACGGCTACCAGTGGCGCTCCTGGCCGACCCCGGACGGCCGGCACATCGACCAGATCTCCGCGCTGATCGAGTCGATCAAGACCAACCCGAACTCCCGCCGGCACATTGTCAGCGCCTGGAACGTCGCGGACGTCGACGGGATGGCATTGCCGCCCTGCCACACGATGTTCCAGTTCTACGTTGCCGACGGCAAGTTGTCCTGCCAGCTGTACCAGCGCTCGGCCGACATCTTCCTCGGCGTCCCGTTCAACATCGCTTCGTACGCCCTGTTGACGCACATGGTCGCCCAGCAGACCGGTCTCGAGGTCGGCGACTTCGTCCACACCCTCGGCGACGCGCACCTCTACCTGAACCACCTCGACCAGGCCAAGCTCCAGCTCACCCGCGAGCCCCGCCCGCTACCGACGCTGCGGCTGGCCAAGCGCGACTCCATCGACTCGTACGAGATCGCGGACGTCGTACTCGACGGCTACGACCCGCACCCCGGGATCAAGGCGCCGATCGCGGTATGACCGTCATCCTGATCGCCGCGGTCGGTGCCAATGGCGTGATCGGGCGGGACAACGATCTGCCCTGGCGGATTCGTGAGGATCTGCAGCATTTCAAGGCGTTGACGCTCGGGCATACGTTGGTGATGGGCCGTAAGACCTACGACTCCATCGGCCGGCCGTTGCCTGGTCGGCGTACTGTCGTCGTCACCCGGCAGCTCGACTGGGCCGTCGACGGTGTCGAGGTCACGCACGACCTGGACGTTGCCCTGAAGCTTGCTGATGGCAACGACCTGTACGTGGCCGGCGGTGGGGAGATCTACCGCCAGGCGCTCCCGTACGCCGACCGCCTGGAACTGACCGAGGTCGACCAGTCCCCCGACGGCGACGTCACCTTCCCCACCTTCGACCGCACCGACTGGCGCGAAACCGCCCGAATCCAGCACGACGGTTTCGCGTTCGTCACCTACGTTCGCTAGTTGTTTCGCGGGTCGGTCGTGCTCTCGGCCTTGTAGGAGTTGTACTCCGGCTTGGGAGTGCCTTCTGTGGTGAGCAGGTCCAGCGCCTGACCCGTATGGGAGGCGATGGTGGACTGGTTGGAGAGCCAGACGTTGTGGGTGCGGAGCATGGCGAACATGGCGTGCACGTAGAAGTCGGTCCAGGCCTGGCTCTCATTGCCCGGCCAGGTGAGGTCGATCGTGTCGTTCCACTCACTGTCGGCCAGCTTGAGTTCGTCGGCGATCGGGTAGCCCTGGTCGGTGAGGCCGGCGAACGCGCTGTTCACGTAGGCCTGTAGGTCGTCGTAGAAGTTGCCCCAGGCATCGATCGCCGCCTGGGCGTGCGCCTGGGTGTCGTTCTCGGTCGGCGTCACCAGGTACGTGTGGGTGGAGATGAAGTCGGGCAGCCAGTCGCGGTTCTGCGCGTGGGCGAGATAGTCGGCCTTGGTGGCAGCGAGCCAGACCTTCAACTCCGCAAGACTCGGCGCGTCACTGGCGGACCAGCCAGGTCCGCCGACGTAGATCTGGTGGCCGAGCGTCCGGGCATACGCCTTCAGCGTGGGCACGTTCACCCAGAGCTGGTCGTGGTACTGCTGCCCGGTCAGCCCGCAGTAGTGGTCCGGCTCGTTGCCCATCTCATAGAGGTTGACCCGACTTCCGGCGGTCCGGATGATCCACTGCTGCCAGGCGAGCGACCAGGGGTCGGGCGCTGTCGCGCACTGCTGGTCCCAGATCGGTGGCAGGCCGACTAGCGGTTCGGCGCCGAGGCGGCGGATCCCGTCGATGGCGGCGTTGAACTGCGCCTCTGTCTGACAGTCAGTAGGGCGCAACTCGCACGGCGGCTTCCACATCTGCCACTTGATCACCCGGATCTTGGCAGCGGTCACATTGGCTGCTGCGGTCGCGTTGCTGATCGCAGTACCGCCGTCCATGTCCCAGGCGCCGATATGCGAGCCGTAGATGAGGTTCTGCCCATCGAAGAGTGAACCGCGCGGGTCAGTCTTGGTCCAGCTCGCATCGTCCAGGTACACCCGCCCGTCCCAGCCCCGGCTGTCGAACTCGAGGCCCAGGTGGTGGATGTCCGGTACCGCCGGTACCCGCCAAGTGAGAGTGGTCCACGAACCCGGGGTCAGCCTCGACCAGGGCCCGAAGTGCTCCACGTACGCCTTGTCTGTCACGTACGGCTTCACCTGGAGCAGCCTGGCGCTCCTGGGCGTATAGAGGTGGTAGGTCACCAGCGAGCCGACCGTCAGCCCCGGCAGCCGCGAAGGCGACCTGAACCCTGGGTACTCGCGTCCCTCCACCGACAGAGCCAATGAGCGTGCGCCGCTGAGGGCGACCGCGGTGGAGCTGGTCGGATCGTCTCCACCCCAGTCAACGCTCCAGCCCTGGGCTGTGCCGTCCTCCCAGTCATAGCCCTGGGTCGCTGCGGCCTGTACCGCTCCCCCACCGGCTGCGGTCCCAAGTACCGCGATCAGTGTTCCTATGAGTACGAGTGTGAACAAACGCCTGTTCACTCCACGCTGTAACCGTTGCATCGAGGCCCCCCTCGGTCAGTCACCGATTCTGGGTGGCTGGTAGTTCTCTGGCAATGGGTCGGGTCACGGATCGGGGAAGGTTCCCCGCAGATGACCGGGAACCGCGTAGATTGTGTGCGCGTCACGGAGTGTGTGACAGGGGAAGCGGGCTGGAGGCTCGCGGTAGGCCACCGAGGGGAACGACGATGACCGAAGCTGACAACACCCAGGGCGCCGCAGCAGCACAGCAGGCTGCGGCAGCACCGGCTATCTCGCCGCTGCAACCGCCTACTGCGACCGCACCTGGGCTGATACTAACCGCGCCGGCGCCAACACAGCCAGTAGCGGCCACCGCCGCGCCGAGCCTGGCTCCGGCGGTCGATCCGGCCGCGCTGCCCGGCCTGGACTCGAAGGTCGACTCCTTCCTGACCTCGCTGATGACCGCCGCGCCGCGGTCACCGGAGTTCGCCCAGAAGGCCGGCGACGTCCGCAGCATGGGCGACGTCGACATCCGGCACGCCGCGGAGAGCTCGAACCGGCTGCTGCAGTCGCCGGTCAAGGCGCTGACCAGCGGCGGCCTGGCCGAGGGCTCGACGGTGGGCAAGACGCTGCTGGAGCTCCGCCGTACGGTCGAGAACCTGGACCCGAAGGAAGCCACCGGGCCGAAGAAGCTGCTCGGGATGATCCCGTTCGGGGACAAGATCGAGGACTACTTCCGCAAATACCAGAGCGCCCAGAGCCACCTCGAGGGCATCCTGCACTCGCTCCGCAACGGCCAGGACGAGCTCGGCAAGGACAACGCCGCGCTGAACCTGGAGAAGCAGCAGCTCTGGGACGCGATGGGCCGGCTGAACCAGTACGTCTACGTCGCCGAGCGGCTCGACGCGCGGCTGTCGGCGACCATCGCCGAGCTGGAGCTGTCCGACCCGGACAAGGCCCGGGCGCTGCGCGAGGACGTCTTGTTCTACGTCCGCCAGAAGCACCAGGACCTGCTCGTCCAGCTGGCCGTGTCGATCCAGAACTACCTGGCCATCGACATCGTGATCAAGAACAACATCGAGCTGATCAAGGGTGTCGACCGAGCCTCGACGACGACGGTCTCGGCACTGCGGACCGCGGTCATCGTGGCGCAGGCGCTGGGCAACCAGAAGCTGGTGCTCGACCAGATCACCGCGCTGAACACGACCACCAGCGGGATGATCGAGCGCACCTCGCAGATGCTGCGGGACAACTCGGTCGCGATCCAGCAGCAGGCGGCGTCGGCGACCATCGGGCTGCCGCAGCTGCAGGCGGCGTTCGCCAACATCTACGCCACGATGGACGCGATCGACACCTTCAAGAGCGAGGCGCTGGACAACATGGCGGCCACCATCGGCACGCTCGAGGGCGAGGTGACCAAGTCCCGCAGCTACCTGGACCGAGTCGCAAAGCAGGACCAGCGCGTCGTCTCGGGCACGCTCGACCTCGGCCGCTGACCACCAGTACACACAGCAGGTACGCCGGAAGCGGCCGGCCGGGGACTTGACCCGGTCCGGCCCTGGGGACCACAGGAGCGGGGAACGACTGCATGGCATTGGGTGACTTCTTTGCGCGGCTCACAGGCCGCAAGGCGGAGCCCGAGCCTGCCCCGATCCCCCGCGCACCCACCAACGACGACCTGTTGCAGTCGCTGGTCCGGGTCGAGCAACTGGTCGCGGACGGCGCCGTACCGGCCGTAGTGGCGTCCCGGGTCAACCGGGTGGTCAGGATCGTGCGGGAGACCATCCCGCGGCTGGGCAACCTCGGCGGCAGCGCCCAGGCGTACTCCGTGATGGCCACCGCGACGGACTACCTGCCGGAGGCGATCGGCGGGTACCTCCGACTGCCACGGCAGTGGGCGGACAGCCGGCCGGTGGATCGCGGGAAGACGTCGCTGATGATCCTGATCGACCAGCTGGACCTCTTGGGGTCGACGATGGACAAGGTGTTCGACGCGGTGAACCGGGCGGACGCGGCGGCGCTGATCGCCCATGGCCGGTTCCTGCAGGAGAAGTTCGGCACCGGGTCGACGGGTGGCAGTCTCGCTCTCGGCCCGACGGAATCAACACCGGCACCGGATCCGGGTCCACCGCAACCACCGGGGGCGGGTCCGCTGCAACCACCACCAGGACGAGGAGGAGCATGACCGGCGCGGGGGGTACTTCGCTGCAGGACGCACTGTCCGGCCTGCTGGCCGTCGCTACGCGTGCCGGCGTTGCTGAGTCGGTGGCTCGCGCCGAGGCGCTGTCACTGGCCGCTGCTCTCGCTGAGTCGGCACCGGGTGCTTCTGCTGACTGGGCTGCGGTGACGCCGGGTTTCGGCACCCAGGACTTCTTCGACGCAGCGGTACGCGGCCGCCGCTGGCGTGGCGCACCTACTGCCGTACTGACTGACCTGGTTGCGCAGGGGTCTGCTGAGAAGGTGCCGTACGCCGAGGCGCTGGCTGAGGTGGCTTCGGCGGCTTGCAGTCTTGGTGAGCCGACCATGCGGGTCATCGGCAACGCATCGGTGGCGGCTGCCGCTCAGTTGCAGGCAGCAGGCGCACGGCAGCAAGTACAGGTCGGTGCCACTCCAACTACGGCTGCTCCCGCTGTAGAGGCGAAGCCTGCGGTGGAAGAAAAGCCTGCTGAGCCTGAACGAACTGTTGAAGAGTTGCTTGCTGAGCTTGATGAGCTGACTGGGTTGGCGAAGGTCAAGCGGGAGGTGCATCGGCAGGTTGCTGTGTTGCGGGTGGAGAAGTTGCGGGTCGAGGCGGGGCTGAAGAGTCCGACGATCACCCGGCACCTCGTGTTCACCGGCAACCCCGGCACCGGCAAGACGACCGTGGCTCGGCTCGTGAGTGGGATTTACAAGGCGCTTGGGCTGCTCTCCAAGGGGCAGCTGATCGAGGTCGACCGGTCTGAGCTGGTGGCCGGGTATTTGGGGCAGACGGCAACCAAGACCGCCGAGGTGGTCGCGTCGGCGGTCGGTGGCGTGCTGTTCATCGACGAGGCCTACAGCTTGACCGCTGGTGAGTTGGGCGCCGATCAGTACGGGCGTGAGGCTGTGGACACGTTGGTGAAGGAGATGGAGGACCGGCGGGACGATCTGGTCGTCATCGTGGCCGGCTACCCCGAGCCGATGGAGGACTTCATCGCGGCGAACCCCGGGCTGGCGAGCCGGTTCCGGACCACGATCGCGTTCGAGGACTACACCGACGACGAGCTGACCGACATCCTGACCGGCCTGGCCGAGGGCGCCGACTACGAGCTGACGGCGAACGCGCTGGACGAGTTCAAGGTGATCCTCGCGTCGACCCGGCGGGACCGTTCGTTCGGCAACGGCCGGTTCGCCCGCAACATGCTGGAGGCCGCGATCGGCCGGCACGCCTGGCGGCTGCGCGACGTGACGGCACCGACCACCGAGCAATTGCGTCAGATCCTCGCCGAGGACCTGACCGACGAAGAGCCGGAGACAGCGGTACCGGACAAGCCGGCCGTCGCGGCAGAGCTGGACAGCGCAGTACCGGAGCAGCCCGTAGTACCGGATGAGGACGAGCAAGGAGAGACGGCGTGACACAGACAGCCAGTGCGCCACCCGCGACCAGGTCGCCGGTGGTCCCGCAGGCCGCGGCGCCGGGTCTGCCGACGCCGCCGCCGGTCCAGCGGCAGCAGCTCGGCCGGGTCGCCCAGCTCTTCGAGGGCACGCCCGGCCGGATGCGCGCGATGCTCATCCTGGCCGCCGTGTTCAGCGTCGTCTTCGGGCTGACCGCCGCGCAGGGCTTCAACCAGTCCGACGGCGCGCTCGGCCGGGCCGAGGCGAACACTGCCCAGCTGGTCCGGATCCAGGCGATCCACACCAACCTGGTCAGCGCGAACGCCGACGCCACCAACGCCTTCCTGGTCGGTGGCCTGGAGCCGCCGGCCCAGCGCCAGCACTTCACCGACGCGATGACGAACGCCGCCAAGCTGATCTCCGAGGCCGCGACCGCCCAGCCCGCCGACCAGCAGGCACTGGGCGAGCTCAACGTCACCCTGCTCACGTACCAAGGTCTGATCGAGCAGGCGCGGGCCAACAACCGCCAGGGCCTGCCGTTGGGTTCGCAGTACCTGAAGGACGCCAGCGCAACCCTGCAGGACGACTCACTGCCGCTGCTGAACGCACTGGTCACCGCCAACCAGGACCGGGTCGACACCGAGTTCAACGGCGTCAACCTGGGCAACATCTGGATGCTCACCGGAGGGCTGCTCTCCTTCGCGGTCCTGCTCTTCGCCCTGTGGTGGCTGGCCAAGCGCACCCACCGCTGGGTGAACGTACCGGTCGCAGCCGCCGCAGCCCTGGTACTGCTCACCACGGTCGTCGGCGGCGCCTCCCTCGCGGGTGCGGCCAGCGCGGCCAAGGACACCAGGAAGAACGCGTACGCCGACACGCTCGCGCTCTCGCAGGCCCGCATCTCGGCGTACGACGCGAAGTCGAACGAGAGCCTGACCCTGATCGCCCGCGGCTCCGGTACGGCCTTCGAGGTCGCCTGGAAGGAAGCGGCGAACAACACCAGCGACCAGCTCAGGGCCGTCAGCGACACAGCACCCGGCCTCGGCTCGGCGTGGGACAACTACCGCGAGGTGCACGTCGCCATCCGCAAGAGCGACGACGACGGTTTTTGGGACAAAGCGGTCCACCTGGCCATCGGGTCCGGCAACGGGACCTCCAACGCCACGTTCAAGACCTTCGACGACCAGTCGGCCGGCAAGCTGGCCGACTTCAGCGACCAGACCCGGGCCGAGCTGAGCGACGCCCGCGACGGGCTGCCGCCGATCGGCTGGCTGGGCCTGCCGATCGGGATCGCCGCCGCCCTGCTCGCCGCCTGGGGATTCTCCCAGCGACTGGAGGAGTACCGATGAACAAGACCCGCCTGATCGCAGGCTCGCTGGCCCTCCTGTTCGCCGCCACCGCCTGCGGCTCCAGCTCGTACGACGCGACGCCCGTTCCGGCCAAGCCGACCCCGGCCCCGGCTACGCCTGCCCCGGCAGCACCGGAGACCTGCAAGAACGCACTGCAGTCGTACGCACCGGACGTCACATTGCCGCCCCCTGGCGCGATGCCGGACGGCACCACGATGGCGAAGATCCAGCAGTACGGCCGGCTCGTCGCGGGCGTCTCGGCAGACAGCCTCAACCTCGGCTCGCGGGACCCGATCAGCGGCAAGATCCAGGGCTTCGACATCGACATGATCAACGCCGTCGCGGACGCCATCTTCGGCGAACCGGCGCCGGGACAGCCGCACAAAGTCGAGCTCCGGGTGATCTCCAGCCCGCAGCGCCTTCCCGTCCTGCAGGCGCCCCGCAAGGACGGCGCGGTCGACATCGTCGCGCGGAACATGACGATCAACTGCGACCGGTGGACCAAGATCGCGTTCTCCGCGGAGTACTACCACTCCGGCCAGAAGCTGCTGGTCCAGCGCGACATGAAGGAGCAGTCGCTCAAGCAGTTGAGCGGCAAGAAGGTCTGCACCCCGACCGGTTCGACCAGCTACACCAACATGCGCAAGGAAAACCCCGACATCATCCCGGTGACCGCCGACACCGACACTGGCTGCCTGGCGCTGTTCCAGGCCGGCGAGGTCGTCGGTATCTCCGGTGACGACACCGTGCTCGCCGGAGACGTCGCTCAGGACCCCTACGCCCGAGTGACCACGGCCGGCCAGATCAGCGATGAACCGTACGGCCTCGGCATGAACTCCGGTCAGGTCGACTTCGTGAAGTTCGTCAACGGCGTGCTGGCGAAGATGAAGGCCGATGGCGATTGGCAGAAGTCGTACGACACGTGGTTCCTCAAGGCGCTCGGCCCCGCGAAGCCGCCGGTGGCCCAATACGGGCGAGTCGCCCCCTGATGACAGTGGGTACGCCGACGGCGACTGCGCCGTCTCCTCCGGGGCGGATCGGCAGCAGCATTCCTGCGAAGGAGCTGCTGGACTTTCTCGATGCCTTGGGGAGTTGGCGGGATCGGCGTCGGGCGGAGCTGGACGAGCTCGACCAGGCCGCCCTGAACTCGGCCGACGCCGACGCGCTGAGCGGCGACATCGTCTTGTCGATGGCGGTCTGGAAGGCGGTCTCGGACCGGTACGAGCTGATCCTGGTCACCTGGGACTCCGGCCGGGTTGGAACGACCGAGACCGAGCGGATCTCGACGCTGATCTGGGGCGGCCTGGACACCGGTGGCGCGGCCGGTTCGCTCGCGGTTTCGTTGCCTGAGGCATGTACTTTGTCGGACGCGCTCGCGTCGACGCTGCGGGCCAAGCTCGCGCTCGAACCCGGTGATGCCGACCTGGCGGCGCGGTTGCGCCAACTGCGGGCAGGCGTCGAGCGGATCAACGACCTGGTCGCGATCGAGCCCGCGAGCACCCGCAACGCGGCGATCGCGACGCACCACGACCTCGACCGGCGTACCACCGATCTGACCGAGCGGGCCAAGCGTGGCGCGGACATCGGCGGGCTGATCGGGCCGCTGGAGATCGACGCAGCGCATGCCGAGCGGGACCTCATCGTCGGCGCAGCGACCCGTCGCGAGCGGGCGGCCGACGTGGCCCGGGCTCGTGCGGTCCGGACCGAGCTCGAAGCGCAGGGGCAGGCGGTACGGACCCTGGCGGACCGTTGCGTCGCTACGGTGACGCCGGCGCCGCGGCTCGCAGTACCGGATGTGACTGCGTTGGGGCCGGTGCCGAACACACCGGCCGAGTTGGAGAAGTACCTGACCCGGCTGGACGCAGTACGGCGTGCACTGGGGCAGGCACAGACGGCGTACGGCTCCGCACTGGAGCGCAAGGACGAGTTGGCCGGGCGGCTGGACGCGTATCAGGTGAAAGCCGGCAGCGTCCCCCGGAGCAGTGGTACCACCGATGACCTGGCAGAGCTCTACCGACGCGGCCGTGAGGTGCTCGACGCGGAACCAGTGGACCTGGTTCGGCTCGGCGCGCTCGTTGCGGCGTACCAGACGTATCTGGGAGTGACGACATGACGACCAACGCCTGCACACAGCCGGGTTGTACCGGCACGATCCAGGACGGCTACTGCGACGTTTGCGGCTCACCAGCCGCCGCGTCCGCAGCGGGCACGCCCGTATCGGCTGTCACGGGAAGGCCGGGCATCTCCGGCGCACCGACGGCCTCCGGCGCGTGCACGCAACCAGGTTGCTCCGGGACGGTGGTGGACGGCTACTGCGACGTCTGCGGCACTCCTGCCGGTGGAAGCAGCTCTGCAGCGCTGGACCCGATCAGTACCGCCTCGACTGTGTCGCGTGCGTCCAACCGCCTGGCGTCGACCCCACTGGGCTCGGCCCGGGCGACAGCGGCCGGCTCCAAGCTCACCCGCAAGCTCGGTACTTCGTCGACGCGCCTGCGTGGAGCACGACTGGGCGCCGGCCTGACGCATGTGCCGCCGATCCCCGCGATCGACGCCAGCAAAGCGATCCTGGCCAACCCCATGGTCCCCGAGGAACGCCGCAACTGTCCCAACTGCGGCAACCCGGTCGGCCGCTCGCGGGGCGACCAGCCCGGCCGTACCGACGGCTTCTGCCCGAAGTGCCGCAGCCCGTTCTCGTTCTCGCCGAAGCTGCAGGACGGCGACCTGGTCGGCGGCCAGTACCTGGTCCGCGGCTGCCTGGCGCACGGTGGCTTCGGCTGGATCTACATGGCCCAGGACCAGAACGTGTCCAACCGCTGGGTGGTGCTGAAGGGCCTGCTGAACTCGGAGGACCCGGACGCCGTCGCGGCCGCGATCGCCGAGCAGCAGTTCCTGGCCCGGGTCGAGCACCCGCTGATCGTCGAGATCTACAACTTCGTCACCCACGACGGCGCCGGCTACATCGTGATGGAGTACGTCGGCGGTACCTCGCTCAAAACCCTGCTCAAGCAGCGGATGGAGGCCAACCGCGGTCAGTACGACGCGCTGCCGATCGACCAGGCGATCGCCTACATGCTCGAGATCATGCCGGCGTTCTCCTATCTGCACGACCTCGGCCTGGTCTACTGCGACTTCAAGCCGGACAACATCATCCAGGTCGGCGACGCGGTCAAGCTGATCGACCTGGGCGGTGTGCGGCGGATCGACGACATGGACTCGGCCATCTACGGCACCGTCGGCTTCCAGGCGCCTGAGGTGGCAGAGGTCGGCCCGTCGGTCGCATCGGACATCTACACGCTCGGGCGGACGCTGTGCGTGCTCGCCTTCGAGTTCCGCGGCTACCAGTCGAAGTACGTCGGCACGTTGCCGCCGGTGGCGGAGGTGCCGCTGTTCCAGCAGTACGACTCGGTCTACCGGCTGCTGCTGAAGGCCTGCGCGCCTGACCCGGCCGACCGCTTCGTGTCGGCTGACGAGTTCCGGGTGCAGCTCCTCGGCGTACTGCGGGAGGTGGTGGCCGACAAGCAAGGTGTGAAGGCTGCCCAGCACTCCACGTCGTCGCTGCTGTTCGGTAGCCCGGGTGACCTCGCGGCCGGTCTGGGAGACCAGGCGGAGCCGTGGCGGCGGTTGCCGTCGCTGGTGACGGACGACAGCGACAAGATGGCCGGCTGGCTGAAGACCGTGAGCGTGCCCGACCCGGAGCAGCGGCTCAACCTGCTCGTGGATGCGCCTGAGTCGTCGGCCCAGATCCTCCTGGAGATCGCTGAGGCGGCTCTGGAGATTGGGCCGGCCCGGTACGACATGGTCGACACTGCAGTCTCCGACCTGCTCGCGGCCGACCCGTGGGAGTGGCGGGCGGTCTGGATGTCCGGACTCGTCGCACTGGCCCGCAACGACGCCGCGACCGCCCAGTCGGCGTTCAACGCGGTCTACGGCCAGGTACCGGGTGAGCTGGCGCCGAAGCTCGCGCTGGCCGTCTCCTGTGAGACCAGCGGCGAGTACGACGTCGCAGAAGGCCTGTACCTCACCTGTGCCCGTACCGACGCGAACTACATCGCCCCCTCCGCCTTCGGCCTGGCAGCGATCCGGTCGACGCGTGGAGACCTCGACGGCGCCGTCGCCGCGCTCGACCTGGTACCGCCGACCAGCGGGTCGTATGTGCGGGCTCGCCGGATGCGAGCCGGTCTGCTGGCAGGATCAGGGCGTGGACTGTCCGCGCTGGCCGAGGCGATGAGCAACATCGAGAGCGTGACGATCGACCCGGTCGACCGGGCGAACCTGACCGCGAGCATCTTCAAGACCGCGCTGGACGAGGTCCTCGGCAAGGGCCCACAGCCCGGGCTGAAGATCGCCGGCCGGGAGGCGGTCGAGCCGGACCTGCGGGACGGGCTCGAGGCGGCATACCGTGAACTCGCCGGCCACGCGCACAGCCGGCAGGAACGGATCGCCCTGGTCGACCTGGCCAACGATGTTCGAGGATGGACGCTGCGATGACGAGTACGACCCAGACGGCCTGCCCCAGCTGTGGTGGACCGATCTCCGACGCCGATCGCTTCTGCGAGGCGTGCGGGGCCGAGCTCACGCCTGCCACCCCGGCGACGCCCACCCCGGCGATCGACACCGACACCGAGCCCACGGTCGAACTGAACCCGGGTGCCGCGCGAGGTGCCGAGGCAGCACCCGGCCCCTGCCGCTCCTGCGGTGGGAACATCGGGCCTGACGGGTACTGCGAGACCTGCGGCACCAAGGCGACCAAGGCGCGCGACCACTTCAGCGAGCAGCCCGCTCCCTGGGTGGCCGCCGTGTGCGACCGCGGGATCCGGCACAGCCGCAACGAGGACGCAGCGGCGATCGCTGCTGACCCGGAGCCGGGCAGTCGCGCCCTGCTGGTGGTCTGCGACGGGGTGAGCTCGTCGCTCGACTCCGACGTGGCCAGCCTGGCCGCTGCGCGTGCAGCGCGCGACGTATTGGCTGCTGGTCACGCGCAGGGCATGGGGACCGAGTCCTCGCGGAACAGCGCGGTCATCGCGCGGCTCAACGCTGCAGCGGATGCCGCTAGCGACGCAGTACTCGAGAACACTTCGCCGGACAGTCCTAACCCGGCTTCCTGCACCTTTGTGGCCACTGTGCTCGAGGGTGACCTCCTGGTTGCGGGTGTGGTGGGTGACAGTCGGGCGTACTGGTTCCCGGACAACGCTGAGGCTGTTGCATTGACTGTGGATGACTCCTGGGCTGCCGAGTTGATCGCTACCGGCGTACCGCGGCATGAGGCCGAGACGGGGCCGCAGGCACATGCGATCACCCGCTGGCTGGGCAAGGACGCTCCTGACCACACACCGCGTACTACCTCGCTGAAGGTGGCCGGGCCGGGTTGGGTCGTCGTCTGCTCGGACGGCCTGTGGAACTACTGCTCCGAGGCGGCACCACTGGCCGACCTGGTACGTCAGACCGCTGCGGCCAATGCGAACGAGCCACTGGCCACGGCATCCGCGCTGGTCGACTGGGCCAACGCCCAGGGCGGCCAGGACAACATCACTGTCGCGCTTGCCCGTATCTGATTCTGCTCGAGTACCACCGAAAGGACGCCTGATGGCCGAGTTCTCCGCCACCGTGTACCAGAACGAGTTCCTGCCCGACGGCGGCACCGACGTGCACGCGATCGTCACGGTGTCCTGCAGCGGCGCGGGCTCGGCCGGCCAGACCGGCAGCGGCGACGCGGGCGAGATCATCATCGTCGACACCTCCGGCTCGATGGGCGCCGAGGGCGTCCGGGCCGCCGCGTTCGCCGCCCAGACCGCGCTCGACCAGATCCTCGACGGGGTCTGGTTCGCGGTCATCTCCGGCAACGACCGGGCCCAACTGGCCTTCCCGCCGTCGCCCGAGCCGGTGATGGTGAAGATGGACCAGTTCACCCGGCAGGCGGCCAAGGACGCGGTCTCCCGCTTCTACGCCGACGGCGGCACCGCGATGGGCACCTGGCTGCGGCTCGCGTCGCGGGTCTTCGCGACCGTACCGCCGCTGACCCAGAAGCACGCGCTGCTGCTCACCGACGGCGAGAACCAGCACGAGACGCCCGAGGCGCTGACCCAGGCGATCCAGTCCGTCACCGGCCAGTTCCAGTGCGACTGCCGCGGTGTCGGCGTCGCCTGGCAGGTCGACGAGGTGCGCCGGATCGCTACCGCCCTGCTCGGCACGGTGGACATCATCCCGGCGAAGGACCAGCTCGCTGCCGAGTTCGCCAAGATCATCCGGAACGCGATGAGCAAGGGTGTCGCGCAGGCCGACATGCGGGTCTGGGCTCCGCAGGGCGCGCAGGTGCTGTTCGTGCGGCAGGTTGCCCCGACAGTGGACGACCTGACGTCGCGGCGTACCGAGGTGAACGCACTGACCGGCTCGTACCCGACCGGTTCGTGGGGTGACGAGTCCCGCGACTACCACGTGGCCATCCGGCTCGCGGCCAAGGGCATCGGCCAGGAGCAGCTCGCTGCGCGGGTGCAGCTGGCGCTGGGCGACCAGGTGGTGGCACAGGGCCTAGTACGGGCGCTGTGGTCCGAGGACGAGGCACTGACCACCCGGATCAGCCCAGAGGTCGCCCACTACACCGGGCAGACCGAGCTGGCCGACGCTATCCAGGAGGGCCTGGCTGCGAAGGCTGCCGGCGACACGGCGACCGCTACCACCAAGCTCGGCCGCGCCGTGCAACTCGCCGCGCAGACCGGGAACGAGGAAGCGACCACGCGGCTTCGTAAGGTGGTCGACATCGACGATCAGGACAACGGCACCGTACGGCTCAAGCGGACCGTTGAGAAGGCCGACGAGATGGCGCTCGACACCGCCTCCACCAAGACCACCCGGGTGAAGAAATGACCTCAGCGACGTGTCCGAGCGGGCACCCGTCCGTCTCCACCGACTACTGCGACGTCTGCGGCCTGCCGATCGGCGCAGCCGCGACACCAGCCGCCGCATCGGTGCCCGCTCCTGCAGTGGCGGCCCCTGGCCCCACGACCCAGGCATGCCCGAACTGCTCGGAGCCTGCCGCACCGGACGCCTTGTTCTGCGAGAACTGCGGCTATGACTTCACCACGGGCACGATGCCCCGCCCTGCCTCGGCACTGGACCTCGGTACTCCGCCCCCGGTACCGCCTGCGCCGCAGGAGGTCGCCGACTGGGTAGTGGAGCGCTGGGTCGACCCCGACTGGTACGAGGTCCAGCAGAGCGACGACCCCTGCCCGTCACCGGGTCTGCCGGTCGTCATCCCGGTCACTGCGAAGAGCGTCCTCGTCGGTCGCCCTTCCAAAAGTCGCGGGATCACTCCCGAGATCGACTGTGGCGAAGACACCGGGGTCAGCCGCCGCCAGGCGCAGCTCACCACGGACGGCCAGCGCTGGTGGGTTGAAGACCTCCAGTCCTCCAACGGCACCTTCGTCGGCCCGTCGTCCGGCCCGCTCCCCGAAGACCCGATCACTCCTGGCCAACGCCGGGAGCTCGACGCGGACGATCGTGTCTATGTGGGTGCTTGGACGCGTCTCGTAGTACGGAAGTCGACGCCGGAGGAACAAGCCGGCCAGGCCTGACAGGTTGGTTTCAGTAGCGGCCAGGAGCTGGCCGCTACTGAAACTAGCGTTGGGCGCATGACGAACTCGAGCGAGATTCAGCCCTTCCGGATCAACATCGCCCAGAGCGAGATCGACGACCTGCACACCCGGCTGGCGGCGACCCGATGGCCGGCGACTCCGCGAGTGGACGACTGGAGTCGCGGAGTACCCGTCGGGTATTTGAAGGGGCTGGCCGAGTACTGGGCGAACGGCTTTGACTGGCGGGCGGCGGAGGCGGTGCTGAACGCGATCCCGCAGTTCGTCACCGAGATCAGCGGGCAGCGGATCCACTTCTTCCACCAGCGCTCGGCGGAGCCGGACGCGACGCCGCTGATCCTCACGCATGGCTGGCCTGGTTCGCCGGTGGAGTTCCAGCGGGTGATCGGGCCGCTGACCGACCCGCGTTCGCATGGTGGCGATCCGGCGGACGCGTTCCACGTTGTTGTGCCGTCCTTGCCGGGATACGGGTTCTCGAATCCGATCGGCGAGGGTGGGTTCAACCTGTTCGGGGTGGCGCAGATGTGGGCCGAGCTGATGGGGCGGCTGGGCTACGACCGGTACGCCGCGCACGGTACCGACGTCGGGTCGGGCGTCGCCGGGATGTTGCCGATGGTCGATCCGGGCCACGTGATCGGCACCCACCTGGCCGGGATGGGCGCGGGGGCGCCGTTCGAGGGTCCGATTCCGCTGGAGGGGCTGAACTCTGCTGACCAGGCACGGGCCGAGCGGTTCAATGGGCTGCTGGATGAGGGGTTCGGTTATCTGGTCCAGCAGATGACGCGGCCGCAGACGCTGGCGTACGGGCTGAACGACTCACCGGTGGGGCAGTTGGCTTGGATCACTGAGAAGTTCGCGGAGTGGACCGATCCGGCGAACAAGCTGCCGGAGGAGGCTGTCGATCGCGATCAGTTGCTCACCAACGTGAGCCTGTACTGGTTCACCGGCTCGGGTGCCTCGTCGGCGCACGCCGTCTACGACGGGATGGCCGCATGGAAGGCGATTGTCGCGATGCAGTCGGGTGGTGGCGAAGATCAGGCGTGGGGTGCCGTTGCTGGGCCGCCGACCGGGGTGGCGGTGTTCGGGAACGAGACGGCGATCAGGAGCCTGACCGATCCTGCCGGGCAGATCGAGCACTGGACCGAGTACGAACGCGGCGGCCACTTCGCGGCGATGGAGGTACCGGACCTGCTCACCGACGATCTGCGAACCTTTTTCCGCCCACTGCGCTGAGCCACTCGATCGCCACCTCGCCGACGACGATCGGGACTGGCCAGGTCCATGGATGATCTGGCACGTTGACCACCAGAACCGCCGTCCACAAGGCGATCCAGCTGCCGCCGTAGCCGCGGAGCACACCCCGGTACCAAAGCTCACCGGTCGACTCCGCGGCGCGCTGGCCGAGATACACGAACAGGTACGCCGCAATCGAGAGCGGCCAGAACACCCACAACCGCCCCCAGTCGTAGGGCACCATCACCAACGCGGTCAGGCAGCTCAGCACGACCGCCCAGTGATAAACCTCGCCCACCCAGCTGAGCCGCCGCACCCGCAACGTGACAACAACCGCCAGCGGCCCGAACACAACCCCGACCAGCCCAGCCACCACATGCAGAATCAGCGCGATATCACGCATCAGCCAAACAATCTGACATGTCAGCGAACCATAGTCCTCCCGTCCGTCGGCGTCTCCACCTCACACCGGAAGAAAATCCCCACGCCGGCGCCTCTGCTCACTCCTCCGTCGCTCACCCGGCGCTGAGCTCCCACCCACCCTGGGCGCGGGCTCCTACGTCGCCCGCTTAGCGAGAGCAGGTGGTTGCGGCCGGCACCTGGAATCGCGCGTGACTGCAAGGCCCGCCTCCCAATGCCATGGCGATCCCCAGGTCGTCGGTCTGCCCGGAAACTAACTTGTACCCCGAGACGAAAAGTTTCCGCCTCAGGCTGCTCCCAGCAACAAACGCCGGCCGGCGCATCGCGAGCTCCGGCGGATGCGACTCGAGTCATCCCCCCGGCGCCGGGGCTCGCGAAAACTGCCTTCACCAAGCGGGCGGCGAAGCAGCACGCGCCCCGGGGCGGGTGGGAGCTCAGCGCCGGGTGAGCGACGCAGGAGCGAGCGTGGCGCCGGCGTGGGCGGGTGCCTCTCGCAATACAGCACCCGCCACACCGGACCCACATTCGCTTCACCCCAAACCACCCACCCCGCAACCACCTGCCTTCACCAAGCGGGCGGCGTGGGGAGTTAGCTACCCGGCCGGGTAGCTAGCCACCATTCGTACGGCGTGGTTGCGGTAGCCCAGCCGTTCGAAGCTGGCGGCCATTGGTTTGTTGGTCAGGTCGGTGTCGGCTCGGATCCGGTCGGCGCCGGTCTCGACCAGCAGGTGGGTGATCTCGGCCAGCAGATCATCGCAGTAGCCGTTGCCGCGGTGTTCGGCCAGTACGCCGAGATACCCCACGACCGGCCCGCCGTTGTTGGCCGACGGCAACGCAAACCCGACTAGCGCGCCGGCCGAGTCGTAGGCCAGGCGCCACCATGAGCGCTCCCCCGGCATCGACTGGTAGATCTCCAGGTCTTCCTTCGCAGCGCCATCAACCCCGACCCGAGCGACCGCCCGAGCAGTCGAGGCATCAAGGCTGCCGTCGATCACCCGCCGGAAGACATCGAGGAAGGCCTCGTCGTCAGCCGGCTCGAAACGCAACCGGGTCGACCGAGCCGGCAGCCCATCAGCAGGCGTCCACTCGTAACGCAGCCGTTCGGTCAGTTGCGACAGGCCAGCAGCCCGAGCAGCCGCCAGCCGTGGCTCCAGCGAGGCGACGACGGAGGGCTGATCACGCCAGCCGTTGGGCAGGAAGATGTGGTACTCCGGTTCCTCCCCGTCCGTCGGGAAGGTGTCCAAAGCGTGCCGGATCAACGAGCTCCACACCGCAACGCGGTCGATGCCCGGTACGGCGTACAGGCCGTCGATGCTGAACGGGTAGGCGAACTGCTCCATGCCCCACCAAATGGCGAGCGCGATGATCTCGCCGCTCTCGTCCTCGACGACCCAGGACCAGTCGTAGCGGTAGGCACCAGAGACCAGATAGTCGTCCCAGCGCTCCCGCGTCACCGTGTTGAGCGACTGGTCGGCGATCAGGGTATGGATGGTGTCGAGGTCGGCCTCGACGGTGGTACGAATCTTCACGGGTAAATCCTCCAGAAAGGAGGCGCGAGGCTCCGCTCAGTGCGAGCTGGTCGAGCGGGGCGGGCGCGCCGAAACAAGAGCCTTCATCGGTCGCTCCTTCCACTCGAGGGGTCGTTCTCGCCAGGCAGACCCTAGAACCCGGGCGAGGTCATAGTCCACCGATTATTCATGGTTGGGATGTGCCGGCGTCGCTTGTCGCGGGAAGTCTTGGGGCATGCGAACGCCCACCGCACCCAAGTTCAGCGCGCTTGCCGCCGTCGCCGTCTTCTCGATCGGCCTGACCGCGACCACCGCGACCGCCTCCACAACGACAACAACGACCCAGTACGCCGTACCGTCCGCCGTCACCGCGATCTCCTCCTGCGGCCTGAGCACCCTGCCGCCCGAAGCCACCACCACCCTGCGCCTGATCCACTCGGGCGGCCCGTTCCCGTACAGCCAGGACGGGATCGTCTTCCAGAACCGCGAGGGGATCCTGCCGGCCAAACCGAGCAGCTACTACCACGAGTACACCGTCAAGACTCCCGGCTCCTCGACCCGCGGCGCCCGCCGGCTGATCGGTGGCGGCACGCTCACCACGCCCGCGTCGGTGTACTACACCGGCGACCACTACGCGTCCTTCTGCCTGGTGAACGAGAACGGCTGAGAGAATCGGCCGGTGACGTCAGACATCCAGAACGTACTGCGCAACCAGTTCGAGCTCACCTGGGCGCTGTTCGAGTACCACCTGGAACGCCTGACCCCGGACGACCTGCTCTGGGAACCGGCCAAACTCTGCTGGACAGTCCGCCCGGACAGTATCGGGAACTGGCGGGCGGACTGGTCCGACAGCGCGCTCGACCCGATCCCGGTACCGACGATCGGCTGGCTCACCTGGCACATCGGCTGGTGGTGGTCGACCGCTGCGGCCCACGCGCGCGGGGCGGTACCACCGGACCGTACTGCGGTGTTGTGGCCGGGCGACCTGGCCAAGACCCTCGGCTGGATGCGCGCGCTCCGCGACCAGTGGTCCCACATCCTCGAGGACATCACCGACCTCGCCAGGCCGGCCGTCTTCCCCTGGCCCCCCGAAACCGGCCGCTCCACCGCCGACCAGTTCGCCTGGGTCAACACCGAGTTGATGAAGAACGCCGCCGAGATCGGCCAGCTCAGACTGCTCCGAGCTGCCGACGCATAAAAAAACCTGGCCCCGGGCGAACTGCCCGGGACCAGGTTTTCTGTCGTGCGAAAGGAACTTCTAGGAGATCAGAAGTCCATGCCGCCCATGTCGGGCGCGCCGCCCGGAGCGGCCGAGGCCTTCTCCGGCTTGTCGGCGATGACGGCCTCGGTGGTGAGGAACAGGGCCGCGATGGACGCTGCGTTCTGCAGCGCCGAGCGCGTCACCTTGGCCGGGTCGATGATGCCGGTGGCGATCAGGTCCACGTACTCACCGGTTGCGGCGTTGAGGCCCCAGCCCGGCTCGAGGTTGCGAACCTTCTCCACCACGACGCCACCCTCGAGGCCGGCGTTGAAGGCGATCTGCTTCAGCGGAGCCTCGACCGCGGACCGCACGATCGCGGCACCGGTGGCCTCGTCACCCTCGAGCTCCAGCTTCTCGAACGCGACGACCGAAGCCTGCAGCAGCGCCACGCCGCCACCGGCGACGATGCCCTCTTCGACGGCGGCCTTCGCGTTGCGAACGGCGTCCTCGATGCGGTGCTTGCGCTCCTTCAGCTCGACCTCGGTGGCCGCGCCGACCTTGATCACCGCAACGCCACCGGCCAGCTTGGCCAGTCGCTCCTGCAGCTTCTCGCGGTCGTAGTCGGAGTCCGACTTCTCGATCTCGGCGCGGATCTGGTTCACCCGGCCGGAGATCTGGTCGGCGTCGCCCGAACCCTCGACGATGGTCGTCTCGTCCTTGGTGACGACGATCTTGCGGGCCTGGCCGAGCAGCTCCAGGTCCACGGTGTCGAGCTTGAGGCCGACCTCCTCGGAGATGACCTCACCGCCGGTCAGCACGGCGATGTCGACCAGCATGGCCTTGCGGCGGTCACCGAAGCCCGGCGCCTTGACGGCGACGGTCTTGAAGGTGCCCTTGATCTTGTTCACGACCAGGGTCGCGAGCGCCTCACCCTCGAGGTCCTCGGCGATGATCGCCAGCGGCTTGCCGGTCTGCATGACCTTCTCCAGCACCGGGACCAGGTCCTTGATGCTCGAGATCTTGCTGTTCACCACGAGGATGTACGGGTCTTCGAGGACCGCTTCCATCCGCTCGGTGTCGGTCACGAAGTACGGCGAGATGTAGCCCTTGTCGAAGCGCATGCCCTCGGTGAGCTCGAGCTCGAGACCGAAGGTGTTGCTCTCCTCGACGGTGATGACACCTTCCTTGCCGACCTTGTCCATCGCCTCGGCGATGATCTGGCCGACCTGGGTGTCAGCGGCGGAGATCGAGGCCGTGGAAGCGATCTGCTCCCGGGTCTCGACGTCCTTCGCCTGGGCCAGCAGCTGCTCGCTGATGGCCTCGACGGCCTTCTCGATGCCCTTCTTCAGGCCCATCGGGTTGGCGCCGGCGGCGACGTTGCGCAGACCCTCGCGCACGAGCGCCTGGGCCAGCACGGTCGCCGTGGTGGTGCCGTCACCAGCGACGTCATCCGTCTTCTTGGCAACTTCCTTGACGAGCTCGGCCCCGATCTTCTCGTACGGGTCCTCCAGCTCGATCTCCTTGGCGATCGAAACGCCGTCGTTGGTGATCGTGGGGGCGCCCCACTTCTTCTCCAGGACGACATTGCGGCCCTTCGGGCCAAGCGTCACCTTTACGGCGTCGGCGAGGGTGTTCATACCCCGCTCGAGGCCGCGGCGCGCCTCTTCATTGAAAGCAATCAGCTTGGGCATTCTCCGCGAGTCCTCCCGCGTCGAGTTTTTGGTTCAGCCGGCCGGATGCCCGCGACGGACGGTACTTTCGGTGCGGCGGTCACGTCCCGCCACCCCTCCAGCACCTCATCGAGGCCGTCTATGGTCACACCGTCCGGGCGCGAGCAGTTATCACTCTCGCCCATCGAGTGCTAACCAAAGTATTAGCACTCGACCCAAGCGAGTGCAAGCCAGCCCACCCCGGTCAGGCCGACGGTTGCTCGTGCTGGGCGATCAGCATCTTCGGCGCGGTCAGCCGCCAGGCCTCGGTCAGCAGCTCCGTCAGCTCCTCCTCGTCCGCGACCGCGAGCTTGACCTCCAGCCACGCGAACCGCCCGGACGCCCACGACGGCGTATAGACCTCCGGATCCTCCGCGACCAGCGCCTCTTGCTCCTCGCGCAGCGCCTTGAGCATCACCGACGTCTCGTCCGCCGACAGGTACACGAACCCCTTCTTCCGCACCTTGAACGCAGGCTGCCCGGCCCACCCGACATGCTCCTCGACCCCGGGCAGGCCGAGCAGCACTTTCGTCACCGCCTCAGCATCCATCCCCCGACGGTACGACCCGGCACCGACAGAAATATCGAAAGTCGTCAGGGATCCGGACCCGCCCCGGCTGACCCGGATCAGGGGTCGGACCAGGGTCGGCTCGGTACCGATCCCGATGTGGAGAAGGGGTCCGCGGCGGCAGAGTAGTGGACATGACGAACTCCACTGCACCGTTCTCGAACCTGTCCGGTAAGACTCTTCGCCGCTCGCGTGACCAGCGGATGCTCTCCGGTGTTTCCGGTGGACTGGCGGAGTACTTCACCATCGACGCCACCCTGGTCCGGCTGGCCATCGTCGGCCTGACCCTGATCACCGGCGGCACCGCGCTGATCGGCTACGTGATCGCCTGGATCGTGATGCCCGAGGCCGATGGCAAGGCGGTCTGGCAGACCGTCAGCCAGCCGCAGCAGCAGTCCACCCCCGAGTCCGACATCGCCGCTCGCATCTACGACGACAAGCCGCCGGCGGCGTGACGGGCGGACGCACGGCAGCAAGGTGACAGCGCCACCAGATAGGCCACAGGCGCTCTCATACTTGCTGCCGTGCCGACCGACGCCGCACTGACCTACTGTCCTCAGTGCGGCCACCAGCTCCCCAGCGATCCGCGCTATGTGACGTGGTGCGACCGCTGCGACTGGAACGTCGACCCCAACCCCCAAGAGCACGACCCCACCTGGCACCTCCAGGTCGAGCCAGTCACCACCGCTCCAAGCCTGTACGCCGTACTACGTGAGCTCACGACCGCCACTCGCACCAGACCCATCAAGACAGTCGCGGTGACCACCCTCCCGCGCATCTCGATCACCCGCCGAGCCCTGCGAATAGGCCTCCCCCTCTGGGCAGGCCTGGAACCGCAGCAGCGTCTCGCCGTACTGGCCCACGAGCTCTACGACGCCAGACGCGGCTGGCACTCCGAATGGCGCACAGACCTCAGGGTCGCCAAGCTAGTCGGCTCCGACGCAGCAGCCACCGCGCTGGAGCGCTCACTGCTCGCCGGCACCACCTACCAGTCCCTGGCGCGAGCACTCCGCTTCAACCCATCCCTGGACCCCTTAGAGGCCCTCCGCCGCAGCGCAGCCCCACTCCCGGCCCACGAGCTGACCCGGCGCCTCCGCCTGGCTGTCCTCCACAACACCCGCTCCGACCCCGCACACCCGCCGACTCACCTCCGCACCCATCGGATCCGCCTGGCCGACCTACAGGGCACCCTGGAACTCACGGACGCGGAGAACGCCGCCATAGACCGAGAGCTGCAACTTCCTGCAACAACAGCGCTCGCCGCAGTCCGCGACTGACCGCGCCTGCCACACTCCTGACGTGCAGACCGACCAGGGCACCAGCCGCTGCCCCCAGTGCGACCACGAGATCGCCGCAGATCCGCAGTACGTGACGTGGTGCGACCAGTGCGACTGGAACGTAGACCCGACCGGCCCTACCCATCAGGTCTCCGCCCGGCGACAGCGACGCGAGCATCAGCTGGCCGACACTCTGTACCGCGAGCTGGAGCACGGCGAGATCCGTCGGCCGGGCTGGACCGTTGCCAGGGTCGGCACCTATCTACTGTCGGCGCTGATCCTGGTGGTGCTACCTCTGGCGGGCCTGGTCGGCGGCATCTACGCCCTGGTCTCGTACCGGCCGATCTGGATCGGCATCCTGCTCTCTGTCATCCCGTTCGGAGTCACGTTCCTCCTACGGCCCCGGGCCCATCGCCTCGGCCCCGAGTCCCATCTGGTGCACCGGGAACAGGCACCCCGGCTGTTCGGCCTGCTCGACGAGATCGCCACCAAGATCGGTACCAGGAAGGTGGGGCTCATCGAGCTCAGTCCCTACCCGAGGATCGGCTTCATCAAGGTCGGCTGGCGGTTCACGCCGGTGATCAGCATCGGCCTACCGCTGTGGGCAGGGCTCGGGCCGCAGGAGCGGGTCGCCGTACTGGCGCACGAGCTCGGCCATGGCAAGAACGGGGACGGCCTGCACCGCTGGGTCGTCGACTCGGCGGTGGACGCACTGCAGGAGATTCAGCTGACGTCGCGCAATGACGAGTCCGACGAGTACCGGCTGGAGCTGCAGACCTACCACTTCAACGGCTACAGCAACAACGCCATCAACAGTTTCCTCGACGCGACGATCGGCTCGATGGCCAGAGGCGTCCAGTGGTTGCTGACCACCGCGGACCTGAGAGCCGGGCAACGCGAGGAGTACCTGGCCGACCGGCGGTCGGCGGAGATCGCCGGCTCGGACGGGGCAGCCGGCGCCTTGGAACGGTACGAACTCGCCTCGACCTCGTACCGGGCCATGGAGCAGGCGCTGCGCTTCGCCCCGGACGTCGACCCGCTGGAGGCGGCCGCCTCCGCCGTAAGCGAGATCCCGGCCCGTGAGGTTGAGCGCAGGCTCAGGGTCAGCCGGCTGCGGGAGACCCGGAGCGACTCAACTCACCCGCCGACCAACCTCCGAGCCAAGCTGATCCGGGCCAGACCCGCACACGACCCTCTCGTCGAGCTGGAGATCGACGAGAGCGAGGCCATTGACAAGGAGCTGGCCGGGCCGGCGGAGGCTGTTCTGAAGGAGCTGCGGTCCGCGTTGCGTTAGACCTTCAGCGACGTCTTGGCGGCTGCGGCGACGGCGATGTCGGGGTGGTCGGAGAAGACGCCGTCTACGCCGGTGGCGGCGAAGCGGGCCAGTTCGCCGGCCAGGTCCAGGCCCGTCGGAAGGAAGCGGCGTTCGGCGCGGAAGGTCCAGAGCTGGACCGACAGGCCGGCCCGGTGGGCCAGGTCGACCAGGCGGGTCGGTTCGCCGAGGGCGCCGCTCGCGGTCCGCGGGATGACCAGGTCCTTGTGCGGTGCCAGCACCTGCGCGTACGTCGAGATCTCGCGCAGGCCGGCCGGCTCGATCAGGTCCGCGAAGGTCCGGGTATCACCCGCCCGGAGGAAGTCGTTGGGCGCGTTCTCGGAGTCGATCAGCTGGACCAGCGGGACGTCCGTCATCACCGACAGCCGGCGCAGGCTGGTCGGCTCGAACGACTGGATCATCGCCTCGCCCTTGTGCAGGCCGAGCGCGACCAGGCGCTCCGCGAGCAGCTCCTCCAGCGGCAGGCCGAGGCGGCGGAAGTACGCCGGGTGCTTGATCTCCGGGATCACCCCGATCGGGCGGCCGAGCCGGGCCGACTCCTGCCGGGCCAGCGCGACCACCTGGTCGAAGGTCTGGATCCCCTCGCGGCCGTCGTACGCCGTGTTCGCGGCACGCAGGGCGGGCATCCGCTCCCGGGCCCGCAGCGTGCGCAGCTCCTGGTAGCTGAAGTCCTCGGCGAACCAGCCGGTCACGGCCGTCCCGTCGACGATCTTGGTGATCCGCCGGTCCGCGAACACCGCGTGCTCCGCGACGTCCGTCGTACCGGACAGTTCGTTCTCGTGCCGGACCACCAGGACGCCGTCGAGCGTCGAGACCAGGTCAGGCTCCAGATAGTCGGCTCCCAGGGCCGCAGCGAGCCGATAGGCCTGCGGCGTGTGTTCCGGGCGATAGCCACTCGCTCCCCGATGCGCGATCACCAGCATGGTTCCAGCACAGGCGGCCCAGATGGCGACCCGGGAACCCGTTGCCCAACGCAAGGTGAAGCTCGCCCACCATCTGAGGGCCGCCGGTAAACCACATGCTTTTGTCGGTGCGGGCACCTAGCCTCGAAGGGTTATGAGACAGCTTCCGTTGGCCGATCCCGGCATCCCTGATCACCGTTCGCCTGCCCGCTATCTGTGGTGGGTGGCGCGCGGGCAGAAGGCCACGCTCGTGGGCGGGATGACGTTCGGAATCCTCGCGATGGGCGCGCAGGCGCTCGTACCGGCTGTGCTGGGCAAGGCGATCGACGAGGGCATCGCGGTGGGTGACACCGAGAAGTTGCTGCTCTGGAGCGCCGTACTGTTCGGGGTCGGCGTGCTGCAGGCCCTGGCCGGCATCATGCGGCACCGGTTCGTCGTGGCGAACTGGCTGAGCGGCGCCTACCGCACGGTCCAGGTGGTCACCCGTAAGGCGGCAGACCTCGGTGCCACCCTGCCCAAGCAGCTCGCTACCGGTGAGGTCGTCAGCGTCGGCTCCAGCGACCTGGCCTACATCGGCAACCTGCTCGAGGTGTCCGGCCGGTTCGCCGGCGCCGTCGTCACGTTCTTCGTGGTCGCGGTGATTCTGCTGTCGTCGTCGACACTGCTCGGCCTGATCGTGCTGATCGGCGTACCGCTGATGGTGTTCGGCCTCGGCCCGATGCTGCGGCCGCTGCACGCGCGGCAGTCGGCGCAACGCGAGGCGGTCAGCGAGCTGAACTCACTGGGCTCCGACATCGTCGCGGGTCTGCGGGTGCTGCGAGGCATCGGCGGCGAGGACTCGTTCTCGCGCAGGTACCGGCGCGAGTCGCAACAGGTCCGTACCGCGGGCGTGAAGGTGGCCCGGATCCAGTCGGTGCTCGACGCGGCACAGGTGTTGCTGCCCGGTATCTTCACCGTGGTCGTCGTCGGCCTCGGCGCGCACTTCGCCCTCCGCGGCGAGCTGAGCCCGGGCAGCCTGGTCGCCTTCTACGGGTATGCCACCTTCCTCGTGCTGCCACTGCGGACGGCGACCGAGGCAGCCGAGAAGCTGATGCGCGGCCTGGTCGCGGCCGGCCGGGTCAACCGCGTGCTGGCGCTGACGCCCGACGTCGTCGATCCACTCCAGCCGGTACGACTGCCCACAGCCGGAGACCTGGTCGACCCGGTCTCCGGGATCCGCGCGCGCAACGGGCTGCTGACCGCGATCGTCTCCGCCGAGCCGGACCGCGCCGCCGAGCTGGCCGATCGCCTCGGCCGGTACGACGACGCCAGCGAGGTCCGGTACGGCGGAGTCACCCTGGCCAGCGCGACCCGTGCGGATGTCCGGGCCCGGATCCTGGTCAGCGACACCGGCTCGCAACTCTTCACCGGCACGCTGCGCCAGGAGCTCGACCCGGGCCACCGGCGTACCGACGAAGAACTGATGACAGCGATCCGTACCGCGTCCGCCGAGGACGTGCTGGTCGCGTTGACGGACGGGCTCGACTCCGAGGTCGAGGAGAAGGGCCGGTCCTTCTCCGGCGGGCAACGGCAGCGGCTGGTCCTGGTCCGCGCGCTGCTGGCCGACCCCTCGGTGCTGGTGATGGTCGAGCCGACCTCCGCAGTCGACGCGCACACCGAGGCGCGGATCGCGGACCGGCTGCGCGAGTACCGGGCCGGCCGGAGCACTGTGGTGCTCACCTCGAGCCCACTGCTGCTGGACCGTGTCGACGAGGTGAGCTTCGTCGCCGCCGGCCAAGTGGTTGCTGTCGGCAAGCATCGCGACCTGCTCGAGAACGATCCGCTGTACCGCAGAACCGTCACCCGGCAGACCGAGGACGAGGAGGTCCGCGCATGAACAGGATCGCGGCGACCTCCGCCGAGGGGGTGCCGGCATGAGGCAGATCCTGCCGGTGGCGAGCTCGGCGGAGGTTCGCCGGCACGCCCGAAGGATCGCCCGGCGGCATCCTCGGGCGCTGATCACCACGCTGGGGCTGCACGCCCTGGCCGCGGTGTCCGGGCTGGCGGCGCCCCGGCTGATCGGCACGCTCGTCGAGGACGTCCAGCGCGGCACTACGGCGAGCAAGGTCAACCAGGTGATCCTGGTGATCGCCGTCTTCATCGTGGCGCAGTCGTTGCTGACCCGGTGGGCGCGGTTCCGCTCGTTCTCGCTCGGCGAGCAGGTGCTGGCGGAGCTGCGTGAGGAGTTCGTCGACAACGCGCTGGCGCTGCCGATCGGTACGGTCGAGCGGGCTGGGACCGGCGATCTGCTGTCCCGTACCTCGCGCGACGTCGACGCCTTGTCGAGGACGGTGCGCTTCGCCGTACCGGAGACGATCGTCGCCTTCGTCACGATCGCCTTCACGGTCGCCGCGACGCTGCTGGTCGGCGTCTGGGTGCTGCTCCCGATGCTCGCGATGGTGCCATTGCTCGCCCTGAGCACCCGGTGGTACCTGCGTTATGCCAAAGACGGGTACCTGCGCGAGAACGCGGCGTACGCGCAGATGACCAGCTCGCTCGCCGAGACGGTCGAGGGCGCTCGCACGGTGGAGGCACTGCAGCGGTACGACGAGCGGGTGCGGCGCACCGACGACGACATCCGCGGCTCGTACAACGCCGAGCGCTACACATTGCGCCTGCGCACGTTCTACTTCCCGGTCGTCGAGATCGGCTACTTCGTGCCGATCCTGGGCACCCTCATGTTCGGCGGCTGGCTGCACATCAACGGCCACATCTCACTCGGCGCGGTGACGGCCGGCGTGCTGTACGTGAACCAGTTGATCGATCCCGTCGACCGGCTGATCTCCTGGCTGGACGAGCTGCAGGTCGGTGGCGCCTCCCTCGCCCGGCTGCTCGGCATCACCGGCGTACCGGACGATCGGACCCCATCGGGTCGCACCCCGGACAGCGAACTGGTCGAGGCACGCGACGTGCGTTTCTCGTACGTCGACGGCCGCGACGTGCTGCATGGCGTCGAGCTGACCGTCCAGCCGGGCGAGCGGATCGCGATGGTCGGCCCGTCCGGCGCGGGCAAGTCGACGCTCGGGCGGCTGGTCGCGGGCATCCACCCGCCACGCACCGGCTCGGTGACGGTCGGCGGAGTCGCGATGACCGACTTGCCGCTGGATGACCTCCGCAAGCAGGTCGCGCTGGTCACCCAGGAGCACCACGTCTTCGTAGGCACTGTGCGGGACAACCTCGTGATGGCACGCGAGGACGCCTCCGACGCCGAGCTGCTCGACGCGTTGGCGGCAGTCGATGCGCGCGACTGGGCCGAGGCGTTGCCGGACGGGCTGGACACTCGTGTCGGCTCCGGCCAGGTTGCGTTGACTCCTGCCCAAGCGCAGCAGCTGGCGCTGGCCCGGCTGGTGCTGGCCGATCCGCACACGTTGGTGCTCGACGAGGCGACCTCGTTGATCGACCCGCGAGCGGCCAGGCACATGGAGAGGTCGCTGGCCGCGGTACTGGAAGGGCGGACGGTGATCGCGATCGCCCACCGGCTCTACACGGCGCACGACGCCGATCGGGTCGCGGTCGTCGAGGACGGCCGCATCACCGAGCTGGGCAGTCACGACGAGCTGGTCGCGCGACAAGGCTCGTACGCCGCCCTCTGGACGTCCTGGCACGGCTGATCCCACGCCATCGGCCCCCACCTCGCTCGAGGTGGGGGCACTAGGCTCGTTTGCGGATTGTCAGGACGGCTGAGTCGACATGGGGTGGGGGTGTGAAGGCCTTGCGCGGGAGACGGAGGCCGATCGACAGGTCGTAGTACCGGCTCCATCTGGAGGCGGCCGGGGCTCGGTGGCCGGTCCAGCGGTTCACCACCTGGCGCTGCAGGACGAGGTCGGCCGCGACCAGGCGGGTGCCGGGTGCGAGCAACCTCTTGAGCAACGCGGTGGAGATCCCGTACGGCGGACTGGAAACGACCCGGTACGGCCGTGACGGCAGCCGGAGGTCACCGGCGTCTGCACGGACCACCGTCACCGGATCGTCCGCGAACCGCCGGCGCAACCGGTCGGCGCGACCAGGGTGGAGCTCCACGGCCACCACCTGAGCCCCGGCCCGGACCAGCGGCGCGGTCAGCGCGCCGAGGCCGGCTCCCACATCGAGGACGAGGTCACCGGGTCTGACTCCGGCGGCGTCGACGACGCGTTGGGCCCAACGACTATCGAGCGGATGCCATCCCCAGGCACCCCTCGCCTGCCCGGAGCCGGGCACGACGGACCATCACGAAGTAGTTGATAGACATGCATTCGACCCTAGAGCGTGGAAAGCCTTGCCATCAAAGCATTTTCGGCTGCGCACCCAACGAGGTAACGGTCTCGCTCGTACGCCGCTCCGCCAGCTCGAGCCGCTCCTTCTTGGCCGCCGAGAGATCAGGCTTGGCGAGATCACGTCGTACGTCGAGCACGCGGACCGGCAGCGTGTCCGTCATCAGCAACGGCGCGTACTCCGCCTCCGCCTTCCACCGGTCGCCGTCCTTGCGGAAGGTGAACTTCATCAGCAGCCCCTCGGCCTTCGTGCTCTCCGGCTGCCGATGTGCGGCGACCAGGTTGCCGAGTCCGTAGACGACCCACTTGCCGTTGATCTGCTCGACCGGCTGGACCACGTGCGCATGGTGGCCGAGGATCAGGTCGATGTTGCTATCGGCAAGGAGTTCCTTGGCGACCGTCCGCTGCTGGTCGTTGGGCTTCTTGCTGTACTCGTCACCCCAGTGGCAGCTGACGACCACGATCTCGGCCCCGTTGTCGCGGGCCTTCTGGGCCATCGCCTTGATCTTGTCGACATCGAGCTTGCCGGCGCGCCAGGTCTCGCCGTCGGGATACGGGAGTCCGTTGAAGCCATAGGTGTAGCTGAGCAGGGCGACCTTCACGCCTTGCACGGTGACGATCGTCGGGGTCTCGGCCTCTTCGGGCGTGCGCGCAGTACCGGTGTGTTTGAGGCCTGCCTTGTCGAGGAGCTTCAGGGTGCGGTCGATGCCGGCCGCTCCTTGGTCGAAGCTGTGGTTGCTGGCCGTGGAACATGCGTCGTACCCGGTCTTGACCAAGGCGGGGACGATCTGCGGCGGGCCTTGGAAGAGGGGGTAGCCCTTCGGTGGCGTACCGAGTGGGGTCTCGAGGTGGCAGACGGCCAGATCGGCCTGTTCTACTAGGGGTTTGACGCCTTTGAGTAGCGGCGCGAAGTCCCATTCGCCGTTGCTGCCGTCGCGCTTCGCGGTGTTCCAGAGGCGCTCGTGGAGCAGTACGTCACCGGTCGCGACCAGGGTGAACTGGTTTGGTTTGCTGGCGGGCTTCGTCTTGGGAGCGGCCGCGGGGTTGTTCTCCGCCGCTTGAGTGTCCGCGATGCAGCCGGTGACGGCCACCAAGCCCGCAACCAGCAGGAACGCCGCGGCCGCTTTGCGCACGGCCCGCCCCAAGCCTGTCATCTGTCTCCCCCGATTCAGCAGGTCCGCACCCCGCGGTCCTCCTGCTCAGGAGACGCCGTGACGGCCGGAAAAGTTGAGGCCCCCGCGAGCGGGTTAATCTCAGCGAATGGTGGAACTGAAGACCCCGGACCAGATCGAGCAGATGCGCGCCGCCGGGCGAGTGGTCGCCTCGGCCCTGACTGCGGTCAAGAAGCATGCCTCGGTCGGCGTCTCACTGCGCGAGCTGGACGAGGTCGCCCGCGACGTACTACGGTCCGCCGGCGCGGTGTCGCTGTTCGACGGCTACCAGCCCGGATTCGCGACCAGGCCTTTCAGCGGCGTCATCTGTACTTCCGTCAACGACGCGGTCCTCCACGGACTGCCCAGCGACCTCCGCCTTGCCGACGGCGACCTACTGAATGTCGACTGCGGCGCCTCCGTCGACGGCTGGTGCGCCGACTCGGCCACCAGCTTCATCGTCGGTACTCCGCAAGCCCACGACCTCGAGTTGATCGAAACGACCGAACGAGCACTCGCGGCCGGTATCGCAGCCGCAGTACCGGGCGCACGACTGGGCGACGTCGGTGCCGCCATCGGCGAAGTCGGCCGACGCGCGGGCGTCGGCACCAACCTGGACTTCGGCGGCCACGGCATCGGCCGCCGAATGCACGAAGAACCCCACGTCCCGAACGGCGGCCACCCCGGCCGCGGCCTCAAACTCCGCGCCGGCCACGTGATCGCCATCGAGCCCTGGTTCTGGCACGGCCCCGGCAGCGTCTACGTCATCGACGACGACGGCTGGACCCTCCGCTCCGCCGACCGAACCCGAGGCGCCCACGCCGAACACACCGTCGCCATCACCGCCGACGGCCCCGAGATCCTGACGGCCCGCGGATGACCGCGCGGTGGCCGGAGAACTGGGCCGGCCTGGTGTCGGGGGAAGAGTGCGACTTCTGCCGTGGCATGGGGCAGGACCGCAACGAGTACGGTGCGCGGATCTTCCAGGGGCAGTACATCGACGCGTATCTGCAGAGCGCGGTCGTCCAGACGGGCTACTCGTTGTCGATCTGGAAGGGCCGGCACATCGTCGAGCCGGTCGAGCTGAGCGATGAAGAAGCAGCCGGCTACTGGCTGGAGACGCTCAAGGTCGCCCGGGCGATCATCGCGATCTACCAGCCGCTCAAACTCAACTACGAGACCCTCGGCAACACGAGTCCGCACCTGCACACCCACCTCTTGCCGAGATACACCGAAGACCCGCGCCCCGGCCAGCCGTTCCCCTTCCCGGCACCACAGCACCCCGAGCCGCAGATCCCGGAGGACGACTTCCTCACCCAGGTCCAGGCCCTGCGAGACCAGCTCAGCTAGAAGAGCGTTTGCTGGTTGGGCTCGGGAGCGATCGGTGGGACTGGCGCCGCGGCGCGGCCGCCCGAGCTGCGACGCGTGTAGTCGGCCGCTTGTCGGCGGGTGTAGTCGACCGGTTGTCGGCGGGTGCGGAAGCGGGCGTTGGTGGGGTCCGGTTCGCCCCAGCCGGATTGGGAGCCCGGGCCGGACGCTTCTACGACTCCAGACGAAGACGAAGACGAAGAGCGGTGGCGGGCGCCGCGGCCGAAGCCGTGTTTGTCCAGGAGAGGGCGGGCCTTCTCTTCGAAGGCGTTGCGGAAGCTTTGCAGGGCGTTGGAGCCGTGGGAGTAGAGCTGGTCGTAGCGGCTGACCAGGTCGGGGCGCTCCTCGGCCAGCCACTTCATGAACCACTCCTTCACCCCGGGACGCAGGTGCAGGATCAGGGTGGTGACGCCGGTTGCGCCCGCGTCGGCGAGTTCGCCGAAGAGGTGATCGAGTTGCTCGGTCGAGTCGGTCAGCCACGGAAGTACAGGAGCAACCATCACCCCGCAAGGCAGACCGGCCTCACGGATCGCGCGGATCAGGTCCAGTCGTCCGCGCACAGACGGCACACCGGGCTCCACCAAGCGACGGAGATCCTCGTCAGCCAAAGCCAGCGAGACACCCAAGCCGACCGGGACTTCCTCAGCAGCGGCAGCCAGTACGGCGAGATCGCGCCGGAGCAGCGTGCCCTTCGTCAGGATCGACAGCGGCGTGCCCGAAGCGGCAAGGGCCTCGATGATCCCCGGCATCAGCTGGTAGCGACCTTCAGCCCGTTGATAAGGATCGGTATTGGTGCCGAGGGCAACTTGTTCGAAACCCCAGGACGGCTTGGCCAGCTCGCGACGCAGCACGTCGGCCACATTCGTCTTCACCACGATCTGCTGGTCGAAGTCCAGCCCCGTGTCCAGCTCGAGGTAGCGATGACTCGGCCGGGCGAAGCAGTACCGGCAGGCGTGGGTGCAGCCGCGGTACGGGTTGACCGTCCAGTTGAACGGCATCCCCGAGCCCGGCACCGAGTTCAGCGCCGACTTCGCCAGCACCTCATGGAAGGTGACGCCCCGGAACTCCGGGGTCGTCACGCTCCGCACCAGTCCCGCGATCGACCCCAGCCCCGGCAGCGCACCCGGCGCCTCTGCTTCGATCCGCTGCCCAGCCCATCGCATGGACAACAGTCGAACACATGTTCGGCCAGGAATCAAATGAACGAAGCAGCGTTCCGCACAGCCCATTCGCGATAAGGCAATGCAGGCCGCCCGGTCACCTCCAGCACGGTCGGCTCAGGCGCCATCCGGTACTCCGACATCATCCGAAACCCATCGAGCAACCACGACGCCGACTCCTCCCCCATCAGAGGCGTCCACGCCGCCAAGGCCTCCGCCCGCGACAACGACTCGAACCGCAACGACCGCCCGATCGCCGCCCCGATCAACGCCACCTCCTCCGGCTGCGTGATCGCCTCCGGCCCACTCATCATCAACCGACGCCCGGTATAGCTCTCATCCAGCAGCACAACCCTCGCCACCGCCGCGATATCGCCCAGATCGATCGGCGTCTGCACCGCCTCCGGATACGGAGCCCGCACCACCCCCTCCGCCTTGATCGACCCAGCCCACCCCAGCGTGTTGTTCATGAACTGCCCAGGCCGCAGATGAGTCCACTCGAATCCCGCCTCCTCGATCGCCTTCTCCAGCTTGTAGTAGTGCCACCCCGACGGATCTCCCGCGGCCTCGTACTCCGCAGGCTCCCCCGACAACACGACCACCCGCCGCACCCCAGCCTCCAACGCGCACTCCACAAAGGAATCCACCAAGGCGGGCAGCGGCGCGAGATAGATCGTGTCCACTCCCTTCAACGCCGCCGGCAAGGAAGACGGCCGCCCCAGATACCCCTCCGCAACCTCCACGCCAGCAGGCAAAGCCGCCCGCACCGGGTCATTCGTCAACGCCCGCACCGACCCAGCCCCCGCCGCCACCAACTCATCCACCAGCAGCCGCCCCACACTGCCCGTCGCACCCGTCACCAGAATCGTCATCCACCGCTCCTCACGCCGACCAGGCTCAATTCTCGTAGGCTATACGAGAATAGCAAGCGAGCGCATATGAGAAAGTTCCTCGACGGCAGGAACGGGGAGGCGACGATGGCAGTACGGCACAGCGGCGGCGGTGCGGCCGACCGCACCCTGGCTCTGCTCTGGCGCAACCACAAGCCGGCCACCCAACCCGACGGCCAGACCAAGCTGGGCCGCCGCCCCACCCTCGACCTCGACAAGGTCGTCGACGCCGGCATCGCGCTCGCCGATGAGCAAGGCCTCACCGCCGCCTCGATGAGCGGCGTCGCCAAGGCACTCGGCGTCGGCACCATGACGCTCTACACCTACGTCCCCTCCAAGGAGGAGCTGCTCGACCTGATGGTCGACCAGGTGCTGGCCGAACGCGACCTCCCCGCCCCCGGCGAACCACGCCCCACCGGCTGGCGCGACCAGATCAACCTGTACTCCGAACAGACCCGCGCCATGTTCCACCGGCACCCCTGGCTGGCCGGCATCTCCACCATCCGCCCACCCGTCGGCCCAGGCATGCTGGCCGCCCGCGAATACCTGCTGTCCGCCTGCGCGGTACTAGGCCTCTCCCCCCGCCAGACCAACACAGCCGCCCTCGCCATCACGACGTACATCGACTCCGCGGCCGGCCTCGAGGCAGAGAGCGACCAGCTGGAGCGCCAGACCGGCCAGAGCCACGACGCCTGGTGGACCGAGCGCTGGGACCTCTGGGAGACGTACTTCGACCAGGACCGCCATCCCACGATGACGGCCATCTGGAACGCCAAGGGCTACGGCGACGGCACCCGCGAAGCCGCCGACGAGTCCTACCGCTTCGGCCTCGACCGCTTGCTGGACGGCATCGAGGCCCTCGCTAAAGATCGAGCGTGATCCAGGCTGGGTCGTGGTCCGTGCCGTCGCGGGCGAGCTTGCGACGTCGGCCGATGAAAGCACCAGTCAGCCGGGGAACGAGCGCGGGCGACAGCCAGATCTGGTCGATCAGATCGAAGGACCGCGGCTGCCCCGACGCCTTGAAGGTCGACGTCCACGCCGGGCTGGCGGGCAGCTCGACCTTGGTCGTCACCGTCCCGATCTCGGTCGGCGACAGCAGCGCACTGACCAGCCCCGCCTGCTCGTAGGCGACCAGGGCGGACGAGTCAGGCGTGTCGTTCATGTCCCCGCACAACAGATAGCGCTGGCGACTCGAAGTACGGGCGGCGATGATCCGCGTGATCGTCTCGGCCTGCCGCTGCCGCAACAGCTGCGCCGCCGCGGCCGCCGCGACGGGATCGGCGACGGTGAAGTCGACGAACTTCGACTTCAGGTGCGTACCGAAGACAGTGAGGATCCGCTGTCCGCGAGCGTTCAGGATCTCCGCCTCGACCAGGTCGCGGGAGAAGATCGGCCGGTCCGGTACGTCGGGATGGAACACCCGCTGATAACTCGTCACCCCGCCGAGCGGCCGCCGGGACAGGATCCCGATGTCGATGAACCGGACCGAGTCGTTGCCGTCGATCACCATCACGTGCTCGTACGCGCCGCCCAGGTGCTCGCGGTTGAACTCCCGCAGCACGTCGACGTTCTCGATCTCCTGCACCACCCAGACGTCGACATCCGCCGCGAGCAGCCGCTCCGCGATCCGGGCGGTGTCCGCGGGCGGCTTGGCGACCAGCAGCTTCCCGTGCCCGTCCAGCTGCAGCCGCCGCCGGTCCTCGTTGTCGAACGTGTACGTCGCCGGCACCGAACTCGTCCCGGCCGCCAGCAACTCGACCGCGCCGGTGAAGTTCCACCGGTCGAACAGGTTGTTCAGATTGAACGTCCCCACCGTGAGCACCATCAGCCCTCCCCAGGCTCAACACTCCTGGCCCACGGTAGCGTGTGCGGCTGGGGTGTGGAGAGGGGCTGGGGATGGGAAACGAGAAGTTTCAGGTCGACCTGCACGGGGTCGTCGATCTGCTGAGCAATCACCTGTACAGCAGTCCGCGGGTCTACCTGCGCGAGCTGCTGCAGAACGCGGTCGACGCGATCACCGCGCGCCGGGCCCACGATGCCGAGGCGCCCGGGCGGATCGACGTACAGGTGGACGACCGGCGGATCAGCGTCAGCGACTCCGGGATCGGGCTGAAGCCCGGCCAGGTGACCGAGCTGCTCGCGACGATCGGGCGGAGCTCCAAGCGGGACGAGATCGGCTTCGCGCGGACCGAGTTCCTCGGCCAGTTCGGGATCGGGCTGCTGTCGGCGTTCATGGTGGCCGAGGAGATCGAGGTGGTCACCCGCCCGGCCGAAGGCCCCACCACGCTCTGGATCGGTACGGCGGACGGCAGCTACTCGCTCCGGGAGACCAGCCCGCGAGGCGAGGTCGGTACCACCGTCACGCTGACCGCGAGGCGCGGCGCCGAGCAGTGGTACAAGCCGGCCACCGTGATCGAGTTGATCCGCCTCTTCGGAGCCCTGCTCCCGTTGGAGATCAAGGTCAACGGCGAACAGGTCACCGACGGCCGCGCCCCATGGGAAGCAACCGGTACTACGCAACGCGCCGAGCTGGTCGGCTATGCGCAGGACAAGTTGGGGTTCACCCCCTTCGACGTCATTCCACTCAACATCCCGGCGGCCGGGCTGACCGGTGTCGCGTTCGTCCTCCCCTTCCCCGCCAACCCGGCCGAGCGCGCGACCCATCGCGTCTACCTCAAGCGGATGCTGCTCGCGGAAGGCGTCGAGGGCCTGCTGCCCGATTGGGCGTTCTTCGTCCGCGCCGTCATCGACACCTCTGAGCTGCGCCCGACCGCGAGCCGTGAGGCCCTGTTCGACGACGGCAACCTCGAGGCGACCCGGGAGGCGCTCGGCGCCCAGTTGCGCGGCTGGCTGGTCAGGCTCGGTAGTACCGATCCGCAGAAGCTCGACCGGTTCCTCGGCATCCACCAGCTCGGCGTGAAGGCGCTCGCGCTGCACGACGACGAGATGCTCCGGCTGGTCTACCGCTGGCTGCGGTTCGAGACCAACCACGGCCGGATGACCGCTGCCGAGCTGCACGAGCGGCACGGCGAGATCCGTTATGTGGCGACGATCGAGGAGTTCCGGCAGCTCGCGGCCGTCGCTGCCGCGCAGCAGCTCACGGTCGTCAACGGCGGCTACACCTACGACAGTGAACTGCTCGAGCGGCTGCCGGACGTCGTCCCCGACCTGACGACGAGTCGTTTCGACCCGACCGAGCTGTCGACCAGCTTCGACAGTCTTGATCCGGCGACCGAGCTGGCGTTGCGGCCGTTCGTCCGCCTTGCCCAGGAGGCGCTGGACGCGGTCGGGTGTGAGGTTGTTGTCCGCGCTTTCGACCCGGCCGGGTTGCCGGCGATCTATCTGGTCGACCGGTCGGCACAGTTCGCCGCGGAGCTTCGTAGTACGAAGAGCAAGGCGGACGCGTTGTGGGCCGAGGTGCTCGGCGCGCTCGACACCCATGACGACAGCCGGCCGCAACTCGTGCTCAACCACCGCAGCCCGCTGGTACGCCGGATGGTCTCGCTGGCCGATCCCGAGTTGACCCGATTGGCCGTGGAAGGCCTTTACGGGCACGCGTTGATGCTCGGCTACCACCCGATCGGCCCCGCGGACTCCGCCTTGGTGAACCGCTCCTTCCTCGGCCTGCTCGACCAGGCCGTTCCCTCGCAGGAGGACCCGCGATGAGTGACGATCTCGTTGACCGCTTGCAGCGCGCGGAGAGTACGCCGTACGGGAAGGCGCGGTCGGCGTTGCTGGAGGACGTCGTACGCCGGGCTGACGCGGCCGAGAACCAGGAGCTCTCGTTCTACTCGCGGCTGAGCCTGGTCACGGCGTACGTGATGGGTGGCGAGGCGCGGAAGTCGCTGGTGCCGTTCGCGCGCTGCGTGGCCGATTGGGATGCGGAGCCGGAGCGGTACAGCGCTCACACGCACACGTTCCTGTGGACGTTCAAGTACGCGCCGAGCACCTTGAGTCAGTTCCCCGAGGTGCCGCTGGCGCAGACGTACGGCGTACTGGACGACATGGAGCGGCGGTGGCGCACGGGTGGGCACAGCATGCATGCGGTGCACCAGCACCGCTGGCTGGTCGCCAATCACGTCGGTGATGTCGAGACGGCGGCCGAGCAGTACCGGCTCTGGTCGACGGCTCCGCGCGACTCGTTGTCGGACTGCGTCGGTTGCGATCCGACGTCGAAGGTCAGGCACCTGATCGACACCGGTCGCCCGGCCGACGCGGTGGCGCTCGCGGTCGGTGTCCTGGACGGATCGCTGACCTGCAACGAACAGCCGCAGCAGATGCTGACCCAGCTGTTGCCGGCGTATGTTGCCGAGGGCATGTATTCGGAGGCGGTCGACGCGCATCGGCGGGCCTACCGGGCGCTGCGGAACTCGCCGGGCGAGTTGAACGCCTACGCCGACCACGTGGAGTTCTGCGCCCGAACCGGCAACGAAACAAGGGCTGTCGAGCTGGTCGAGCGGCACCTCGGCGAGCTCGACGACCCGCCGAGCACCTTGGCGGAGATGAACTTCGCGGCCGCCGCATCGCTGGCCCTGCGCCGGATCGACGACGAGAACTTCCTGATCCGCCAGCCGAAGGGCGACGACATTCCAGCCGCCCAGCTGGCCGAGCAACTGGCTGAGCGTGCCCTCAATCTGGCAGCCCGCTTCGACGACCGCAACGCGACCAACCACCAGACCACGCTCATCCAGTCAGTACTCACGGCCGAGCCCTGGGTGGACTACCTACCCCTCTCCGAGACGGCCCGCCGCACCCACGCGCGAGCCAAAGCACAGCAGGCGCAGCCTGTACCCGAGCAGGTGGAGGTACAGGCCGAAGAGCCTCGCGGCCGCGGGTGGCTCGATCGCGCTGAGGAGGCGTGGCAGCACTACCAGCGCGACGAAGCAGTCGCCGCCCGGAAGTCCTTCGAGGCCGAAGTCCCCGAAGAGGACCGCACGCCACTGGACCGCGCCCGCCTCCTCGACCTCTTGGGTCTGACCTCGCAGGACAACCCAGAGGTTGCCCTGGACGCCTGGCGCTCAGCCCTCAGCCTGTACGCCGACCTGGGCGAAGAAGCCCGCATCCTCCGCAACCGAGCCCGGATCGCCCGCATGCTCGGCCACCTCGGCCAGATCGAGGAAGCACTCGCCACCGGCGAGGAGCCGATGCGCTGGCTGATCGCCAACGACGAACCCCGCCGTCGCGCCGGCTGGCAGGACTCGCTCGCCACCATGTACGCCCAGGACGGCCGCTTCGAGGAAGCAGTCGCCGAGCTCGAGGCCGCTCGCCGGCTCCCCGAGACCGACGCCGACCAACTGGCCAGCTCGTCGATCCTGCTGAGCAACCTCCTCGTCCAACTGAACCGAATCGGGGAGGCCGAGGAGGCCGCAACCGCAGGCCTGACCACGAGCGACGATCTGGCGCGTTCCGTGGCCTACCGTCAACGTGGCCGGGTCCGGGCCAGGCTCGAGCGGGCAGCTGAGGCCGTCGACGATCTGGAGGAGGCGATCGCCATCGCGGCCGGGCTCCCGGTCTCGCAGCCTCACGTCGCCTTCGGCCAGGTCGATCTGGCTCGTGCTTACCTCATGGCCGGGCGGCCGCTTGAAGCTGCCGAGACGGCTGAGGAGGCGTCGCCGGTGCTCGAGAGCGACCCTGAGTTCGCCTGGACGCTGGCGGACGCTCGCGGCGTACTGGTCGATGCCTACCGAGCGCTGGGCGAGTTGGACGCGGCGCTGGCGAAGGTACGCGCGCAGCTGACCGATGCACCCGAGGATGCGCATCCGCACTGGCTCGGGCTGCTCCGCAAGGACGAGGGCATGCTGCTCGAACGGATGGACCGGGATCAGGAGGCAGTCGATGCCCTGATCGCTGCGGCCGAGTACTTCGAGGCCGCCGAGCAACCGATCGAGTACGTCCAGGCGATCCGCCTCGCGGCCCAATCGGCCCGCTACTGCGGCAACTTCGACCTGGTACCCGAACTACTCGCCAAAGCTCAACCTGTCCTCGAAGCGCTCCCATCAGCCGAGGAGTCGGTGATCTTCCAGCAGGCCGGCATCCATTGGGACCTGGCGATGCTGGAACTCCAGAAGGGCGACCCCGCAGCGGCCGTCACCCAGGCACGCCATGCAGCCCAGTACTACGAACGCGGCGGCTTCGACGGCCAGCTGACCAACGCCAAACTCCTCATCGCCGAACACGGCAGTACTGACGAAGTACTGGCCCGAGAAATCTTCAACTCAACCCCACCAGGCGAAGACTTCTGGTACCGAGCCGGCTACCTCCTACTAGACCGCCTCCGCACCCTCGGCCGCACCGACGAAGCAAACGCGTTGGAGACGCGACTCACGAACCAGTAGAACCAGCCTCGTGACGCTTCGCGTCACCTCGGCACCTTCAACGAACGAGGACCTAGCCGGCCCCGCCTCGTCCCGGGCTCGTGACGCTTCGCGTCACCTTGCAATCGAATCGATAGCGAGATAGCACCTCGGCCGTGGACTTCGGAGGGGACAGCATCGAACAGACGACCTCGCTGCCGTTGTAGGTCATGTCCAGCCTGATAGGCGCCCAACGCAACGACTTCAAGACGCGGCGCAAGGTGGTGAAGGGGCAAAGGTCGCCCTCGAACAGCTCTACACCTACTAGGCAAGCCTCGGTGGCCAGTCAACCCACTCGCCGGTGCGCGGCCGTTCGCCGCCATCCGCGAGGAACTCCTTCACGATCATGCGGATGGTGTCGGTGTCCGTCTCCGAATCTGCCGGGAATTCCTCACGGTTGTTCATATAGCTGTAGACCACTTCGTCACGCTGACTGGACTGGCCCTTGGGGTACCACGAGGACATGCCCTGCGTGTATCTAATGCCGCCGACCTTCGACTCCGCGAGTACCGCGATCCGCAGCTCATGGTCAGGAAACCCGCCTTCTAGAGTTGGCCGCGCGCCTTCACCGGACTAGCTACCGCTCGCGCTCGCCCCGCTGACCAGGTCACACCAGGGAAGCCAGATCGGCGCAACGCAGGTACGGCAACTCCAGGCTCGTACTGCGCGACTCCGCCGCCTTGACGATCACCTCGGCGGAATGGACACCTACGCCGTCTACACCAGCGAAATGGCAGCCACCGAGCGCCTGATCAAGAACGCCGGCTACAGCGGCGCCACAGCCCGCGCGTTGACCGGCGTACTCGCTGAACAAGCGCAGATGGCCGGGTGGGCGCGTTCGATGCTGGACGACTCGCTCACTCGCGGCGGCACTACCGGAAGCCCTCCTAGTACTACAGCCGGAGTTCGTGATGTTCAGCGTGTGGTCGTCGCGTTACCCGGACCGCCACCACTCACAAACCTCAACTGATCGCATCGGGCCAAGCACGCGCAGGCGTGCTCCCGGGTGGAACGGCAGGTTTGTGAGTGGTGGCGGTCCGGGCCTGCCGCCCAACCTCACGAACTCCGGCTGTAGTCCGACGACCTGCGCACCCGCTGCGAGACCGGCCTCTACCGACGATCCCGCCAAGCGAACTGCCTCATCGCGGGACGGAGTCGCTGTCGAAACCTGAAGGTATTGAGCCACGGCTGCGAGTCTAGAACCCTCGCTGGATCAGGATTAGGAGCCGGTGACCTGGTGGGTGGACAGGAGTGCGTCGGTGATCAGGCCGTTGCGGAAGCGTTGGCCTAGGGGGACCGTTGTGTGGACGCCGTCGCGGACGTAGTGGCGGCTGGATTTCACGGTGGCGACGAACTCGGACCAGCGGACGACGTGGAGGTTCGGGTAGCGGCGTTCGGCGTCGTCGAGCTGGCTGTTGACCCAGTCGGTGTTGCGGCGATCGGCGCGCTGGACCAGGTCGGACTCCCGGGTCCGGCACACGTACGCGTCGACCCAGAACACCTCACGGGCCGGGCCGATGATCCCCATCGCCCGGTCGACCTGCGGGCCGAACGCGGGCGGCTTGAAGATGTCGTTGGAACCGACCGCCATCACGATCCGGCTCGGCAGCCCGTACTTCGTCTTCCACATCTGCAGCGCGTCGACCGCCGCCTCGGTCGGCTGGCCGGCCCAGGTGTGCATGGCCATCGGCTTGTGGGTCAGCGTGATCACCCGCCGCGCCAGCGCGTTACCGTCCTGGACTGCGATGCTGTCGCCGAACAGGAAGACCCCATCGGCGGCGATCACCCGGTGGATCTGGTCCTCGGACGAGATGGTGGCGTTCATGCCTTCCCACGGCTCGAGCGGTCCGGAGCCGTAGATGTCGGCCGACACGGATCCCGAGTTCGCGACCATGGCAGCACTCGTCGCGACCAGTGCTGCTCCAACCCCGAGCAGCCGTCGACGACTCAACCCCACCCCACGCACGGACATCCCCACGGACCTTACTTTCGACGCCTGAAGCCCTCGCGCACAAGCTTTCCGACGGAATTCTGCAACAACTTTCAGGAATCCATCAAAAAACCCGGGACACAAGTGCCCCGAGTTCGAGGTTGTTCGATGGTGGGCGGTGGTCAGGTGCGTGCATCACGGTGCTTGAGAAGCGTCCTCGATGCGGAGCATCGTGGATGATTCTCAAGTGCCGTGAGGTGCGTGCCTGGGCGCCGCCCACGTCGAAGAACCTCGGACTCGGGGCACTTAGGTGTCCCGGGTTCTCAGTTCTGTGGGATTACTCCCACTCGATCGTGCCCGGTGGCTTGCTGGTGATGTCGACGGTGACGCGGTTGATCTCGTCGACCTCGTTGGTGATCCGGGTGGAGATCTTCTCCAGTACTTCGTAAGGCAACCGGGCCCAGTCAGCGGTCATCGCGTCCTCGCTGGTGACCGGGCGCAGCACGACCGGATGGCCGTACGTGCGGCCGTCACCCTGGACACCGACCGAACGGACATCGGCCAGCAGCACCACGGGGAACTGCCAGATGTCGCGGTCGAGGCCGGCCGCGGTCAGCTCGGTGCGGGCGATCAGGTCGGCGGCGCGGAGGATGTCGAGCCGGTCCTTGGTGACCTCGCCGATGATCCGGATCGAGAGTCCCGGGCCGGGGAACGGGTGCCGGTAGACCAGCGTCTCGGGCAGGCCGAGGGCGATACCGAGCTCGCGAACCTCGTCCTTGAACAGCGTCCGCAGCGGCTCGATCAGCGAGAACTGCAGGTCGTCGGGCAGGCCGCCGACGTTGTGGTGGGACTTGATGTTCGCTGTGCCGGTACCGCCGCCGGATTCGACGACATCCGGGTACAGCGTGCCCTGGACCAGGAACTCGATGTGCCGCTCGGCGTCCAGCTTGCGCGCAGTCGCCTCGAAGGTGCGAATGAACTCGCGGCCCACGATCTTGCGCTTCTGCTCCGGGTCGGTGACGCCGGCCAGCGCGCCGAGGAACTGGTCCTCCGCGTCGACGACCTCGAGCCGGGTGCCGGTCACCGCGACGAAGTCCTTCTCGATCTGGTCGGATTCACCGGCCCGCTGCAGCCCGTGGTCGACGTACACACAGGTGAGCTGGTCGCCGATCGCCTTGCTGACCAGGGCTGCCGCGACGGCGGAGTCGACGCCACCGGACAGCGCGCAGAGCACCTGCTTGTCGCCGACCTGCTGGCGGATCAGCTCGACCTGCTCGTCGACCAGGTTGGTGGTCGTCCAGTCGCCCTTGCAGCCGGCGATGTCGTAGAGGAAGTGCTCGAGCACGGCCTGTCCAGCCTGCGAGTGCAGCACCTCCGGGTGCCACTGCACACCAGCGAGCTTGCGGTCCAGGTTCTCGAAGGCGGCCACCGGCGCACCTTCGGAAGCGGCCAGTACGTCGAACCCGGCCGGCGGCGCGTGCACCGAGTCGCCGTGCGACATCCAGACGCTGAGGTCCGCGGGGATCCCGGCCAGCAACGTGCCCGCCTCGCTCACGGTGACCGGTGTCCGGCCGAACTCGCGGAGCCCGGTCTTGCGCACCTCGCCACCGAGCGTCTGCGCCATCGCCTGGAAGCCGTAGCAGATCCCGAACGCGGGCACCCCGGCCTCGAACAGCCCCGACTCGACCCGCGGCGCGCCCTCGGCGTACACCGACTGCGGCCCACCGGACAGCACGATCGCCTTCGGATTCCGGGCCAGCATCTCCTCGACCGGCATCGACGACGGCACGATCTCGGAGTACACGTTCGCCTCGCGCACCCGGCGCGCGATCAACTGCGCGTACTGCGCCCCGAAGTCGACAACCAGAACCAGCTCATGCTCAGTCACTTGTCAAGGGTATCGGTGGAGGTCATCCCGGCAGTAATCGCGCCGGACACCACCACCCGAGCAGGCGCCCGAAACGACAACAACTCAACCATCGGTGGCTCAGCCTCAACAGCCCGTACTCCGGCCAGCAACGGCGCAGCACACTCCAACGCAACCCGAGCCTCCAACCGAGCCAGCCCGGCGCCGAGACACCGATGAACCCCCACCCCAAACGCAAGATCCGCCGCCCCACCACGCCCAGACAACCCAAGCAGCAGAGGCGCCCCAGCAGGCAACTCAACCCCACCAACAGTCGCCGGCCCCGCCGTAATCCGCCGCCAAGTCGGCACCGAAGACGCCTCCCGCAGCACGCGCTCGACAACTTCTGCGGGGTTGTCCACCGCCTGTCCGAGCGTCTTCTGGAAAGCCGTCGAAATCAGTTGGGTGGTTGTCTCCTGGCCTGCGATCAGCAGGAAGTAGGCGACCGCACACACCTCTTCGTCGCTCAGACCGAGGGACACCAGCACACCGAACAGGTCGTCCCCGGGCAGCCGCCTCGCGGCACCCACCTGCTGGCGCAGCCAGGTGTAGAACTCGGCCGCACTGTGCGCGAGCTCCAACTGCCGATCCTCATCCGGCCAGCCCCAGAACAACTCGAGCGACTCCCGCCCCCAAGCCTTCAACGCCGGTACGTCGACATCGCGCAGTCCGAGCATCTCCAGCAACACCATCGCCGGCGGCTCAGCCGCGACCACCTCGACCAGATCCACCGGCCCGTCCTGCAGCAAATCCTGCGCGATGGCGACCCGCTCAGCCACCAACCGTCGCGTCAACGGCTCAACAGCAGCAACCCGCGCAGGACTGAAGAACCGAGCCACCGCAGCACGAATCGGCCGATGCGACCGACCCGCGTTGTTCGCCAGCGTCGGCGGCAACGCGAACCCAACCCCTTGCAGCACCCGCAGTGCCTTCACACTCAACGCAGTGTGAGCAACCACCGCATTGTCCGGCCGGAACGTCGCCGGATCGAGCAACACCTCACGCACAGCGTCCGGCTCGTCGATGACCCACATACCCAGCGCTTCGTCGTACCGGGCAGGGCAGTGGGTCACCGAGCGAGTGTAGATCCAGTGCCCTGCGTCCGACGTTGTTTGAGTGATTGCGGTGGTCAGGTGCGTGCATCGCGGTAGCGGAGGAGCAGCCTCGATGTTTTCCATCGTGGCCGTTCCTCCGCTGCCGCGAGGTGCGTGCCTGGGCGCCGCAAGCGCCAAAGAACGTCGGACGCAGGGCACTAGCCCAGCGGCGTGATTCGCGCCGTCCAGTCGGCGCCGATCGTCGCGAGCGCATTGCCCGAGACATCGAAGCCCGACCGGGTCTCACCGACCGCCGTCGACGTACCGGTCACCAGATCGAGAACCCGCACCTGACGCACCTGCTGATCCCCAGGCTGCTGAACCGTGTACGCCGCCTTGGACCCGCCCACCTTGAGCTGCCCGAACCCCAGCTCCCCGCCGAGCTCGACTCCTTCGGTCACCACCCCGGTCACCAGATTGCGATAGCCGATCCGGTATCCAGCACCCGTGTAGCTCAGCCAGACCAGGTACTGCGAGTCCGCATCCACCGCCAGCGGCGACTCCGACCCGGCCGGCCGCACCACCGTCTCGGTTCCGGTCGCCAGATCCTTCTGCACGATCGCGAGGTCGTCGTCGTAGCGATAAAGCTTGCCATCGGCAACCGGGAGGAAGTCTTCCTCACCCAGTACCGTGTTCGTCCCGGTCGCCTGGTCGTAGAGCATCGCGGTCTGGTCGGAGTAGACGTCCTCGCAAACCCCATCCTCACAAGGCGGTCCGGCGTACTGCTCCCGGGTCCACCGAATCCACCGACCGGTCACACTCATCGCGTAATCCGGCGAAGCACGCAACCCTTCCTGGTTCGAGACGAAGGCCAGCGACTGACTCCCGTTTGGTGAGATCAGCCGCAGGTCGCCGTGCGCGTCGAGATACGCCGTACTCCGGCCCTCTACCGTCACCTGGGTCGCCCGGCGTACCGGCGCGACCGTGGTCTCCGCACCGAGCTTGACCGCGCCGTCCTGCACCTTGTAGCTGCGCTGGTAGAGCGTGTCCTTGCCCCGGCCGTCGCTGTAGAACACCCGGTCGTTGCCGAGCGCAACCGATCCGGTGACCGGGACGAGCCGCTGGACCGCCTGCACCCGGGTCTTGACCGCGGCCGCGCTGACCGCCGCCGCCTTCACGATCGAGGCCGGCTCACCCGTTACGTCGTACACGAACTTGGATCCGTTGGACGTCACGGTCCTGGTGCCGGCCAGCGTGGTTGCGACACCACCCGCCGTGACCGATCCGGAGGTGCAGTTGTCGGCGTTGCTCTGCGAGCAGATGTCCCAGCCGACCGAGGTACCGGCGACCGCGGTCCGGGAGACCCGGTCCGGCACGGTGCCGATCGCGTGACCCGAGCCGGCGCTGCCGAGGGTGGCCTGCCAGATCGCGCTGCCACCGTTGGCGCCGTTGAATTTCGCCCAGCCGGCGTGGGTCGCGGACAGCGAGAACGCCCACACACTGTCCCTCGGCACGTCGGCGAGCACGACCTGCGCGGCGGGCGCGGAGTACGGAACGTACGTGATGGCGACAGTGTCACCGGTCGGAGACTCCGGCGTGATCAGGTAGCCGTTCGGTCCGGTCGCGACGATCAGGCCGCCGGACGGATAGCCGGGCGTACTGACCGTGCAGCCGCTCGCGGAGACGTCGACCCGCTCGCCGTACCGGCCGATCCATCCGAACGGCGTGACCGCCAGGAACGCGATGTCCGACGGATCGATCCCACCGTCGTCAGCCGCTGCCGGCGTACCGGGCGGGCAGGTTCGGGTCTGCGTGTCCCCGATCAGCTGATAGTTCGTCCCGGCCCCCTCCCGGTAGAGCTTGTCACCGGCCAGATGACTGAAAAAGCCCGTCTGGTACGCCGGCGCCCCGGCCGGCTTGACCCAGGTCGTCGCCGGCGTGGAGTCGCCCACCCGGCTCACCTGGTACAACGTGCCGGCGGTCGATGCCCCGATCACCCTGATCCGCGGCTGCTCCGACCGCACTCCGTTGAGCTTCTTGGTCCCTACCGGATCAGCGGTCGCTGCACCGGCCATCCCCGCCACCAGCAGACCTGCCAGTGCCGCCATCGATCCTGCCCGGCGCGCACGCGTGCGCCACCCCACTACCGTCATGTATCCCCCAACGTTGATCGGACTCCCCCGAGCCTCTGCTCTTGTCCTACCCGCTGAGAAACCGATCTCCTACCGCCCGAGACATGTCAAAAGCTGCAACTCAGTCGAACCAGCCGGCCGCTGCCGCCACAAACGCCTCGCGATCCATCGCACCGGCACCTTCCGGAATCCGCCCGATCACCGGTACGCCGGTGGTCGTCGGCAAGTCCTCCAGGTTGCACCGCTCAGCCAGATCCGGCTCGGCCGGCCACGACCCGATCACAATCCCGGCAATCGGCAACCCGCGCGCGCGAAGTGCCTCGACGGTCAGCCCGGTGTGATTCAACGTGCCAAGCCCCGCCCGGGCGACAACCACAAAGGCAAACGGAATCTCCAACCGGGCGGCGAGATCAGCCAAATCGTTGCCGTCGTCATCCAATCCGACCAGCAGCCCACCCGCACCCTCGACCAGCACGAGATCGCGATCCACCGCCAACTTCTCGATCGTCCGCGCATGCTCGTCGACCGACGGCAAGACAACCTTCTGCCGCCGCCCAGCCGTCGTCGGCGCCAACGGCTCAAGCAACCGGACGCCTTCATGCAAGTCATCCAGCCCGGTCAACCGTTCAATGTCCTGCAGATCACCCGGCTCGTCAGCGGTCACACCGGTCTGAGCAGGCTTCAACACCGCCACACAACCATCGGCACCAGCAGCAAGCGCAGCAGTAACCACGGTCTTCCCCACCCCGGTGTCAGTCCCCGTGACAAACAAAACCCCGCTCACCAAACCTCCTGAGTTCGAACAGCCAAGGTGACCTTGAACAGGCCAAGGCGGCGGTGATGACTGCGCAAGCCTGGTGGAGGTCCTCGGGTGAAAGGCCGGCGTGGGCGGTCAGGCGCAGGCGGCTGACGCCGTCCGGCACCGACGGCGGCCGGAAAACACCAACCCGTACTCCCGCCGCCAAACAAGCCTCCGCCGCCGCAACCGCCTCCCGCGGCCCAGGCATCGGCACCGAAACCACAGCCCCCGAAGACGGCGTAACCCCACATGCTTCAGCCAGCCGAGCCGCCGTCGCATGAATCTGCGCCGGCCGACCAGGCTCCTCCTGCAGAACTCTCAACGCAGCAAGCGCCGCCGCGCAGGCAGCTGGATTGAGGCCGGTGTCGAAGATGAACGACCGCGCCCGGTTGACCAGGTGTTCGCGCAGGATCGGCGGGCCGAGCACGACGCCGCCCTGGCTGGCCATTGCCTTGGACAACGTCATCGTGACGATCACATGCTCCAGCCCGGCCAGTCCCGCAGCTGCAACCGATCCACGCCCGCCACCGGTCACGCCCAACCCATGAGCTTCGTCGACGACCAGTACCGCGTCATGTTCCAGCGCGGCAGCAGCCAGCTCTTCCAACGGCGCCGCATCGCCCAGCACGCTGTAGACCGACTCTACGAGTACCACCGCGTGCGGCTCGTTGCGCTCAGCAAGTACTTTCTCTACGGCGTCGAGATCGCTGTGCGGTACGACCTCCACCCGCGAGCGCGACAGGCGGCAGGCATCGACGATCGACGCGTGCACGTGCTCGTCCGACACCAGCAAGGTCCCCGGACCGCCGAGCGCGGTGACGACCCCGAGGTTGGCGAGATACCCGGAGGAGAAGACCAGTCCGGCTTGGTGCCCGGTGTAGGCGGCTAGCTCGGACTCCAGCTCAGCATGAAGCGCAGTAGTCCCGGTCACCAGCCGAGAGGCAGTCGAGCCAGTGCCCCACTCCCGCACGGCGGCAACGGCGGCCTCCACTACCCGCGGATCCCGCGCCAGCCCAAGGTAGTCATTACCGGCAAGGTCGATCAACACCTCGCTAGCCGCCCGCGGCCGAAGTCGCCGAGTCAGCCCCCGCGCCTCCAACGCAGCCGCCTTCGGCTCAAGCCACCCGGCCAGCCCGACCACCGGCACGCCACGCCGCCCGTCGCCCGCCCGACCCACCCCCGGTCTGCCGCGCTGCTCGCCGTCCCCGACCACCTGCTTCGGCTGCTCCCCCTCCACGCCTTCCCTTCCCGCCTGCATCAGTTGCCCTCGGCAATGGCTTCGGTGATGGCTGTGGTGATGGTGGTGATGTCTTCGTCTGTGCAGGTGTAGGGCGGCATCGTGTAGACGAGGTCTCGGAACGGGCGGACCCAGACGCCTCGGCGAAGGACTGCGTCTGTCATGCGCTTCATGTTGACCGGGCCGGCGAGTTGGACGACTCCGACAGCGCCAAGTACGCGCACGTCCTTCACGCCAGGCAGCGGAGCAGCGGCGGCGAGGCCGGTCGACAATCCGGCGGAGATGTGGACAACGCGTCCGGCCCAGTCCTGGGAGAGGAGTAGGTCGATGTTCGCCAGTGAGACCGCGCAAGCAAGGGGGTTCGCCATGAAGGTCGGGCCGTGCATGAGCGCCCCACCTGGTCCGCCCGAGACAGTGTGCGCGACGTCCGTAGTGCAGAGCGTCGCCGCCATCGACAGATAGCCACCGGTCAACGCCTTGCCCACACACAGGATGTCCGGATCCACCCCAGCATGCTCGGAAGCGAAGAGGGTGCCGGTGCGGCCGAAGCCGGTGGCGATCTCGTCGAGGATCAACAAAAAGCCGTGTTCATCGGCCAGTTCGCGGAGCAGCTTCAGGCAAGCCGGGCTGTAGGGGTACATTCCGCCGGCACCCTGCAGGATCGGCTCGACGATGATCGCCGCCACCTGATCCCGGTACTCCGAAGCCAGCGCCCGCATCGAGGCGGCCCAGGCCAAGTACTCCGGATCATCCTCCGCCCGATCGAACCCAGCCGGCGGCTGCGGCCCGAACACCTGCTCCTTCAACGCACCCGTGAACAGCGAATGCATCCCGTTCACCGGATCACACACGCTCATCGGCGCGAACGTATCGCCGTGGTACCCACCCCGGACGGTCAGCATCCGGGTCCGCCCGTTGTTGCCACGGGCAACCTGATACTGCAGCGCCAGCTTGATCGCGACCTCGACCGACACCGACCCCGAGTCGCAGAAGAACACATGCCGGATCGGCTCCGGCGTGATCTCCACCAACCGCTCCGCCAGCCGCACGGCCGGCTCATGCGTGAGCCCACCGAACATCACATGGCTAAACGAGTCCACCTGCGCCTTCAGCGCCGCATCCAGCACCGGATTCCGATAGCCGTGGATCATGCACCACCACGAAGCCATCGCATCGATCGCCTCGACGACACCACCGGCCCCGTCGTCCAACTGCAACCGCACCCCGGAAGCGCCACGCACCAGGTGCATCGGCGCCGGCTCGGTCAACGACGAGTACGGATGCCACAGCGTCGCGGCATCCCGCCCGAGCAGTTCCTCAGCTGACCACATCATCAACCAGCCAGTTCGCCATGGACGGAGCACTTGGCCGTCCAGCCCATCGGGTGCACCTGGACGACCATCCGGCGGCGGCAGTCCGCGCAGTACCGGGGTGGTTCCATCGTCAGTGCCCGACGGCAGTCCTCGTGACCGCCGTCGGCCTGATCCCGGCCGCAGTGGCCGCAATACACGAGCGTGGTCATCACAGAGTCTTCTGGAGTTCCTTCACCGGCATCTTCAGGTCGGCGAGCAGGTCGAGGTCGGCGGTGGCGGGGCGGCCGAGCGTGGTCAGGTAGTTGCCGACGATGACCGCGTTGATGCCGCCGAGCAGGCCTTCGCGCGTGCCCAGGTCGCCCAGGGTCAGCTCCCGGCCGCCCGCGTACCGCAGTACGGTCTTCGGCATCGCCAGCCGGAACGCGGCGATCGTGCGCAGCGCGTCCTTGCCGGCCATGATCTCCATGTCGCCGAACGGGGTGCCCGGACGCGGGTTCAGGAAGTTCAGCGGTACTTCGTGAGGCTCCAGCTCAGCCAGTTGCGCGGCGAGCTCGGCCCGCTGCTCCAAAGACTCGCCCATCCCGACCAGACCGCCGCAGCACAGCTCCATGCCGGACTCGCGCACCATCAGGCAGGTGTCCCAGCGCTCCTCGAAGGAGTGCGTGGTGACCACGTCACCGAAGTACGAGCGGGCCGACTCCAGGTTGTGGTTGTAGCGGTGCACGCCCATCGCCTTGAGCTCGTCCACCTGCTCCTGGGTCAGCATGCCGAGCGAGCAGGCGATGTTGATGTCGACCTCGGCATTGATCGCCTCGATGCCGGCCTTCACCTGCGACATCAGCCGGGCGTCCGGGCCGCGGACGGCGGCGACGATGCAGAACTCGGTCGCGCCGGTCTTCGCCGTCTCCTTCGCGGCCTCGACCAGCTCGGGGATGTTCAGCCAGACCGCGCGCACCGGCGAGGTGAACTGGCCGGACTGCGAGCAGAAATGGCAGTCCTCCGGGCAGCCGCCGGTCTTCAGGGAAATGATCCCCTCGACCTCCACCTCTTCACCGCACCACTTCACCCGTACTTCGTGCGCCAGCGCCAGCAGGTCGTCCAGTTGCTCGTCCGGCGATCGCAGTACCTCGACCAGCTGCTCCTGGTTCAGGCCGATCCCTCGCTCCAGAACCTGCTCACGCGCCACATCGAGGATGTCGTTCATGGTTCTCCTGCCTCATCGAACGGTCGGCCCACAGTAAGCCAGGGGCCCGATGGCCGCTGCGAGGGGCGTCACCCCTCAGAAAAAAGTTTTTGGGAATCTCGTAACCCCTTGTGAGTGGCCTCGTTGATGTGTGCAGAGGCGGTGATCGCAAGAACACCGCTTCCGGTTACGAGGAGCGACTGCAAGGTCGCACATTACGAACAGCACGCAGAGTGATTACGGTCACCGCGAGCAGGTCAAAATGGCTCGGATCGGTAGTAGAGTGAGGACCATGAACTCGGGTCGCCGGCTATGGTCGGTGACCCGATCCCAAAGCGCCGGGCGCCTCACCCCGGCTTGAGTGAGCCCCTCGGGAAACGATTTGGGCGGAAACGTTCCCGAGGGGCTTGCTCCCTTTTACGGCAAAGAACAAACCCTCAGAACAATGTTCTGAGGGTTTTTCAGTTTCACTGGAATGCCTTCAAGTCCCGTGACCATCTTTGGTCACGGGACTTTGTTATCGCTGCGTCACGGTTTCGTCACAGCCCGCTTAGCCGAGGTGATCTCGACAATGGGCAGCCGCAAAGCGCCGGGCGCCTCAGCCGGTACCACTGGATGCGCCGGTGTGACCGGCGCCACATTCCGGTACTCCGAACCCAACTCCGGCCGGCTGTCGTCCTCGCCCTTGTTCGGCCAGAAGGCCAGCGCCCGCTCGGCCTGGGCGGTGATCGTCAGGGACGGGTTCACCCCGAGGTTCGCCGAGATCGTCGAGCCGTCGACGATGTGCAGCCCGTCGTAGCCGTAGACCCGGTGGTACGGGTCGACCACGCCGGTCGCGGCCGAGTCGCCGATCGCGCAGCCGCCGATGAAGTGCGCGGTCATCGGCACGTTGAACGGCTCGCCGATCGTGCCGCCCGGCGTGCCGCCCATCAGCTTCGCCATCCGCCGGACCACCTCGTTGGCGACCGGGATCCAGGACGGGTTCGGGGCGCCGTGGCCCTGCTTCGAGGTGAGCCGCCAGCGACCGAGCTTGTCCCGCTTGCCGTAGGTGGTGATCGAGTTGTCCGCGGTCTGCATCACCAGCGCGATCACGGTCCGCTCGGACCAGTGCTTCAGGTCGTACAGGCGACGCAGGTTCTTGCGCTGGACGGCCATCTCACGCAGCCAGGTCTTCCAGCGCGGCTTGTCGCCGCCGCCGTCGGTCAGCACGGTCTGCAGCAGCGACATCGCGTTGCTGCCGCGGCCGTACCGGACCGGCTCGATGTGGGTGATGTCGTCGGGGTGGAACGACGACGTGATCGCGACGCCCTTGGTGTAGTCGACCGACTTGTCCCGGGCAATTGCCCCGAGCAACGACTCCGAGTTGGTCCGGGTCAGGACGCCGAGCCGGTCCGACAGGTGCGGCAGCTTGCCCTCGTCGCGGAGCCGGTGCAGGAGTTTCGCGGTACCGAGGGCGGAGGCCGCGAAGATCACCTGCTGGGCGGTGAACTTGCGGGTCGCCTTCTTGTTCGACGTCCGCCGCGTCTCGATCGCGTAGCCGCCACCGGGCAGCTCCTCGACCGACGTCACCGTGGTCATCGGGTACACCTGCGCGCCGGCCTTCTCGGCCAGGTACAGGTAGTTCTTGGTGAGCGTGTTCTTCGCGTTGTGCCGGCAGCCGGTCATGCACTCGCCACAGTCGATACAGCCGGTACGCCGGGGCCCCGCGCCGCCGAAGAACGGGTCGTCCACCTCGACACCGGGCTCGCCGAAGAACACGCCGACCGGCGTCGGGTGGAAGGTCTCCCCCACGCCCATGTCGTCCGCGACCTGCTTCATCACCTTGTCCGCGGGCGTGAACCCGGGATAGGTGGTGACGCCGAGCATGCGCTTGGCCTGGTCGTAGTACGGGGCGAGCTCGGTCTTCCAGTCGGTGATGTGCGCCCACTGTTTGTCGGCGTAGAAGGCGGGCAGCGGTTCGTACAGGGTGTTCGCGTAGACGAGGCTGCCGCCGCCGACCCCGGCGCCGGACAGGATGATCACGTCGCGCAGGGCGCTGATCCGCTGGATGCCGTACATGCCGAGCTTGGGCGCGAACAGAAACCGTTTGGTGTCCCAGGAGTTCTTCGCGAACCCCTGATCCTCGAACCGCGGCCCGGCCTCCAGGACCCCGACGTCATAGCCCTTCTCGACCAGCCTCAGCGCAGAAACACTGCCACCGAAGCCGGAGCCGATGATCAAGACATCATGGTCGAAGCTCATGCGCGACCTAGTTTCTTCAGCACTCGCAGGGCTCCGGTCATCAGTTCGGCGTAGGCCTCGTCCTTGAGTCCGTGCGAGGCGGCGATCGGGAGGACCCGCTGGGTGGCGATCGCCTGCGGGTCGACGTACCGGCGGATGCCTTCGGCGCCCTGGCGGCGGCCGAGGCCGGACGAGCGCATGCCGCCCATCGGGGTGTCGATCGAGCCGAAGGTCGCGGCGTAGCCCTCGTTGACGTTGACCGTGCCTGCCACCAGCTGGGCCGCGACCGCGCGACCGCGGCGGCCGTCCTTGGTCCAGACGCTCGCGTTCAGCCCGTACTCGCCCTCGTTGGCGCGCTCGATCGCCTCCGACTCGTCGGAGAACCGGTAAACCGACACCACCGGCCCGAACGTCTCGTGGTCGAAGCACTCCATCTCGGGCGTCACGCCGGACAGCACGGTCGGCTCGTAGAAGAGCGGCCCGATGTCCGGCCGCGCCTTGCCACCAGCCAGTACTACGGCGCCGTGCTCGCGGGCGTTGTCGACGTGCCGGGTGACGGTCTCGAGCTGGGCCTTGGAGATGAGCGAACCCATGTCGACGTCCCAGCCGGTGCCGGCCGAGAGCTTGAGCTTCTTCACCCGGTCGAGGAACGAGGTGATGAACGCGTCGTAGATCTGGTCGGCGACGTAGAGGCGCTCCATCGAGACGCAGAGCTGGCCGGCGCTCGAGAAGCAGGCCCGGACGGCGCCCTCGGCGGCTCGGTGGACGTCGGCGTCCCGGAGTACGAGCATCGGGTTCTTGCCGCCGAGCTCGAGGCTGCAGCCGATCAGGCGTTCGCCGGCCTGCTGAGCGATCAGCTTGCCGGTCTTGGTCGAACCGGTGAAGCAGATGTAGTCGGTGTTCTGGATGATCGCGCCGCCGACGGTCGGGCCGTCACCGTTCACCGGCTGCCAGACGTCCCGCGGCAGGCCGGCCTCGTACAGCAGCTCGATCGCGCGCAGAGCGGTCAACGGCGTCTGGCTGTCCGGCTTGTGGACGACCGTGTTGCCGGCCATCACCGCGGGGATGCCGTCGGCCATCGCCATGCTGAGCGGGTAGTTCCAGGGCGAGATGATGCCGACGACGCCCTTGGGTACGAACCGCTGCTCGGCGCGGGTGAGCACCGGGAACATGCCGAGTTTGCGCTGTGGGGCGAGCAGTTCGGCGCCCTTGCGGCCGTAGTACCGGGCGGTCAGCGCGACGTGCGCGACCTCCTCGAAGGCTTGCTTGCGGGCCTTGCCGGACTCGGTGATCACCAGGTCAACGAGTTCGTGGCGGTGGTCCAGGACGAGGTCGTGATACCGCAGCAGGATGGCGGACCGGTCGGCGATCGACGTGCCCTTCCAGCTCCGCTGCGTCTTGCGCGCGGACCGCACCGCACGCACCACATCGTCCGGACCGGACACCGGCAACTCGGCAACCGGTTGCCCGGTAGCCGGCGCATAAGAGGTGCGCGTACCGGCCGAGGCGCGCAACAGACCAGCCAGCCGACGGATGACCGATTGATCGGTCGCGTACGACGCGGTCGGGTCGAGCTCAGGGTCGGCAGGGATCGAGGTCTGCTCGCTCATCCACCCAGGCTACCTGCCGGTAACAGCTCGTGTCTCTACTTTGCCACGGCACCGATGTAACGGTCGGGATCGCGCGCTAACCAGGGGCTATTGGCGCTAGGGTGAACGACTGAACCTGTGAAGGGGTGGAACGTAAAGATGGTGGACAGCGGGGGGCTCTGGACGCCCCCTGAGGACGAACTCGGTGAGGCTCTGCAGACAGCCCAAGTGCTGATCGAGGAGGGTCGCGCCGACGAGGCCGGGCCGTACCAGCAACGTGTCATCGAGCTGGCCAGGGAGCGCGCCGGGGATCGCCCGGACCACTACGAGGCCAAGCACCTGATGGCGGCTACGCAATACGAGCTGGCCGGGTCGCTGAACGCCTCGGGCCGGCACGAGGAAGCGCTTGCTGCCCTGCACGAGGCCCAGCTCGGCTATACCGAGCTGAGCGATGCCGACGTGATGGACTGCACCTCGTTCCTCGCCGACGTGCGCGCGCGACGAGCTATGACGCAGGCGCATCGCGGGTACGGAGCGACCGCGGTACTGGAGATGGACGGCGCGGTGATCGCGTACGGCCAGCTGGTCGGCGGCGCCGACGGACTCCTGCACCAGCCGGACTTCGCCCGGGTGCTCGCGATGAACGCGCTCGTCCTCCGCCGGTACGGCGATCCCGCGCTGGCCGTCGCGTCGGCCGATGCGGCGACCCAGCTTTTCCTGCAACTGGCCGACCAGATCAACGCGAGCTCGCAGTCCTTGTCGTACGCGCGCTACCTCTGCTCGGCGACGGCTGTCTCGGCCGACATCCACGCGGCCGAGGGACGGCTGGACCTTGCGCTCGAGGCCGACGAGATCGGTCTCAACACCGCGGACACGCTGGCCGACTCGGAGTCCGCGACCGATCTGCGCACGCTCGTCTCCGCGCTGACCCGCAAGGGCAAGCATCTCGGCATCGTCGGCCGGGTGCTCGAAGGCGAGAACTGCGTCCGTACCGCGTACGCGACCGACCCGACCACGGCCGCGCTCGTCGCCGAGGAGCTCGACCGCGGCATCCCGCCGTCGTTGACCACGGCGCTGGAGACGGCAGAGATCAAGCTCGGACCGTACGAGCAGTACCACCGGCTGCTCGCGTTGAGCCAACCCGCGCCGGGGATGACGCTGGCGACGGTGTCCGGCCGGACCGATCCGGAGTCGGCGGCGGTACGGGCCACCGAACTCGCCGAGCTGGTCCGGCCGATGCTCGCGCACGACGCCGAGACCGCGTTGACGCTCGGGCTCGAGGCGCACTACCTCTTCGCGATCTCGTCGGAGCGTGAGTCACAGCGGATGCGCTACGAGACGAGCACCTACGCGCCGATCTGGGCGAAGGTGCTGCTCGACATCTCCGGCGCGTACCACGCGAGCGGTCAGACCGAGATGGCGCTCGACCTGGCCGGCTGGAGTGCCGAGGTGGCGACCGCGCTGATCCCGTTCACGATGACGGATCTCGAGATGAAGATCCTGGCCGGCGACTGCCTGCGCCACCACGGTGACCTGCTGGCCGCGAAGGGTGACTTCACCGCTTCGCAGCATGCTCACGAGGCGGCGGCCCAGCTGTAACCATTGACCTGGTTCGGACCCTGAGCGCACGCTGGCGCTGATGGGGGAGGTCGTCATGGACGTTGTGGAACTACACCGCCGTGCCGTTGCCGAGTTCGTCCGGCAGGTGGGCGCGGTCCGTGCGGATCAGTGGGGCGCTCCGACGCCTTGCGAGGACTGGGATGTGCGCGACCTGGTCAACCACGTGGTCGGCGAGGAGCGCTGGACCGTACCGCTGATGGCCGGCCGGACGATCGAGGAAGTCGGCGATTCACTCGACGGCGACCTGCTCGGTGACGACCCCGCCGTGACTGCGAAGCAAGCGGCCGACGCTGCTCAGGGCGCGCTGGCCGAAGGCGTCCCGCGCGATGCGACCGTGCTGCTCTCGTACGGCGAGGAGTCGGCCGCGGAGTACGCGTATCAGTTGGCGGCCGACCATCTCGTGCACGGCTGGGATCTGGCCGTCGCGATCGGCGGCACCACGCAGTTCGATCCCGAGGTGGTCGAGGCGGTGGCGTCGTGGTTCGAGGACCGGGAGGAGCTCTACCGCCACGGCGGTGCGATCGGCCCGCGGATGGACGGGTTCTCCAGCGCCACCGATTCGCTGATCGGCGCTTTCGGCCGCGATCCGGCCTGGACGCCTGGTCATACCGCGGTCGCCCTGCTCGGTGCGGCTTTCGCCGTCGGGGATGTCGACGCGATCATGGAGCAGGTGACGGAGGACTGCGTCTTCGAGTCGACGTCACCCGCGCCCGATGGCACGCGGTTCGAGGGCGCGGACGTAGTACGGGAGCAGTGGCAGCGGTTGTTCGCCGAGACGCCGGATCCGCTCTTCGAGACCGAGGAATGGGTGGTGCATGGCGACCGGGCCATCGTCCGGTGGAGATTCTCCTGGGCTTCAGACGACGGCACTCGTGGCCATGTTCGCGGCGTCGACGTGCTGCGGCTGCGCGACGGCAAGGTCGCCGAGAAGCTCTCCTACGTCAAAGGCTGACGGTCAGGAGTCCTGGGTGGACTGATTCTCGGCTCGGAGGGCGCCGACGAAGAGGCCGGCTTCGAGCTCGGTCATGCCGGTCTCGCTGACCACCAGGGCGGTGGCCTGATGGAGCTCTCCGGCTACTTTGAGGGCGCGGGTGCGCTCGGCCAGGTTGTTGCCGGGCCTCCGTAGTACCGGCGTGTCGGTCACCGGTGGGACGTACCGGCCGAGCCGGATGTCCTCGACGATGTCCCTCGCGGGCTTGATCTGGATGCCGGTCCGGTCCATCACGTACTTGACCGCGAACACGGTCTTCTTGGTGGTCAGGAGGAAGCGGATCTGGTCGACATCCTCCGACGTGAGCCGGGAGCGCGCTTCGGCGAGCACAACGTTGTCGACCTCGGTACGGCGGCTGCTGAACAGTCCCATGGACCCAATCCTCGCAGACTCAGCAAACCGAGGTCGTCTCAGCGCGTCTCCGCCAGGACCTGATCGACAACTGGCCAGGCCTGGCCACCGAAGGCCCGATCGGCTGCCTCGCTCCCACCCCGAGCCATCCGCTGTCCGCTGGTCTTGACCTCCTCGCCGGGGAACACCAACCGATGCCCGGCTGTCTCGGAGCTGAGCACCCGGGTGGGCAGGCTGCCACGTCGCCTGGCGAGCTGCTCAGCGAACTCGACCGACGGCCAGAGCCGGTCGTCGCCTCCGGCGAGCAACAGCAGGTCGCCCTTGAACCGGTCGATCGGGATCTGCGCAGCCACCGCCTGATCGGCGAACCGGTCCAGGGACTGCCGGTAGAGCTCGAGGTAGCTCGGCGGGTCGTCCGTCGGCTCCCAGCCGAGGTCGAACGGGACGAACGGGAGCGGCTCGCCGCGGCGGGTGAACATCGACGTCTGTCTGCCGTCGCCGATCCAGGCCCACACGTGGGCGCCCGGGGCGATCGCGACCACCGCGTCGACACGCTCGTCGAAGGTCGCCAGCAGCATCGCGGCCACCGAGCCGTACGACATCCCCATCACGACGAGCCGGTCGTTGCGGGCGGCCAGTTCATCGAGGGGGAAGGACTCCAGCGGGATCTCGCTGATCGGCCCGTCGAACCATTGCGGTGCGACGACGTCGTACCCGGCGGCCTCCAGGATTGCCGCACGGTCGAGATCGGGCTTGCCGCTCGACCCGTGCAGCAGGAGGACGCCCGTCGTCACCCGACGACGACCTCGACCCGCTGGAACTCCTTGAGCTCGGTGTAGCCGGTGGTGGCCATCGCGCGCTTCAGGGCGCCGACCAGGTTCATCGTGCCGTCCGGGACGAAGGACGGACCGAACAGGATCTGTTCCATCGTGCCGCTGACGCCGACCTCGACCCGCTCGCCGCGCGGCAGGTCCGCGTGCCAGGCCTCGGCACCCCAGTGGAAGCCGCCGCCGGGCGCGTCGCTCGCCCGGGCCAGCGGTGAGCCGACCATCACGGCGTCGGCGCCACAGGCGATCGCCTTGGCCAGGTCGCCGGAGCGACCGACCGAACCGTCCGCGATGACATGCACGTACCGGCCGCCGGACTCATCCATGTAGTCCCGACGGGCTGCAGCGACATCGGCGACCGCTGAGGCCATCGGCACTGCGACCCCGAGCACCTTGCGCGTGGTGTGCGCAGCACCGCCACCGAACCCAACCAGTACTCCGGCAGCGCCCGTCCGCATCAGGTGCAGCGCGGCCTGGTGGGTCGCACACCCACCAACGATGACCGGTACGTCGAGGTCGTAGATGAACTGCTTGAGGTTGAGCGGCTCTGCCTGACCCGAGACGTGCTCGGCCGACACCGTCGTACCGCGGATGACGAACAGGTCGACGCCCGCGTCCACGACATGCTTGGCGAACTGCTTGGTCCGCTGCGGCGACAGCGCACCGGCAACGGTCACGCCGGAGTCGCGGATCTCCTGCACCCGCTGGGAGATCAGCTCGGGCTTGATCGGCGCCGAGTAGATCTCCTGCAGCCGCGTGGTGGCCTGCTCCTTGCTGATGCTGGTGATCTCCTCCAGCAGCGAGGTCGGGTCGTCGTACCGGGTCCAGAGCCCTTCGAGGTTCAGCACCCCGACCCCACCGGCCTTGCCGATCGCGATCGCGGTGGCCGGCGACATCACCGAGTCCATCGGCGCGGCCAGGATCGGCAGCTCGAACCGGTACGCGTCGATCTGCCAGGCGACCGAGACCTCTTCGGGGTCGCGCGTCCGCCGCGACGGCACGATCGCGATGTGGTCGAACGCGTAGGCCTGCCGGCCGCGCTTGGCCCGGCCGATCTCGATCTCGGTCATCTGAATCCTTCGGTGTTGGCGGTGCTCAGCGGCCGGAGTAGTTCGGCGCTTCGACCGTCATCTGGATGTCGTGCGGGTGGGACTCCTGCAGGCCGGCCGAGGTGATCCGGACGAACTGGCCCTTCTCCTGCAGCTCCGGCACGGTGCGGGAGCCGCAGTACCACATCGACTGGCGGAGGCCGCCGATCAGCTGGTGGGCGACGGCGGACAGCGGGCCGCGGTACGGGACCTGACCCTCGACGCCCTCGGCGATCAGCTTCTCGTCGCTGCCGACGTCGCTCTGGAAGTACCGGTCCTTGGAGTACGACTTGCGCAGGCCGCCGGACGACTGCATCGCGCCGAGCGAGCCCATCCCGCGGTACGCCTTGAACTGCTTGCCGTTGATGAAGACGAGGTCGCCGGGCGACTCCTCGCAGCCGGCCAGCAGCGAGCCGAGCATCACGGTGTCCGCGCCGGCGACGAGCGCCTTGGCGATGTCGCCGGAGTACTGCAGGCCGCCGTCGCCGATCACCGGTACGCCGGCCGGCTTGCAAGCCAGGGACGCCTCGTAGATCGCGGTGACCTGCGGGACGCCGACGCCGGAGACGACGCGGGTGGTGCAGATCGAGCCCGGTCCGACACCGACCTTGACGCCGTCCGCGCCCGCGTCGACCAGCGCCTGGGCGCCGGCCCGGGTGCCGACGTTGCCGCCGATGATGTCGACGCCACGGGTGGCCGGGTCGGCCTTGAGCTTGCGGATGATGTCCAGCTGGGCCTGCGAGTGACCGTGCGCGGTGTCGACCACGAGCACGTCGACGCCGGCCTCGATCAGCGTCATGCCGCGCTTCCAGGCCTCACCGAAGAAGCCGATCGCGGCACCGACCACGAGCCGCCCGGAGGAGTCCTTGGTGGCGAGCGGGAACTGGTCGCGCTTGACGAAGTCCTTCAGCGTGATCAGACCGGTCAGCTTGCCGGCCTCGTCGACCAGCGGCAGCTTCTCGATCTTGTGCTGGCTGAGCAGCTTGATCGCGTCGTCGGCGGAGATGCCCTGCGGGCCGGTGACGAGCGGCTGGCGCGTCATCACCTCGTGGATCGGCCGGGCCGGGTCGTTCTCGAACCGCATGTCGCGGTTCGTCACGATGCCGACCAGCACGCCCGCGTTGTCGACCACCGGCACGCCGGAGATCCGGTACTGGCCGCAGAGCGCGTCGGCCTCGCCGATCGTCGCGTCCGGGCCGATGGTGATCGGCTGCGCGATCATCCCGGACTCCGACCGCTTGACCAGGTCGACCTGCTGGGCCTGGTCCTCGATGGAGTTGTTCCGGTGCAGCACGCCGAGACCGCCCTGGCGCGCCATCGCGATCGCCATCCGCGCCTCGGTGACAGTGTCCATCGCGCTGGAGACCAGCGGGATGTTCACCTCGATGTTGCGGCTGACCCGCGACTTGGTGATGGCCTCCGACGGGATCACGTCGGACTCGTTCGGTTGCAGTAGTACGTCGTCGAACGTCAGTCCGAGCACGGCGAACTTGTCGGGAACTCCAGCGGGTGTGATGTCCATGAGGAAGGCAGGCACCTTTGCACAGCGAGAACGGGCTCCCATCGTATGCCGCCCGAACCCAGCCCCCCGAATCGGTCCTCCCCAACCACCCCAAACCCGACCCCCGAACAGAACCACTCCGCCGCGCTCGCACATACTTCCGCCGCCGTCGTTGCCGGAGGCAGCGATGGCGGCGGAAGGTTGGTCAGCGGTCGGACATCGGGGTGTTGAGCACCCCGAGGATCTGCCTGATGGTGACCGGTGCCATCGAACCGTGGGCCCGCGCAATGGCGGCGTGCCTGCCCTCGGCGTAGTGGCCCGTGGAGTGCTTGCCCTTGGAGTACTGCGCCTTGGCCCAGCCCAGCGCCGGCTTGCCGCTGGAGTGCTTGCCGTGGCCCTTGAAGCCCTTGCCGACGTACTGCGGCAAGCGGGCCGGCTCCTCGACCGGAGCAACCGTCGGCACCACCGCAAGCACGTTCTCGAGGACCTCTGAGACCGGGTCCTTGCCCTGCCCACTCTGGTCACCGACCTGGCCACTGGGCAGCTCCGCCACAGGCAGGTCGACGATCGGCTCGTCGGGCTTCGGAACCGCGGGCACGTCGGGCTTCGGGACCACGGGCGCGTCAGGCTTCGGATCGCTCGTCTGGCTGCCGGTGTCATCGCCGGTCTGGCCACCAGGCGTCTCGTTGTCGGTCCCCGTGCTCGTCTCGCCGCCACCGGTGCTCGGCACCGTGACCGGCGGCAAGGTGGTGACCGGGGTGTCGCCGGGGTTATCGGGCGGGTTCTCGGCCGGGTTGCCGGTCGAGCCGTTGTCGCTCGGCGGGGTCGACGGCGGCGTGCTGGGCGTCGTCTCGCTCGGCGGCGGCGTCTCCGGCGTACTGGGCTCTGTCGTCCCCGGAGCGGTCGGGTTGTCGGTCGGGGCGTCGGTCGGCTCCGTCGTCGGCGGGACGCTCGGCTCCGTCGTCGGCGGCTCGGTCGGCTGCTCGGTCGGCTCCGGGTCGGCCGGCTGCTCCGGATCGGCCGGCTGGACCACGATCGGCGTCTCGATCGGCGACGTCTTGTCCACTACCGGCGGCGGCACCAGGAACGGCGGCTTCACGACGACCACGGACTGGGCCGGCTCGTCGGCGGTACTGCCGGCGACGGTGTTGTCCTCCGGCGCCTGGCTGTTGTGCTCCTGCTGGCTCTTGCGGTAGTCCTTGCCGACCTTGACGATCTTGGTCTTGTCGACCACCGGCAGGCCGTCGAGCTCTTCCTTCGGGAAGCTCGTCTCCGGCCGCAGTCCGTCGGCGATCTTCTGGATCACCTTCTCGTACGGCGACAGCGGGTTGCCCGTGACGGCCGCGGCCACCCCGGACACCGACAGCGCGGCGACGGCGGCGACCCCGAGTGCCAGGCCGCGGGCGGCCAGCTTCCGGGCGAACGGATCGGAGACCGGGTTCAAGGCGGCGCAGCGCGCCAGGAAGTTCTCCGGGTCGTCGATCGTCTCCACCGGGAGCTCGCCCTCGACCTCCACCGCGAGCCGTAGATCGGCCAGCAGCTTCAGGGCCGGGTCGTGCTCGCCCGCCTGCCAGGCGGACTCCCCACCGGCTGCGAGCAGGTCGAGGAACGCGTCATCGGCTTCTAATGCGTCTAGATCAAAACGATCAGCCATGGTCACTCCTCCCCTGCCCCTCGTTGCAACTTTGCCTCATGCCCCACAAACCCCCTGAGCGTGTTCAACGCCCGATGCTGTGCGACCCTCACCGCCCCCGGTGTCATCCCCAGTGCCCGGCCGGTCTCCTCGGCTGACATCCCCGCTACCACCCGGAGCCGCAGGATCTCCCGCAACTTCTCCGGCAATCTGTCCAGCAGCCCCACGATGTGCTGGACCTCTGAATGTCTGACCGCGTGTTCCTCCGGCGTCGGCGACTCGTCCGCCCCGTCCGGAAGATCCGGCGTCGACAAGTCTGCCACCGCGAAGGCACGCTGCGCATCTGCGACCTTACGGGCCGCGATGCCGTAGACGAAGGCCTCGAACGGCCTTCCTTCGTCGCGGTACCGGCCCAACGCGCCGAAAACCGCGACACACACTTCCTGCGCGACGTCATCGACCATGTCGGCCCCACCGGGATACGTCCACAGCCTCGAGCGCACGTAACGGTGCGCGACGGCACGGACCCGGGTGAGCAGGTCGTTCAGTGCGTTCCGATCACCTGCGGCCGCCGAAGCGGCGAGATCACGAAGCTCCACGCGATCATGGGTGTTCGGCACTTGGACCTCGGTCACCCCTCGCCCCCCTATTTCACGGACTGACCAGCCTGCAAGAGAATACGACGCCCGACCCCCTTTGCCTAGTGGCAATAGGTGATAACCGAGCTTTTTTCACTACGATCAGTGATCGGCGGCTGGGTACTAAGAAGTAAGTACCGCCCCAGGCCCCAGCACCGGTACTCCGCTGCGCTCGACCAGCAGCGTGAATCGTCCACCGCCCACCCCGGTCAACTCCAGCCCGAGCACGGTGACCGGCTTGCCATCGGCGGTTCGTAGTACCGATCCCGCCCCGACCTTCCCCGTAACGAGCTGCCCCGCGACGAGTAACCCACCCCGCGAGGCCAGGTCGAAGACCTCCTCGACCGAGAACACCACCGGCGCCACCTCAGCCGGTACTTCCAGCCAGCTCTCCCGCGGCAACCCCTGCTTCCGTGGGAACCCCGGCTCGGTGGCAGGCCCGTGCGCCACCCCGACCATCTCGTAGTTCCCGCACCGCAGACACAGGAAGCCGTCCCCCAGCATCAGGCCGTCCTCGCTGCCGTACATGTCCTCGAGACACTCGTGCGCCCCCTCGTCCAGGCAGCACGGGTCCTCACCCCCATGGACGTAACAAACCACCGCCACCCGCTCAGGGCAGCCATAGGCGTACTCGCAGCAGTACTTCACGCCCTAGACGCTATCCAAGGCCCAGGGGCATCCGGACAAAGAACTGCCCGGCTGGTCCGAGGACCGGCCGGGCAGTTCGGGTGATGCTTGGCGCGAAGAGATCAGTGACCGTGGCCGTGGCCGTGACCGGCTGCGGCGGGCTCTTCTTCTTCGGGCTTGTCGACGATCAGCGTCTCCGTGGTGAGCAGCAGAGCGGCGATGGAGCCGGCGTTGGCGAGCGCGGAACGCGTCACCTTGACCGGGTCCAGGACACCCTGGGCGAGCAGGTCGCCGTACTCACCGGTGGCGGCGTTGAAGCCGCTGCCGACCTCGAGCTCCGCGACCTTGGCGGTCACGACGTAGCCCTCGTAGCCACCGTTCTCGGCGATCCAGCGCAGCGGCTCGACGACCGCCTTGCGGACGATCCGGACGCCGGCGAGCTCGTCGCCCTCCAGGCCCAGGCCCTCGTCGAGCACTGCGGCAGCGTGGACGAGAGCGGAGCCGCCACCGGCGACGATGCCCTCTTCGATCGCTGCCCGGGTCGCGGACACCGCGTCCTCGATCCGGTGCTTCTTCTCCTTCAGCTCGACCTCGGTGGCCGCGCCGACCTTGATCACGCAGACGCCACCGGCCAGCTTGGCCAGCCGCTCCTGCAGCTTCTCGCGGTCCCAGTCGGAGTCGGTGCGCTCGATCTCGGCCTTGATCTGGTTGACCCGGGACTCGATCTCGTCGGACTTGCCGGCACCCTCGACAACGGTGGTGTTGTCCTTGGTGACGACGATCCGGCGGGCGGTGCCGAGCACCTCGAGACCGACCTGGTCCAGCTTGAGGCCGACCTCGGGCGCGATCACCTGGGCGCCGGTGAGGGCGGCCAGGTCCTCGAGCATCGCCTTGCGGCGGTCACCGAAGCCCGGCGCCTTGACGGCGACGGAGGTGAAGTTGCCGCGGATCTTGTTCACGACCAGGGTCGACAGCGCCTCGCCGTCGACGTCCTCGGCGATGATGAGCAGCGTCTTGCCCGACTGCACGACCTTCTCCAGCAGCGGCAGCAGGTCCGCGACCGCGGAGATCTTGCCCTGGTTGATCAGGATGTACGGGTCGTCCAGCACCGCTTCGCCACCCTCGGCGTCGGTGATGAAGTACGGCGAGATGTAGCCCTTGTCGAACTGCATGCCCTCGGTGAAGTCCAGCTCGGTGCCGAAGGTGTTCGACTCCTCGACGGTGATGACGCCGTCCTTGCCGACCTTGTCGAACGCCTCGGCGATCAGCGAACCGATCTCGGCGTCCCGGGCGGAGATGGTGGCGACGTGGGCCATGTCGCCCTTGTCGTCGACCGGACGGGCGGTCTCGACCAGCTTCTTCGAGACGGCCTCGACGGCGGCCTCGATGCCCTTCTTCAGGCCCATCGGGTTGACGCCGGCAGCGACGGCCCGCAGGCCCTCGTGCACCAGCGCCTGCGCCAGTACGGTCGCGGTGGTGGTTCCGTCACCGGCGACATCGTTGGTCTTGGTGGCAACCTCTTTGGCCAGCTGTGCGCCGAGGTTCTCGAACGGGTCGTCCAGCTCGACCTCACGCGCGACGGTGACACCGTCGTTGGTGATGGTCGGGGCGCCCCACTTCTTGTCCAGCACGACGTAGCGGCCCTTGGGCCCCAGCGTCACCTTCACCGTGTTCGCGAGCTTGTCGACGCCACGCTCCAGCGCGCGCCGCGCGTTCTCGTCGAACTCGAGGATCTTCGGCATAAAAAACAAGTCCCTCTCTGAGTTTCAACAATGATGCTCGCTAGTCCGGGAACCGACTCCGCTCCAGTGCCGGGAGCCGGCACCGGAGCGGTATCAGTCAGGAAATGCGAGCGATCGTCACTTGGTGACGACTGCGAGGATGTCGCGGGCGCCCAGGATCAGGTAGTCCTGGCCGTCGTACTTGACCTCGGTGCCGCCGTACTTGGAGTAGATGACCTTGTCGCCGACGCTGACGTCCAGCGGGACGCGGTTGCCGTTGTCGTCGATGCGGCCGGGCCCGACGGCGAGGATCTCGCCCTCCTGCGGCTTCTCCTTGGCGGTGTCCGGGATCACCAGGCCGGACTTCGTGGTCTGCTCGGCTTCGAGCGGCGCAACGAGGATACGGTCCTCGAGCGGCTTGATCGTGACCGACACTTGCTGACCTCCACGGTCGAGTTCTTGGTGTGCTCTCAGGGTGCTGCTAGCGGCCGTTGCGCCTCCGCCGTCGCGGGGATCAGAGGCCGGGCCGCTGGCACCCTCGAGTGGAGAGTGCCAACACCGAATCTAGGCCGCGATTAGCACTCGGTCAACTCGAGTGCCAGAATCTCTCCCCCGGCGTAGTGCCCTTTCGATGGCTGTACGACCTGTGTCCGCCCGACCGCTTTCTGCCATCGAGGGCTGGGCGAACCCCACCCGGTCGTGGGACCGTCGTGTCTGTAGGGATCCCGGCCGCCCCGGGACCGACCGCCCGAGGAGACAACCATGGCGCTCCGCCTCCCGTCACTGCCGAAGCTGACCCCTCGCAAAACGGTGGTGATCGCCCTCCTGGTGATCAGCCCGTTCGCGGTCGCCGGTCTCGCCGCGAACGGCGCCCGTCAGTCCTCCTCCGCCCATCCCGGCAACGCGGCCCCCGGCGGCGCAGCGCCCGCAGTAGAGCTCAAGGCCAAGGACGCTGGGGCAGGGAGCGCGCAGACGGACGCGGAGGCAGCAGCGGCCGCCGCGGCGACTCCGCAGTGCCTGTACGCCCGGGTGGTGCCGATCGGCAAGACCGGCTGGGGCATCCCGATGCCGTCGCTGTGGAACAGCCCGAGTACCACCTGCAACCTCATGTACGGCGACGACCCGTTCCGGACCTCCACCCACAGAGGCGACCCGGACACCGCCATCCGGGTCCTCCAGCGCAACCTGAACTACTGCTACGGCTACAAGCTCACAGTGGACGGCATCTACGGCGGCAACACCCGTGCAGTGATCAGAGCCGTCCAGAAGCGCCACAAGCTGGCCGTCGACGGCATCTACGGCCCCAAGACCCGCTCAGCGATGAACTGGCGCCTGTACGCCACCAAGACCAACACCTGGAGCAAGACCTGCTCCAGCCCGCTGTAACCGTTGCAACTTCCTGCAACGAACTATCAGGCGGTCTGCGCAGTCTCAACGAGCAACAGATCCCGGTGGGGGGATCGAAACTCGAGGGGAAGCGTCATGAGATTTCTACGCACCGCCATCACCGTCGGCGCGACGGCCGTGATGGCTGTCAGCGGCGCAGTGGCTGCGACCACGTCGGCTGAGGCCGCGCCGGTCCAGGTCAAGGGGCTGGAGCAGTGTCTGTCGGCGCTGATGAAGCCGGTCGGCAAGGGCTGGGCCGTGCAGGTTCCGGGTGGCTGGGAGGACGTCTCCACCAACTGCAACCTGAAGTACGGAGACATGCCGCGCCGCTACGGCCCGGACTACGTCGGGGACCCGGCATCCGCGATCAAGGCCCTGCAGCGGAACCTGAACTACTGCTACGGCAGCAAGCTCGTCGTCGACGGCAAGTACGGCAGCAAGACCCGCACAGCGGTACTGGCGGTCCAGCGCAAGCACAAGGTCACCGCCGACGGCATCTACGGCCCGAAGACCAGGTCTGCGATGAACTGGCGGATGTACTCGCTCCAGAAGCACGCCTGGAGCAAGACCTGCTCCAGCCCGCTGTAACCGGCGAGGCAGACTGTGCCGGGTGACACCTGACTCGATCTCGCTGTTGCTGGCGCCGGCCGGAGCTGAAGTACTAGCCGAGGCCTGTGCCGGTTTCACGCCTAGGGGCGAGTTGCGGCTGGTCGAGAAGCTCAGACGGCAGTACGACGCTGACGTGGTGACCGCTGCGGTTACCCAGGCGTCGCTGCGGCACCGGGCGGTCGCCAAGTTCGGTGCTGAGGACGCAGCACGCATGTACTTCACCCCGGACGGCCTGGAGCAGGCGACTCGCACCACGGTTGGAGTGCACCGGGCCGCTCGCATCGCTGCGACGCTGCCCGGTGCCACTGTGGTCGACCTTGGCTGTGGGATCGGTGGCGATCTGATCAGCGCCGCACGAGCCGGGTTGAGAGTCACTGGTGTTGAGCGAGACCCCGCTACCGCCTCAGCGGCTCAGGCGAACCTTGCCGCTCTGGGGCTGCCGGGTGAGGTCTTGGTGGGAGATGCTGAGGCGCAGGACTGTTCGGAGTACGAGGTGGTCTTTGCTGATCCGGCGCGGCGGGCGGATGGGAAGAGGGTGTTCGACCACAACGCCTACTCGCCGCCCTGGTCGTTCATCACCGATCTGCTGGCGGGCACTGCCTGCGTGAAGGTCGCCCCTGGCATCCCGCACGAGGCAGTACCGGACGGCGTCGAGGCGGAGTGGGTCAGCGACGCAGGCGAGGTCAAAGAGGCAGCACTGTGGTCCGGCAAGCTCTACGCCGGTACTACGCGCCGCGCGACCCTCCTACCCAGCGGAGCGACAGTGACCTCGGCACCGGAGGTCGACAGCGCGCCGATCGGCCAGTACATCTATGAGCCCGACGGAGCCGTCGTCCGGGCCGGCCTGGTCACCGCAGTGGCCGAAGCCGTCGACGGCTGGCTGCTGGACCCGCGGATCGCCTACGTGAGCGCCGCCACTCTGATCCAGACCCCGCTGGCCTCGGCGTACGAGGTGATCGAAGAGCTGCCCTACAAGGAGAAAGTGCTGCGCTCCTGGGTGCGCAAACAAGGCATCGGGACGCTGGAGATCAAGAAACGCGGCGTGGACTTCGACCCCGCCGTCCTGCGCAAGAAGCTGGCCCCCAAAGGCCCGGAGAGCGCCACGCTGATCGTCACCCGGATCGGCCGAGACGCGGTCGCGTACTCCTGCCGCCGGGTCGTCCGGACCTGACTTGCGCTCACAGTAGATTCGAACATATGATCGATCTCACGAGCGGGCTCCTGGCCGGCTCGCCGACGGACGAGGTGCTGCGTCTGTTGCCGCCACCCCGGCCAGGAGCCCGCCACTAAGCGCCCGGCTAGAAGCGACCGACGACTCGCAGGGTCAGGCGGGCCTTGGCGATGTCGAGGATGCCGCGCAGGGCGCTGTCCGAGTGCTTCGAGTGCGGCAGCGGGTCCACCTGATCGGAGTCGAGGCTCGGGTTGTGGGTGGTACCGGCGGCGAAGTCTCGTACCAGGGCGTTCCAGTCCGGGCTGCGCTGGAGCATCGTGTGGTTCTCGTCTGCCACCGACAACAGCGCGACCGGTACTCCGGAAGCCCGCAACCGCTTGGCGTAGGCGGCGGTCTGCGCCGGGTCGGTGATCCGGTCGGCCGTGCCGTGGGCGAACACGACGGGTCCACGCAACTGCATCAGCGGCTCGCCGTCCGGCAGCCACGGCGCGAGCGCCAGCACACCGTCGACCAACCGATGGTTGCCCGCAGCAACGATGGCGCGTCCGCCCATCGAATGTCCGATCAGCACCACGCGGGTGATCCGCTCCGGCAGCCGGTCGAGCACCGCCCGAAGGTCAGCCGCCGGATCAGCGTCGGCGCCGTTCCACCCTCGATACCGATAACGCATCAACCCAACAGCAGCACCCGGAGCACCACCATGGGCAGCCAGGGCGCCGGCACGGGCGGCTCGAGCGAAGGGCCACATGCGCAGGATCGCTGGCCGCCAGGCGCCCGCCGGCTCGCGTGAGTTCTCCTCGCCACCGTGCGCCAGCAACACGAGCGACGTCGCATCAGCCGGCGCCACCAGCAGGTCGATCCGCGGAAAGCCCGCAGCCGAACTCACGAGCTGCTGCCGCGCGCAGAGCCGGACGCGGCAGAGGACGTGGCAGCCCCGGAAGCGGCAGAGACGGTGGAGGTGGCTGCCCCGGACGCGGCGACGGCGGGCGCGGCAGCCGGCTGACCGCCGTACAGCGTGGCTGGGTCTTGTTGCACCACCAGCATCCGGCTCGGGTCTGGCAGGTCGCCGAAGCCGTATGACCGGTACAAGTCGTGCGCATCAGCCGTCGCCAGCATCAACCGCCGCAGGCCACTCAACTCCGGGTGCTCCAGCAGCGTCGACACGACGAACTTCCCGAGCCCATGACCCCGATGCGACTCCAGCACGAACACATCCGCGATCCACGCGAACGTCGCCCGATCCGTCACCGCTCGCGCGTACGCCACCTGCGCGCCGGCCTCGTCGTACACCCCGAGATTCAACGACCCGGCGATCGCCCGCTCCACCACATCCCGCGGCACCCCCGGCGACCAGTACGCCGTACGCAGGAAGCCATGCACCACATCGACATCGATCCGCGCCGCATCGTCGTCGGCGACGAATCCGCCGTCGTGCTGCCACCTCACGAGTTCAGCACCGTCGTGATCGGCATCGACGAATCGGCCGGCAACCCCAACGGCGACGGCGCCTTCCCGGCCCGGACGAGCTCCGAACCCAACGCGGCCACCATCGCCCCGTTGTCCGTGCACAACCCTGGCCGCGGAACCCGTACCGCGATCCCTGCCGCCGTGCACCGTTCCTCAGCCATCGCCCGCAACCGCGAGTTCGCCGCGACGCCGCCGCCGATCAACAGATGCTCATAGCCACGGTCCTTGCAGGCGTCGATCGCCTTGCGCGTCAGCACATCGCAGACCGCCTCCTGGAAGGCTGCGGCGACATGGTTGATCGGTACGTCCTCGCCATCACGCCGCTTAGCCTCGACCCAGCGCGCGACGGCGGTCTTCAAACCGGAGAAGGAGAAGTCGAAGCGGTGCCGCTCCAGGTCCTTCTGGCTGGTCAGCCCGCGCGGGAACTTCACGTAGAGCGCGTCCCCACCGTCCCGTGCCGCCTTGTCGACATATGGACCTCCGGGGAACGGGAGTCCGAGCACCCGCGCGACCTTGTCGAACGCCTCGCCGGCCGCGTCGTCGATGGTCGAGCCCATCGGCTCGACGCCGACCGTGATGTCCTCGACCGCGAGTAGCGATGAATGCCCGCCGGAGACGAGCATCGCGATCGCGCCCTTGGGGATGTCACCGTGTTCGAGGGTGTCGACGGCGACGTGCGCGGCGAGGTGGTTCACGCCGTACAAGGGCTTCTCGAGCGAGAGCGCGAGCCCCTTCGCGGCCGCGACGCCGACGAGCAGCGCGCCGGCCAGGCCGGGGCCGCTGGTGACGGCGATCGCGTCGACGTCGGTCGGTTTGATCCCGGCCGTCTCGCAGGCGCGGCGGATCGTCGGCACCATCGCCTCGAGGTGCGCACGGCTGGCGACCTCGGGAACGACGCCGCCGAACCGCGCGTGCTCCTCGACACTGGAGGCGATCGCGTCGGCGAGCAGCGTCTGCCCACGGACGATGCCGACCCCGGTCTCGTCGCACGACGTCTCGATCCCGAGGATCAGGGGTTCGTTCTCACTCATGATGCCTTCTCCCGCCACTGCATGATCACCGCATCCTCGCCGCCGGCGTAGTACCCGCGCCGCCGGCTGATCTCCTCGAAACCGTAGCCGCGGTACAGGGCCCCGGCCGATTCGTTGCCCGCAGCAACTTCGAGGAGCACCGTCCGGCCGCTGCATCGCTGCAACGCGGCCGTCATCAACTGTCCACCGATCCCGGTACGCCGCTCCGCCGGCCCAACCGCAATCCGCAGCAGGTCCACCGGGTCCTCGACGACCGACGGCACCAGCAGCACGACGTACCCAACGGCACCCCCTTCGTCCGCGACCAGGATGACGCGATCCTCGGACAGGCGCTCGAACTCCGTCATCCAAGCGACCGTACTCCACGTCATCAGCCCGAAGCACACCTTGTCCAAGGCAACCAGAGCGGGCATGTCGTCCGGTGTTGCCGCCCGAATCGCAGGTCTCATTTGTATTGTCGCGGGGATGCCCCGCCTTTGAGGGTGGGGAGCCGCGACTGCCTCCCTTCGGAGATCGGGGATTGTCGGTCCCGGCTGATTGGGTAGGCGTTATGTCCCGGTTCCGGATGTACCCGACTCCCCCGCAGGGGCGTGCGTTGCTTGAGCACTGTCGGCATGCTCGGTACGTATGGAACCTGGCGCTTGAGCAGTGGGCAATGTGGACTCGCGACAAAGGCCCGACGCCGAACTTCGTTGGGCAGTGCCGGCAGTTGACTGAGACCCGAGCCTCTTTCGGTTGGCTGCGCGCAGGGTCGCAGACTGTGCAGCAGCAGGCGTTGCGGGACTTCGACCAAGCACTCAAGAACTTCTACGGCGGTACCCACCGGCGACCGAAGTGGCGCAGAGCTGGGGTGAACGAGGGGTTCCGTATCGTTGGCGGTCAGGCGTCCCGTGTGGTGAAGCTCAGTCGGAAGTGGGCCGCGGTCAATGTGCCGAAGGTCGGCTGGGTGCGGTTCCGGCTGTCGCGTGCCGTGCCTGCTGCGAGGTCGTACCGGGTCACCTGCGATCGAATGGGTCGATGGCATCTCGCGTTCGCCGTGGTCCCGCCGCCGATTCCCGCACCTGGTACCGGCGAGGTCATCGGTGTGGATCGCGGCGTCGCCGTGTCGGCGGCATTGAGCACAGGTGAACTTCTGTACTGCCCTGCTTCGTCGGAGCGTGAGCGGGAACGACTGAAGCAGTTGCAGCGTCGGTTGAGCCGTTGCCGTCGTGCCTCCAATCGGCGCCAGCGCGTTAAGGCCGCCATCGCGAAACTGTATGCCCGCACCGGTGACCGTCGTAAGGATTGGGTCGAGAAGACCAGCACCGACCTGGCGCGACGGTTCGATGTCATCCGGGTAGAAGACCTTCGTACTGCCCAGATGGTCAGGAGACCCAAGCCGAAGCCCGACCCCGACCGACCAGGCGGGTTCCTGCCGAACGGTCGGCGCGCCAAGGCAGGGCTGAACCGGGGCATCCTGGCCAACGGCTGGGGTGATCTGATGAAGCGACTGGAGCAGAAGGCGGCCGGACGAGTCGAGAAGGTCAAGGCTGCGTACACGTCGCAGACCTGTAGCGTCTGTGGGTATTGCGCGTCGGAGAACCGTGAGAGCCAAGCGGTGTTCCGGTGCACGGCCTGCGGATATCGGGCGAACGGTGACGTGAACGCGGCAGTCAACATCGCGGCCGGACGGGCCGTCAGCGCACGCCGAGAGACGCCGCCACGGGTCTCGCCGAAGCGTGAACCTCAACTCGCTACCTCTGTGTAGTGGTTGGAATCCTCGCCCCTTGAGGGCAGGGAGGACGTCAATTCGGCAGCACGCTTTTGGGTCCAGCGGACATGGTGACATCCGGGCGGCGTAGGTAGAGCGGGTCGGGGGCGACGATCGGCAGCGTGCCGGTCGCGACTCCGAGAGCCAGTACCTCGGCCGACGGGTACTCGATCACGTCGGTCGTCTCGAGTCCCAGCGCCTCGCCGTACAGGACAGCCCCACGCCCGATCACCGGCAACCCGGCCAGCACGTGCGCAACCTCAGCCGGCTTGTCCACCGCGGGCCCTTCGAGTCGCCGCCGGCTGCCGTCCGCCGCCGGACCGTCGTACAAGGCCCAGTAGATCTCCTTGCGCCGAGCATCAGTCGCCACCGCGACCGGCAACTGCAAAGACGACTGCCGAGCCAGCACATCCAAGCTGCAAACCCCGGCAACCTCGATCCCCAGCACCTCACCCATGGTCCGGGCAGTCACCAACCCGACCCGCAACCCGGTAAACGGCCCCGGCCCAACCCCCACCGCGATCTTCGTCAACTCCCGCGGCGACACACCGGCAACGGCCAACGCCTCGGCAATCGCAGGAGCCAGCAACTCCCCGTGCCGCAAAGCATCAACGGTCGAAGACGACGCGATGGTCGCCCCCGTCACCGGGTCGGCAAGAGCGACGGTGACAGCCGCACTGGACGTATCAAAGGCAAGCAGCATCAGTTCTCCTCAAGGGCCGGCGCCGTGAGGTGGATGCCGACCTCTGCCCAGCGGGGTCCGGCTGGGGTGATTCTCAAAGCCCGGGTTTCGTCGGTGTCGTTGTCGCCTCGGGTGACCACGATGTCTAGGCGGTCGGGGGCTAGGGACTCGGCTAGGCCTTGGCCCCATTCGACGACGGTTACTGCTTCTTCTAGGGAAGCGTCCAGGTCTAGGTCGTCCAGTTCGGCGAAGCCGCCTAGGCGGTAGGCGTCTACGTGGACCAGGGCCGGGCCACCGGACAGAGACGGGTGGACTCGGGAGATGACGAAGGTTGGGGAGGTGATGTCGCCTCGGACCTTCAGGCCGGCGCCCAGGCCTTGGGTGAAGGTGGTCTTGCCTGCGCCTAGGTCGCCGGAGAGGACCAGTACGTCGCCGGCGCGCAGTTGACCCGCGAGCTCCTCGGCGATGGAGCGCATGTCGTCGGCAGTGGGAACAGTGAGGAAGACCGGCATCGCCTTGGCATAGATGAGGTTCTGCCCCTCACGCGCGACAACCGAATACCCCCGTCGCCGCCAGAACTCAACGGTGTCGGGCAGTTCGACCCGGGCGATCAACCGCACCCGCCGCAACCCACGGGCCCGCGCGGCATCTTCAGCACACCCGACGAGCGCCGACGCCACCCCACGCCCCTGGAAGCGCGGATCCACCGACACCCGGCGTAGGCCGAGCACATCGCCCGACACCTCGAACAGCATCGCCCCAGCCGGTTCGCCGTCGATGCGTACCAGCAGTCCGCCGTACTGCGAGACCGCCGCGCCCACCGTCGACGCGTTCTCCGACAACGCGGTGGAGGGCGGGTCGAGCGTGCGGCGGGCGGCGAAGGCGTGGTGGATCACCGCGACGATCTCGTCCACGTGCTCCGCGGTCGCGTCCACCACGTGCAGGTCGGTCATGTCTGTCCCAGGGCTAGTTCGGCCCGCTCGATCATCCCGAGCAGGGCCGCGGTGAACTCACGATGATGCTCGATCAGCCCGAGGTGCCCGCAGTTCGGCACCTCGACCAGTTCCGCTCCCGGCACGTGCCGGACGATCTCCTCGGAGTGCTCGAACGGTGTCAGGTGGTCGGAGTCGCCACCGATCACCACGCACTCCACCTTCTGCAACGGCTCCAGGGCGTCGTACTCGTTGTGCAGCGCGAAGATCGGGTAGAACTCCGCGATCACCGAGATCGGCGTCGCCGCGATCATCTCGTTGACGAACTCGGTGTACGCCGCCGGTACCTCCGACCCGAACGAGTACTTCCGGGTCAGCAGGTAACTGATGTCCGTACCAGCCTTGCGACTCCGCTCGACCACATCCGGAATCCGCGCCAGCGCCGCCACTGTCGGCGTCGCCAAAGCACGCGCCAGCATGCCCACCCGACCAGGGAAAACGATCGGTACGTCGTCCAGCCCACCCGCGCTCGTCGAGCACAGCCCGACCCCGATCACCCGATCACCGAACAGCTCCGGGTGCTCACCGGCCAGCGCCATGATCGACATGCCACCCATCGAGTGACCGATCAGGATCACCGGCCCGGTCGGCGCGAACTTCTCCAGGATCCCGTACAGATCCCGCCCGAGCTGGTCGATGCTGACGTTCTCCTTGGGCGAGCGCCCCGACCGGCCGTGCGAGCGCTGGTCGTAGAAGACCATCGTGCCGATCCCGGCCAGGTCGCGCCGCTCGAAATGCCAGCAGTCCATGTTCAGCCCGTAGCCGTGCAGGAAGATCAGCGTCAGATCCTCCATCGGCGGCGGCACCTTGCGGCCCAACCGCCGCTTCGGGGGTTCCGGTCGACGCGACCTCTTCAGCGCATCGACCTCGACGTACAGCTCGACCCCGTCATCGGCCGTGAACACATGCGGCGTACCGCGCAGCGAACCGAACGGCTCGGCTTCCAGTTGCGCGCGCTGTCCCGACCGGCGCCCGATCACCTGCCGCTCGACGGCCACGCCGGCGGCAGCACCAGCCGCGAGCACACCGACCGCGGCTCCGATCAGACCGGCAGTGCGTCCTACCTTCGCCATCCCGGTCACCTCCCGCTGTCGACGTACCGGCGGGGGATGCGAGCTCCCAGCCGGGTCACGATCTCGTAGTTGATGGTCCCTGCCGCATCCGCCCAGTCGTCCGCAGTCGGCTCCCCATTGGTACCCGGGCCGAAAAGCACGACCTCGTCACCCGCGACCACCTGGTCGTCCTGGAGATTCACCACGCACTGATCCATGCAGATCCGGCCGACGATGGTACGACGCGCGCCGGCCACCTGAACCGGCGCACCGTTCGACGCGTGCCGCGGCAGCCCGTCACCGTACCCGAGCGGGATCAGTCCGAGCGTCGACGGCCGCGGCGCTGTCCACGTCAGCCCGTACGAAACGCCCGCGCCGGCCGGCACCCGTTTCACCATCGCGAACCGTGCCCGCAGCGTCATCGCGGGCCGCAGCCCCAGCTCCTCCGACGGCAGCGCATGCCCGAACGGAGACAGCCCGTACGTCGCGATGCCAGGCCGCACCAGGTCGAGATGCATCTCCGGCAGCGCCAGCGTGCCACCAGAGTTCGCGATGTGCCGCAGCCCCGGGTCGACCCCGAACGATTCCGCGACCTCGACGGCGCCCAGGAACGTCGCCAGCTGGGCCTCGTTGATCGGGCTCTTCGGCTCGTCCGACGACGCCAGATGCGACCAGATCCCGGCGATCTCGATCCGCCCGGTCTTCACCTCGGCCAGCGCGGCGCGGATCAGGGCCGGCCACTCCTCCGGTACCGCTCCGCCGCGGCTCATACCGGTGTCGATCTTCAGGTGCACCCGGGCAGGCCGCTCGTCGACACCAGCAGCCAGCTCGTCGATCTCCCACGGCGCGGACGCCGACAGGTCGATGCCCGCGGCAATGGCCTGCTCGAGCGGCTCCCCCGGCGTGGTCAGCCAGCAGAAGATCGGCCCGGTGTCCCCGGCCGCGCGCAATTCGAGCGCTTCGTCCAGTACCGCGGCGCCGATCCAGTCCGCGCCGGCCTCTCGCGCCGCCCGGGCGACCGGGATCATCCCGTGCCCGTAAGCGTCGGCCTTCACCACCGTCATCAGCTGCGCGGCACCCACGCGCGCACGCAGCGTGGCCACGTTGTGGCGGATCGCGCCGAGGTCCACGACCGCTTCAGCACGAACCTTCGAGGGGGCTTCAAGCTCTGACATAGCCCTACCAGTGTCCCTCAGGCTTCGTGGATAAGCCTCGGGAGGTCGGCCATGTTGTTGAAAACCTGCGTGGCGGTGGTCAGTTTGGCCGGGTCGGTCATGGCCGTGAAGCCGAAGACCTTCATGCCGGCCGAGTTGGCCGCGGCGACGCCGAGCGGGCTGTCCTCGACGACCACGCAGTCGGCCGGTTTGACGCCCATCGTGGCGGCCGCGTGCAGGAAGAGGTCAGGCGCCGGCTTGCCGTGCGAGACGTCCTCCGAGCTGAAGATCCGGCCCTCGAACCGGTCCCAGAAGCCGACCGTGGTCAGCGCCGTGTGGATCCGCCGGTGGGTACCCGACGACGCCAGGCAGTAGGTGATGCCCTCGGCATCGAGCTGATCCAGCACCTCCCGGACACCGGGCACCGGCTGCAGGTGGGCGAATCCGGCGAAGAGCCGTTCGTGGTACCTGTCCTCGAGATCAGCCGGCAACGGGCCGCCGAGCTTGGCCTCGGCCTTGGTCCGCATCGACGCCATGCTGCCGCCCATGAAGTCGCGGACGGTCTCCTCGAAGGTGTAGGGCAGGCCCGCCTCGGTCAGTAGCTCGGCCAGGATGCCGTTCGCCAGCCGCTCCGAGTCCACCAGCACGCCGTCGTTGTCGAAGATCACCAATCCAGGTCCGCTCACCCGTCGAACCCTACGCACCCATCCACTGCCTACCGTCCCCACCGTGGCGTTTCGGGGGTTATCCCCTCACCTGGTGGGTTGCCACCCCGAAACCACGGGTGGCAACCCACCATCTCGGGGGTTAACCCCCGAGATGGGTGACGAGGTCGGGCGCTACGGGACGTCTACCACCGGGCTGCCGGGGAGGCAGCGGGTCGGCAGCGGGTCGACGTCGCAGCCGGTCAGGATGCGGACGATCTGCGGATCGTGGTCGCTGGCCTGGTCGGAGAACTCCGCGTTGATGTGCACGACACCGTACGAGTAGCCCTTGATCGCGGGGCTGACGGCGATGTGGTCGAGCACCTGCGAGTTGCCGTCGAAGATGTAGCTGTACCGCTGGTCGACGGGCAGCGTGTCGATCAGCGTCTTCAGCGCCGTCCCGTTGCCGGTCAGGGTCGCGACAGCCGGGCTGAACTGGTAGTCGTTCAGGTCGCCCAGCACGATCGCCCGGGCGCGCCCGGCCGACTTGGTGTTGAGGTCCTGGATGAACTGGTTCACCTCGGCGGCCTGGTTCTGCCGCTGTACCTCGCTGCTGCGCACCGGCGGCTGGACCGCGGCCGACAGCGGGTAGTCGCCACCCTTGGAGTTGAAGTGGTTGGCCACCACGAACAGCTGCTTGTTGCCGTCGTACAGGAACTCACCGACGAGCGGCTTGCGGCTGGACGCCCACGCGTTGCTGGTCGGGTCGATCCGGCCCGGCGAGACCGACAGCGAGACCTGGTTGCTGGTCGGACGCGCGCGGACCACCGAGACGGCGGTGTTCGCGTCGCCGCCCGGACGGTCGACGAAGGTGGTACGGGCCGGGTTGAACAGGAACACCTGGCGGATGTTGCCGCCCGGCTCGCCGCCGTCGGTGTCGTTGTTCGGGTTGATCGAGCGCCAGTCGTACGCCGGTCCGCCGGCCGCCTGGACGGCGGCGATGAACTTGGCCACGGTCTGGTCGGCCGCGACCACACCGTTGTCGGTGGCGCCGTTGTTGTCCTGGATCTCCTCCAGCGCGAGGATGTCCGGCGAGCCGAGGTTGCTGACGACCGCCTGGGCCAGCTTCGCGAACTTGGAGTCCGGGTTGGTGGCGGCCAGGTTCTCGACGTTGTAGGTCGCGACGGACAGGTCGCCGGCCTTCTTCGGCGGCTGCACCATCTGCTTCTTCAGGCCGCCGTCGGTGATCGTGCCGAGCTGGGTCGCCATCAGCGCGTACCCGCCGAACGACTGGTAGTCGAGCGGGCCGGTGGTACCGGCGGCCAGGGTCGAGCCGACGTTCGCGGCCGGGGCCGGGACCAGCGAGGCGACCATCAGGCGGCCGCTGTTCTGGTCGTCGTACGACTTGTAGATCGTGCCGCCGCGCGGGGTCGGGTTCTGACCCGGCTTCAGCGTCACCCAGAGCTCACCGAACTCGGTGTTGACCGGGCTGACCAGGCGGGTGCTCTGGTCAAGGGTGATCCGCATGCCCTCGTGCGTCTCCAGCCAGTCGAGCACGTAGCTGTTCGGCTCCAGCGGCTGGGCCTCGAGGCTGCCGGTCTTGGTGTAGGCGTCGGGGAAGGCAACCGGGATCGCGGCCGGCAGCGGGTTGGCGCTGGACAGCTTGATCGTGTTGACCGTGCCGCCGATCTCGGTCAGCGCCTGGGCGCCGGTGGCCGGGCGGAACTCGGTGACCCGGCCGGAGACCAGGACGGAGTCACCGGCCGCGACCGACGGGGTGGTGCTGCCCATGAAGACGAAGACGCCTTCGCTGGTCAGCGGGTCGGCGTCGACGTTCGGGTCCTGGAACCAGAAGCCGCGCGCGGAGCCCGTCGTACGGGTCGCGGTGACGATGCCGGGGACGTTGGTGACGGTCGTGCCGACGATCGCCGAGATCCGGCCGGAGCCCTGGATGTCGTGGATCCGGGTGGTGCCGGGAGTCGGGTCACCAGGATCGCCCGGGTCGCTCGCGCTGACGGTGGTACCGGCGGTATTGGTCACCTTCGGTACGCCGGCGCTGAAGTCGACCGAGTTGTTGTCGGTGTCGATCATCGCGCCGGTACGGGCGTCGGCGACCGTGTTGCTGAGGCCCGGGGCGGCGAGCGTCTCGACGTTCGCCGTGTTGCCGTAGCCGACCAGGTCCTTGACGTTCGGCGCGGTCGAGCAGGTGATGCCGCAGCCGACCATCGGAATCTGGCTGGTGTTAAGGGCGACGACGCCGGAGGTGCCCGACATCGGGATCGCGCCGATCGCGTCCGGCGTCGGCAGCGAGACCGTGCCGCCCTGCCCCGCGGCCTCTTGGACCAGGTACTTGCCGTGGGCCGGGATGCTGCCGCTCAGCGCGGTCATCTGGAAGACGGTGCCGGCGGCGGACGCGTACTGGACGCTCCAGCCCGCGACGCTGACCGGGCTGTCGCTCAGGTTCGCCAGCTCGATGTAGTCGTTCTTGAAGACCGCTCCGGAGTTACCCCCACCGCCGTACACACCGGAGATGACCACGTCGGCCGACAGGGCGTTCGCGGTGCCGGGAAGCCCCACCATCGCCGTGATGACGGCCAGCGGCAACGCCGCCGCCACGATGCGCCAGCGCGCTCTGGAATGTGCCACTTGAATGTTCCCCCACCTAGATCGAATGTGATTCCACCGAGGAGCATGGTGCTACGAACCCAGCCCCGAAACCAGCGTTGGCGACTGTTTGCTCGAGGCATCCGAGCTGTTCACCTGCAACGCCTGGGCCCGCCGCGGCGTCTTTAGAATGTGAGGATGCGGATAGTAGTTGCGGCGGCGGCCACGGTGATGATGCTGACCGGCTGTGGGAGCGAGCCGTCCACCGGCGGATCGGGCGCCGGGCCGACCGGAAGTGGGTCGACCAGCGCCGCGCCCGGCGGCGGTGGGTCGCTCGACGGGCGGACCTTCTTGTCCGTCTCGGTGACGGAGGACGGGAAGCCGAAGGAGCTGGCGCCGAAGACCCGGATCGGGTTGCGGTTCGCGGACGGGAACGTGCATGCGGAGACCGGCTGCAACCAGCTCGGCGGCGCGGTCTCGACCGCCGGCGGGGTGCTGAAGGTAGAGGTGCTGGGCGGCACCGAGATGGGCTGCGACGCGCCTCGGCAGGACCAGCAGTACTGGGTCGAGAAACTGCTGAAGGACCGGCCCACCTGGAAGCTCGACGCCGACACGCTCACCCTCACCCGCGGCGCCACCACTGTGGTGCTGCAGGATCGCAAGGTCGTCCAACCCGACAAGACGCTCGACGGGACCACTTGGAAGCTCGAAACGGTCGTCGACGGCGATACCGAGTGGCACATGGTGGGAGCGGAGAAGGCTCACCTGACGATCAGCGGTGAGCGCATCACCGGCTCGACCGGCTGCAACGACTTCGAGGGTCCGGTCGCCCGGAGCGCCGGCAAGCTCACCATCGGGGAGCTCGCCGTCACTCTGGTGGGCTGTACCGGTGACGTGGCCAAGCTCGAGCAAAGCGTCATCGCCGCGCTGCACGGGGACCTGACCTACAAGATCGAGGCCGACCGCCTGCAGCTTCGCACCGCAGGCGGCAAGGGCCTCGATCTCATCGCCGGCTGAGCCGTACGTCGAACGCCTTCATCGCCGGTTAAGGCGTACGTCGAAGGCCTGCACCTGGTTCTGCGCTGTCTCGAAGGAGACGAGCAGCCGCCCATCCGAGGCCAGCTTCGCTCTTTGCGCTCCGGTCAACGGGATGGACAGGTGCTTCACGCCACTCGTCAACTGCTGGCTGGTCTGCTTCACCACATGGCCGCTCATGTCTGGCGACCAGGGCGGATAGCCGCCGTCGGTGACAGCGCACGGCGTCAGGCCGTAGTCGGGCGCTGGGTCGGCGGCCGGTGAGCAGCTCGTTGTGTAGACGGGGATCGCGCCGATCAGTCCTGTCCACAGGAACAGCCTTGCCGTCCCTGGGGACTTGGCGAACGTGTAGACGTCCACCGAGTTGCGGCCGAGTTCGGCGTACAGGAGCTTGAGGTTGTCGGTCGGGACACGGCCGGAGATCGGTACGCCGGTACGCGCCGACTGGGCGATCGTCTGCGGCGACAGTGCCCCGTCGAGGTTGGGGTTGGACACGTTGGGCGGCGCCGGGGTCGTCGGGCGATCGGCTGGCGGGGTGTAGCCGGTCAGGGTCGCCTGACCCCAGCGGTATGGGTCGGACTGGACCGAGCCGAGTGCTGACCAGCCGGTGCGGGTGCTCATGTCGATGTGCCGCAGGGTCGTCGTACCGGCTGCTGAGGTGTCGTCGTTGTCGTACGGCGTGACGTTGAGCCCGAGTCTGGCCGGGTCGACGGCGGCCGGGAGGGCGGCTAGCGGGATCTTGACCTCGACGTCGTACCCGCCACCGGCGTACGCGTGCGGGGTGGTCGTCTCGTTGCTGCCGACCCACTTGGCCGTCGTCGCGACCTGGACGCCGGGCGCGTTGCCGATGCTGAGCGGGCCGGACGAGTAGCCCTGATGGTTGTCGGCGTCGCGCTCCCAGCACGGGCCGTTGGCGTTGCTGGGGTCGTTGGTGAACGGGAAGATGCCCAGTTTGAAGGTGTTGGCGGTGTCCTTGAGCACCTGGGACGCGTTGCCGCGGGGGTCGAGCAGGATCTCCACCGAGTCGGCCTGCCAGTGGCCGACGCACTCCTGCGGGGTCACCGCGTAGGACTGGTACTCGTCGCGGACGTGAACGAAGAAGTAGAGCGCGTCGTCGGACCAGGTGACCTGCGCGGTACTGCCGGCGCCGCAGTCGTTGGCGTCCGAGCAGGCGCCCTGCCAGACCCGGCCGATGTCGAGGGTCGGCCCGGCGTACTCACCAGGCGATGCGGTGCCGTCGACAACCGGTGCGGTCGCAGCCTGCGGGATGGCTGTCTTGGGGACGAGCGACAGCGTCAGCGTCTCGCTGCTCGAGTCGGTGACGATCGGAATCTGTACGTTCTGCGTTGCGGGCAAGGTCGTGTCGGTGTTGGTGAGCTGGAAGGTCACCGTGGTCTCCGCGCCGGCTGCGAGCGCTGTGTAGGACTTGGTCGTCGCGTCGGCGGTGAAGTTCGCCGGCAGAGTCAGCGCGACCGAGCCGCTCTGGGGCTGGCTCGACCAGTTGTGGACGACGACCGGCAGCGCGATCGTGCTGCCGACCGGCATCGACTGGACCGCCGCCGACCTCCCGAGTCTGGTGGCCTGGGGAGCGGTCTGGGCCAGCCATTGGTCGTACTCCTGCCAGTTCCCCCAGCGCTGGAAGCGGCCTTCGACCGGCGGCACGATCCGGACGACGTTGTCGGTGTAGCCGGTCTTCGCGCCGCTGGTGAAGAGGGCGGAGATCTTGAAGTTCTGGTTGACCGTCGCCGTGGTGCTGGGAGTGACGGTGAAGGTCAGGTCCTTGCTGCCGTGGATCTTGCCGGTTTGCTGCGGCGCGCTGACTGTCCAGCCCGTTGGGACCGTCAGTGCCGCTTGGCCCTTGGGTAGCGAGCCTTTGAGATGGAGGGTCGCCTGGAAGGGGTCGCCGGCCACGTTGAGGAATCGGGAGAACGTCAGGTACTCGAGCGTGCCCTTGGGCAGACCGCCCGGATCCTGTTTGGTCGCGCCGAAGAGGATGGCGTCGTCCTGACCGGCCGCGGGACTGCTGTTCGGCTGGAACGGTACGAACGACTGCGTCATCCCGAAGCGGGGGCAGGCCGGGACGGAGGTGCCCTTGTACATCACGCGACTCTGGGTGGGGTACGCCGCGCGGCCCTCGTCGGCTACCTGCTGCCAGCTTTTCGGCGTACCGGCGGGCTGGCCTTGGAGATTGCCGGCCGGCCATTTGTACGGGGAGTCGTAGCCGGTCCAGACGCCCGCGACCGGGTCCAGGCCGGTGGGGACGAAGCCGGTGGTGCAGTTGGCGGCCGTGGTGGTTCCGCCGGTGCCCGCGGTACTGCCGCCCGAGAAGACCTTCTTGACCTGCCAGGTGCTCAGGGCGTTCGGGCCTTTGAGCTGCTCAGGGAACTTGGTGGGGTCGGCCGCCGCGAGGACGCCTTCCCAGATCAGCCGGCCCGCCTGCTGGTGGTTGCCGTGGCCGGCTTGCAGGGTCGGGGTGAAGCCGATGTAGATCTCCGGCTGTGTCGTCCGGATCACCCGGGTGACGCGGCGCAGGGTCTCCTGCTCGTCCCAGAAATACTGGGTCAGCGGGGCGCTCTGGTTGTAGAAGAAGTCGACCCGGTCGAGGTTGAAGATGTCGACCGTGCCGGAGCGGTAGTGCGCGACGCGGTCCTCGTTCTCGCGGCGCAGGCCGAGGTCGGGGCCGAGCTCGTTGCCTGCGGAGTTCCCGCCGCCCTCGCCGCGGGTGACCATGATGATCCCGCACTTGGTGCCGTAGCGCTGATGCCAGACGCCGCACGGACCGATGATGCTCGTGTCGTCATCGGGATGGGCCCACTCCCCCATCACGTCGATCTTGGTCGCCTTGTCGGCGACGTAGGTGGCTTTGGTGGTGTCCTGCGCTTGTGCCTGAGTTTGGGCTCCGGTGGTGAGGAGCAGGACGGCGGCGAGCAGGGCGAGCGTGCGCTTCATGTGCGATCTCCTCGGGCGGTGGAGGCACTGGCACTTCTCGTCCTACCTGGCTATTTACTCTTCAAGCAAGACCTGGCGAGTCGCGTCTGCAACGTTGGCAGCAACTTGCATCGCCGTGACCGGACCACCGTTGGATGCGAGGTTGGCGGCAGCGGCGTGCAGATAGGCGCCTGCGGCAGCGGCATCGAGGGGGCTGAGCCCTCCGGCGAGGAGGGCGCCGGTGAGACCTGCCAGTACGTCGCCCGCGCCCGCGGTGGCGAGCCAGGCGCCGGCGTTGGTGTTGACCCTCGTCTGCCCATCGGGGGCAACCATCACGGTGGTCGAGCCCTTGAGCAGGACCGTCACATCGAACCGTTCGGCGGCCTGGCGGGCGTGCTTGAGGCGCTCGGCCTCGACCTGGTGGCGCTCGACGCCGAGCAGGCGAGCCAGTTCGCCGGCGTGCGGGGTGATGAGGACGTTCGTACGGTCGCCTGAGTCGTCGAGCGCCTTCAGTCCGTCTGCGTCGAGCAGGACGGGTTCCTCGGCGTCGAGGAGTTCGCGGATCTTGTCGATGTCGAGTTCGTCGCCTAGGCCGGAGCCAATCGCCCAGGCTTGGACCCGGCCTTCGCCGGCCACCACTTCCGGGTGTTGGGCGCGTACTGCCGCGGCGACGGTGTCGGGGCCGACGTATCGGAGCATGCCGATCGGGCCTGCGAGGGCGCCGGAGGTGGCGATGACCGCGGCGCCCGGGTACTGGGTGGAGCCCGCCATCAGGCCGAGAACGCCGCGCGAGTACTTGTCGGATTCGGCGGTCGGGGTCGGGTACAGGGCTCGGACGTCCGGGTCCTGGAGGGATTCGACCGCTGCGGGTGGCAGGTCGAGGCCGATCTCGACGAGGTGGACCGGGCCGCAAGCGGTGGCGGCGGGGTCGATCAGGTGGCAGATCTTGTGGGTGCCGAAGGTGACGGTGAGTGCTGCTTTGACGTGCTCTTCGGGAATCTCGCCGGTGTCGACGTCGACGCCCGACGGCATGTCGACGGCGATGATCGGGACTTGGTGCTCCTCGGCGACCTTCACCGCCGCCAGCGCTTCGGGTTTGAGCCCCGGTCTGCCACCGATCCCGACGATGCCATCGACAACCACGTCAGCCACGGCAATCGCCCGAGCCGCCGCTTCGCCCCCATCCGCCACCCGGCCGCCGGCTGCGAGCAGCGCGGCCAGCCCCTCGCGGTGGTACTTGTCCGACAGGAGTACTGCGCTGACTTTTGCGCCTCGACGGGCGAGGTGCGTACCGGCGTACAGGGCGTCTCCGCCGTTGTCGCCGCTGCCGATCAGGAGGACGATGCGGGCGCCGTAGGTGAACCCGATGAAGTTGCTGATGGCAACGGCAAGCCCCGTCGCGGCGCGCTGCATCAGCGTGCCGTCGGGGAGCTTCGCCATCAGCTCGGCCTCGGCGGCGCGGACCTGGTCGACAGTGTGGGCGCGGCGCATCTCAGCCCTCCAGGACAACGACCGCCGACGCGATGCCGGCGTCATGGCTCAGCGACAGATGCAGACTCTGTACGCCGAGCCGCGCGGCCTGCTCGGCGACCGTACCGGTGATCTCCAGCCACGGCCGGCCGGTCTCGTCGGTCCAGACCTCGGCGTCGTGCCACTGCATCCCGGCCGGCGCGCCGAGCGCCTTGGCGAGCGCCTCCTTGGCCGCGAACCGGGCCGCGAGCGAGGCCGGCGGCTTCTTCGCCTCCGCCTCGGTGAAGACGCGATCACGCAACATCGGGGTCCGTTCGAGCGTTTTCATGAACCGCTCGACGTCGACCACATCGATGCCCACGCCGACGATCATGGCGTCCCTGGTGTGACAACTGCCACACCCACAGTCTCGTTGCCGCACATGCCGGTCAGCGTATCCCCGCCAGGTGTGGGAAGAATGGGCCCCATGCTGCAGCCGTCGCGGGAGGTGACCCCGTACACCGAGCTGGACCGCACCGCCTGGTCCCAGCTGGCCGAGACGACCGAGTCGCCGCTGACGGTCGAGGAGGTCGAGCGGCTGCGCGGTCTCGGTGACGAGATCGACATCGACGAGGTCCGCGAGGTCTACCTGCCGCTGTCCCGGATCCTGTCACTCTACGTACGGCACGCCCGGGCGCTGCATACCGACACCGAGGCGTTCCTCGGCAAACCGGCCGCCACCCGGACGCCGTTCGTGATCGGCATCGGCGGCTCCGTTGCCGTCGGCAAGTCCACCACCGCCCGGCTGCTCCGCGAACTGCTCGCCCGCTGGCCCGAGCACCCCCGCGTCGCGCTCGTCACCACCGATGGCTTCCTCTGGCCGAACTCTGAGCTCGAGCGCCGCGGCCTGATGCTGCGCAAGGGCTTCCCCGAGTCGTACGACCGCAAGTCGCTGCTGCGCTTCGTCGTCGAGGTGAAGTCCGGCATGGACAACGTCGAGGCGCCGGTCTACTCCCACCTGCACTACGACCGGATGCAAGGCGTCCGCACCACCGTCGAGCAGCCCGACATCCTGCTGCTGGAAGGCCTCAACGTCCTCCAGCCCGCGCCCCGGCATGCGGACGGCAAGAGCGGTCTCGCGGTCAGCGACTTCTTCGACTTCTCCGTGTACGTCGACGCTGCCGCGGACGACATCCGGTCCTGGTACGTCCATCGGTTCCTGAAGCTGTGGGAGACGGCCTTCCGCAACCCCGAGTCGTACTTCGTCCGGTACGGCGAACTCAGCCGCGCCGAGGCGATCGCCAAGGCCGAGTCGCTGTGGGACGGCATCAACGGGCCCAACCTCCGCGAAAACATCCTGCCGACCCGGTCGCGAGCAACGTTGGTACTCCGGAAGGGTGCCGACCACGCAGTCCGCTGGGTCCGCCTCCGCAAACTCTGAGGTACTGAATCCCCCACGCGCCCGCCGTGCTCGCTCCTCCGTCGCTCTCACTCTGGGCGCTCCCGCCCACCCGTGGTCAACGCTCCTGCGTCGCGTGATTGCGACCACTGGAGTTGCCAGCGCATGTACCCGGCAACCGCGGTGGAGCCGCCCCACGCGGCCTCGCTTGCCCGCTCCTACGTCGCAGGCAGCTTCGCCCGCTCCCGCCCACCCCAGGTTGGCGCTCCTCCGTCGCGCGATGCGACCACTGGAGTGATCAGCGTGTGCACTCCACGGACCGTGGTGGGCCTGCAAGCAGGTCGGTCCTCAGCGCTCCGCCTGTGGCGCGGGCATCGGTTGATGTGTGCGGGAGGACAGGAAGTAGTCGCTGATCGACCGTCCACAGCCGACCGGCTGAGCGTGGCGCCTGCCAAGAATCAGCAGTACTTCCTGTCCTCCCGCACGCCATGTGGTTGATCTACAACCGTTTTGGCTGGTTGCTGGGTTGGGTACGGAGATCTCATGGAGTCTGCCGAGCCCCGTACCGATGACGATCCCTACAACATCTCGACGCGGGCAGCGCGGAGCACCGGAACGTTGGTCGTGCCCGTGTCGGTCGACGAGATGGTCCATGTGGTTGAGGACCTGTCCCAGATGCTCGACCAGCCGCGCCTGGTGAGCTTGTCCGCGACCGGTGCGGAGTTCAAGCGGGGGATGAGCGGCCGGACGTTCGGACTGCGGATCACGCTCACCTTCAGCCCTCTGGATGCCGGCCAGACGCAGGTCCGGGCCGCCTGCCGGCCGAAGCTCCCAACCACCTTGTGGGATTGGGGCCAAGGAGCAACCGACCTCACAGTTGTGCTGGCGGTAATCGACCAGCTGACCTCATCGGACCGACCTGGCCCGGAAGCACGGTGACCGCCCGCCTCCCGAGTTGCTGCTTAGCTTCAGCGGAGTCGCCGCAGACGCCTCAGCCGGCAACTCCACACAATCCGTTGGGCGAACTGCCCGGCTACTCCGGCGGTCGCACCGACGCACAGCTGGGCCGGAGCTGTGGAAGCTCCGGCCCAGCTGTTACAGGTGTTTCTGGAGTTACTCGCCGACCAGTTGGTCGTAGTGCGTGGTGAACGGTGCGGTGGTGACGCCGTTGAAGACGGCCGGGATCTTCCCGTACGCCGTCGACGCGGTGGCCGCGCCGTTGAACTTGCTGAAGGCGTACTGGTACGCCGAGTCGGTGTCGTGGTCGATGCCGACGATCAGCGAGCCGCCGCGGACGCCGCAGCCGTGAGCGGTCAGTGCCTCGTACGCCGCGAAGCCCGTCTTCCGGACCTGCTTGAGCACCGGCTTGGTGCTGGCGGCAACCGGGATGTGCACGGTGTAGAGCGCACCGGCGGTCGTCGTCATCAGGAGCGTGTCGTACGCCGGGGTCTCGCTGACCACGGTCAGTGCCTTGAACGACGCGAAGCCGGCGAAGTTGCCGAGCGACTTCACCGCGGTACCGACCTGCGAGTACCGGTAGAGCTTGCCGTTGGCGTTCAGTCCGTAGATGAACGAGTGCCGGGGCGCGGTGATGCTGTAGTTCGAGGTCGCGAGGGTCTTGAAGCTCCCCCAGCCACCACCGACCTTCGAGATTTTCGGCGTCACGACGCCGGTGTCCTCGTTGATGTAGGTCGTGTGCCGGTACAGGTTGCCGGCCTGAACGAAGACGCCGTAGTAGTACAACTGCGTAGCCGACGCGTTCTGCGCCAGGTACCAGCTACCAGACGCCTTGGCCCCGAAGAACTTGAAGTCTAGGAGCGGCTTGCTCTTCGGCGGCTTGGCCGCTACGACATCCACCACGCCCACCGTGCCTGCCGCGGTCACCCAGCCGACCGTGCTGAGACAGGGATCGCCCGCCGCCGCCGCAACTGCCGTACCCGAAACCGCGGTGGCAGCAAACAGACCGGTACCAGCCAACGCGACTGCAAGGCGCTGCAACTTCATCAACGAGTCCCCCTCAGGACAAAGTGTCCGGCGTCATTCGCCGGTGAGGTTGTCTTGGTACCAGGTGAAGGGGGCGTGGTTGAGGCCGTCCAGTACTGCGGGGACCTTGCCGTAGGAGGTGATCACGGTTGACTTGCCGGTGGCGTGGGCGAAGGCGTACTGGAAGCCGGTGTTGGTGTCGTGGTCTACGCCGATGACTAGGGTGCCGCCGCGGTTGCCGCAGGCCTGGACTGCCAGGGACTCGTACGCCGACCAGCCGGAGGCGCGGACGACCTTGACGACGGGTTTCGCGGAGGCCGTGATCGGGATCCGGATCGTGTAGAGCGCGCCGGCCTTGGTGGTCATCAGCAGGGTGTCGTAGGTCGCCGTCTCGCTGATCACGGCGAGCGTCTTGAACGACGCGAAGCCGCCGAAGTTGCCGAGCGCCTTGTAGGTGTAGACGGCGCCGTTCTTGGCGTACCGGTACAGCTTGCCGTTGGTGTTCAGGCCGTACAGGTACGAGTGCGCGGGCTTCGCGGCGTTGTAGTTCGACGTCGCGATGGCCTTGAAGCTGCCCCAGCCGGAACCGATCTTGACCGTGGTGGTCCGCGGGTTCTCGGCCTGGGTGGCGGGGAGGACGGTCGTGTGCCGGTACAGGTTGTCGCCTTGCAGGAACACGCCATAGGCGAAGTACTGCGTCCCTGAGGCGTTGGCCGCCGCGTACCAGGTCGCCGTATAGCGCGCCGCCAGGTTGAACGGCTCGAAGTTCGTCACCCGCGGCGGCTTGGCCGGGGTGACGTCGACCGTTCCCGTGACGTTGGTGGCCTCGGGGAAGACCAGCGACTGGACGCATTCGGCCTCGGCGGCTACCGACTTCTTCGAGTTCTCCGCCGACTGCTTGGCGTTGGCGGCCCGCTGGGCCCACGACGGCGTCGGGTCGTTCTGAGTGGTGGCGAGAGCCGGTCCGGAGGCGGCGGTGGCGGCGAGCATTCCGGCGCCGGCCACGGCGACTGCGAGGCGCTGCAGCTTCATTGAGGTCTTCCTCTCCAGGAAAAGCAGATCTGTCCCGGACACCCCCGAGATCGAACCGACGGTAACCTCGCCACCGCCCGACACGCGCGACTGTTGCATCTTCGTGCAATGGATTGCGGCCGGTTCGCGCGGCGGCCGCAACCGGGCCGTTACCTGGAGTAGCCACGCAGAGTCGGCAGGACGGCGGCAGCCACCAGTACGGCGGTGAGCGCGAAGGCCAGCGGATAGCCCGTACCTGACACCACGAACCCGAAGACGATGGCGCCGACGCCCCAGCCGCCGTCGTAGGCGAGGTTCCACAAGGCGCTCACCTGGCCGTAGCGGGTCTTGGGTGAGCGGTCGTACATGATCGCCAAGGTGAGGTTCTGGGCGGCGCCGAAGCCGGTCCCGAACAGCGCCGCGCCGGTGATGACAGCCGCGGGGTTGCCGACGAAGACGAGCAAGCCAGCGCCTAGCGCGGCGAAGGTGATTGCCGGCAGCAACAGCTTGACCGGGCCGACGCGGTCGCCGATCCGGCCGGCAAGCCAGCGGGCGCCGGGGGCGGCGATCGCCTGGATCAGCAAGGCGATCGCGACCACGAGGTGGTTGCCCGATGCCAGCGGCAGGAAGGTCACACTGATGCCTGCGGCAACAGTCACGGCGGCGAACACGAATGTCGGCATCAACAGCCCGCTCCCCCGCAACCCGCCCAGCACCTTCACATGCTGCTCTTCTCCGCCGGTACTACGTCCCGCCACGCCCGGCACCATCGCCAGCCCCGCCAGCCCCGCCAGCGACGCCACCGCGGCGAGTACGAACAACGCGTCGTACCCGATCACGTTGGTGAGGTAGACCCCCAACGGCAGCCCGATCACCGCGGGCAGCCCGACGACGACGCCGTAGACCCCCAGCGCCTCGCCTCGCCGGTGAGCCGGGGCCACGTCCGCGACTAGTGCGACCGCACCGACGACCATGATCGCCAGCCCGGCGCCGCGAACCACGCAGACGGCCAGCACCAGCGGGAGCGACGAGGTGAAGACCAGGGCGAGCGATGGCGCCCCCAGCAGCACGAGCCCCAGCGCGAGCGTTCCGCGGTACCCGAAGCGCCTCAGCATCCGCGGTACCAGCAGCTCCACAGCCACGGCCGCCAGCATCATCGCCCCGGTCGACAGGCCTGCACCGATTCCGCCGGCCCCGCTCGCTGCCAGGTAGAGCGGCACCACCGAGGTCAGCAGGTACATGCTCAGCCCCGACCCGAACACCATCACCAGCAGGCGCGCGAAGGCCGGCGTCACCAGCGATCCCGTCGCTGCGCCGACGATCGCCGGCTTCGTCGGCGGTAGCGGTTCGGTGGTGGGGAGCTCGCAAGTGGTCATGGATTCACCGTAGGAGCGGATCGGTCTGGTCTACAGATCCAGTTCTTACAGCGCAGGGAGGACCAATTGTCAGAGGTGGTCGTGGATCAGGGCGGAGAGGCGGTTCAGAGCCGCGTCGATCTGGGCGGGGGTCACCGAACTGCAGGAGAGGCGGAGGGCGTTGAGCGGGGCATCGCCGTCGTAGAAGTGGCTCATCGGCGTGAAGAGGACGCCGTACTCGTGGGCAGACTTCTCCAGCAGGGCGTCGGTAACCGGGAAGGGGACCGTCACGACGATGAAGAAGCCGCCCGACGGGACTGTCCAGGTGACCTCGCCGGAGGGGAAGCGAGCGGCCAGGCCGTCGGTGATGGCGCGGAGGTTGGCGGCGTAGATGTCGCGCTCGCGGAGGGTGGCGGTGATCAGGCTGCAGTCGTTCTGCAGGAGCTTGCCGCCGATCACAGCTTGCGCGACGGCTGAGGTGTTGACGGTGAGCATGCTCTTGATCTTGGAGAGTTCGTCGGCGAGCAGGCCGACCGTTCCGTCGGGAGCGGCGACCGTCTGGTCCGCGACCACGTAGCCAACGCGGGCGCCGGGCAGCGCGGTCTTGGCGAAGGAGCCGAGGTAGACCACCCGCCGGTCGGTGTCCAACGCCTTCAGGGTCGGCACTCGGTCGACGCCGGCGGCGGGGAACAGGCCGTAGGGGTTGTCTTCGAGTAGCAGGAGGTCTTCCTGGGCTGCGATCTCGAGCAGTTGTTGCCTCGTCTCCAGATCCAGGCTGAGGCCGGAGGGGTTGGCGAAGTCGGGCATCACGTAGCAGGCGCGTGGGCGGAGGCCGTCGGCTCGCGCTCGCTTGACGACGGCAACCAGGTCCTCGAGGTCGACTCCGCCGTTGCCACCGGCAACGGGGAGGACGGGGAGGTCGACGAGGCGGGCGGCGCCGGTGATTCCTACGTACGCCGGGGAGATGGCGAGCAGGACGTCGGCGGGGGTCGCGCGGAGGGCGCGGAGTACGAGGACCATCGCTTCCTGGCAGCCGACCGTCACGACGATCGCGTCCGGGTCGACGGTGATGCCCTCGTCGGCGGCGAGGTTGCGGGCGACCAGCGGGTGGATGATGCCCTTCGTACGGCCGTACTGGAAGATCGCCCGCCGCACGCCGGCCTCGTCGTAGCCGAGTTCGTCGCGCAGGTAGCCGGCGAAGGTGTCGAGGTAGGAGTGCAGGTCCTCGAGCGCGTAGAACTCCTCGTACGGGCGGCCCGCGGCGAGGGAGATCGCGTCGGGGTAGTGGTTGGCGATCTCGTTGAGGAAGTTCATCGAGTTCAGCGCGCGGTCGGTGAGCGAGCCGTGCAGGTCGGTGACATCCAGATCGGCCATCAGGCCCTCCCGGTGGTGAGTCGCGCGGCGGCGGCGACGTTCGCGCAACCGGCCAGCAGCATCGCGTCGGCCAGTTCTTTGCGCAGCAGGTCGAGCGCTTCTCCGCAGGCGTCGATGGCGAGGGCCCAGAGCAACGGTCGGCCGACCAGTACTCCGGAAGCGCCGAGCGCGAGTGCCCGTAGTACGTCGGTACCGCCCCGGATCCCGCTGTCCAGCAGCACGTCGCATTCCTTGCCTACAGCATCCACAATGGGCGGCAATGCGTTGATCGAGGCAACAGCACCGTCTAGTTGCCGACCGCCATGATTCGACACAACGATGCCGTCAGCCCCTATCTGCACTGCACGCACTGCGTCGCGTGGGTCGAGAATCCCCTTCAAAAGCAGGGGAAGTCTGGTCCGTGACCGCAGCCACTCGAGGTCCCGCCAGGACACCGCAGGCTCGAAGGCGGAGGCTGTATGAGCCGCAACAGCCGACAACCCCGGTACGCCGACGTGTGCCTCACTCCGCGCACCGACCAGGTTGGCCGCGACCACATCGCTCGGCAAGGCGAAGGCATTCCGCACATCCCTTAGCCGACGACCCATCACCGGCACATCCACCGTCACCATCAACGCGCCACACCCGGCTGCCTCGGCTCGGTCGACCAGCGACTCCACCACAGCCCGATCCCTCAACCAGTACAACTGAAACCAAGACGGCGCCGACTCCGCGATGTCCTCCAGTGGATAGCTGCTCAACGTACTGATCACATACGGAATCCCCGCCGCAGCAGCCGCCCGAGCCAGCAACAACTCCCCCTCCGGATGCACCAACCGCTGATAAGCCATCGGCGCCACCACCACAGGCATCCCAACCGCCCCACCCACCAACTTGCAGCTGAGATCCGCCTCAGCCACTCCACTGAGCACCCGGGGAGTCACCGTCACCGATTCCAAAGCCGACCGATTCAGCCGAAGAGTCGTCTCACTCCCACTTCCCCCGCTGACAAACTCCCTCACCGCGGCAGGCAGCACTTCGGCCGCGAGCCCCTCGAAGTCGTCGAGGCACAGCGCGGCCGCCCGCAAAGGTGCTTGTAGCTCAGGCATCTTCGAAGGTTTTGCGCAGCCAGGTGGCTGAGTCGGTGAGGGCTTGGCGGGCTGTGTCCAGGACGCCGGACATGGTGTAGAAGCCGTGGGTCATGCCGTCGTAGCGGGTTAGTTCGGTGGGGACGCCTGCGGCGTAGAGCTTTTCGGCGTAGTACTCGCCTTCGTCTCGTAGCGGGTCGAACTCGGCGGTGATGACTAGGGCCGGGGGTAGGCCGGCGTGGGATGGGGCCAGGAGGGGTGAGGCCAAGGGGTTTGTGCCGTCGGACTCGTTGGTGAGGTAGTGCTTCCAGTACCAGTTGACCGACGTGCGATTGAAGAGGTACGGGTCGTCGCCGGCGCGCATGGAAGCCGTGTCCGAGCCGTACAAGGTATTCGGGTAGATCAGGAGTTGGGCGGCCAGCGATGGGCCGGAATCCCTTGCCAGCAAGGTGGTTGCAGCGGCAAGGTTGCCGCCGGCACTGTCGCCGCCGACGGCGAGGCGGGCTACGTCGACACCGAGTTCAACAGCGTGGGCGGCGATCCATTGGGTCGCCCGGTGACAGTCGTGAACCGCGGCAGGGAAAGGATTCTCGGGCGCGAGGCGATACCCGACAGTGATGACTTGGCAAGGCACCAGGTTGGCCAGCTGTCGGCACACGCCGTCAGCGGTCTCGATGCTGCCGAGTGTCCACCCGCCGCCGAAGAAGTACACGAGCGTCGGCAACGGGCCCTCGCCAGCAGGACGGTAGATCCGCAACGTCAGGCCGGACTCCTCCATCACCAGATCCCGGACAGAGTGCACCGGCTCGAGACCACCACCACCCGCCTGGATGGAGGCGAGGTCGGCGGCACGCGCCTCGGCCAGCGTCTGCGTGTAGAGCTGCGGCACGTTGTCCGCTTCCCGCTTCGCGCGCATCTCCTCGACCTGAGGATCCAATGGCATGACAGTACCTCTCACGTAAGCGTTACGGGGATGGCCGCGAACCCACGCAGGAACTGGTGCGGGTTCCGGACCGGCGGCCGCGCGGACCGCAACGAGGGGAACCGTTCCAGCAGCCGGGGGAACGCGATCTGCGCCTCCATCCGGGCCAGCGAAGCGCCGAGACAGTAGTGCGGACCGGCGCCGAAGCTCAACGGCTTGAGGTTGGGCCGGTCGACGTCGAACAGATCCGGTTCCGGGAAGCGCTGCGAGTCCCGGTTGGCCGCACCGAGCATCACCAGCACGACCTCCTTGGGCGGCAGGACCGTACCGGCCAGCGAGGCGGCTTCCTCGGACCAGCGGGCGACGAACTGTACCGGCGCCTCGTACCGCAGTACCTCCTCGACGAAGGCCGCGGACCTTGCGGCCGGCCGCAACTCGGGGCGGTCGAGCAGCAACCACATGCCGTTGCCGATCAGGTGGATCGTCGTCACGAAGCTGGCGTTGAAGAGCACCAGCAGGTTGCAGATCAGGTCGTAGTCCGACACCTTGTGCAGGCCGGCGTCGATCGCCTCGACCAGTTGACTGATCAAGTCGTCAGTGGGCGCCTTGCGGCGCTCGGCGATGAGCGTCCGGTAGTAGTCGGACAGCTCGCGGGTCGCCTGATCGGCAGCCGCCAGAACCTCGTCGGTCTTACCGACCACGTCCAGGAAGTCGTTGATCCGCTCGACTCTCGGCCGGAACCAGGCCAGGTCGTCCTGCGGTATGCCGAGCAGCGCGGCGACCACACCGCTCGGCAACGGGTAGGCGAACTCCGTCATGAAGTCCGCCTCCCCGTCATGGTCGAACCGCTCGGCCAGCCGATCCATCAGACCGTCGACCAACTGGCCGACCGCCGGTTCCAGCTCGGCCACCCGGCGTGGTGTGAACACCTGGTGGAACAGGCGTCTGGCCTGCTGATGCCGGGCGCCGTTGCTGTACATCATCGAGTTGTTGAGCACCGCCAGGACCGGATGCTCCCGCCAGCCCACGCCGCCGAGCTCATCGCTGAACTCGTCGTCGGCGACCCGGAACCGCGGGTCCCGCAACAGCTGGTCGGCTGCTTGGTAGCCGGTGACCACCGCCGCATATCCGCCGCCGCCTTCCAGGAGGGAGACGGGACCGAGCTTGTGGAGTTCTGCGTAGTACCGGTACGGATCGTCCAGACCGGCTTCGCTGAAGAGTCCCTCGAGCACTTGATCGGCGGCGGTGGTCATCAGCAACTCACCGGACCAGCTGCAGCGGGATCGAGTCGGCCATCGCCTGGTAACCCACGTCGTTCATGTGGATGTGGTCGCCACCGTCGTACGCGGCCAGCAGCTTCTCGGGCGCGCTGGGGTCGCGGACGGCCTTGTCGAAGTCGATCACGCCGTCGAACTCGTGCTGGTTGCGCAGCCACTTGTTCACCGCGACCCGGGTGGTCTCCTTCTCCGGCGTCCAGCCGCCGGGCGTGGTGAACCCGCTGAACGGCGTGATGGTCGCGCCGATGCTGGTGATGCCCTTCTCGTGCAGCTGGCTGTTGATCTGCTGGAGCGCGGCGATGATCTGGTCCGAACTGGCACCGTTCATCCAGATGTCGTTCACGCCGAGCAGGGTGATGACGGTCCGGACGTCGGTCTGCGCGTAGACGTCCTCGTTCAGCCGGGCCAGCGCGTTCAGGCCGAGCTGCTGGATCCCGCTCGGAGCGCCGAAGATCGGGCCGTCGCTGTCCTCCAGCAGTCGGTTGCCGGCCTCGCCGACGTTCAGTACGCCGGGAGCATCGTGACGACGGTCGGCGACCAGCCGTTCGGCCAGCTGGTCGGGCCAGCGGTTGTTGGCGTTCGCCGTGCTGAGGTTGCCGTCCGAGATCGAGTCACCGAGCACGACGATCGAGCCGTCGGACTTCTCGGTCTTCACGTCCACCCCGGACAGGAACGTCCAGCAGCAGGCCCGGGTGGTGATGTACGGCGTACCGTCGGCCGCGTTCGTCAGGTCGCCGGGGCCGAAGTAGTTCTCCTGGTTCGTCGCAGCGTGCCAGGAGGTCGGGCCGGTGGCGGTCGGGTAGTAGACGCTGATCACCAGGGTGGCCAGGTCCGGCACCTTCAGGTTGACCGGGTCGCTGAGCAGCTCGGCGCCCTTGTTCATCACCGCGGTCGGCGAGCCGCCGTTGAAGGTCAGCGTGCGCTTGGACGCGACGTCGATGTCGGAGCCGATCGGCGTCGCGGTGTTGCCCTTCGCGACGGTCGCGGCACCGATGGTGATCGGCCGGTCGCCGTAGATGTTGGTGAAGCGGATCCGGACCTTGTCGCCCCCCACGGACGGCCGGACCACGTAGCGGGCGCTCTGGTTGTTGAGACCGGTGTTGGTGAAGCCGGCGCTCTCCGGCTTCACGATCCCGGTCGACCAGCTGCCCACCCACTCGGCCCGGTCGTGCCCACCGGACGTCTGGGCCACAGTCTGGGCCGACGATCCGGTGAAGACGAGAGCCGAGCCGGCGAGTGAAACGGCGGCCGCTAGAGCGGCCGATCTGACGGTACTGGGAATGCGCATGGAACAACCCCCCAATGGGTTGGCGCGCGACGGGTGGGAAATACCCTGCGCGAGTGGCGGTGACGGCAACTTAGTTCCGGATCGCTGACACGTCAACGGGCTCCTTGAATTGCTCGCTTGAATTCACCCGAAAGCTGGCCGCCGGCAATTTCTGGACGTACAGTCGCCCCGGATACCGAAAGGGTGGGGCGCCATGTCGGTCGATTTCGCGCTGGACAGAAACCTGGAGCAGTCCGGCTCCTATGTGGTGGCCGCGCTCCGGCTCTTCGCGCGGTACGGCGAGGCCGAGGCGATCGTCGCGGGCGGCCGCCGGCTGACGTTCGCGGAGCTGCGTACGCAGGTGCTCGACCTGGCCGCGACGCTGCAGGACCGCGGCGTCGGCCCGGGCACTGGCGTGCTCGTACTGGCCGGCAACACGATCGAGTTGCCCGCGCTCCAGCTCGCCCTGCACCTGGTCGGCGCCCGGACGATGTGGATCGCCCCGATCGCGGGCCGCCGGGAGATCGAGGCGTTCGCGCGGCTGTCCGAGGCTGACGTCTTCGTCTACGACGCCCGCACCAAGGCGGTACTGGGCGAGCGGCTGGCCGTCAGCCTCGCAGTACCGGTGCACTGCCTCGGCGCAGGCGGGTTAGGGCCAGACCTACTCACCAAGCCGGCGACCCAGTTCCAGCCGGAGTACGGCGATCTGACGCCCGCCACCTGCCTGCAGACGAGCGGGACCACCGGGGAGCCCAAGCTGGTGCACCACCGGCAGGCGTTCTACGAGCAGATCCTGACGCTGGCCGCCGACTACCTGGCCGCCGGGCTGCCCGTACTGCGGCACCTGTCGCACTCCCCGATGGCGTTCGCGAGCGGCCAGATCACCAGCTTCTTCAACCTGTTCATGGGCGGCGTGCTCTTCCTCGAGGACGACTGGGACGCAGGCCGCGCGCTCGCCACGATCGAGCGCGAGCAGATCAACTCGACGTACGTCTCACCGCCGCTGCTCTACCAACTGCTCGACCATCCGGACCTGCCTACGACCGACGTGAGCAGCCTGTTCATGCTCAACGTGGGAGCCGGCCCGGCCGCCCCCTCACGCTTGCGGCAGGCCATCAAGAGCTTCGGGCCGGTACTGCGGATCGTGTACGGCCTGAGCGAGGTCATCGTGGTGACGGCCCAGCCGGGGCTCACCGAGGACCCGGAGCATCCCGAGCGACTGCGGTCGAGCGGTACGCCGTACGGGGACGTGCAGGTGGAGGTCCGCGACGCTGCGGGCAACCGTGTAGCCCCAGGCCAGACGGGCGAGATCTACGCGACCAGCAGGCTCCGCTTCGCGGGGTACTGGGGGCGGCCGGACCTGACCGAGCAGGCCATCGTCGACGACTGGGTGCGGACCGGTGACCTGGGCTATCTCGACGCCGACGGGTACCTGTACGTCGTCGACCGCGTGCAGGACACCATCGTCACCGGGTCGAGCAACTGGAACGTGTACTGCCGCCCGATCGAGGACCTGCTCCAGTCGCATCCCGGGGTCCGCGCGGCGGCAGTGATCGGCGTACCGGACGAGGCGTTCGGGGAGGTGCCGCACGCGTACGTAGTCCGGTACGACGGGGCTGTGGTGACCGCTGCCGAGCTGCAGAAGCTGGTGCGCGACGAGTTCAACGAGATGTGGACGCCGCGAGAGATCGACTTCCTGGCCGAGCTGCCGCTGACCTCGGCGCACAAGGTCGACAAGGTGGCTCTGCGCGCCCAAGCCGCAAGTAGCCGAGGATGAGGCCGTCCCCGAAGACCTCGCTCGTCGCCCTGTTCACGGCCGACATCCTCTCCGCGCTCGGCACCCGGGTGTCCGCCGTCGCGATCCCGTGGCTGGTCCTGCTGAGCACCGGCAGCGCATCCAAGATGGGCGTGATCGCCGCCGCCGAGATGCTCCCCTACGCCCTGACCGGCGTGCTCGCGGCGCCGTTCGCCGACCGCTTCGGGCACCGCCGGACCTCGGTCGTCACCGACGTCGGCAGCGCGCTGGCGATGGTCGCAGTGATCCTGAGCCCCGGCTCGTCGTTCCTGCACCTCGCACTGCTGGTCGCCGCCGGCGGCGCGCTGCGCGGGATTGGCGACCGGGTCAAGCACGTGATGCTGCGGCCGCTGGCCGAGCAGTGCGGCGTCGGGATGCTCCGGGTCGCCTCGCTCTACGAAGGCCTCAGCCGGGGCGCCACGCTGGTCGGCGCCCCGCTGGGTGGTCTCCTGATCGCCCTGCTGGGCACCTACGGCGCACTCTGGGCCGACGCGATCTCCTTCGCCCTCTGCGGCCTCCTGGTGGCCACCCTGGTCGTGCTGCCCGTCGAAGAGTCGGCCGAGGCCGAGGCGCCCGTGAAGGAGCCGTACTGGACCGCTCTGCGGGGTGGCTTCAGCTTCCTGCGGGGTGACCAGGTGCTGATCGGGATGATGGTGATGACGTTCGCGATCAACGTCTTCAGCCAGGCCAGCGGCTCCGTCTTCACCCCGCTGTGGGTCGAGGAGGTGGTCGGGTCGCCGGTCGTGCTGGGCCTGCTGTTCGGCGGCTTCGCGGGCGGGGCGCTGCTCGGCAACGTGATCTTCACCGTCTACGCCGACCGGATCCCGCAGTACCGGGCGTTCCTGATCGGCGCCCTGGTCGGCGGCGCTCCCAGGCTGCTGACGATGGGACTGTCGGACCAGGTCTGGCTGGTCGTCTCGGTCAGCTTCCTGACCGGGATCGCGAACGCCTCGCTGAACCCGGTCATCGGCGCCACCCTCTACACCCGGGTACCACCGGCCCTGCAGACCCGGGTGTTCGGCCTGATGGGCGCACTCACCTTCGCCGGTATCCCCGTCGGCAGCCTGCTGGGCGGCTGGAGCGTGGCGTGGCTGGGCCTCCGCCCGGCGCTGCTCACGGCCGGTGGGCTCTTCCTGCTCGCCACCCTGATCCCTGTGATCCAGATGTACCGCCGGCCGTTGTCCATCCCGAAGTACGGCTCCCCTGCCCAACCCAAGACCGAGGAGGCCGCTTGATCGAGTCCGAGGACCCCTACTGTCTCCGTCCGGGCGAGAGCGCCGAGCTGCTCGCCGGGCACCCCTGGCGCCGCTTCGTCGTCCTGGGTGACAGCGTCGCCGAAGGCCTGTGCGAGCCGCTGGAGGGCTACAGCGACCTGCAGTGGGCCGACCGGCTGGCTGCAGAGCTGAGGGCCACAGCACCCGGCCTGGAGTACCTCAACCTAGGCGTGAGCGGCCTCCGGGCGCACGAGATCCAGGCGACCCAGCTGGCTCCTGCCCTGGCCTTCCGTCCGGACCTGGCCCTGGTGGTCGGCGGCGGCAACGACGCCTTCAGTGCCCGGTACGACGCCGCGCGGGTCGACGCCGCGCTGGAGGCGATGGTCACCGCGCTGCAGGAAGCCGGCGCGGAGGTGATCACGCTGGGCATGTTCGACGTGTCCGCGAGCCCGGCCATCGCCGACTGGCTGCGCCCGGGGCTGCACGAGCGGATGCGGCGGCTGTCCGAGCGGACCCGGCTCCTGGCCGAGCGGCTGGGCACCGTCCATGTCGAGCTGACCAACCACCCGCTGTCGACCGATCCGGGGCTTTACAGCGGCGACGGGCGGCACGGCAATGCGCGCAGCGACGCGGTCGCCACCGCAGTGACCCTGCGCATTCTTCAGAAGCATCTAGAAATGCACGTAAAATGACAATGCGGCAGCACGAATTGGCATTCTCAATTCGGCTCGGCCGAATTGCGGGCGGATCATGATCCGAAAACAACACTGTGAATCGCCGGGCCGGTGTCAAGGAAACCCGGAGACGGCCACCAAACCTTGGGAGGAGCACCGATGAACGACTCGCTCGGCCTGCTCGAGTTCTTCGCGATGAGCGACCTGGTCACGCCGATGGCGCTGCGCACCGCGGCCACCCTCCGGATCGCCGACCACCTCGCCGACGGTCCGCGCGACCTCAAGGACCTGGCGGTCGCGGCGGGCTGCGACGCCGATGCCCTGGGCCGGGTACTGCGCTACCTCGCTGCCCGTGGCGTCTTCGTCGCCCTCGACGACGACCGGTTCGAGCTGGGCGGGACGGCGCGCTGGCTGCTGGACGACGACCCGAGCGCGGCCCGCCGCTGGCTCGACCAGGACGGCTACGGCGCCACGATGGACCGGGCCCACCTCGACCTGCTCGGCATCGTCCAGCGCGGTGGACCGCTCCAGGCGGCCAACAAGACCAGCCTGGACGCGACGGCCGCCGCGTCGTACGACTCGCTGATGGCGGCCAACACCCGCAACGAGGCGCCGCTGCTGGTCCGGGCGATCGACTGGACCCGGTTCGAGCACGTGGTCGACGTCGGCGGTGGTACCGGGGTCCAGCTGGCCGCGATCCTGACCGCCTTCCCGCACCTGCGGGGCACGCTCGTCGAGCTTCCCGCCAGCCTCGAAGCCGCCGAGCGGTTGCTGGCCGACGCCGGGCTGAACGAACGCTGTGGCGTCGTCGCCGGCAACCTGTTCGAGCTGGAGCTGCCCGAGGCTGACGCCTTCCTGCTGCGGATGCTGGTGCACTCGTTCGAGGACGAGCAGGCCGTCGAGGCGCTGACCCGGTGCCGTCGCGCGCTCCGGCCGGGCGGCGCGATCTTCGTCGCGGAGGCGGCCGACACCCACCAGAAGGGGTTCACCACCCAGGACCTGATCGTCCTCGTGCTCGGCCATGGCCGGGAGCGCACGCTGGCGCAGTACGACGAACTCGCGAGCGCCGCGGGCCTGCGCCGGGTCGCGATCCACACCCCACCAGCCGGACCACGCGCCCTCGAGTACACCGCCTGAGATGGTCATCCGGCGCCCAGCAGTAGGGCGCCGGTGACGTGGACATTGCGCTTCAGGTTCAGGACCTCGCCCTCGCCCTGGCTGCCGATCCGCACGTAGCAGCCCGAGCCGCGCCGCCCGAAGGTGTACGGCCCGATCGAGAACGGCACCTCGGCCCGCTCGTGCTCACCGCTGGCCAGGTGGACGAAGTCCATCTCCATCCGGTCCGGCCGCGAGTAGTCCTGCACCAGATGCAGCCCGTCAGCCGCCCCACGCTCGATCAGCCCCTGCCACTCCTCAGCAGTCGCCTCGCGTCCGACCACCACTCCGGAGCCACCGAACTCATCGGTTGGCTTCAGCACAAGCTGCTCCCGCTCAGCGAGCACCGACGGCACCAGCGCCGGCGTGAGCAACCGCGTCCGCGGCAGGTGTGCCCGTACCAGCGCAGCATCGGCCTCCGGGAGGGAGTCGGCGTCCGCCCACAGCCACGCGAAGACGAGCTTGTTGCTGATCAGCCAGGAGGCCGCGGACGTGAACAGCTGCGCCGTACCGGCCTGAAGCGCACCCTTGATCGCCTGGAGCCCAACGGTCGGCGGCATCTCCGAGCAGACGAACAGCCGCAGGATCGTCTCGACCCGCCGGCCGCGCCCGACCAAGCAACCGTCAGCGTCGAGCGTCAGCCAGTCCACCGGCTGCACATCCATGTCGTAGCCGTTCTCCCGGCCACGCTCCACGAACGGCTGCAGCAACGCGACCAGCTTCTCCGGATCGTGCGACTCCGGGTACTCGCCATCCGTCCGGAACACCATCGTCAGCCGGGCCCCGTCGGGCAGATCGAGCGCCGAGCGGATCGCGGCGTACCGGCCGTCGACCGCGGACACCGGCGCCTCCACCGGTAGCAGCTCGGACACTCCAGAAGTACGGAAGAGCTCCAGGAAGCGCGTCGACACCTTCTCGGAGTCCCAGACGCTGCCGACATCGCTGCCCACGTTGAACTCGACGAACTTCGGCACCCCGTCGGTCAGCAGGATGTCCGGCCGCCCGGACACCGCCAGGTGATCACCGAGCGGCTCGGAGTCGTCCAGGAACTCGACCCGCCCCGCAGGGATCCCCAGCAACTCGCGCAGCTCACCCGCGGTACCGGCCCGGCGACGGCAGCACTCCAGCAGGAGCTGCAGCATCCGATCGCTCAACGTGTACAGCTCTTCCAGCCAGGGCTTGCTCATCAGCACCGGCCGCAACGGCTTCCACGTCTCGTTGTACGTCGCGATCTCGTCGAACACCGTCTGCCAGCCATCGGACCCAGCCGCCAGTACCGCCGCCCGCACCTCGTCGGACAAGTTGCCCCAAGCATCGAACCCAGGACGCCCCGCCCAGTCGAAATCGCTCACGTCGTCACCAGCAGCGGACCGGTCACATGGATGGCGCGCTTGAGGTTGAGCACCTCGCCGTGCTCGTGCGACCCGACCCGCAGGAAGCACCCGTAGGCCTTCCGACCGAACGTGTACGGCCCGACGGAGTACGGCACCTCGACCTGCAGTTCCTCGCCGGTCTCGATGTTCGTGAGGTCCATCGTCAACCGGTCCGGCCGCACGTAGTCCTGCAACAAGAACCCACCTCGGGTCAGAGCGTCCTCGAGCCCTTCCTTCCACACCCCCGGATCGGTCTCGTGCCCGACCAGTACGCCGGCGCCGCCGTACTCGTCAGCCGGCTTCAGCACCAGCGCCGCCTGCTGAGCAACGGCATCCTCAACCATCGTTGCCGTGAGCAGCCGGCTCCACGGCACGTGCTGCCGGACGAGCTCCTGGTCCGCGGGATCGAGCAGCTCGATGTCGTCCCACAGGTAGGTCAGCATGATCTTGTTCGCCAGCAGCCATCCCGCCGACGTCGTGAACAGCTTGGTCTTGCCCGAGTCGACAGCGGCCTGCAGCGCCGTCGTACCAGGGTCGTCCGGCATGTCCGTGCACACGAACAGGCGGAACACGGCCTCGACCTTGCGGCCCTGGGTGGCCAGGTCGCCGTCCTCATCGGTCTCCAGCCAGATCAGCGGCGACACGTCACCGTCGATCCCCAGCGCCGCCCCGCGCTCGACGTACGGGTCGAGCGAGCGGACGATCGCCTCGAGGTTGTCGCTGCCCGGGTACACGCCCTCGGTGCGCAGTACGGTCGTCAACCGGTCGCCCGGCTTGAGCCCGAGCAGGTCGATGATCGCCCGGTACCGGCCGTCGACCGGCAACGGCGGCTCTTGAACCCCGACCGGACCGTCGGCCCCCTCGAGGGTGGTCAGCCCGTGGTCGGAGAACGAGGTCAGGAACCGCTTCGACACCCGCTCGGTGTCCCAGACGCAACCGGCCTCGCTGCCGATGTTGAACTCGACGAACTTCGGCACCCCGTCGCTGATCAGGATGTCGGGCCGGCCGGACTGGATCAGGTGCTCGCCGAGCTCCTCCTCGTCGTCCAGGTAGCCGATCAGGCCGTCCGGCGTCCCGAGCAGCTTGCGCAGCTCCCCCGCCGTCTTCGCGCGCCGCATCCCGGTCTCCAGCAGCAGCTGGAGCAGGCGGTCCATCACCTCGCCGAGGGCGTCGTACGTGGCCTGGTGGATCATCACCGGCCGCAGCGGACGCCAGGACTTATTGAAGGTCAGGACACCGTTGAAGACCTTCTTCCAGTCCTCCGCCCCGGCCGCGAGCACCTTGTCCTTGGTTGCCTGTGGCAACTCTTCCCAGTAGTCGAAGGAAGTCGCCCGCCAGTCGAAGTCCATCAGTGCCCCTCCAGATTCACGAGCAGTAGGCCGCCGGTGAGCGCGCCTTGGGTCAGGTTGACGACGCCACCCGCACCGGGCGGCGAGAAGCGGGTGAAGCCACCGGCCGGCACCCGGTCGAACTGGTACGTCGAGACGCAGTACGAGACGTCCGCCTCGACCACCTCGCCCGACTCCGGCTTGAGGAACTGCATGGTCAGCGGATCCGCCTCGATCAGCTCCTGGATCAGATGCGGCCCCTCGGCCCCGTCGACGGCGGCCTGCCAGTCCTCCGGCGAGGTCAGCGGACCGATGAACACCCCGTGGCCGCCGTAGTCGTCGGTCGGCTTGAACACCAGCCGCTCGCGGTCGTCCAGCGTGCGTTGCCGCAGCTCGGGCCGGTACAGCCAGGTCCGCGGGATGTGTGCGCGGACGATCTCGGCATCTTCTTCCGGCAGTTCGCCGAGGTCGTCCCACAGCCAGGCGAAGATCGTCTTGTTGCTCAGCAACCAGACCGCGGACGGCAGGAACATCCGGAACGTGCCCGCCGCGTTCGCCGCCCTGAGAGCAGCCATCCCCGCGGTTCCCTCGTCGTACGTCGGCACGAACATCCGCCACACGGCATCGAGGATCCTGTCCCCCGCCAGCAGCCGGCCGTCCGCGTCCTGCTTGATCCACTCGAGCGGATAGACGATCAGGTCCACGCCCAACTCACGACCGCGATCGGCGAACGGCCGCAGCCGATTGATCATGTACTCCGCGTCGTCCGCGCGCGGGTAGCCACCACCGGCGGCGTAGACCATCCCGGTCGTCTTGCCCGGCCCGACATCCGCGCGGATCGCGTCGAACCGCCCGTCGATCGCCGACGACGGCGCTGCGGCACCCATCGCGGTGAACACCGGCTCGTCGCGATAGACCTCCATCCACCGCTTGATCACGCCGTCGGCGTCCAGTACCCCGCCCAGCGCGCTCTCGACGTTGCACTCGACCATCCGCGGCACCCCGCGCTCCAGCAGCAGGTCGGAGCGGATCGCATTGATCAGCCGCCCGGTCAACGGCTCACTGTCGTCCAGCAACTGGATCCGGTCCTCCGAAACCCCCAGTACCTTGCGCAGCTCACCCGCCGTCCGCGCCCGCCGCCGGCACGCGTCCAGCACCAGCTGCGACACCCGCTGCGTGATCCGGTTCATCTCGGCGAACCCGGCATGGGTCGCGACCGGCGAGCGGAGCGGGATCCAGTTCTGGTTCTGCAGCGCGACGTCGTCGTAGACCTGCTGCCAGTACTTGTGGCCGTAGGCAAGGAACTTCTCGCGGACGTGCTCCGGCAGCACCGGCCAGAGCTCGGCGGCCGATGGTCGATTGGTCACTTCGCATTCCTCCCCAGTACGCCGCGGATGGCCGCGACCAAGTCGTCTCGTCCTGGCTGGACAGCCCGGTCCAGCGCCAGCGCGAACGGCAGTACAGCCCCATCGGGCCGGGTCACCCGCCGCGGCGGAGCGTCCAGTTCGAAGCGCTCAGCCGCGACCGCCAGTACTTCCGCCCCGAACCCGCTCGTCCGGTTGGAGTCGTCGATGACCACCAGCCGCCGGGTCCGGGCAACCGATGCGGCCAGCCCCTCGACATCCAGCGGATAGACAGTGCGCGGATCGAACACTTCGATCGACGCCTCCCCCGCCAGCTCGTCGGCCACCGCGATCGCATCCTGCACAAGGTGGCCCAAGGCAACGACCGTGACGTCGGACCCCGCCCGTGCGACCCGCCCGACACCGAGCGGTACCGGCGCCAGAGTCGAGAAGTCGACATCGTCGCGGAACCCCAGCGCTCCGGACGGCGCGAACACGACCACCGGGTCGTCATCCCGGATTGCGGACAGCAACAACCCGTACGCGTCCGCCGGAGTCGCCGGTACAACCGTCTTCACCCCGACATGAGCGAACAAGCTGTAGGGATGATCGGAGTGCTGACCGGCCCACCCGGTTCGCGAGCCTGACCCTGGTACGACGTACGTCACCGGCACCTTGCACTGCCCACCGGACATCAGCGACAGCTTGTGCGCCTGGTTCGCGATCTGCTCGAAGACGAGGAAGAGCAGCGACGGGATCTGGAACTCGATCACCGGCCGCATCCCCGCCAGCGCCGCCCCGGTCGCGAAATTGGTGAAGGCCTGCTCCGACAACGGAGTGTCGAGCACCCGTTCCGGACCGAACCGGCCGAACAAGCCGGCGGTCAGGTTCGAGGCCGCGACCCGGACGTCCTCACCGAGCACGAACACGCGCTCATCGGCCTCGAGTTCGTCGCCCAACGCACGGTTGAGAGCCTTCAGGTAGGACAGTTTGGGCATCAGCTGAACACCTCCGGCGATGCGTAGAGATACTGCAGAGCCGCATCCGGGTCGGGGTGAGCGCTGCCGAGCGCGATTCCGGCCGCCGCGTCGAGCAGCGCCTCGATCTCGGTATCGACGGCCGCCCGGTCGTCCAAGGACAGGCGGGCGCCCTGGATCTCCACCGGATCCCGCGACCACCCGGCAGCGAGTTCCTCATTGGACCGATAGTTGAGCCGCGCCCGATGCTCGAACGTATGGTGCGCATCGAACCGGTACGTCGTGCACTCGAGGAAGGTCGGTCCCTTGCCGGCCCGCGCCCGCTCGACGGCAGCTGTCGTTGCCGCCAGCACCTTCTCCGGATCCTGCCCGTCGATCGTGAAGGCGGGCATGCCGAACGCCTTCGCCCGGCCGGTGATGCTGCCCGCGACCGCGGAGTCCACCGGCATCGTGGTGGCATAGCCGTTGTTCTCGCAGACGAACAGCACCGGTACGTTCCACAGCGCCGCCAGGTTGAATGCCTCTAGCAACATTCCCTCGTTGACCGCGCCGTCACCGAAGAAGGTGGCCGCCACCGTCGACTTGCCCAGCCTGCGTTGCGCCCAGGCCGCGCCGGTGGCGATCGACCCGGCCGCACCCACGATGGCGTTCGCCCCCAGGATGCCGAGGCTGAAGTCAGCCGCGTGCATCGAGCCGCCGCGGCCCTTGTTGAGCCCCGACTCCCGGCCCATCAGCTCGGCGAACATCCGGGCCGGGTTCACCCCCTTCGCCAGCACGTGCCCGTGCCCGCGATGCGTGCTGGTGATCAGGTCGTCCGCACGCAACGCGGCGCACACCCCGGCCGCGATCGCCTCCTGACCGACGTACGGGTGAATGCCGCCGACGATCTCGCCGGACCGGACGAACTCGATCGCGCGCTCCTCGAAGCGGCGGATCAGCCGCACGGTCCGGTAGAGATCGATGGAGGTCATTGAGTCAGCCCTTGATCGCGGCCAGGATGGCGTCCCAGAGGCGGGCGCGGGCGGCGAGCGCGGTGTTGATGGTGTCGGCGCAGGCGTCCCACTTCTCCTGGTCGTCGCCGCACAGGTCGGCGACCATCTGCATCGCCATCGGGGTGTGGAACTCACCGTCCACCTCGATGTGCCGCTCCAGGTAGTCGACGAAGGTGTTGAGCTTCTTCGACCGTTCGTTCACCGCGACCACCTGGGTGAACATGTCCGGGATCAGGTCCTCCCGGCCGAACGCGAACGCGGCCGCCTGGCAGTGCACCGGCGCGCTCTCGATGATGGTCCAGGTGGTACCGGCGAAGTCGATCGACGCCTGCGGTACGCCGGCCGCCGCGAGCGACTCGACCACCGGGGCGCCGTCGCGGAGCAGCGCGATCAGCTTGTCGATCGAGCTGGTGTCCGCGCCGGCCTCGTGCATGCCGTCGACGTACAGCTCGAAGTGGCTGATGAAGGCCGGCCGGCCGTCGTCGCCGCCCAGCTCGTCGCTCTCCTCGACCATCACGATGTCGTTGATCAGCCGGCGGCTGCTGCGGTGCTCGGTCGGGATCCACGGCACCGTGACGCAGGTGAGCTCGCGCTGCAGCGACTTCAGCAGCGACATGAAGTCCCAGACGGCGAAGACGTGGTGCTCCATGAAGGTGACCAGCGACTCGTGCGTGTCCAGGTTGGCGTAGAGCGGGTGCTGGACGACCTTGTCGCGGGCCTCGGAGACGGCCTTCTCCAGCTGCTCGATGCCGGGGTGGGTCTGACCCCAGTCGTAACGTGACATGTCCTTCTCCTTGGTTTAGCGGTCGGCCCAGAGCGTCGGGCAGAAGTCCGGGTCGGCGTAGTCGGGCTTGCCGTCCGGGGTCCGGCGGACCAGCGCGTCGTGGTTGTACGCCGCGAGGGTGCCGTCGGAGAGCGGGAACTCCCGGTAGGAGTTGCCGCCGTCCTGCAGGTGCAGCGAGATCGCCCGGCGCGGGCGGTCGCTGACGTTCGCACCGCTGCCGTGGTACGTCCGGCAGTGGTGGAAGTTCATGTGGCCGCGCGGAATGGTGATCGGCAGCTTGGCCACCTCGACCCCGTTGTACTGCGCGTTGTCGATCAGCATCTGGTCGAGCTGGGACTTGTCCCGGTCGGCGAAGTGGCGCACGACGGTGTCGTCGCTGCCGATCTCCTTCCACCGGTGGCTGCCGTCGACCATCGTGATCGTGCCCATCTCGGGCGGGCAGTCGTGGAACGGGATGAACGCGGTCAGCATCCGGTCCGAGGACGACGACGACCAGTAGTGCTTGTCGAAGTGCCAGGGCACGATGTTCGACGGCTCACCCTTGATCGGCGGCTTGTAGATCAGGGTGGACTGGAAGATCCGGATCTCGTCGACCTGCGCGAGCCTGGCCGCGACCGCGCCGATCAACGGTTTGGTCAGGATCTTCGCCAGCCCGTCATGCTCGTAGTGCACGTAGTCGTTGTGCCGCTGGACGTCACCCTTGGACGGATCCCAGTACGCGAGCTTCGGCGGCGCGACGGGGAGATTGCGGTCGCGTTCGCCGGCGTAGTACCGCTCGCTGGAGTCGACCAGCTCGTCGGTCTCGTCGTCGGTGAGCAGCTTCTTGGACAGGTACCAGCCGTGTTCCTGGTAGAAGGCCACATCCTCGTCGGATGGGAGCAGGTCGATCTCTTCTGCTGACAAGGTGAACTCGAGCGACCGGGGCGGTGGGGTGGGCGAGGAATTCAACACAGTCATACCTCGACCCCCTGCAGCTCGCGCTCCTTCGCTTCGTACAGCGCCTTGATGTTGCCGCTGCCGAACGTCATCGCGCCGCGCCGCTCGATGATCTCCAGGAACAAGGTCCGCCGGACGTGCATCGACTCGGTGAAGATCTGCAGCAGCTGACCCCAGTGGTCCTTGTCCACCAGGATGCCGAGCTCTTCCAGTTCCGCGATCGGCGTCTCGACCTCACCGACCCGCTCCGGCAGCGCCTTGTAGTACGCCGACGGCGAGGCGAGGAAGTTGACCCCGCGCTCCTTCAGCGTGCCGACCGCCTCGACGATGTCGCTGGTCCGCAAGGCGATGTGCTGCACACCGGCACCCGCGTGCCAGGTGAGGAAGTCGTTGATCTGCCCCGGCCGGCGGTTCGGGTCGGGCTCGATCAGCGTGAACGTCACGTGCTTCGACGGGCTCTGGACGACGGTCGACTCCATCCCCTGACCGGCCACCTCGATGTACTCGTCGAAGATCGGCAGGAAGCCGAAGACGTTCTCGTAGAACTCGACGGTCGGCTTCAGCTGGCCCGACGGCACACAGATCGCCAGGTGGTCGATCTCGCTGAACAGCTTCTCGTCCGGGCCCTTCGACGGCTCGGTGATCGTGAACGCGCCCGGCAGGAACTCCCGCCGCGGACCGTGCCGCTCGACCAGCCGGTGGATCACGTCGCCGAAGCCGGCCACCTCCGCGATCACCACGGTGGTCTCGTGCTCGTCGGAGTACGTCACCGGCTCTTTGACGGAAGCGGCGCCACGGCCGAGCAGCTCGGTGTAGGCGACCGAGGCGTTGTCCACCTCGATGCCCACCACGGCGACACCGTCACCGTGCCGCTGGACGTACTCGGCGGCGGGGTGGTCGGCGGCCAGCCCCGAGGTCAACACGATCTGTACGGCGCTCTCCCGCAGCAGCAGCGAGCGCTGGTCGGTCAACCCGGTCTCCGGGCCGCCCTGGCCGTGCACCTGCAAGCCGAACGCGTGCGTCAGGTAGAACGCCGCCTGCTTGGCGTCGCCCACGTACATCTCCACGTGGTCGATCCCGTAGATCTCCATCACAGTCCTCTCACCCTGTCTTCCCCTCTCACTTCTTTTGTGCTCGGAGGTCCGAACAGCAGGCTGACGTTCTGGCCGCCGAACCCGAACGAGTTCGACAGCGCGTACTCCGGACGCGCCTCGCGCGGCTCCTTGCGCACGTGATCCAGCGGACAGGCCGGATCGGGGTCGTCGAGGTTGTACGTCGGTGGCACCAGCCCGGTGCTGACCGCCATCGCACTGGCGGCCGCCTCGACGACTCCGGACGTGCCGAGCATGTGCCCGGTGAGCGCCTTGGTGGAGCTCACCGCTGGACCGGATCCCTTGAAAGCAAGGCCGATCGCCGTCGATTCGGCGACGTCACCGAGCTTCGTGCTGGTGCCGTGTGCGTTGACGTAGCCGACCTGCTCCGGGCTGATGTTGCCGCTGGCAAACGCCAGTCGCATGCACGCGGCTGCTCCTTGACCGTCGGGGCGCGGCGCTGTCGGGTGGTGGGCATCGGCGTTGACGCCGTAGCCCGCGACATCGGCGTACCCTCGCGCGCCGCGCCTGTCGGCGTGCTCGGCACTCTCGAGGACGAGCAGCGCAGCGCCTTCCGACAGTACGAACCCGTTCCTGCGCAGGTCGAACGGGCGACTGGCCTCAGTCGGGTCGTCCCAACCGCGGGCCAGTGCGCGGGCGTTGGCGAACGTCTCGGCGAACGTCGGGAACAGCGGCGCCTCGCTGGCCCCGCAGATCACCACATCCAGCTCACCGCTGCGGATCAACCGGACTCCGTCCGCGATCGCCTGCGCGCCGGAGGCACACGCCGTACCGACTGAAGAGGTGTAGCCGCGGATGCCGAACCGGATCGCCACCCGGGCGGCAGGCATGTTCGGCAGGATCCCGGTGAGCAGGTACGGACTGACCGCCGCGCGTCCACGCTCGGCCCTGGCCAGTACCTGCTTCTCCAGCGTCGCCATCCCGCCGACGCCGCCGATGATCACGCCGATCCGCTCAGCTGCAACGTTCTCGCCGACCACGAGCCCCGCATCGGCCAACGCCTCCTCGGCGGTCAGCTGCGCAAGGATGACCGTCCGGTCCATCACCTTGCCGTCGGGACCGCTCGCGATCGTCCCGGCGTCGAACTCCGGCAGAAACCCCGCCAGCTCCACCGAGTTCGCCACCGGGTGATCCACCGGCGGCCGGCTGATCCCCGACCGCCCATGCAACAAGGCCCCGAACACGTCGTCGACGCCCCGCCCAACCGGCGTCATCAGCCCCATGCCGGTGATCGTCACGGCGGTCATCGGCCGGCCCCCACAACACTCTGCTCCGCTAGGCGTTCGGTGCGAAGGGCAACCTTGCGGACCTTGCCGGTCACCGTCACCGGTACCTCGTCCTCGCCCACCACGTGGATCCGGCGGATCGTGCCGGCCACCTCTTCACCCACCGCGGCGAGGATCCGCTCGTCCCGTTCCCTGATCGGATCGGCATCGGCCGGGACCTCGAGCAGTACGTCGGTGAGGAACTGGCCGTTCTCCTGGACGATGATCACCGTGCAGTCCTGCACCTCGGGTAGCGCAGCGAGGATGCGCTCCTCGGACATCGAGGTGTAGAGCTGCGGGCCCTCGAAGCCCGCGACCGCATCAGGCACCCGGTCGAGGTGGAAGTAGTGGCCGGCCTCGTCGCGATAGACCAGATCACCCGTCAGGAACCAGCCGTTGAGCCGGAACTTGTAGGTGTTGACCGAGTCGTTCCAGTACCCCGGCGAGACCGTCGGCGACCGGAACCCGAGCAGCCCGACCTTGCCCGGCGGCAGCTCCTCACCGGCCGCGTCGAGCACCGTCGCCGAGGCAAACTGATAGGGCTTGCCGATGCAGCGGCCGTAGTGGTCGGAGTCGACCGTGTGGGTGATGTGGAACCCGTTGTGCCCCATCTCGCTCGACCCGAGACCGTCGACGAAGTGCGAGCCGCGGACCGTCACCCGCCCTTCCCGGGTCACCGTCTCACGGGTGCCGACGGCAACCAGTTTGCGGATGTGCGGCTCATGCGCGCAGTCTCCGGTGTTGAACCACATCCGCACCGAGTCGAGATCATGTGCGCCCAGGTCCTCCCGAGCCAGCCCGGCCCAGGTGACAGCGAATCCGTACACCCCGCGCGGCTTCCAGCGCTCGATCTGCGCCAGCACCGTCGACGCGTCCTGGGTCGACAGCAGCAGCATCTCGGCCCGGTTGCCGAGCACCTGGTTGACCATCAGGATCGTCGCGGTGTGCGGGATCGGCAGCGCGTTGAGGATGCGATCGGTCCCCTGCGACTGCGGCATCGTGAGCAGGTGCTTCAACGCGGCGTACAAGGTCTTGTGGGTATGCAGCACAGCCTTCGGCACTCCGGTCGTACCGGACGTGTGGGTGATCACGATCGGGTCGTCCTGGTGATGCCGGTACTGCGCCGGCGCCAGCGCCGGATCCCCGGTACCCAGGTCGCGCGGAGCCCCCAGGATCGGTGCCTCCTGCAACAACCCGCTGTGCGCCTCGTCCACCAGCACCCCGGTCACCCGCAAGCGCCGGATGTACTCCTCCGCGATCGACGGCGCCATCTTCCCGTTCAGCAACGCGGGAATCGCCCCGATCCGGGTCAGCGCGAGGAAGCTCAGCACGATGTCGGCGGCCTCGGTCGCCCAGATCGCCACCACGTCCCGTCGCCCGATCCCCCGCTCGTGCAACCACGCAGTACGCACCTGGACGCGCTCGTCGAGCTCACCGAGCGTCAGCGGATGCTCAGCCGGGAAGTCGTCGACAGCCGTGTCGAACGTCAGCCCCGGCCCATTCAGGTCGGCGCCGTGCGCGATCACGGTCGCCAGCACATTGCCCGCACCGATCGCCGGATCGGCTGCCAGTTGAGCTCTCAGACTCTTCATGAAGGTTCTCCCCCACTCACCAACAGGGCGACGGCGGTGTCGCCCTGACTTGCCTGTTCCACGAGCACGACCAGCACCTGGTCCGCGTCCCCGTCCGCGATCAGCAGCGCGGCCTGGTCGAAGCCGGCCTGCCGCGGATCACCCGGCGGATTGAGGCAGACGACCGGCCCGTGCAGTCCCCAGCGCGCGGCGACGTACCCGGCCACGCTGTTCGGGACCGACTGGAAGAAGTACAACGGCCCGACTCGCTTGCCATCGGCAACGAGTGACCGGACCTGCTCGGCCGACTCCCGGTCACCGGTTCGGCTGACCAGCACGATGCCGACCTTTTCCCCTTGTTTTGCAGCCACTTCGCCGTACAAAGACTGCAGGCAACGATCGGCGACGACGGCCACCAACGGGCTGAACGTCGACCCGATGAAGCCCGGCAACGCCGGCGGACCTGCCAGCGCGTCGTCACCCGGCTGCGGCCAGTGACTGTCCGTAACCACGCGGAGTTCGGGAATCTCGACCAGATCGCTCATCCAGCACGCACCAGCAAGGCCGTGTTGGCGCCCCCGAAGGCAGCATTCAGCGTCAGCCCGTACTGCGCTGTCGCAGGCCGCGGCGCATCGAGGATCAGGTCCAGCGGGCACATCGGATCGACCTCGGTGAACCCCGCATTGACCGGAAGCTTCCCCGCGCGCAACGCCAGTACCGTCATCACAAGCTCAAGCAGACCCGAAGCCTCCAGCGCGTGCCCATGCACCGACTTCGTCGAGCTGACCGGTACGTCCGTCGGAAACACCGACCGGATCGCGGCCGCCTCGGACGCGTCGCTGAAGATCGTCCCGGTGGCGTTCGCGTTGATGTAGCCGACAACGTCGGAAGGCAACTCCGCCTTGCGCAACGCAGCCTCGATCGCCGCCGCCAGTCCTTGCCCGTCCGGCGCGGGCTGGCAAGGGTGGTGCGCATCGCCGGCTCGTCCCCAGCCCGCGATCTCGGCCTGGCCATCTCCTCGTTGCAGGACGACCGCGACGACGGCGTCGCCGAGCAGGAGTCCTCTGCGATCGAGGCTGAACGGCCGGACCGTACTGTCGTCCGTCAACGCCCGGCCCGCGTCGAACAGGGCGAACTGGTCCGGCTCGACCAGATAGCCCGCCGCCACGACGATCCGCTCCGCATAGCCGTAGCGGATCAGCGCGGCCGCGTCGGCGACCGCAGTACTGGCTGAGACGCAGGCGCTGGTGTAGATCTTCGCGGCTCTGGTCGCCAGCCCGCGGACGCCGGAGCGACCGTGTACTGCGAGGAACAACGGCGTCGTCGCCCGCTGCGCCGGAGTCAACCCCGCGTCGGCGCAGGCGTCGATGACCGCGTCGAGCAGTTCTTCCTCCAGCGACCGGACGTCGACGGCCGTGGCCGCACGGGTCGCCCGGCGGTTCGAGGTGTCGAACCGCCGTACCTCACCGAAAGCTGACGCACCGGGAAGGGCCGCGGCCAGTTGCGCCTCGGCACCACGGCCGAGCGCGCTCAGGACGGAGAAGCCCGTGATGGAGACCTGGTCAGACATGACTCTTCAGCGCTTCCGCCAGCACGGTGACGGCGTCGTCGATCGTCCTGATCCGGTCCAGCTGGTCGTCGTCCAGCTCCAGGTCGTAGCGCTGCTCGACCTGGTGCACGAGCCAGGCCAGCTCCATCGAATCGATCCGTTCCCGGACCTCGCCAGGTTGGCGATCACCCAGCGCAGCCAGCCAGTCGACGATCTCGGCCCTACCGGGCGGGGGCTGAGCTGCAGGTTGGACCGAAGGCTGGGGAATGCTGCTCATCAGACCTGCTGCGCTACCCGGCCGGCCACCGCGGTGGTGAACTCGCCGACGGTCATCAGGGCCAGCTCCTCGGACTCGTCGTCGGAGAACCGGACGCCGAACTTGTCCTCGACCCGGACCGACAGGTCGGCCAGCGCGAGCGACTCCAGGTCGACACCGGCCGGGCCGAGCGTCGTCTCGTCGTCGATTCCCTCGACGTCGTAGTTCATGTCCTGCAGCTGCGCGATGACGAACTCGCGAACCTCTTCCCTCATCGGGATACCTTCTTCCTGTGATTCAGCGTCCGGGCACCGATCTGGCCCCCGTGCACGTCTGGCTGAAACCCGTCGAGCGCGACCAGCGATCCGCCGCTCACGCCCTGCTCCTCGACCTCGCCGGCACCCTGCTCACCAGCAGCAGCACCGGCACCGGCACCGGTATCGGCACCCCGGTACTGCGGCACGACGCCGCCGGTGCTCCCCACGTCGACCCGCTCGCGGTGAGCATCAGCCACAGCCAGCGCCTCGTCGCCGTCACCGCCGGACTGTCGGGCCCAGTCGGCATAGACCTCGAAGACCGCTACCCCCGACCCGTCAGCGCCCTCGCCCGCCGCTGGTTCACCCCGGCCGAGCTCGCCTGGATGCGGGTCCAGCCCGAAGAACTCGAGGCATTCCTGCACCTCTGGACTGCGAAGGAAGCGATAGGCAAGGCTCTCGGCACCGGCCTCCGGAGTGGTGGCTTGCGCCGCCCCATCCCACTTCCCGCGCCCGGTGAGGGCGGGGGTGGCCCGCTGGTTGGTGGGCTTGTTGCTTCCGCGGAGCACCTCGTCCTGGCGCACGTTCCGGTGGCGGCCGACGCGGTGGTTGCTGTTGTCGTGCCGGTCGGTACTCCGGCCATCGAGGTTCTTGAGCATCACGGCGCCGCTTTGCGGAGTACCGCGGTGTCGCGGACCAGCTTCCCGGTGGTTGTCCGGGGCAACTGAGCGAGGACCCGGACACTGCGGGGACGCTTGTACGACGCCAGCAGCTGGGCGAGATCGGCCTCGATCCGCGCCACGTCGCGTTGCTCGTTGAGCTGCACGTACGCCGTGATCGAACCGTCGTGGACAACGACGGCGGCCTCGATGCCGCGCAGCGTGTTCAGCGTGTACTCGACCTCGGTCAGGTCGACCTTCAGCCCACCGACCGACACCTGCGAATCCAGCCGCCCCTTGATCGAGACCAGGCCGGTCTCCGGGTCGATCACACCCGCATCCTTGGTGCGCAACCAGCCGTCGGCCCAGCGACTCGGATCCGACAACCCCAGGTACGGCGACTCCGGCCGACGGACGTGCAACTCCCCATCGACCGCCCGTACCTCGATCCCCGGTGCGGGCAGGATCGCCGGCCGATGCGCGCCGAACAGATCGGTGCCGATGACCCCGACCTCGGTCATCCCGTACATGTTGCCGAGCGGCACCCCGTACTTGTCCTCGAAAGCACCTGAGATCGCCTTCGGCACCAGCTCGCCACCGGTCGTCATCCGCTTGAACTGCGGCAACCGCGGCGGCTCGTTGACCGAGGCAAGCAACCCGATGTGGAACGGCACGCCGAGCACCGTCGCCGGACTCTTCCCGCTCGCGATCGCGGCGACGATGGCGTCGCCGGTCAGCCGCGCGGGCGGGACCAGTTCGACACCGGCGTGCAGGCAATACATCAGCCCGCCCACCAGACCGAGCACATGGACCATCGACGGCAGCAGGATCACCCGCTCACCCCGCAACGGAACACCGTCGATCCGGGTGTACCGGTGCACCTCTTCGATCAGGTCCTCGGCGGTCCGGCCGATCACCTTCGACGGCCCGGTCGAGCCCGAACTGAGCTGGACCACGGCGTGCGCGGTGTTGGCCGGGTGACCCGAATAGCTGGCCACGGCGGTCTCGACGTCGACGAACGTGCGCAAGCCGGCCGGGACCGCTCCGTCAGGCGACACCACCACCTGCGGGACCAGCCGCTCGACCGCCCGGCGGACCTCGTAGTCGGTCAGCCGGTGATCCAGCAGGATCGCCTGCCCACCGAGCCGCCAGACCGCCAGCAAATGCGTCACAAACGCCATTGACGGGGGTAACCGCAATGCGGCCGCCCCACCCGGGCGCAAACCCGATTCCGCCAATTCGGACTGCCGTTCCAGCACCAGCCGGCGCAGCATTCCACGATCAATTGGGGTAGGGAGTCTGAAACAGATGTCACTGGCCTCACCGGCCAGCAGCACCTCATCGACCCACTGGGCGCCCATAGTGGTTCCGGGCACCACGACAGTACCGTCCATGGTCATCCGAGCTCCGAGGTTGCCTTGAACACAAAGGATTCAGAGCACCAGAGCCCCCACCAAGGCTTGGCGATGACGTGACGATACGACAAGATCACGCACTCGGTCTACGGACCGAAAGTGACGGTTAGGATACCCTCGGCAACGTGTTCCAGATCGCTTTTCTTTCCGCCCCGAATGAGCGATGCTGCTCCGTTTTGCGAGCCCCGAAACTCAAACACTCCAACAGCAAGCAAACCGGACGAGGAGCATCGACCGGTTAGCTTTCACGTTCAATAACTCCCCTGCGAAGGGTTCCCCCCGGAGAATTCAAACTGTTGTTTTCCGTACTGTTCCAGAACGGCGGCAACCAAAATATTTCAGATTTTCCGCTGCCACTCCTCGGTCAGCTCGACCTCGCGGTAGCCGAGCCGCTCGTTGACCGCGTTCATCGCGGTGTTCTGCTCGGCGTTCCAGGTGTGCATCACGACCGGCGCGGTGTGCGTGCGCTGCAGTTCGAGATGGTTGCGGACCTTCAGCGCCAGCCCGAGCCGGTGCCCGCGATGGGCCGGCGCCACCAAGGTGCCCGACTGGAAGGCGTTGGCGGCGTCGTTGGCGGAGATGGTGAGCTCGGTCTGCCCGGCGAGCGTTCCGTCCGGCGCGATCGCGACGGTGACCCAGAAGCGGCGGCCCTGGGCCCGCGCCTGGCTCTCCCGGAACCGGATCCGGGCCGCGTCGTACACCTCGGCCTCGACCTCCAGCTCACCCATCGGCGCCTCGTCCAGGAAGGTGCCCTCGAGCTCGGCATACGCGTCGACCAGGTCGTCAGGGCAACGGTCCTGCCAGGTGACGAGGCGATAGTCACGATGGTGATCGGCCACCTCGGCCGCCAGTTCGTCCAGGAAGTTCTGCTCGAGCGGAAGGCGAAGGATCCGGTGCCGATCAGCGATCCCCACGGTCATACCGTGCGCCCGGACGAAGGCCTGGCCTGGCGTCTCGGTACCGAGCGGAGTGTGCACCATGGCATGCACGACCGTCCGCCCATGATGCGCGAGCCGCTCCTCGGCAACCTTCGCCAACGCAGTCCCGTACCCCTGGCGGCGATGATCCGGTACGACACCGAGGTCGACGGAGGCGAGGTTGATGTTGTCCTTCTGCGGCAGATCGATCTGCAGGAACCCGGCGACCTGACCACCCTCGTCCCGGGCGACCCAGAGCTCGCGATCGAAGTACGGCGATTCCAGAGTCACCGCCACCCGCATCTCCTCCAGCGACCACGGGACAGCAAACTCCCGGCCGGCCGTCGTCGCCTCCGCCATAGCGGCATGCCACGCGTCAAAGGCGGCCGGGTCGTGTGGGTCGATGCGCTCAGTAATCACCCTCCCGAGAGTAGGGAGCACTGGATCACCGAGCGAACGGTTTTACGCAGACGCGCTGAGCAGCCCGAGGGCGACGGCTACGCGGCCGCCTGCCTGGGAGAGGGCCCGGCGGGCCTCTGGGATCGGCGAGCCGGTCAGGAGGTGGACCAGGGCCGGTTTGAGCTCGCCATCGGCTTCGGCGAGCGCGGCGGCGCAGGCTTCGGGGTCGGCGCCGGTCGCTTCGCCGAGGATGCGGAGCATGCGGCCGCGGAGCTTCTGGTTGGTGGCGACCATGTCGACCATCAGGTTGGACCAGGTGCGGCCGAGTTTGATCATCAGCGTGGTCGAGAAGCTGTTCAGGATCAGCTTCTGGGCGGTACCGGCCTTCAGGCGGGTGGAGCCGGCGATGACCTCGGGGCCGGTGTCGGCGGCGATCACGATGTCGGCCAGCGGGGCCAGCGGAGCCGAGGGGTTCGACGTCACCAGGGCTGTGGTCGCGCCGACCGCTCGGGCGGCTTTCAGAGCGCCGGCGACGTACGGCGTACTGCCGGAGGCCGCGAGTCCGATGACGATGTCCCGGCCGGTGACCGAGGCAGCCTCGGCCGCTCCACCCTCCTCGGAGTCCTCGACGTTCTCGACCGCACGCAGCAGCGCCTCCATGCCACCGGCGTGGTGGGCCACCACCAGGTCGTCGGGGACGTGGAACGTGGGCAGGAGCTCGGCGGCGTCGAGGACCGCGAGTCGCCCGGACGTACCGGCGCCGAAGTAGTGCACTCGGCCGCCGTTGCGGACGGCCTCAACGGCAGCGTCCACTGCCCGCGCCAGCTCAGGGATCACCGCGGCGACTGCGCCGGCCACCCGGGCGTCCTCCGCGTTGACCATCCGGAGAATCTCGGTGGTGCCCACCGCATCGATCGCGAGCGTCCTGGGGTTGCGCTGCTCCGTGGGTGTGATCACAGAATCGATGTTAGTTTTCTACTGAAGGATTTTCAATTCTGTTGATCATTGACAGACGTCTTCAGGCGGTGACCGCGGACCGCAGTAGCCGTCTCCTCGAGCGCCTTGCGGGCGTCCGGCAGTACCGACTGTGCCACGCCGATGAACAAACAGTCGATCACCATCAGCTGGACGATCCGGCTGGACATCGCGCCGGAGCGATAAGTCGTCTCGCGCGCGGCCGTGGTGAGGACAAGATCGGCGGTCCGGGCCAGCGGCGACCGGGGAAAGTTGGTCACCGCGACCGTGGTGGCGCCGTGCTTGGCGGCCTCCTCGAGCGCCTCGACCACCTCGGCGGTCGTCCCGGTGTGGGAGATGCCGATTGCGACGTCTCCCTCACCGAGAAGCGCGGCGCTGGTCAGCGCGACGTGCACGTCCGACCAGGCGAACGCGACCCGGCGGATCCGGTGCAGCTTCTGCTGCAGGTCGAGCGCGACGAACGCGCTCGCGCCGGTCCCGTACAGGTCGACCCGCGGCGCCTTGGCGACCGCGGCGACGACCTTGCCCAGCGACTCGATGTCGAGCTGCTGCGCGGTCTCCCGGACCGCCTTCTCGTCCGCGAAGGCGACCTTGCCGACGACGTCCGCGAGCGAGTCACCGGGCTCGATGTCGCCGCCGACCTCGGGCCGGATGTTCTCCGTGGCCGACTGAGCCGCCAACTGCAGGCGGAGCTGCGGATAGCCGGGGACGCCGATCTGCTTGCAGAACCGGATGACCGTGGTCTCCGAGGTGGAGGCCACCTCGGCCAGTTCGGAGATCGTCATCGCCGCCACCCCGCCCGGGTCCGCGAGGACCGCGTTCGCCACCCGCTGCTCGGCCGGCGCCAGCGCGGGCATCACCGCGCGGACCCGGACCAGCAGCGGCCCCGTGGGTTCTGGAGAGGTAACTGAAGTCATGACGCCACCGTACGGCGATTAAGCACCGAGCGGGGTCACCGACGCGAAAGTCTCCAACCAGTTGCGACAAATGATTCAGGCGTTCGTTCACCGTCGAAAAGCACCGTGTGCCCCGAGGAGATCTTCACGCCGTCCACATAGACGCCCCGGCCCTGGTACAGCGGATCGGAGGTATAGCGCCAGCGCAGCGTCTGGTCGCCCGCGCCGAGGTCGGCGGTCACCTGGTGCCAGTGCCGGTCTCCCGAGCCGCTGATCGAGCCGTCGGTGTCGATGACGGTCCCCCGATCACGCACGGTGAAAGGCACCTTGGTCCAGGTCGTACCGTCGGCAGAGCTCTCCAGATACAGCAGATCCGAGTCCTCGGTGTCCACGAACAGGTCGAACGACACCTTCGCCCCGGCGGCCGGTACGGCGACCTTGGCCGCGAGCGTCGTCGTACTGGCGTCTGTCGTCCCGGAGAACCAGGCGTCCTTGCCATGCTGCGGCCCGACCCCCAGCGACAACGCCAGCCCCTGTACTACGGCCCTGCGGGCTGGGTTGTTACTCCCCCAGTTGCGACTCGGGTGCACCCGGTTGGTCAACAGGATCGCGAACGACCGCGAATCGAAGTCGATCACGATCGACGTCCCGGTGTAGCCGGTGTGCCCCGCCGTCCGCGGCCCCGACAGCCCGCCCATGTACCAGCGCTGGTTCAACTCGAAGCCGAGCCCGTGGTCGTTGCCCGGGAAGCCCTGGTTGAAGTTGGTGATCATCGCGGTGACCGAGTCCGTCTTCAGGATCCGCGCGCCGCGATAGCTACCGCCGTTGAGGAAGGTCTGCGCCAGCACGGCCAGATCGTCCGCGGTGGAGAAGACACCGGCATGCCCGGCGACGCCGTTGAGCGACCAGGCGTTCTCGTCGTGCACCGAACCCCAGACCATCCCGCGCGGCGGGGCCGTCTGGTACTCCGTGGCGGCGATCCGCGGCTTCTTCTTCTCGTCCGGGTTGTAGCCCGTATCGCGCATCTGCAGCGGCTTGGTGATGCCGTCCGCGACGAGCTTGTCGAGAGTCTTGCCGGTCACCCGGTGTGCGACCTCGCCGAGCGAGATCAGGTTCAGATCGCTGTAGAGGTAGGTGCCGCCGGGCGGGTTGACCAGCTTGGCGGTGAGCGCCTCGTTCAGCCGCAGCTCCGGCGTCGGCTGGTCCTTCCACAACGGCAGGAACGCGGGCAGCCCGGTCGTGTGGGTGAGCGCCTGCCGGACGGTGATCGCGGCCTTGCCGTTCTCCGCGAACTCCGGCACGTACGTCGCGATCGGGGTGTCCAGGCCGATCTTGCCCTTCTCGACCTGCTGCATCACGACGATCGAGGTGAACAGCTTGGAGACCGACGCCATGTCGAAGATGGTGTCGGTGCGCATCGGGATCTGCTGGTCGGCGGGCAGCTCGGTACCACTGCCGTCGGAGTACTTGAGTGCCATCCCGGTGGCGGTGCGGGTGACGACCTTGCCGTCGTGGCCGAGCAGCGTGACGGCACCGGCGTACAGGGGCTTGGTCGTGCCGGACGGTTGGGTCCAGCCGGCCACCTGGGCGAGCGCGGCGTCGATCGGCGCGGGATCGAGACCGGCCTTGGCGGGAGTCGAGTCGCGCAGCAGCGTCGACTTCGGCGCGTACCCGTCGTACGGGTGGTCGAAACGTCCGGACTTGTTGCCTGAAGCAACTGCAGGGCTGGCCATGGTGAGCATCAAGACAGACACTACCGCGATCGGCTTGACCAGTTTCACCGGTGATCCCCCTTGTAGAGCAGGTACTTCGCGCGGCGGGCGGTCCAGGCGTCGGTCTCGCTCTGCCAGGCGGCGATGACCGCCTCGGCGGTGGCTCCGCCGTCGACCATCGTGCGGTAGCGGTCCGAGCCGGTGAGCAGATCGATCCAGCGGCCGGGCGGGTTGTCACCAGTACGCCAGGCGAAGCCCGGGTACAGCTTCTTGGCCTCGACGATCATGTGCGTCGCCGCCACGATCGCCTCGACCCGGTCCGGATCGGTGATCTGGATCTGCACGCCGCCGCAGAGCACGTTGGCGTTCTTGGAGATGAACGGCGTGAAGTAGGCCTCGCGGAAGTCGATACCGGGGATGTTCTTGGCCTGCAGCGCCTGCGCCCACTTGTAGTCGATGTACGGCGCACCGATCAGCTCGAACGGCCGGGTGGTACCGCGCCCCTCGGACATGTTGGTCGCCTCGAACAGGCACGCGCCCGGGTAGAGCAACGCGGTGTCCGGGGTCGGCATGTTCGGGCTCGGCATCACCCAGGTCAGCCCGGTGTCGGCGTACAGCTGGTCGCGCTTCCAGCCCTTCACCTCGATCACCTGCAGCTCCTTGAGCCGCGCGCCGTTCGTGTCCAGCGGCAGGTACTCGGCGTTGAAGAGCCGGGCCAGCTCGCCGACCGTCATCCCGTGCTGCTGGATGATCTCCCGCTTGCCGACGCCCGACGTGAAGCCAGGCTTCAGCATCGGGCCACGCGCCGAGCCGCCGGTCGGGTTCGGCCGGTCCAGTACGACGAACTTCGCGCCGGTCTGGACGGCCGCGAGCATCGCCTCGTACATCGTCCAGATGTAGGTGTAGAACCGGGCCCCGACGTCCTGGATGTCGAAGACGACGGTCTCGACGCCGGCCTTGGTGTAGAGCGTGGCGAGTTTGGCCGCGGCCGCGCCGTACGCGTCGTAGACCATGATCCCGGTCCGCGGATCGACGTGATCACCCTCGGAACCGCCGGCCTGCGCGCTGCCGCGGAAGCCGTGCTCGGGGCCGAAGACGGCGACCACGTTGACCTTGCCGGACGCGTGCATGGTGTCGACGATGTGGTTGAGGTCGTCGAGGATGCCGGTCGGGTTGCTGATCACCCCGACCTTCTGCCCGGCCAAGGCCTTCCAGTTGTCCTTTGCCAGCGCTTGGGCTCCGGTCGTGACGCCCTTCTTCTTGGCAGGTTCCGCTGCGGCGGCTCCCTGGATGTCGATCAGCGGGGCGGCGGCGAGTGCTCCCGCACCGGCGAGCAGGCTGCGGCGCTTCATCGGTTCTCCTTTGGAAGTACGAGTCACCAGGACAGTCCGTGGCCGAACTTGTAGAGCGGGGTGGTGGGGTCGCCTGCGACGGGGATGTCGACCGGGAGCTTGCCGGTCGGGGCGATCTCGCCGTACAGGACCTTGGTCAGCGACTCCATCGAGACGGCCGCGTAGCCGTAGGTGGCCAGGTACGTCGGCGCCGCGGTGAAGTACGCGATGTCGTAGGGGTCGCGGACCGCCACGACGATCACCGTCTTGCCGGTGGCGAGCAGGTCATTGACGAGCTTCTGCTGCTTGGCCAGCTTGTCGGTGACCTTGGTGTCCCAGGCCTTCTGGGTGAGGACCACGGTGACGTCGTTGGCCTGCGCCTTGGTGACCGCGTCGGCGATGGCGGCGTCGGTCGGGGCCGCACCGGTCTGGGCAACGGTGGTGGTCGCACCTCGGGTGGTGAGGCTGTTGGCCAGCGCCTGGGTGGTGGTGACGCCCCAGCCGGTGACGAGGATCTTGCGCGGGTCCTTGGTCAACGGGAGCGTCTTGGTGTCGTTCTTCACCAGCGTGACGGACTTGTCGACGATCTTCTGGGCGGTCGCGAGGCTGGCCGGAGTACCGACCTTCGTTGCAATCTTCGCCGGGTCGACGAACGGCTGGAACAGGACGCCGTTCTTGAGCTTCATCAGCAGGACGCGCAGCACGCTCTCGTTGACCTGGCGCTCGCTGATCCGGCCCGACTTCACGGCGTCGACGACGGCCTTGAACTGGACGTCGGGGGCCGGCGGCAGGAGCAGCTGGTCGGCGCCGGCCTCGATCGCCCGGACGGCCACCTCGGCGTCGCCGTACTTGGCCCGTACCGCTGCCATCTCGAGCGCGTCGGTGATGACGAGACCCTTGAAGCCGAGCTCGTTACGCAGTACGCCGGTGAGGATCGGCTTGCTCAGCGTCGCGGGGTCGCCGGACGGGTCCAGGGACGGTACGACGATGTGCGCGGTCATGATCGAGTCGATGCCGGCCTTGATCGCGGCCTTGAAGGACGGCGCGTCGATCGTGTTCCACTGCTCGCGGGTGTGGTTGATCGTCGGCAGCGCGGTGTGGCTGTCGTCGACGGTGTCACCGTGGCCCGGGAAGTGCTTCGCGGTCGCCATGATGCCGGCGTCCTCTTGGTAGCCCTTGACCTGCGCGACCGTCATGTCCGAGACGAGCTTCGGGTCGCTCGAGAAGGAGCGGACGCCGATCACCGGGTTGAGCGCGTTGACGTTGACGTCGGCGACCGGGGCGTAGTCCTGACGGATGCCCATCGCCTTGAGTTCGCGTCCGGTGATACCGGCTGCTGTCCTGGCGTCCGCGGTGTTGCGGGTCGCACCGTGCGCCATGTTGCCGCCGAACTGGGTGGCGGGCGGGCCGATGCGGACGACGACGCCCTGCTCCTGGTCGGTGGCGATCGTCAGCGGGAGGCGCAGCCCGGTCTTGAGAGCCGCGGCCTGGAGCTGGTTGGAGTACGTCGCCAGCTGGGTCGGGCTGGTCACGTTGTCGCGGGCGTTGAAGTAGATCCAGCCACCCGGCTTGTACTTCGCCACCACCTCGGCAGGCGTCGCCACGCCGTACAGGGCTGTGTTGCGCGCATCCGGCTTGCTCGCGTCCGGCCCGTAGGCGAACAACACGAACATCTGCCCGATCTTGTCTTCCAGCGTCATCCCCTGCAGCGCCTTGGTGGCCACCTGGAGATTGCTGAGCGGCTCAGGCGGTGGAGCACTCACAGCACTGGCGGGCACCAGTGACCCGATGGTCACAACGGCGAGGCTGGCAACAGCGAAACGGCGCAAGGCGGACATAACCGACCCCTCAGGTAATTGAATTACAACCGTGCCCCCGCACGCGAAAGTTACCCACACGCCAAGCCAGGGTCAAGGGGAAACGTGTCCTCATCCAACACGCCCCGCACCCACCCGACAACCAACCGCACCGTTCAAGCGTTTGGTCCACCGCTGAAACAGTGTTCTTTGAGGTAGTGCGCCGTTTCAATACTTCTCCGGCAGCCCGACCACCCGCTCGGCCGACGGCCAGGAGCGCAGTACGTCGAGCAGCACCCCTGCCGGTACGGTCTCGATCGCCTCGGCGTGGGCGGCCGAGACGACATCGGCGATCCGGACCGGCGCGCCCGACGCCGACGAGCGGACCGCCGCCTCGACCATCGCGACACTGATCACGTTGGCGTGCACCTCCGTCTGCGGCGTACTGGAGGTACGCAACGCGTGCACGAACTCAGCCAGGGACCCGGCGATCTCTTCCGGCCCCGTGCCGATCTCGGCCGGCACGGCAGGCCCCGAGGCGTACTCGGCCACCGGTGCGGAGTCGCCGTCCCAGATCGCCGTGCCGTTCGCGGAACTCGCCCGCCAGCGACCGTTCCACGAGGTCTCCAGCCCCGGCGCGCACCAGCTTCCGGTGAAGACGAATCTGGCTCCCCCGTCGAAGCTGAAGACCGCGTCGGCAGCCGCGTGCCCGCTGAACCAGCTCCAGTCCGGGTTGTAGGAGTCGCAGTACACCGACAGCGGCTCGGACCCGATCAGCTTGCGGGCCAGGTCGAACTGATGGATCGCCATGTCGACCAGCAGCGGCTCGGCCATCTGCTCCCGGAAGCCGCCGAACCGTGGCGCCTTGAAGAACTCGCACGACAACGACCCGACCGGGCCGAGCCCGGCCAACTGCCGCCCGAAGGCCTCGCCGGTCCGGAAGTACCGGCGGGACTGCGAGACCATCAGCAACCTGCCGCTCGCCTCGGCGGCCGCGACCATCGTCAGGCATTCGCGGACCGACTCAGCCAGCGGCTTCTCGCACAGCACCGGCAGACCTCGCAGCAAGGCATCCACGCTGACCGCCGGATGGGCCGCCGGGACGGTCACGTCGATCACCGCCTCGGCGCCCGTCCGCTCGGCCAGCTCGGCGACCGACGCCGCCACCGGGACATCGGCGTACCCGTGCTCGTCGGCCGCCGCCCGGGCCAGCGCGACGTCGAGGTCGACCAGCCCGGCCAGGACGACGTCCGGGTTCTGTCCGATATTGCGCAGCCAGGCGCGACCCATGCCGCCGGCGCCGACCTGAAGGAGCCGCAGGGGTTCAGGCATCGGCACGCTCCTCATCGGACTCAGCCTCGATCGGCCCGGCGTACCCGTGGCCGTTGAAGAAGTCCCCGGTCTCGTACCGCAGCAGCGTCGGCAGCGCCCGCTCCGGCAGGTCGGTCCTGGCCCACTCGACCCCGTTGGCGATCACCTTGCGGACATCCTTGTGGTGGTACACCGGGTAGTCCTGGTCGCCGGGCGAGAAGAAGAAGATCTTGCCGTGGCCGCGGCGGAAGGTGCAGCCGGAACGGAACACCTCGCCACCGCTGAACGTGGACACGAAGACCAGCTCGTCCGGCACCGGGATGTCGAAGAACTCGCCGTACATCTCCTGCTGCTCGATCACGATCGGATGCGGCACGCCGCGGGCGATCGGGTGCGTCGGGTTGACCGTCCAGACCAGCTCGCGATCCCGCTCACTGCGCCAGCGCAGGGTGCAGGTGGTGCCCATCAGCTTGCCGAAGATCTTCGACCAGTGCGCGGAGTGCAGAACGAGCAGGCCCATCCCCGACAGGACGTGCTGGTACACCCGGTCGACCACCTTGTCGTCGACCTCACCGTGCGCGGCATGGCCCCACCAGACCAGTACGTCGGTGCCGGCCAGTACCTCCTCGGTCAGCCCGTGCTCGGGTTCGTCGAGGGTCGTCGTAGCGACCTCGACGGCGTCACCGAGATTCTCGGCGATGCCTTCCGCGATCGTGGTGTGCATGCCGTCGGGGTAGATCTCGGCGACGTGCGGCTCGACCTGCTCGTGCCGGTTCTCGCCCCAGACGAGTACGCGAAGCGTCATGTCAGTAGTCCTTGGTCGATGGGTCGGGTCATTTGACGGCGCCACCGATGGCGCCGGCGGCGATGTACTTCTGAGCGACGACCAGCAGCACGATCGCCGGGATCGCGGACAGTACGGCGGTCGCCATCACCGCGTTCCAGTTCTGTACCTGGGTACCCAGGTACTGGTAGATCCCGAGCGTGACCGGCCGCACGCGACCCTTGGTGGTCAGCGTGAGGGCGAAGAGGAAGTCGCTCCAGGAGAAGAGGAAGGTGAACAGTCCCGCGGTGATGAGGGAGTTCCTGCTGATCGGCAACACGATCGCGACGAACGCCCGGAAAAGCCCGGCTCCGTCCACCCGGGCCGCCTCCACCAGCGACGGCGGCAGCGAGAGCATGAACGAGCGCAGGATCAGGATCGCGAACGGGATCCCGCTGCTGCAGTTGGCCACGATCAGGCCGGGGATCGAGTTCAGCAGCCCGAGCCGCTCGTAGGCCGTGTAGAGCGCGTTGGCGATCACGATCCCCGGGATCATCTGGGAGACCAGGATCGCCAGCAGCCCGATCCCCACCCAGCGGGACCGGAACTGCGACAACGCATACGCACAGGGCGCCGAGATCAGCAGGCAAAGCACCACGGTGCCGCCCGCGATGAGCACGCTGGTGACCAGGTTGCGCCCCTGCTCGCTGAGCGCCCGCCGGTAGCCCTCGAAGGTCGGGTTCAGCGGCAGGAAGCCGGCCGTCAGGGTGTTGCCGGACGGCTGGAGCGAAGCGTTCACCATCCAGTAGACGGGGAACAGCATCATGGCCAGGATCAGTACGCCGATCGCGGTGTAGATCGCGCGACGAACAGCCGAGTCGGACATCGTCGTACCCCTCCTATTCGTCGACGGCACGGCGGGTGCCGCGCAGGTAGACGACCGCGAACAGCAGCGAGATCGCGATCAGGATGTTGCTCAGGGCCGCACCCTCGCCGAACTTGAAGTCGACGAACGACCGCTGGTACGACTGGGTCGCCAGCGTCTGGGTGGCATTGGCCGGCCCACCGCCGGTCAGGCCGAGGATGATGTCCAGCACCTTGATCGTGTAGACGACGCCGAGCACCAGCAGCACGCTGGCCACCGCTCGCAGGTTCGGCCAGGTGATGTAGCGGAACCCGCGCCAGCCGGTGGCGCCGTCCAGCTGTCCGGCCTCGTACAACTCCTGCGGGATGTCCGCGAGACCGGAGTACAGCAGGGTCACGTTGAACGGGATGCCGATCCAGATGTTCACCCCGATCACCGCGATCAGCGCCACCGACGGCGAGTTCAGCCACGGCACCGGATCGTTGATCAGGCCGAGCCCGGTCAGCGTGCGGTTCAGGATGCCGCTGTCCTGTTCGAGGATCGACCGCCAGGTCGCGCTGGAGACGATCAGCGGCAGCAGCCACGGCAGCAGGAGCAGCGACCGCAACAGATTGCTGAGCGGGAACCGGCGGCGGAAGAACAGCGCCAGCGCCAGACCGGCGGCGAACTGGAAGGCGATCGAGCCGATGGTGAACAACGCGGTGTTCACCATCGCCTGCGAGAAGAGCTGGTCGGTCACCACCGTCGTGTAGTTCCGCAGTCCGACCCAGGGCGCCTGCCCGGTGAAGAAGGTCCGCAGGGTGTAGTCCTGCAGGCTCATCATCAGGTTCTTCAGCACCGGGTACCCGAACAGCGCGAGCATCGCCAGCGCGGCAGGCGCCACGAAGAGGACCTTGGTCAGGTCCTCACCGCGACGGCGGCGTCCCCGGGAGCTCACCCGCCGGAGGCCTTGCTGAAAGCGTCCTGCGCCGTGGCCTTGCCGGTCAGCGCCAGCGCGATCGCCTGATAGATCACCTTGGCGGCGTCGGGCCACTTCTCACCGAGCTTGCCGGTCCGGGCCCGGGCGGTCTTGACCTGCTCGGCGAACGCCTTCATCGAGGGCACCTCCTTGGCGTACTGGTCGAGCAGCGCGGTCTTGGTCGGCAGGGTGAAGCGGGCCTTGGCCCAGGCCATCTCGTTCTCGTCGGAGTTGAGGCACTTCACGAAGTCGGCGGCCTTCTGCTGCTTGGCCTGGTCCTTGTTCAGCGGGACCGTCCAGGCCTCACCACCCAGCGGTGCGACCGGCGTCTGGTCCGGCTTGTTCAGCGGGAACGTGACCACGTCCCACTTGATGTTGGGGGTCTTCGCCAGCGCCGGGATCTGCCACGGGCCGTTCACCATCATCGCGGCCTTGCCGGCCGCGAACTGGTCCTTCGCGTCGCCCTGGGTCCAGTTGATCACGCTCTTCGACGCCGAGCCCGACTGCACCAGATCCACCCACAGCTGCAGCGCTTCCGCGACCTGCGGACTCTTCAGGTCCGTCTCGTCGCCACCGTTGGTCCACATCGCCGGCAGGAACTGCCACGAGCCTTCGTAGGTCGCGTTGGCGTTGAAGGCGATGCCGTACCGGCCGGGCTTGGTGAGCTTCTTGGCCGCGGCCTTCAGCTCGTCCCAGGTCTTCGGCGGCTGGACGCCGGCCTCCTGCAGCATCTGCGTGTTGTAGAACAACGCGATCGTGTTCGTCACCGGCGCCAGTCCGTAGAGCTTGCCCTGGTACGACGTCGCGTCGTTCATGCCCTGGATGACCCCGTCCCCGTTCAGGCCCATGTCGTTCAAGGGCGCGAGCGCGCCGGTCGCGGCGATCTGCTGGACGTCGGGGTTGTCCAGCATCAATACGTCGGGCAGCGTCTTCGACGAGGCCTGCTGCAGCACCTTCGCGATCAAGGTGTCACCAGGCACCGTCTCGCGCTGAATCGTGATGCCGAGCTTGCCCGCGCAGGAGTCGAGCCCCTTCTGCACGGCCGCCTTGTCCGGGTCGTTGTTGTAGTAGTCCAGCACCGAGAGGCTGCTGACGCTGCCGCCGGACGAGGACGGCGAACTGTTCCCGCTGTCGCCGCAGCCGGCGATGACGAGCGACAGAGCCGTCGTACCCGCCAGGGCCGCGGCGATCCGCTGCGTGATCATGACATTGCACTCCTTGGATGAGTCGGCGACAGCCACCGTCCCGGCGCTGGTCAAGCGCTTAACCCTGATCACGAAAGACCGGATCTTTGAAGGCGGGCGTCTCAGTTGTGGGATGGCTGGCAAAGCGGTTAACTAGCCGCGTAGTCAGGGACTATGTTCCCTACGTCACACCACTGTCAAGGGCCTGGGGCGGTCCTCGTGACAGGCTGGGCGGCAGACGAGAGCGGGGTGGAAACGGCCGATGGTGACCATGCGGGACGTGGCGAAGCGGGCGGGCGTGTCCATCGCCACCGTCTCCTTCGTGCTCAACGACACCAAGCCGGTGACGCCGGCGACCCGGGAGCGGATCGAGCTCGCGATGACGGAGCTGGGCTTCCGCCGCAACGTGGTCGCCCGCGCGCTGGCCAGCCGGCGTACCCGGATCATCGCGATGGCCTATCCGGCGCTGGACCACCGGTTCGGGTTCTCGGCGGCGGAGTTCTTCACCAGTGCGGCCGAAGTGGCGCGCAAGCAGGACTACCACCTGGTGCTCTGGCCGGTCGGGAACGACGGCGGCGAGCTCACCGAACTGGTCGGGCAGGCACTGGTCGACGGAGTCGTGCTGATGGAGGTCCAGCTCGAGGATCCACGGATCGCGGTGCTCCAGCGAACCAAGACACCGTTCGCGCTGATCGGCCGGACCACCGCCCTGGAAGGCCTGATCCACGTCGACATCGACTTCGACACCACGATCGAGGACGCGGTCGGCTACCTGCACGGCCTGGGGCACCGCCGGCTGGTACTGGTCTCCGGCGATCTGGCCGACCCGAGATTCCACACCTACGGACCGTACGTGCGATCCGAGGCCGCCTATCGCCGGGTCACGGCCGGGTACGGCATCGAGACCATCGTGCTGGAGTGCTCCGACTCGACCCGGACCGGCCGGGAGGCCGCGACCCGCCTGCTACGCGATCACCCGGAGACGACGGCCGTCCTGGTACTGAACGAGTACTCCGCCCTCGGGGTGATGTCCGGCCTGAACCGCCTCGGCCGCCGCATCCCGGACGAGATCTCGGTGCTCTCGCTGATGGCCCCCGACACGGCAGCCCTGTCGAACCCCGAGCTGACCATCATGCGCACCCCCGGCCCCGAACTCGGCCGCCTCGGCACCGAGGCCCTGATCCGCCAACTCGAGGGCGCCACCCCACTCCCCCCACCCCACCTCATCCCCGCCAAGCTGCACCTCGGCGAATCCACCGCGCCACCTCCGAAGGAGGCGAGCTAGGGCTCCTCCGTCACTTGAGCTTGAACTCGGGGATCTTGACGGTTTTGAGTGGTCGGCCGGAGGCGTTGTAGGCGGTGACGGTCGCGGCCCTGCGAGACTTGGGGTCGCCGTTGGCCCACCAGAGGGCGTACCAGCCGTTGGCGACGGTGAGGTCGTGGGTGGCTCCGTTGACTGCCTTGAAGTGGATGCGGGTGATCGCTGGATCGACCCGGCCGAAGTTGGTGTAGGTCCAGCCTGTGCAGTTCGACTTGCAGCCGATCTGGCCGCTGCCCTCGTACACGCCGACTCCCGACAGCGACATCAGGGGTTCGTTCTGTGCTGTGCGAATGCTCGGTGTGGAGGACTTCATCAGGGGCATGGCCTGGCCGGACAGCGGCAGGTCGCAGCTGGCGGCGCTGCGGCCGGTCGGCGATACGGCCAGCATTCTCAGCACCCGGCCGAGATCCGTAGCGCCCTGCTCCGTCGACACGACTCGCCACTTCGTCAGGTCGTGCCACAGCAGGACCGAGCAGCTGAGCAACTGACCGTCGGCGGTCCGCGGAGCCGGATCCGCCTTCACCTTCGCCAGCGCCGCGGCCGTCGGTTTCGAGTCGCCCGGGACGACGCACCCAGGGCCGAACATGTTCTTCTTCCCGGGCACCCGGCTCATCAGTCCCATCGTGGCGCGGTAGACGCTGGGATGAAACGTCGCCAGCGGCTGCACGCCGTACCGGATGGTGCAGCGGCGCTCTGCCTCTGCCCGAGTGATCTTCCCCAAAGCAGCCTCACCCTGCGGCACTCCGGGCATCGGGGTGAACAAGGCCGCTCCCGCTCCCGCGGCCGCCGGCTCGCGCTGAGCAGCGCCGATGTCCGGTACGAGTGCAGCGCCGACCGCGATGACCGCCACTCCGGCGGCCAGGCCGCTGGCGGAGGCGATTCTGCGCCGGCGACGGCCGCGACGGCCGCGCTGCAGCAAGCCGGTCACGTCGACCGGGGCCAGTGGATCTCCGTTCGCCAGGCGGTCAAGCTCGGCGCCGATCTCCGGGTCGTTCTGCATGTCCGTCTCCTTCACGAGAGCCGCCCGACCGAGCGGGTCCGGTTGATGGTGTGACGGAGGGTTTCGAGTGCGCGGGCGGCCTGGCTCTTCACCGTGCCCTGCGAGCAGTTGAGGATCTCGGCGGTCTGCTCGATCGAGAGATCCTCGTAGTACCGCAGCACGATGCAGGCCCGTTGGCGCGGCGCGAGCTGGAGCAGAGCCGACAGGACCTCGTCGCGCTCGGCGTAGGCGTCGGCCGTGTCGTCATTGCGCCCTCGCTCGGGTGGATTGTCGGTCGACACTTCCCGGCGCCAGGGGCGCCGACCGATGTCCAGGGCCGAGTTGATGACGGTCCGGCGGGCGTAAGCGAGGGGATTCCCGCTCCGATCCACCTTGGACCAGGCCAGGTACAGCCTGTACAACGCGTCCTGGACCACGTCATCGGCCCGATGCCAGTCCCCGCAAACCAGGTAAGCGGTCCGCCGCAACGCCGCACTGGACGCCTCGACGAACTCCACATAGTCCCGATCCCGATCAGGCATCGTGCCCTCCACTCTCCTCTGTCCCCCTTAGTACGGACTCGGACGGAGGTGGAGTTGCATCACTCGCCTGATTGGACGAACCCCCGCCGAGTCGATCGTTCGGCGGGGGTTCGGACGATGCTGGTGTCAGAGCTTGAGGGAGGTCTCGACGATGCCGGCGAGGTCGTGGGCTACCTCTTGGGCGGTGGCGGAGGACTCGGCTTCGACCATGACCCGGACGAGGGGTTCTGTGCCGGAAGGGCGCAGGAGGACTCGGCCGGTGTCGCCCAGGCGGGCGGTGGCTGCTGCTACGGCTGCCTGTACGTCGGTGTCGGTGCCGGCGCGGGTCTTGTCGACGTTCGGGACGTTGACGAGGACCTGCGGCAGGCGGGTCATCACCGCGGCCAGGTCGGCCAGGCTCTTGCCGGTCTGGGCGATCCGGGCGAGCAGCATGACGGCGGTCAGGGTGCCGTCGCCGGTGGTCGCGTGGTCGGACAGGATCACGTGGCCGGACTGTTCGCCGCCGAGCTTGTGCCCGCCGGCCTTCATCGCTTCCAGCACGTACCGGTCGCCGACCTTGGTCTGCTCGACCGCGATCCGCTCCCGGACCATCGCCTGGACGAACCCGAGGTTGCTCATCACGGTCGCCACGACGGTGTCGTTGGACAGCCGGCCCGAGTCGCGCATCGCCAGCGCGAGCACGGCCAGGATCTGGTCGCCGTCGACGAGTTCGCCGGCCGCGTCCACGGCCAGGCAGCGGTCGGCGTCGCCGTCGAGCGCGATGCCGAGGTCGGCGCCGTGCCCGATCACCTCACGGCGCAGACCCTCCATGTGGGTCGAACCGCAGTTGAGGTTGATGTTCAGTCCGTCGGGCGCGGCGGCGTACGTGATGACCTCTGCACCCAACCGGCGCAGGGCCTCCGGGGCGGTCAGCGAGGCCGCGCCGTTGGCGCAGTCGATGACCACCTTGACGCCGTCGAAGCGGTTGGGGGCCGAGCGAACGAGATGCGAGACATACGTCTCGAAGCCCTGTCCGTCGTCGAGCACCCGGCCGACAGCGGCACCCGTCGGGCGCTGCCACTCTTCGCCGGTACGGACCTCGATCGCGTCCTCGATGACGTCGTCGAGCTTGATCCCGCCCCGGGCCAGGAACTTGATCCCGTTGTCGGGCATCGGGTTGTGGCTGGCCGACAGCATGACTCCGAGGTCGGAGCCGGTCGAGCCGGTCAGATAGGCGACGGCCGGGGTCGGCAGCACGCCGAGCCGGACGACATCGACGCCGGCGGAGGCCAGACCGGCCACCACGGCTGCTTCCAGAAACTCGCCACTGGCCCGAGGATCCCGCCCCACAACGGCGCGTGGCCGGTGCCCTTCGAAGGCACCGGCCTCGCCGAGTACGTGAGCTGCCGCGACCGAGAGGTCGAGCGCCAGCTCCGCGGTGAGATCCACGTTCGCCAGGCCACGGACTCCGTCCGTGCCGAACAAACGCGACATCAGGTGATCAGCGCTTGCTGTACTGCGGAGCCTTACGGGCCTTCTTGAGGCCGGCCTTCTTCCGCTCCTTGATCCGCGCGTCACGGGAGAGCAGACCGGCCTTCTTCAGACCCGGACGGTTCGCCTCCTCGTCGGCCGCGTTCAGGCAGCGGGCGATGCCCAACTGCAGCGCACCGGCCTGGCCGGTGATGCCGCCGCCGTTGATCCGGGCGATGACGTCGTAGGAGCCCTCGAGGCCGGCGACCACGAACGGCTCGTTCACGTGCTGCTGGTGAACCTTGTTCGGGAAGTAGACGTCGATCGGCTTGCCGTTGACGGTGATGTTGCCGGAGCCCGGGATCAGCCGGACGCGCGCAACAGCTTCCTTGCGGCGGCCGGTGGCACCGGCCGGGTTGATCACCGCGACGCGACCGGACTCGGCGCGCTGCTCCGGGCTCGGGTTCGTCTCGGAGGTGTAGGCAACCGGGCCCTCGGTGTCGATGGGGACCTCGGTGTCGAGTTCTTCGGTCTCGGTGGTGATGTCGCTCACGCTGTGAATCCTCGTTTACCTGGCTCGGCGATCGCTACTACTGAGCGATCTGGGTGATCTCGAACGGCTTCGGCTGCTGAGCCGTGTGCGGGTGCTCCGGACCGGCGTAGACCTTCAGCTTGCCCAGCAGCTGACGGCTCAGACGGTTCTTCGGGAGCATGCCCCAGACAGCCTTCTCGACGGCCTTGCGAGGGTCCTTCTCGAGGATCTCGCCGACCGGCGTGGCCGTCAGACCACCCGGGTGACCCGAGTGGCGGTATGCCAGCTTGTCGGTCCGCTTGTTGCCCGACAGGGCGATCTTCGACGCGTTGACGACGACGACGAAGTCGCCACCGTCGACGTGCGGAGCGAACGTCGGCTTGTGCTTGCCACGCAGCAGGGTGGCGATCTGGACGGCGAGCCGACCGAGCACGACGTCGGTGGCGTCGATCACATGCCACTCACGGGTGACGTCAGCAGGTTTCGGGCTGTACGTGCGCACGGTCGTTGACCTTCGTTTCTCAGAGGTTGACAAAACTAGAACTGGTACGTCGGCGAGCGGCCCGCAATCACACCGGCGAGGACCAGGAACGCACAACAGCAGCCCAGAATACCGGCGCGGACGCCTCGGGGTCAAAGCGAGCCTGAGCCGGTCGGGGACCCCGGCTTGGAACCAACCCGGGACCGCACTAGTTTAGCGGTGAAGATTGCAGTCCGAATCGCGTCCCGCCGGCTGACATAACCCTCACTCACCAGGCGATGACGCCAGCTTCCGAAGAGGGCATCGTGACCGAACAGTCGCTCACCGTCCGGGACAACCGGACCGGCAAGGACTACGACCTTGCCATCACCGATGGCACCATCCGTGCCGCCGATCTCAAGCAGATCAGCGCAACCGACGGAGACGGTGGCCTGGCCACCTACGACCCCGGCTTCGTCAACACCGCCTCGACCCGCTCGTCCGTCACCTTCATCGACGGCGACAAAGGCATCCTCGAGTACCGCGGCTACCCGATCGAACAGCTCGCCGAGCAGTCGAACTACCTGGAGGTCGCGTACCTGCTGGTGAACGGTGCGCTGCCGGACAAGACGCAGTACGAGGCCTGGGTGCACGACGTGACGTATCACACGTTCGTGCACGAGAACCTGAAGACCTTCATGCAGGGCTTCCGGTACGACGCGCACCCGATGGGCATGCTGCTCGCCTCGGTGGGCGCGCTGTCCACGTTCTACCCGGAGTCGCGCGACATCTTCAACGAGGAGTCGCGGGCGCTGCAGATCCGCCGGCTGATCGCCAAGATGCCGACGCTGGGCGCGTTCTCCTTCCGGCACGCCCAGGGCAAGCCGTACGTCTACCCCGACAACGAGCTGAGCTACGCGGCCAACTTCTTGTCGATGCTGTTCAAGATGAGCGAGCCCAAGTACGCCGCCGACGACCGGCTGGTGCGCGCGCTGGAGATCCTGTTCATCCTGCACGCCGACCACGAGCAGAACGCCTCCACCAACGCGGTCCGGGCGATCGGCTCCACCCAGGTCGACCCGTACTCCGCGGTCACCGGCGGCATCGCGGCGCTCTACGGCCCGCTGCACGGCGGCGCCAACGAGGCGGTGCTGAAGATGCTGCGCCGGATCGGCTCGGTCGACAACGTGCCGTCGTTCATCGAGGGCGTGAAGGCCGGCGAAGAGCGGCTGATGGGCTTCGGCCACCGGGTCTACAAGAACTACGACCCGCGCGCCAAGATCATCAAGAAGGCCGCCGACGACGTGTTCGAGGTGACGGGCATCAACCCGCTGCTGAAGATCGCCGTCGAGCTGGAGAAGATCGCACTGGAGGACGAGTACTTCGTCTCCCGCAAGCTCTACCCGAACGTGGACTTCTACTCGGGCCTGATCTACGAGGCCCTGCAGTTCCCGCCGGAGATGTTCACCGTGCTGTTCGCCATCCCGCGTACCTCGGGCTGGCTGGCCCAGTGGTCGGAGTCGCTCACCGACACCGACCAGAAGATCGCCCGGCCGAAGCAGATCTACACCGGCGCCCGCGGCGTCCAGTACGTCCCGATGGGCGACCGCTGACCTGTTGAGCCGCCGCAAGTGGCCCCTCGACCTTCAAGTCGTGGGGCCATTTGTCGTCTCGAAGACCCTGCTGGTCCGGGCAAACTCAACACGGATCAGTTGGTCAAGCAGAGCTACGCTGGCGTAATCCCTAGAGATTCACGCAATTCGCTGTCGCGAAGTATTGGAACAAGTTCTGGCTGGAACGAGAAGAGTGAAAGCGCACTCGGCTCATGCGCCTGATGGAGCATTGCAGTGGCAACGTCGGCAAACGGCTGCTCGCGAATTAGATCAACGCAGAGGCGCATGCCGACCAGGTCAGCACGCCATTTATCATTCTGCCAGTTCTTGATCGCCATCGAGACAACCCCGAGCGCATGGCGACGCCCACGGGAGAGAACGGCTCTATTCAACTCGAAAACTTCTATAGTGCTCTCGCCACGCTTAGTCAGCGCGATATACTCTCCGGCAGCCAGCGCAAGATGGAGATGTTGACCTGGATCATCGATCACCGGATTCAACAGCAGCGGATCACCGTTCGCAGATATGGGGAACTGGTCACGCTTCATGTGACTGTTGCAGATTGAACAGGCCCAGAGATGATTGTTCCAGTCGTAGGTGCGCAATGGCGTGACACCCATGGGTTCGAAATGATCGATGTCTGCGCCCTCATTGTCCCCGCAGTACATGCACCGCCCTCTACCAGGCGCCATCTCAGCTAACGCCAACTTCAATGGCGGCCTAACGCGATTTCGCACCGTCGTATGCTTCCACAACGCCCTCGCCTTCAAGAGTTGCTTATCCGCGGCTGAGATTTCGGCGGTCAACTTGGCAAGATAATCTATCGTGTCGCCTGGGAGCGGGGTCCGCTGCAAGCGGATCACTGATGCGCCCTCGACTGACCCAGCAGACGAGCAGCGATCTCATCCGTCCGCGCAACAGGGGAGCTAATAAGACGACGGGAGAGGACCTCATACCGCTCTCGCTCCAGGGGATCGGCCTCCCCTCGAAGAACCCGCAACTCTAGCGCAACCAATTCCGAGCGATCCTGTTCGGCTCGATCCGAGTACAGGGTTTCCATACCGAACAATTCGGACAGTATCGCATCGTCTCCACTGCCATACACGACACGGTCGTAGACATCCGTAGAAACCACGCTCGGCGGACGATCCTCATCAACGCCAGGCAGGCTGATCAGACCGCCCGGGTCCGCAGACTGACATATATAGGGACTATGAGTAGTTACAATGAATTGTATAGCAGGAAAATGCTCGGTCAGCCATCCGCCGATTCTCTTTTGCCACGACACATGCAAGTGTGCATCTATCTCATCAATGATTACAACGCCGGGGTAATTCACCGTCGGGCGTCCGCTGGTGATATGCACTCCTAAAACACCATACGCGTCATACATCTGCTTAAGTATGTCGACCACCAAAGCAGCAACAGTCCGATAACCATCGCTCATCTCGCTGAGTGGATATCGGTGGCTGCCACTTGCAACCCATAGACCTTCAGAGTCGACAGACTGGACTTGGGCGCCATCGGGCAAAAGGCCGTCACCAAGGACCGCGAGAGCAGCAGACTTGAGCAAAGCAGCTCCCGGGCGATCCTCAAAATCGCGAAGGTGTTGCTCGATCAGCCAAGAAACCCCCTCTGCAAGCGAGGCATCTTCATGGAAGAGGCTGGCCAGTCTGGCGGTGGCTGGCCGCAGCATCAGTCGTTGAACGTCGTTCGAGCCACCGGCGAGACGTCGAAACGGTCCGTATCCAGCACAGAACCAACCAACGGGATTGTCGGCCCAGGGTCCACGTGCCCCCTTACTTCCGCTGGTCGGTGCCAACGACGGCTGGTCTGCCGCTCTACCGCCAGGACCGGGCTCGTTCGCTACCATCCACCGTAGGCCCGTCGAGAAGCGCTGGACCGGTCGCCTCCCCGTGCCCACGAAGCCGTCGATCGTTCCGTGAGTAAGGCGAACGGTGGAGCTGGCAAAGGGCTGGTCACGCGAGATCCAGGAACTGAAGTCGGTGACGAGACTACGAGCTGTCGCCGGACCAGCAACTGCGAGCGCGATCGCTCGTAGCAGAGTTGTCTTACCTGAGCCGTTTCGTCCCGCTAAGACGGTCCACCCAGGGTACGTCCCGTCCGGACGCACAAAACTGAGATCGACGCGGCGCTCCCCATGGAACGACTTGACGTCTTCCACTCGGATTCTGTCCAAGTACACCCTTGACCGCCATCCTCAGGCAACGAGCATCCGACAGTAAACCTTAGCCTCGGCAAGGTCTGGTGAGATGTATTGAAGGTATATCTCAGGTCAACCGGTCGGATGCGCCCCCAGATTGGAGGGCCCCGAGTTTTCTGTGTTAAGGAGCGGACAATGCAGCTGGCGATGCTGCAACGTTCCGAAATCTGGGTTGGGAACGGCCCCGATCCGGCTTGTCTGCCAGGGATCGGGGCCGTTTCTGCGCTTCTGGGAACTACGACGCACCCCGCGCCGCCGCCGGTTCCCGCAGTACTGCGACAAGTTCGTCCAGCCGGCCACGAGCGCGCGCCATCGCCACGTGGTCGACGTAGTCGCGCGATTCGACGATCTCGCCGTCGCGGACCCGTAGTACGAAGATGCAGGGCACCTTGAAGCTCTCACCCGTCGCGATCACCGTCCCGGCGTAGTCGAACTCGGCGACGATCACCTCCGGGTCCTGGGTCTGGTGGACCCGGATCGCGTCCGGCGTGAACCGCACCGCCTCCCCCACCCGCGGGCCGCGGCCGCTGAAGTGCTCGCGGAGCGCATCGCGCGTGAGCAACGGCGGCTCCCCGTACGGCGACATCGGGTGGCGGACGTCGGTCTGTTCGGCGTACAGGGCGGGCAGCGCGTCGAAGTCGCGATCGGCGACGCCGTGGACCAGGCGCAGGAAGACCTCTTCAGGAGTCATCTGGGTGTCCTCACAAAGGATTAAACGGAGTGGCAACTCCGAATATAGGGAGTAGCGACTCCGGTTACAACCCCAGGACGTTTCGGAGCGTCTCCTAGGCTGTCGCCCAGACCCACAGCGAGGAGCACGATGAGGCCATTGCGCGCGGATGCCCGGGACAACCGGGAGCGGATCCTGATCGCCGCCGAGGACGTCTTCGGCCGGTCGCCGAACGCCTCGACCGACGAGGTCGCCAAGCTCGCCGACGTGGGGATCGCCACAGTCTTCCGGCACTTCCCGACCAAGGTCGAACTACTGGAAGCGGTACTGACGCAACGGCTGGAGCGGCTGCGCGACCGCGCCCTCGAACTCGCCGGCGAAGACGACGCGGGCGCCGCGTTCTTCGGCTTCTTCAGCCAGGTGGTCGCCGAATCGGCATCGAAGCTGGCCATCTCGGAGGCACTCAGCGCTGCGGGGACCGTCGCCGGCGACGAGGCGAAGCAAGCCGGCCGAGGGATGCGCGACGCCTTCGGGACGCTGCTCGATCGGGCTCAGCAGGCAGGCGCCGTACGCCGAGATGCCGCCTTCCCCGAGGTCTACGCCCTACTGGTCGGCGCCTCCCGTGGTGCGACCGCGACCGGCCTCGAACCAGCAGCCCGCGACCGCATGCTCGACCTCCTGTACGACGGCCTGCGGGCCGGTGCCAAGCGGTGAAGCGTTGGCGATCGTGGACCCGCCGCCGTCGCGTACTCATCAGCCTCGCGCTGGCGTTCGTACTGCTCATCCCCTTGCCACTAAGCGCATTGGCGATCTCCCTGCGGATCGCCTACACCGGCGACGCCACGGCCCAGACGCGCGGCCGCGATGCCATCTGGCTCGGGCACGCCTGGGTCGACGGCCGCAAGACCGCCGCTGACATCACCGCCCTCGCGCAACAACTACAGGGCACCGGAATCCGCGACCTCTACGTCCACACCGGCCCCCTCGAACACGACGGATCGTTGCCATTGGCAAAGGTTTCTCCCAGGGCCCGGTGGTTCACCGACGCGATCCACCAGGCGATGCCGAAGCTCCGCGTCCAGGCCTGGCTCGGCGACGTCCTGCAGCCGGAGAAGAACCCCGGAATGGACCTCGACGACGCCGCCGTCCGCACCCGCGTGACCGAGACCTCCGAGCAGGTTCTCGCCCAGGGCTTCGATGGCATCCACTTCGACATGGAGCCCGTCCGCTCTGGCTCGCAAGGCTTCCTGAAGCTGCTCGACCAGGTGCACGCGATGACGTCGGCCCGCAAGGTACCGCTCTCGGTCGCCGCCGCGCAGCTCAACCCGGCGCCCGGGCTCAACGGCGTACTGGTCGGCGTCAGCGGCCAGAGCAAGTGGTGGACGAAGAAGTACTTCGGCGCCGTCGCGAGCCGGGTCGAGCAGATCGCGGTGATGTCCTACGACACCTGGACCCCGCTGGAATCCCTGTACGGCGGTTACGTCGCCCGGCAGACCGAGATGGCCCTGGAGGTCACCCCGGCCCACGTCGACCTGCTGATGGGCCTGCCTTTCTACTGGGAGGACAACTTCTCCCACCGAGGCTCCGCGGAGACGGTCCAAGCCGCCATCCGCGGCGCCCAACTAGGCCTCGGCTCTACCCACAAAGAGAACTTCGGCCTGGCCCTGTACGTCGACTTCGCCGCCACCCCCGACCACTGGGCCACCTACCGCGACATGTGGTGCGGCACGGACTAGCGAGCCCGTTGGACCCGCGCCTCGTCCCACACCGGTTCGGGCGCCTCGTACACGTTGCCGTCGCTGCCGAAGACCAGGTAGCGGTCGAAGCCGCGGGAGAACCAGCGGTCGTGGGTGACCGCCAGAACCGTTCCGTCGAAGGAATCCAGGCCCTCTTCGAGCGCTTCCGCGGACTCGACGTCGAGGTTGTCGGTCGGCTCGTCGAGCAGCAGCAAGGTCGCGCCGGACAGCTCCAGCAAGAGGATCTGGAACCGCGCCTGCTGACCACCCGACAACGAGTCGAAGCTCTGCTCGGCCGCGTGCGCCAGCTCGTACCGATCCAGCTTCCGCGAGGCGAGCTCCCGGCCCATCCCGTCACGGTGCTCGTCACCGCGATGCAGGATCTCCAGCAGCGTCCGGCCGGCCAGCTCGGGGTGTTCGTGCGTCTGCGCGAACCAGCCCGGCCGCACGCGCGCGCCCAGCTTGGCGCTGCCGGTGTGCGCGACCGACGGGATGATCATCTCGCCGACCGGCTGGTGCTCGATGTCGGGATCGGAGCCGCCGTTCGCGAGCAGCCGCAGGAAGTGTGACTTGCCCGAGCCGTTCGAGCCGAGGACGGCCACGCGTTCGCCGTACCAGACCTCGAGATCGAACGGCTTCATCAGCCCGGTCAGCTCCAGGCCCTCGCAGACGACGGCCCGCTTGCCGGTACGTCCGCCAGTGAGCCGCATGCTGACCTTCTGCTCGCGCGGGATCGCCTGCGGCGGGCCCGCCTCCTCGAACTTGGCCAGCCGGGTCTGCGCCGCCTTGTAGCGCGACGCGAGCCCGTCGTTGTAGGCCGCCTTCGTCTTGTACATCAGCACGAGTGCCTTGAGTTTGGCGTGCTCCTCGTCCCAGCGGCGGCGCAGCTCCTCCAGCCGCTCGAACCGGTGCTTGCGCGCCTCGTGGTACGTCTGGAAGCCACCGCCGTGTGTCCAGATACTGTTGCCTGCGGCACCCAATTCGACGGTGACGATCCGGGTCGCGGTGTTGGCCAGCAGCTCGCGGTCGTGGCTGATGTAGAGCACGGTCTTCTGAGTCGCCTTGAGCTGCTCCTCGAGCCAGCGCTTGGCCGGTACGTCGAGGTAGTTGTCCGGCTCGTCGAGCATCAGCACCTCGTCCGGCCCGCGCAGCAGCGCCTCGAGCACCAGCCGCTTCTGCTCGCCACCGGACAGCGTCTTCACCTCACGCCAGCGGCAGCTGTCGAACGGGATGCCGAGCGCGCTCATCGTGCAGACGTCCCAGAGCACCTCGGCGTCGTACCCGCCGACCTCGCCCCAGTCGGAGACCGCCTGGGCGTAGCGCAGCTGGGTCTTCTCGTCGTCGGCCTCCATCATCGCCAGCTCGGCCTGGTCGAGCTTGGCGGCGGCCGTCCGGATCCGCTCCGGCGCGACGCCGAGCAGCAGGTCGCGGACGGTCGTCTCGTCGCGTACCGAGCCGACGAACTGCCGCATCACGCCCAACCCACCGGACCGCGCGACGCTACCGCTGTGCGCCTTCAGGTCGCCCGCGATGATCTTGGTCAGCGTCGTCTTGCCCGACCCGTTGGCCCCGACCAGGGCGACCTTGGCCCCGTCCCCGACCCGGAACGTGATGTCGTCCAGCAACACCCGCCCGTCCGGCAACTCGAACCCGATCCCCGCAACCTCGACGTGACCCATACCCCCAGTCTGACGGCCCGCCCCAGCCGCCCGCGACCGGTTATCGTCTTCCCTGACCGAACAGGGAGAGCGATGAACGACAACCCGGCCGGCCACGAGGCCTTCCAGGCCGAGATGCGCCGGCTGCTGGCCGATCTCAAGGGCGCCGCCCCCGAGGTGATCGAGGCGGAGACCAGGCGGCTGCAGGCGATGGCCGAGCAGATCCAGGACGTCCGCGGCCGCGAGCGTGCCCGCTTCCGTGCCGGTTCCCTGCCCCGCCTGCTGGCCGGGCCGCCACCGGCAGCCAGCGAGCAGTTCCGTCAGGCACAGATCCTCTTCGCGCGGGCGATCGACGGCGACGGACCGGCCCATGCCCGGATCCCGCGACTCGAGCAGGCGATCGACCAGATCGGTGAGCTCGCCGCCCAGGCACCGGCCCGCGAGGCCGGCGCGATCCGCCGGCTCACCAGCCCGCTGATCCGGTTGATCGACCAGCTGGAGAGTTCCGCCGGATGAGCGCCGGACGGCTGATTCCCCGTGACAGCCCCGAGCACGCCTGGGTGAGCAGCATCGTCCGATCGGTGGAGAAGCTGACCGGGCGGCCGTCGCGCTGGAACGGCGACCTGTACGAAGAAACGCGACCGGAGGCGGCCGGCAGTGCCCTGGACGGCGGCGGGATGACCATCAACCCCACCAAGGTGCTTGCCCCGGCCGGCAAGGCCTACGGCGCAGGCCGGCAGCTCGACGAGGACGAGCTGGCCGAGGCACGAGACGCGGTGCTCACCGTGGTCCACGAAGCCAAGCACCTGAGCAATCCGCTCGGGGACGAGAACGCTCCCGGTGCCACCCCGGTCCACTCCGCCGACACCGTGGCGCTGGACGAAGGACTGACGGAGAACTGGGCGCACGAGAACGTCGACGACGTGATCCAGGACATCGGCATGGATCAGTACCAGCCGGAGCTTCTGAACACCGAGTCGATCGACTCGTACCCGGCCTACACGTCCGCGACCGACGAGCTGGTCCGCGGCACAGCGGACGTCACCGGCCTGTCCCAGAGCCAAGTGGTCGATGTACTGGAGCAGGCCGACCGGACCCAGCGCTGGGCGGCCCTGGCCGATCTGGTGATCGACGAGCGGCTGGCCGACGTGCTGCCGGAAGAGGACCGCGAGGCCGTCAGAACCCAACTGGTGCAGACGATGCGGCCACATCTCGGTGACGTGGTCGCGACTGAGGAGAGCGAGGTTCTCACCGATCTGGAGAAACGCATCGGCGGGCACCGGAACGCCGAGGACGCCGTGACGGGCTTGAGCACGACTACTGCTGGGCTTGAGGAGCAGTACCGGAACGCGGGCGCCCAGCCTCAGCAGTCCGCCGAGGTGGATCATCTGCGGAAGTTCTTGGGTGGAGCGCCGCCGCAGGCCGGCAGTTATCGGGGTGCTCAAGGCGATGGCGCAGTACCGGACAACGTGCGGGCATTGCGCGGGCGGCCTGAGCAGGGGCAGTCACCAGCCCGTTAGGTGGTCCAGGTAGATGCCGCCGGACGGGCGGACCGTGCCTGTCATGAAGAGTTTGAGCGGGGCCGCGAAGAGGCCGTAGCTGCGGGTGCCGGTGAAGAAGCCGGCCGAGGAGCAGCCGTCGTAGCCGACCCAGACCTCGCGGATACCGGTCGTGGTGTCGAAGCGCAGCACGATCGCTTCCTTCGGGCGGGCCGTCTCGGGCGTGCACTTGAAGACGGGCAGGCTCGGGTTGCGTTCCGGCAGGACCTTGATCGCGTCGACCACCTGCTGCGCGGTGGCCGCGCCGAAGTGGGCCGAGCCCAGCAGCATCTGAGCGCCGACGAGGCGGTAGCGGCAGGCCTGGAGCCCTAGAACCACGGTGGTGTCGAGGTCCAGCCCGGTCCCGGACGGCACTGCCTCGTGCGTGGGGGCCGCGAGGATCGCATGCTGTTCAGGACAAGCAGCAGCAGTCCCCTCGGTCGGAGCTTCCGGTGCGGCGGCCTTCGAGCCGCTGTCGGCCGCAGAACCAGCGCTGTCGGCGCTGGTAGAGACCGGTGACGGACCTCCGACGATCCCCCACACTCCCCCGATCGCCACGACGACCACTACCGCCGCGGCGGCCATCGTGAGCCGTTGCCGTCGCTGGTGGACCCGCCTGCGGGCCTCTTTCGCAAAGCCGGCGCTACGCAGGCCTTGCACGGTGTGGGCCTTGCTCTGGAAGGCGTCCGCGAGCTGCGGGCCGAGTTCGTGCTCATCCGGCTCAGGCATCCTCGGCTCCTTCCTTGCTCAGTGTGTCCTTCAGTACCGCTAGTGCTCGGTGGACGTGCGACCTGGCCGTGGCTTCCGCGCAGTGCAGTAGGTCCGCGATTTCGGCGTACGAGAGCTCCTCGTAGAAGCGGAGTACCACCGCGGCGCGCTGCTTGTCGGGCAAGGTCGAGCACAGCGCCCAGACGGCCTCTGCCTCGGCTCTGGAGCCTGCACCGTCAGGAGCGGCCGCAGCGGTCCTGGTGGGCTCCTCGACGGGGGCCTCCCGGCGGCGGAAGCGGCGCCACCAGGAGATGTGCGCGTTGACCACCATCCGCTTCACGTAGGCCTCGGGGTCGTCCGCCCGACTGACCCGGGCCCAGCGCGCACACGCCGTCGTCAGGGCGTCCTGAACCGCGTCCTCGGCCAGTGTCTTGTCACCGGTCAGGACGTACGCGAACCGCAGCAGCGCGTCCGCCTTCTCGGTCACCCAAAGTTCGAAGTCGATCGCACTGGATGGTGCCTCTGCTGTCGCCAAGGCTGCCTCCATACCCTCAGGACGGCGCTGGATCCTCGTTCGTTGCAGTCACCCGCAGCACTCTGAAGCTCTTCGCGCTGGCGATCCGCTCGCAGGGGTAGCCCTGCTCGGTCAGCCAGCGCTGCAGCGAGTCCGCACCGAGGTTCTTGCCGACGACGAACCATCCCACGCCACCGGGGGCAAGGCGGGCCAGCCAGTGCAGCAGCATCTTGTGCAGCTCGGGCTTGCCGATGTGGATCGCCGGGTTGGACCAGATCTGGTCGAACCGCACGTCCTCCGGTACGTCCTCCACCAGTGCCGGGTGGACCCGGTTGCTGACTCCAGCGGCCTTGGCGTTCTCGGCAGTGAGCTCCAGTGCCCGGGTATTCACGTCCACTGCCCAGACCTGCGCCTTGGGGTCCTCCACCGCCAGGGCACACGCGATGGGGCCGTAGCCGGTGCCCAGGTCCAGGTAGGTGCCGCCGGTGGTCGGTACAGGCGCCTCTCGCAGCAGGATGGAGGTACCGAGGTCGAGGCGGTCACGGGAGAAGACACCGCTCGACGTGGTGAAGGTGTACTCACGTCCCCAGATGCGGGCGCTGACAGTACGGCGTACGTCGGCTGAGGTGGGCTCTGCCGTGAAAAAGTGGTCAGCCACGCGTGTGCACCTCTCCCCTGACGTTGCGAGCCTCCACGGCCCGCGCTGCCAGCTGGTCGTCTTCTGGGTACCGCACTTCCTCCAGGGTGAGCCCATGGGCGGGCAGTACGGTCACTGCCGAGTCCCGGACCCGCGCTGCCAGCACGTTGGCCGGCCAGTCCAGGTCACGGCGTCCGTCGCCCACTGGGACAACTGACCCCACCAGGGCCCGCACCATCGAGTGGCAGAAGGCATCCGCGATCACTGTGGCCTCGACCAGGCCCGGCGCAGTACGACGCCAGCTGAACTCCTGCAGGGCACGGACGGTACTAGCCCCCTCCCGCCGCTTACAGAAGGCAGCGAAGTCGTGCTCGCCGAGGAGCCGGGCAGACGCCTCGTTCATCCGGTCCACGTCGAGCGGCTGGAGAACCCGCAGTACGTGGTTCCTGGTCAGCGGATCGCGGGCAGTGTTGTCGTCGCAGATCCGGTAGACGTACCGGCGCCACAGAGCCGAGAACCGGGCGTCGAACCCCTCAGGAGCCTCACTGCCGGCAGTCACCCACACGTCATCAGGCAGTACGCCGTTGAGCCGGTGGATCAGGTTCCGCGCGACCAGCCCCTCGGGCAGCCAGACATGGACGACCTGGCCTCTGGCATGGACGCCGGTGTCGGTCCGGCCGGCGCATGTCACCGATGGGAGCTCCGGCTGCCTCAGCACCGTGGCCAGCGCCTGCTCAAGCACCCCTTGTACGGTCCTGAGGCCCTCCTGACGGGCCCAGCCGTGGAATTCGGTGCCGTCATACCTAAGATCGATCCGCCAACGCACAGGGCAATCTAACGCAGCAGCGCCCCTCCACCCGAAACGGATGAAGGGGCGCTGCTGACGAACTGCTGAGGAGTTACTTGTCCTCGGCGGTCTCTCCGGCCTTGGTGAAGCCGGCGGCCTGAGCGGCCTCCTCGGTCTTGAACCAGACCTCGGCGACCGTCTGGTCGTACCACGGCGAGTCGGTGCCGTGGTACTTCATCGAGTCCTCGTTGCCCTTGATGTCGTAGCCCTCGGGAGCGGCGCCGCCGTCCAGCGGAGCCGCGGAGCCCTCGTACTTGCCCGCGACGACGTCCTGGACCTTCACGTCCTCGGCCGGGGTGTCCTCGACCTTGGCCTCGTCCTTGGCAGCCGCCTTCTTCGCGGTCGCCTTCTTGGCCGGAGCGGACTTCTTCGCCGCGGCCTTGGCCTTCGGCGAGTCGGCCAGCGCCTCGACCAGCTCGATCTTCACCATGGGGGCGTTGTCGCCCTTGCGGGGGCCGAGCTTGATGATCCGGGTGTAGCCGCCCGGACGGTCCGCGTAGCGCTCGCCGATCTCGGTGAACAGCACGTGCACGACGGACTTGTCGCGGATCCGCTTCATCACCTGACGACGCGAGTGCTGGTCACCGCGCTTGGCCTTGGTGATCATCGACTCGGCCAGCGGCTGCAGGCGCTTGGCCTTGGTGGCCGTGGTGGTGATCGCGCCGTGCTCGAACAGCGAGGTGGCCAGGTTGCTGAGGATCAGCTTCTGGTGCGCCGCGCTGCCGCCGAGGCGGGAGCCCTTGGTAGGGGTAGGCATCTGTCTTTACTCCAGAAATCTCAGGCCCGGGTACGGGCCTTGGGATGGGCCTTGCTAGCTCAGTACTGCTCGGTCTCGGCGAAGCTCTCGTCCTCGTCCTCAGCGTCGTCGCCGTACGCCTCAGCGGCGGCGCGCAGGTCGAAGCCGGGGGGCGAGTCCTTCAGCGACAGGCCCATCTCGGCCAGCTTCAGCTTGACCTCGTCGATCGACTTGGAGCCGAAGTTGCGGATGTCCAGCAGGTCCTGCTCGCTGCGCGAAATCAGTTCACCCACGGTGTGGATGCCCTCGCGCTTGAGGCAGTTGTACGACCGGACGGTCAGCTGCAGGTCCTCGACCGGCAGGGCCAGGTCGGCCGCCATCTGCTCGTCGACCGGCGACGGGCCGATGTCGATGCCCTCGGCCTCGACGTTCAGCTCACGGGCCAGGCCGAACAGCTCGACCAGCGTCTTACCGGCCGACGCGACGGCGTCGCGGGGCAGCATCGACGGCTTGGTCTCGACGTCCACGACGAGACGGTCGAAGTCGGTGCGCTGCTCGACACGGGTCGCCTCGACCTTGTACGTGACCTTGAGGACCGGGGAGTAGATCGAGTCGACCGGCATCCGGCCGATCTCGGCGTCCGCGGACTTGTTCTGGATCGCGGACACGTAGCCGCGGCCCCGCTCGACGACCAGCTCCATCTCGAGCCGGCCCTTCTCGTTCAGGGTGGCGATCTTCAGGTCCGGGTTGTGCACCTCGACACCGGCCGGCGGCGCGATGTCGGCGGCGGTCACGTCACCGGGGCCCTGCTTGCGCAGGTACATGGTGACGGGCTCGTCGTGCTCGGAGGAGACGACCAGGTCCTTGAGGTTCAGGATCAGCTGGGTGGCGTCTTCCTTCACCCCGGCGACGGTGGAGAACTCGTGCAGTACCCCGTCGACCTTGATGCTGGTGACGGCCGCGCCCGGGATGGACGACAGCAGGGTACGGCGGATGGAGTTGCCGAGGGTGTAGCCGAAGCCCGGCTCGAGCGGCTCGATCACGAACCGCGAGCGGTGCTCGTCGACGACCTCTTCGGCCAGGGTGGGACGCTGCGCAATAAGCACTGTGTGTTCTTCCTTCTAGATTTCCGCGACGACCACTATTTGAGGTCGCGAACCGAAGAACCGAAGACCCGCGCCGCCGGCGGCTGGAGAGCCACCGGCGGCGACGGAATCAGTTCTTCGAGTAGAGCTCGACGATCAGGTGCTCGGCGACCTGGGTGTCGATCTGCGCCCGGGTGGGCAGCTGGTGCACCAGGATCCGCAGCCGCTCGGGCAGCGCATCCAGCCAGGCCGGAACCACTCGCTCGGAGTGGGTCTCCCTGGCGATGATGAACGGGGTCATCTCGACCGACTTCGGCCGGACGTCGATCACGTCGTGCGCCGAAACGCGGTACGACGGGATGTTCACCTTGATGCCGTTCACGGTGAAGTGACCGTGTACGACGAGCTGACGGGCCTGACGACGGGTCCGGGCCAGGCCGGCGCGGTACACGACGTTGTCGAGACGCGACTCGAGGATGATCAGCAGGTTGTCACCGGTCTTACCAGGACGCCGCGAGGCCTCCTTGTAGTACAGGCTGAACTGCTTCTCGAGCACGCCGTAGGCGTAACGAGCCTTCTGCTTCTCACGAAGCTGGAGCAGGTACTCGCTCTCCTTGGGACGGCCGCGGCCGTGCATACCCGGGGGGTACGGACGACGCTCGAACGCCTTGTCGCCACCGACGAGGTCGACCCCGAGACGGCGCGACTTCTTGGTCATGGGTCCGGTGTAACGGGCCATTGTTAGCTACCTGCCTCTCTCTGGGATCAGACCCGGCGCCGCTTGGGAGGGCGGCAGCCGTTGTGTGCGGTCGGGGTGACGTCCTGGATGGTGCCGACCTCGAGGCCGACAGCACCGAGCGAACGGATCGCGGTCTCACGGCCGGAGCCGGGACCCTTGACGAAGACGTCGATCTTGCGCATGCCGTGCTCCATCGCGCGCCGGCCGGCAGCCTCGGCTGCCATCTGCGCGGCGAACGGGGTCGACTTGCGCGAGCCCTTGAAGCCGACGGTGCCCGCGGAGGCCCACGAGATGACCGCGCCGGTCGGGTCGGTGATCGTCACAATCGTGTTGTTGAACGTGCTCTTGATGTGCGCGTGGCCGGCGGCCACGTTCTTCTTCTCCTTGCGGCGCACCTTCTTCGCGCCGGCCGCCGTGCGGCTCTTGGGAGGCATAGGTCAGATACTCCTGGGGTGGTCGCGGAAAACGTCTACAGGCATCCGGGTCACTTCTTCTTCTTGCCGGCGATCGCCTTGCGACGACCCTTACGGCTGCGGGCGTTGGTCCGCGTGCGCTGACCACGCACCGGCAGGCCGCTGCGGTGCCGGCGACCCTGGTACGACCCGATCTCGATCTTGCGGCGGATGTCCGCGGTCACCTCACGACGGAGGTCACCTTCGATCTTGTAGTTGCCTTCGATCCAGTCCCGGAGCTTGACCAGTTCCTCGTCGCCCAGTTCGTGGACGCGCTTGTCACCGGAGATGCCGGTGGCTTCGAGCGTCTTCAGGGCGCGAGTACGACCTACACCGAAGATGTAGGTGAGAGCGACCTCGATGCGCTTGTCGCGCGGCAGGTCAACTCCTACGAGGCGTGCCATGTGGCGGTGTTCCTTTCGTCGGCAGAGGTGTGGTGGCGCGCTGCGTCCTTGCCCGCCTCGGTGAGTTTTTTGTCACCGGCAAGGCCCCGGCCTCTGTTCCGGGGGCAGCGCCCAGCTTGTTCCTGTGCTGGGCGAGCATGCGCGCTGTGGTGCGAAAGTGCCGTGTCCTGCTCGAGTAAGGCTGAAATCAGCCTTGCCGCTGCTTGTGCCGCGGGTTCTCGCAGATCACCATGACCCGGCCGTGACGGCGGATCACCTTGCACTTGTCGCAGATCTTCTTGACGCTCGGATTGACCTTCATCGAGCTTCTTTCTTCGACAGGTGGTGTGGTGGTTACTTGTACCGATAGACGATGCGACCCCGGGTGAGGTCGTACGGCGACAGCTCCACGACTACCCGGTCCTCGGGGAGGATCCGGATGTAGTGCTGCCTCATCTTGCCGCTGATGTGCGCGAGCACCTTGTGCCCGTTGGACAGCTCAACACGGAACATCGCGTTCGGCAGGGCCTCGACGATGGTGCCCTCGAGTTCGATTACTCCCTCTTTTTTGGGCATGTCCTCGCACTTCTGTAGACGACAACTGAATTGGGTACTACCGACCCGTACCGCCGTGGGCAGCACGAGAAGAGGCCACGAAGGGCCAAGGAAAGAGTTTACGCCACCCACCCACGAAAAACCCAATCGGGCCTCAGGACCGCCTAGCAGGGGCGGGAGGCCTCGATCTCGGTCAGGTGGTCCGCACCCCACTGATCGAGGGGCATCAACGCCACATTGAGCGATTCACCGAGCGTAGTAAGAGAGTACTCGACCTTCGGCGGAACCTGGTGGAACACCTCGCGATGGACGATGTTGCGGCTCTCCAGCTCCCGCAACTGCTGGATCAGCATCTTCTCGGTCACCCCGGCCACGTCCTTGCGCAGCTCCCCGAACCGCCGCGGCCCGTGGTGCAGCGCCCACAGGATGCGCGGCTTCCACTTCCCGCCGATCACGTCCGCCGCGGCGTCCAGCCCGCAGGTGTACGGCATCACCGCGGCCATCGTCCCATCCTTACCTTTTGGTGAGTACCTGACTATTTAGTAGGTACTTGTCGACTTTATAGCTTGGCGGCAAGCCTGGACCACATGAAGACTCCTGTCACCGTCCTCGGTCTCGGCGCGATGGGCACCGCCCTCGCCCGGACCTTCCTGGCCGCCGGCCACCCGACCACCGTCTGGAACCGCACCCCCGGCCGCTCCCCCGAGCTCGACGACCTGGGCGTCGCCCGGGCGAGGACAGCCGGCGACGCGATCACGTCGAGCCCGCTGGTTGTCGTCTGCCTGCTCGACGACGCGTCCGTCCGCAGTACCGTCGAGCCGGTCGCTCCCGAGTTGGCCCGGCGGACACTGGTCAACCTCACCAACGGCACACCCGAGCAGGCCCGTCGTACTGCCGACTGGGCGGCGCAGCAAGGCGCGCAGTACCCGGACGGCGGCATCATGGCCGTCCCCGCGATGATCGGCGGACCTGCCTCGTTCATCCTCTACAGCGGTTCGGTCGAGACGTTCGAACAGCATCGGGACGATCTCGCAGTATTGGGCAGGCCGACGTACGCAGGCAGTGACCCGGGGCTGGCCGCGTTGCAGGATCTGGCGTTGCTCAGTGCGATGTACGGAATGTTCGGCGGGGTCGCGCACGCACTCGCGATGGTCTCCAGCGAGAAGCTCTCACCGACCGCGTTCACCGACGTCCTGCTGGTCCCCTGGCTCACCGCCATGCTTGGCTCGGTCACCAGGATGGCCAAGGATCTCGAGTACGGCGCAGCCCCGGGCCAGGCCGGTTCCAACCTCGCCATGCAGGCCGGGGCGTTCGGCAACTTCATCGACGCGTCCGAGGCGCAGGGGGTCGATCCCCTGTTGTTGCGGCCGATCCGCAGCTTGCTCGATCGAGCCATCGTGGAGGGCCACGGCGATGAAGGCCTGGCAGTACTGGTGCGGCTACTCGCCAAGAACTAGAGGGATCCGGTGGTCAGCCACTGCTCGCCGGCTTGCCACACGTGCTCCGGCATCAGGTCGATGAGGTCGCAGGCTGCGTCGAGTTGCGCTAGCGCAGTACCGGTATCGCGGTAGGCGGGCAGGATGGCGACGAAGCGGCGGCCCTCGCAGCTGAAGCCGAAGGGCGGAACCTGGGCCAGCACCTCGGCCGCACGAGGATGCAGCGCCTCGGCGGCCAGATCCTCACGACCGTTGAACAGCTGGTACGAACCAGGCAGACCGTCGATCCGGAGCTTGATCGGCAGCAGGCTGGCCGCCGCGACCGGAGCGAGCTGGGCCGGCAGCACCTGCAACGGAGGCAGCGGCCGGTCGACGGCGAGGTCGAGAAAGTCGAACCCCAGTTGGCGCCGGCCGACCTTGTGCCGGAAGCGACCGGTCAGCAGCTCACGACCGCGATGCCGGCCGGCCGTGACGTCGAAGGCCTCGGCCGCGGGATCAGTACTGAACGGCGGGAACGGCCAGCGCTCAAGCAGTCTCGGGTCCGCCACGTCGACCTGCCAGCCCAGCTGCTCGGCCGCGTCCGCCCAAGTCCGCCGCAGCTTGCTGTCGGCCAGCCGCATCGCGAGCGTGAAGATCACCAGGACGAGGAACCAGGCCAGTACCAGCCAGCCGACCCAGCGTGGTTCGAGCAGCAGGCCGGCGATCGCCAGCGGGACCGCGATCGCGAACCAGAGTACGAAAACCAGCGCCGACCCCTGCCGCAGTTGCCACACCCAGTCCGGCCGCAGCCGGGAACGCCGGGTGTGCCTGCTGACCGGGGCCGCCGTCAACGTCGCTTTCCGAGCTGGCCGAGAACGATGAACGCCCACGGGATCAACAGCCAGACCGGCCAGAAGTTCGGCCAGTGCCCACCGTTGCCGATCCCGATCACGAACCAGATCACCACGTTCAGCAAGACGATGCCGCCGAAGCCGCCGCCCAGGGCGACCAGCGAGTTGCCCTGCTTGCCCTTGCGCTGCCGCTCCGGGAAGTCGCCGGGAGCCGGCGCGGGCGTCGCGTTCTGCACCACAGCAGGGGTCTGGTACGTCCGTACCGGCGGCAGATCACGGACCAGCGGTTCCAGCTCGCCGTACGTCTGCACGGCGTACAGCTGGTCGAGCCGCGAGCTGAACTCGGGCTGGTCCAGCCGGCCGTCGGCGAAGGCGTCCCGCAACCGGCCGGCGATCTTGTCGCGGTCGGCCTCGGTGAACCGCTGGTGTGGCTGGTACTGACTGGGCATGCCTCAAGTGTGCCTCAGCTCGGGAGCGCACGGCGTCCCCCGGCCGGTGGATGCCGGAGTCAACCGACGAGTGGATCGGCAGCGTCAGTCGGCGAGGGGGCCGAACGTGACGCCGAGCTCCTTGAGCTTGGCTTCGCCGCCGTCGAGGGCGGTCAGTACCCACGGCCCCTGCGGGGTCAGCGTGAAGGTGTGCTCGGTGTGCGCGGCGGCCAGGCTGTCGTCCGTGACGACCGTCCAGTCGTCCTCGAGCGTGTGGTTCTCCTGCTTGCCCAGCGTGAGCATCGGCTCGACCGCGAGCGCCAGGCCCTCGACCAGCTTGGGGCCCTTGCCGGCCTTGCCGTAGTTCGGCACGTTCGGCGGCTGGTGCATCGCCGTCCCGATCCCGTGCCCGACGAAGTCCTCGACGATCCCGTACTCCGAGTTGGCACGCACGTGGCTCTCGACAGCCGCCGAGATGTCGGTCAGCCGCCCACCGAGCTTGGCGGCGGCGAATCCACGCCACATCGACTCTTCGCAGATCCGGGCCAGCTCGAGCAGCTCCGGAGCGGTCTCGCCGACGCCGACCGTGATGGCCGCGTCGCCATGCCAGCCGTTGACGATCGCACCGCAGTCGATCGAGATGAGATCGCCGTCGGCCAGTACCCGGTCGCCCGGGATGCCGTGCACGATCTCGTCGTTCACCGACGCGCAGATCGAGCCGGTGAAGCCGTGGTAGCCCTTGAACGAAGGCGTCGCACCCGCCGAGCGGATGGCGTCCTCGGCGATCGCATCGAGCTCACCGGTGGTGATACCGGGCTTGACCTCGCCGCGGAGCAGTTCCAGCGTGCGGCCGACGACCAGGCCGGCCGCACGCATGGAGATGATCTGTTCGCGGGTCTTGATCTCGATCCCGCGGTCTTTGAAGATCACTGACTGCTCTTAACCTTCCAGCGTTTTCAGGGCGGTGAGCACACGCTCACTGACCTCGTCGATCTCACCGACACCGTCCACCTCGACCAGCAGACCGCGCTGGGCGTAGACCCGCAGCAGCGGCTTGGTCTCGGCGGTGTAGACCTCCTGGCGATGCCGGATGACATCCTCGGAGTCGTCGGTACGGCCGTCCACCTTGGCCCGGCGGAGCATCCGGTCGACCAGTACGTCGATGTCCGCGACCAGCGCGACCACCGCGTTCAGTTCGTGGCCGTGCTCGGCCAGGATGTCGTCCAGCGTGCCGACCTGCGGCAACGTCCGCGGGTACCCGTCGAGCAGGAAGCCCTCACCCGCGTCCGCCTCCGACAACCGGTCGCGCACCATTGCGTTGGTGACCTCGTCGGGGACGTAGTTGCCCGCGTCCATGTACCGCTTCGCCTCGAGACCCAGCGGGGTCTCGTCCTTCACGTTCGCGCGGAAGATGTCGCCGGTGGATACGGCCGGGATCCCGAGCCGGTCCGCAAGCACCTTTGCCTGCGTACCCTTACCCGCTCCGGGCGGACCCATCAGCAACATTCTCATCAGCGCAGGAACCCTTCGTAATTACGTTGCTGCAGCTGCGACTCGATCTGCTTCACCGTGTCCAGTCCGACGCCGACCATGATCAGGATCGAGGTACCGCCGAACGGGAAGTTCTGACTGGCGTTGAGCAGGACGAGGGCGACCAGCGGAATCATCGAGATGATCGCCAGGTAGATCGCGCCGGGCAACGTGATGCGGGACAGAACGTAGGAGAGGTACTCCTCGGTCGGCCGGCCCGCCCGGATCCCGGGGATGAAGCCGCCGTACTTCTTCATGTTGTCTGCAACTTCCTTCGGATTGAAGGTAATCGAGACGTAGAAGTACGTGAAGAAGATGATCAGGGCGACATACGTCACCATGTAGATCGGGTGATCACCCTTGACCAGGTTGCCCTGGATCCACTGGGCCCACGGTTTGTCCTGTCGGAACTGACTGACCAGGACCGGGAGATACAGCAGGCTCGAGGCGAAGATGACCGGGATGACGCCGGCCTGGTTCACCTTCAGCGGGATGTAGGTCGAGGTGCCGCCGAACATCTTCCGGCCGACCATCCGCTTGGCGTACTGCACCGGGATCCGGCGCTGCGCCTGCTCGATGAAGATGACCGCGGCCATGATCACCAGGCCGATCAGGATCACCACGACGAAGGTCGGGATGCCCTTGGCCTTGCGGATGCTCCACAGCTGAGTCGGGAAGGTGGCGACGATCTGGGTGAAGATCAGGATCGACATGCCGTTGCCGACACCGCGGTCCGTGATCAGCTCACCGAGCCACATCACCACGCCGGTACCGGCGGTCATCGTCAGCACCATCACGACGACCGGGAACCAGCCGTCCTTGTAGAGCAGGGGCTCACTGCAACCCTGGAACAGCCGGCCGGGGGTCCGGGCGAGCGCGACGAACGCGGTCGCCTGCAGGATCGCCAGGCCGACGGTCAGGAAGCGGGTGTACTGGGTGATCTTGGTCTGGCCCGCCTGGCCTTCCTTCTTCAGCGACTCCAGCCGCGGGATGACCACGGTGAGCAGCTGCAGAATGATGCTGGCGGTGATGTACGGCATGATGCCGAGCGCGAAGATCGCGAGCTGCAGCAGTGCCCCGCCGGAGAACAGGTTGATCAGGTTGTACAGGTTCGCGTTCGAGCCGTTTTTGCTGACGTCGATGCAGGTACGCAGCGACTGGACGTTGACGCCAGGCGCCGGCACGACGGAGCCGATCCGGAAGATCACGACGATGAAGAGCACGAACAAGATCTTCCGGCGCAGGTCCGGAGTCTTGAACGCGTTGGCAAAGGCGCCTAACACCCTGTCCTCCCACATGTTTTCCTTGCCCCGGGCAGGGCAGGGCACTAGCAAAGCAGCTGGGCAAGAGACGAACCAGGGCCCGTCCGAACTCCAGCGCACAATATACAAGCGCTGGCTCGCACGAGCCCTGGGTACTCACACCTCGGTAGTGGTTCCTCCGGCCGCCGTGATCTTCTCCTTGGCGGACTTCGAGAACTTGTGCACCGAAACTTGCAGAGCAACCGTGAGCTCGCCGTCGCCCAGCACCTTCACCGGGAGACTGTCACGGACCGCGCCCTTGGCGACCAGGTCGGCTACGCCGATCTCGCCACCTTCGGGAAACAGCTGTCCGAGCTTGTCCAGGTTAACGACCTGGAACTCCACTCGGTTCCTGCTCTTGAAGCCCTTCAGCTTCGGGAGCCGCATGTGCAACGGCATCTGGCCACCCTCGAAGTTCTCGGGGATGTTGTTACGGGCCTTGCTGCCCTTGGTACCGCGGCCGGCCGTCTTGCCCTTGGAACCCTCACCACGACCAACGCGGGTCTTGGCGGTCTTGGCTCCGGGCGCCGGACGCAGGTGATGAACCTTGAGCGCCATGTCAGTCAACCTCTTCGACGGTGATGAGGTGGCGAACCGCGCGGACCATCCCGCGAACCTCAGGCCGGTCTTCGTGGACGGCGGTGTCGCCGATCCGCTTGACGCCCAGGGTGCGCAGCGTGTCCCGCTGGTTCTGCTTGCCACCGATGCCGGAACGGGTCTGGGTCACCTTCAAGCGTGCCATCAGGAGATCCCCTCCGCCCGCGCCTTCAGCAGCGCCGCCGGGGCGACGTGCTCGACCGGCATGCCACGGCGCGCGGCCACGGCTTCCGGCGTCTCCAGGGACTGCAGCGCCGCAACGGTGGCGTGAACCACGTTGATGGCGTTGGAGGACCCCAGCGACTTGCTCAGGATGTCGTGGATCCCGGCGCACTCCAGTACTGCGCGCGCCGAACCACCCGCGATCACACCGGTACCGGGAGCGGCCGGACGCAGCAGCACTACGCCTGCGGCCTTCTCGCCCTGGACCGGGTGCGGGATGGTGCCCTGGATCCTCGGCACCTTGAAGAACGACTTCTTGGCCTCCTCGACACCCTTGGCGATCGCCGCGGGCACCTCCTTGGCCTTTCCGTAACCCACACCGACGGTGCCTTCACCGTCGCCGACGACCACGAGGGCGGTGAAGCTGAAGCGACGACCACCCTTCACGACCTTGGCGACACGGTTGATGGCTACCACGCGCTCGATGTAGGCGGTCTTGTCAGCTGCCGCACCACGACCACCGTCGCGGTTACGGCGCTCACCACCGGCGCCGCCTCCGCGACGCTGCTGGCCTCCGCTCATTTCGAACTACCTTCTTCCCTTTGTGTCGCCATGTCAGAAGCCGAGCCCGCCCTCACGGGCGGCGTCGGCCAGGGCCGCGATCCGGCCGTGGTACTTGTTCCCGGCGCGGTCGAAGACGACCTCGTCGATGCCAGCGGCCTTGGCGCGGTCGGCGATCAAACCGCCCACGGTCTTGGCCTTGTCCGTCTTGTTCGCCTCCGCACCGCGCAGGTCGGCCTCCATCGTGGAGGCCGAGACCAGCGTGACGCCGGCGACGTCGTCGATGACCTGAGCGAACAGGTGCTTCGACGACTTGCTGACCACCAGGCGCGGCCGGTCGGCCGTGCCGTTGACCTTCTTGCGGACGCGGATCTGGCGACGCAGCCGGGAAGAGGTCTTCTTGGCGGAGTGCTTGTTGTGACGCAATCCGATCGCCATTACTTACCAGCCTTTCCGACCTTGCGGCGCACCTGCTCGCCCGCGTACCGCACACCCTTGCCCTTGTAGGGCTCGGGCTTGCGCAGCTTGCGGATGTTGGCGGCTACTTCGCCGACCGACTGCTTGTCGATTCCCTGCACCGAGAACTTGGTCGGCGCCTCGACCACGAAGGTGATGCCCTCAGGGGCGTCGACCGTGATGGTGTGGCTGTAGCCGAGCGAGAACTCCAGCTGGGTCGGTCCCTTGGCCAGGACGCGGTACCCGACGCCGACGATCTCGAGCTTCTTCTCGTAGCCGTCCGTCACGCCGGTCACCAGGTTGGCGAGCAGCGTGCGGGACAGGCCGTGCAGTTCCTTGCTCTTGCGCTGGTCGTCCGGACGCTTGACGGCGAGCGTGCCGTCCTCGTCGCGGTCGACCACGATGGGCTCCGCAACAACGTGCGAGAGCTGACCCTTGGGGCCCTTCACAGTGACCGTCTGGCCGTCGATCGTGACGTCGACGCCGGACGGGACCGTGATCGGGAGCTTACCGATGCGAGACATGAGAGTGGTCCTCCTTCCGGTTCTTCGTCACCAGACGTAGGCGAGGACTTCCCCGCCAACGCCCTTGTTCTTGGCCTGCCGGTCGGTCAGGAGTCCCTGCGACGTCGAGATGATCGCGACGCCGAGGCCACCGAGCACCTTGGGCAGATTGGTCGACTTCGCGTACACCCGCAGGCCGGGCTTGCTGATCCGGCGAACGCCAGCGATCGAGCGCTCCCGGCTCGGGCCGAACTTCAGATCAACAACGAGCGTCTTGCCGACGGTGCCCTCTTTGGGCTCCTCCACCTGGTAGGAGGAGATGTAACCCTCCTGCTGGAGGATGTCGGCGATGCCCTGCTTGATCTTGCTGTACGGCATCTGGGTCGACTCGTGATACGCCTGATTGGCGTTGCGCAGACGAGTGAGCATGTCTGCGATCGGGTCGGTCATCGTCATGGCCTGGGGCCTCTTTCCCGCCGTGGTTTCGCCTCATGGCGACCTACGGTGACTAGATTTTGAATAGAAAGAACAGTGCTGGCAGTGCGGATGGTCACCAGCTGGACTTGGTGACACCGGGCAGCTCGCCCCGGTGCGCCATCTCGCGCAGGCAGATCCGGCACAGGCCGAACTTGCGGAAGACGGCCTTGGGCCGGCCGCAGCGCTGGCAGCGCGTGTAACCACGCACCGCGAACTTCGGCGTACGGGCCTGCTTGACCTTGAGTGCTGTCTTCGCCACGTCAGTTCTCCTTGAACGGGAAGCCGAGCTGCCGCAGCAGCGCGCGCCCCTCGTCGTCGTTCTTGGCGGTGGTCACCACGGTGATGTCCATTCCGCGAACCCGGTCGATCTTGTCCTGGTTGATCTCGTGGAACATCACCTGCTCGGTCAGACCGAAGGTGTAGTTGCCGTTGCCGTCGAACTGCTTGGGCGACAAGCCGCGGAAGTCGCGGATACGCGGCAGTGCGAGCGAGAGCAACCGGTCCAGGAACTCCCACATCCGGTCGCCGCGCAGCGTGACGTGCGCGCCGATCGGCATGCCCTCACGCAGCTTGAACTGCGCGATCGACTTGCGGGCCTTGGTCACCGACGGCTTCTGGCCGGTGATCGCGGCCAGGTCCTTGATCGCGCCGTCGATCAGCTTCGAGTCGCGAGCCGCCTCGCCGACACCCATGTTCACCACGATCTTGGTGAGCCCGGGCACCTGCATGACGTTCTCGAAGCTGAACTCCTCGTTCAGCTTCGCGACGATCTCTTCGCGGTACTTGGTCTTCAGCCGGGGCAACGTCTTCGCCTCGGGAGCTGCGGTGGTCATCAGATCTCCTCGCCGGTACGCCGCGAGATTCGAACGCTCCGGAAACCGGTGTACGTCGAGCCGTCGGGGCGCCGCTTCTGCACCTCGACGCGGTTGTAACCGACGCGGGTGGTCACCTTCTGCTTCTTGCCATCCTTCTCGACCTCGACCAGAAGCATCACGTTGGAGACGTGGATCGGGGCTTCCTGGGTGACGATGCCACCCGTGGTGCCGCCGCGCTGGGCCTGCTGCACCTTGGTGTGCTTCTTGACCCGGTTCACGCCTTCGACGATGACCTTTTCGGCCTCGGGCAGGACCGAGATGATCTTGCCCTCGAGGCCCTTGGACTTGCCGGCGATCACGCGGACGAGATCACCCTTCTTGACGTGCAGCGACCGCTGCACCTTCTGCTGGGGCTTACCTGACATCTCAGAGCACCTCCGGAGCAAGCGAGATGATCTTCATGAACTTCTTCTCGCGCAGCTCCCGGCCGACCGGCCCGAAGATGCGGGTGCCACGCGGTTCGCCGTCGGCCTTGAGGATCACGGCGGCGTTCTCGTCGAACCGGATGTAGGAGCCGTCCGGACGCCGGCGCTCCTTCACGGTGCGCACGATGACAGCCTTGACGACGTCGCCCTTCTTGACGCCGCCACCCGGGATCGCATCCTTGACGGTGGCGACGATCGTGTCACCGACACCGGCGTAGCGCCGACCGGAGCCACCGAGAACGCGGATGCACAAGATCTCCTTGGCACCCGTGTTGTCGGCGACCTTCAGTCGCGACTCCTGCTGGATCATCTGTTGATCTCCTGGTTGTCTCGCTGGTTCTCACGCTCGGTGAGCCTTGCGGAACGAATAATTTCGATTGGGTACTGCGAGGCGTTGCTGGTCACTTCGCCTTTTCGAGGATCTCCACGATGCGCCAGCGCTTGGTCGCCGACAGCGGCCGGGTCTCCATCAGGAGAACCCGGTCGCCGATCCCGGCGGCGTTCTGCTCATCGTGGGCCTTGAGCTTGCTGGTACGACGGATGACCTTGCCGTACAGCTTGTGCTTGACCCGGTCCTCGACCTCGACGGTGACGGTTTTATCCATCTTGTCGCTCAGCACCAGACCAACCCTGGTCTTGCGGGCGCTGCGCTTCGTGTCGGGGGTCGTGCTCACGGTCTCGTCCTTCGCTGCGTTCTCGGTCATGCCTTGCTCCCAGCCTTCTCGCTGTCGTCCGCGGTCTCTTCACTCTCGACCTCGGCGGCTGCCTCGGCCACGGGTGCGTCGACCTGCTCGGTGATACCGAGCGCACGCTCGGTCAGCACCGTGTAGATGCGGGCGATGTCCTTACGGACGGCCTTCAGCCGGCCGTGGGACTCCAGCTGACCCGTGGCAGCCTGGAAGCGGAGGTTGAACAGCTCCTCCTTGGCTTCACCGAGCTTCGTCAGAAGCTCGTCCTTCCCGAGGTTCCGCAGTTCGGCGGCAGTCAGGATAGCCATCAGTTCTCACCTGACTCTCGGCTGATGAAGCGGCACTTCATCGGCAACTTGTGAATCGCGCGGCGCATGGCCTCGCGAGCGACGTCCTCGTCGACACCGGACAGTTCGAACAGAACCCGTCCGGTCTTGACGTTCGCGATCCACCACTCGGGCGAACCCTTACCGGAACCCATCCGGGTCTCGGCCGGCTTCTTGGTCAGCGGGCGGTCCGGGTAGATGTTGATCCAGACCTTTCCGCCACGCTTGATGTGCCGGGTCATCGCGATACGAGCGGACTCGATCTGCCGGTTGGTGACGTAGTGGTTCTCCAGAGCCTGGATACCGAAGTCACCGAACGCCAGCGTGGTGCCGCCCTTGGCAGCGCCGGAGCGCTTCGGGTGGTGCTGCTTGCGGTGCTTGACCTTGCGGGGGATGAGCACGGTTCAGCTCTCCGTTCCGGTCGTCTCGGCCGGCTTCTCCGCAGCCGGAGCTGCATCGGCCTTCGGAGCCTCGTTGCGGGGGGCGCCACCGTCACGACGGCCACCACGGTCGCCACCACGGCCACCACGATCACCGCGGTCGCCACCGCCACCGTCACGGCGGGCCGGACGGCCACGCTGCTGGGTCGCGGCGCGAGCGGCAGCCTGGGCCTCGCGCTCGGCGCGGGTGCCGGCCAGGTCGCCCTTGTAGATCCAGACCTTCACGCCGATCCGGCCGAAGGTCGTACGGGCCTCGTAGAAGCCGTAGTCGATGTCAGCGCGCAGGGTGTGCAGCGGCACACGGCCTTCGCGGTAGAACTCCGACCGCGACATCTCAGCGCCACCCAGACGACCGGAGCACTGGATCCGGATGCCCAGGGCGCCGCCACGCATGGTGGTCTGCATCGCCTTGCGCATCGCGCGGCGGAACGCCACGCGGCCGGACAGCTGCTCGGCCACACCCTGGGCGACGAGCTGGGCGTCGACCTCGGCGTTCTTGACCTCGAGGATGTTCAGCTGCACCTGCTTGCCGGTGAGCTCCTCGAGGCTGCCCCGGATCCGGTCCGCCTCGGCGCCGCGGCGACCGATCACGATGCCCGGACGCGCGGTGTGGATGTCGACCCGAACCCGGTCACGGGTGCGCTCGATCTCCACGCGGGAGATGCCGGCGCGCTCCATGCCCTTGCTCAGCAGGCGACGGATCTTGACGTCCTCGCCCACGTAGTCCTTGTAGAGCTTGTCGGCGTACCAACGGCTCTTGTGGTCCGTGCTGATGCCGAGTCGGAACCCGTGCGGGTTAACCTTCTGGCCCACTATCGGGTCTCCTTCTTCTCAGCCTTTTTGGCGGTCGCCTTCTTGGCCGGCGCCTTCTTGGCAGTGGCCTTCTTGGCCGGCGCCTTCGTGGCGTCGTCAGTCTTGGCGTCGGCCTTCTTGGCCTCGGCCTTCTTGACCGGCGGCGCGACCTCGACCTTCGGGCCGACCACGATGGTGATGTGGCTGGTCCGCTTGTCGATCCGGGTGGCCCGGCCCTGTGCACGCGGGCGGTGACGCTTCAGCGTCGGTCCCTCGTCCACGAAGGCCTTCACCACGACCAGGTCGGTCCGGCTCAGGTGCTCGGTGCCCTCGGCGTTCGCCGCGGCGCTGTCGACGACCTTGTACACGGTCGCGGCAGCGGCCTGCGGGGCGAACTTCAGAGTGGCGAGTGCATCGTCGATGCCCATGCCGCGCACCAGGTCGACCACGCGGCGCGCCTTCATAGGCGTCACGCGGACGAAGCGCGCGACCGCGAAGGCCCCGGGCTCCTCGCCCAGCAGGCTCTCGCGACGGGCACTGACGGCCCTACGCTCTTGAACGCTCATGATGTTCGAATCTCTCCGTAGGTTGCTTGCGCGTAGTCACTGACCGAGGTCAGCGACGCCGTGCCTTGCGGTCGTCCTTCTCGTGACCCTTGAACGTCCGGGTCGGTGCGAACTCGCCGAGCTTGTGCCCGACCATCGCGTCGGTGACGAACACCGGGACGTGCTTGCGGCCGTCGTGCACCGCCAGCGTGTGGCCGATCATGTCCGGAATGATCATGGATCGGCGCGACCAGGTCTTGATCACGTTCTTGGTGCCCTTTTCGTTCTGCACCTCCACCTTCTTGAGCAGGTGGTGGTCGACGAACGGGCCCTTCTTCAGGCTGCGTGGCATTCTGTCCGGCTCCTATCAGCGCTTCTTGCCGGCCTTGCGGCGCCGGACGATCATGCGGTCGCTTTCCTTGCGGCCGCGGGTGCGGCCCTCAGGCTGGCCCCAAGGTGACACCGGGTGACGTCCACCGGACGTCTTACCCTCACCACCACCGTGCGGGTGGTCCACCGGGTTCATGGCGACACCGCGGACGGTCGGGCGCTTGCCCTTCCAGCGCATCCGGCCGGCCTTGCCCCAGTTGATGTTCGACTGCTCGCCGTTGCCGACCTCACCGAGGGTGGCGCGGCAGCGCACGTCGACCATCCGGACCTCGCCGGACGGCATCCGCAGGGTGGCCATCCGGCCCTCCTTGGCGACCAGCTGAACGCTGGCGCCGGCGGAACGGGCCATCTTGGCGCCGCCACCGGGCCGAAGCTCGACGGCGTGAATCGTGGAACCGACCGGGATGTTGCGCAGCGGCAGGTTGTTGCCGACCTTGATGTCCGCGGCGGGACCGTTCTCGATGATCGTGCCCTGCTCCAGCTTGGCCGGGGCGAGGATGTAGCGCTTCTCGCCGTCGACGTAGTGCAGCAGTGCGATCCGCGCGGTGCGGTTCGGGTCGTACTCGATCTCGGCAACCTTCGCCGGGACGCCGTCCTTGTCGTACCGCTTGAAGTCGATCAGGCGGTACGCCCGCTTGTGACCGCCACCGTGGTGCCGGGTGGTGATCTTGCCGGAGCTGTTCCGGCCGCCCTTCTTGGGCAGCGGACGCAGCAGCGAC